>CAJMPR010000001.1 GCA_905215345.1 uncultured bacterium
TTTGGCATCTTAATTGTTTTTAAATTATTAAATTATATGGCAACGCACTATACCTATGGCGTTACTCATTTTTATTCTTCGTCTTGTTCTTCTGCCGGAGCTGCCTTCAAAGCTTCACCCGCTTTAGGCGCAACAGGCTTCTTAGGGGCCGGAGCTTTCTTCGGAGAAAGTTGAATTGTCATTCGCTTTCCTTCCAATATCGGCATCTGGTCTACTTTAGCATAATCTTCCAAGTCGTTAGCAAAACGCAGTAACAATACCTCACCTTGTTCTTTGAATAAGATAGAACGACCTTTAAAGAACACATAAGCCTTTACCTTGTCGCCGTCTTCCAAGAATCCTTTGGCATGTTTTAACTTGAAATTATAGTCATGGTCATCAGTCTGAGGACCAAAACGTATTTCTTTCACGTTAACTTTCACCTGCTTCGCCTTCTGTTCTTTCTGACGTTTCTTTAACTGATAAAGAAATTTAGAGTAATCAATAATACGACAAACAGGGGGTTGTGCATTCGGAGAAATCTCCACAAGATCCGCTTCATGTTCTTCGGCCAATTTTAAAGCCTGAGCTATCGGATATACTTTAGGTTCCACTTCGTCACCCACAATACGGACTTCCTTAACACGGATTTGCTCATTAATCCGATGTTGCCCTTTTAAGCTGTCATTCTTCATTAAATAACGTTTACTTCCAGTTTGTTTCTTTTGTATTACTCCCAAATTTATTTCTTTATTAAGTAAAAGCGATCTTTAGAACATCATTTGTATGCTATGCTTTTACAATTGGGCGCAAAGTTACCATTTATTTATCATATTTTGAACTTCTTCATTCACTTTTTTAGCAAATTCCTCAAATTTCATGGTACCTTGGTCGCCTTCACCTTGCTTACGAACGGAAACTTCTCCATTTTCAGCTTCTTTTTCACCGACAATCAGCATATAAGGAATACGCTTCATCTCGTTATCACGAATCTTACGTCCGATTTTCTCATTACGTTCATCAACGATAGCACGGACATCGTATCTCTTCAGATATTGTTTTACTTCCAGAGCGTAATCATTGAATTTCTCGCTAATAGGCAGGATAGCCACCTGGTCAGGTGTCAGCCACAACGGGAATTTACCGGCTGTATGTTCGATAAGTACGGCCACAAAACGTTCCATAGAACCGAATGGCGCACGGTGAATCATTACCGGACGGTGTTTCTGATTGTCAGCACCGGTATATTCCAATTGGAAACGCTCGGGCAAGTTATAGTCAACCTGAATAGTACCCAACTGCCAACGACGACCGATAGCATCCTTCACCATAAAATCAAGCTTAGGACCGTAAAAAGCGGCTTCGCCATATTCCACCTTAGCTTTCAAACCTTTCTCCTGACAAGCCTCAACGATAGCCTGTTCCGCCTTTTCCCAGTTTTCATCACTACCGATATACTTTTCACGGTTTACTTTGTCACGCAAAGAAATCTGAGCTTCAAAGTTTTCAAAGTTCATGGATTGGAATACAATAGAGATGATATCCATTACGCGCAGGAACTCATCTTTCACCTGATCCGGACGACAGAAGATATGAGCATCATCCTGTGTAAAGCTACGCACACGCGTCAATCCGTGTAACTCACCACTTTGTTCATAACGGCAAACCGTACCAAATTCAGCCAAACGCAGGGGCAAGTCTTTATAGGAACGGGGTGAGTTCTTGTAAATCATACAGTGATGAGGACAGTTCATCGGTTTCAAGAAATACTCCTCTCCTTCTTCCGGTGTATGAATAGGCTGGAATGAATCCTTACCATATTTTGCATAGTGTCCGGAAGTGATATACAGCAGCTTGTTACCGATAGGCGGACACATTACTTCCTGATAATCATAACGAGCCTGAATACGGCGCAAGAACTCTTGTAAACGAATACGCAAAGCGGCACCCTTCGGCAACCACATCGGAAGTCCTTTACCAACTGTATCGGAGAACATGAACAAATCCATTTCCTTACCGATCTTACGATGGTCACGCTTCTTGGCTTCTTCCAACAATACCAGATATTCATCCAGCATTTTCTTCTTCGGGAAAGTAATACCGTAAATACGAGTCATCATTTTACGATTTTCCTGTCCACGCCAATATGCACCGGCAACCGAAGTAAGTTTTATTGCCTTGATAGGAGCAGTAGTCATCAAGTGAGGACCACGGCACAAATCAGTAAATGCTCCTTGTGTATAGGTAGTAATACGACCGTCTTCCAATTCAGAAATCAATTCGCACTTATAGGTTTCACCACGATCACCAAACATCTTTAAAGCGTCTGCTTTAGCAATGCTTTCTCTTACAACCGCTTCTTTTTTAGCTACCAATTCTGCCATTTTCTGCTCGATAGCAGGCAAATCGGCTTCTTTTATAGGTGTTTCTCCCGGGTCTACATCATAGTAGAAACCGTTCTCAATGGCAGGGCCTATACCAAACTGAATGCCCGGATACAGTTCTTGCAAAGCCTCAGCCAGCAAGTGAGCGCTGGTATGCCAGAAGGCATGTTTGCCCTGTTCATCCTCCCACTTATAGAGAACCACTTCAGCGTCTTCCATGATAGGACGCCCCAAATCATAAATCTCTCCATTCACGCCACAAGCCAATACGTCTTGTGCCAAGCGCGAACTGATGCTTTCTGCTATTTGCAGCCCCGTTACTCCTTCGTTATACTCACGAACAGAGCCGTCAGGAAATGTTATCTTTATCATAATGTTATGTATATTTCATTTTTCAGAACGCAAAAATAGCTAATTCTTTATTTATATTCTATCTTTTAGCAAAAAAATGTTATTGCCCGGTGTTCGTAAACCGCTTAATAATATTGTAAGCCGAAACGATGCCCAGTTCACCGGCTTTGCTCAAGTCTGAAATACCCTGCTTGTTGTTACCCAAGAATATATGAGTCAGACCACGATTAAAATATGCCTCGGCAAAATCAGCATTCAACTGAATAGCCTTATCATAATCTACCAAAGCAGCCCGGTAATCCTTCAGCATAGACAATACATTCCCCCGGTTATAATAGCCATAAACGAAATCAGGAGCCAATTGGATGACATGGTCCAAATCATTTTTTACAATATCATAATCCAGAGCCGTTACTTCCGACTTTTTAACTTCCGGAGTACCGGAAACCGCTCCTTCACTCATACCTGCCTCGGCTTTCTTGTATTCCAACTGTTTATAACGCACCAAAGCACGCATAAAGTATGCCGGGAAGAAAGTATCATCCAGCAAAATGCTCTGTGTAAAATCATCTATCGAACTTGCGAAGTCCTGTACCAGATAGAAATCCAATCCACGCATAAACCGCTTTTTGGCATTCTTGTCATCGGCTACAATATCCGAGGTATGAGCATCTATCAAAGCGAAATGGAAACGTACCTGTTCTTCTGTCAACGGAGCCTCCATATTGGTGATGCGTAGCGGTTTCGGGAACAGTTTTGCATAATTCAGTTCATCAATATATTTATGATAATGCACTATGCGCTTTACGTCACTCAGTTTTTCGTAATAAGTAAGTGCATACATAGGTTCAAGCTTGATTGTCACGTTACGGTCTTGTACACGTCCGCGATAATCACTTTTATAACGTTCGTCGGCATCAGAATCATCCGCAATCACAATTTTACGGTAATTCTCCATATTTTTATCAGACTTTTTTCGAGTTTTTTCATTATCACTGCCGGTATCCGTCGTATTGTCTGCTACATCCTTACCATTACCGGAGGATGTTACACCGTTCCGTTTGTCAAGTTGCATCTTCATGACTTTAAACTCGTCCTGCTCGGCCCCCTTCCGGTCGCCTATCTTTTTACGTGCCTCTGCACGCTGATAATAACCGGCCATAAAATTAGGGTACTCATTAATCACTTTGGAGTAATCGCTGATAGCGCCACGGTAATCACCGGTTTGTGCACGCAACAAACCACGGTTAAAAGTAGCCATCATATTATCCGGCTCAATTTTCAAAACAAAATCAAAATCTTCTATCGCCCGGTTATCATCTCCTACCTGCGCACGAAGCAGACCACGATTATAGTGTCCGAGGAAGTTATTCGGATCAATATCCAATGCCAAATCATAATCGTTCATAGCACCTCTCAGATTATTCTGATGAAAGCGTGCCAATGCACGATTGATATAATTACCTGCATTCCTGGCACTTAAATGAATAGCTTGATCCAAATCGTTTTCGGCTTCCTTATACTTTGCCTGCTGAAGACGTACAATAGCTCTTGCGGCCCATCCGTCAGGATCATAACGGTCCATATCGATAGCCTGTTCGAAATCTGTCAAGGCTTGTATCGTATCGTTCTGTTTCAGGTTTACTTCTCCACGCATCAGATAAGCCCGGGTATATCGGGGGGCAATTGTTAATAACTTGCCCAGGTCTTCTTTGGCTGATTGATAATCCTCTTTTTGCATGTGACAAAGAGAAAGATTATGCCACAACACTACATTCTCCGGATCATACTTCAGCGCGGTCATATAATCTTCTATCGCTCCATCAAATTTATCCTGACGGATACGCGCCAGTCCTCTTATCTGATAAGCTCCTACAACAAATGGATTGCGCTGAATAGCCAGATTACAATCCGCCTCCGCTCCCTGGAAGTCGTCCAAGTTAACCTTGGCCAACGCACGAAAGAAATAAGGCTCATATAAATAGGGCTTCGCGTTGATTACCTGATTGAAGTATTGAATAGAAAGCACATAATCTTCAAAATACAATGCGTTCCGGGCAATAGTCATAACCCGCTCCGTATTGATTTGCGCATACAACAATGTAGGCAACAGCAGAAGTGCCGTCAATATCTTTTTTATCATCTTGTCTTATAAATGCTTGTAAACTAAACAAAAGTAATGTTTATTCATTTACATATCAGGATATACGAAAGACTTTTTATATTTTTTGAGCCTTTTATACCTTTTTAGGGGGAGAAGGTTTCGTTACCTATTTCACCGTCTTTACTTTATAGGTACAATGTGCTTTTCCTTTCAACATTGCATTCAGTTTTCCTTTTATCATTTGCTTGCGCAAAGGAGACAGATGATCGATAAACATCTTTCCATCCAAATGGTCGAATTCATGTTGCATCACGCGAGCCAGATAACCTTCCACTATTTCATCGTGCTCTACCAGATTTTCATCCAAGTATTTCACATGTATTTTATTACCTCTCTTCACAGATTCGTGAATCCCCGGTAAACTCAAACATCCTTCTTCCATCGAAACTTCTTCACCCGATACTTCCAAAATATGCGCATTAATATATGCCTTACGGAAATCTTTATACTCGGGAAAATCATCTGAAAGTACATCAAGATCAATTGTCACCACACGAATCGGCAGACCGATCTGGGGTGCGGCAAGACCTACTCCTTCGGCATTACTCATCGTTTCGAACATATTCTGAATCAATTCCTTCAAATTCGGATAATCGGGAGCTATATCTTCAGCTACTTTTCTCAATACGGGTTGTCCGTATACATAAATGGGTAAAATCATTCTTTATCTAATTACAAATTACTAAATACAAATTATAATCTCATAAAAATCACATGGAGGAGAAACGTTTGTTCTCCAAATAAGTTTGCAGAATAATGGTAGCACTGATTTCGTCAACCAACGCTTTATTCTGCCGGTCTTTCTTTTTCAATCCCGCTTCCAACATAGTACGATGTGCCATGACAGAGGTAAAACGTTCGTCCACATATTCTATAGGCATATCCGGTAACTTCTTCCGCAAAGAACGGACAAATGGCTCGATCCGTTTCATGTTTTCCGATACCTCATTATTCATCTGTTTCGGTAATCCCACAAGTATCCGTTCTACCGGCTCCTTCGTCACATAATCAAGGATAAAAGTGAGTAACTCATGCGTGGGCACAGTAGTCAATCCGTTAGCAATCATCTGCAATGTATCGCTAACGGCTATTCCTGTACGTTTTTTACCGTAATCAATAGCTACTATTCTACTCATAATGGGTTACAAAATTACGATTAATATTTGAATTATACTCTTTTCATACGTATCAAAAAAGATTTTGCCTATGGTGAAAACTTCATTTGATATACATCAAACAAGATTTTCACCATAGGCAAAATTATAACCTACTCTAATTATACAGTGTTAGTACACTAATTTCACATTATCTACCCAGAATGAATTCCCCGGAGAACCGATATAGGCACCACCGTGACTTGAGGTAAACTGCACTTGGATATGAGTAGGAACATCATCCTCCGTTCCCCATGCCACTTCCTTAATGGGCACACTCTGACCTTTGCTGTTTATGGCATAACGCTCCTGCACCTGAAGGCGCATCATATGAGCTTTATAAGCCGGATCGCCCGTTATGTCACCATACATAATAGAATAGGTAGCATTGTTCCGCCAATCATCCGTTGTAGTATAATAGCGTACTACCATCGTACCGACACGCTTTGCATAGATATTACCATCTTTGTCTTCCCAACGTTTCTGCAAAAAAACATTTGCCTCCGGGAAATCCTTTCCTTCTACATCTGTTATTTTGCTGAAACCGGTAGCACGGATACGTTTTTCACGGTCAGACATCTTCACCTTATAATCAAACTGAATGGCTACAGGCTTCTTGGTAAAGGCAATACCCGAATTCAACATCTTTTGTGGATTCTTGGTTCCCTTAATCGGTTCGTGTACTTCACCGAGAAACATAGAACCTGCTGCAAGTACCGTAATATCAACAATTCCCAGTACTTTCACACTTTCCATGCGAGTATCCATACGCGCACAAAAACCGTCTCCTCTTTTTTCCGGGAACACCGAAGTATTTGTCTTGGTGATACCTGCCACACGAGCCATCACATTGGATGTAGCCCAAGGAGAGCCACCCATATTTTTATATGCTTTAGTTTCAGTGATAGTAGTGGTAGGCCCAATAGCATATACATGCTTGGTATCGCCACCTATAATCCCCGACTCCTTAATCTGACGGTCAACCCACTGGTCCATGTTACCAAAAGGAATCGCCTCCACTTTATGCTGTGCCATAACCGTGGTACAACAAAGCATTGCGGACAATATGCCCAACATACGAAATTTCTTACGAATCATTTCTAATTCTCCTAAAATCAATTAAAGTTCATAATTCCACTGTTCCAGTGCAAAGTTCCAGTTATCCTGAACAAGCTGCACGGTACGGTCGTCATACTTATATTTATTTTTCTTATAACCTTTCTTTCCACCGACATATTTCTCAATATCAGCACAAGACTCCGCATAACCGGGAATAGACAACGCCTCATAAATATGTTCTGTCATCCCCATTGCATCAGCCTCAAAATCTTCAAACTTCACCTCTATCAGATTACCTGCCGGAATACTCGCCTTATCGGCCTCATACTTATGATAAAGCTTGGAGTAAATAGAAAGGATGTTTTGCTCCAATACTTCAGGAGCAACATCCTGGAGCTTCAAAGGTTGAATCGTATTTGTAAAAAAGCTACGGGTACTCTCGAATACCGTATATGGGTTACGCATCAAATAGACAAACTTGGCATTGGGAAACATCTTGACAAGTTCCTTCACCCTTCCCGTGTGAGGCGGATTCTTACTGAGAAATTGCGTACCATGTGTATTCCACAAAGATATTTTGATAAGTTTCGTAAAAGTCTCTTCAAACACTTTCAGCTCTGCCTCACTGATATCATCGAACAACAGGTATTTATCCGCATATTCTTGCTGATATTCAGGTAAGAACCAGAAGTTATAATAGGTATAAGGCATCATGTTTGCCAAAGCAAACTCTTCTTCCTGCGGAAGGTCTACGGCCAGTTCCATATTATCCGTAGGACGCTTGTCAGGCATCAACCAACTCATATTCTTCTTAAAGAAAGGTTGTCCCCACATCATCAGATGAGGAAATACGGTCTGATAGGTAGTATTATAACCAAAATGCTTATCACAAGAGAATACGTTATGCACAAATGTCGTTCCACTCCGCCAATGACCAAGTATAAATACCGGATCATGCTCCAGCGGTTTGTCAGCCAACAGCTTTTCATAGCGTCTGTCCTGTAGAGGCGTCAACGTAGAGAGTAAACGGCATACGGCTTTTGTCAGGCGATACTTCCCTTTATAGGCAGCATCAATTTCACGCCCTTTAGTAATAGCATTAAACGTCTTCCAATCAGCACCGACCAACGTATTTATCGGAAGTTTATTAAATTCGAGTAAACCCATGTTACAAATGTAAGAATTATAAATTATAAATTACAAGGTTAACCCTTAATAACCTTTATTCCTGTCCCTTGGTGTTCCAACTCTTTCACAGCTTTCTCAATAGCTTCATAATGTTCAGGAGCTATGCCCAGCTTCGGTAAATCCAACACAAGTAGGTCTTCATCCAGGTGCAAATCCTTATCTTCCACCCGGTTGATAATCATACCTACCGCACTGGTATTATTGGTAATCGGGTCTATCAAGATGAAAGATCCGGTGGCTTTATTCTTTTGATAAGCATCGAAGAATAACTCTTTAGCCGTTGTCAGTACTACACGTGCAATCTGATTGAGTTGCATGGGTAAATTATCAATTGTCAATTGGCCATTATCAATTGAAAGACGTTCCATTGTATTAACATCGACCTTATATTTTATATTGTCGATACGGGTACGGCTCAAATTTGTAGTCTGCTTGATGAAGAAAGACTTGTTGACATCCATTGGTTCTTCATCCATCCACACGACCATGGCTTCAAAGTTACGGTCTGTCATTGGGACATTATCAGGATGCACCAACATTTCCCCACGAGAAACGTCAATTTCATCTTCCAAAGTCAACGTTACTGACTGAGGCGGGAAAGCATAGTCCAATTCTCCGTCATAAGTCACAATACTTTTAACGCGAGATTTCTTTCCGGACGGCAATGCCATCACCTCGTCTCCTTTGCGGATAATGCCCGAAGCGACTTTACCGCAGAAACCACGGAAATCAAGGTTAGGACGTAACACATATTGCACAGGAAAACGGAAGTCTTCCAGATTATGATCGTTATCAATAGTTACGGTTTCAAGGAAATCGAGCAAAGAGACACCCTTATACCAGGGAGTACGGATAGATTTTTCAACCACATTATCTCCGTCAAGTGCAGAAAGCGGAATACAAGTCACATCAGGAATACCCAATGGAGCAATAAACTTCTTGTACTCCTCTACAATCTCATTAAAACGCGCTTCGGAAAAGTCAACCAAGTCCATTTTGTTGACAGCAAGCACCACGTGCTTGATGCCCAATAGCGAAACAAGAAAGGTGTGGCGCCTTGTTTGGGTGATAACGCCCGTACGCGCATCCACCAAAATTATCGCCAGATTTGCAGTAGAGCCACCAGTAATCATGTTACGCGTATATTGCTCATGCCCCGGAGTATCGGCAATGATAAACTTACGGTTATTGGTAGAGAAGTAACGGTAAGCTACGTCAATTGTAATACCTTGTTCACGTTCCGCTTTCAAACCATCCAGCAACAAAGCATAGTCAATGTGGTCGCCCGCATTACCCATACGTTTGCTATCACGTTCCAATGCATCCAACTGGTCTTCGTATAATTTCTTGCTGTCAAACAACAAACGACCGATCAACGTGGATTTTCCATCATCTACCGAACCGGCCGTGAGAAATCTCAATAAATCTTTTTGTTCATCCTTTCGGAGAAACTCCGAAATTGACAATTGACGATTGACAATTGACAATTCATCATTATGTATATCTTTCATATTCAATTCTCTTTCATCGTTTTTACTATAGAGATAAGCAGTCGCAATACTTCTCTACAATCTTCAATTATGGAATCATATTCATCCGTTGATATATAATCAGTCTTCATCAACAGCATCAGCCAATATTCCGTTTCATTTGCTTCCTTCAAAGCAATACTCAACTTATTTATAAAATCAGCTTTTGATTGAGCATGTTCGCTTTCTCTAATTAAAGCACCGATAGACGTTCCACTTCTCATCATCTGTTTCGAAAGAACAAATTCCTTTCTTTCTTCACATAATATTTTATATAGTTTTATAATCCGTATTGCAAAAGCAAACGACTTATCCATTATAAGATTTTCTTTCCCCATAAGTGTCAATTATCAATTATCAATTGTCAATTTAGAAGTACCCTTCGCGTTTCTTTTGTTCCATACTGGCCTCCTGATCGAAGTCAATCACGCGGGTAGTACGTTCACTTTTGGTGGTAGTCATCATTTCTTCCACAATCTTTTCGATGGTATCGGCTTCACTCTCTACAGCACCGGTCAGCGGCCAGCAACCCAATGTACGGAAACGAACCATACGCATCTTAATCTGATCACGATATTGTTCCGGCAAACGGTCATCATCCGCCATAATCAAATTTCCGTCTATCTCTACACAAGGACGTTCTTTGGCAAAGTACAACGGCACGATAGGAATATTCTCCAAACGGATATATTGCCAGATATCGAGTTCCGTCCAGTTGCTCAACGGAAAAACACGAATACTCTCTCCTTTATGAACACGGGCATTGTATATATCCCATAACTCCGGACGCTGATTCTTAGGGTCCCACTGATGAAACTTATCACGGAACGAAAAGATACGTTCTTTGGCACGAGACTTTTCTTCATCACGGCGAGCGCCACCGAAAGCGGCATCAAATTTATATTTATCCAACGAACGCAGCAAAGCCTGTGTCTTCATTAAGTCGGTATGTACCTTACTTCCATGGGTAAAAGGTCCTACTCCTGCATGGAAAGCTTCCATGTTACTTTCCACAATCAAGTTCCAGCCATATTTCTTAGCATACTCGTCACGGAACTCAATCATCTCTTTGAATTTCCACTTGGAATCGATGTGCATCAACGGAAACGGAACCTTTCCCGGAGCAAATGCTTTCTCCGCCAAACGAACCATTACTGAAGAATCCTTACCGATACTGTACAGCATCACCGGATTCTCAAACTCTGCCGCCACCTCACGAATAATATGAATAGACTCTGCTTCGAGTTCCTTCAGATGGCTTAATTTATATTCTTCTTTCATTGTATATTATTTCTTCTGAATTCTTGGTAATATCAGTTCCAACAATTTGTTTACAGATTCCTCCAAACTGAGTACAGATGTATCCAGTGTCAATGCCGGATGCACTGGCGCCTCGAAAGGAGCCGAAACTCCTGTAAAGTTTTTAATCTCACCCCGACGTGCTTTTGCATAAAGCCCTTTCACATCCCGGCGCTCACATTCTTCAATAGGCGTACTTACATAGACTTCCAGGAAATCATCTTTACCGATAATACCAGCTGCCATTTCCCGAATGTCGTTACTGGGACTGATAAAAGCCGCAATCGTAATAATACCCGCATCGACAAAAAGCTTGGAGACTTCGGCAATGCGACGTATATTCTCAATACGATCCGCCTCTGTAAATCCCAGATTATTATTAATACCGCTACGGATGTTATCTCCATCCAGAATACGGCAAAGTAATCCGCGTTTATGCAATTCGCGCTCCAAAGCGATAGCTATCGTACTCTTGCCGGAACCGCTCAATCCGGTAAACCAGATCATCGCGCTATGTTGATTCAAAAGTTCTTCTTTATCTTTGCGCGCTAACATGCGGTCAAAGATAGGATATATATTGTTATCTGTCATAATTCTATTCGATTAAAAAGGCCATATCAATGGAATCAGGAATATGGATATTAAGAAAGTAATGATATTCAATGGCAATCCGATACGGACAAAATCAGTGAACTTATAATTACCGATACCCTGAACTATCAGGTTTGTCTGATAGCCGATAGGTGTGGAGAAACTGGCAGAAGCAGCCATACAAATAACTACGAAGAAAGGCATCGGGCTAACTCCCAACTGCGAGGAAATAGACAACGCCAATGGGAAAGCAAGTGCTGCAGCTGCATTATTCGTAATTAATTCGGTAAACAGATTCGTAATGATAAATACAGCAGCCAGCAACACCTGAGGTCCGTAATGATCTGTCAGACCTATAATATATTTAGCTACAATATCTGCCACACCTGAATTTACCATCGCTTTACTGATAGCAAAAGCACAAGCAATTGTTATCAGAATATCCCATGAAATGTACTTTGTATATTTACGAGCCGGAAATATCTTTGTCCATGCCATGATAATAGTCGTAACCGACACAAAGAAAAACATATCCAGTTTTATATTTGGAAAAGCTTCCTTTATAGCAGGCAATTCACCAACCGTTGCCCCCGTAATCATCAATACAAGCAAGGCAAGAGCAAACCACCGTTTACCCTTCTTGGCAACAGGCTCGTTATCCTTACCATTGGCAATCATGACGAAAACCGATGACTCACCCCAAGTTTGCATAAAAGAATCATCCGCCATAACCACCAATGTATCACCCTCACGAAAATATTCATTTTCAAGATTCTGCGTATAACTTTGACCGTTACGTTTGATTTCTTTTACTTCCGCACCATAATGACGCTTGAAATTAAATGCTCCCAATTTTTTATTGATACCGGGAAAGCGTGGACCTAACACAACTTCTACCGGATGCAAATCGCTAGGTTCTTCCGGTTCATCATCCAACTTCACGGCATCTTTACGGACATCCGGTAAAAGCTTGGAAGAAAATAAAAACAAATAAATAATACCTGCTATCGCTATAAAAATACCGACCTTTCCCAGTTCGAACATGGAAAAGCCTTCATAACCGGCCTCCAATATCATACCATGCACCACCAGATTAGTGGATGTACCTATCAATGTACAAATACCGCCAAGAATAGTCACATAAGAAAGAGGAATCAAAAATTTGGTAGCGGGAATTTTAACAGATTCAGCCCAACGCTTGATTATCGGGGCAAAAATGACAACAACCGGCGTATTATTCAAAAAAGCGGAAATGAAAGAAATAGTCGGCAGCATCCGAAGTTGCGCTTTGAATACAGTAGTCTTTCCTTGCGGAAGAAGCTTCTTGATAACTTGTCCTAAAGCTCCGGACTGACGGATACCTTCGCTGACCAAAAACAACATGGCAACCGTCATCATTCCCTTATTACTAAACCCTTCCAGCATTTCCTTTGGCGTCAAGATACCTGCACACAGAAAAGCCACCACCACCGAAAAGAGCACCATTCCAGGACGCATCTTGTCCAGTATCAAGGCTATTACCATGCCCAACAGTGCTAAAAGCACGAATATGAGATCAAATGTCATATATACAAGTCGTTATTTAATTACGCCTGGGCTCTACTATAAACCAAGGATTCAACAAATCTTCTTTATTATACTGCAAAGACTCTTCTTTACCAGCCTGATAAATCTCCATACCGGCTGCACGTGCTATAGCATGGCCGGCAGCCGTATCCCATTCCATTGTCGGAGCAAAACGAGGATAAACATCCGCTTTTCCTTCAGCAACCAAACAGATTTTGATAGAACTCCCGCTGGAAATCAATTCTACATTCGAGTGAAGGCGTTTCATCCGTTCTATATACTCCTCTGTTTCCGGAGATAGATGTGAACGGGATACTACAATTGTATATTTATCGTGCTCATTCATAACCGGCAGGCGAACAGCGGCATTCATCAACTCTTCCAAAGACACTTCTCCACGAAAAACGATATCAGAAAGCCTGTATGCCCCCAATGTCTCTTCTGCAAAATATAGTTCTTTCTTCACCGGAAGATATATGACTCCCATTACGGGTATGGAATTATGCACCAAAGCAATATTTACGGTAAACTCCCCATTTCGTTTTATAAATTCTTTGGTTCCGTCCAATGGGTCTACAATCCATAAAGTATCCCATGTATGGCGTTCTTCATAAGGCAGATGTTTACCTTCTTCACTCAGTAAAGGATAAGGGGTATTTTGCAAATAACCGGCGATTATTTCATGCGCCTTTCTATCGGCAATTGTCAACGGGGAATTATCCGCTTTTTTTTCGATTTCAAAATCTGATGCCGGGTCGTTGTAAATGGAAAGAATAACTTCACCGGCACGCAATGCCGCGTCAATTGCATTAAGTATATATTGTCGTTCCATATTATATTCTAAAATATGAAGTGCAAAAATAAAAACTTTTTCACCTTAAAAAGTTTCTACTTTCCGTTTTATAACTTCTTTTAAACGAAAGAGAGAGTTTATAAGTACTTTTCACAATCGCCGAAACAGAGTTTTCACAATCATTTCCAACTGATTATGAAAAAGGCAGTAACTTCCCAGTTACTGCCTTATCCTGAAAGGAGGAAAATACCCCTTTCCTATGAATTACCAAAAAGAATTCAAATTAGTTGATGCGATACAACAGCCAAGCACCCTGAAAATCCTGACGATTAGGGTATTTAGCCTTAAATGCATCACGAGCATTAGCAGCCGAAGTTCTATCAGCATAAGTGCTTACAATCACACGGTATGTTGCAGCTTCCGCATTGAATGCGATGGTAGCATTATAACCTTCTCTATCCAAAAAGTCTTTCAGATTTTCAGCATTAGCTTTTACGCCAAAACTACCACATACCACACTGTAATCTTTCAAAGCACTACCAGACACATATGTTACCTTTTCCTGACGAATCGTACCTATCGGAGCGCTTTCTACGACTTTAGCTTCTACCGGAGCACTGACCGAAGTAACTTCTTCCACCGCCGGAGTAGTTTGCGGCTCCGCCAATTCCTGCTGTTTTGCTTTTTCGTATGCTTTCTTGTAAGCGCTTTCACTTGATTTACAAGAAGAGAATGCCAGTACAATGCATACTCCCATTCCTAATACTGCTAATTTTTTCATCTTTTCCAATTATTTTTTGTTAGTAACTTATATCTATTCCTAAGGGTTAACTCAATACTTACGAAAAACATATTTAATTCCTGCATAGTTCAGTCGCATCTTCTTATTGGTCAGCTCTTCCACTTTGAATGTCCGTTCACCAGTCTCCCCCCAATTAAAAAACTTCTTATAACTCGCAGAGTTCACCAATTCCTCATGTTCCGCTTCATAACCGTAAGTATTATCCGGCCACAAAGTTATGGAAATTTCATCATCTTTCAATTTATAATATCCATAAAAGCCTTCATAGGTTCCTCCTTCGTTCATGCAATATGCCAAAAAACTCCCTTTCTGAAAACCATAAAAAATACTGTCAACTTTCTGTACTGTGCCATCAGGATACTGATACTCGCGCAATTGCCATTTACCTACCCAGTCTGAACCACCATCGTTCATACAAGAAGCACATGCCATTACAACAAACATCAAAAGCAAAAGTATTTTTCCATTTAGCAATCTTTTCATCCTTTCTCTTTTTAATCTTTTTCTTAATTAGGAGACAAAAGTACGCCTAACCTCTTATCCAACATCTCCAAATGCAGTTAAATATAATTAAAATGCGTAATATAGTAAAGCTAAAAAACAATTGGACGAGTCTCTTGTCGTACCTTTGCCAAATACAAAACAGGGCGTGAGGCCCAATTGATTTCAACTACATGACATTTGAAAATTTGAAACTGATAGAGCCAATATTAAAAGCTCTCAAAGAAGAGGGGTATTCCACCCCCACTCCCATACAGGAGAAATCCATACCCACATTACTTTTAGGAAAAGATTTATTAGGGTGCGCCCAGACCGGAACCGGCAAAACAGCCGCTTTTTCCATTCCTATCCTACAAAAGTTGTATAAAACAGATAACCGTCAGGGAATAAAAGCGTTAATACTGACGCCTACCCGGGAATTAGCGATACAGATCGGAGAATGTTTCGAAGCTTATGGCAAATACACCGGCTTACGACATACGGTTATCTTCGGCGGTGTCGGACAAAAGCCGCAAACAGACGAGCTTAAGCGCGGAATACAGATACTTGTTGCAACTCCGGGACGTTTACTGGATCTTATCAACCAAGGGTTTATCAATTTAAAGACACTTGACTTTTTTGTACTCGACGAAGCAGACCGTATGCTCGACATGGGATTCATCCATGACATACGCCGTATTGTAAAGCTGTTGCCCCCTCACAGACAAACTCTCTTTTTCTCTGCTACCATGCCGCCTGAAATAGAAAAGCTGGCAAACACAATGCTTACCCACCCGGAGAAGGTAGAGGTTACCCCCGCTTCTTCAACTGTCGATACCATTTCGCAATCGGTTTATTTTGTTGAAAAGAAAGAGAAAAAAGACTTGCTGCTCCATCTATTGAAAAACCCGGAAATAGAATCGGTACTCATTTTCACCCGTACCAAATACGGTGCGGACAAATTGGCACGCATACTCAACAAAGCAGGCATCGGAGCTGAAGCTATTCACGGAAATAAATCACAAAACGCCCGCCAGCGTGCATTAACCGGTTTCAAGAGCCATTCATTACGGGTATTGATTGCTACAGATATTGCCGCACGCGGTATTGATGTAGACCAACTCTCGCATGTTATTAACTACGAGCTACCGAATATACCCGAAACATACGTCCATCGCATTGGACGAACCGGTCGTGCCGGACATGACGGTGTAGCAATTTCATTCTGTGAATCCGAAGAGCTTCCATACCTGAAAGATATTCAGAAACTAATCGGAAAAAACATACCGGTAATCAAAGAACATCCTTTTATTACTTCCGATGGTATAAAAGCGCAAGAAGTAAAAACCGAAGAAATCAAGACAAAAGCCAAAGAAAATAAGGTATATAGAGGTAGTCGTGCCAACGGAGATTTTTGGAGAAGAAAAAAACAGACGCAGCAGGGACAACCTAAAAAGAAATCCTAAAAGTATATTTTTATCTACTTTACGCTATTTAATTTTGAACACGGAGATACGGAGACACAGAGTAGCGACTACATCACACGCCTATACAAACATCTCTGTGTGCTCTCAGCAACGCAGTCGCCATTCTCTATTCATTTATTTTCCCTCTCTGTGTCTCCGTATCTCTGTGTTCAAATATTAGTTCATTTCCGCATAGATTTCCGAACAATAATGAACAAACTTTCAAAAATAATTGTTAGCTTTGTCGTATAGACTTAATAAAAGAAAGGAGTATTATTATGAAAGGATTAAATGTTTTAGCAGCTTTTTTAGGCGGTGCTGCAGTAGGCGCAGCCATTGGTATTCTGTTTGCACCGGAAAAAGGTGAAGATACACGTCATAAAATCGCAGAAATTCTTCGCAAAAAAGGTATCCGGCTAAACAGAAGTGAGATGGAAAATCTGGTTGACGAAATCGCTGCAGAAATAAAAGGCGAAGCAACCGAATAACTCAAATTACATTTCAAAACAAAGCCACTATGTTTGCAGACGATAACAGTATTGAGAACATCCAACAGCTATTTGTCGAGTTCAAGAAATATCTGGAACTCCAGAAAAAATATACTCAATTGGAAGTAACGGAAAAATTGACCATTTTACTTTCCACACTTATACTTGTATTGTTAATCGTCATCCTTGGCATGGTGGCCTTGTTCTATCTATCATTCACCTTGGCCTATATATTAGATCCGATAGTGGGGGGATTGATGGTAAGTTTCGCTCTGATAAGTTGCTTCAACATCTTATTAATAGTATTAATCGTCGTATTCCGCAAGAAGTTCGTCATTAATCCAATGGCAAAATTCATTGCCGGACTATTCATCGATAGTAACCAAGAATAAAAAAATATCATGAATATGAATGACGCTTCAAAAATAGATATAGTTACTTTAGAAAGCCTTCAGCAAAAAAAAGCGGAAGCGCTGAAAGAATTGCGTACGCAAAAGCAAATCATGGCAGATACCGCCAAAAACTTATTTGCACCGCTTGCTCCCGCAGCAGACAAAGGCACTGCTATAATGCGTGCTTTCAACACTGGTATGGCTATATTCGACGGAGTTATGCTCGGAATGAAGCTGATGAAAAAAGTCAGAAACACATTTAGACACTAAAAATCTCAGGATTGGCAATCATAGAATCACTCTTTCAATAAAGAGTATTTTTTTAACAACAAATATTATAAAAAGGAAGTTAACATCATATGACTATTGATATTAACTTCCTTTTATTACGATGTTAACTAACTACATATTACTTAGTTAACTTCGTTGAAACAATAAAGTTAACTAAGTATAGTGCACTAATTTACACATACGTTTCCAGCAGCTTCACACCCTCTTCTTCGGGTACGATAGTTACTTCCTGAATGACGGCAGGTAACAAAATAGTCTCACCGGCACACAAAGTTATTTCATTCTGGCTGTCATCTATCAAACGACAAGCCCCTTCTACACAGATAAAAATCACAAACGAATCCAATTCAGAATAATCACAAGTTATTTCTTCCGTCATGTCATAAACAGACGTTGTGAAATACGGACTTGCCACCATTTCAACCGGTTCATTCGCTACATGCTCATACTCCGTACGAAAATCGTCTTGCACATCAGCAAAATTAATGGCATCCATGGCCTGGGCTGTATGCAATTCGCGGGATTTGCCATCCTTATCTTTACGATTGTAATCAAAAATACGATAAGTAATATCGGATGTCTGTTGAATTTCTGCAACAAATGCTCCGGCACCAATACCATGTACACGACCGGCAGGTACATAGAACACATCACCCGGCTGTATGGCACATGTCTGAAGGACATCAGCAAAAGTTCCATCGTGTACTTTTCCCTTATAGTCTTTCGGAGCGATCTGTTCAGCAAAACCGGAAATCAATTTTGCACCTTTATCAGCGTCTATGACATACCACATTTCATTTTTACCAAAGCTGTTATGGCGTTTCTTTGCCAACTCATCTCCCGGATGTACCTGAATAGATAAATCCAATTTGGCATCAATAAACTTTATCAATAGCGGAAATTTGTCTCCAAAACGTGCATAATTGGCTTCACCTACCAGTTCTTCTTTATATTTCCGAACCATTTCGGGTAAAGTACGCCCTTTATCCACACCGTTGGCAACTATTGACTCGCTACCTTCTACTGCCGAGATTTCCCAGCTCTCACCTACATTCGACAGGTTTTCATCCAAATGTTTGAATGGAATAATCTTGTCGCCCCCCCAAAGTGTCTGCTTCAGGATAGGCTCAAATTTTAGAGGATACATTCGTTGTTTTAATTTGTACAATTCAATAATGATGTAATACTTTTTAGATTAACGGGACAAACATACAAAAAATATCAATTTGTCTTCCATTTGTTAAACGCTAAACTTTCCTAAAATGTTCTCCACATTTCTTTGCAATTACTTGGGGGAACAAAAGAATTTCTTTTTATTTGCAAGAAAATTAATAATACCATGAATATGACAGACACCGCTCCAACAGAAAGTAATCTGTCCGGTTTGGACAGAAAAGCCTTTCAGAAGAATTTAAACAACAAAAAAACAGATTTATATATACTTAAAAATGCTCAAGGCATGGAAGTAGCAGTAACCAACTACGGTTGCGCAATTCTTTCAATCATGGTGCCTGACAAAAATGGGAAATATGCTAATGTAGTTTTAGGACACGACAGTATTGATAGTGTAATAAACAGTCCCGAACCATTCCTGAATACTACCATTGGACGTTATGGCAACCGAATAGCAAAAGGTAAATTTACTTTATATGGTGAAGAACACCACTTAACCATCAACAACGGTCCAAATTCATTACACGGTGGACCAACCGGTTTCCACACCCGCGTATGGGACGCGACACAACCCGATCCATCTACTGTTATTTTCAGCTATACTTCAATCGACGGTGAAGAGGGTTTTCCCGGTAATCTGGATGTGGAAATGACTTATCGACTGGAAGACGAAACCAATGCTTTGGTTATAGAATACCGGGCCACTACCGATAAAGCAACCGTTGTCAACCTGACTAATCACGGTTTTTTCAATTTGGCAGGCATTGCCAATCCTACAACTACCATTCTGAACAATATCGTCACAATCAATGCCGATTTTTATGTTCCCATCGATGAAGTTTCGATACCTACCGGTGAGATACTAAAAGTTGAAGGAACGCCGATGGATTTCCGTACACCGCATACTATCGGTGAACGCATTGATGATAAATTCCAGCAACTTATTAACGGAGCCGGATACGACCACTGCTATGTACTGAATAAAACAGAATGTGGAGAATTAAATCTTGCAGCAACTTGTACAGAGCCAATCAGTGGACGAACCATGGAAGTGTATACTACAGAAAATGGAGTACAACTCTACACCGGCAACTGGTTAGGTGGATTCGCCGGTGCTCATGGTGCAACTTTCCCCGCACGAAGTGCATTATGTTTCGAAGCCCAATGCTTCCCCGATACTCCTAACAAAGCCCATTTTCCATCAGCTGTGTTACTCCCGGGAGACGAATATCAACAAGTCACCATTTATAAATTTGGCGTAGAAGAATAGAATAACGAAATAACTAACCTAATTATAAACTTATAAAATTTATTAACCATGACACAACAAAAACAGAATGGTAAACTTATCGCAATTATTACGATGATTTTCCTTTTTGGTATGATTTCATTTGTTACCAACCTTGCCGCTCCAATGGGAATTGTATTGAAAAACCAATTCTCAGTATCCAATGCATTAGGTATGCTGGGTAACTTTGGTAACTTTATTGCATATGCAGTAATGGGAATTCCAAGCGGTATTTTATTACAACGAGTAGGATATAAGAAAACAGCCCTTATTGCAGTAGCTATCGGTTTCGTTGGTGTAGGTATCCAATTCCTTTCCGGTCATTCCAGCCCTGAAATGGCTTTTGCCGTATATCTGATCGGTGCATTTATTGCAGGTTTCTCCATGTGTCTGCTTAACACTGTCGTTAACCCGATGTTGAACAAGCTGGGTGGCGAAGGAAACAAGGGAAACCAACTTATCCAGGTAGGTGGTTCTTTCAACTCTGTAATGGCAACTATTACTCCTATGTTCGTAGGTATTCTTATTGCCGGTTCTATTGAAAAAGCAACTATCTCCCAGATATTCCCTGTAATGTATACAGCAATGGCAGTATTCGCTTTTGCGTTCTTTGTACTCCTCTTCGTTCCTATACCGGAGCCCAATACAGCTACCGCAACAGAACCTATCGGTAAATTGATGTCGGGAGCTTTGAAATTCCGCCATTTCATATTGGGTGCTATCGCGATTTTCGTATATGTAGGTATTGAAGTGGGTGTACCGGGTACTTTAAATCTATTCCTGACAGACCCGGTAGAAAAAGGCGGAGCAGGTATCGCTTCCACTATTTCCGGCTTTGTAGTAGGAACTTATTGGTTCCTGATGTTGATCGGACGTTTGGCCGGTGCATCATTAGGTGCTAAAATTTCCAGTAAAGCAATGCTTACCTTTACTTCCGGCTTAGGTTTGATTTTGGTATTACTCGCCATTTTCTCACCTACAAGTTCTCTTATTAACTTGCCGGTACTCCAACAAAGCGCAACGGGCGGTTTATCTTTCGGACTTGCAGAAGTGCCCATCAATGCTATGTACCTCGTATTAGTAGGACTTTGTACTTCAATCATGTGGGGTGGTATCTTCAACCTTGCAGTAGAAGGATTAGGTAAATATCTGGCAGCCGCATCCGGTTTATTTATGGTATTGGTTTGTGGTGGCGGTATCCTGCCGGTTATCCAAGGCTTGGTAGCCGATATGGCCGGATTCATGCAGAGTTATTGGGTAATCATCATCGCACTTGCTTATCTGCTGTTCTACGGTTTGGTAGGTTGTAAAAATGTAAATAAGGATATTAAAGTTGACTGATAATCAATAGAGGTAATTAGATTTATTCACCTTATAAAATATAGTATCATGGATATAGAATACGTAAGAAGCCGTTTCATCAAACACTTTGACGGAACAACAGGAGCAGTATATGCTTCTCCGGGACGCATCAACCTCATCGGTGAGCACACAGACTATAACGGTGGTTTTGTATTTCCCGGGGCTATCGACAAGGGTATGGTTGCAGAGATCAAACCGAATGGCACAAACACAATAAAAGCTTATTCCATTGATTTAAAAGACTACGTGGAATTTGGCTTGAACGAAGAAGATGCTCCCCGCGCCAGTTGGGCAAGATATATTTTCGGTGTATGTCGCGAAATGATTAAACGTGGTGTAGAAATTAAGGGATTCAATACAGCTTTTGCAGGCGATGTGCCTTTGGGTGCAGGTATGTCTTCTTCCGCCGCATTGGAAAGCACTTACGCTTACGCATTGAACGATTTGTTCGGTGATAATAAAATTGACAAATTCGAATTGGCAAAAATCGGACAAGCAACGGAACATAATTATTGCGGTGTGAACTGCGGTATTATGGATCAATTTGCTTCTGTATTCGGTAAGAAAGGCAGTCTGATCCGTTTGGATTGCCGCTCACTGGAATATCAATATTTCCCGTTCGATCCGAAAGGTTATCGCCTGGTATTGGTAGACTCCGTTGTTAAACACGAGTTGGCATCTTCTGCGTACAACAAGCGTCGCCAAAGTTGTGAAGCCGCTGTTGCCGCTATCCAAAAGAAACATCCGCATGTGGAATTCTTACGTGACTGTACTATGGAAATGCTTGAAGAAGCAAAAGCTGACATCAGCCCAGAAGACTATATGCGCTCTGAATACGTAATTGAAGAAATTCAACGCGTACTTGACGTTTGTGATGCTTTGGAAAGAGGAGATTATGAAACAGTAGGTCAAAAAATGTATGAAACTCATCATGGCATGAGCAAATTATATGAAGTAAGTTGCGAAGAACTCGACTTCCTGAATGATCTTGCTTTTGATTGTGGTGTAACCGGTTCACGCGTAATGGGTGGTGGATTCGGTGGCTGTACCATCAACCTGGTAAAAGATGAATTGTACGGTACATTTATTGAAAGAGCAAAGGACGAATTTAGCAAGAAGTTCGGTAGAAGTCCGAAAGTTTACGACGTAGTAATCAGTGACGGTGCTCGCAGACTGGAATAAAAGAGAAAAAGTAATAAAGCTATAAAGTGATAGGGTGATAGAGTGGTTGTCCACAATATCACCCTATTTTTGTATTATTATCCTATTACCTAAATTAAAACTTATTTTCATTCATTTTGATTATTTTTTTAACTGAGTTCTATTTTATTGCACCCCTTCTGTCGTCATCTGTACACGTTTCATACTTCCGTCTTCATTATAATACAGACGTTCTATACAGACTGAGCGCCGAAAACTTCCACCGGCAGTATTGATGCTACCATTATGATATATGAAATACCAGTCACCTTTGAACTCAATAATGGCTTGATGGTTCGTATTGCAATTGCCGGCGAGTTCGTTTAAGATACCCTTGTACTCCCAGGGACCTGTAATGCTACGACTCATGGCATAACATAGTTTCTCGGGAAATTCTGCAGCATATGAGAGATAATACCAGTCACCGCGTTTATGAATCCAGGGAGCTTCAGTAAAACCAAGGAGGTCGAGGGGGATGATAGGACCGTCCAACTCAATCATATTTTTTTTCAGCTTGGCGAAATAACACTGACTGTTGCCCCAACACAGATAAGCCTGCCCGTCGTCATCAATAAAGACGGTGGGGTCTATATCATCCCAGTAGCTTTTACTGCGGTCTGTTGTCATGTCGTTGGTGATAAGAGCGGAACCGCGAGCATCGACAAACGGGCCAACCGGTGAATCGGATACGGCCACACCGATAGATTTGCCGGGAATAGTCTTATGTTCTACCGTTACATACCAATAAAATTTACCGTCGCGCTCTATTACTTGGCTTGCCCAAGCCTCACCTTTTGCCCAGGAAAAGTCTTTGGCCTTTAAAGGTACGGGATGTTCCGTCCAGGTCTTTAGGTCAGGAGAAGAAAATACGCACCATTCTTTCAGGTCATAATGTTCTGCCGGTGGAGGGCACTCATCATGACCGCCATAGATATACACTTTTCCGTCATGCACCATTGCTGCCGGATCTCCTATAAACTTATACTTCACAATCGGATTTCCCGTAGCAACAAAGGTTGTGTCACTTTGCGCCGATAGTCCTTGCGGGACTGTCAGCATCAAAGAACCAACCCAAAACAAAAACCAATTATTCATCATGATAATTTCTTTAGAAATTAAGAAAATAAAAGAAGTCAATACTTCAAGATATACACCGCAAATGTAGCGGGTTCCAAATCCACGTTCAATGTCTGTCCATCAATATTCAAAGAAGTTTCTTGTGGTACAATTGCCGTCGGATTCTCAATTGTATTATCCATATCCATATCTGCGGAAGAAAGTTTGATGCAACGTGCTCCCGACAGGACTTCTTTCTTCTTCAACCCGTTAAAATTCAGAGATAAAGGTTGCATCTTATCAGAAGTATTGGCTACCTTCACAATGATTTCCTTCTTATTCTTATCGCACACGGCACTTGCAAACAATCCGTTCTGCCCCTCAGCACCTGTTACGGGCTTTTTATCCATAGTCAGAGAGAGTACATTCGTTCCTTTATGCGTTGCAAAAAGCTGCTGTACATAATAGCTCACCGTCCGTACGGAATTCAGATTATCAAACCATATCATGTCCGGACGCCACTGCCAACCTTCTACATGGGCAAACAACGGTGCATAAGTAGCCATGTGTACAACATCCGCGTTCCGTTCCAATCCGGTCATAAAGGCCGCTTCGAGTAATGAAGCGTGGAAATGATTCCACTTCTTACCCTTACCGTGACACGCATATTCTCCGGCAAAAACTTTCGGACCTTTACGGTCGTAGTCGTCATAGCGCGCTCCCTGACTGAGAAACCATGCCTCAGGACGATAGAAATGCTCGTCTACCAAATCCGCTTTCAATCTTTTCATTTCCGGCCAGAGATATTCAAACTGCTTTCCTTCGGAATCGGGACCGGAGCTACCCACGATCTTGATGTCGGGATACTCCTTGCGGATAGCCTTGACAAACGGTTCCAAATGTTCGGGATATTCCTTTCCCCACTGCTCATTACCTATACCGATAAATTTCAGATTAAACGGTGCGGGATGTCCCATATCGGCACGCACCTTTCCCCATGGGGTATCAACAGCGCCATTCGCAAACTCTATCAAATCGAGCGCATCTTGAATATAGCTGTCCAAATGACAAAGGGCCACATGTGCATCCTCATTCGGATTCTGGAACTGGCAAGCCAGACCGCAACTCAATACCGGCAACGGTTCCGCGCCAATCTCCTCGGAAAGTTGAAAGAACTCATAAAATCCCAGACCGTAACTTTGATAATAGTCGGGAAAGAAACGATGCGGGAAAGTATAGTGCCAACGGTTCTCATTCAGCGAACGGTTCTCTACCGCACCTACCGACTTTTTCCAGTCGTAACGTGATGCTATGTCAGTACCTTCTACAATACATCCTCCGGGAAAACGGAACACCCCCGGCTTTATATCTGCCAATGCCTGCATTAAATCCTTACGAAGCCCGTTTTCATGTCCTCTCCAGGTATCTACCGGGAAGAGGGAGATATGCTCCAAATCCACCGTTTGCGGTGAAGCCAGGAAGATACGGAGAATGGCTTTCGGATTAGTCACTTCCGACTTTAATATCACCTGATATTTCTTCCATTCTTTTGAGTCGACCGTTAAGTCGGCAGTGGCAAAAGCCTGTTGCTCGCCCATAGATTTTGTATCGGCCAGTTCCACACGAATTTTACCTGTGGCTTCTCCTTCCGGCACGCGTGCCCATACGGAAAAACGATACTCCTCTCCTTTCTTTACGCCGATACCGAAAAAGCCTTCGTTATCCAGCCCCGTTTGTTTATGCGGATGTCCAGCATACGCCAGACGTACATAATGCGGATTTCTTTCAAAAGGGCCGTCATCTTTCAGAGATACTTTACCGAATGTCTTCCATCCCATAAAATGTTGCGGGAACTCAAATGAGCGATTCTTCACAAGTTCGGCATACAGACCGCCGTCGGCAGCATAATTGATGTCTTCAAAAAACAAGCCGTACATGGTAGGCTGAATTTCCGCTCCCGGTTTTCCGGCTTGTATCACTAATTCATTTGTTTGTGCTTGAAGTGCCGAGCCTGCTGCAAGAGCCAGCACCACCAATAATCCTTTGTATTTTTTCATGGTATAAAATGTATATATGATTATTTAATTCTCTTTCCCCATACAGACCTGCCACGACTATCCAGACCAGTGAAAAGAACGGTTTCCTTTTCATTTTCCCAATCATGTCCGGCAAAAACAATCAGATTGTCTATGAACTCGCCATCCAGCATCAAAGATAATAATTGCCCGGCTTCCGAAAGTTTCCAGTTGCCTTTATTTTCACCTAAACATCCATTTTTATCAAAAGAAAGTATGCCGGAGACATTACATTCTTCTTCTTTTAGCTGACCTTCGCCCCACAGAATTTGGCCCGCCTGCAAACGACGTTCATACGCCGGTTCCTGTACACGTATAATCTCCCACTCGCCTGTCATATCTGCTGCCGAGAATTTACGGGGAGCACTACCTGTATAACGTTCAGGCGATACTACCGGCCAACCGTCAGGCGTAAAAAACACCTGACGCAAATGGAGATCCATCATTTGATTATGCGGTGACAAACGTCCTTGATGCACCATGAAGTATTGTCCTTCATCCGAAGTAAAGACGCCACAGTGTCCCGTACCTGCCCACCCCGGATGATTATTGAAACGATATGGAGCCGTCAAGATAGGAAAATTATTAGTGGTATCTTTCAATTCTACTCCAAAAAAATCGAGAAACGGACCTTCCGCCTTATCTGAGCGTCCTACCCGCACATTATAAGTAGTCATCAACGGATCATAAGAGGCAAACAAGTAATATTGTTTCAAATCGGGATTATATACGATTTCGGGAGCTTCCAGATTATCTTTCCAATAATTAGCACGACGGGCGGTAAGATGTCCCTTATCTCCTTCCTTGACAGGAAGCCCGGTTTCCGGATTCAATTCCACGCAATACAACCCACCGAAAAACGAACCGTAATGCATCCACCATTTCCCGGTGACGGAATCAACAATGACACTCGGGTCGATAGCGTTCATGGCCGAGGTATTATCTGTCTTTACCACACATCCCCGCTGTGTCCAGGGACCTTTGGGAGACGTGGATTCTGCTAATCCAATATAAGATGCCTTAAGGCCAAAAGCCGAGACACAATAATAAAGTCTGTATTTGTCACCAGAGGGTATTATATAAGGAGCCCAGATATTGGTTGCCCCTTTTCCGTCCGCATGCGAACGTACCCATTCTACAGCCTCCTGCGGTATTTCGGGAAAAGCCCAGCCGACAAATTCCCACTTGACAAGGTCTTTGGAACGACGCACTTGTATGAAACCCAACGGAACATTCTTCTCCACGGCTTCTTTGCGGTTTTCGTCTAAAATAGCATCGGTGGAATACATATAATAGTAGTCACCCAATTTACGACACGACGGATCGTGTACATTGTAAGTTCCCCACGAGCGATAATTGTCCATAGAAGACAATGCGGAATAGTCATCTTGCCAGGGATTAGGCGAAGCGGAAGGAGTAAAAACCGGAGAGTTGCAGCCGGCATACAGAACTGCCATAGCCAAAACAACCATACATAGCAACTTTTTCATAATATCAGCGAATAATAAATTATATTGCAAATGTACGCCACGCCCAAACCTGAAGAGGTGGATATATGGACATTTAAGGTGGACAATATGCCAACTGTCCAAAAAGACCGTTAACTTTTTATTGTCATCACAAGTAATCTATTAACTTTGCTTTTGCTAATACCAAATGATAATACAATGCACAAATTTTTCCACCTTATTATATTATATATCGCTTTGGCGAGCCCCGCTTTCTTGTGGGCGCAGGAGTCTTTTACCAACCGGTATAACACAATCTATATAACCATGAATGAGGGGCTTCCCAATAATTTTGTCGACGATATATACAAGGACCGACAGGGCTTTCTTTGGATTTCCATGTCGGGCGGCGGACTATCCAGATACGACGGCTACGAATTCATCAACTTCACTCCGGCTACCCCGCATTGCCAGCTCAAAAGTAATTTCATACGCAAAGTCCACGAAGACAACTTCCGGCGGCTTTGGGTTGTATCAGAAGGGGGTACAGATATTATCGACCTGACAACCATGCAATCCGTACTACCCTATGACCCTTGGAAAAAGCTGGAAGCACTCATCAAGCAACCGGCATTCATGGTCACACAAGATGCTAACGGATGTATCTGGCTGTATTGCGGCAACAGCCTGCACCGTATCGCTTTCCGCGCCAATGGAGATATAGAAAGTATTCATTCGCTGGAAGTCCCCAATCCTTACCGATACGACATAACCTTTAAGGATGTGGAAAATGAAGGGAAAGTATGGATAGGTATCAACGGGCAATTATGCAAAGTAGGCATGACCGTACAAGGCAAACTAAAAGAAACACTGATCGCCGATTGTCTGAGCTTTGCACCTGATCTATATTTTACAGACTTCATAGCCAAAGAGAATGAAGTATGGATCGCCACCGACAAGGGTCTGTACCGATATAATAAGAACGAAGATATAGTAAAACAATATGTGCATGTCTCCGGTAATCCATATTCCCTTTCACAGAACTTCCTGACCTGTCTTGCCGTAACCAATGATAAACAATTACTGGTTGCGAGCCTGAAAGGTATCAATATATATAACCCCATAAAAGACAACTTTGAGCGTATAAGTGACCAGGTATCCAATACCGGCAGCAGACTCCTGAACAGCAATTTCATTAACTGCATAACCGTAGAGGGAAAACATATCTGGGTAGGAACCGAAAGCGGCGGCATCAATAAAATGACCGCCAAATGTCTGTCCATACAGAATTATCAGTATGATAATAAGAATCTCCAAACTATCTCCCACAATCCGGTGAATGCCGTCTACGAAGATCATGGCGGCAACTTATGGGTAGGAACAGTAGAGGGAGGGCTGAACAAAAAAGAAGCGGGAAGTGACAGTTTCACCCACTATACGTACGAGAGCGGCGTACTTACCCACAACTCGGTAAGCGCCATTACCGCTGATGGAGAAGGAAGACTATGGGTAGGTACATGGGGTGGCGGTATCAATCTCATTAACCCACAAAATCCACAGCGCAGAATAGAAGCAATCACGGCAGCCAACAAGAACAACTATCCCATTGACTTCATCGGTGCGCTGATTTACGACTCTATAAACAACGGTATGTGGATCGGAGCAAACCAAGGGCTATTCTTCTACGACCTGGAACATAAAAAGCTACACTCTCCGCTCGCCAACCGTGCAGGCGAGAACATACGCGGCTGCATCGGCTCTATCATCGACAAGGACGGGCAGTTGTGGATAGGTTGCCTGGACGGCGTCTATATCATCGACCTCCACTCCCGTCGCACCTCATCACCGGACAGTGTATTCCTATACCGTCATCTAAAGTATAAACTGGATAATCCCACTTCCGGACTGATAGAAAAAATCTGCTGCTTCTACGAAACCCAAGACGGCACACTATGGCTGGGAAGCAATGGTTACGGAATTTACAAACGCATACTGAACGAACGCAGAAAAGAATCTTTCATCTGCTACAACTCTTCTCACGGGTTACCCAATAACAGCATCCGTAGCATTTTGGAAGATGATAAAGGATGCATCTGGATAGCAACCAATAATGGTTTGTCACGTTTCCAACCCACAGAAAACCGTTTTATCAACTATACCCGCCAGGATGGTCTTGCCGACACTCAATTCTACTGGAATGCCGCCTTTGGCTCCTTGCATGGAAAACTCTATTTTGGTACAGTGTCAGGATTGGTTGCCATAGACTGCAATCTGCCTACTGTTCCCACCCAACCATCACAAGTCCGTTTTACCCGTTTGAAAGTAGGAAACGAAGAAGTATTTCCCGGCAGCGAATATCTGCCCCTGAACATTGCCGTAAGCAAAAAAATCTGTATACACGAACGTGAAAAATCTTTCTCACTGGAATTCTCGGCACTTAACTTCGAAACCGACAACACCGCTACTTACAGTTACCGCCTGCTCGGTTTTGACAACCGATGGATACATGTACCCAGCAACCGACGTTTCGCAAGCTATACCAACCTATCTCCGGGAACGTACACGCTGCAAGTTAAATACACCCCATACGACGAGGCCGGAGAAGAAAATATCACAGAACTTGAAATTACGATCCAACCCTATTTCTACAAAACAATATGGTTTATACTGCTTGTCATCATTCTTGCTGCACTCGCCACATGGCAATTCTACCAATGGCGCATACGAAGTCTGAAAGAGCAAAAGGAAAAATTGCACCTAAAGGTGGAGCAACGCACTCATGAACTGAAAAAACAGAAACAACTCTTGGAAGAACAGACTGAAGAACTGTCCCGCCAAAACCAGATGTTGAAACAACAGAATGAGAAGATTACCCGACAAAAGGTACAGCTTACCAAGATGACGCGTAAGATACAGGAACTTACTTTGGATAAAATAGCATTCTTCACCAATATCACACACGAATTCCGTACCCCGATCACACTGATTATAGGTCCGATAGAGCGTGCACTAAAGCTAAGCTACAATCCGCAAGTCATCGAACAGCTGCACTTTGTGGAACGCAATTCCAAATACCTTCTGTCACTCGTCAACCAACTTATGGACTTCCGCAAGGTGGAGTCTGGCAAGTTGGAGATAGTGAAAACGAAGAATAATTTCCTGAAATTTGCCAATGAGCTGATAGTGCCTTTCGAAGTTTTTGCAAAAGAAAGGGATATTACATTGAAACGTTATTACCGAATGCCTTCGCCGGAAATATCCTATGATGAGGAAGCGATGCATAAGGTTTTGACAAACTTATTGAGCAATGCCATCAAGTTCACGCCCAACGGAGGAAACGTATCTTTATTCATTGCCTTGCTACCTTCTGCCGCTGACAGCAAGTCAACGCTTTACATCTGCGTCAGCGATACCGGTAGCGGTATTCCCGATGAGGATACAAGCAAGATATTCAATCGCTTCTACCAGTCGCAAGGGCAAACCAAATATCCCATGTACGGACAGGCGGGAAGCGGTATCGGACTTTATCTGTGCAAGCGTATCGTACAAATGCATGGCGGTGAAATACATGCACAAAACAACCATACGACAGGTTGCTCGTTGCGCATTCTTCTGCCGGTAACTCCGGAAAACAGTACTACGGAAACAATAGTAGAAATTACTCCGCAGCTTGCGGTTGCCGATACAATACAGGTGTCCGAAAACACCGGAAAGGGTTTGTCCATTCTGGTTGTAGAAGACAACGCAGATATGCGCGGCTATATCCGTTCTATCCTGCGGGACAAATACAATGTACTCGAAGCGGCTCATGGAGGGGAAGCCCTGACCATCCTAAACTCGCATGCGGTAGACTTTATCATCAGCGACCTGATGATGCCTGTAATGGATGGCATTGAGCTGTCTCACCGGGTAAAGGAGAACTTCGCTATCTCTCATATCCCTTTCCTTATGCTGACTGCCAAGACATCGCAGGAGTCACGTCTGGAAAGCTACCGCATGGGAGTAGACGAATACCTGCTGAAACCTTTTGACGAAACGCTGTTGCTTACCCGCATAGAGAATATCCTCGAGAACCGCAAACGCTATCAAAAGAAGTTTGCCATAGCCATGGATGTAGATGCCTTGAATATGGAAGAAGAATCGGGTGACAAGAAATTCCTCAACCGCATCATGGATGTCATTAAGGAGAACTACAAGAACTCCTATTTCGAAGTCAGTGATTTCTGCGAAGCGGCGGGTGTAAGCAAGAGCCTGCTGAACAAGAAACTACAAAGTCTCGTCGGACAATCTGCCGGACAGTTCATAAGAAACTATCGCCTGAACATTGCCCGCGAACTGTTGCTGAAAAACCGGGAAAACAAAAGCATGAACATTGCCGAAATAGCTTATGAAGTAGGATTCAACGATCCTAAATACTTCACCCGTTGTTTCACCAAATACTTTAATACGACACCGAGTTCACTGCTTAATGAGGAAGAATAGTTTTACCTCGGGGGAGAATGCTCTTTACTCCGATACATAAACGACGTTACATATCGGGGTAAATGTGTTTACATATCGGAGTAAAAACGATAATCCTACATAATAAACTGTGTTTTTTACACTTAAAATTCGTTTATCCACCTCTAAAACGCATTTGTCCACCCTCATTTACAGCACAAGCTCTACTTTTGTCATGCAATCGGTGCTCAATCCTTTGGGAGAGAACCATGTATTTAAAGTTTAATTTTAATCTTAATATTATGAAGAATGACAAAAGAATGGCTATCACATCGTGCATGGCACTGGCTAAATTCAACCTTCACCAATTTATTCCATTACGTTTATGAAGTCTGTAACCTGACTACCTCCGATAGTCAACGTCGGATCGTGTATCAATCCGACATCATAATACAGTTAGCAACAATCTAATCTATTAAATTAACAACCTTAATACTTTTAAAAATGAGGAAACATTTATTTTTTTCCGTAATGCTTAGTCTGTGTACCTTTGGCGGCATGGCGGTGTATTCTACACCTGCAATGGCTACCGTGGCACAATCACCGACTATCAAAGTTCGTGGTCAAGTTGTCGACGAACAAGGTGAACCCATGCCAGGGGCCACCGTCAAGGTTAAAGGTGGACAAGGCGGAACCATTACCGACCTGGATGGAAACTTCCAACTGGAGGTTTCTGGAAACGCTACCCTTTTGATAAGCTATGTGGGTTTCAAGGAACGTGAAGTAGCCGTTCGCAATCGTGCCATCATTGAAGCTATCCAGTTGCAAGCCGATAATCAGATGCTTGAACAAGTGGTTGTCGTGGGTTACGGTACGCAGAAGAAATCAGACTTAACCGGTTCTGTTGCCGTAGTAGATGCGGAAGCCTTGAAACAGACATCAAACTCCAACATCTCCACCATGCTCGAAGGTAAAGTTTCCGGCGTACAAATCACTTCCGATGGGCAGCCCGGTGCCGATCCTACGGTTCGCATCCGTGGTGTCGGGTCTTTCGGCGACACCTCTCCTCTATATGTTATCGACGGTGTTCCCATGGGAACTTCCATCCGCGATTTCTCTTCAAACGATATTGAAACCATCCAGGTGTTGAAAGATGCTTCGGCTGCTGCCATCTACGGTTCGCGTGCCGCCAACGGTGTAATTATCATCACTACCAAACGCGGACAAAAAGACCAACCGCTGAAAGTGGATTACAATGGATACTTCGGTGTGGATTATATTCCTAAGGGTGTCTATAATGTAATGAATGCTGACCAGTACAGCCAATACCTCGGTCAGGCATGCGCAAACTCCAACACCACGTTGCCATCGGGATACAAGCTTAACAGCGAAACCGGGAAATATCATTTCCAAGATGACACCAACACCAACTGGTTTGACGAAGTATTCAAAACGGGTATCCGCCAAAACCACAATGTGAACCTCGCCGGGGGTGGTGCTCATAATACCTATAATATATCATTAGATTATTTCAACCAAAAAGGAACTCTTGAAGGTGCCGGTCCTAACTACGAGCGTTACACTGCGCGTGTCAACAACACCATGGACACCAAGTTTATAAAGTTCCAGACCAGCCTTGTTTACTCTCACTCCAACCAAGACAACATGGGCTTGTCGAATGCTTCCGAGTACGTTCAAGGCTTGTATGGCGACGTAACCAACGTGTTGCGCGGTTCTTTGCTGATGCAGCCCACCATCAAGGCTTATGATTCTTCTACATGGGTACTTGATAATTTGGTGGGAATCGCCAACAACTACAATTATGACGCTTACGGCTATGGCGTATACTACGATACCGTGCATGGTGACATCTCCGCTTCCAACCCGTTGCTGGTAAATAACCTGCTGCAACGCAACACCCGCGTGGATCGCTTCGTGGGAACCGGATCTGCCGACGTGGATATCCTCAAGATGATTGGCGTTGATAACAAAAATCATAAGCTTAACTATAAAGTTAACCTCTCTTACAGCAAAACTCATTGCAAGGACTTTACTTGGATTCCCGCATGGGTGCAGAGTAACCGCGTGTACTTGGCCAAAAGCAACGAACGACTCACTAAGGCGTCACGCGATTATTCGGATGCTTTGATAGAAAACGTGATTACTTACGATGGTATGATAGGCAAGCATCACATCAACGTCTTGGCAGGTCAGACTTACGAAGAAGAAAACACCGACCTATTGACCGGATGGGGAATCAACTTCACCGAACCTTATTTCCTACAGCTCCAAAATGCTTCCGACACGTATTCTGAAAGCTACGAGTACAAGCATTCCATCCTCTCTTACATCGGTCGTATCAACTATAATTACGATGACAGATATTTATTCTCGGCAACAGTGCGCCGGGATGGCAGTTCCCGCCTGACCAGAAATATCCGTTGGGGAACTTTTCCCTCTGTCTCTGTGGGCTGGCGCTTCGACAAAGAGAGCTTCTTTCCATTCAATACAAATACCGTGAACATGTTCAAAGTCCGTGCCAGCTATGGTGAGCTCGGTAACGAGAATATCGGCGAGTATATGTATCAAGCTGTCATGTCGCGCAACAACATGACTTACAATTTCAACGGTAACGTGGTGACCGGTTCTGCCGTTTCCACTTTTGTGGACAATAACTTGGCATGGGAGAAAAAGAAGACCTACAATGTGGGTATCGACCTCGCCCTATTCCGCAACCGCCTGGAGTTTACGGCTGAGTGGTACAAGAATACCAGCGAAGACCTTCTGTATGCTGTTCCTGTACCGGAACAAGCCGGTGTATCCAATACCACCGTTACGATGAATGCCGCCTCTATGAACAACTCCGGTTTCGAGTTCTCGGCTACCTACCGCAACCGTGACCGTGACTTTAAGTATGAGCTTTCGGCCAACCTCAGTACATTGCGTAATCGCGTGACTTCGTTGGGCTTTGGTACCGACTCTTACATTTCCGGAGCATACATTACTAATGTAGGCCAAGAAATAGGTCAGTTCTACGGCTGGGCTTATGAAGGTATTGCGCGCACACAGGAAGACTTGGACAACCATGCCACTCAAGAGGGTGCCCAGATTGGCGACTGCCTCTATAAGGACGTGAGTGGACCGGACGGTAAACCTGACGGTAAAATAGACGCTAACGACCAAGTGGTACTGGGCAGCGGTATGCCCAAGATTCATTTCGGTATTAATGCCCGCTTTGAATACAAGCGTTTTGACTTGAGCATTGCAACTTTCGGCGCATTGAACTATCATGTAAGCGACGACATCTACAACTCGCTTAACTCTTGCTACGGCTGGGGAAACAAAGCGGTGGGTATGCTCGATGCCAACCGATTTAGCGAAGACGGCAGCACTTACCTTTCCAACGTGCCACGTACCTATGTCACCAACAGTGCCAGCTTGGGTTGGAACGACCTCTTCAGCCAACGCAAGATTCAGAACGCAGCCTACTGGAAGATTGCCAATGTAGAATTGGGGTATAACTTCCCTAACGAGTGGTTCGGCAAATATGTATCCGATGTACGTTTCTACGTGTCAGCACAGAATCTCCACACCTTCACCGGCTATCACGGTTATAATGTAGACTATGCGGGAGGGACTTTCACCCCGGGATACAACTTCTGTTCTTATCCTACTGCACGCACTTTCATGTGTGGCGTTCATTTTACATTCTAATCGTTACTATCTAATACCTAAATACTAAAAGTATATCATATGAAACTAAATAAATATTCACTTGCTCTCATTTTGGGATTTAGCACGCTGGTTTCTTGCAGTGACAGAATGGAACTGTTGAATCCCAACCAGCAAACCTCAAGTACTTTCGGCTTTGATGCCGATGATTTGGAGGAATGCGTGATTGCCGCCTATAACCACATTCGCATGGAGGGTTCCTATGCCCGTGTAGGCTACACCATTGACGTGTGCCGTGGCGATGAGGCTTGGAACTCTTCACAAGTGTGGTATATGCCTTTCGATGACCTTAATGCAGAAGTCACTTCAGACATTACGTGGTGGCCCTGGCGGGAATGGTACTACACCATCAACGTGTGCAACTTCACGATTTCCCGTTGCGGTGAAGATAACAGCCAACTTTCCGATAAAATGAAACGCATCAAAGGACAAGTGCTTTTCCTGCGCGGTCTGTCGTACTACAACTTGGTTGGTTATTATCAGAATCCGCCCCTCATCACAGATTACGCCACCTACTCTTCGTTGGAAGGACTTTATGGCGGCAACAGCACCTACGATGATGTAATCGATCAGATAGAAAAGGATTTCCACGAGGCGATGGAATTATTGCCTTCCCGTGATGAAGGCAGTGAATGGGCCGGCGGACGTGCTACCTGCGGTGCTGCAGCAGGCTATTATGCCCGCGCCCTCATGATGCGCCAAAAATACAGCGAAGCACTCCCGATATTGAAAGACATCATCGGTAAGAAGTATGGTACTTATAAACTGATGGACAACTACGGTGACAACTTCCGCGAAGGTTCAGCATACGAGAACAACGCCGAAAGCCTCTTTGAAGTGCAGTATCTCGACTATGGATCGCAAGGTACCGACGACGAGTGGACTCCAGTGAACACAAGCCCCAATGCCACACAAGGGTCGGCCATTGAGAGTAACTTTGCTCCCGGTAATTATGGTGGTTGGGCCGATATATCAGCTTCACCTTGGCTCTACCAGCTTTTTAAAGGAGAACGTACTACGAATGGTACACTCGACCCCCGTCTTTATTGGACCATCGGGACCTACGAAACCGACTGGGCGGATTTCGAATATGGTAATGTAGCTTATACGCAAACACTTACAGCCGCCGACAATATCGTGACCAACAATACTTACGGTGGTCTACCGATTGCCAAATTCACGAATCTCCGTACCGGTCTGTACAGTACTGTCGTTACAGGCTTGCACGATGGTATCAACCTGCGCCTGATGCGCTATTCCGATGTGTTGCTACGTGCTGCTGAATGCGAAAACGAAGTCAATGGTCCCACACAGCAGGCTATCGACTGGATCAACGAAGTGCGTAACCGCGCCAACCTGGCAGACTTAGAACTCGAAGACTTCAACACTGCCGACAAACTCTTCGAACAAATAGCCAACGTGGAACGTCCTAAAGAGTTCGGCTGCGAATTCGGTCGAGGCTTCGACCTCATCCGCTGGGGCTTCTTCTACGACAGTAGCCGCTTGCAACAACTCAAGGAACACGGTACAGTACGCCGCTCTACAACGGGAGTAAAGAATCCTGTGAGCTACAGCGATATCGCAAATGATTCTGAACTGAAGAGTACTTTCGATACCTACTTGCCAGGACACGAATTCCTGCCCATTGTGCAGCAGTTAATGAATAACAACCCAAATTTGAAAGGTAATTCTGCCAACTATAGCACGGATAACTCTTCTTATTTTCGTGACAATGGTTGGACAGTGCGCCCGGTTGTAGATTTAAGCAAATAACCAAAAACGTGAATCAATTATACTCTTTAAATTTAAGACAATGAAAATACTCAAAAAAATAACATACGCTTGCTGTTCCGTAGCCTTAGGGTTGCTGGCATTGACAGGCTGCGAGGGTGGCGATCTTTATGACGTAAACGCCCCCGACTGGATTTCCGAAAAGATACAGGAAATTGAAGATTCGAAGAAAAAGCCGGAAGAAGACGTGCTTGAAGGTATGCAGGAAGATGTGTACGCCATCGGAAATACGGATTTCACCTCCGGTTGGTGGAGTGTGTTCTCCAAGTATTATGTGATACCCGATGGCGAGAAGTGGAATGCAGTGTTCAACCTCCACATCAACTCATCCGATAATACGTACTATAAGAACTTTGCCCTTGTCATCAGCAACGATGTAGATCGTGGAGGTACAGGATATAAAGAATACGGCGCCATCCGCTTTGATGTCACAGGCAGCCCTGAAACTTATAATTCCCAGTGGGGCGATCATATCGATTATCAGTACATCTCGGGCACGATGCTTCTCGATCCCGATGCCGACAATAAAGACCCTAACGTACAGAATCTGGGCGGCAAGGTGACACTCACTGTTGACCGTACTAGTGCGGATGCTTTCACTGTAAAGATGACCAATGGCATAGCTACCAAAACTTACGTGCAACCCTATAAGGAAGAAAATCTGAACGCTGATGCAAGCAACACAAGCATACGTTGCTTTCTGGTTCCCGAAGGCTCTTACATCGACTTTCTGCAAACTAACATTGAGCCTATCGGTGGCCTTACTTCTGCCGCAGACAAGAATCCGATATCGATGAAGCTGCAGGGTGTGCCTGAGCAGATACCCATGGGCACTCCGCTTGAAGAAGTCACAACTAATATCACCGCTATAGTCACCTTTGAAGAGGGAGTGACCAAAACAGTAACGGCTTCCGAACTCTCTTTCTCAGCCATTCCCGATATAGAGCAGCCGGGTGAGAAAAGTCTTGTGGCTGTCTACAACAAGACTTTTAAAGGCGAGAATTGCGAACAACCGATTATGGCTTATGCTGCTTTTAAAGTTGTGGGAGTACTTCAATCAATTGCAGTGACTACCCAACCCTCGCGCACAAACCACTATTACTACACTTCAGCAGATACCAAGAGCTGCTTGATGCCCTTCGACCCAACAGGTATGGTGGTTACAGGAACGTACTCCGACAACAGCCAAGTAGTCATTGACAATGCGAAACTTAGCTTCTCTGCCGTTCCTGCAACGAGCGGTTCTCAGAACATTACCATTACCACCAAAGAAGGATTCACCACAACGGTAGCGGTCAACGTCTCCGAAGCTTCTGTTGTGAGCAACACAGCCAACATGGTAGGAGCCGAAGACAACTCAACGGCTTTCTGGGGAGCCTTCTCTGACGAGTTCAACGTACCTTCTGGCAAAACAAAGGCGATTACTTTTACCAACTACAGCAGTCTGGCCAACAACTATAACAACTTCGTTGTGGTTCTCCGTAAATCCAATAAGACCGAATACGCAGTGGTTCGCGCCGACAATTTTGGATGGGACAGCACACCAGATGACAGTAATGGATACCAAGCCTGCACTGTTTACGGAACGCAAGGCGACTGGGCTACTTGGCTTTCCGGTATGAATGGCGCCAAAGTTACGGTCTACGTAACCAACAACGGCGATGGAACCGCCGATGTTCAAGCTGTGATGCAGGGTACTAAAGGTACCACCTCCACCCAATATTATTTAGGTATCAACACAGTGGATTCCAGCGACCTGAACTTCGCATTGACCATTGATAGTTGTCATCTCGTCTTCAATGAATAAGAATAACGATTAATTTCTTTATCATCCATACCGTTCTTCTGATAAAGAGGAATGGTATGGATCTTAAAAACTCACTAAAATGAAAAAACTAACATTTTTCTTACTATCCCTGCTGACGGTATTCGTTTTCACGGCTTGCTCCGATGGGCTTGACAACATCGAATACAATAGAAACAGCGGCATAACCATCGGCACTCCCGAAGCAACTACAACTACGGGTACCTCACTGACCGTAAAATCATCGCTCACCGGTAATCTGAATAACGTAGTCAAGAAGGGATTCTGCTATAGTGTAAACGTCTCAAATCCTACTATCAAAGACAAGGTAGTGGAAGCAGACGAGAATTTCAGCGCAACCCTCTCCGGCTTAAGAATCAATACAGCTTACTACATACGCGCATACGTTTATGGCGACAGCCGTTACACTTACTCGGAAACATTCACGTCGACCCCGGTAGTCCAAAGCCTTGATGAACAATTAGAGAATTATGTAGCTCCGGAATACGTAGACAATTATGCAAGCATCGCCAGCTGGTCCAACCGTACTCAATGGAACTTGGCGAACGTGCACGACCCGACAGTCGTTTTAGCCGAAGATGGATACTACTATATGTATCAAACGGATGCCTCCTACGGCAATGCGCATACAGGTCATGGACACTTCCACGGCAGACGCTCCAAAGACCTCGTGAACTGGGAATACCTGGGCGGAACCATGCCGAAACTTCCCGACTGGGTAATGCCAAAACTGAACGAGATACGTACGGCAATGGGACTGGAAGCAAGCACAGCCGCAGAAAGCGACTTCGGCTACTGGGCACCGAGTGTACAGAAAGTCAAAGACGGACTATATCGCATGTACTACTCTATCGTAGTACCCGGCTATCTGGATGGCGGAACCGGAACAACTGCCTGGAGCGAACGCGCCTTTATCGGCATGATGGAGAACAGCAACCCAGCCAACAACAGCGACTGGATGGACAAAGGATATGTAGTGACCAACGCATCGGACAAGGGACTGAACTTCGACATCCCCAGCACCCAATACGCGAACTGTTACTACAAATGGAACGCCATCGACCCCTCTTACATCATCACTCCCGAGGGCGCACACTGGCTAATATACGGTTCATGGCATAGCGGCATCGCTGCTATGGAACTGAATGCTGAAACAGGAATGCCGAAACAAAGTTTAGGTGTACCCTGGGCAGAAGGAAGCGCTCCGGTGGAATACGGACAACTGATAGCCACCCGCGACATCAACAACCGCTGGCAAGCCAGTGAAGGCCCTGAAATCATCTACAATCCCGAGACAGGCTACTACTATCTGTTCGTAGCATATGATGCATTGGACATACCTTATAACACACGCGTATGCCGTTCCAAGAGCATTACCGGTCCTTACCTCGGCATTGACGGCGCCAATGTCACCGAAGGAGCGGAAATGCTGCCGGTAGTGACCCATCCGTACAAGTTCGGCAACAGCAATGGCTGGGTAGGCTTCTCACACTGTGCCATCTTCAGCGACGGTAAAGGCAACTGGTACTATGCTTCGCAGGCACGCCTCCCGAAAAGTGTGGATAACGCCATTATGCTGGGACACGTACGCAGCATCCGCTGGACAAAAGACGGTTGGCCGGTCGTAATGCCCGAACGCTACGGAGCTGTTCCTCAAGTAGCTATCACAGAAGATGAACTGGTAGGTAACTGGGAGCACATCGACCTGTCTTATTCCTATGGAAAACAGAAGGAGTCGAGCAACATGACTCTCGCGGCGGACCATACCATTACAGCCGGAACCTGGAAAGGGGGAACCTGGAGCTATGATGCAGAAAAGCAAACACTGACTGCCAACGGAGTGGAACTGTATCTGCAACGCGAAACCGACTGGGAAGCCAGTCCACGCACCCACACCATTGTCTATGCCGGATATACCAACAGCAAGACATACTGGGGCAAGAAAACCCAATAAATGCTTTTACTCTGAAACCTGTAGCGAGGGTGTATCTTCACTTCATCACCGAAAGTGGAAGATATACCCTTTTACATACACAGACAGGTATGCATAGCGCAAACATCTACTTTAGCAGCGTAAACATCTACTTCAGGCATGTAAACCTCTACTTTAACGGTGTAAACCTCTACTTTATGAAAAGTAAACATTAGATATTTTTCCTCTGTATGTTACATAACATATTAAAGTGTACATCTTACACCAAATAAAAGTGTTACTTTTACACCAGAAATAAGATAAGCATCTAATTTTCAAACAAAATAACACCATGAGAAATCACATTATCCTCGCTGGAATAGCTACACTAATGTTAGCTTCCTGCACTCAGAAATCCCAAACGGAACTTACCTTGTCCGGTCTTAACCCGACAAAATTTCAAACTGTAGTAAATGATGCCCAAACTAATCTTTATACATTAAAGAATAAGGCCGGCATGGAAGTATGTATCACCAACTTCGGTGGTCGTATCGTATCTATTATGGTACCTGACAAAAACGGAGTAATGCAAGATGTCGTGTTAGGATTCGACAGTATTGCCGACTATATTAATATCCCCAGCGATTTCGGTGCTTCCATCGGACGTTATGCCAACCGTATCAATCAAGGAAAAATTGTATTGGACGGAGATACTATCCAATTACCTAAAAATAACTTCGGACATTGCTTGCATGGTGGTCCTAAAGGCTGGCAATATCAAATGTACGATGCCAAGCCGATTGATGAAACAACTTTAGAATTAACCCGCATCTCACCGGACGGTGACCAGAACTTCCCCGGTAATGTAACTGCAAAGGTACTTTTCAAACTGACGGATGACAATGCCATAGACATTAAATATAGTGCCACTACAGATAAGAAAACGGTTATCAACATGACAAACCATTCTTATTTCAACCTTTCCGGTAATCCTTCAAAACCTGCTACCGATCATATTCTGTATGTAAATGCAGACAATTATACTCCCGTTAACCGTACTTACATGACTACCGGAGAAATCTTAACGGTAAAAGATACTCCGATGGACTTCACGACTCCCAAGGCTGTAGGACAGGATATCACAAACGTAGACTTCGAACAGTTGAAATTCGGAAATGGTTACGACCATAACTGGGTACTGAACACACAAGGAGACATCTCACAGTTAGCTGCTAAAATGACTTCACCCGAAAGCGGAATCAGTTTAGAAGTATACACTAATGAACCGGGCATCCAGGTATACACAGGAAACTTCCTTGATGGAAACGTAAAAGGCAAAAAAGGTATTGTCTACAATCAACGTGCCTCTGTATGTCTTGAAACACAACATTATCCTGACAGCCCTAATAAACTTGAATGGCCTTCAGTAATATTGGAGCCGGGACAAACTTACAACAGCGAATGTATCTTTAAATTCTCAGTAGAGAAATAATCTTTATTCCGGAATTCACAAAACTGGCACTTAGAAATTAAAAACTCACAAACTTAAAAATTAGAAATACTATGAATTGGAATTCACATGAATTTATATGGCTCGACTGGGTTATTCTTATCGTCGGCATTATAGCTGTAACATGGGCTGTATGGCGTGCTGTGCAAAAAGACAAACGCATGCAACAAGGAGCAAGTAGTGAAGATTACCTGTTTGGAAAAGGTGAGCCGTGGTATATTATCGGTGCAGCTATTTTTGCCGCCAATATCGGTTCTGAGCATCTGGTAGGTCTGGCGGGAACCGGAGCTAAATCCGGAGTAGGCATGGCCCATTGGGAAATGCAAGGCTGGATGATTCTTCTTTTAGGATGGCTTTTCGTTCCTTTCTATCAATTATTGAATAACAAAATGGGCAAAATCATTACGATGCCCGACTTTTTGAAATATCGCTATACTCCGCGCACCGGTTCATGGCTTTCAATTATTACACTGATAGCTTATATACTTACCAAAGTAAGCGTAACAGCTTACACCGGTGGTATTTTCCTTGAATTCCTACTGGGATTGCCTTTCTGGTATGGGGCTATCGGATTAATTGTTCTGACGGGTATCTTCACTGTGCTAAGCGGTATGAAAGGCGTTATGACTCTTTCAGCTATCCAAACTCCGATTCTTATTATCGGTTCTTTCCTCGTTTTGTTCTTGGGACTGTCAACTTTAGGTGGCGGAAGTATCGCTACCGGTTGGACAGAAATGATGGATCATGCACGTAATGCTATGAATGTGGGAACAGATGGACAAGCCTATGGTGCAAATCATATGTTTCATTGGAGCGAATCAGACCCAATGTATCAAGAGTATCCCGGATTTTGGGTATTTATCGGTGCTTCTATCATCGGATTCTGGTATTGGTGTACAGACCAGCACATTGTGCAGCGTGTACTTGGACAGCGCAAGGGAGAAGCTAACGATGTAGTGATGAAGCGTGCCCGTCGTGGTAGTATCGCTGCCGGCTATTTTAAAATTCTGCCAGTATTCATGTTCCTTATTCCCGGTATGGTAGCGGCAGCATTAGCTGCCAAAGGCGAATTTGACATGTCAAACACAGATGCCGCTTTTGCCGTTATGGTAAAAGATGTATTGCCTGCCGGTGTAAAAGGCATTGTAACCATCGGATTTATCTGTGCTTTGGTTGCTTCGTTGGCTGCATTCTTCAACTCATGTGCAACTCTTTTCACGGAAGACTTCTACAAGCCTATGTGCAAAGGCAAGAGTGAAGCAACTTATGTATTGGTAGGCCGTGTTGCCACGATAGTAGTCGTTATCCTCGGTATGGCATGGATTCCAGTAATGATGAGTTTAGGCAGTCTTTATGACTACTTACAAGGTATCCAGTCATTGCTCGCTCCTGCAATGGTAGCCGTATTTGCCATGGGTATATTCTCTAAAAGAATTACACCGAAAGCAGGTGAAGTGGCTATGATTGTAGGATTCATCATCGGTATGATACGATTGCTGACTAACATTTTCACCAACACTGGTAAAGATGTCATGACGGGTTGGTATTGGGAATGTACCACTTGGTTCTGGCAGACAAACTGGCTTATCTTTGAAATATGGTTGCTTGCTTTCCTTATCTTGCTAATGATTGCAGTATCATGTTTTACTCCGAAACCGACTGCCCAACAAATAGAGGCTATTACCTTTACCGGCAGTTACAAGACATTGATCAGACAAAGCTGGAACAAATGGGATGTCATAGCTTCACTGGGCGTGATTATTCTATGCGCCTTATTCTATGCGTATTTTTGGTAACTAAAATATAGAATACATACAAATGATGAATTATTATGATGTGAACCCCAAGTTTTATGTAGCGGTAGACTGCATTATCTTCGGGTTCTGCGAAGGAGAGTTGAATCTGTTGCTGTTGAAACGTAACTTCGAACCTGCTATGGGTGAATGGTCGCTGATGGGCGGATTCGTACAAGAAGGCGAGAGTGTGGACGATGCCGCTAAACGAGTCCTAACCGAACTTACCGGCTTGGATAACGTATATATGGAACAGGTAGGTTCTTTCGGTGCTATCGGTCGTGATCCCGGAGAGCGTGTTATCTCTATTGCCTACAATGCATTGATTAACATCAATGAATACGATCGTGAACTGGTACAGCAACATAATGCTTTTTGGGTAAACATCAACGAACTACCGGAACTAATCTTCGACCATCCTCAAATGGTGGAACAAGCCCGGAAGTTGATGCAACAGAAAGCATCTACCGAGCCTATCGGTTTCAACCTCTTGCCCAAACTGTTTACTCTTTCGCAATTGCAAAGCTTGTATGAAGCTATCTATGGGGAAACCATTGACAAACGGAACTTCCGCAAGCGAATAGCAGAAATGGACTATATAGAGAAAACAGATAAAATAGATAAGACAGGGTCTAAACGCGGTGCAGCCTTATATCAATTTAATGAGAAGGCTTACCAAAAAGCCCCGAAGTTTAAACTCTAAAAACAAATGTAAGATGATAAAGTAATATAGCTCTACCATCTTACATTCACCCTATAACATTAAAAGTTATGTTGGAAGAACTCAAAGAAAAGGTATTTCATGCCAACCTTGAATTGGTAAAGCATGGTTTGGTCATCTTCACTTGGGGAAATGTATCGGCTATCGACCGGTCTACGGGTTTAGTAGTCATTAAACCAAGCGGAGTAAGTTATGACGATATGAAAGCGGAAGATATGGTAGTAGTAGACTTGAACGGAAAGGTAGTAGAGGGTAAACTGAAACCCTCTTCCGATACTCCGACCCATATAGTACTCTACAAAGCATTCCCTGAAATCGGTGGAGTAGTACACACCCACTCTACGTATGCTACTGCCTGGGCACAAGCCGGATGTGATATTCCCAATATAGGAACTACTCATGCCGACTATTTCCACGATGCCATACCTTGTACGGCAGATATGACGGAAACTGAAGTAAAAGGTGCCTATGAACTGGAAACAGGTAATGTCATTGTAAAACGCTTTGAAGGTCTAAATCCCGTGCATACGCCCGGAGTATTGGTAAAAAACCATGGCCCTTTTTCCTGGGGAAAAGATGCACACGATGCTGTGCATAACGCCGTTGTCATGGAACAGGTTGCCAAAATGGCTTCAATAGCTTATGCTGTTAATCCCAACTTAACCATGAATCCATTGCTTGTAGAAAAGCATTTCAGCCGCAAGCATGGACCAAACGCCTACTACGGACAGTAGGCAATTAATTCCAAAAACAATATTTTTTAAATCCATTAAAATAATATCATTATGAACGCATTCAATCAATACGAAGTATGGTTCGTAACAGGAGCACAGCTTCTGTACGGAGGTGACGCAGTAATCGCAGTAGACGCACACAGTAACGAAATGGTTAAAGGATTAAACGACTCCGGTCGTCTGCCTGTAAAAGTGGTATATAAAGGTACGGTAAACTCAGCCAAAGAAGTAACCGCCGCTTTCAAAGCCGCCAATAACGATGAAAAATGTATCGGTGTAATTACCTGGATGCATACTTTCTCTCCTGCCAAAATGTGGATTCATGGTTTGCAAGAACTGAAGAAACCGTTGCTGCACTTCCACACCCAGTTCAACAAGGAGATTCCTTGGGACAATATGGATATGGACTTTATGAACCTTAACCAAAGCGCCCATGGTGACCGCGAATTCGGGCATATTGTAACCCGCATGCGCAAAAACCGCAAAGTAGTGGTAGGCCACTGGCAAGACGAAAAAGCACAGAAGCAGATCGCTGAATGGATGCGCGTCGCTGCCGCATGGGCTGATGCACAGGATATGCTGATTATCCGTTTCGGTGACCAGATGAATAATGTAGCGGTGACAGACGGTGATAAAGTCAGTGCCGAACAAGTATTGGGCTATCACGTGGATTACTACCCTATCAACGATGTAATGACTTATTACAATGCAGTATCCGATGTTGACGTAAAAGCCCTCGTTGCAGAATACTTTAAATTGTATGACCACGATGCCGCCCTCGAAAAAGAAGGCACGGAAGCTTATACTAAGGTATGGAACTCAGCCAAAGCAGAAATCGCTATCCGCCGTGTATTGAAAGACACAGGTGCTAAAGGTTTCACCACTAACTTCAACGACTTGGGCGACTTCGACCAAATCCCCGGATTAGCATCTCAACGTCTGATGACAGAAGGTTATGGTTTCGGTGCGGAGGGTGACTGGAAGACTGCCGCTCTTTACCGTACAACTTGGTTCATGAGCCAAGGTATGCCTAAAGGCTGTTCTTTCCTCGAAGACTATACATTGAATTTCGACGGTAAAAATAGCGCCATCCTGCAAGCACATATGCTGGAAGTTTGTCCGCTGATTGCTGAGCAAAAACCGAAGTTGGAAGTACATCGCCTGAGCATCGGTATCGATAGCGAGACCGCCCGTCTGGTATTCACCAGCAAACAGGGTGAAGGTGTAGCAGCTACTATTGTAGACCTTGGTAATCGTTTCCGCCTCATCGTAAACAAAGTAGAATGTATCAAGAGTAAACCGCTACCCAAACTTCCCGTTGCCAGTGCATTGTGGATTCCAATGCCCAACCTTGAAGTAGGTGCTGCCGCATGGATACTTGCAGGAGGAACTCACCACACCAGTTTCTCTTACGACCTTACGGTAGAATATTGGGAAGATTTTGCTGAAATGGCAGGTATTGAAATGGTAGTTATCGATGAAAACACTACTATCAGCGAATTCAAGAAAGAACTGCGCATGAATGAAATCTACTACATGTTGAACAAAGCGCTTTGCTAAAAATCCCCCCTCCTCCCCTTTAAAGGAGGAGGGGTATATTAACTTTGAATTATTACTTATGAAATCAGATGCAAAATCAACCATCGAAACAGGTAAAGCCATTTTAGGTATAGAGTTCGGTTCAACACGAATAAAAGCTGTTTTGATTGACCAGGAAAATAAGCCCATCGCTCAGGGAAGCCACACTTGGGAAAATCAGTTAGTCGACGGACTGTGGACATATAGCGTGGAAGCAATCTGGTACGGACTACAAGACTGTTATGCAAATCTTCGCTCCAACGTAAAAAAACAATATGACATAGAGATAGAGACACTGGCGGCAATCGGTGTCAGTGCCATGATGCATGGTTACATGGCATTCAATGAGCAGGAAGAAATTCTTGTGCCTTTCCGTACATGGAGAAATACCAACACAGGCCAGGCTGCAGCAGCCTTGTCAGAACTGTTTGTCTATAATATACCTCTGAGATGGAGCATTTCTCACTTATACCAAGCCATCCTGGACAACGAAGAGCACGTCAAAGATATTGATTATCTGACTACTCTTGCCGGTTTTGTCCATTGGCAGATGACAGGCAAAAAGGTATTGGGCATAGGTGACGCATCAGGTATGCTCCCTATCGATCCGGTGAGCAAGAACTATTCTGCCGAAATGGTCGCTAAGTTCGACAATCTGATTGCTCCGAAAGGATTTGGTTGGAAACTCCACGATATTCTGCCCAAAGTACTGCCGGCAGGTGAAAATGCAGGTTTCCTCACACCGGAAGGAGCTAAAAAGCTCGACATATCAGGACATCTGAAAGCAGGAATACCCGTCTGTCCACCCGAAGGAGATGCAGGTACCGGTATGGTTGCAACCAATGCCGTAAAGCAGCGTACGGGTAATGTATCGGCAGGTACCTCTTCATTCTCCATGATTGTATTGGAAAAGGAATTATCAAAACCATATGAAATGATTGATATGGTTACAACACCGGACGGAAGTCTCGTAGCCATGGTACATTGCAACAATTGTACTTCTGACCTCAACGCATGGGTCAACTTGTTCAAAGAATATCAGGAACTTCTAGGTATACCCGTAGATATGAATGAGATATACGGTAAGCTCTATAACCATGCGCTGACGGGTAATGCTGATTGCGGAGGTCTTATTTCATACAATTACATTTCCGGTGAACCTGTTACAGGACTCGCAGACGGAAGACCATTGTTAGTACGTTCGGCTAACGACAAGTTCAACCTCGCAAACTTTATGCGGACTCACTTGTATGCTTCTGTCGGAGTTCTCAAGATTGGCAATGACATCCTTTTCAACGAAGAAAAAATCAAAGTCGACAGGATTACGGGACATGGAGGATTGTTCAAGACTGAAGGCGTAGGCCAAAGAATACTCGCCGCAGCTATAAACTCGCCTATTTCTGTAATGGAAACAGCGGGTGAAGGTGGCGCTTGGGGTATTGCCCTACTCGGCTCATATCTTGTAAACAATGAGAAGAAACAACCTCTTGCCGATTTTCTTGACGAGCATGTATTTGCCGGTTATGCCGGAGTCGAGGTATCACCCACGGCCGAAGATGTAGCAGGCTTCAACGTCTACATTGAAAACTACAAGGCAGCATTACCTATCGAAGTAGCTGCTGTTGAATTCAAAAAGTAACAAAACTTTCGCAAGCTCAACCGCACAATTGAGCTTGCGAAACTAAACAATAATTCCTATGAGAAACAAATTAATGATTAGTGGCTTTATGCTTGCCGCTTCGCTCAGCATATCTGCACAGAAGAGCGCTACAATAACTCTACAAGCTGACCAAGGTAAACAAATTATCCCGAAAGAAATCTATGGCCAGTTTGCCGAACATCTGGGCACCTGTATATACGGAGGTTTATGGGTAGGTGAAAACTCTCCTATTCCCAATACCAACGGTTACCGCACGGACGTGCTCAACGCCTTGAAAGACCTTAAAGTTCCCGTTCTCCGCTGGCCGGGCGGCTGTTTTGCCGACGAATACCATTGGACAGACGGTATCGGTCCCAAAGAAAACCGCCCCAAAATGGTAAACAATAACTGGGGAGGTACCATCGAAGACAACAGCTTCGGTACCCACGAGTTCCTAAATCTCTGCGAAATGTTAGGATGTGAACCTTATATCAGCGGAAACGTAGGTAGCGGAACAGTGGAAGAACTTGCCAAATGGGTGGAATACATGACTTCCGACGGTGACTCCCCAATGGCAAATCTCCGTCGTAAGAACGGTCGCGATAAAGCATGGAAAGTAAAATACCTCGGTGTAGGTAACGAAAGCTGGGGTTGTGGTGGCAGCATGCGTCCCGAGTACTATGCCGACCTATATCGCCGTTATTCAACTTACTGCCGTAACTATGACAGTAACCGCCTGTTCAAGATAGCCAGCGGTGCCAGCGATTATGATTATGAATGGACTAAAGTCCTTATGGACCGTGTAGGCGCCCGCATGAACGGACTTTCACTTCATTATTACACCGTAACCGGTTGGAATGGCAGCAAAGGTTCCGCTACCCAGTTCAACAATGAAGATTATTACTGGACAATGGGCAAATGCCGCGAGATAGAAGATGTCATCCGCAAGCACTGCGCCATCATGGACCAATATGACAAAGACAAAAATGTGGCCTTGATGCTTGATGAATGGGGCACATGGTGGGATGAAGAACCGGGTACTATAAAAGGACATCTATACCAGCAGAACACACTTCGTGATGCTTTCGTAGCTTCCCTGTCACTCGACATCTTCCACAAATATACCGACCGCCTGAAAATGGCAAACATCGCACAGATTGTCAACGTACTGCAATCTATGATTTTGACGAAAGACAAAGACATGGTACTGACCCCTACATATTATGTTTTCAAAATGTACGGCGTGCATCAGGATGCTACTTACCTGCCTCTTGAACTGAGCTGCGATACCGTCAATGTACGCGATAATCGCTGTTTACCTCTTATCAGCGCCACTGCATCCAAAGATAAAAACGGAAAGATTCATATTTCTTTGTCAAATGTTGATGTAGATAATGCACAGGAAGTTATTGTAAATTTGCCGGGTATTCAAGCTAAAAAAGCAGTGGGAGAAATCCTTACTTCCGCCCAACTGACTGATTACAATTCTTTCGAAAATCCTGATAAAGTAAAATTAAGTCCTTTCAAAGAGATAAAAATCAATAAAGGAATAATGAAAATAAAACTTCCGGCTAAGTCTATTGTTACTGTTGAGTTACAGTAAATCAGCACTCAAGACTTATTGTAATTTAAACAAGAAGTAAGTGGAAAGACCAAGAAAAAAGAGACTCTTTCTATGTTGTGAATTGCGCATAAAGAGTTATCTTTGTCCCTGTTAAAATTAACAAGTAACGAATCGACTTACTTTGTAGTATACAAATTATAACTATATTCGATATGAACGACAAGAAACTTATGAACCGTGCAGCGGACAATATCCGTATCCTCGCTGCTTCTATGGTTGAGAAAGCTAACTCCGGACATCCCGGTGGTGCCATGGGTGGTGCCGACTTTATAAATGTACTCTTCTCTGAGTTCTTAGTATATGATCCTGAAAACCCGGCTTGGGAAGGACGTGACCGTTTTTTCCTCGATCCGGGACACATGTCACCGATGCTTTATTCTACATTGGCGCTGGCCGGCAAGTTCACCTTGGACGAGCTGAAAGAGTTCCGCCAATGGGGAAGTCCTACTCCGGGACATCCCGAACGTGACGTTATGCGCGGCATTGAAAACACTTCCGGTCCGTTGGGACAGGGACACACCTTTGCTGTGGGTGCTGCTATTGCAGCCAAGTTCATGAAAGCCCGTTTTGAAGAGGTCATGAATCAAACGATTTATGCTTATATCTCCGACGGTGGTATCCAAGAAGAGATTTCTCAAGGTGCAGGCCGTATTGCCGGTGCATTGGGGCTAAACAATCTCATCATGTTCTACGATGCCAATGACATCCAGCTTTCCACCGAAACGAAAGATGTTACCATTGAAGATACAGGTAAGAAATACGAAGCATGGGGCTGGAACGTCATCAAAATCGATGGTAACGATGCTGACGCTATCCGTAACGCACTTAACGAAGCCAAAACAGAAAAAGAACGTCCGACACTGATTATCGGTCATACCGTTATGGGTAAAGGCGCACGCAAGGCAGACGGCAGCAGCTACGAAGCCAATTGTGCTACTCACGGTGCTCCTTTGGGTGGCGACGCTTATATAAATACAATCAAGAACCTGGGAGGCGATCCTACCAATCCATTTGTAATCTTCCCGGAAGTTGCCGAGCTTTACGCTAAACGTGCTGCTGAACTGAAGAAAATCATGGCAGAGAAATATGCCGTGAAAGCAGCATGGGCAAAAGCTAATCCTGAGAAAGCAGCCAAATTAGAAATGTTCTTCTCCGGTAAGGCTCCTAAAGTGAATTGGGCTGCCATTGAGCAGAAAGCCAACACTGCTACCCGTGCCGCATCAGCAACTGTACTCAGTGCCCTTGCTACACAAGTAGAAAACATGGTCGTTGCTTCTGCCGACTTGTCCAACTCAGACAAGACGGACGGTTTCTTGAAAAAGACTCATGCCTTTAAGAAAGGCGATTTCAGTGGCGCTTTCTTCCAAGCCGGTGTAACAGAGTTGACAATGGCTTGCTGCTGTATCGGTATGGCACTGCATGGTGGTATCATTCCTGCCTGTGGTACATTCTTTGTATTCTCCGACTACATGAAGCCTGCCGTACGTATGGCTGCTTTGATGGAAGTGCCTGTGAAGTTCATCTGGACACACGATGCATTCCGCGTTGGTGAAGACGGTCCTACGCATGAACCGGTGGAACAAGAAGCACAAATCCGTCTGATGGAGAAACTGAAGAATCACAAGGGACACAACTCTATGTTGGTACTCCGTCCGGCAGATGCAGAAGAGACTACCGTAGCATGGAAACTTGCTATGGAAAATACGTCTACTCCTACTGCTTTGATTTTCTCCCGTCAGAATATCACCAACCTACCTGCAGGAAATGATTACGAACAAGCAGCCAAGGGTGCTTACATCGTAGCCGGTTCGGACGAAACTCCGGATATTATTCTTGTAGCTTCCGGTTCGGAAGTAGCAACATTGGTTGCCGGAACAGAATTGTTGCGCAAGGATGGTATAAAGGTACGTATCGTATCTGCTCCGTCTGAAGGTTTGTTCCGTAGTCAGGCTCCGGGATATCAGGAATCTATCATCCCGACAGGTGCAAAAGTATTCGGTCTGACAGCAGGTTTGCCTGTTACACTCGAAGGTTTGGCAGGTGCCCGCGGTAAAGTTTGGGGATTGGAATCATTCGGTTTCTCCGCTCCCTACACAGTATTGGATGAAAAGTTAGGTTTTACGGCTGAGAATGTATACAAGCAAGTAAAAGCAATGCTTTAAAGATAATAAGTAAGATGGTAGGATGGTAAAATGGAAAATCATCTTACCATCTTACAATCTTATCATTCTACCATTTTATCACATTATTAATATGAAAACAATTGGACTCTGTTGCGATCATGCAGGATTTGAATTGAAAGAATACGTTCGTGGATGGCTGCAAGCCAAAGGCTGGCCATACAAGGATTTCGGAACTTACTCTGCTGAAAGTTGCGATTATGCAGACTTTGCCCATCCGTTGGCAGAAGCCGTTGAGGCTGGTGAGTGTTATCCGGGTATTGCTATCTGTGGTAGCGGAAACGGTATCAATATGACATTGAATAAGCATCAGGGAGTACGGGCTGCACTCTGCTGGACGGCAGAGATTGCACACTTGGCACGCCAACACAATGACGCCAACATCCTTGTAATGCCGGGACGTTTCATCAGTACGGAAGAAGCCGACATGATAATGACAGAATTCTTCAACACTTCGTTTGAAGGTGGACGCCACCAACGAAGAATTGAGAAAATACCGGTTAACAAGTAATCGGCTACGTAACAACTTAGCCTACTATTTTATCTTTTAATAGAGCTTATTTCATCCCATGAGATAAATTATTTCATCTCGTGGGATGTTTTTTTTCGTCCTGTGAGACGAATTATTTTGTCTCACGAGACAAATCATTCCATCCCGTGAGATGGATTTTCCTCCTTTAGAGTTCATATCATTCTGCTTGAAAAGCAGTATAATAACGTTGCTTCAGTCAATTATTACACCTTTTCAGTCAAAAATCATCCTTTTAAACCCTGTGATTTCCATACTTTTGCCGCTGTTATCTAATTCCACATTAAAACATAAAAGAACAACGCATGAAAAAAGTAATCGGAATCATTTCCCTGCTTATATCGGTAACTTTGGTAAGCGCCAATCCGATAGACTTCGACAAAGCTTTCGAGGAGAGTGCAAAAATCGAAAAACAAATCAAAAGAACATCTTTCCCTGACCGTACCTATCTCATTACAGATTTTGGTGCAAAAACTGACACACCGGATAACCCCTGCCACGAAGCCATCAACCAGGCTATCGTGACATGCAGCTTGAATGGTGGCGGCACAGTTGTTGTACCGAAAGGAACATTTTATACCGGCCCCGTCACTCTTAAGAGTAACGTCAACTTCCATGTAGAAGAAGGTGCGGTGCTAAAATTCTCCACCGATCAAAGTCTCTATTTCCCTGCCGTGATTACCCGTTGGGAAGGCTTGGACTGTTACAATGCACGTCCACTCATTTACGCCTATGGCGAAACTAATATCGCCATTACCGGAAAAGGTACTATTGACGGACAAGGTTCCAATGAAACCTGGTGGTCGATGTGCGGTTCTCCCCGTTACGGCTGGAAAGAAGGAATGGTTGCCCAGCGCAACGGCGGACGCGAACGCCTGTTGATGTACGGTGAAACATCCACTCCCATTTATAAGCGTATTATGAAACCCGAAGACGGCATGCGTCCGCAACTCATTAATCTATATTCCTGCAATACCGTCCTGATAGAAGATGTCACTCTGTTAAATTCTCCGTTCTGGGTTATCCACCCGTTATTCTGCGAGAGTCTCATCGTACGTGGAGTCAACGTATTCAACCGTGGTCCTAATGGTGACGGTTGTGACCCGGAATCTTGTAAAAACGTACTGATAGAGAACTGTACTTTCGATACCGGAGACGATTGTATCGCCATAAAATCGGGAAGAAATCAAGACGGTCGCAAATGGGGAATCCCCAGCGAAAATATTATCGTGCGCAACTGTTTCATGAAAAATGGTCATGGCGGTGTAGTAATCGGTAGTGAAATCTCCGGAGGTTACCGTAACTTATTCGTAGAGAACTGCCGTATGGATAGTCCTGACCTGGATCGTGTAATCCGTATCAAGACAAGTACCTGCCGTGGCGGGGTAATTGAAAATGTATTTGTACGTAATGTCACCGTCGGTCAATGCCGTGAAGCCGTATTACGGATTAACCTGAAATATGAAGATCGTGAGAAGTGTGACCGCGGCTATGCTCCCACCGTTCGCAATGTACATCTCAAGAACGTAACCTGCGAAAAGAGTCAACTCGGTGTTCTTATCATCGGATTGGATAAAGAAGAACATGTTTACAACATAAGCGTAGAAAATTCCCACTTTAACAACGTATCGAAAGGCGGAAATCAAATAAATGGTGCAAAAGACGTTACGTTCAAGAATCTCTATATAAACGGCAAACTTGTAAAGTAATACAACCACATTCTCCATATAATCCGGCCCGAAGTCTTTACATTGTGACAAGAAACAATAAAGACTTCGGGCTTTCTATTCGCTTCATTTTCTTATTTTTCACAGATAAGTTACTCAATGTCTTTAAATAAAAACTATCTTTGTACTTCAATAATCCGGAACTCAGAATGAAATGGAGCAACTGAATACCATAAAAGAGCTTATCAATCAGGGAAATGTAGAACAAGCTATCCTTTTGCTTGATGAAATGCTGCAAACAGATTTTCCCGGAATGGATGAAGCCTATTATCTCCGTGGAAATGCTTATCGCAAGCAGGGTAACTGGCAGCAAGCGCTCAATAATTACCGTCGTGCCATCGACCTCAATCCCGAAAGCCCGGCTGTCCAAGCTCACAAAATGGCAATGGATATTCTGAATTTCTTCAATAAGGATATGTACAATCAATAAATAATAAGAACGTAAATTATGGCAAAAATCAAAGGAGCAATCGTAGTAGACACCGAACGTTGCAAAGGCTGCAACCTGTGTGTCGTGGCTTGTCCGCTCAATGTAATAGCCCTCACCAAAGAGGTGAACGTGAAAGGGTATAACTATGCCCATCAAATATTGGAAGATACCTGTAACGGATGTAGCTCGTGTGCAACTGTATGTCCGGACGGCTGTATCTCTGTGTATAAAGTAAAAGTAGAATAAATCAAAAGAATATGGCAGAAGAAGTTGTATTAATGAAAGGAAACGAGGCCATCGCCCATGCAGCCATCCGCTGCGGTGCCGACGGATACTTCGGTTATCCTATTACTCCCCAATCAGAAGTATTGGAAACTTTGGCCGAACTGAAACCGTGGGAAACTACCGGTATGGTAGTGCTCCAAGCGGAAAGTGAAGTGGCAGCTATTAATATGGTATACGGTGGTGCCGGAAGCGGAAAGATGGTGTTGACCTCTTCGTCCAGTCCCGGTGTCAGCTTGAAACAGGAAGGTATCTCCTACATTGCAGGAGCCGAATTGCCTTGTCTGATAGTTAACGTAATGCGTGGTGGTCCCGGACTTGGAACAATTCAGCCCAGCCAGGCCGACTATTTCCAAACTGTAAAAGGTGGTGGTCATGGTGACTATCGTTTGATAGCCCTTGCGCCTGCTTCCGTACAGGAAATGGCGGACTTTGTAGGATTGGGTTTTGAACTCGCCTTTAAGTATCGTAACCCGGCTATCATCCTCGCTGACGGTGTAATCGGTCAGATGATGGAAAAGGTTGTATTGCCAGCACAAAAGCCTCGCCGTACAGATGCGGAAGTTATCGAACAATGTCCTTGGGCCACTACCGGCAGAACCAATGGCCGCAAGCCCAATATCATTACTTCTTTGGAATTGAAACCGGAAGAAATGGAAAAGAACAACATTCGTTTCCAGGCTAAATATAAAGAGATTGAAGAAAACGAAGTACGCTTCGAAGAAATCCATTGCGACGATGCCGAATACCTGATTATCGCTTTTGGGTCTATGGCGCGTATCGGCCAGAAAGCAATGGAACTTGCCCGCGAAGAAGGTATCAAAGTTGGCATGCTTCGTCCCATCACTCTGTGGCCTTTCCCAACCAAAGCTATTGCAGCTTATGCTGACAAGGTAAAAGGTATGCTTGTTACTGAACTTAATGCCGGACAAATGGTAGAAGACGTTCGTCTTGCCGTAAACGGTAAAGTGAATGTAGAACACTTCGGACGCCTCGGCGGTATTGTCCCCGACCCGGATGAAATTGTAATTGCATTGAAAGAAAAACTGATTAAGAAATGAATCCTGATAAAATAAGAAACGTACTGAATATTCTTTTCATGGTACTTGCCCTGGCAGCTATCATTGTTTACTTCGTAGCACGTGACGACTTCAAGCTGTTTGTCTACGTTTGTGGCGCGGCGATATTCGTTAAGCTGATGGAATTTTTCATACGATTCACCAACAGATAAGGAGAAGTGATTATGACAAAAGAAGATATTATCAAGCCTGAGAATCTGGTTGCGAAGAAACCGACTCTGATGAACGATAATCCCATGCATTACTGTCCGGGATGTAGCCACGGTGTGGTTCACAAACTGGTTGCCGAAGTAATTGAAGAAATGGGACTGGAAGACAAAGCGGTAGGAATCTCCCCCGTGGGATGTGCCGTATTTATCTACAACTATATTGACATTGACTGGCAAGAAGCAGCACATGGACGTGCGCCCGCCCTTGCCACTGCTATCAAGCGCCTTTGGCCCGACCGCCTGGTATTTACTTATCAGGGCGATGGTGACTTGGCTTGTATCGGTACAGCCGAAACCATCCATGCCCTGAACCGTGGAGAGAATATCACCATCATCTTCATCAACAATGCCATTTATGGTATGACCGGTGGACAGATGGCTCCTACTACCCTTGTAGGCATGAAAACCTCTACCAGCCCTTATGGACGTGATGTTCACCTGCATGGCTATCCGTTGAAAATAGCCGATATTGCCGCTCAGTTGGAAGGTACAGCCTACGTAACCCGTCAGAGTGTGCAGACAGTTCCCGCCATCCGCAAAGCCAAAAAAGCTATTCGCAAGGCATTCGAGAACTCCATGACAGGCAAAGGTTCTAACTTGGTAGAAATCGTTTCTACTTGTAACTCCGGTTGGAAGATGTCTCCCGAAAAATCAAACGATTGGATGGTAGAACACATGTTCCCGTTCTATCCGCTGGGTGACTTGAAAGATAAATAATATCAGTTAACAAGGAAACGAGGGAACAAGGGAGAAAAGGAGGAAGTATTCCCCTCGTCAACTTGTCAACTAAAACCTCGTCAACTAAAAAAGGAAATCAATGAAAGAAGAAATCATTATAGCAGGCTTCGGTGGACAAGGTGTATTGTCCATGGGAAAGATTTTGGCATACTCCGGATTGATGGAAGGTAAAGAAGTGAGCTGGATGCCCGCTTACGGCCCTGAACAGCGCGGTGGTACGGCCAACGTGACTGTCATTGTGAGCGACGACCGTATCTCCTCTCCTATTCTGAGTAAATATGATGCCGCCATCATTTTGAACCAGCCGTCACTGGAAAAGTTTGAAAGCAAAGTAAAGCCGGGTGGTATACTCATCTACGACGGTTATGGTATCATCAATCCGCCTACGCGCAAGGACATTAAAGTTTATCGCATCGACGCTATGGATGCCGCCAATGAAATGAACAATGCCAAAGCATTCAACATGATTGTATTGGGCGGTCTACTGAAACTTTGTCCGATGGTAACACTGGAAAGTGTAATCAAAGGTTTAAAGAAGACGCTTCCCGAACGTCACCACCACTTGATACCGATGAACGAAGAGGCTATCAAGCGTGGTATGGAGCTGATTAAAGAGGTATAAAAAACGAACCATCCGTTTGAGGTAAACAGATAGTCTGTTTGCCCCAAACAGATGATGTATTTATAGCAAACGGATGATGTATTTTGAATGAATACATCATCCGTTTTTTATGGATTATCGTTTTCTTTCTAAGAATGCAAAAAAGAAGCAAAAAAGGCTGAATTACATAAGCGAATAATATTTTATTGTATCTTTGCGCCTAATTATGAGACGAATTGTACTTACATATATATTTCTGTCTGTTATAGGTATAGGAGGTATACAAGCCCAGCAGAATGCGTTCAACCGGGTAGACCCTCAAACCGGTCGCGACCAGTTTGGAAATCAGGTAGACCCTAATACGCTGCCCGATAACCTGGAAGACAGCACCAATACGGAAATTCAAAGCCTTCCCCCCAAACTCTATATGTGGAAATTGAGCGAAACGTTAGGTAACCGTACCATAATGCCTGCTGACACTGCAAACCTCAACTTTCAGAACACCAACTTAGTCGAAGGTATGTATGGACACTACAACTATTTAGGAAATCTGGGTTCACCGCGTCTTTCCCGTTTGTTTTTTGAACGCAGGGATAATGAGCCGACTATCTTCATGGAGCCTTTCTCCAGTTTTTTCGTCCGTCCCGATGAAGTAAAATTCACCAACAGTAACATACCTTTCACTAACCTCACCTATTACAAGGCCGGAAGTAAAGTGAACGGAGAAGAACGTTTCAAATCGTATTTCTCTGTCAATGCCAATAAGCGGCTTGCCTTTGGTTTCAACTTCGACTACCTGTATGGACGCGGGTATTACGCCAACCAAGCTACATCTCACTTCAATGCCGGATTATTCGCGAGTTATATCGGCGATAAATATCAGATGCAGGCTGTATACAACAATTTCTTTATGAAAATGAATGAGAACGGCGGTATTGCCGATGACCGTTACATTACACGCCCGGAAGATATGTCGGAAGGAAAAAAAGAATATGAATCGACTAATATTCCCGTCAAGTTAGAACAGACAGCCAATCGTAATAAAGACTTTTATGTATACCTGACGCAACGCTACCGTCTTGGTTTCACACGGGAAACAACCAAATTAGAAGATAAAAAAGTTCCCGGCATGAAAGCTGCCAGTGACAGTGTTCCTTTGCCCAAAGATACAATCATAACCGAAGAATTTGTTCCTGTTACCAGTTTCATACACACAATCAAGGTGGAACGGACACGCCATCAATTCACTTCGGCTACGGAAAAAGAAGGTCAATATCCCAATGCCTACTTCAACGAGACCTTCAGTCGTGACTCTACTACAGCATTCAGTGTAAAGAATGTATTCGGAATAGCTTTACTGGAAGGCTTCAATAAATATGCAAAAGCCGGACTTACTGCATACATATCCCATAAATTCAGCCGTTACGAGTTGATGGATACTTTATCACGTACGAAGTTTGACGAACAGGAGATATTCGTGGGTGGTGAACTTGCCAAACGTCAGGGGAAGACTTTACATTATAATATCAATGGCGAAGTGGGTATTATGGACAAAGCCCTCGGACAATTCCGTATCAATGCCGATCTGGATTTGAATTTCCGTCTCTGGAAAGATACGGTAAACTTTTACGCCAGAGGCTATGTCAGCAGTACTCTACCCTCTTTTTATATGCGTCATTACCACTCCAATCATTACTATTGGGACAATTATAACATGGATAAAGAGTTCCGCACCCGCATAGAAGGCGAGTTGAATATAGACCGTTGGGGAACTAACCTGCGTGCCGGTGTGGAAAATATAAAGAATTACACCTACTTCAATCAAAGCGCAATGCCTGCGCAAGAAAGTGGCAACATACAAGTGCTTGCGGCTACTTTAAAGCAAAATTTCCGGTTGGGCATCCTGCATCTGGACAATGAAGTAACCTGGCAGAAGTCGAGCAACGAGACGGTATTACCTTTACCGCAACTCTCACTTTACCATAACTTATATTTGCTGGCCAAACTGGCTAAGAAAGTATTAACCGTACAATTAGGTGCCGATGTACGTTATTTTACCAAATACAAAGCACCTGCTTATACACCTGCCATCCAGCAGTTCCACCTGCAGGCGGCAGACGATCAGGTAGAAATCGGCGGTTATCCGATAGTAAACGTTTATGCTAACTTGCATTTGAAGCGGACACGTATTTTTGCTATGATGTATCATGTCAATGCCGGTATGGGTAAGGCAAATTATTTCCTTGTACCGCACTACCCTATCAATCCGCGTCTGTTCAAAATCGGTATTTCATGGAATTTCTACGATTAATCCGTCCTCCATATGAAGAAATCCAAAGTTTTGAAATCTATCATCTTAGGAGCAGTGGCTGCACTTATTGCCACATTTTTATTTCCCAAGAAAGAAGTAAGCAAAGGACATCCCCGTGACTATGCTGAAATAGCGGCCGAAGGAACTCTCCGTGCAGCTACCGAATATAACTCCATCAGTTTCTATGTTGACGGCGATACTTTATCAGGGTTTCATTACGAATTGATTGAAGCCTTTGCCCATGATCACGGTCTGAAAGTTTCTATCAGTCCGGAAATGGAATTCAACGAGCGCCTGGAAGGATTGGCGGAGGGTAAATACGATGTCATAGCCTATGGCATATTGGCAACCAGCGAATTGAAAGATTCCCTGTTACTCTCTACCCCTATCATATTAAGCAGACAAGTACTGGTGCAACGCAAAGAAGAGTCTCAGGAAGATTCTATGTTTATCAAGAGCCAGTTAGACTTGGCAGGAAAAACTCTGAACGTAGTGAAAGGAGCCCCTTCTATCATGCGCATCCGCAACTTAGGCAATGAAATCGGCGATACCATATACATCAACGAGATTGAGAAATACGGCTCCGAGCAATTAATATCGCTCGTTGCTCACGGTGATCTTGATTATGTGGTGTGTGACGAAAGTATTGCCCGTGCTGCAGCAGACAGTTTACCACAAATTGACATCAACACTGCTATCAGCTTCACACAGTTCTATTCATGGGGTGTAAGCAAACAATCTCCTGTCCTGCTGGATAGCCTGAATACCTGGCTGGAAGGATTTCAGGAAAAACAGGAATATAAGAAGATTTACGAAAGATACTATAAATAGTGATTAGTGAGCTGCGCAATGTTGACCTTTGGAACTCTAATGTTGACCTTTAGGTTTCTCAAGTAGACCTTTACGTTGCACATTCATCATAGCATAGCACAGCCCACTAACCACTACATCATCGTCTCCACCTCCCTCAGCCACATCTCTGACGAAGCATCACTCGGCATACGCCAATCTCCGCGCGGGCTGATAGAAAGGCTTCCTACCTTCGGGCCGTCCGGTAAACAAGAACGCTTGAATTGTTGGTTGAAGAAACGGCGGAAGAAAGTCTTCAACCATTTCTTTATGGTTTCTTCATCATAAACTCCCTTGAAAGTACGTGCCGCCAGGAAGAATATCTTGGAAGGGCGGAAACCGCAACGAAGGAAATAATAAAGGAAAAAGTCATGTAATTCATAAGGTCCTACAAGGTCCTCCGTAATCTGGCAGATATTTCCATCTTCATCTGCCGGAATCAGTTCCGGACTGATAGGAGTTTCGACAATATCCAATAATGTAGCTCGCGAAGTCTCATCCATATCATTCTCCGCTACCCACTTCACCAAATGTTTTACCAAAGTTTTAGGTACACTTCCATTTACACCATACATGGACATGTGGTCACCATTGTAAGTGGCCCACCCCAAAGCGAGTTCGGAAAGATCACCCGTACCGATAACCATTCCCCAAGTCTGATTGGCAATATCCATTAATATCTGTGTGCGTTCACGCGCTTGTGAGTTTTCATAAACCACATCATGTACATCGACGTCATGGTGTATATCCTTAAAATGCTGTAAACATGCGTCTTTAATACTGATTTCCCGTACCGTTATGCCCAGTAAATTCATTAACTCCATGGCATTGGTATAAGTACGGTCTGTCGTTCCGAAGCCCGGCATTGTAACACCGATAATTCCCTTACGACTCCATCCCAACTTATCAAAAGTCTTCACGCAAACCAGCAGCGCCAATGTAGAATCCAGTCCTCCCGATATACCGATTACAGCGCTCTTGGCATTGGTGTAAACCAGACGTTGTGCTAACCCGGAGACTTGGATTGAAAAGATTTCTTCACAACGCTCATTCAAAGTCGATCCCTGTGGTACAAACGGATGAGGTTCAAAAGTCCGTGTAAGGTTCAAATCCTTAGGATTAACATACTCTGTAGAAATGCGTATAGGCAACTCGGATGCACAATTTGCATGACAAGCTGCAAAAGTTGTATTCACCCTGCGTTCCGTACGCAGATGTTCCACATCTATTTCAGACACAACCACCTGTTCTTCAAAGGAAAACCGCTTATTGCTTGCCAGCAAAGTACCGTTCTCGTATATCAATCCATTACCGGCAAAGACAACATCTGTCGTAGACTCACCGAACCCACACGAACTGAACACATAACCTGCGATACAACGGGCAGACTGCTGACTGATAAGTGAGCGGAGATAAGCATGCTTTCCTATTCCCTCATTATCCGCTGACAGATTGAAGATAATCTCTGCTCCTTGCAATGCCAATACGGAACTGGGAGGTATAGGCGCCCACAAGTCTTCGCATATTTCAACTCCGAAAGTGGTATCTGCCGTTTCAAAAAGCAGGTTTCTTCCCATAGGCACAATCTGACCACATATCCTGACACTCGTTTCCGTAACATCACAAGCAGAAGTAAACCAACGCTTTTCGTAAAACTCTTTATAATTGGGGAGATAAGTTTTAGGAACAATACCCAATAACTTACCTTTTTGAATAACTACCGCCGTATTCAATAGCATACCATTCATCGCTACCGGCATTCCCAAGATGGATATGATGTCCAGTTGGCGCGTATTATTCAAGATTTGTATCAATCTCATTTCCGCCTCTTCCAACAAAAGTTGCTGGGCAAACAGATCACCACAAGTATATCCGGTAATGCACAATTCAGGAAAAGCAATCATTTGAACACCCTTCCCGTCAGCAATAATAATCTCTTTTTCTATCTGTTCCGCATTGAACTTGCAATCCGCTATCTTAACGCGGGGCACAGCCGACGCAACTTTTACATATCCGTAATTCATTTCTTATTAATATAATATGAGTTGCAAAAATAAGAAATTGTTTTTGATAATAGTTAGTAATGCCTGAAAAGTAAATATTTAGAAGCTGTTTTGAATTTTATTCGGGCTTTTCTTTTTGTCATTCAACAGATAATTTGTACGTTTACAATCTCAATAATAATGATTACTGACTCACCATGCTACAACACAAGCTCAAGAAGCTGATGCTTCTTCTTTTGCTTCTGGCGGGATTCATTTCTCTTTCCGCTAAAGAAAAAGAGTATGTATTACTGCTTAATTCCATCAACATGGAAGAACCATGGGTGAAAAACTTCCATAATGAAGTAGAACAGCGCTTTAACGAACAGGATAAATTGGACTTCAAAAGTTTTCAGTTATACGTACCTATCTTGAAAAACAGCGAAGAAGTCAGTCTTCTACATCAAAAACTATTGGAAACCTATCCTTTCCCCCCTAAAGTGGTTATTATCATAGGAGATCCGGGATGGATAGTCTGTTCCCCTCTTTTTGACGGTCCATGGAAGAACATTCCTGTCATTCTTTGCTACTCACGTAACCGGGTACCCTCTACTCTGCAAACATTGCTGAATAAAACGCCATTGACAGAACACAATAGTATGCCCCTTTCCGAGTTTAACCGGAAGTACAATATCACTGTATTGAAGCAGCCCTATTTTATCACGGAAACCTTGAAGTTGATTCAGCGTCTGCAACCACAAGTAAAAAAGATAGCGCTTGTTTCAGATATGCGTTATATCAGTGTGGTAACTCGCCAGTCTATTCAAGACTGTATTAAAACCGAATTTCCTAACCTGGCATTCGAAGCACTGTCTTCACTCAGCACCGAACAGTTACTGGATACCCTGGGGACTTATGACAGTACTACCGGAGTAATCTATTATTCCTGGTTCAGACAATACAACAATAAAAACAATGTATATTTATCCGATCATATCCGGAAAATACTTCCCACCTTTCTGAAAGTTCCGGTATATCTCTTAGCCGACTTAAACTTACATGAAAACCTGTTTGCCGGCGGACATTATATCTCCATCAAGGATTTTACCGATACTACCATGTCCGTTCTTCATCGTATCCTATCCGGAGAATCGGCATCATCCATTCCCTATCAAGATGGCGGTATTCCAAATACCTACCTGAATTATGCCGACCTGCAATGGTGCAACATTCCGGAAACGCTTTATCCGTCGGATGCCATATATTATTATAAACCTCCTACATTTTATCAGCAATATAAAGTATATATATGGATGACTTGCGTTTTCATCAGCCTTATCTTTGCTTTATATCTCTGGCATCATATCCGTTCTGAAAAAAGCAGAAAGGAACTCATCAAGGCTAAAAATCGTGCCGAAGAATCCGACCGGCTGAAATCCGCTTTCCTTGCAAACATGAGCCACGAAATACGAACCCCGCTCAATGCTATTGTAGGTTTCTCCAGTATTCTTGCGGAGTCTGCCGATACGCCGGAAAATCGGGAATATATCAGAATCATAGAAAACAACAATCATCTATTATTACAACTCATCAACGACATTCTCGATTTATCGAGAATAGAAGCCGGACTACTGGAGTTCACTTATACAAATACAGATGCCAATTATTGCCTTCAGGAATTGGAAAAGACTTTCCGGTTACGCATTCCCAATAATGTTACCTATATCATAAATCCCGCATTCAAGAAATGTATTATACGAATGGAAAAGAACCGTGTAATACAGATACTTGGTAATTATATTTCCAATGCAATTAAACATACTTCTCAGGGCAGTATCACAGTAGGTTATTACCCACCCCAAAACGGCAGGATACGATTCTATGTATCCGATACCGGATGTGGTATTCCTAACGAAAAGCATAAAGACGTATTCGAGCGTTTTGTAAAACTGGACAATTTTAAACAAGGTACCGGTCTGGGGCTATCTATCTGCCGCATGATTGCCGAAAAAATGAATGCAACCGTAGGTATTCATTCAGAAGTAGGAAAAGGTGCCGAGTTCTGGTTGGAAATACCCTATCAGCCGGTAGACGTACAATAATACATTTTAAGAAACTAAATAAAAAAAATTCCATTTTCTTTTGGATAAATCAAAGAACTGTCTATCTTTGCAAAAGAATTAAAAATGTAATAATTACAAGTTTGAATTATTTGATGATATGGATGTAATAAAGCGATTGCAAACACACAACATTAAACCATCAGTACAGCGCATAGCAATTATGAACTATCTGGTGGAGCATCGTACACATCCCACGGTGGATGAAATTTATACGGCGCTTGCCCCTTCTATTCCTACATTGTCTAAGACAACAGTCTACAATACTCTAAAGTTGCTAAGCGAACAAGGTGCTGCGCAAACTCTGACAATTGACGAACGTAACACTTGTTATGATGCAGACACCACTCCTCACGCTCATTTCCTTTGCAAGCATTGTGGAAAAATCTATGACCTGAAATGCGGTGCAAATACGAAGCGGGTAGAAGATATGGATATGGAAGGACATGATGTACAAGAAATCCACTTTTACTATAAAGGAATTTGTAGAGACTGCATAGAAAACGAACATTCAATTAAGATAAAGAATAACTAATTCAACTAATTTTAAAATTTGAAGAGAAATGAAAAAGTTTAGATGTACTGTCTGCGGTTACGTATATGAAGGAGACGCAGCTCCCGAGAAATGCCCATTGTGTAAAGCTCCTGCAAGCAAATTCGTTGAAGTTGTAGAAGAGCCGGGTGGTGCCCTGACTTTTGCAGACGAACATGTTATCGGTGTAGCTAAAGGCTGTGACGACGAAATGATTAAAGATTTGAACAACCACTTCATGGGTGAATGTACAGAAGTTGGTATGTACTTGGCAATGAGTCGCCAGGCTGACCGCGAAGGTTATCCTGAAGTTGCCGAGGCTTTCAAACGTTATGCTTGGGAAGAAGCGGAACATGCTTCTAAGTTCGCAGAATTACTCGGTGATTGCGTATGGGATACCAAAACTAACCTTGAAAAGAGGATGAACGCTGAATCAGGTGCATGCGAAGACAAGAAGCGTATCGCTACCCGCGCTAAAGCTTTGAATCTGGATGCTATCCATGATACTGTTCATGAAATGGCTAAAGACGAAGCTCGTCACGGTAAAGGTTTTGAAGGTTTGTACAACCGCTACTTCAAGAAATAATCCGAAACTCAATAATCTTAAAAAGGGACTTGCCGGCAACAGCAGTCCCTTTTTTAGTTATGAAGCTATGAGTTATAACTATTGATAGTAGACAGATTAAAGGCATAGACACCCTCGATATACAAAAATCCCCGGAAAGCAGTTTGCATTCCGGGAATTCTTTTTTATACCCTAAGGTACTTGCAATGAAAAGTTATTTGCTTGATTTTTTTTTAAAAGCGTAAGCCCAATGTAAGCAATACCTGACTACGGGTATTTTTCACCGACGTAGCCTGCGGAGAACCGGTTACAAAGTCGTTTCCATCCATATACTGATTAACGAACGGATAGAAATTTTCTTTATAAGAAGAGAACTTATAAGCCAGGTCCGCATAAAACATAGAACCACGATAGCCGATACCCAATGTATAATTACTCAAAGACTTCGTATTGGCAAAATCCGTATCAGTCTGAATAGAGTTATATGGCAAATCTTTGAAAGCATCATTATTAAAGATAGCAGATGAATAATTATATCCTGCACGTAGTGCAAACTGGGGAATAACCTTATACTCGGCACCTAAACGAATTGTACTTACACCTTTCATCATAGGAGTGGTGCTATTCTCATATTCAAATGTATCGGCATACCCATCCGGATCTTTAAATTTCATGGAGGAATAATCCTGATATTCATATTCAGCGCCTAATGCCAGGTTCTTACCAACCGTATATCCCAAACTTACGTTATACGTCCACGGTGTTTGAAGACGGAACTGACGTACCATATCACCTTTCATTATATCGTAAGTATCTACATCATATTTTCCTATTTCACCACTCGGAACTTTCGATTCGTTGGTTATATCCAAGTCATTCAACACATCAGACTCTAACCGGGCGTTCGTCTTATAATCCAGATTATAATAAGTAGGCGTATGGATTGCAAAGCCGACTCGGAGTGGAGAGTACTCGAACGGCCGTACAATAATACCCAACTTCACATCAAAACCCGAACCGCTTATCTTATTCCAACTCTGTAAATTATAACCTTGCCCGATGGCGTTACCGGCATCATCCAAGTAGTTTTCATCATAGAAAGTATATTTACTGTAATCTATCGAATAAGCGCCTATGGTCAATCCCAAGTATACCCGATCATTGAAGTTAAACGACATATTAAAATCGTATTGGTCAATGCCACCACGCTCTTCCGAACGAAAATCACCATTTCCACCCCAAAACATTCCGCCATATTCACCCGGAGTAGTATACATCAAATCACCATTCAGATTTCTTACCTGAACACCATTTACCATATATGGCTTATAGTGAGAAGGAACTGCACCTTGCTCAGGATTATGCGAAATCAAGTCAGTAATCAAATATCCATCATAGCCTAATGCAGAAAGCCAGCCAACTTGAGGATCCGTATAAATATCCCCCGTCCAATTAGTAATCCCATTGGCTTGCGCAGCCATATAGTCCGTTTGGGTATAATTTCCCAAATTACCCGCCATTGACATATTCTTATAGAACGATTTCGCCTTCTTATAATTAAAAGCAAAGTTCACGTATCGCAACGCAGTGGCATTACCAATCTTTGTAGAAAGCACAAAACCTGCATTATCAAAGGCTCCTCTCGTCTTATCGAAACTCGACTTATTTCCCATATAGTTACTTTCGGTTCCATAAGAGGAAAATCCGAAAGAAACCATAGCGTCATTACTACGATAGAGACCGATACCCGCCGGGTTTGTTGCAATGGTAGAGATATCACCACCTAATGCACCCATTGCCCCGCCCATACCTACAAAACGGGCAGTACCATTCAAATCCGTATTCGTAATTTTAGCAGCATCATACACAGTCTGTGCACCTATCGGAGACACTGCTATCAATACCCCCAATGAAGCTAAAGCTATTATCTTTTTCATATCCTACTAATCTTTTCTGTTTATACTACATACTATCTTCGTCTTGAAGAACCACCTCCGCCACCGGATGAACGAGTTGAACCGCCACCGCTACTACCCGAGGAGTAACTACGCGAACTACTGCTGCTACTGCCCGAAGAGTAAGAACTGCGGGATGAATTGCTCTGCACAGGCGTACTATTGTTATATGAACGGCGGTTACTTTCCGTTGAATAACTACGTGTGGGAGAAGTGGAACTACCACGATTATAAGTAGTGGAACTTCTTCTACTGTTGCCATTATTACTAACACCCGTACCACGACCTTGGTTCATGTCCGTCGAAGTTCCGACACGCGTGCTACTTGGACGCGTATAGACACGACGTGAAGAAGAGGAAGCATCTGTACGTGTTGTTACACCTGTACGTTCGCCTGATGAGCGTGTACCTACTACACGTCTGGTTCCTGTGGTACCGCTTTGCCCACTTCTCCTATAAGAGGAAGTTCCTGAAGAACGAACTGACGAGCCTGTATTGCCACCATTTATAGTTGATCCTGTTCTACGCACAGTAGAAGATGAAGCGGAATTTCTATAACTGCTCGTTCCCGAAGAACGACGGTTAGTATATGTATTACGCGGCCAATAACCACCTCCATGTCCACCACCCGGATACCATCCCGGATAATAATGGTGGTGATGTCCCCACCAGCCGCCGCCATACCAGCCGCCCCAGCTGAATCCCCAACTTGGACCATACCAGTTATTCCAGCCCCAGCCATAATAAGGATATCCTCCCCATCCGTAGGAGTTATAACGCCAATCCCACCACATCCGGTTAGTAAAGGTAGGAAATGCGTAGGCATACATACCGTCTGTATATACGTTCCAATCCCAGGAATTCAAGCCATAGACTACATCCCAATAAAGCGGGCTGCTGATGCTTATAGCATAACGGGGATTACGGAAACGAATAATACGTGTAGCATATTCATAATCATCTTCCGAACCGTCAAAGCCATTTACCCATTCTCCATCCAGGCCATCATACTCTTTCTCGTCTACATAAAGCGTATCGTTTTCCTGTGAGAAATCATAGTTCTTTGAATCATACCGGCGATTATATTCATCTACATCGCGTGTGTTCCCTTTACGGTCTTTTACAACAACAGTCGTTCTGCCCGGTGACGAATAAACCGTAGTCGGCGCATTGGTCTTTACTACCACTGCATCTGCAGCCGGAGTTCTTTTCGTCTCCACCTTCTCTTCTTTTTTCTTAGAAGGTACATAGTAAAGGTCGTCATCTATACTTTGAGCAGAAAGTGTCCATGGAAGACACAAAGCAAAAAGCGATAAAAAAACAATCTTTTTCATATTCGTTTGGTTTATGGGGTTACAATTAAATACTTTTCCACGTCACAAAGATAGCATGGGAGTTTTCCACCTATAGGAGATTTTCCCCAAAGATTTATAGGGATTTCCCTAAATGTCTCTATCTTTGTATACAAAACAAATATACGCAGAAATGGGTTTGTCTCCTACGACTCTCTTCTGCATTTAACAAACAATCATATTCCGATGAAATATTTAGAATTTACCTTCCGCACCACTCCTTGTACCGAAACCGCTAACGATGTTTTGTCAGCCGTATTGGGCGAAGTTGGTTTCGAAAGCTTTGTAGAAGCTCCCCATGGTATTAACGCTTATATCCAGAAGGATTTATTCAACGAAGTCACACTTACAGAAGCTATATCAGATTTCCCTCTACCCGATACGCAAATCAGATACACCTTTCAAGATGCAGAAGACAAGGATTGGAATGAAGAATGGGAAAAGAATTTCTTCCAGCCTATTGTCATCGGCGACCGTTGTGTCATCCACAGTTCCTTTCACCACGATGCTCCGAAGGCAGAATATGACATCGTAATCAATCCCCAAATGGCATTCGGAACGGGACATCACGAAACCACCAGCCTTATTATCGGCGAACTTCTCGATAGTGAATTGCAAGGTAAATCCCTTCTCGACATGGGTTGTGGAACATCTATCCTTGCCATTTTAGCACGTATGCGCGGAGCAGCTCCCTGCATAGCAATCGACATAGACGAATGGTGCGTACGTAATTCGCTTGAAAACATTGAACTGAACAAAGTAGACAATATCACCGTATCTCAAGGAGATGCATCAGCTCTGGAAGGTAAAGGCCCGTTCGATGTAGTCATAGCCAATATCAACCGTAACATTTTGCTAAATGACATGAAACAGTATGTACGCTGTATGCATCCGGGCTCAGAACTTTATATGAGCGGTTTTTATGTAGACGATATTCCCGTAATACAAGCGGAAGCTGAATGCAATGGATTGCATTTAGTACATCATCAAGAAAAAAATCGTTGGGCAGCAGTAAAGTTCGTCTTGTAAAGACTCATAAATCAAACAATTATTCAACAAAATAAAAGACTCCCGATAAGCATGTATCACACTGCTTACCGGAAGTCTTTTTCTTATTCAGGTCAGTTCTTATCAGCCTATCACCTGCCCGCCAATCACACCTGCAATAGCACTCGCCACTGCAATAATCACTTTCAAAATTTTATCCCAAACCGAAACTTTTATACTCATTTTATTTAAATACTAATTGTTAATTATTAATTCTCTTTATAACACACCTAAAAAGGAAACATTAAGCATTTTCAATATCAGTCCACACGCAGCCAATTAATATTTAATACCTAATATTTAATACTTCTCTTTCATCCTAACGGATTCTCCTCTTGCCCCTCTCCGGAGCCACCGCCACTATTACCACCGTCACCGGAAGCATTATCAGAAGCCGTTTCCATCCACTTTTCAAACTCTACACCTTGCAACAAAGCACGGGTAGTACCGATAGCAGCGGGACGTGTATACTCCGGAGTAAACTGGCAACGTAACGCAGTCACCTGATTAGGGTTTACATCTTCCGCCTTCTCAGCACCTTTTCCACGAGTACGGGCTTTCATGGTAAACGTACCCAAACCATTCAGCCGCACCGTACGGCTATTCAACAGATGCATCCGCATAGTCGACATCAGGTTACGAATCACATTCTGTACATCACCCGGAGTCAGTGAAGATTTCTCCGCAATACTCTCAGCCAACGACTGTGTATCTACCGTTTTTCCCACTTTCTTCAAACTAAGGTGCCATGTCTTTACACCCTCCTTGGTCGCAATCTGCGACTGTCTTGCACAATAAAATAGAGGCATAATCTTTCTCCTTTACAATTTAAATTAAACTACGTTTTTAGATTCTCATTTCGTTGATCAACGATGCAAAGGTGAAGATATACACGGGCATAAACAAAGAAAACAGCCCGCCGGGAGCTGTTTCCTGAGAATAGTTTATAATAATTTGATTTTCAATTAATTATACTATTGTACAAATAAAAGTAGTCACTTCAAAATATCATCTACGCTTAAAGGCATATAAGGTCCATCCTTTACCTCAAAAATTACAGAAGATTCCAATACTTCTAACGTATGCCATTGACCTTTCGGAATATGTACTCCATAACTCCCTGCTTCGGGTTGAAGTTCATAACGCTCTACTTCCACGCCTTTATCATTATAAAACAGGACATTGATACGTCCACGCAGCAGGATATAAGTCTCCGCCGTATGCTGATGCCTGTGTATAGGCAAAACTGTTCCCACCTCCAGCGCATTAAGCAACCGTTGCGCTTTAGCATCCAGAGCCTCATGCAAGTTGAAGTTCATACGCAGCCGGTCACTTTCTTTTGCCTGATTGGATACTTGATCCAGTAATTGGTTATCTATTATCATTTCTTTTGTTTTAAATAAGCTTCGTGTAATGGATAATACTTTTTCACAAAGATAATATAAATCACTGCTAAACTACCAATCACTATAAAGAAATATACCCAACGATTGACCGGCAACCACAATAGACCTGCTACTATGAAAAGTTGTAAAGCCATATAAATCACAGACACTACCACATGCGGCATTTCCAACTCATTCGCCATTAACTGATAGACATGTTTGCGATGCGGCAAGCCAATGTTCTCATGTAATATCAACCGGTGAATAATTGTCAATACACTATCTACTCCATATACGGAAAGCAATATAATCCAACTAAAATCTTCCGTTTGAATAATTAGTTTTCCTATCAGGAATAATAAGATAAAAGCAATGCTCACCGACCCCACATCACCCGCAAAACATCGGGCTTTCTTTCGAAAATTGAAAAAACAAAAAATAAGTACCGCCATTATCTCTGTATTAATCAAGCTTTGTTCTACAAACGAAACAACTTCCGTATTGACATAAGCCAAAGCTAACAAAACAATTAACGAATACCCTCCCGTTATTCCATTAATTCCATCCATGAAATTATAAGCATTGATGATACCTGTACATACTATCAAAGCTACAATTATCCACCACCAAGATAAGGAGAATAATCCCCATTGATAAAACATACCCACCATAGCCGAAAAATGGAACACCAACCTTAACTTCTGCGAGGTAGAACGAATATCATCTATAAAACTTATAGCAGTAATCAAAGTCAATGCCAACATGAACCACGGATAATTTAAACCACTCGCCAAGAAATAAACCAATGCTCCAAAATAAAAGATAACTCCCCCACCACGCAGGGTTATTCGTGTATGACTGCTACGCTCATTAGGTTTATCAATAATATTATACTTATCAGCAAGTCTAAAATAAAAAAGTTCCACTCCGAAGAGCAGAACCAACATTATCATGTAATACACCATATTTCTCTATGCTTAAACTGCGTGTTATTCTGTAGTAAAACTGCGTATCGTTTTCACTATCCCTTCCTCCGCTCGCACTGGCATTTTATCAATACCCAAAGCCGCCTTTATCTTAGTATTGCATACTACGTAGTTCTCCGTCAATTTACATAGCCGCTCTGTATTTAATGGAAGATGCAACAATGTCCCTATCTCTGCGAAACCTTCCATCATATGTTTATTCATTTTCCAAATACGAGGTTTACGGTCCAATGCTTTGCACATTAGAGTTATCAATTCGTTCGTAGACAAAGCTTCGTCATCACCTATATGATAGATGCCACTGTACACCTCTTTTGTTAACAATCCATCTACCACATAGCAAAGATTATCAATTGAAGTAAACGATCTTCTATTCTCAAAATCACCCAAAGGCCACGGAATCCCTTTCTTCACTACATTATAAAGCAAATTCAGATTTCCTTTATTACCTGGCCCATGAATCATACAAGGACGTAAAATATAGACCTGCTTATCATCATACGAAGAAACTTTCACCTTTTCATTTTCCATTTTCAATTTGCTGAGGATATAATTCTCAGCAGCTATCTTACTTTCTCCATATGGTCCTATCGGGGTAGGTATCGCCTCCTCAGTCAGCATATCCCCTACTACACTATCAGCCACAGCCTTTACTGAACTGAAAAAAACAAACTTCTTCGCCGATGATTCTAAGAAAAAATCAAATATCTTCTGAGTCAAGCCGGTATTAATATCAAAATACACCTGAGCATCTGACTGTTTTTTTACATCGTGAGCTTTGCCTGCTAAATGGATAATAGCATCAAATTCAGGTAGATTCTTCATCGGAAAAGATACAGGTCCAATTTCTTTCCAAGAGAAAGTTTTTATCACTCCTTCTTTCTCAGGATTAATAATATCCAAGCCATATAGAGCATGATGCTCTTTTAAAGCAATTACAAGATTGGAACCCACAAAACCATGGATTCCAGTAATAAGTATATTCATGTGAATATTTATTCCATCATCTGTGCTCTCAGATATAACTTCTTAACAAATTTCATATCATGAGTCACCATTATCTTTATCAATTCGGGAAAACTGGTTTTTGTAGGATTCCAGCCAAGCAAAGTTTTGGCTTTTGTCGGATCACCTAATAGCTGTTCCACTTCACAAGGGCGGAAATACTTAGGATCTACCTCCACCAATACTTTACCACTCTTCACATCAATACCTTTTTCTGCTACTCCTTCACCTTCCCAACGAAGCTCAATTCCAACCTCCTTAAAAGCTAAAGTTGCAAATTCACGAACCGTATGCATCTCACCGGTCGCAATAACAAAATCTTCAGGTATATCATGTTGCAATATCAACCACATGCACTCCACATAATCTTTTGCATAGCCCCAGTCGCGAAGAGAATCTAAATTTCCTAAATATAATTTATCTTGGAAACCTTGTGCAATACGAGCAACGGCAAGAGTTATTTTTCTTGTGACAAAAGTTTCTCCCCGACGTTCACTCTCATGATTAAATAAGATACCATTCACAGCAAACATGTCATAACTTTCACGATAATTTTTTGTTATCCAAAAACCATATTGCTTGGCTACTCCATAAGGGCTACGAGGATAAAAAGGAGTAGTTTCTTTTTGAGGAACTTCTTGCACTTTACCATACAATTCAGAAGTAGAAGCCTGATAAATTTTAGTTTTTTTCTCCAAACCTAAAATACGCACAGCTTCCAACATACGTAGTGTACCCACTGCATCAGCTTCAGCCGTATATTCAGGAACATCAAAGCTGACCTTTACATGACTTTGTGCCGCAAGATTATAAATTTCATTGGGCTGTACCTGCTGAATAATGCGGATTAAAGAACTACTGTCAGTCATATCTCCATAATGAAGATTAACCAAACGTCTCTGTTTCATATCACGCACCCATTCATCCAAATACAAATGTTCAATACGCCCCGTATTGAATGAAGAAGAGCGGCGTATAATACCATGAACTTCGTAACCTTTCTCTATAAGAAACTCAGCAAGAAATGAGCCGTCTTGCCCTGTAATACCTGTAATTAATGCTATCCTTTTCATATTATTTTTCTCTTGTGAATACAAACTCAAAAACTTTTACTAAGTATTTTAGAAGCAGCAACGGAAAACAAGTCCATATTCCATTTTCTCTACATGCACGAACAATCTCTTTGTTCAACAATATGTTATTTTTTAATGAAGCCGTGCTCGTACCGCCTGTTCTCATCTTCATAAAGTCAAGCGGAATATATTGAGTCTTTAATCGGTGTGTATATAAAAAGCGGATTAATAACTCGTAATCCGCTGCTATTTTATAATCCGTTTTGTAATAACCAAACTCTTCAAAATATTTCCGGTAAGTAAAGAAAGTTGGATGGGCTGGCATGAAACCATAGCGAAACAACTTAGGCGAAAAGTTCTTAGATGAATAATAACGTACCGTTTTATCCAGATTATCAGAATTTACAAAGCGCACATCACCATATATAGCCTCCACCTCTCTGTTATTGAATGCATTGGCAACTTTCTCTATGACGTCTGTCCGATGGTAAAAATCATCTGAATTTATAATCCCCACAATATCACCGGTAGCCATCGAAATACCCTTGTTCATCGCATCATAAAGTCCTTTGTCTTTCTCACTTATCCATTTTAGTTTTCCATTATATTTAGAATCATACTCCATTATTATATTGACCGTATTATCAGTAGAAGCACCGTCAACAATAATGTATTCTATATTTAAATAGGTTTGAGAAAGAACAGACAGAATTGTATCACGAATAGTTTGAGAACTATTATACGTAACAGTTATGAGAGATATTTTAAACATTATTATAGTATGGCACTCATTGTACGGCTATAATGTCTTTAAAGGTATCATAACCATTATTGAGTTGTTTTTTTTGCTTATGCTTTTTCTGTTTTAACAAGCACTCATATTCATAAAATTATAATGCAAAAATAAAAGACAAAAGAATACGTCAAGAAGCATACAATGAGTGCTTATAATTATAAAGAAGCTATCTTCTCTAAGTATTTCTTTCTTATTTTATTTTCCGCTTTACGAGCTAAATAAAAATATGCCCAATCCGGCAGAAGATCTTTTACTCGCTCTTTTAGTTGTAACACACACCTTTTCCATTTACCCAAAGTATAATTCGCATATAAAATAGGAGTTTCCCAGTCCATCCCATACTCATATTCTAAATAACCTATATAGTCTTTGGGAATCATAAAGATAGCTCCCTGAAAAACATATTGTGAAACATTCAACAAAAATTTATCAGGAATGCACCAACCACTGCATATTCGAATATGAGGGGCATAGGCCGAAAAAAAATATAAATCAATATATTCCCCCTTTCGTATAATGGACATAAGTCCTCTTCTATCATAACGGGCTACATCAAATCCATCCTTTAGAAGTTCTGGTAAGATATCAAAGACTTTTTGCTTATCCTCTTCTAAGAAAAAGAGATCTGTATCTTCATCATGACTAATAAAATCATGTTCTCGTACTGCACCTAAAAGTGTTCCAGCTATAAGTCCAAAGAAAATTAAATGATTATCTAATATTCTTTTTAATAACAACAGATTTTCTCGTGAAATCTCTTTGTTTATAACTTTAACACCAATGTATAAAGGATAAGTTTTATAAGTAATAAAACCGGAAGACGTTTGTATTTTAGGCATAACAAATTAGCGGATTAGTTTTTTTACATACCTTTTAATAGCAAATGGAATATATCTCATCAAGGTATAAAATATTGTATTATTCTGTTGATAAAAAGCTTTCTCAAAAGTTATAAATGGGACAATATAAGGAGGGTGTTGCAATGGAAATTCCAGTTCTTTATCTGTGTGATAATATGAAGGAACTTTCCGATTTGTGGTATGAGTTGCCCCTTGCCCAAAGCCTATATTAGAGACCAAACTACATTTTGGAAAAATAGATAATTGATTTTGCGCAGCCAATGTATAATACCACTGCCAATCCCATGCACTTGCATAAGCGTTGTCTATAATCTTAAGCTTATATTTCCAATATTTAATATCACATCCCCGATATCCCATATTAGCCATAATAGAATTCTCATAAGAAGAGTCTCTCCATTTCATTTGCATATCCATATTTCTCCATGCCCTTTTCCATGTTCCCCACCCATTCGTCGATTTATATTTAGAAAAGCAGTAAGAATAAGGAATTTCTATTCTATTCAAATAATTTGCACCATCAATCATACCAATACGTTCATCATATTGATATTTTTCTAATAATTCTGCCATAAAAGGAAAAAAACTATCTTGTACAACACAATCATCTTCTAATATTATGCCATGCGATTCATGTTCAAAGAGCCAATTAATAGCTGTGTACACACCTAATGCACATCCTAAATTAGAAGTTTGAAAATTTGTGTAGACATCACATGGCCAATCAATGCTATTCAATATACTTTCTCTCGTTTTAAATACGAGTTCTTTTTCACCTTCAACCCAATCTCTTGCACCATCACAAGCTATATAGAGCTTTTTAGGAGAAACTTTTTTTATCTTTTCGAAAGAAAGTAAGGCAATCTCAGGCCTTTTAAATATCACAAATAATATAGGAACATCCATAGTAATCATTAATAAATATATAATAGTCAATCAATCTCTCTTATATACGAAGTACTAATATGAAACATCATAAAGCAGTATAATAATGAATAGGAAATAAATATAACTCTATTCGTTTTTTTCACTGATATAGACACATATTTATCTATAAGTAAAAAAATAAATAAGCTAAAATAGAATCGTAATCGATTAGTAAATACAGGATAATTAAACGAATATAACTGTAAAAAAAGAGAAAACAATGCTATATTAACGAAGAGGTTAGTCATACCATCTAATTTCCTAACATTAAGCAAATAATTATATATAAAATATATGATTATAAATTGGAGAGTTCTGTCCCAAAAGCCAACTCCTAAAAAGTTATTCTCATAATTTGAATCTAAATAATATAAAATAGAAGAAGTTACTGATGAATTCTCAAAATAAAGTAATCCTTGAAACAATAGTCGAACAATATCAATATTTAAAAAATAAAATACATTACCTATAATAAAAAGTGAAACTATTATCCTCACGGAAAATTGTCTATTAACAAACAAAGGAAATAGAAATAGCAATAATGCTGATGTATGGAAGCAGACAGCAATCAATATTATTAAATAATATTTCCAATAACGGTGATTATATAAAGCAGGGATTGCACATATAAATAATGTATTCGCAATAGATTGCCTCAATACCCCTAACTGAAAGCTAGGATATATAATCGAATAGTAAGCTAAAAGTACAAAAAAATGATAACGTGTATTCCTATATATAAAAACAATAAAAACTATAATGGTGGTAATATTCAACACCAACAAATAGATAAATTCATTATCTACGGCAGCTTTGAAAATAGAATTCAAATATTTATATCCAATCTCAAATGAAATTTCTGGATTTTGAAAATTATAATCATTGCCTGATAACACTTCATCTATTGGTTCTATTTTAGAAAAAAAATGAGTATAATTTAAATAATCATCAAACTTAGGCTGTACGATATATTGGAGTAGCAATAAAAGTAGGATAGACACTCCTATAAATAAAGGTCGGATATCATGCGTACCAATTTTCAAATTTGTGTTTAATTCTAACACACAAAATAAAAAAAACAGAAAAAAAATGATATATGTTATTATCATTTATAACTTCAATAAAGTTAACCACATAGTTCCTATATTTGAGATAGAAAAATCCTGAGACTTTAAAAAAGCTGCTTTCGCCATTTCACATCTAAGTTCATGATTATTGATTAATAATTGTATTTTCAAACAGTAGTCATTTAAATCAAAAGGTTTTACCAAAAAACCATTTTCTCCATCATCTATCAAATCATTTGCAGATAAATAACTATTAAAAATTACAGGAACCACCCCATTTTGCATTGCTTCGGGAAGAACCATAGGAAAGCCTTCAAAAGCAGATGTCATACAAAAAATAGAAGCTGTTTGATATTCTATAGTCGGATCCTTAAAACCTTCAAAAGAGATTCTATCCAATCCCAGTTTTTTACTCATTTCTTTTATTGCAATTAACTCATCTCCTCCTCCCACTACTTTTAGATGCCACTCAGGAAATAACAAATAAAGCTTATGCCATACTTTAAGTAATAAATCCACCCTCTTTTGATAAGTATCAATTCTACCTACATATAATATTTCCTTTTGCTTATTATCTAAATTAAAAGAAAAACTAAAAGAGCATGGATTAGGAATAGCTACAACCTTATTATTATCATAATCCGGTACAAAAAAAGAAAGTTCTTCTTTATAATTTTGCGACAATAAAATTACATAGTTACTGTTTTCCAACAAATTTTTATAATGTTTTTGGTATTTCCATTTGTATAAATATAAAATTATTTTTTTTACAATAGAATAATCTGTCAAAGCTAAGAACGATGTTAAATGGTACTTCTTATATTTTTCAAAATATGAAATTGAATAGTTTTTTATTGAAGCCAATAAAGAACTATGTATAACAGATATTAATGAAACCTTAGGGTTACACTTACAATAATAAGAAAACCCCGAAGTTCTAGGACTTAAACCTCCTTGATTAATAACTTTATCAATACTTTTACTTTCTAAAAAAGATAAATAGAAGTTTACATTTTCATTGTCATGCAAATCGTCAGGATTGGGTAAATAGTATTGCTCTGCCGAAGCATTGTTATCGTCAATCTTACCTGCTAAAGATAAAAAATAGACTTTTATATTATTTTCTTGAAAGAAATCACGGAGAACACAGGTAACTCTCTCCACTCCTCCCTTTAATGGATCTATAATACCACTATATATAAAAAGAACATTCATAAAATACTAATTATTAAAAGTCAAATATGAGATATGAGTTTTTCTATCTTGTTCATCAGGAAGTTTCAAATAGTCACCATATATTTTTGTTAAATACAGATCTGGATTGTTAGGAGCAGAAAATAAATGGTTCTCAAATTTTATCCTCGTTAAAGGGAAAACTACCGTTGGAGGACAATTTAAAGTAAATTGACATCCATAATTATAATTAATATTTTGATTTTTCTTTCTATTATCAATATATCTAAAAAGTAAATATATCTTGCTTGATAAATTATACATTAAATTACATAACTTCCGCAAAATAATATTTGATGTACCTTGAAACGATAGCTTAAGAACACAATACCAATGCCAATACACAGAAAATTTCAATAAAACCGGGGTCGTATTTGCCATAGGAAAAATATCAATATAAATTCCTTTATATTTAAAATTTTTATCACTCATCCCATCCTCTATAATAGAAGATTGAAGTTCTCTTATTTTTGCATATGTAAAGTAATACCCTTCGTCAGTGGAGTGAGTTTGTACTACTAAATTAGACGATAATTCCGATGGAGCAATTTCTATAAACCGTTGAAAATCATTTTCCATCAGTTCTATATCCAAGTCATCATCCCATGGTATGAATCCTTCATGTCTGACACCTCCCAATAATGTTCCACCTGATAACCAATATGGAATATCATACTTTTTACAAATTCTATCTACTTCTTTAAGCATATCCAACATCCGCATTTGCATGCGTCGCAAGTCCGAACCTTCAGGATTATATTTTTCACGTAATTCTTCTTGAGTTTCCATTATCTATTTCCTTATAAGTGAAAGTAATTCATGTAATGAATCCATCTTAAAAGCTAATGAAACAGCGATATAACATCCTGCACCTACTACAAATCCAACAAACAATTGTAAAATAGCACTCGAAAAGAAAACAGTACTACTATACACTATTCCCCCCATCAGAATAGCTATTATTAATGATGGAAAAATATCTTTTATTTGAGTTGTAAAGCTTAGCCCAATTAAAGACTTCGTATAACGAGTATTCAGATATGTTGCAATTAGAGCATATACGACACGCCCCCAACACATTCCTATGATGCCAAAAGGAATCGAGGAAAACAAGATGGTAGTAGCAATTATCTTCTTTACAATTTCCAGACGTAAAGCCCAATCAGAACGCCCCTTTACATACAATAAATTCAAATTAATAATACTCAAATGGTCTAACATCCAATCCAAACACAATATTTGTAATAAGACAACAATGCCAAGCCATTTTTCTGTCAGTAATAGAATTATTAATGGCTTAGCCAAAACAGCTAATCCAATCATTAATGGAAATATGATAAAAGAAGCTAAACGAATGTACTTTCTATATACAGACGCTAATCTCTCATCATCATCTTGAATGCTACTCAATATGGGAAAAGTTACACGAGATATTATTGAATTCACGTTAGAAGACGGAAAAACCGCAAATTGTTCCGCACGCGTATAATACCCCAAATCGGCAGCCGAAAACCTCTTTCCAATTACAATAGAGTAGAGATTATAATAGACTGTATGTATTAAACTTGATACCAATAATTTAGATCCAAAAGAAAATAAGATTTTAAAAGATTTCAAAGAAAATATTTTCAATGGAAACCAATGTAAAAAGAAATAATAAAGAATTGTTTGTAAAACGGAATTTATAAGTATTTGAGTCACTAACGCCCAAACCCCTACATTTTCATAGGCCATCCAAATGCCAACAATACCTGATATAAGCGCAGCCGTCAAAGATATTTTCGACTGAGTTTTAAAATCAATATTAATAGTTAGTTTGATTTTATGAATAGCTGATAGAGAAGAAATGAGTAGACTTAACGCAATGACTCGCGCTACATTTACTAAACCGGGCATATTATAAAAATCAGCTATTAAAGGAGCCGAAAAGAATATTAAAACATAAAATATAAATGCTATAATTATATTGAAATAAAATACAGTTGAGAAATCTACCTCCGTCCTATCTTTTCGTTGTATTAACGCATTAGTAAATCCTCCATCTATAAATGTCTGAGAAATTTGAAGAAAAACAGCCAACATTCCAATCATTCCATAGTCTACAGGCAATAACAAGCGAGCCATTATAATATTGATAACAAACTGCACTCCTTGCAATGAAAAGCGTTCAACCGCACTCCACAAAACACCTGACACTGTTTTAGACTTCAGGTTCTCTGACTCTGACATAAAGAATAAAAAATATATCCACAATCATTTTGTAAGCGTCTTTATTAATTTCACGATTATATTGTAATAACGTTATTTCTTTCTTCAAAATCCTGCATAACCCGAGCTATTGACAAAGATACGTTGCTATTAATAAAAGCTATTTTTTGCTGATTTACAGACTTTAGAAATGATACTATTTGATAACGTATTCCTTCACCGTCAACTTGATAGAAATAACGTTTGTTATCTACTGGATTTTCGTAACGAAGCTCAAAATAATCAAGTTTCCACCATGGAGCAGGCACATAAATATAACCTTTTGTACCACTTATTACCAATTCCCCTTCCGATTTAGCCCCCATACCAACTTTAATAGAAGCTACTGAGTGAGGATATATAAAAGAAATCTTGGTAAACTCATCATAATTTCGAATTGTAGGAGCTATGCGAGAAACAATCTGCATTCTGTCATAGTTAACACCTAAAAGTTGAAATACCGGCAATAATGCAGTAGGCCCCCACATAGTCAAACTATTCCAAGCTTGATCCATCTTCTCCTTATTCTTGTAGTCAACAGTTCTCAGACTCGTACAAGTTGCATCAACTGATACAATATCTCCTATTTTACCGGTTTTAGCCAAAAGTATCATACGGGAATAAGCTACACTATAAGCAGTTTTTATACCTTCATAGAGAACACATTGTTTTTTTTCAGCCAAATCCATAAGTTCTTTACACTGCTGTACATTAAGAGCTAAAGGTGATTCATAAAGTACACTCTTTCCTTTTAAAAGAGCTACTTTAATTTGTTCATAGTGTTTGCTCGGATGAGAAGCTATATAAAGAGCATCTGAATTATCTATCAATGCATCATATGTATCGTATAAAGGAATATCCTTAATAGATTGTGTTATATCATAATCAAGAGTCCAAATACCTATAAGTTTTACTCCATTAACAAACCTACTTTCAGATACTATTTTATTCAGAACTACTGATTCTCCAACTAACCCCAAACAAATTTCTCTCTCTTTGGTCCGGAGTTGACTACTGGATATTCCCTGGGTTCTATCAAGATAAACTACCTTACAAAACTCGTTTAAATAATCAAATTTTCCGATCCAATCACTACCAACAGTAAAGATATCAATATTCAAGCGTTGTATATCATCTATTTTCTGTCCCTCATATTCTTCCACCACTATTTCATCAGCCAAACCAGTAGCACGAACAGCTTCTATACGTTCTATTAGTGTCTGTTGGACATTGATTTTACCACGTGTAATATCAAAATCATCTGCGGTTACACCAACAATCAAGTAATCACCTAATGCTTTTGCTCTTTCCAACAGTCTGATATGGCCATAATGAAGTAAATCATAAGTACCATAGGTTATAACTTTAATCATAATAAGGATTATTACTTATCCAACTCATCTATGGCAGAAAGGAACTTCTGCATTATTTCCTTTTCACCTGTAGATACCCTTAAGCATTTGCCCAAAACACCAATTCCATTATACGATTTTATCAAAATTCTTTTTTCTATTTTCATTTTGGCAACCAATTTATCAGCATCTGTTTTGGGTTTAATGAAAATAAAGTTTCCTTCTTTCGCATTTACTTCATAATCCCGCTTCTGTAATTCATTAATGAGAAACTGCTTGCCTTCACGTTGCTTCGCAATTAAAGCATCCACCATACCCGGTTCTTCAATAATACATTCAGCAAATTTCATACTGAAAGCATTAATATTATGGGGAGTACATAGCTTCTGTATATAAGCTATTTCTTTAGCTTGCCCAACTATATAACCTAAACGGCAACCAGCCAAAGAAAAAAGTTTTGAGAAGGTACGGGTTACGAATACATGGTCATTATTCAATGCGTATTTAATAAAAGAATGGGGATAGAAATAATGATAGGCTTCATCAATTAAAACTGTCACTTCATTAGCTTTAGCAGCAGCCATTATTCTGTCTATCTCTCCAGTAGTATATACATCTCCTACAGGATTATTCGGATTAAGAACAATCAATAAATCAACATCAGGCTTTATTTGGTCAATGATATTATTGACATCGAATGTAAGATCTTCATTATAGTGCACAGGAATATGTTTTCTTCCATACATGTTAGCATACACCTCATACATCGCATAGGAAGGAGTAACTGATACAATCTTGCCATCAGGGCGGGAATATGCTTCAATTACATATCGCACAGCCTCTGCTGAGCCATTCGTTAAACATATCTGTTCTAATTCGACTCCAATAAACTTAGCCAACTTCTGAGTAAAAGCGAGTTGTTCAGGATATTTTGATATTAATTCGGGAGTTATAGTCGATAACACTTTATGAATAAACTCTTCAGATAAACCACCTGGATTTTCATTGAGATCCATTCGGATATAATTATCACGGGAGTTTTGGTCAAAAATGCGATTTAATTTGACTAAATGTTCATTTAAATAATACATATAAAAATATTTTAATAGAATTGTTTGTTATTGAGAGTATTAAGATTTCTATTCCACCACTTCGTAAGGATACCGATTTTCCTCAAAATTCCCTAACTCCTCAATAATCTCAACCTGCTCCAACGTCAACTCTGATTTATTCCAAGTATTGATAATGGCATGAGCTTCTTGAGTCAATTCTTTATCATAAATTTCGCTATAACAATAAGTTAATAGACGGACTTTGAGCAATGATGCGGATAACTTAGGAAGAACTTCTCCACTACGGTCCAATACCTGCTGAATGTATTGCTGTTTATGACCATTATCATAAATTGTAGCGGTAAAAGCCACTAAGAGACCAAGACAGAGTTCAGCTTCTTCCTCTACAGTCTTGCCTCGAGTACCGTAAAGTTCAAGAGCCTGCTCGTAAACGTCACGATTCAAACGTGTAAACTGATCAACGTAAATGGGACTTCCGTCCAAGCCGTAGACAAGAAGACTATGGGCTAAGGAAAATAATGAATCCATTGACTAAGTATGGTTTATGATTGATAATTTATGAATTACAAATAAAGAGTCACTCAACAGGTTCAACGAGTGAAGGAGAGATAAAGGTAGTAGCAACAGCCATGACACCTTCAATATTGACTACTACGCGGCGATCATGACGGATACGAACAAACTCACCGATTACACCTTCGAAAACACCACCCATGATACGGACTTTCTGACCTTTTACTAAGTGTAATTCAGCCGGTTCGACATAGAGAATAGCTTCGTCGTAACTACCAGCCACGAGAATAAAACTACGCATTTGAGCGTCGGAGATGACAACAGGACGACAATGTTCCCGGTTCATAATAAAGCGTATAGGCATGGATGATTCAAGAGTCTCTTTTAAAGCATCTATACGCTTGCGGGTAGAATGAATAAAGACCAAGTTATGAATGGCAGGAAGTAACTTGCGTACACGTTTACCACCTTTTATAATATACCCATATCGCATCGGAATGAAATTCTCTATCTTTTCATCGTCTAAAATAGCTTTCAAAGCCAATTCACGACTGTAAGAAACACGAATAGCAAACCAATTTAATTGGGAATCTTTATTTTGTTGAGAATGGAGAGTTGAAGCTTGAGAGTTCACAAGTGACAAATTAATGTTCGCATCTGGACATTCTTTAGGGACACCGGAGTAGTGAAATACCTCCCGGTCAATCTATGTAATGCAATTATTTTCAATAGTTTAGTCTGCATTCATCTTATTCCAAAGCTTCTTACCATCACGGAAAAAGAAGCAGAGAAATAGTTATGTTAAGAATAAGCCCTTAAATAGCTATAAACGAATAGTTTAGAATGAAAAACCTTTTTTAAAACGTTCGTTTAATATGCGCAAAGATAGTGGGTATTTTCTGAATAGGCAAAATGTTTAATAAAATATTTCCAAATAGGCTTTATGCGTATGCGTAATATGTTAATTTACAGGTGTATACATCTAAATAAAAAGCGCATTAATCTTAGCTTCTATTTATATAAATTGCCTACTTCCAGAAGATGCAAAAATGATGTTTTTTAAACGAACGTTTAAAAAGACTCTTCATATTTACACTATATACATCTTAAAATCAATATATTATCAACTGATTTACCCCCAATAAAATTAAATCAATTTTATCAATCACTTGTATATTCTACCAATAAGAATTAATTTCGCCATTCACTACATTTTTTTCATCATTAATTATAAAAGGGTATAAAAACAAGAATGAAATGAAAAAAGAAAAAGCGATCAATAGGATAAAAAAAACGAAAGTGATCCGAATAAAATCAGTAATTCTACAATAGGTCAAAGAGTTAAGAAAAAGAGAGGCGCCAAGCCCGGAACTCCGATTACCGGAATAAAAATACATCGGGAAATTTTAGAGAAAACCTTTCTGGAAATGTACCTGAAAGGATATTTGCAAGTACCACCAACAGCCGGTCTGACAACCTTGGCAAAATTCCTTTTTGAAAAAAGACTATTCCTCTCAATCAGTAATAAACCGATAGCAGTCAACACAATCAGAGGTGAATTAACCGAACTTCTTAAAGAAATAAAATGTATAAATCCAAGAGGGAAGAAGATTAAAAAATAAGTAAACAATCACCCTCAATTAATGATGAACAATGTACGTTTAAAGGCTCTACCTTTGCCAAACATTAGCAAGGATTAAGCCACACCGTAAAGATGCTGTTTCTTCCACGAAGAACGGCATCTTTCTTTTTTCTACTACTTGAACACCAACTAACACAATCGGTAACTATTATTAATCGCTAAATTCTAAATGATTATGCACAAGAAAAAGCCCGCTTCACTTCACGAAGCACTTCGAAATCTATGGAAAAATCGCATTATGCTGGAGAAGAATTACACAGAAAACTGTGCCACATGGATGACACAACGTATTGAAAGCCTTATAGATCACATGCAATATGGATATGCACTCATCGCCTATCACCGGCAAGACGGAACATTCAAACTCGTTAGAGCTACCCTCATTCCCTATGAAACCACATTCAGAAAAGAATATGATATCTTTAGGATAGCCGGAGCCATAGTATACTGGGATGTAGAACGACAAGCATGGAGAAACTTCCAATTAGAGAATTTCCTTGAATGGAGACCTATCAATTGACAGTTTACAATTGATAATTGACAATTCAAAATTAATAATTTTAAATTAAGAATATGGCTATGAATTATGAGGGAATCATGTATTTCCCGTTAAACGTGAGTTTCTTTGAAGATGCACCCATAGAATTGGTGGATGCCAAGTATGGATTGGCAGGAGTGGCAGCTATTATGAAACTGTTATGCAAGTTACACAAGGAAAAAGGATATTATCTGCTATGGGACAAAGAGCAATGCACGCTCTTTGCGCACAAAACAGGAATTGAAGAGAGCAAGATGGAGAAGATTGTGGAAATCCTGATAGAAAAAGGATTCTTCAATGCCCAATGCTATGCAGGACAACAAGTACTGACCTCCGAAAACATACAGAAGATATGGCTGGAAGCTACAAAAAGGAGAAAAAGGGACTTGAAAGCCCTGCCCTATCTGCTTGAAAGCTGCATACCCGATACGGAAACAGGGGTGGCTAACACGGAAAGGGCTATTTCCCATACAGGGAACTGCATGCAAAAAGCAGGGAATTGTATACAGTCTGCAAACATTTCACCCGAAAATGCAGACTATTCGGAACAAAGTAAAGTAAATAAGATAAAAGCAGTTAAGGAGGAAGAAAGTCCTGAGGAGAATTCTTTCCTGATACCGCCGGGATATGCCTACAACAAACAGACGCACAACTATGACGGCCTTATCTTCACTTTGAAACAAATGCGCATTACCAATCCGGGAGAGGTGAACGCCATCCTCAGGCTGTCAGATTACGGAAGACTGAAAGGCTATGTATGGCAGGTGATACATTCCACACGGTGGAACGAAATTGTAGCCAAAGGTAAATATCTTGTAGCTGCGCTGGCTAAAGAAAAAAGGAAAGCAGGAAGTTAACTTTATGGCAGGAAAGAAGTTAACAGAACAGGGGTAAAGAAGTTAACTAAGTACGGACTAAAAGGTTAACTTCTTACAACGACGAAGTTAACTTACCGATAAATGGATAATATATCAGGGCAATGTCATCCCCAGCAGTTCCTCCAAAGTACCGTTGAAAACATTCAGGTCTACCTCTTCTTCAATACCGGGAACATTGCCCACATCGGTATGTTGCCAGAAATGCCACTTACCTTCATACTTCACAGAATCAACGTAATAATGGGCTATCCAGTATGGATAAGTATTGAAAATAGAATCGTTGAGATAACGTTTCTTGAACTTATAGGAAGTATAGAGAATCGGTTTTACGCCATAATGTGCCTCTACCCTATCGAGCCATGTTTTAACGGCGGTTCTCAATTCTTGTGGGGACTTCTTTCCGGTAGTTTCCACATCGAGTACAGGTGGAAGATCACCTTTGGTAAGTTGAACGGTACGGATAAAGAAATCAGCTTGCTTACAGGCATCCGTTTGGGGAAGAAAATAATGATAAGCGCCACGGACAAAACCATGTTTGCCTGCCTGCTCGAAGTTTTGGGTAAAAGTTTCATCTCCATGATCACCGCCTTCGGTAGCTTTCATAAAAATGAAATGAATGGGAAATTTAGTGTCTTTGTTATGAAGCAGTTTTTTCCAGTCAATATCACCTTGATAATGGGAAATATCGATACCATGTACTTCATAATCACATGGCATACACACACCATAACCTTTCAACCCATAGCAGGGTTTCCAGCGATAAGCATAAGGACGGATAAAGAACCAATAGAACCCGGCAGCAAATACAACGATAATACAAAGCGCTAACAGATTACGCAACCATACAGGCATGGTGTGAATCCGGGTATTCTTTTTCTTATGGGAAGAGGAACGGCGGGATGCAGTTTTTTTACGACGGGAAGTTGTATTGGTTTTAGCAGACATGCAGAGTTAAAACACGAAGGATGAAAAATGAAGGATAAAATATAAAGGATAAAGGATAAAGTGTAAAGTATGAAGTATAAAGTTGTACTTACCATACTTCACATTTTATACTTCATCTCTTACCCTTCATACTTCATCCTTCATACTTTATACTTAAATTACTTACCTTGTTCCAGTTGCAAAGTCTTGGTAGGTTGGTCGCATACTTCCGTAGGACCGAAGTACTGTATAGGACCCGGATATACATAAGCTGTTTCCTTTGCCCATTCGTCGCGCTGAGCAGCAAATGCCTTGAAAGGAGCACCATCCAATTTCACCAAAGCTTTCTGTATAACCGGTTTCATTTCGCCGTGACGACGTTCCATATTCATCATCATCGTGATAGGTACACCACCTGCAATCCATTCTTCAGCAGGAGCAGTAGTGTTACGTACAGAAGACATATAACCGGTCTTTCCGTTGGCAATCAGTGCAGAAGCTGCATAACCCAAAGAGTAGCAGTAGTCAGCATCAAAGTTAGACGGAGCAGCGCAACGTCCTTCATAACCGAAGAAATGATGCTGTGCAGCAAACTTACCTACAAACTTGCCTTCTTCTTTCCATTGTACCAACTTGGTAGCCACCATTTCGGACAACAGTTTCTCTGTTTCGATCAAAGATACCTGTACGTTTCCGTGAGGGTCACGATCCAAAGACAACTGGCGTGCAACACCTTCGGGAAGACTTGCATAAATAGCAGCATTTTCCGGAGAAAGTTTGCGAATGATATAGTCACGTTGGTGTGATTTCTTAATTTGAGAGAATTCTTCGGCATTAGCAGCGAGGAAGTCGTTCAGCTCAGAAATCAGACGTTTCATAGCCGGAATAAACTCAACCAAACCTTCGGGGATAAGAACAGTACCGAAATTGTTACCTCGTGCGGCACGTTCGGCAACTACCTTAGCAATGCTGGTTACGATATCGTCCAAAGACATATCTTTAGCCTCAACCTCTTCTGAAATGATACAGATATTAGGTTGTACCTGCAATGCACATTCCAAAGCGATGTGAGAAGCAGAACGTCCCATCAATTTAATGAAGTGCCAGTATTTACGTGCTGAATTACAGTCACGTTGAATATTACCGATTACTTCAGAATAAGTCTTACAAGCTGTATCGAAACCGAAAGATGTTTCAATCATTTCGTTCTTCAAATCACCGTCGATGGTTTTTGGGCAACCGATTACCTGTACACCACAATTCTTGGCAGCATAATACTCGGCCAATACACAGGCATTTGTATTAGAGTCGTCACCACCAATGATTACCAGTGCTTTGATATTCAATTCTTTCAAAATTTCAAGACCTTTATCAAACTGTTCTTTTGTTTCCAGTTTCGTACGACCTGAGCCGATAATATCAAAACCACCCGTGTTACGATATTCGTCAATGATATCGGCAGTCAATTCCATATAATTATGGTCTACCAAACCACCGGGGCCAAGGATAAAACCATACAGTTTGCTGTCCTTGTTCAACTTCTTGATACCGTCAAAGATACCCGAAATTACATTGTGACCGCCAGGAGCCTGACCACCGGAAAGGATAACACCCACATTCACAGCAGGGAAGTTAGTAGCTTCACCGGTAGTTTCAAACTTAATCAAAGGCATTCCGTACGTGTTAGGGAACAGTTTTTTGATTTCTTCCTGGTCTGCTACAGACTGAGTAGCTGCACCTGCTACTGCTTTCACAGTACCTTTCAGCGCTTTCGGAAGTTTGGGCTGGTAAGCAGCCCTTGCAATTTGTAATGCACTTTTAGTCATTTCTCTTAATTATTTAAAGGTGTTAATGTTCTTTTTTAGTAAACAAGAGAACGAGGAAACAAGGATACGAGGAAGAATGTGACTAATCTATCACCCTTGTCAACTCGTTAACTCAAACCCTGTCAACTGAAACTCTGCTTTAAAAGCGTCGCAAATTTCGTCTTTTTTCAGAAGAAATGCAAACAGCTACCGAGAATAATGTGCAAAATAAGCAATTATCACTTTTTATTTTTAAATTTAAAGTAAAGAAGAGTGATTCTCCGAATTATTGTATTACCTTTGTTCCAAGAGTTTGAGTTATGAATTGTTATCGTATAGTTCTTCGTTTAATATACAATTATTATTAAGCAGTTCTTTTCTTTAATTATCCTCCTCACTCCTAATTTATTATTTATTAAAATTTTATTTTAAAATGAACATTTACATTTCAGGTTTGAATTTCAGCACAACTGAAGCTGATTTGAACGATTTATTTGCAGAGTATGGAGAAGTTTCTTCTACTAAAGTTATTTTAGACAGAGAAACCGGAAGATCAAGAGGATTTGCTTTTGTAGAAATGCCCGATGACGCAGCTGGTCAAAAAGCTATCGACGAACTTAACGGTGCAGAATTTGATCACAAGACCATTTCAGTAAACGTTGCACGCCCAAGAGAAGAAAGACCTTCAAACGGCGGTAACCGCGGAAGAGGCGGTTATAACTCCAGAAGATATTAATATTCTTAATAACAAAAGAGGAGGTACTTAATTACCTCCTCTTTTCATATAAATAAATTAAAAATACATGGCTAAATCCGTAACCGCAGACAAGCGTGAAAACGAAAAGAAAAGACTCGCCAAACGAGCTGAAAAACTAAAGAAAAAAGAAGAAAAGAAATTATCCGGTAAAGGAAACTTCGACGATATGATAGCTTATGTCGACGAAAATGGTATGATTACTTCCACCCCACCGGAAGTGAATCTAAAAAAAGAAGAGATAAAGCTGGAAGAAATACTCATATCAACCCCAAAGAAAGAAGATGAAGGCCCCATTATCCGTAGAGGACGAGTGGAATACTTCAATGACTCCAAAGGTTTCGGTTTTATTAAAGACCTGTCAGGAGTTGAAAAATACTTTTTCCATATTAATAATGTGTTGACTGACATCACTGAAAATAATATCGTTACATTCGACCTTGAACGTGGTCCGAAAGGTATGAATGCAGTAAATGTCAAGAAGGAAGTGCAATAGTAGGGTGATAAAGTGGTAAAGTGATAGCGTGGTATTCGTCTGTCACCACCACGCAATCACATTCACATCCTCACTTTACCACTTTATTTTCAATCTGCCACCCGCCTCCCAAGGCTTTATATACATTTACCACTGCTATCAATTCATCGCGAATAGCATTGCTGACGCCTATCTGGGCATCAAAATAACCACGTTGGGCATCAAGTACGTCCATGTAATTGATAACGCCATTAATATATTGCAGTTGTGCCAAGTCTACGTAATTTTTGGCAGAGCGTTCAAGCTTGGCACGCAACTGATAGACCTCTTTCAACTTATTGAAGTCGACAATGGCATTCTTGGCTTCTTTAAAAGCATTCAAAACCGTTTTTTCATAATTATGCACTTCGGCCTCATAAGATGCTTTTTGCGATTTCAAAGCAGCCCGATTCTTTCCCCAATTAAAGAGCGGAGTCAATACCGTACCGCTCAACAAAGAATAGGGTGATTGCAGAAAGTTGGAAAGTACATCGCTTTCCAAACCAAACTGCCCGGTAAGTGCCAAGCGGGGGAACATATTGGTATATGCTATCTTCACACGTGCATGTTCCGCTCGGAGTTGTTGTTCGGCTGCACGAATATCAGGACGGCGTTCCAACAAATCAGAAGGCAAGCCTACCGGTAAAGTTTCGGGTACATTCAGCTCCTGCAAAAAACGGCTTCGTTCAATATGTGTAGGAAATTCGCCTGCCAGAAAAGCAATATCGTTCTCCTTCAAAGAGATACGGCGTTCCAAGTCAGGAACAAGCGTTGCCGTGCGTGCCAACTCCACCTGTGCCTGCTGATAAGATGTTTCCGAGGTCAATCCACCTTCAAAGCGGATACGTGCCAATCGTACCCCTTCTTCACGGGCTTTCTGTGTCTGGCGAACAATATTCAGTTCCGTATCAAGCGCCACTAACTCGTAGTAAGCTTGCGCCACTTCGGCCACAATCGTCATGCGCAAAGCACGTTGAGCTTCTATGCTTTGCAGATAATCGGCAACAGCAGCCACCTTTTTCCAACGCAAATTGCCCCATAAGTCAAGTTCCCATGACAAAAGAGCTTTTGCTTCATAAGTATTACCTACATCGCGACTATGCCCTCCATAATTTTCAACTTCACGCTCAGCCACCATCTTTCCATTGAGTTGAGGTAATAAGTTGGCAACGCTGATACGCTTTTGTGCCGCCATCTCTTTGACGCGGGCTGCAGCAATCAGTATATCTTTATTATACTCCAAGGCACGGTCAATCAAATTACGCAAAGTATTGTCGGTATAGACGGCTTCCCATTGTTTATCTGCAATACTAACGCTGTCCTGCTTCTGCGTGAGGCTATCAGGTAAGGTCATGTCGGGACGGACATAACTCTTACCGACTTTACAAGAGGCAAGCATAAATGTACTCAGTAATAAAAGGATATATAACTTAGTTCTTTTCATAATTCCATAAATATTTAATTCTTGATCTTATGTTGTACTTTCGCCTTTGCCTTATAAATCATCACAAAGAAGAACGGTACAAGCACAATACCGAAAACAATGGCAAATATCATTCCAAAGAAGACACCCGTACCGATAGCCTGACGGCTTGCAGAACCCGGACCACTTGCCAACACCATAGGAAGCATACCCAATACAAAGGCAAGCGAAGTCATCAAAATAGGACGGAAACGGAGTTGAGCCGCATGGATAGCCGACTGCACCAAATCTCCCCCATTATCTACCTGCACCTTCGCAAACTCTACAATAAGGATAGCGTTCTTCGCTGCAAGACCTACCAACATAACCAATCCTATCTGGAAATAAATATCATTTTCCAAACCACAAACTGCGACTCCTAAATAAGCTCCCAAAGCAGCTACCGGCAAAGAAAGCAATACGGCAATAGGTACCGTCCAACTTTCGTACTGTGCCGCCAGGAATAGGAAGACGAACAGGAAGACCAAGGTCAGCACCAATCCGGTTTGTCCACCGGCTTGCTGCTCCTGATAAGAAAGTCCGCTCCACTCAAGACCGATATTATCGGGCAAATGGTCACGGGCAATCTGCTCCATAATCTCCATAGCCTGACCGGAACTGTAACCTTGTGCAGCAGAACCACGGATAACGGCAGTAGTAAACATGTTAAAACGTTTGATACTACCCGGTCCGGTGGTATAAGATGCGTTACCTAAAGAAGTCAACGGTACCATGGCACCATTAGCTGCCTTGACAAAGAATAAATTGATATTATCCTTATGTTCGCGATACGGAGCCTCAGCCTGGATATATACCTTATATATACGATTGAACATATTAAAATCGTTTACATAAACAGAGCCTGTATAAGCTTTCATTGTAGAAAACACGTCAGCCAGAGGTACACCCAACATTTTCACCTTGTCACGGTCTACATCGAAATAAAGTTGAGGAATCTCGGACTGCAAAGAAGAAGAAAGACCTGTCAGTGCTTTTTGCTTTTGTGCATAGTACATCAATGTATCGGCAGCCTGCACCAAATTCTCAAATGTTGCTTCTCCACGTGCCTCAAGCTGCATTTCAAAACCTCCCGAAGTTCCCAAACCCGGAATTACGGGCGGAGTGGAAAGATAGACTTTACATTCGGGATACTCCTTCAAGTCCTTCTCTACGTTCTCCATAATCTTATCAATGGTGATACCTTTACGGTTTTCCCACGGCTTCAGGATAACGGTCAATTCACTACGGGCCTGATTACTACCCACACGCGGACTACTGCCTGTCACATTCTGCACATAGGCCACGTATGGATTCTGCTCCAGATATTTCACAGCACGGTCGGTTACAGCGCGAGTACGTTCCAAAGTAGCCCCTTCGGGCAATTCCAATTCTATTTTAAAATAGCCTTGATCTTCCGTCGGCAAGAAGCTCGTAGGTATCAGCCGGTGAATGATAAAGATAGCAATTAATACCATTCCGAATGTGCTCATCAGACGTTTCGGATGTTTGATGACACGGCTGATGACACTGATATATTTATGATTACCGATATTTAACCATTCATTGATTTTACGAAAAACGATGTTCTTTTTCTTCCCGCTATCCGGTTTCAGGATGAGCGAACACATCACAGGACTCAGCGTTAAAGCCACTACCGTAGAAAGTAATACGGATACAGCAATCGTAATTGTAAACTGGCGGTATAACTGTCCGGTAATACCGCTCAGGAAACTTACCGGAACAAACACGGCACAAAGTACCAGTGAGGTGGCAATCAAAGCCCCTGCCAATCCGTTCATCGCTTTCTTGGTTGCTTCATAAGGAGAGAGTTTTTCTGTCTCCATGAGATGCTCCACATTCTCCACCACCACAATGGCATCATCCACCACTATACCGATAGCGAGAATCAATCCCAGCAAAGTCAGTATGTTCAACGAGAATCCGAAGATAAGCATGAAACCAAAGGTACCAATCAGGGATATAGGTACCGCAACAATCGGAATCAACGTGGCACGCCAACTTTGCAGGGAAAGAAACACTACTAATACAACAAGAATTAAGGCTTCAAACAGCGTTTTATAGACTTCATGGATAGACTCTGATATATAGGTGGTCATATCAAACGGAATCTCATAACTCATTCCTTCGGGAAAGTTCGCGCTGATTTCTTTCATTGCTTCCTTCACATTCTCCGCTACTTCCATGGCATTGGCACCGGGAAGCATATAGATACCGAGAACCGCCGCATTCTCACCATTGATACCACTCTCCGTACTATATGAAGAGGCTTCGAGCGACACTCGCGCCACATCACGGAGACGAATAATGGAACCGTTGGTATTGGCACGGACTACAATGTCTTCAAACTGCTTTACCGAGCTTAAACGTCCCTGGGTAGTAATAGGAATGGTTATATCCAACCCCGTTACCGGTTGTTGCCCCAATACTCCGGCAGCAGACTCACGGTTCTGGTCTTTCAGGGCATTTTGCAAATCCTGTACGGTCAGTCCGAAGCTTGCCAATTTATCCGGCATCGCCCAAATCTGCATGGCATAGTAACGGCTGCCGATATTGGAAACACGCCCTACACCGGGAATACGACGCAAGAGGTCGAGCACGTTGATAGTGGCGAAATTACTCAGATAAATTTCGTCGAACTTCGGGTCACTGGAAGTTAAACAGATGGTCATCAACTGACTGGGAGCTTGTTTCTCCACCGAGATACCGTTCTGGATAACCTCGGCGGGCAAACGGCTTTCAGCCAGTTTTACACGATTCTGGATTTCTACGGCCGCCAAATCGGGATCGGCAGATACATCGAACGTTACCGTTGCCGAGAAACCACCGGAATTGGAACTGTTGGACTCCATATATAACATACCCGGAGTACCGTTTATCTCTTGTTCGATAGGAGTCGCCACCGCTTGTGAAACAGTCAGCGCGCTTGCTCCGGGATAGGATGCACTGATTTTCACAACAGGCGGTGTTATTTGGGGATATTGATCTACCGGCAACATAGTCAGCCCGATGATACCGACAATCACAATCACAATCGATATCACCGCCGAAAAGACCGGACGATCTATAAAGAAACTTACTTTCATACTGTCATTACTTTGAGAGATTGTTATCCTTTGCTTTATTTACGGGAACGGCTTTCTTGTTCAGAGAATCCGCCTGCTGTTCTTCATCCTTGTTAGGAACGGCTGCCTGAACACGAACCTTCATACCCGGACTCAACTTATGGAAACCTTCTGTTACCACTTGTTCACCCACTGCCAAACCACGTTCTACGACCATATTATTGCCAAATTCAGGCCCTAATTCTATAAAACGTTTCTCAACAGTGGAATCCCGGCGCATTACATAAATATAAGCACCGCCTTTCTCAATGGTAATCGCTTTTTGAGGAACAGCAATCGCATTTTCACGTACGTCCAGCAATAGTTTTACCTTTGTAAACTGTCCCGGCAACAGGACTTTGTTAGGATTGGGCATTTCGGCACGTACGGAGAAAGTTCCGGTTTGCGGGTCAACCTGGGGTTCCGCAAAATCTACATAACCTTTATAAGGATAGACTGTGTTATCAGCCAAAGTAATCGTGATGTTAGGTTGCCAGGAACGTGTTGAATCCTGACGACCGATTTCGATATTCCGTTCCTTACTTTTCAGATAGTCCAAGCCAGTCATACTAAAATCAACCAAAACCGTATCGCTCTTTACAACGGTAGCAAGTAATGATTTGGCCCCGGGACCAACAAGAGTACCCAAGTCCACATTTCTTTCACTGATATGTCCCGACAACGGAGAACGGACAAGCGTATAACCCAGTTCCAGTTCCGCCTGGTCCAAATCAGCCTGGCTCATGGCTACGGAAGCCTCTGCCGTTTCATACGCAGCCTGCGCATTATCCAAATCCAACTGACTGGCAGCATTCTGTGCATACAAGGGACGGATACGCTCCAAATCCCGCTTTGCTTTCAATGCCTGCGCCTCATCTTTCTTTAACTGCGCACGAGCTTTGTCGGCCTTTGCGCGATATTGATCCTGATTAATGACGAACAAAACCTGATTCTTCGTAACGTACTTGCCCTCGTCAAAAAGCATACTTTCCAGATAGCCTTCCACACGTGCGCGAACCTCTACAAATTGCTGGGCACGAATACGTCCTACATATTCACCATATATTTCTACATCTCCCTTTTCAGCAGGCTCTATAATTACGGTAGGCGCCTCCAGCTGAACTTTTTTAGGCCACGTCCAGATAAGATACCCTGCAACTACTACGGTTATGCAGGCAACCATCATTATTAATCTTTTTCTTTTCAGCCTTAATTCTTTTTTCGTAAAAAATAGTCTCATGCTTGTTTGTTTATTAAATTTAACCCTGTTGCTTAGTATAAAACAAATACGATGCCAAAGTTCAGAATCAACTTCTACGCGGCAATTCCACTCTCATTATGTAGAAACTCTCTACAAATTGTAGAAAAATTCCACACTCCCCTTCTCATTAAAAACACATAAAATCTCATTATTCCTCTACAATCATTGAGAAAAACACTATCTTTACCGATGATAATTCAATTTATTCACTTAAAAAGTAAAGATTATGGCAAGTAGAAAAGTATTGAAAAAGAATGTCAACTATATCGCCGGCGAACTGTTTGCCGAATGTCTTATGAACAGCTTGTACGTACCCGGAACCGACAAAAAGAAAGCAGATGACCTGCTGGGTGAGATCCTGAAAATGCAAGATGAATTCATCAGCCGCATCAGCCACACCGAACCGGGAAATGTAAAAGGTTACTACAAAAAATTCCGTTCTGATTTCAACGCAAAAGTCGATGAAATTATCGAAGCTATCGGCAAATTGAAATAAAGAAGGAATGAAGAAAAAATTATATAGCTTTATCTATTATCGCCTGTTAGGTTGGAAAACGAACGTAACGGTACCTGACTACGATAAATGTATCGTTTGCGCTGCACCGCATACTTCTAATCTGGATTTATTCATCGGTAAACTATATTATGGCGCTATTGGTCGTAAAACCAGTTTTATGATGAAGAAAGAATGGTTCTTTTTTCCTTTAGGACTAATGTTCAAGGCTGTTGGCGGTATCCCTGTAAACAGAGGGCGCAAATCGTCATTGGTAGAACAAATGGCACATAAATTTGCAACAAGCAAGCGTTTTCATCTTGCCATTACTCCGGAAGGAACCCGCAAGGCAAATTCCAACTGGAAAAAAGGATTCTATTATATTGCACTCCAAGCTCAAGTGCCTATTGTGCTGGTCGGCATTGATTATCCTTCTAAAACGATTAGCTGCACCAAGGCAATTATGCCCAGTGGAGATATAGAGAAGGACATGCGTGAGATAAAGCTCTATTACAAAGATTTCAGAGGAAAACATCCTGAAAATTTTTCCATCGGAAATATCTAATTTAGTGATTGGTGATTAATGATTGGTAAATTACTAATATTCGGGCCGCTTTACAATCTGCGTGCCCCCAACTAATCACCAAACACTAATCACTAATCACTATTATGAATCACCTACGCATCAGTATCCTGCAAACGGATATCGTTTGGGAAAACAAACAAGAGAATCTCCGTCGCCTCCACGAAGAGTTAGAAAAACTTTGTGGAGAGACGGAGATTGTTGTTTTACCGGAAACATTTTCTACCGGATTCAGCATGAATACCCGTGAATTGGCGGAGCCTGTAAGCGGTCATACTATTAGTACGTTACGTCAATGGGCGGCAGAGTGTCAAGTTGCCATAGCCGGAAGCTATATTTCCTGTGATGAAACAAGTATTGCTTGCGACGAAATAAGTGAAACTTGTAACGAAGACATCCAAATGGACGGACAGCCCGCTTACTACAATCGTGCTTTCTTCCTAACTCCTGAAGGTGAGGCTTATTTCTACGAAAAACGGCATCTCTTCCGTATGGGCAAGGAGACAGAACACTTCACGGCAGGTGGCCAACGGCCTGTTATCTCATACCGTGGCTGGAATATTCTTCTACTCGTGTGCTATGACCTCCGTTTCCCAGTATGGAGCCGGAACGTACGTAATGAATATGACCTTTTGATTTATGTTGCCAACTGGCCAGTGCCACGCCGTAAGGTATGGGACGTTTTACTCCAGGCACGTGCCATAGAGAACCTCTGTTATGTATGCGGGGTAAATCGTATCGGAACAGATAACCATCATTTACCCCACAATGGCGGTAGTGTAGTTTATTCTCCCAAGGGGGAACTTCTCGCTTACGTGGACGATAATGAAGAAAATACCGCTACCACGACTCTTGACCTCTCCGTTTTAAGAGAGTTCAGAGAGAAATTCCCCACTTGGAAGGATGCGGATGACTTTATTATTCTTTCAAATAATAATTCACAGTAGTTACTACGCGGATACTCTTTATATAAGGAGTATTGGCATCACGGTCTGAAATAGTGAACTGCCCTTGCGAAGCATTCCGTATCTTGCCTAAACTACTGTCAGAGTCAGTTGCAAATTTTTCAGCCGCAGCACGTGCATTTTTAGTTGCCTCTTCTATCATCTGAGGCTTGATAGCATTCAAACCGGTAAATTCATAAACCACATTATATCGGTAATCACCTCCGGTAATGGCAATACCCTGCTTCAAAAGTTCGGCTTGTTCGGACATCAGTTTCCGTACCTTATCCACATTCTTTGAGATAACCGTAATGACGGAAGTTGCATTATAACGGTAAAGCGTATTACGATCAGCATAACGTTCGGCCTGCATATCAATTACCTCAGGCGGAGCGATACTTATCTCTTCTTTCGCGATTCCATTATTTTCCAGAAACTTCACAATAGCAGCATTTTTCTGCTCCATGTTCGTATAAAGAAGAGCAGGATCATTACCAATATCCTTATATACCAAAGGCCAGACTACCTTGTCGGCAGGTACTTCTATCTCCGCCAAGCCTTTTACACTGACAACACGGTCTTTATTCTTAAAGTCGTTAATGCCACTCTTTATCATAACACCCAGCAAAATAACACCAATAGAAATGATGATAGCTTCTATCCTCCAGTTTTTCATACCCAATTATTTTTAGAGTTACAGTTTCTAAGTTGAATACAACAAAGAAACAAAATAAAATGTTCTGACAATCAAACGCCTATTCAAAAGATGTTAAATTACCAACCTTTAAACATCAAGCACTGAATTTTAGAGAATTTAATAAAAATATCTAAAACTAAGGGGTGCATCTTCCCCAAAAAGTAGCTATTTTTGTCCTTCGAAACAATGTCCAATGACAAACTGATTAATTTATTAACACTAACCCCTAAATCCTATGTTGATTCAACTCATCAACGCCCGTATTTTAACCCCGCAAGGATGGCTTAAAGACGGCTCCGTTCTCATCAGAGATGGAAAAATCCTGGAAGTTACTAATTGTGACCTTGCCGTTATCGGCGCACAGCTGATTGATGTAAAAGGCATGTATGTATTACCCGGTGGCGTGGAAATCCATGCGCATGGCGGTGGCGGACGTGACTTTATGGAGTGTACCGAAGACGCTTTCCTGTCTGCTACCAGAACTCACATGAAATATGGTACTACCAGCATATTCCCTACCTTGTCTTCTTCTACCGTACCCATGATTGAACAAGCGGCAGAAACTTGTACCAAGCTCATGGAAGAAAAAGACAGTCCGATATTGGGACTGCACCTGGAAGGGCATTACCTGAATATGGCAATGGCAGGCGGTCAAATGCCTGAAAATATAAAGAACCCAGACCCGAACGAGTATATTCCGATAGTAGAAAAGTGGCACTGTATCAAACGTTGGGATGCCGCCCCTGAACTTCCCGGTGCCATGCAATTCGGAAAGTACATTACCGGTAAAGGAATTTTAGCATCCGTAGCACATACTCAGGCCGAATTTGAGGATATCCGTACAGCTTATGAAGCCGGATATACACATGCCACCCACTTTTACAACGCCATGCCCGGATTCCATAAACGCCGGGAATATAAATATGAAGGAACGGTGGAAAGTATTTACCTGATGGATGATATGACTGTTGAGGTTGTAGCCGACGGTATCCATGTTCCGCCCACGATTCTCCGCCTTGTGTACAAGATAAAAGGTGTGGAACGCATGTGTGCCATCACCGATGCCTTAGCATGTGCGGCAAGTGACAGCAAAGAGGCTTTTGACCCGCGCGTCATCATCGAAGACGGTGTTTGTAAACTTGCCGACCATTCCGCCCTTGCCGGTAGTGTTGCAACGATGGACCGCCTCATACGTACTATGGTACAAAAAGCAGACATACCATTGGCCGATGCTGCACGTATGGTATCCGAAACACCGGCACGCATCATGGGAGTATTCGACCGCAAAGGCTCGCTCCAGAAAGGAAAAGATGCCGATATCATCGTGATGGACGAAGAGTTGAAGATAAGAGCGGTATGGGCAATGGGTAAATTGGTACCCGGAACTGATACTTTATCATAAAATTCTTTTCAACATTATACGAGTGAACTTTGTTTTTAGTATTTTTGTTAAGTTTTAATAAGCAAGAGCTTTAATCATTTATTAATAACCAATAAAAACGTATGAAAACCAATCTTAGTTCTCAAATTACTCTCAACAGAGTATCCCCCAGGTTTTACAGACCTGAGAACGCTTTCGAGCGGTCAGTACTGACACGACTTGAAAAAATTCCGACAGACATCTACGAGTCTCCCGAAGAAGGTGCTAACCAGATTGCTCTCGACATCGCACAGTTGATTCGTGACAAGCAAAAGGCCGGACGTTTCTGTGTTTTGGCTCTGGCAGGCGGTAATTCTCCACGTAACGTATATGCAGCCCTCGTGCGTATGCACAAAGAAGAGGGACTCAGCTTCCGCAATGTTGTAGTATTCAACCTTTATGAATATTATCCCTTAACCTCGGACGCTGTAAACAGCAACCTCAACGCTTTGAAGGAAATGTTACTGGACCATGTAGACATCGACATGCAAAACGTATTCAGCCCGAACGGTACGATTGCCAAAGATACAATTTTCGATTACTGCCGTTTGTACGAACAACGTATCGAAAGTTTCGGTGGTATAGATATAGCCGTATTGGGTATCGGTCGTGTAGGTAACATCGGTTTCAACGAACCGGGTTCCCGTCTGAACTCCACTACCCGCTTGATTTTGCTGGACAGCGATTCACGTAACGAAGCTTCCAAAATATTCGGTAGCATTGACAGTACACCTATCAGTTCTATCACAATGGGCGTGGCAACCATTCTTTCCGCCAAGAAAGTATACCTGCTGGCATGGGGTGAAGAAAAAGCCAAAATGGTAAGAGAATGTGTGGAAGGTCCGGTTACCGATACCATCCCCGCATCTTATCTGCAAACCCACAACAATGCGCACATCGCTATCGACCTTTCGGCCGCTGCTAACCTGACACGTATTCAACGCCCCTGGTTGGTCAGCTCCTGTGAATGGAACGACAAGCTCATCCGTAGCGCTATCGTTTGGTTATGCCAACTCACCGGTAAGCCGATTTTAAAACTGACCAACAAAGACTATAACGAAAACGGTTTAAGTGAATTGCTGGCTCTCTTCGGTTCTGCTTATAACGTAAATATCAAGATATTCAACGACCTGCAACATACCATTACCGGGTGGCCGGGTGGTAAACCCAATGCAGACGACACTTATCGTCCTGAACGTGCAAAACCGTACCCGAAGCGTATCGTTGTATTCTCTCCTCACCCCGATGATGACGTTATCTCTATGGGTGGTACGATTCGCCGTCTGGTAGAACAGAAGCACGACGTACATGTAGCTTATCAAACTTCCGGTAACATTGCCGTAGGCGACGAAGAAGTAATCCGCTTCCTGCACTTCATCAATGGCTTCAACCAGATTTTCAATAATAGCGAAGATAAAGTTATCAGCGACAAATATGCTGAAATCCGCAAGTTCCTGAAAGAGAAGAAAGACGGAGATATGGATAGCCACGACATCCTGACTATTAAAGGCTTGATTCGTCGCGGTGAAGCACGTACCGCTTGTACCTATAACAATATTCCGTTGAGCCACTGTCATTTCCTTGACTTGCCGTTCTACGAAACCGGTAAGATTCAGAAGAATCCTATCAGTGAAGCCGATGTGGAAATAGTACGCAACCTGTTGCGTGAAGTGAAGCCTCACCAAATCTTCGTAGCCGGTGACCTGGCTGACCCGCATGGTACACACCGTGTTTGTACGGACGCCGTGTTTGCAGCTATTGACCTGGAAAAAGAAGAAGGTGCCAAGTGGTTGAAAGATTGCCGCATCTGGATGTACCGTGGTGCGTGGGCTGAGTGGGAAATCGAAAACATCGAAATGGCCGTGCCTATCAGTCCCGAAGAATTGCGTGCTAAACGCAACTCCATCCTGAAACATCAGTCGCAGATGGAAAGCGCTCCGTTCCTGGGTAACGACGAACGTCTGTTCTGGCAACGTAGTGAAGACCGTAACCGTGGTACTGCCGCTCTGTACGACAGTCTTGGTCTGGCATCTTACGAAGCAATGGAAGCATTCGTAGAATATATTCCGCTGTAAATGTTTACTAAATAGAAATAAGAAGAGTGGGTAGTTTCGAACTTCTCACTCTTTTTTTGTGTACATTTGTCCGATATATAATAATTGGATATGAGAAAGCTATATTTATCTATATTATTCTTCATTATTGGAACGTCTTCCCTGTTCTCCCAAGAAATAGAACAAACTGTAGAAAACCGTCTGCAATCATTTTTCCAAAGTTATACTCCCGCAACGGTCGATATAGGCACATGCCGTCTGGACAGTGTCCGTGTTGACTTTCCTCGCAAAAGGATAGCAATCTATGCCAACGAAAAATTTGCCTACCAACCTTTCCGCCCGGAGACAGTTGAAAGTATCTATCAGAACATCAAGCAGATTCTTCCCGGTCCCGTAACTTATTTCGATATCACCGTATACAGTAACGGACGTTCCATCGAAGACCTCATACCTAATTTATACAAGAAAGGCAAAAAGGACAAAAATCGCCTGTTCACAGAACTGAACTATAAAGGAAATTCCTGGGTGACTCGTACCTCTCGCCCATATGAGATAACCCGCGGACTGGAGGGAAGACACATTGCTTTGTGGCAAAGTCACGGAAAATATTATATCAACAACATGGATAAATGGGCTTGGCAGCGTCCCCGTTTGTTCTGTACCACCGAAGACCAGTTCACACAATCGTTTATTCTGCCCTATCTCATTCCAATGCTCGAGAATGCAGGTGCCAACGTATTCACTCCCCGCGAACGGGATACACAAAAGCAAGAGATTATTGTGGATAACGATGGTAACCCGGACAACCGGAACTCTCTTTATCTTGAGGTAAAAAGCCGGAAATCCCGTTGGGAACAATCCATCCAACCCGGTTTTGCCCATCGCAAGCAGATTTACAAAGATGGTGAGAACCCATTCCTCGACGGTACGGCCCGCTTTGCACCTACTGAAAAGAAGAAAGACAAGGCTTTTGCCGAATGGATTCCCGATATTCCCGAGACCGGAGAATATGCCGTATATGTTTCCTATCAGACTCTATCAAATAGTGTAAGTGACGCCAAGTATCTTGTTTTCCATAATGGCGGCGTTACAGAATTTAAAGTAAACCAGAAGATTGGTGGCGGCACATGGGTTTACCTGGGTACTTTCACCTTCGACAAGGGAAGGAACGACTACGGAATGGTGGTGCTAAGTAACGAAAGCAAAGAGAAAGGAGTCGTTTGTGCAGATGCCGTCCGTTTTGGAGGCGGTATGGGTAATATAGCCAGGGGTGGAAAAGTCAGCGGTTTACCCCGTTATTTGGAGGCGGCCCGTTATTCAGCCCAATGGGCAGGTATGCCATATTCAGTATATGCAGGCTTCAAAGGCAATGACGATATGTCGGACGATATCAACGTACGTTCACGTACAGTTAACTATCTGGCGGGAGGTTCTATTTTCAATCCTAATGAGCAGGGATTAGGCATTCCATTTGAAATGAGCATGGCGCTGCACAGTGACGCGGGTTTCAAAAAAGACGACCGTATTGTAGGAACACTCGGTGTATATACTACTAATTTCAACAATGGAAAATTAGCTGCCGGTACCGACCGCTATGCTTCGCGTGACCTTACCGATATCTTTCTGACGCAACTGCAACGCGATATCCACTCTACCTATAACATAGACTGGACACGACGCAGCATGTGGAATCGTAATTATAGCGAAACGCGTCTGCCTGCCGTACCCTCTACTATCATAGAAGTATTGTCCCATCAAAATTTCGCTGATATGCAGTTAGGGCACGATCCGAACTTCAAGTTTACGGTAGGACGTTCCCTATACAAGGCTATCCTGCAATATATATGCAGCCAGCACGATAAGGAATACATCGTGCAGCCTCTGCCCGTCAGCCATTTCGCCATTCGCTTCGGTAAGAAAAAAAATACGCTGGAGCTATTCTGGCAGGGCGAAGAAGACCCTTTGGAACCGACTGCCAAACCACGTGAATACATAGTCTATACACGCATCGGGCGCGGTGGATTTGATAATGGCGTGCGCACCGGTAATCCTTCTTATACGGTAAAAATTGAACCGGGCATTGCCTATTCCTTCAAAGTGACTGCCGTTAATCATGGCGGTGAAAGCTTCCCGTCTGAAATCCTCTCCGCTTATAAGGCAAAGCATGAGCAAGCACGTGTACTGATCGTAAACGGCTTCGACCGGATTAGTAGCCCGACAGTCATAAATACGCCCGATGCGGCAGGCTTCGATATTTCAAAAGATCCCGGTGTACCTTATCTTTATGATATTTCCCTTTGCGGCGCCCAACGGAATTTCAACAGGAAAGAGGGCGGTAAACGTCTGGGAGAGAGTGGAAGTGAATATGAAGGTATGAAAATCATCGGAAACACATTCGACTATCCGTTCATACATGGCAAAGCCATTCAGGCAGCAGGCGGTTACAGTTTCGTTTCATGCAGCGATGAAGCCGTAGAAAGCGGTATGCTCTCTTTGGAAGATTATCCGGTTGTAGATTATATTCTCGGTATGGAGAAAGATGATAAAACAGGAAACCTATCCCGCAACATTTACTACAAGACCTTTTCCTCACCGATGCAACGTGCACTTACTGCCTATTGCCAATCGGGTGGCAATCTTTTAGTAAGCGGTGCTTATGTGGGAAGTGACATGAACGACCAGCAAGGCAACAGGGAGTTTACGCAAAATATCCTGAAGTATCGTTACGCCAACACCCTGCTGAGTTCCGGAGATAATATTACCATTCAAGGATTGGGACAGACATTCAACATTCCCCGCCTGCCTAATGAGCAAGCCTATCCGGTTACAGCACCCGATTGTATCCTGCCCATGGCACCGGCATTTTCGACAATGCTCTATGCAGACGGTAACTCATCTGCCGCCATAGCCTACAAAGGGATTGATTACCGTACTTTTGTCATGGGGTTCCCGTTTGAAAGTATCTCAGCGGAAGCAGCCAGAACAGCGATTATGGCATCCATCTTGAAGTTTCTCACTTCGAATAATACGGATTCAGGGAGATAAAAATAATAATCTCACAAAATAATCTGAGTAAATCGGTATAATATGTGGTGAAAAACTTATCTTTGCTTCATATGCGAAGATGCGCTGTACCCCAGCATAAAAAATGAACGAGTTCATTTTATTCTGTATTCGGTTTGCACTATCTTTGCCTTTAAAGAAACAAAAATATTAACCTTTAAAACAGAAGTATTATGTACACTATACAAGCTAACCCCAGTGGAACCCGCAGTTTAGATATATCCGAAGCAAACCTTGCCACCATCGAGAAATACGGGCTCTTCCGTCACCTTATCGACAGTACCGGCATTGTGGACGAACCTGTACTCGACAAATTGAAACTAAACATCCGTTCCCTCATTGCCGCCCAGGAAGAAGACAGCAAAGACCTGCTCGACCTCTGCATTGACGTTATTTATCATAACAATATGAAAGCCTTCGGATTGCAGCAACTTATCAAGCTCTATCTGCAATGGCTTGCCAATCAGGAAACCGTTGAAGAGGAAGAAGAAAAATGAAAACCATTAACACCTGCGGGCAAAAGCATTACAGTCCTCTCATCCCTGCCATTAAAGCCATGTGCGAAACAGCAAAAGGGGAGAAACTGGAAATCATTATGGATGATGCCACTGCCTTTAGTGACTTAAAAGAGTACCTTGCCGAACAACAAATCGGCTTCCGTGAAATTTATGACGGAGAGCAGATGACGGTGCAGTTCTGTAAATGATTAGTGATCACTAAAAACTTTTCCCTATCTTTGCAGCCATGAAAGAATATCGACTGACCGATTGGCTGCCTACTACCAAAAAAGAAGTGGAACTTCGTGAATGGGATGAATTAGATGTAATCCTGTTCAGTGGTGATGCATATGTAGATCATCCGTCTTTCGGCCCCGCTGTTATCGGACGCATCCTCGAAGCGGAAGGTTTGCGTGTGGCTATCATTCCCCAACCTAATTGGCGCGATGACTTGCGCGATTTCAAAAAGCTGGGACGTCCCCGCCTATTCTTCGGTGTAAGCGCGGGATGTATGGACAGCATGGTGAACAAGTACACCGCCAATAAACGTCTGCGCAGTGACGATGCCTATACACCGGACGCACGTCCGGATATGCGTCCTGAATATCCTTCGATTGTCTATACACAGATCCTTAAAAAGCTCTATCCCGATGTCCCCGTCATTCTGGGTGGCATCGAGGCAAGTATGCGCAGGTTGACGCATTATGATTACTGGCAAGACCGGGTACGCCCGAGTATCCTTTTAGACAGTGGGGCAGATGCGCTGATATACGGAATGGGCGAAAAACCGATTGTAAAATTAGTACAACGAATGAAAGGTTGCCCGAAGCCCGAAAGCAATCGGGAAACACTCCTCCAACTGCTCTCCGATATTCCTCAAATAGCCTATTTAAGTAAAGAGATAGCTTCGCAAGAAGGTGACATCAATCTTTTCTCACACGAAGAATGTCTGAAGGACAAAAAGAAAGAGGCTGCCAACTTCCGTCACATCGAGGAAGAAAGCAATAAATACGCCGCCTCGCGTATCTTGCAAACGGTAGGGAAACAGACTGTTGTAGTCAATCCTCCTTATCCGCCTTTAACGGAAGCAGAACTCGACCATTCTTTCGACCTGCCCTACACCCGCTTACCACACCCTAAATACAAGGGAAAGCGTATTCCGGCATACGATATGATTAAGTTCTCTGTTAACATTCATCGTGGATGTTTTGGCGGTTGTGCCTTCTGTACAATCTCCGCACACCAGGGAAAGTTTATTGTCAGTCGCAGCAAAGAAAGTATCCTGAAAGAGGTGAAAGCTGTAACGGAACTGCCCGACTTCAAGGGATACCTCAGTGACTTGGGCGGACCATCGGCCAACATGTACCGGATGAAAGGCCGTGACGAAGCAGTATGCCGGAAGTGCAAACGCCCGTCGTGTATCTACCCCAAAGTGTGCCCCAATCTGAATACCGACCACAGTCCGCTACTCGACATTTACCACGCAGTAGACGCATTGCCCGGCATCAAGAAATCATTTATCGGCAGTGGCATACGTTACGATTTGCTGCTGCATCAGAGTAAAGACCCCAAAACCAATAAGAGCACGCAGGAATATACCCGCGAACTGATTGCCCGCCACGTTAGCGGTCGTCTCAAAGTAGCGCCTGAACATACTTCCGACCGCGTGTTGAACATCATGCGCAAACCTCCGTTCAGCCAATTCAGCGAGTTCCGCAAAATATTCGACCGTATCAACCGTGAAGAAGGTCTGCGACAGCAACTCATCCCCTACTTCATCTCCAGTCATCCCGGCTGTAAGGAAGAAGACATGGCAGAGCTTGCCGTACTTACCAAACAAATGGATTTCCAGCTTGAGCAGGTGCAGGACTTCACTCCCACTCCCATGACCGTTGCTACCGAGGCATGGTACACCGGCTTTCACCCTTATACACTGGAACCGATATTCAGTGCAAAGACCGGGCGCGAGAAGCTGGCACAACGTCAATTCTTCTTCTGGTACAAGCCCGAAGAGAGGAGGAACATCATCAACGAATTACGAAAGATAGGGAGACAAGACTTGATAGACAAGTTATACGGGAAAAGGTAAACGCTTCCTCCGCTCCTTAACAGTTGACGAAAAGCAGGATAAGTCTGCCACAAGGATTCCTATTCCTCCACCTGCATCGCCACCATCTCCTGCAAGGCATATACGGCCTCTTCTACCGACGTGACATCCTTCACCAGCATGCTACGACGATTGTTTTGTTCGCGCAGGTCGCAACGGCGGGTGTACTTCATCATATAGGCAATAACTTTACCGAAAGCCTGGCTTTGATAATAGGGACTATCCGGATTGGAGATGAAAAATAACGTCATGCGTCCGCCTTTCAAGAAAACCTTCTCCGCACCGAGGCGTGCGGCAAGACGGCGCAGAGGTACAATACGCAACAGTTCTTCCGTTTCAGGCGGAACAGGTCCGAAGCGGTCTTCAAGACGAACACGGAAAGCATCTACATCCTTATCCAATATAAGCCCGTCCAGTTCACGATAAAGCAACATACGCTCACTACTACCGGTGACGTAATTGGCAGGAAGAAGAAGTTCGAGGTCGCTTTCTATCTGACATTCATCAACAAACTGTTCACCGCTGATAACGCCTCCTTCGGCTTTTATCTCTTCAGCATATAGGTCGGCAAACTCATCGGTCTTCAACTCGTGGACGGCCTCGGACAATATCTTTTGATAAGTTTCGTAACCCAAGTCGGCAATGAAGCCGCTTTGTTCAGCACCCAGCATATTCCCCGCACCACGAATATCAAGGTCTTGCATAGCGATATGAATACCGCTACCCAAGTCGGAGAAGTTTTCGATAGCTTGCAAGCGGCGTTTCGCTTCAGGAGTCAGGGAAGATAATGGCGGTGCCAGCAAGTAGCAGAACGCTTTCTTGTTGCTACGTCCTACGCGTCCACGCATCTGGTGCAAATCACTCAGTCCGAAATTCTGCGCCTGATTGATGATAATGGTATTGGCATTGGGGATATCAATACCACTCTCAATAATAGTGGTGGCAAGCAAAACGTCGTAATCGTAGTTGACAAAATCAAAGATAATCTTTTCCAGTTCGGCAGGTTCCATCTGACCGTGCCCGATAGCCACACGGCAGTCGGGAATATGACGGGCTATCATCGCCTTAAGTTCGGCAAGATTGGCAATGCGGTTGTTAACGAAAAAGACCTGTCCGTTGCGGCTCATCTCGAAGTTTATGGCATCGGCTATAATCTCTTCGTTGAAAGTATGTACTTCAGTCTGAATGGGATAACGGTTGGGTGGAGGGGTCTGGATAACACTCAGGTCACGGGCACCCATCAAGGAGAATTGCAAAGTACGGGGGATAGGCGTCGCGGTCATGGTAAGGGTGTCTACATTCACCTTCAACTGGCGGAGTTTCTCTTTGACAGACACACCGAATTTCTGTTCTTCGTCAATAATCAATAGTCCGAGGTCTTTGAACTTCACATCTTTACCCAAAATACGATGCGTACCGATAAGAATGTTCACCTCACCGTCGGCAAGTCCTTTTATCGCCGCTTTTGCTTGAGCAGTTGTACGGGCACGACTTAAATAGTCAACTTTACAGGGCAAACCTTTCAGTCGTTCTTTAAAAGTCTGATAATGTTGATAAGCAAGCACGGTGGTAGGTACGAGAACAGCCACCTGCTTATTATCGGCAACGGCTTTAAAGGCCGCACGCACAGCAACTTCCGTTTTACCGAAACCTACGTCACCGCAAACCAGACGGTCCATCGGACGCGCACTCTCCATATCGGCTTTCACATCAGCGGTAGACTTGCTTTGATCGGGCGTATCTTCATAAAGAAAGGAGGCTTCCAGTTCACGTTGCAGGAAGCTATCGGGGCTGTATTGGAAACCTTTCTCCTCACGGCGTTGCGAGTAGAGTTTTATCAAGTCGCGGGCAATATCTTTAATCTTCGTCTTGGTACGGTCTTTCAATTTCTCCCATGCACCGGTTCCCAGTTTGTTCAAGCGGGGAGGTTCACCCTCTTTCCCCTTATACTTGGATACCTTATGCAGAGAGTGGATGGAGACGAATACAACATCTTCATTCTGATAAACCAGCCTCATCACTTCCTGGGTAGTGTCTCCGTTAGGGATACGAACCAGACCGGTGAAACGCCCTACCCCATGGTCTGTATGTACCACGTAATCTCCCGGAGTAAACTGGTTCAGTTCTTTCAGACTCAACGCAACTTTACCGCTACGTGCCTTATCGCTTTTCAGATTGTACTTGTGGAAACGGTCGAACAGTTGGTGGTCGGTGAAGACACAGAGACGCAGTGTATTATCGGCAAAGCCCTCGTGCAATGTACGTTCAACAGCTGTAAAACTTGTTATGGTTGACGAGGGGACAAGTTGACGAGGGGACGAGGAAGTACCCCCCTTGTCAACTTGTTTCCTTACCAACTCGTCAACTTGTTCTCTGTCTTCAAAGATAGCCCGAAGACGCTCTGTCTGCTTCACGCTGTCACTACATATATAAATGGTATAGTTCTGTGAAAGGTAGTTATGAAAGCTCTCTGCTACCAAGTCAAAGTTCTTATGGAAAATAGGTTGTGCGGAAGTATCGAAAGTTATCGCTGCATCGGGCGTACCGGTAGGCTTTGCTCCGAACTCCATCCGGCGGAAGTCCAGCGCACGCAGTGTAAACTCTCCCCCGTCAATCAGCTTGCCTTCCAAAGTAATCGCGCCATTCTCTTCGGCTTCACGGGCAGCAATGGCTTGCGGAGTAAGAGACTCGTCGTGCACCACTTGGATACGCTCGCGTAGCCAAAGGAAGTCACGCATTGCCAGCACTGTATCCGGTTGTAGGAAATCCAGGAAAGTAACCATGCCTCCACTACCGCCTTGCTCCAAGCTATGGCTCAAATCGGGGACTATGGCTATATTCTCTTTCTTTTCTTTGGAGAGCTGTGACTCCACTTCAAAGGTACGGATACTCTCCACCTCGTCTCCGAAGAAGTCTATGCGGTAAGGAAATTCGGAAGAAAAAGAGAATACGTCGATGATACTACCACGTACAGCATATTGTCCCGGCTCGTAGACATAATCCACATACTCAAAGCCATAACTGCGCAGCACCTCGGTAATAAAGTTCATATCCACCTTTTCACCGGCATGCAGTTTCAACGTTTTATCATCCAACTCCTTGCGCGACACTACCTTTTCTGCCAGTGCATCCGGATAGGTCACAACACAAAGTCCCTCTTCTCCCTTCTGTATACGGCTCAGTACTTCCGTACGAAGAATCTCGTTCGCGGCATCTTTCTGCCCGTACTTTATGGCACGGCGGAAAGAAGAAGGGAAGAACAATACCCGCTCGGTTCCTAAAATCTGCGTCAAGTCATGATAGAAATATCCGGCTTCTTCCAAATCACCGAGAATAAAGACAAACGGACACTCTGCCCGTTGTACCAAGACGGAAGAAAACAAGGAAGCAGCGGAAGCACATAAGCCCCCGCAATAGATATGACGGACAGAAGCATCTGTAAGCAAGCGGCTCATTCCCTCTACGTTAGGATGAGCAGCGTATAGTTGTTGGAATTCGGTGATAGTCATTACTGTTATTTTATTCACCACAGAGAACACAGAGAGCACAGAGGTTTTATTCTTCCGAATGATAAATACGTTCGATTATCATCCTCTGTGCTCTCTGTGTCCTCTGTGGTGGAAAATCGTTTGCAAAAGTACTAAATAATCCTTACTTTTATACGTAAATGATAGAAAAGCGCTACATTTGTTCCCATTAATAACCCCCCATATATTGAATATGCAAACAACAGATAGTATTGTGATTATCCCTACCTATAACGAACGGGAGAATATCGAAAATATCATCCGTGCCGTTTTCGCTTTGGAGCATGGTTTCCATGTACTCATCATAGAAGACGGGTCACCGGACGGTACAGCCGGTATTGTAAAAACATTGCAGCAAGAATTTCCCGACCGCCTGTTCATGGTAGAACGTAAAGGCAAATTAGGATTGGGGACGGCTTATATTGCAGGGTTCAAGTGGGCGTTGCAACATGCTTATGAATATATCTTCGAAATGGATGCCGATTTCAGTCATAACCCCAAAGACCTACCCCGCCTTTATCAGGCCTGTTCTACCGAAGGTGCGGATGTGGCTATCGGTTCCCGATACGTGAGTGGCGTCAATGTGGTTAATTGGCCCATGGGACGTGTATTGATGTCTTATTTTGCTTCCAAGTATGTACGGTTCATCACAGGGCTGCCCATCCATGACACAACGGCAGGATTTGTTTGCTACCGTCGCGAAGTATTGGAAACGATTAACCTGGACGGTATTCGCTTCAAAGGATATGCATTCCAGATAGAGATGAAATTTACCGCCTATAAGTGTGGTGCTAATGTAAAAGAAGTACCGGTTATTTTCATCAACCGGGAATTGGGCAGTTCCAAAATGAACAGCAGCATCTTTGGAGAAGCCGTATTCGGGGTAATCCGGTTGAAACTGAACAGTTGGCTTCATAAGTTTCCTCAGTTAGCAAAAACAAATAGTCAAGAATAAAATCATTCATCAACTATCCATTAAAGATATGAAAAGAACGCTGATACATAATGCCACGATTGTCAATGAAGGACAATCCATCCAAGGTTCCGTAGTTATAGAAGACGGACGCATCGCCGAAATACTTACGAACTGGAAACCTCTTTCGGCCCCTTGTGACGAAACGATAGATGCAACCGGATGTTATTTACTTCCGGGTATTATCGACGACCATGTACATTTCCGTGATCCGGGACTGACTGACAAAGCAGATATCTTAACGGAGAGCCGTGCGGCTGCCGCAGGCGGTGTTACCTCTATCATGGATATGCCGAATACCAACCCGCTTACCGTTACGCTGGATGCGCTGAATGCCAAGTTCGATTTACTGAATGAAAAGTGTATCGTCAACCATTCCTGCTATTTCGGAGCGACGAACAATAATTATACGGAGTTTGACAAACTGGACAAGCATCGCGTTTGCGGTATCAAGCTATTCATGGGTTCCAGCACTGGTAACATGCTGGTAGATAAGATGAACAGCCTGCTGAATATCTTTAATGGAACGGATATGCTGATTGCCGCCCATTGCGAAGACCAGGAAACCATCAAGGCTAACATCGAGAAATATAAAAAGAAATATGGAGGAGCAGAAGATATACCGGTCAAAGAGCATCCGAATATCCGCTCCATTGCCGCCTGCTATACGTCGTCTGAATTGGCTGTCCGTCTGGCAAGAATTGCCGGAGCACGTTTGCACATCCTGCATGTTTCAACGGCTAAAGAACTGAAACTATTCACGGATGAGCCTGTTTCAGAAAAGAATATTACCTCCGAGGCATGTATAGCTCACTTGATTTTTACGAGTTCCCAATATGGTCAATTGGGTGCACGGGTGAAATGTAATCCCGCCATCAAACGGAGGATAGACCGTGACGCCTTGCGTGATGCTGTTAACTCCGGTTTGATTGATGTCATCGCTACCGACCATGCCCCCCATCTGCTCAGTGAAAAAGCAGGAGGTGCTTTGAAAGCGATGTCCGGCATGCCTATAATACAGTTCTCGCTTGTCAGTATGCTGGATTTGGTGGATGAAGGAATCTTTTCCTTAGAAACTATTGTCGAAAAGATGTGCCATGCACCTGCACAGATTTATGGTATCTGCCAACGTGGATATATTCGGGAAGGTTATCAGGCCGACCTGGTATTGGTACGTCCCGACTCTCCCTGGGAACTGACCAGCGACAAGATTCTGAGCAAATGCGGCTGGAGTCCGCTGGAAGGGCATACTTTCAACTGGAAAGTAGAAAAGACATTCGCCAACGGTCGCCTCATTTACAACGACAATGTGGTAGATGACTCTTATCGTGGTGAAGAATTGAGATTTGATTACGTAAACAAATATTAAGTAATTATGAATTATAAATTACGAATTACGGCTGCGCTTTTACACTGTATAGTAATTTATAATTCATAATTTATAATCCCCCCTCTCCTCCATTGTGGTTATAATTAAGTATAAAGTTCATGAAGTAAGCCCATACATTAACTGGATATACTTTTTCCATGCGTGGGGCTTTCAACCCAAGTTTACGGGCATTGCCAACATTCATGGCTGTGATGCCTGCCGTGCTTCCTGGCTGGCAAGTTTTGCAACAGAGGATATTCCCAAAGCATCGGAAGCCATGCAATTATTCAAAGAGGCCAACAGGGTGCTTGCCCAACTGGACGAAAACACTACCATTCAATGTATCTTCAGGTTGTGTCCGGCAAATGCAGATGGTGACAACCTCATTATTGACAATACGGTTTTCCCTTTACTCCGCCAGCAAACGCCCCATCCTGACGGCAGCCCGTTCCTTTGCCTGAGTGACTTTATACGTCCGCTTTCATCGGGTAAAGCCGATACAATCGGGCTTTTCGCTTCTTCTATCAGTGAAGATACCGAAGGATATTATAAGGACGACCCCTATAAACATCTTCTTGCCCAGACCTTAACCGACCGGCTTGCCGAAGCTGCCACAGAGAAAATGCACGAATACGTGCGTAAAGTAGCATGGGGATATGCACCGGATGAATCCCTTTCCATTCCCGATTTATTGGTCGAAAAATACCAGGGTATCCGTCCGGCGGTAGGCTATCCGTCCTTGCCGGACCAGTCCGTTAACTTCTTGTTGGATGAATTACTCGATATGAAACAGATAGGCATTACGCTGACCGAGAATGGAGCCATGCACCCGCATGCTTCTGTCTGCGGAATAATGATGGCACATCCTCAATCCCATTATTTTGCTGTTGGTAAGATTGGTGAAGACCAACTGGAAGACTATGCCCGTCGTCGTGGAAAGTCTGTTGAGGAAATGCGAAAATTCCTCGCTGCAAACTTAAAATAATGTGCTAATATGCCAATGTGCTAATGCGTTGCGCTATGATGCCGCATGGCTATTAGCACATTAACATATTAAACTGTGATTTTTCTGTTCCTCTTACGACTAACAAAGTAAAAGCGATTCGAGATACAAAACATGGAGAATATAGAACAAGAGTTTCTATCGGTTATACGGGAGTATGAGCGTGTCATCTACAAGGTGTGTTATTTATACACCACGCCTAACGCCACCCTCAATGACCTGTACCAGGAAGTGGTGCTCAACATTTGGAAAGCATTTCCCAAGTTCAGACGGGAATGCAAAGTTTCGACATGGATTTACCGTATCGCTTTGAATACCTGTATCAGCTTTATACGGAAAGAGAGGAACATACCTGAAATCGTAACTCTCACACAGGAAGCCGACCGTACCGAAGAAGATGATGAAACCCAACAGATGCTGCGGCAACTCTACCGGATGATAAATCGACTGGGACAACTGGAGAAGTCAATCATCCTGCTTTATCTGGAAGAAAAAAGCTATGAGGAGATTGCTGAAATCACCGGTCTGACCGTAACTAATGTGGCTACCAAACTCAGCCGCATTAAAGACAAACTAAAAAAAATGAACAAGGAGGAATAATATATGGAACTGGATGAACTAAAGAAATCATGGAATGCATTGGATGCACAGTTGCAAAAAGAACCGATTGCAGATGAAAAACAGATAAAGGAACTGATTACGAGTTATAAAGCAAATACTCGCAAAAGCCTGGGATTTATTTCCGGTCTTCAGCGTCTTTCTATCGGTGTCGGAGCGTTAGGATTGATTGCTCTTTTGCTAATATGGCTGGCACTACCTATATTACTGCCTGATGAGCATATACAAAGCAAGATAGCTGCTTTTATCGGATTTATCGCTGTCAGCATTATTGGCGGCATGTGGTGGGACTGGAAAACCTATCGTTGGAGTAAAGGAACTTTAATTGATGAGATGCCGGTGGCGCAAGTCAGCCGACGTATAACCACTTTCCGTCAATGGACTAAATTTGAAGTTATCGCCATCTCCGTATGGGTTATACTGTTCAACATACTAAATTATTGGGTAATGGAATATCACCGTGAATCTGCCGGAGTTCAAGCCGTATTGATTACCGCCTTTGTCATATTCGATGTGCTCATTATCTATCTGCTATATAAGAAGTTAATTTATAAACATCTGAATAACATTAAAAAGAATATAGAAGAACTGGAAGATATATGCACCGAATAACTCTGATTCTCCTTCTTTTCCTGCTCCTTCCGGATATGTACATCTATCTGGTGTACATTGTCAGGAAAACACGCAATATCGTTTGGCGTGGTCTTTACTGGTTTCCTACCGTAGTACTGGTAACCATATACTTATATTACATCTATATGACGGGAGACAATGCGCTCTCGCATCATCCGCAAAGTATCGGCCGGTTGGCGGTAGCCATCATGTTATTTGCCGTCCCCAAGATACTGTTCATGCTTAGTTCATTACTCGGTATATTACTCAGAGGACTCGCCCGTTGCCTGTCATTCTTGATATACCGTACTCCTTTCATGTCCCCACGCACTCCTTTCGTTATCCATCGTTTGCCATTTACCATTCTCGGATCGCTACTGGCTATCGTCAGTTTTGCCAATATTCTTTACGGAGCGATTGCAGGTATCACCCGCTTTGAGGTGAAAGAAGTGGAGTACTGTTCCGCCAACCTCCCCAAAGGTTTTGACGGCTATCGCATTGTTCAAATTTCAGATATACACATCGGAAGTTGGCAAGGAAATCCCGAAGCCATTCAATGCTTAGTAAACCTCATCAACGAGCAAAAGCCCGACCTTATCGTCTTTACCGGTGACTTGGTAAACCAACAAAGTCATGAATTAGATGATTTTGAAAAAGCTCTCTCCCAACTACATGCTCCCGATGGAGTATATTCCATCCTCGGCAACCATGATTACGGGACTTATTACCGTTGGAATAACCGACAGGAAGAAGTTGATAATCTTGATTATCTGCTCAGACGGCAAGCAGCGATGAATTGGAAAATGCTCAACAATGAACATGCCATTCTATACCATAAAGGCGACAGTATAGCTCTCATCGGGGTAGAAAATGACGGAGAACCACCTTTCTCGCAACACGCCGATCTTCCGCATGCAATGAAAGGTACGGAAGGGATGTTCCGCATCTTACTGAGCCATAATCCTACTCATTGGAGAAGGGAAGTATTACCCGCTTCGGATATCGAACTAACCCTATCCGGACATACACATGCCATGCAGATGGAAATCTTCGGACACTCACTGTCAGCTCTTAAATATCCCGAATGGTCAGGTATGTATTATGAAGGAGAGCGTGCGCTGTATGTCAATATCGGTATCGGATATGTAGGTTTACCCTTCCGCTTCGGTGCATGGCCTGAAATCACTGTAATAAAATTAGTTCGCCAAAACAAGTGACAAGACATAAAAAACGTCTATCTTTGTAGAAATAAAATCCAACACCTATGAAGATACTCTATAATATTTATCAGGTTTGCATTGCTTTGCCCATTCTTTTGGTACTGACTATTCTCACAGCTTTGGTTACAATTGTCGGTTCGTTACTGGGTGGTGCACATATATGGGGATATTATCCCGGCAAAATCTGGTCACAACTCATATGTTACCTGCTACTCATTCCGGTAAAAGTACGCGGACGGGAAAAACTACATAAACACACTTCCTATGTATTCGTACCCAATCATCAGGGTTCATTCGATATATTCCTGATTTATGGTTTTCTGGGAAGAAACTTCAAATGGATGATGAAGAAAAGCCTGCGAAAACTACCGTTCGTAGGGAAAGCCTGTGAAAGTGCCGGACATATTTTTGTAGACCGTTCCAGTCCCCGAAAGGTACTGGCAACAATGAAGCAAGCAGAATCTTCGCTTAAAGATGGGGTATCATTGGTAGTATTTCCCGAAGGAGCACGTACTTTCAGTGGACACATGGGATATTTCAAGAGAGGTGCTTTCCAGTTGGCAGACGAACTTCAACTGGCCGTAGTACCCGTTACCATCGACGGTTCTTTCGAAATTTTACCCCGTACCGGCAAGTGGATACGTCGTCACCGCATGATATTGACTATTCACGAGCCCATTCCACCTAAAGGACAAGGTATGGAAAACATCAAAGCAACAATGGCAGAAGCTTATACAGCCGTTGAAAGTGCTTTACCTGAAAAGTATCAGGGAATGGTTAAGAATGAAGACCAGGAACAAGTATAAATGAAGAATTATGGCTGCGCAATCATGCCGCATAGTAATTCTTCATTCTTCATTTTCAATTTCCTCCCATCCGTCGACGTTCTTCAATCAACTGCATATTTTCTTTGGCTTTCGTAAGATAATCCCTCACGAACTGATTATTCTTAAACGTCTGGGGAGCAGTTCTCATGATGTCCTCAATCTGTGGAGTCATGATAGGATATGGCAATGAACTGTACACCATCATAAAGACGCTGGGACCAAGTACATTCTCATAGTTATCGATAATAAACGTCTTAACGTAGTCGTTCATCTCTTTTACAAGCGATTCACCCTCTTTGGTTAATTCTCTGCGAACATCTTCCAGATTGGCACCATCCAATACCATACGCGCTTCTTTCCGGTCAAGCTCTTCTATCTGAATTTCCATTGCATTCCGCTTATCAATAAACTCATACAACTGGTTATTGAGCAAAGTTCCTTTGGCCGATAACTGAGTATTCGAAATGGAAACTTCAATCTTACCATCTTCCAGTACCAAAGGCATAATCCCTTCATTATTCATATAAAGGGTTACCATCATAACTGAATCGACAGGACCTTTCATCGAGAAAAGGCCATGAATCACTTCCGCCGAGTCAACGGCTATCCATTGACCATCCTTAAGAGTTTTGAGAAATAGCATTTTCCCGTCGAGACTTGTTACCGAGGAGCTACCCTCAATCTTATACTTACGGGCGCAAGAGGTAAAAAACACGAGCAAAAGCAAAAGAGGCAAAATACGGTTTACACTCATTCTAATCATGCAGGAAACGATTTATGAATTACACGCAGCAAAGGTATTAATATTCCTTATAAACCGGATAGAAAGAAAGGAATTTTCATTTGGTTTACGTATTTTTGCACAATCGTAAATAATAAAAATAGAAAAAATATACATGTCAACTTATGCACCTTTTGCCAAACCTCTCTATGTAATGCTGAAATCCGTAGGGGCCGTATGCAATCTGGCATGCGATTACTGCTATTATCTGGAGAAGGCAAAACTATATACCGACAACCCTAAACATGTGATGAGCGAGGAACTTCTGGAAAAGTTCATTGAAGAATATATCAACTCGCAAACCATGCCGCAAGTATTGTTCACATGGCATGGAGGAGAAACATTAATGCGCCCCTTATCTTTTTACAAACGGGCCATGGAGTTGCAAAAGAAGTATGCCAACGGACGAACTATCGACAACTGTATCCAGACGAACGGAACCTTGCTTACCGATGAATGGTGTGAATTTTTCAAAGAGAATAATTGGTTGGTAGGTGTATCTATCGACGGTCCTCAGGAGTTCCATGACGAATACCGCAAGAACAAACAGGGCAAGCCCTCCTTTGTCAAAGTTATGCAAGGCATCAATCTTTTGAAAAAACACGATGTGGAATGGAACGGTATGGCGGTAGTCAATGATTTCAATGCCGATTATCCACTCGATTTTTATAATTTCTTCAAAGAACTGGGATGTCATTATATCCAGTTTGCTCCCATTGTAGAACGCATTACTCCGCACCAGGACGGAAGACACCTCGCATCACTGGCCGATAAAGAAAAAGCAACGGAACTTGCCGACTTTTCCGTCAGTCCCGCACAATGGGGAAATTTCCTTTGCACCTTGTTCGACGAATGGGTGAAACAGGATGTAGGAACCTATTATATACAGCTTTTCGATTCTACCCTTGCCAATTGGATAGGCGAGCAGCCGGGTGTTTGTTCCATGGCAAAGACCTGCGGACACGCGGGAGTAATGGAATTCAACGGAGATGTATATGCTTGCGACCACTTTGTGTTCCCCGAATATAAACTGGGTAATATCTATCAGAAAACACTGGTGGAAATGATGTACAGTGAAAAGCAGCAGGAATTCGGCCTGATGAAACAAAAATCACTTCCTACCCAATGCAGGGAATGTGAGTGGCTATTTGCCTGCAACGGGGAGTGCCCCAAAAACCGCTTTGCCCATACTGCCAGCGGAGAACCCGGTTTGAACTACCTGTGTGCCGGTTACCATAAATTCTTTAAACACGTTGCCCCTTACATGGATTACATGAAACAGGAACTGATGAACCAACGTCCGCCGGCTAATGTCATGGATGCCATTAAAAAAGGAGAACTCTGACAATCAACTAATAAAATCATATAGTTAAACAGAAAATAAGATGAAATTAACGAAGTACTTACTCGCGGCTTTCGCCGTACTGACCGTCTGTTCCGTACGTGCAGACGAAGGAATGTGGTTACTGCAATTAATGAAAGAGCAGAACTCCATCGAACTGATGAAAAAACAAGGATTAAAGCTTGGAGCAGACGATTTATACAATCCCAATGGAGTTTCACTGAAAGATGCCGTAGGTATCTTCGGTGGTGGCTGTACAGGAGAGATTATTTCCCCGGAAGGACTGATATTGACGAACCACCACTGTGGCTACGGCTCCATTCAACAACATAGTAGCATAGAACATGACTATCTGACCGATGGTTTCTGGGCAAAGAACCGTAACGAAGAACTGCCTACTCCGGGATTGAAATTCCGCTTTGTCAACCGCATTGTAGACATTACCGACCTGGTGAACAATAAAATTAAAGCCGGAGAAGTGACCGAAATCAATGCAATGACCGCCCCGTTCCTTAACCAACTCGCCAAGGAAGAATTAGCGAAGAGCGACCTGAATGGCAAACCGGGTATCGAAGTAAAAGCATTACCTTTCTATGCAGGAAACAAATATTATTTGTTCTATTATAAGGTATACAACGACGTGCGTATGGTAGCCGCGCCTCCTTCTTCCGTCGGTAAATTCGGTGGTGAAACGGATAACTGGATGTGGCCACGCCACACCGGAGACTTCTCCATGTTCCGCATCTATGCCGACAAGAACGGAGAACCGGCAGAATATTCCCAGGACAATGTACCTTTGAAGACCCCCAAATTCCTACCTATCTCGATTAAAGGATTGCAGGAAAATGACTATGCCATGATAATGGGATTTCCCGGTAGTACCAGCCGCTACCTTACCCAGTCGGAAGTCAAGGAACGTATGCAGGCCGACAACCAGCCAATGATTGACATGCGCGGGGCACGCCTCGAAGTTCTGAGAAAAGCGATGGATGCCAGCGACAAAACCCGTATACAATATGCCGATAAGTTTGCCGGAAGCAGCAACTACTGGAAAAACTCCATCGGAATGAACAAAGCCATCATTGACAATGATGTTTTGGGTGCCAAAGCTGAACAGGAAAAGAAATTTGCAGAGTTTGCCAAAGGTAAGCCCGAGTATGAAGGCATAGTAGAAAAAATCGATGCTATTGTTGAAAAAAGAATGCCTTTAACCCGCCAATTCAGCTATCTCTATGAAGCTTTGAACGGTGCCATTGAATTTGGAAGCACATTCATGGTGATGGACAACATAAAGAAAGCACTGGAAGAGAAGAACGACTCGCTGCTCACTGCTTCCAAGGCTCAATTAGAGGGCGTATTCGACGCCATACACAACAAAGACTACGACCACGAAGTAGACCGTGCCGTAGCCAAAGCCATACTTCCCGCCCTTGCCAAAGCCCTGAACCCCGAAGAACTGCCCGATTTCTATCAGGTCATTCAAAAAGAATTTAAAGGGAATTACGATGCTTACGTAGACAATATCTATGATAACTCTATCCTTTCCAACCGTGCAAACTTCGACAAGTTCATGAAAAAGCCCACGGTAAAGACCATCGAGAAGGACCCCGCAACGGCTTATTCACGCGCAAAGGTTGAAAAAAGAATAGCCGTAGGTCAAGCCTACGAAGATTTGAGTGCCGATCTCGACCTGTTGCACAAGGCTTATGTCCGTGGTTTGGGTGAAATGAAAATGCCCGTACCGTCTTATCCGGATGCCAACTTCACACTCCGCCTGACATACGGTAATATAAAACCATACAGTCCGCGCAATGCCGTACATTATAAATATTACACCACGGCAGACGGTGTCCTCGAAAAAGAGAATCCCGAAGACCGTGAATTTGAAGTACCCGCCAAGTTGAAAGAATTAATCCTGAACAAGGACTTCGGACGCTACGCCATGGCAGACGGCACAATGCCTGTTTGTTTCCTTACCACGAACGACATTACCGGCGGTAATTCAGGTAGCCCCGTTATCAACGGCGAAGGCCAACTTATCGGCTGTGCTTTCGATGGCAACTGGGAATCATTGAGCGGTGATATCAACTTTGATAACAATCTGCAACGTTGTATCGCGCTTGACATCCGCTATGTACTTTTCATTCTGGAAAAGTTAGGTGGTTGCGAACACTTGATAAAGGAAATGAACATAATCGAGTAATCGTTTTTTTGCCGACAGCACATAGTACGACTGAGGTACCCTAAGTATACGACTAAGGGTATCTAAGTCGTATACTTAGGGTACCTCAGTCGTATACAGAAACTCCCCCCTCTCAAAACACCCTCTAACGCATATTTATATGAAACAATTAAGACTATCAATACTATCATTATTCCTTACATCGGGCCTTCTTTCTACTTACGCCAATGAAGGCATGTGGATGCTTACCGACCTCAAGAAACAAAATGAGGTCGCTATGACAGAGCTTGGATTGTTGATTCCTGCCGAAGATATCTATAACCCCAATGGAATAGCGCTGAAAGATGCCGTTGTACATTTTGGTGGCGGTTGCACCGGAGAAGTTATTTCATCCGAAGGTTTGGTACTCACCAATCACCACTGCGGCTACGGAGCTATCCAGCAACACAGTAGGGTAGAACATGACTATCTGACGGATGGTTTCTGGGCTATGTCACGCAGTGAGGAACTCCCCTGTAAAGGGCTTACCGTTACCTATATCGACGAAATTATGGATGTAACGGATTATGTAAACGAGCAACTAAAGATAGATTCCGATCCGAACAGTACCAATTACCTTTCTCCCAAATATCTGACTATGATAGCCGACCGTTTCGCTTCCGAACAAGGGATTACACTAACACCCGGACGTACACTGGAACTCAAAGCTTTTTATGGTGGAAACAAGTATTATCTGTTCGTAAAAACCACTTACAGCGACATTCGCATGGTAGGCGCTCCTCCCTCTTCCATCGGAAAATTCGGTGCTGATACCGATAACTGGATGTGGCCGCGCCATACAGGTGACTTTTCCCTGTTCCGCATCTATGCAGATAAAGACGGTCAACCGGCAGAGTATAACGAGGGCAACGTACCTCTACAAGTGAAGAAACATCTCACTATCAGCCTTGCTGGCTATCGCGAAGGAGATTTTACTTTTGTCATGGGATTTCCCGGACGCAACTGGCGTTATATGATTTCCGACGAAGTAGAAGAACGCATGGAAACCACTAATTTCATGCGCCACCATGTGCGTGACGTCCGCCAACAGGCGCTCATGGAACAGATGCTGAAGGATGACGCCGTACGTATTCACTATGCCAGTAAATATGCTTCTTCAGCCAATTACTGGAAGAATGCTATCGGCATGAACGAAGGGCTTATCCGTCTGAAAATATTAGATACAAAGAGGGCACAGCAGGAAGAACTTCTCGCCCGTGGTCGTGCACTGAATGATAGTTCTTATCAGAAGGCGTTCGACCAGATACGCAACATCGTAAAACATCGTCGCAATGCCCTGTACCACCAACAGGCTATTCAGGAGGCTCTGATTACAGCCCTTGACTTTATGAAGATTCCCAATACCACTCCGCTGGTAGCTGCGCTGAAGAGCAAGGACAAAAACAAGATAAAAGCTGCTTCCGACAGCCTGCAAATCGAAGCCGACAAGTATTTTGCATCAGTACCTTTCCCGGAGGTAGAACGAATCGTCGGCAAGAAAATGCTGCAAACCTATATGAAGTATATTCCCGCCGAACAAAGAATCGGCATCTTCCAGATTATCGATAAACGCTTCAAAGGTGACAGTGATGCATTTATTGACGCATGCTTTGATTATTCAATCTTCGGTAGCAAAGAGAATTTTGCCAAATTCATCCGCAAACCCAGTTTGTATAAAATCGGCAATGACTGGATGACTTTATTCAAATTCTCCATTACCGACGGTTTGCTACGGACTACCATTGCCCAGGTAGATGCCAACAGAAATTATAATGCAGCGCATAAAGTCTGGGTAAAAGGGATGATGGAACTGAAGCAAGCAAACGGTACTCCCATTTATCCCGATGCCAATTCTACCTTGCGCCTTACCTACGGACGTGTATTACCGTATGAACCCGCTGACGGTGTGGAATATGATTATTATACCACACTGAAAGGAGCCATGGAAAAGGAAGATCCCGATAACTGGGAATTTGTTGTCCCTACGAGGTTGAAAGAGCTCTATCAAGCTAAAGATTATGGACGTTATGCCATGCCGGATGGAGAAATGCCCATCTGCTTCATTGTAAATACGGATAATACCGGTGGTAACTCCGGTAGCCCGGTATTCAATGCAAAAGGTGAGCTGATAGGCACAGCATTCGACCGTAATTATGAAGGTCTGACCGGTGATATTGCGTTCCGTCCGTCCTCACAGCGTGCCGCATGTGTAGATATCCGTTATACATTGTTTATTATAGATAAATATGCGGGTGCTTCGCACATCATCAAAGAATTGACAATTACGGACAAATAAGATTAGTGAACAAAAGCCCGTTTCCTGCGTTATATAGACATAAACTATTATGAAAGGAAAAGAATATGGAAAAATTTGAAGAATTAATACAATCAGAAAAGCCCGTTTTAGTTGACTTCTTTGCTACCTGGTGTGGACCATGTAAAGCAATGCACCCGGTATTGGAAGGACTCAAAGAAGAAATCGGTGATATGGCGCGTATTGCTAAAATAGATGTAGACCAGCATGAAGAGTTGGCCGCTCGTTATCGCATACAAGCCGTCCCTACATTTATTGTGTTCAAAAAAGGTGAAGCCGTATGGCGTCATTCAGGTGTTATCAGCGGTAAAGAGCTTAAAGCTGTTATCGAACAAAATTCTTAAATAGAAAAATGAAAAAAGTTATAGCAATGGCTGTCCTTGTCCTCTCAAGCATGCTTACTTATGCTTGTACGGATGGGAACAAACAAAAACAAACCGAGCAGGAAGCAACTGCCCAAGATGGAAATGTGATCGTAATGAATAAGGATATGTTTATTAAAAACGTATTCGATTACGAAAAATCCAAAGAGTGGAAATATGAAGGGAATAAACCTGCCATCATCGACTTGTATGCCGACTGGTGTGGTCCTTGCCGCCTGACAGCTCCTATTATGAAGGAACTGGCGAAAGAATATGCCGGTAAAATCGTTATATACAAGGTTAATGTAGATAAGGAAAAAGAACTGGCGGCTCTGTTCAATGCAACAAGCATTCCGCTCTTCGTCTTTATTCCAATGAAAGGTGAACCTCAGTTATTCAAAGGAGCCGCCGATAAGGCTACTTACAAGAAAGTAATTGACGAATTCTTGCTAAAGCAGTAATTGCCTCCTGCAAGAAGTTTACATAAAAGGTGCCAATAAGTTAATATCGTATTTGAAGGATGTTAACTTATTGGCACCTTATTAGTTAACTTCATTCCAGCAACGATGTTAACTAATAGTTTCTTATCCGATTTCCACATCAGTCCATTTCCCGCCATGCAGTTCCGTCACCGCTTCAAAGCCTGCTTGCTTCAAAGTTTTTAAGGCATCCGGGCGTCCATTATTTATTCGCTCAGGATAGTGCGAATCACTGTTCACCTGAACACGGACACCTAATTCATGTAAAAAAGAGAAGTATCGTTCATTAGGATAGAAAGTTCCCAAATCATGGAAAGCCTTCGTATTGATTTCTATCTGATAACCACGACAAGCAATATCTTCAAAATACTCTCTCACCAAATGGTCATACCAAGGTTCGTCAAGCAAACCGGGACGATAACAGGCAGCATTATAATGCATTTTATCCGCATGTCCGACAATATCAAAGCCCCCCAGTTCCAACATCCGTCTTAACCGCTTATAGTACAGACGTACTACACGCTCCAAATCTCCACTAAACTGCTCATCTATTATTTTCTTAAAAATATCTGCTGATACATCTACATCTACTACTTCGCCTTTATCATTGTACAACAAATGTACAGAACCTATGCGATAATCCAACGGTAGTTCCCGAAAGCTGGCAATGGACGGATTACTTTCCTCGTTCAGATAGTCAATCTCCAAACCAATATAAAGTTCGATCTTCGAGGCATATTTTTCCTTCAATCGACGGAACTCCTCCAGATAATCATTCATGCGATCCCACTCCATTGTCCAGGCAGTAGAAAACGGCAGTGGAGCATGGGAGGAAAAGCCGTAGGAAGTAAAACCTTCACTCAAGGCGAACCGTACGAAGTCTTCCATACCGGCACGTCCGTCACAATATAGGCTATGGCTATGATAATTTGTTAAATTTCCACTCATCACTTTTATCGCTTTATCACCTTATCATTTATTATCTTATCCCAACTACCCTTCTATTTCACTTAGTTCCAGCCAACGCATCGTCTTCTCATCAATCAAGTCTGTTACCTCAGGCAATCGTTTTGATTTCTCAGTCAGTTCTTCTACCGAGAGTGTACCGCTACACAATGCCTCTTCTATGGATGCTTTCTCTGTTTCTAATTCGGCAATATCTTGTTCAAGTTGTTCAAATTCACGCCTTTCTTTGAAAGACATCCGGCGTTTCTCATTCAAACGTACTTTGGCAGCCTTCTCTTCCTGTGCTTTATCGACTTCTTTCTCCTTTTCTTTATCCAGATGCTCTTTCACATCCTTCCAATCGCGATATTGAGTGTAGTTGCCCGGAAAATCGCGTATATCTCCCTGACCATTGAAGACCAGCAGATGATCTACTACCTTATCCATGAAATAACGGTCATGGCTCACTACAATGGCGCAACCCTTGAAGTTCTGCAAGTATTCTTCCAATACATTCAGCGTAACGATATCAAGGTCATTGGTCGGTTCATCCAATACAAGGAAATTAGGATTACGCATCAACACCGTACATAGATAAAGACGGCGACGTTCACCGCCACTCAATTTATAGACGTAGCTATGTTGCGTTTCGGGTGTAAAAAGGAAATGTTGCAGGAATTGGGATGCAGTCAGCTTCTTGCCGTTACCCAATTCTATTACTTCGGCAAACTCCTGCACCACATCTATAACTTTCATCTGCTCGTCAAACTGCAAACCATCTTGTGAATAATAGCCGAAACGTACCGTTTCACCTATATCAAGCATACCGCTATCGGCACTCTCCAATCCCATCAGGATTTTGATGAAGGTGGATTTACCCGTACCGTTATTCCCCACAATGCCCATCTTTTCATAACGGGCAAATATATAAGAAAAATCGTCCAGTATCTTCAGGTCACCGAAAGACTTATAAAGATGGTCGGCTTCGAATATTTTGCTACCGATATAAGATGCTTTCACTTCCAATTTTACATTGTCATTATTGAAACGTTGCTTAGCTACTTTTTCCAACTCATAAAAAGCATCTTCCCGGTAACGGGCTTTATGTCCACGGGCTTGAGGCATACGGCGCATCCATTCCAGTTCGGTGCGATAGAGATTATTGGCACGTTCTACTTCCACCGTTTTGGATTCAATACGTTCTTGACGCTTTTCCAGATAATAACTATAATTACCCTTATATTGATAGACCTGCTGATTATCTATTTCAATGATTTCCGAACAAACGCGGTCAAGGAAGTAACGGTCATGTGTCACCATCAATAAAGTGAGATTTGTACGGCGCAGATAATCTTCCAGCCATTCGGTCATATCGAGATCCAGATGATTGGTAGGTTCATCCAGGATTAAAAGATCGGGCTCAGTGATAAGTGTATTGGCAAGCGCCACACGTTTTAATTGTCCACCGGAAAGGAATTTCACCTGTTGGTTGAAATCACGGATTTTTAGTTGCGAAAGAATCTGTTTGGCTTTTTGCTCATATTCCCATGCCTTTTCATGATCCATACGTACCAAAATTTCATCCAGACCGGGATGACCTTCCGTCTCCATGCAACGTTCGTACTCCTTTATCAGTTCTACGGTACTGTTACCATGATGGAAACAGGCTTCCAGTACGGTCAATTCTTCAGGATATTGAGGGTCTTGCTCCAGATAACACACCCGTATATCGCGTCTGAAAGAAATTGTTCCCCCATCATACCCTTCTTTACCGGAAAGGATATTAAGCAATGTCGATTTACCGGTGCCATTCTTGGCAATCAAGCCTACACGCTGTCCCTCAGACAAACCAAAAGATATATTCTCGAATAATACCAGGTCACCGAAGGACTTGGTCAAGTTTTCCACTTGAAGAATTGAATTTACCGCTGCCAATTTTATCTATTTACTTATGTTATAACAAGTTCTTATAGGTCTCTATCAAATCACAGGCCTCTCCGGCTTTTACCTTACTCCAGACCAGCTTCATGGGATCTATCATTGCATTGGTTTCGATATTCAGTAAAACGGGAGCTTCGCGATTACCATCAACCAATGTACGCCATTCCACACCATCTACTTCATTAGTAAGAATCACACAAAGTGTAATGCCCAACGCCAGCCAAAGTTCTTTCTTTTTAGCACCTATGCTATCACTATCAACAATCTGCTGCATATTGGTAATGTCTTCTTCCAATCCCTGAAAGTCTTTCTTCAACTGCTCTTTCACCATTGCACTCACCCACTCAAATGCTTCATTTATCTGATAAATCTCCGAAAGCCGTACAGGAATTGTCTCAGCCGGATATTTTTTATCAGCTTTACGTATTTCCAATGAAGCTATCACCTCTTCTGCCGCAGTAACCGGTTCTCCTTTACGTACGGTAAATGAGCACTCGAAAGCAATATCATCGACTCCTGCAATCCAAAGATGAGATGTATAATATGCTCCCTCCTCTTCAAACATTTCTTTGCTATATGCACAGTCCAGAAGACCGACTTTCACTAAGGTAGCCAAAGGGTTATCTTTCAACTCCTGACGGACAGCGTCTTTACCATATGTAGCATTACCTTTGTATGCAGAGATACGGAAATTACCGGTCCACTCATTAGGATTATAAAATAGGAAAGAACCTTCCCCATCTTCAAATTCGTTCCAGTCTGCCGGATATATCATAGAGAACCATGCTCCCGGAGAGATAAATTTCTTGTCTTGTTCCATACTAAATTGACTAATCCTCGCAAAGATAATACCGACATACCTTTGCTATTTCTTGCAAAAATAACACTACCGTCGTTGATATGCAAACAAACAGAAACAAAAAAACAGCCGATTCTCACGAACCGACTGTTCCAATCATCATCTATGAATGAAGACTGTTTACGTCTCCAATATCTTAATAAGTCCTATATATCTATTTTTCGAGTGCAAAGATAATCAATGAAATAATATGCACATCAAGATTTTAAGATATTTAATTTAACGTTCTATAAACTAAGTCGTTTTATAGCCTGTTATTTGATATATCCGTAATATTCATCATCGGTTGCACAATCCCACCAAACCGGACATGACCAGATAGGATCAGTCATTGCCCGCTTATTGGAAGCCTTCAACTGAGTCAGGTTATAATTGCTTTCATGAGTACTTTGGCTGAGACGACGGAACCAATATGTAGGATCGGATTCAGTAGTTCCCACCATCTTGCTGGTTGCAGAGAAATCTTTCGGACGTTTATAATCAACATAAACCTTGCTGAAATCCAAACGACGCATATCATTCCAAATTTCATTGTTAATACCCATAGCTATTAACTTCTGGCGCATAATCTCAAACAAAGTCAGATTAGCAGCAGAGTGACAAACAGCAGGACCTCCTTTATAAAGTGCAATATCAGCTACCTCCATTGGTTTTTGATCATCATTCACTGTTCCTTCAGCTTTCCAAGATTCCAACTTCGTTTGCATACGGTCAAAATTAGCGTCAATACCATTTTGATATGCGGTCAAAGCACCATCTTTATCTCCTTTACGGAATAAAACTTCGGCCTTGATGAAACACATTTCAGAATAAGTCAAAACATCCGTATCAGAGTTAGGACGCGCATAGAAAGTACCGGTACCGGCTACATAGTCAAACTTTGAAGATGGATAATAGTACATATCCTTTTCGGTACGACCGGCACTTGACATGCTGTTAGCACGCATATTTACATAAATCGTATCTCCCGCACGCTTATAGTCCGTAGTATTACAATACGCAGCACCTTTTTGATAAACAACAGTAAGCTTATCACCAGCCAAACTTGTTTCATGGATAGCCTGCGCATTTGCAATAAATTGTGCTTTGACATCAGCATCCGCCTTAGACAAATCATAAGTAATCACAAAACCATTTTTTTCTTTGTCATATCCCTTGTCTTCAGCTCCGGTTACAAACAAACTTGCCACAGGACCTGCATCATTACGAACGGACGACTCCATTACATCTACTCCCGCATCACGTGCCCAAGCATTAGACGCAATCTTACCATCGGCTGTTAATTTTACATTCGTCATCATCGCAGGAACCAGTTTAGACATACGTGGATCTATTTCTCCACTGCCTCCCGTAAATCTATTTGTTAACAGGTTCACATACCAGCGGGTTAAACGTTGGGTAGCTCCGTATCCGGTACAATTCCATATAGCAGAAGCTTGATATGGATCACCTACTGTAAAGTTGGTTTCATCACCTGTCACATTATAATTCTTCATAATAGTGTTATCCGCATTGGATTTCGGAGCCTTTTCCAAAGCTGCCAATATAGCTTCGGGATCATATTCGGCTTTCTTCGATAATTTAAGCAAATAACGGGCTTTCAAACCATAGCAAAGCTTCATCCATTTATCCACGCTACCATTGTTCCACAAATCACCGGCGCTCAAATTTACAGCAGTTGTACTTTGAGTCTTACCAAAGTTTTCAATCGCCTTATCCAAATAATCCATACACAATTCATACATCTTCTTGCCATCATCGTAGGCAGGATTAGTCTTACCGATAAAAGCATCCTGAATAGGCAATTCACCATGTAAATCAAGCATCATCATAAAGCCCATAGCCTTGATACAATAAGCAGCGGCAGCATAATGATAAGCTCCCAGCTCTTCTGCTTTAGCAATCAGCGGGTCAATATTAACGCCTGCGCCCAAATAAAAATTCTGATAAATAGTAGTACAGGAACTCTGTGCCGGATTCCAGGAAGAGAGCAGACTGTTTGCAGCCGTACCTGCCGTTTGAGTTAAAACTCCGGCAATCGTACTTGTACGCATACAGGATGTACCCCATGCATAAATATAATAGTTCTGTATCCATGACAAGCGGAGTTGTGGAGATACGCTTTCTGAAACTGGATTATCAGGGTCAGTATTTACATCTAAGTAATCATCACACGAAGATGTTCCAAGCACAAGCGCTACGCACAGTGCAATATATTTTAGTTTCTTCATATCCTTATTTTTTTAATCGGTTGTTAGAATGTGAGATTAATTCCAAATGACATGCCGGCCGTTGCAGGAACACCACAGTAGTCAATACCAGCAGAACCAGAACCACCTGTACCCGAACCGGAAACACAAGTTTCAGGATCCATACCTTTATAATTAGTCCAAACAAACAAGTTAGTTCCTGTTATCGTAGCAGTCAAACCTTTGATTACATTCTGCTTTCTCAGCAAATCTTTAAAGTCATAAGACAGAGAGATAGAACGTAAACGCAACCAATTGGTATCCGTAATGAAGTTATACGCATTCTTTGCATAGTTCTTATAGTATTCCTGAATCATATATTTACCGGAACGTTGTGCACCGTTCACAGTATACATCTTATCAGCTTCGTAAGTTTGGGTAATCAATTGTCCCGACTTGCTACCGATACCTTCCACTGTAACAGATTGACGATTAAAAGTTTTTGCACTCAATCCCTTAGTCAGCAGATAGTATTCCGTACCATTGTAGATATCTCCACCCAAACGTATATCAAATAAGAAAGAGAAGTTGAAATTTTTATAAGTAAAACTATTATTAAAACCACCAATCATAGTCGGTTCACGGTTACCTACGATATTCGTCTCAACTTGTGTATCTTGATACAAACCGGTTGTTTCATCAATTATATTACGTTCCACACCGTCATCACCCACTTTTGTCTTATACTTATTACCCGTCAAACCCAGGAAGTAACCACCATTAGGAACAGAACCCGCTTTAGCGGCACCAACCTGTGCATCGGTTACATAGAATATATCCACTCCATCAATGAAGTCACCCAGACGTCCGCGGTTTCCCGAAAGGTTCAATGTTGATTCCCATTGGAAATCCTTGGTTACAATAGGTTTGCCTGTGATAGAAAGTTCCATACCCTTATTAGTCACAGAACCACCGTTCAGAGTCAAGAAAATATAACCGGTTGACTGTGCCAAACGAGGTGCACAAATCTGATCTTTTGTTTTACTACTATAATACGTATAGTCAAATCCTAAACGTCCATTCAAGAAACGCATTTCCAAACCGAGTTCATAGGAATCCTGAATTTCCGGTTTCAGGTTAAAGCTACCACCCGTCCAGCTATTACCCATACCTGATATGTTTCCATTCAAAGTAGCTACCGGCCACATATAGAAACCAAGTGAATAAGGATCGGCATCCTTACCTACACGCGCCCAAGATGCACGAACCTTACCGAATGACAGAATATTATTCTTCGGAAGTAACTCGGTAAACACGAATGAACCACTGACTGAAGGATAAAAATAAGAACGATTATCTACCGGCAAAGTAGAAGACCAGTCATTACGTCCGGTAACCGTTATATAAGCAATATTTTTATAAGATGCACGGAACTCTCCATAAAGGCCTACCATACGTTTGCGAACGGTACTTTCTTTAAAATATTGATTGGATTTTGTTATGTTGTTAAAGCTATATACACCTTCGGTCACAAAATCATATCCCCAACGGGTATTATTAGTTGTTTTTGTGGCTTCAGTAGTAGTACCGACGAGCAAACTCAAATCAAAATCACCAAAAGTCTTGTGAAAGTTAGACATCACATTCGTTGTGATATACTGATAGTTTACATCACCTTTTGACATGTAACCATTTTGATAGATAGGTTTCACCGCACCACCCGGACGACGGAGCGTATAAGAGCTGGTAGTATACTTGTCAATACCTGCACGCGCTGAAACATCCCACCAATCAGCCAATTTCAGACTGGCATTGATAGCACCTGTAAAACGGGAAGTTTCATCATTCAAAGTATTCTTATTCAAAATCCAATATGGATTTTCCACATCATCTTCCAAATCCTGCAAACCTTCCATAACACGGTATTTACTACCGTCATCATTCAGATAACGGCTCATCTGGTCATCTATCGGCCAACCATAAACTGCGGTCATAGCACCATTACCACCTTGTCCATACAAACCGGCACTTGTCAGGGTCTTATCCGTACTTGCCTGTGAATAAGACACATTAGCACCTACTGTAAGAATACCATACTTCTGTTCACCATTGAAACGGAAAGTTGTCTTATCATAACCTGTTGTAGGAATAATACCCGATTGATGGAAATTTGAGCCTGAAAGATAGAAAGAGCCATTCTTACTACCGCCGGATATACTTACACTATTATCCCAAACACTACTTCCTTGAAAGAAGTCACCAACGTTATCAAATGCCGCTCCATCTATTCTATCACCCCAAGAATCCATTGACTTGTTAATGAAAGCGCCGGAAGCGTTATACTCGCCACGGCCATATATATTCTGTGTTTCCGGCAATTTATTAGCCCATGAATAAGTATATTTACTGCTAACATTTACCCTGACAGCACCTTCTTCACCTTTCTTGGTTGTAATAATAATAACTCCGTTGGCGGCACGCGAACCGTAAAGCGCTGCTGCTGCAGCACCTTTCAAAACAGACATACTTTCAATATCTTCAGGATTAATATCCATTACACGGTTACTGAAAGTTGTCGCTGTTTTCGTCATACCATCAGTACCCGAATTACCTGTATTTACCGTAGAGTTATCATAAATAATACCGTCAACAACGAACAAGGGTTGGTTATCACGAGATTCACTAGCGGAGTTACCACCACGAATCACAATATTCGAACCGGCACCGGCGGCACCACCGGCCTGCGTAATATTTACACCGGGAATCTTACCCGCTAATGAATTTACGACATTCGTTTGTTTATTCTTCATTAATTCTTTTGAATTAATATCAGAAACCGAATACCCCAAAGCCTTCTTTTCTTTCTTGATACCCATAGCGGTAACAACAACTTCACTTAAAGATTGGGCATCATCTTTGAGCGTTACCGTATAGGAAGTAGCCGCTCCTACTTTCAATTCTTCAGTAGCATATCCAACAAATGAAACTACTAATGTGCTACCAACCGGAGCTTCTACAGAAAATTTTCCGTCGATATCAGTCACAGAACCGGTACCGGAACCTTTTACTAATACGCTGGCGCCGATGATGGGTTCGCCTGCTACGTCTATAACTTTACCTGTAATCTTCTTGGCTTGCTGAGTGCTCTGGGAACTCGGCACATTTTCAGCAGCAACAGCTGCATAAGGTGCAGACATCCCAAACAGTGCAAGCAACACTAATGATAAGCAATAATTCCTTTTCATAAGCTCTTTTAATTTGGATTTGTTTGCAAACTTATAAATTAATTTAAGAATTTACGAATCAATTCGTTTAAATAATACTAAATAAACATTAAATAATTTGCTTTTTCAATTTTGTAACACATGCCTCAGATACCCGATGTATAGCGATATAAAAATAGCTTTGAGAAGAAATCTCATAGAAGAAATATTGAAATATATCATTTGAATATTAATAAAACAAAAGAAATAAAGAAACAGACGTTAACAAACCATGAGGTTACTACAAAGGCTGAAAATCCTTTATAGTAACCTCATGGTTTAACAGAATGATATGTATAATGATTCAGTAGGGGTCTTTTATTTTCCTATCGGCTGTATCTTTCTTCTTACATCTTTAGAAATTTCTAAAAACATATAATTTAATCTCCCTGAGTGAATCCCTTCTTTATTCTGATTATATTTCTTATTAGCATACTCCTTGGATTTATCGAAAGTAATACGCGACATCTGATTTTGAGATTTGCCTACCATTGTGGAATCCAATTGCTCGTCAGGAAAGAAATCATCCAGGTCAACATCACCAATCATCGTAGTTTCAAGAAAGTTCATATCTTTATGATTGGAGTCGGTATAATATCCAACAAACATATGACCGGGCGTGCGCACCAATATCGGTTCGATATTAATAGCACGAAGCAAAGAAGCAAACAGAACGCTTCCATCCACACAATTTATTTGTGATGATTCCAATGCATCATCAAATGTACGGACGCGTTGAGAAAAGACTACATTGCTGGACAAACTTGTATTGGAGACTGAACTATAACGAAAATTACGTTTTTGCAATACATTCCATAAGGCATATACCTGTTTATCCACCGCTTCGGCATTGCCTGCCTGGTATCCCAGGAAACGATTGACTATCCGGGTATTCAACGCTTCACGGAGCAACTGATCAATCATCGGATTCTCCTCATTCACATATGCAGCAAAAAATATTCCGGTATCATGAAACTTTGTACCATTCGTCACATAGCCCAACAAACACTCATTGATACTACGCACCGAGAAAGTACGTACACGCTGCCCCAAATCTTTCCCATTCATTTCTACCGTAACAGCAACACTAATCGGCTCTGCCTGGCTATTATTCTTCAAAGCCTCATAATTCCAGATAATATCAGGGAAGATTATGTATTCTGTTCGTGGCTTTGCCAACACAAATTCAGAAATAGACCGTGCAAAGAAAGGGGTCTCAGCCACCTCTATCCTTACCCTGCTATAAGCCTTGCCCGAACGTACCCGGACAGCAATACAAGATTTGGGATTTCCTACATACATAGAATCACCAGGCACTATGACCTGCGCATCGGTAGTAGCTACAGAAAGTATACTGGAGGGGAATATATTCCCGCCTAATTCGTCAGTAATCTCAAATCCAGACCGGAATGGAGCAACATTCAGCCAGATAGAGCTGATTATCACGACTGCCAATACAGCTACAATTAGCGGTATATACCATTTTAACTGTTTGTGTCTGATTATATTTATCAAATCTTTCATGCATTTTGTTTTTGATAAAACAAAGATAATACAAAAAAGTTAGATTCCACATTATCTATTATTCATGTCTAATCATCTGATATAAAAACATTTTTTAATTAGAAATCTTGTATACATAAAAGAATTGATTAATTTTGCGAAAAACTTCTAAAGAAGTAATAAGCAAACAAACAAATTACAGAAAATGCCTGGTATTATTTTTAGTCTATTGCATAGGCTAAGAAACTCTATAAAGGAACACGACAGCAACCTATTGTTGCTTGCTTTGTTTTTTCTTTTTCCTTTCTCTGACGGACATTCCCAGACGAAAAGAGGGAAACAGGAAGAAGTTAAAACAGTTACCTCCAAATCCCGTTGGGCATTCCGTACAAATGCTGTCGATTGGCTGTTGACAGTTCCTAACTTGGGAATAGAGTACGACCTGACTAATTCTGTATATAATAAACTCACTCTAAACCTTGAAGGTAAATGGAATTGGCATACCAGCCATAATTACGCACCGTCGGTTGTTTTCGATTTGTGGGAGATACGCCCTGAAATTCGTAAATATTGGCGTACCCAATATCGTTCCGACAATATAAACAAACCAACATTAACACAAAAACTCTTCTCTAAAGAACGTGCTAATCCCAAAATATGGCGTGCCTACTATATTGGAGTATATGGAAGCATGAACGGTTATTCCTTCAAATTCGGCAAACGAGGATTCCAAGGTAACTCATACGGAATCGGGTTGTCAGCAGGATATGGTATTCCACTTTACAACTATAAGAACCATAGTGTTGACATTGAATTTGGGGGTAGCATCGGCTTGGCGTACGCTAAATATGATGTATACGAACTGGACCGCGAAAACAATAGTTACGTTTCACTCCCGGAAAAATCAAAAGACTTTCATTTTGTCCCATTTCCGGTTATTAGCGATATCAGGGTCTCTTTTGTTTATCGTTTTACCAGTATCAAGGAAAAGTATAAAATGATTAATCATGAGAAAATACAAGCAAAGCAAAGAGAAAAGATAGAAAGGAAGCAACAAAAAGACTCAATTCATCTGGCAAGACAACTGACGGACAGTTTGAAAAAAGTAAGAACACTCTATCTGAAAGATTCAATAAAACAGGTTAAGCATACAGAAGACAGTCTGAAACAAATAAAGAAAGAAGATAAGCTGAAAAAGAATCTGCAAAAAAAGACAAAAGCGGAAAAAGGAGCAAAAGAACAGGAGAAATCTTCCGAAGTATCTTCCAGTCAAAATAACGCTATAATAAAGGAACAGGATGAAGTGGAATAGAATCTGCCTACAACTGTTAGGAATGATATTGTTAGTGTCGTGCGCACAAGTGGAGTTGAATGAAAAAACAGCTACACCCAGTTATGCCGGAGTAAAAATGAGCTTCGACTGGGGAAACTATAGCAAACCCGACTCTGTAGTCGTACTAATGAATCGTATTCTCAATTCATACCATTATGTACAAACACTATCGGTCAGCGATTTAGAAGCAACAAACATGGCATCCATAACAAGTCGCGCTGAAACAGAAGACGATAGAGTACTACCGGAGGATGGTGAATGGAAAGATGGTAAATTTCATATAAAAGGAGGAGAATATCTGATGCTCGCTATCAATCAGTTAAAAGAAGGGGTAGAACTTACCAATCTGGACAGTTTTGCTACTGATAAATCTATCAGCATCAGTGAAATGAAAGTATCTGTACAAACCACTAAACTTACCGATATTCCAGAACTGACGGGCAGTAGTGAAGATGATTATATTAAATGGATGGATTTTAATCCGAATTATCCCTACATAAGAACAATTGCTCCAGTATATGTTGCAATAGCCAGAAATATAAAAGTTGAAACCGGCAATGAAATTCCAGTCACATTTGTTCCTCAGATGCTGACTCAAAATATACGCATCCCCTTCAAAGTTCAAATAGAAGAAGGTGTAGAAATAACAAAAGTCGTTGCTGAAATTTCCGGTATTGTCAAAGAAACGGATGTAACGACTGGTATGATAGACAGTACTACCACTTGCCGCATCATTTTTAAACCCGAAATAAAGCAACAAGACGGCAACATACTATCGTATGAGGGAAAAGTCGATGTATTAGGATTATTTCCAAGCAGGACACCTTCTCTAATAACAGGAGCCGGAATATTACAACTGGCCGTATATACCCAGGCAGAAGGTAAAAATAAAATTTTCCATACAGCCAAAAACCTGTATCATGAGATTAGAGATGCAGAACTAATGACTTACGAAGGAAATAAAAAATACCGCTTAGCAAAAGAATCAGCTACGCTCAACACCGATTACATGTTTAAAATCAGTGTGAAGCAAATTGTGTCGGACAATGAAGATGGTATCGATATCTGGCAAGAAAGCGACAGTGTAATAGAAGGTGATATATAACGGATGAACAAAGTTTTTAAAATAGGAAGTTGGGTATTACCGATAGTCTGCATGACTATCGGACTAATTGCATGTAGCGATAATTCCTATAAAGGATTTGTTATGCCTTCCGACAATATACCGGAAGAAAATATACCGGTAATGATTGCTGTGGGAAATCCTGAAATTAACGATATAGTATCGAGAGGAAGTGGCGTGATTGACCAGACAGACAATGACTTATGGCGCAACGCCTATATTTATATCTACTCTTTCAAAAGAGATATGTCCACCAATTACAGTGTATTGAGTACGGAAGATGATAAAATGTGCCTGATAGATGCTTCCACCCAAGAGCACTCTTCCAAGTTAGGTAAGAAAGCGAAAATAAACGGAAATGAAACCTATATATCTTGGGCGGATGGAAGTGAGAACGTATTCTATCATTCCAACAACCTGCCCTACGACTTCTTTGGCTACTATATCGATGATATGGAGATTGGAGAACAAGAGGTGATTCGTACCGGAGAAGGAGTCAAATTAAAAGTAAGAATAGACGGAAGGCAAGATTTAATGAGTGCCCGCGCCTCTTTGACGGAAGAGCAAGCCAATCGTAAAACATATACCGAAGAAGAAAGAGAGAATATAAAAGAATGGTATTACAGTACCTATACCGCCCAGCGCAATATTCAACCGATCATGATATTCAAGCATCATTTATCCCGTTTCATATTCAGGATATATCCGGCAAGGAAAGACGCAAATGAAGTGATAATAACGGGGATAAAAGTCAAATCGAAAAGGAATGGATTATTTACGGTAGCCCATTCAGTAGTTGGAAATATGGGAGTTGATTTTTCCGAGGAACAATCATACGAAGATTTATCCCTGTTGGAGAAAGATGGAAGCCCGTTGCTTACAGACACTTATCACACAGATTATAATGGTGATTTTTCGGAATCACTTTATGAACGTCCGTATGTCGAGGTAGGAGGCAGCCTTATTCTTCCTCCTGAAGAGACAAGTTATGATTGTGAAGTAGAGATGAAACAAACGATTGATGGTACAACACATACCTATACCAGTTTGACGAAATTAAACAACACAGAAGGTGTATTCAAAGCGGGAATGCAATATACAATCAGACTATCGATATACGGATTACAAGATGTAGATGCAACTGTTGTTCCTACTCCTTGGGAAAATGGAGGAGAAGTAGTTGTAGATCCTGATAAGGACTTTGGAAAATAATTATTAATCATAAATTAATTACATGAAGAAGAAAAATTTATGGATGGCGATTTCGATTTTAGCGATATTCACAGGATGTTCAAAAGAATCGGATATTAAAGTGGAAATGCCGGATGATGCTAATGAAATGGCACTCGGCATCAAACAGGCTGCTCTAAACACAGATGTAGCATCAAGAGGAATCGGCGGTGTAGGAGATGTCGATGGTTCCGGCAATGTATGGAATGGAGAGCAATTGTACATTTATGCTTTGAGTACGGAAGCTACGGATGTAGTGCCTTTAAATGCTGCTGCAAAGGCTCCAACGGCTATTAACACAGGAGTTATAAAATGGAATGATACCAATGTAAAGTATTACTACGGCGGTAAAAGCCTTTATAAATTCTATGGCTATCACATTGATGATGCAGCCGGTGCTTCCCCCTCGCCTACCGGAGATGTAACGAATGGATATTCGGTAGCATTTACGCTCGATGGTACACAAGACCTGATGGTGGCTGTTACAGACCCGGAAAAAGATATTGATGCTGTTACGGAAGCTGCCACCAACGGATTGATTGTAGACGGAGTAAAGCAAACTCAAAACTTGTATAGTTCATGGTCGGCAAGACGTAAGGTAGTTCCTAACCTGGTCTTCAAACATCTTCTATCCCGGCTCAAATTCACGGTAAAAGCAGGAGATGCACAAACTGTTACTGACGGTGTAGCCGTCACCAAGATAGTCATATATTCTAAAAGCGAGGGAACGCTGGTAGTTGTTCCATCTGCTGATGGAACGGTATCTCAAGGTATAATCAATGTAACCGACCTCCCTGCCGACATAACGACCGCCACACCTTTCGAACTTAAAGAAAAACCTGTAGGAGGAGGTTCTCTCACGGCATTGACAGCAATAACCGTTACTGATACTCCAAAACCCATAGGCGAAAGTATTTTAACGATCCCCGCAGAATCATATAAAATGGTTGTAACGACATCACAAACCATAGCAGGAGTCGAAACTAAAGGGGAAATACCCACAATTCTTGAAAAGCCAAGTAAGGGAGGGGTTATCGCGAATGCTTTTGAAGAAGGTAAAATATATACAATAGGTATATCGGTCTATGGTCTGAAAAAAATTGAAGTAAACGCTACTCTTACAGCATGGGAAGACGGTGGCAATATTACCGTTGATCCCGACGACGCACCTAATCCATAATAAATAAATAAACAAAAATAATATGTAACATAAATGTATACTATGATGAGAAAAAGTATGTTTTTAGCCTTGTCGGCAATGGTATTGTTGGCTGGCTGTTCAAAAGAGAATGAAGTAATTATCGACAATGGCGGTAATGAGGGCGATGAAGCTCCGGTATTAATCCAATTGGGAGGAACCAATTCAATTGAATCCAATACAACGGCATCATCCAGAGCGGCATTGGATGCATGGAACAATACAAATGTGGGAGTTCTTGGATTAGCGGAGAATGCAGCAACAGGTACGTATTGGAGTATCGCCAAATACAATTCTACCTGTATTCTGAATAATGTACAAGGAACAATCGCTACCGCAGGAGATGCACAAACCATAGACATAGGTACGGGACATTATTATCCATTGGACAATACTACTAATTACACTTTCTACGGATATCATCCTTATGCAAGTGGCACAGGAAATAATAACATCACTGCAGAAACTGCTGCCAATAAAATTACTGTAACATATGCCGCTTTTGACGGAACCCAAGACATCTTATGGGGAAAAGTGAAAGCTGCTCAAATAGCCGGAGTTGACGGAAAAAATTACCAAGGTTTCAATGCCAGGTATTTTCGAAAAATGCCAGCACCTAAGACAGATCCCAATATAAAGTTCGATCACAAGTTGGTTCGTCTGAAATTTAATATATCAGGAGGTGAGGGTAAAATTCAAGATTTGAAGGTAACATCCATCAAGCTCATAAAAGTTCCTACAAGCGTATCATTGATTGTAGCCGATCTACCGAATACGGATGAAGGAAAAATACAATTCGATCAAACGACAGTAGATAATGGAAAATATACTTTAAAAAAGAATGATGTTGACGCTGCTGATAATATTGAACTGCACGATGGTACGAATCCTGTAAACAAAATCCAAATGGGTGAAAGCATTATGGTTCCCGCAGAGGCTGCAATCGATGGAAACTATACGGCTGAAGTACAATTGGCATTCAAAACTGCAGGATTAACGATAGATCCGAGTCCTATTACTATCACGCCTCCCACTGGTAAGAATTTTACAGCCGGAAATGCCTATAATATCAATATAAAAATCAATGGCTTGACCGACATTAAGATTACCGCTACTTTGTCTGCATGGGGAAATGGTGGCGATAGCGAACTGGAAATCAACTAATAAATATGTTTTTTTATGAATAAACTGATATTAGGTACGTGCTTATTGGCGGCTCTCTCGAGTTGTAGCAAGGATGATGCCGCCAATAATCACGGTGTGACAGACGAAGGAGTTGAAGTAAAATTCAACTCCGGCGTTTCCACATTGACACCTACTACTGTAACCACTCGTAGCGGAGCTATAAACACATTCATACCGAAAGGTGAACATGTAGGAATATATGGAATACCTGCAATAAAAAGTAATCCGGACAGTTACACAATTGACCAATTTACCGACGAAGGACAATTCCAGAAGAACTTGTTCAACGCCAATTATCAAGTGATGAGTGGAAGTGGAACTACAAGTGTTCTACAGCAACAATTCGTAGCCAAATTTCCTTCTAACAAAAGTGGCTATGACGCTTTGGCCTTTTATGGATACTATCCTTATATGGACACCCAAAACATTGAAGATTTGGGAAAAGGATATGCATATATTCCAATTCGTATCAATAAAGATAACATGACTCAAACAAATGATTATCTGTACACGGGGCAATACATATCAGGTATAACAACAACAGCGGTAAATCTTCCTTTTAAGCATGCTTTAGCAAAGCTTGTTTTCAGAATCTATGCAAGTGATTTAACAACCATCGGAAAAAATCCTGTACGGATAAATTCAATTACCGTACAAGCCTATTACAGTACCGATGGATATATGGATTTAAGAACCGGTGAGATTACTCCCAATAAAAGCTATGTGCCTGTCTCCTTTACCTATCCTTTAACAGATAGTTATGTGGCTATTGAGTCCACTCCGGCAACTGTTGCTCCAATTGCAGACTTTTTAGTCGTCCCCGGTGATAAGATCGCAGTTATCAGTTGTTCTCTGACTGAAACTAAAACAAATTACACAAAAGAATATGTAATTTACGATATAGATGAATATCTTAACACTCCGGAAGGGCGTATTATTCCTCAAAAAGGAGAGGCAATCAATGTCAATGTGCTTTATACACCTCGGGACGTTATTATTAACAGCGAGTTAAAACCCTGGGTTGTCAATGATGCCGAAACCCGTTCATTCTTCATCGATGCTAATAAATAAAACAGAAAGTTTCATGAAGAATATAATCAAAATATTCATCTTCGTTTTGTTGGTCTGTATCAAGGTGACGGATATTTCCGCCCAACAAGTAGCAGTCAAGACCAATGGCTTGATGTTGCTTGCAGGCACACCGAATGTGGGTTGTGAATTAGTAACAGGCGAACACACCAGTCTTGATTTTTCCGTATTCGGACATTACAAGCCATACGGACTTGACTCCAAATTATTAGGATTCCAGCCCGAATTCCGTTACTGGTTTAACGGACGTCCTATGACGCGTGAATATATCGGTATCGCTATGCTGGGTACCACATACGACATGCATTTTGGAGAAAAAGTATATGATGGTGATGCAGCTGGAATAGGCATTACCGCAGGTTACTCTATCGCATTAAGTAAGCGTCTCAACCTTGAATTTTATGGAGGATTCGGTACCGTTTTCTTTTGGCAAAAACAATATTACAAGTACGACAACTACGAAGATATGTTCATTGATGGCTCAGTGAAAACAAATGCACACGGATATAAACTGTTGCCTACCAAGTTAGGAATATCTATATCATATATTTTAAAGTGACATTCAATATGAAAACCCTGCTTCAACAATATACCAAACTGATACTTTCCGGGCTAATCTGCCTACTATGCCTACCGGCAATGGGGCAACAGATAAAGCTTGTATCAGGGCGTGTTATTGATAAAGAGACTAAAAAGCCATTTACCAGTGAAGCAGTCTTTATTTATGCCTATAATACGGTTGCCGCCGCAGAGGATGCAAAAAAAGCGATTGAAGAGCCTACCGGTGAAACACTACTTGCAGATAACGAAGCAGTGGCCGATGCAGGAGGTAACTATGAAATCCGCGTAGCCGAAACGGGCGCTCTCATCTTCAAAGTCGGTGTAGCCCCATGTGTAGTGGAAGCAGTGAACTACCGCATGGAAATAAATGTGAGTATCGATGCCGGTATTCTTCTGGATAATGTGACAATTGTCGGTACTCTTCAAGATATTAGTCCTAAAGAGCAGGCACCTACTATGGTTGGCAACAAGCTTATGATGCGCAATAATTTTCCTATTCCTGCTCAATTCGGCAAAACCAACGCACGCTTAATCATACAGCCTTATGTAGTGGAGTGTTCAAAACAAGATACTATTTGCTTTACACGCCCCCTGATTTATGAAGGCGAACAATATAAGGTAACCCAAGAGAGAAGAATGGGATACGACCTCCGCAATGATCCTCTGTCACAATATGTAGACACTACGCTGCTTACGGACAAAAGAATGAATATAGAATGGCTGGATACAGTAGTAGTGCCCGACCCTACTTTGAATTATTATGGAAATGCAGTGATACTGTTAGAAGACTACAACACGGTATATTACGATAAAACCACCAAGATTATCAGTTGCGAAGCGCGACGCCCACTCAAGTTTCTGGAATATTCCCTCGAACAGTATGATCTGGATCCTAACAAATATATAAGAAAGCCCAAGAGAGAGCTTCGTAATACTGCCGCCAACATTTCGCTGACTTTTCTGGTAGGAAAAGCCGAAATAGATCCCGATGACCCGAACAATGCTGCACAAATGAATAAATTGAAAGATGACTTGATGTCTATCATCAATTGTGAAGATTGTAAGCTTAAAGAAATACGGATCACGGGAGTTTCTTCACCGGAAGGCTCATACAGTTCCAACTATGCCCTGGCACAACGGCGCGCATTATACGCCAAACAACAGATTACGGGATTACTACCGCAGTCTGCACTATCACGTGTTTTTTTACCGGCTCCCGAAGTACAAGTTGCGTCTTGGAACGATTTTGTGGAAATACTGGAACGCGACTCTCTTTTTACGGAAGCAGAGCAAATCCGTACAATCATAGCTTCGGCTCCCAAGAGTCAGGACGCCCAATTCGCAAAGATACGCGCACTCCCATTCTATTCCACCATCATAAAAGACAAATTGCCGGAACTCCGTTATATGAAATTTGAATATAAACATGAAATATTCAGGGAACTGACTCCGGATGAAATCTTATACCGTTATAAAAGTGATCCGGATTACCGTAACGGGAAAAAAGCCTTTGCCCTGTACGAATATTGGCATCTTTTTAAATTGGTAAAAGATACGAAAGAACTGGAAGCACTTTATAAACGGGCCTACAAAGAATCGGCCGAAGTAGAAGGACAACCATGGATACTTCCTGCCAATAATCTGGCAGTGTCATACTTGAGACGCGATACGGCCGACACTTCTATCCTTGAACCGTTTATCGACCGGAAAACGAGGGGTGCAAATGTAGAACGTACCCGTATCGATGGTGTAACCAAAGAAATTATTAATCCCGAAGAAGTAATCGCCAACCAACTGGCAATGTATCTGAAAGCTAATAATTTTGAACAAGCAAGCATTATGGCCCAAATTCTGCCTAATACAGAGAAAAACGAACGTTTAAAAGCTTTCGCAATGTGTCTGGGGGGATATTATAAAGGTGGAAATACCGCGTCAGAACGGGAGGAAGCGAAGAAAACATTTAATCTTGTCAGAGAATCTTCCCCATTGAATGATGTCGTAATGTGCCTTGCCATGGACTCAAAGGGATATGATGCACTGGCACAGCGTGCGGCTGCAAACTTACCGAAAGATGATCCGAAAACCTGGTATCTGAAAGCAATCATTCAAAATAGAAGCGGAGAAATAGGATTTGAAGCCGCCAAGAATTGCCTCGTAAAATGTTTCACGCTGGATAACTCTTATGTCCATGTAGCCGAGATGGATGGAGATATAGGAAAAGATTTATTTGAATATACGATGGACTTATATCCGTCGGATAAGGAAATGATTGATATACTTATCCAACAATATAATTTATGATGATGAAATCAAGAATCGTAAAATACTATATATTTATTTTAGGGGTACTGTTTGCAAATAACCTTTATGCCCAGCAGGATACCGTGCCCGCAAATAAAGGTTTCAACGCCCTGCAATATTCACTTCAGAAACGCTATCTTCCACGTGGATATAAATTCAATAAAGGAGGCTTCTGGAATCATGTATATATCTCCGGACAATTGGGAATGGAAAAAATCATTCGACGCGAGGGTGCTGATATAAACGGAGGACCTGCCTTTTCATTCTCCGCCGGAAAGTTACTGAATCATGCCCACTCCGTCAGGCTCTCATTAAAAGGAGGTTGGTTCGGACATAAATTAAGTGACAGTAAGCTATATCACGTTGGAATCGGAGCTTCTTATTTATTCAATATTACTTCGTACATAAAGGGATATGATCCTTATCGCTTATTAGAAATCTCCACTGTATCCGGAATCGGTTATCAGGTATCAGCAGAAAGTGGAAAAACATCCCAGGTAGGCGAGATGCATTTGGGAGCACAACTAAAGTTTCATCTGCATCAGCAGGTGGACTTGGTCTTAGAACCTCTGGTTACTCTTTATACGGATGGAATCGATCATTATTCACAAAAGAACTGGCATAAATATGATGTCGGTTATGGTGCAACAGTTGGCTTTATATACAGGCTCAAAGATCCGTTATCTACTTTCAAAAAGAAAGGGCAAGCTACCCTTGAATCGTCTTTTCTCGACAACGCTTTTATCAGTGTAGCCGGCGGTGTACAGTTCCAGAACTCTGACTTTGTAAAGGATATGGGAATCCTGAAATCCATAGGTCCGCATATCAATCTCTCTTTCGGAAAATGGTACAACGGATACTGGGGTTTACGTCTCTCTGGATTCTATGTTACGGATAAATGGCGGCAATTATCTGAAAATAACGACTATGAAACAACCACTTATGCCGGAGTACGCCTTGAAGGAATGTTTGATATCATGGGGCTCTTACATAATAGTGACAGGATGAAACGGTTTTCTCTTTCCTTATTATTAGGCCCGGAAATAGGAAACATGAAAAAAACAGATAGTGAGTATCCTATAAAGACCATGTATATAGGGCTCAGTGGAGGAGTGCAATTGAAATATAACATTAATAAGAAATTAGCAGTGTTTATAGAGCCTCGTGGATCATACGTCCCATACTCTAATCTGGAACCCAACCCGTCTGACCTTTATACGAAAATCCGTAAGAAATATAATGATAATGTCTTCAATCTAAACGCCGGAATAGAATTAAAGTTAGGAAAATAAATCAATCAGTACTAAAATTTGTAATCACATTGTAATACTTATTTCATTCTTCCGTAACAAAAATGCCGCACTTTTGTCGAAGAAAAGAAATAAAGTCTAACTTTGTGAAAAGAAAGTTGTTACTCTCCTATCACATATAAAAGAAGAAAGCAATGAACGAATACCGGATCTTAGTAGTGGACGATGAAGAAGATTTATGCGAAATCTTAAAGTTCAACCTTGAAAACGAAGGTTACCAAGTAGATACAGCCAACTCTGCCGAAGAAGCTTTAAGAATTGACATCAATAGTTACGACCTCTTATTGCTGGATGTCATGATGGGAGAGATTTCCGGTTTTAAGATGGCAAGCATACTAAAGAAAGATAAGAAAACCGCCAAAGTTCCTATCATATTCATCACGGCAAAAGACACGGAAAATGATACAGTGACAGGCTTTAACCTGGGAGCTGATGACTATATTTCCAAACCCTTTTCTTTACGGGAAGTTGCCGCACGCGTAAAAGCCGTATTACGCCGTACTCAACAAGAGGAAGCAGAACGTGTGCCCGAACAAATTGTTTACCAATCGTTAGTGCTGGATATTATTAAAAAGAAAGTCAGCATAGATGACGAAGAAGTCCCTCTAACCAAAAAAGAATTTGAAATCCTGCTCCTTCTTTTACAGAATAAAGGCCGGGTATTTTCCCGTGAGGATATATTGAGCCGTATTTGGAGCGACGAGGTCTATGTGTTGGACCGTACCATAGACGTAAACATTACACGTCTACGAAAAAAAGTTGGAATTTATGGTAAATGCATCGTAACCCGTTTAGGATATGGATACTGCTTTGAAGCCGAATAAGAACAGGCATTTCTTATCATTTAGCCGGAAATTATTTCTTTCGGTCATCTCATTATTTCTTGCATTTGCGGCCTGTTTCATTGCATACCAGTATCAACGGGAAAAAGAATACAAAGTCGAATTGCTCAATACACAACTTCAGGACTATAACGAGCGCCTGCAACAAGAACTGCGTAATACTCCGGATAGTTTGCGGAATTCCGTTTTGGATAACTATATATCCAAGTATGTATCCCAAGACCTTCGCGTTACCATTGTAAACCTGTATGGAGATGTTATATACGACAGTTATAACAAGAACCCTCAAGAAAGATTCAAAAATCACATCAATCGCCAGGAAATCCAGAAAGCATTAAAAGATGGAAAAGGTTACGACTTAAGGCGTACTTCCGAAACAACCGGGATACCTTATTTCTATTCGGCAACGCTTTATAAAGATTATATTATTCGCTCGGCATTACCTTATAATGTCAACTTAATGAATAGTTTGGCTGCTGATTCGCATTACATCTGGTTTACCATTATTGTAACGCTTCTTTTGTTTTTTATCTTCTACAAATTCACGTCTAAACTGGGTACGGCAATCAACCATTTACGTGAATTTGCCAAACGGGCAGACAAAAACGAGCCAGTAGAAACAGATATACAATCGGCTTTCCCGCACAACGAATTAGGCGAAATATCTCAGCATATCATACAGATATACAAACGGCTGCGGGAAACAAAAGAGGCTCTATATATTGAACGTGAGAAACTGATTACCCACTTACAAACTTCCAGAGAGGGATTAGGCGTATTTACCAAAGACAAAAAAGAAATTCTGGTAAATAATCTTTTCACGCAATACAGTAACTTGATTTCAGACTCCAACTTACAGACTACCGAGGAGATATTCTCGATCAGCGAATTTCAAAAGCTCACAGACTTTATCAGTAAGGTACAGAAGTATCCTTCTAATAATAAGGAAGAAAAGCGGATGTCAATCAACATCAACAAAAACGGGCGTATCTTCATTGTAGAGTGTATTATCTTCCAGGATTTGAGTTTCGAGATCTCGATCAATGACATAACACTGGAAGAAGAACAGGTACGCCTGAAACGACAATTGACACAGAATATAGCCCATGAGCTAAAAACTCCTGTAAGCAGTATTCAGGGGTATCTGGAAACGATTGTCAACAATGAAAGTATTCCTCGTGACAAAATGCTTACTTTCCTCGAACGGTGCTATGCCCAGAGTAATCGCCTGAGCCGTCTTCTCCGTGATATTTCAGTATTAACACGTATGGACGAAGCCGCCAATATGATTGATATGGAAAAAATCGACGTCAATGTATTGGTTACTAACATTGTCAATGAAGTATCGTTAGAACTGGAAGAAAAGCATATCACAGTAGTAAACTCATTGAAGCCGAAAATTCAATTACGAGGCAACTACTCCCTACTCTATTCCATCTTCCGCAATCTTATGGATAATGCCATAGCCTACGCCGGGAACGATATACATATCAATATCAACTGTTTCCGCGAAGATGAAAATTTCTATTATTTCAGCTTTGCCGATACAGGAGTAGGTGTATCTCCGGAACACCTGAATCGTCTGTTCGAACGCTTCTACCGTGTAGACAAGGGACGCTCACGAAAACTGGGTGGCACAGGCTTAGGATTGGCAATCGTGAAAAATGCCGTTCTCATTCATGGCGGCACTATTTCTGCCAAGAATAATCAAGGCGGCGGGCTGGAATTTGTGTTTACGTTGGCAAAAGAAAAATGATACATGAGAATATAATATTCCTTTTATTGGGCGGCTTAACAGTCACCCAATAAAATTATCGATATTGATAACATCAGTCGACTTCTGCTAAATTTACCAGATCTATAGTCTTTTTTACTTTCCTTTTAAATATCAAGAAAAGCATTATTTGATTTTTAACATCCAATTTCAGATTTTCAGGTAATGACGGTTCTTTATCAACTTCTTTATCTACAATATTCTTAACCCCTTCTAATCTCAAAACATCTACATAATAATTCAATAAATCTCCATTAGTTGGCGGATCTATTATCAGTTTATTATCCTTAATCCACCAACTTACCAATTTACTATAAACTTTTCGTTCTGGTTCTTTTCGCTCTTTCCTAATCATGTTTTCTGAATATGAATTATCAGATACTTTTATATCAGCAGATCCTGGCAAAACAGGAAGGCCTACATTTCTTACTTCTTCAGAGGATTCATTTATTATATTAAGATCTTTAAAAGGCGTCATATATTTACTCATCCCTTCTCCTTGACTTTTATTATAATATCCTTCTGCATGTCCTATTTCATGAGCGAGTAGTATTTCAGAAGGACATAACTTAAATCCATTTTCAGTATAACAAATCATTTTTTCGTCTGCATTCCACATTACAGCCATCTTGCATTCTTTCTCATCATAATCGAATCTCGAACTATCATCAGTCTCTTTTATTAGCAAATCAGTATTTCCTCCCAACATGTCTTCTCCTAAAGCAGCTATCCTCCTCCTTACTAACATTGCACTAACACTATTATTTGCTTCATGAAGAAAAAGGCTCTTTTCATATTCGGGATCAACATCTAATATTAAACTATCTTCTTTCTGATCTATGGATATACCTTTCCAATTACCTAACAGTAAACGATATAGATTTTCTTTTACATTTTCCAAATAATCATTATTTCCCTTAACTATCATTTTCCTCTGAAGAATACCATCTGCTTGCCTTTTCGTATTAACCCTATTATCAACAAAAGACTTACTCTTCATACTGCCATTTTTATTTTCAATAAGACACCTACTCAATTGCTCTTTTTGTTTCTTTGCATATTCTGCCATATTTTATAGTTTTAATAATTATAAAAATAAAGTATCAGATTCAAAGTACAAAAATTATTTTGTAAACAACAATATAAACAGCATTAACGACACAATATAAGAAATAAACCGTTTTTTGAGGAAGAAAGAATATATAAATTCAACATTACAAGCTTAGATAACTTTAAATGAATAACACTAAAAAAATAAAATCTCGAACTATAAATTGTTATCAATGTTTTTTCATATCTTTGCAATGCATTGGTTTGTTTCATCTTTTTTCCGAAGATGTGCAATTAAAAGGGAATCAGGTGTAAATCCTGAACAGTCCCGCTGCTGTAAGTTTCACCCGATGTTACAGGCAACTACTTAATATGCCACTGGAATAATATTCCGGGAAGGCGTCTGTAACAGAAACAAGTCAGAAGACCTGCCATGCAATATCTTATCATTGCTTTCGAGGAAAAAGCGTTGAGTCTAATGAACCGGACAAGTCGTCCCCATCATTTCATTCATCAAACCTGTTTCAAAGAAAGTAAAAGAGAATAAACTCTGCCAAGTTTATTTGAATGATGTCCGGTCGAAGTGATTTCGCCCGGACATTTATATTACATAAAGTCACAAAATATTGGTCAGTTTTAATAAAAGTAGTATATTCGGCTCATAAAACTACAGCTAACGGTTTATCCGCTAACCAATTGTCATAACATTAAAAAGAATAAGCTATGGAAATCCCATTTGCCGAGGCATGGAAAATCAAAATGGTGGAACCAATTCATAAGAGTACCCGCCACGAACGTGAACAATGGTTGAAAGAGGCTCATTACAACGTTTTTCAACTAAAATCAGAACAAGTTTACATTGATCTTATTACCGACTCGGGCACAGGAGCCATGAGCGACCGGCAATGGGCAGGCATGATGTTGGGAGACGAAAGCTATGCCGGAGCATCTTCCTTTTTTAAATTGAAAGAAGCCATTACCCGCTTAACTGGTTTTGAATATATCATCCCCACCCACCAGGGACGTGCAGCAGAAAACGTCCTGTTTTCTTATCTGGTACATGAAGGTGACATCGTTCCCGGAAATTCACATTTCGATACTACCAAAGGACATATCGAAAGCCGCAAGGCAACAGCCTTAGATTGTACCATTGATGAAGCGAAACAGACTCAACTGGAAATTCCTTTCAAAGGAAATGTAGATCCCCGCAAACTCGAAAAGGCTCTGCAGGAACATGCCGAAAAAATTCCTTTTATCATCGTAACCATTACTAATAACACAGCCGGCGGACAGCCGGTTTCCATGCAGAATTTGCGTGAAGTACGCACCATTTCCGATAAATATAATAAACCCGTTCTGTTCGATTCAGCCCGTTTTGCCGAAAACGCTTATTTCATAAAAATGAGAGAAGAAGGTTATCGGGAAAAGAGTATCAAAGAAATCACCCTCGAAATGTTTGCTTTAGCCGATGGTATGACAATGAGCGCGAAAAAAGACGGTATCGTAAACATGGGTGGATTCATAGCTACCCGCAAACAAGATTGGTATGAAGGCGCAAAGGGCTACTGTGTTCAGTTTGAAGGCTATCTTACTTACGGTGGCATGAACGGACGCGACATGAATGCACTTGCCATTGGTCTGGATGAAAATACGGAGTTCGACAATCTGGATACACGTATCCGGCAAGTAGAATATCTGGCAAAAAAGCTTGATGAATACGGAATACCCTACCAGCGTCCGGCAGGCGGACACGCTATATTCGTAGATGCTCCCAAAGTATTGACTCATGTTCCGAAAGAAGAATTTCCGGCACAAACATTAACTACTGAATTATATCTGGAGGCAGGAGTACGGGGATGTGAGATTGGCTATCTACTCGCTGATCGTGATCCCATAACCCGTGAAAATCGCTTCAATGGTTTGGATTTATTACGCCTTGCCATCCCCCGACGGGTATACACTGATAACCACATGAATGTGATAGCCGCTGCGCTGAAGAATGTATATGATAGAAGGGAAAGTATTACCCGTGGAGTACGCATCACATGGGAAGCTCCAATAATGCGGCACTTCACTGTACAATTAGAGAAATTATAATCACAGACTGAAAGTCAGGACAAAGTCCGGGAATATATAATAATGAATCAGGAAGCTATGTTTCTCTGCCGTACGATATTCTACGGCAGAGATTATGTCTTGTACATCTACTGTAAAAGGAAGTACTCGCAGGTGCTTACGGAAATCAACTTCAGGAGTGTCCATACATTTGAACATAGTTTCCTTAGCCGACCAATGAAGTAAAAGCGACCAGATATCCGTTTCCCGGAATAATGCGGCTTCTTCATCTTCCCGCATATACTTATGCGCTACTTTCCGCACCCGTTCGCTATAATACTCAATGTCTATACCCGGGGTGCTTTCCGGCTGACCCAGGAAAACAGCCACATAACCTTTAGTGTGCGATATACTGAGGGAAAAAGAACCATCCGACAAGTATGGCCTGCCATTGGGATGATAAAGAATTTCCTTTTCTTCACCTAACAAAGTATACAACAATACGCGCACCGCCAACCACTCCAAACGACGGGAGTCAGCTATAAATTGTTGGATATCCTGCTGGTATTTCTCTTTGTAAGGAAGCATATCGAGCAATTCATCCACCGTCTCATCGGTTTTCCAAATGCCCCACTGATAGTTCAGTCCTGTATGTCGATGAAATATAGGCACACGATTCAATTTTATGAGTTGGAAGTTTCCCCTTTTCCAGCAGGTTCAACAATCGTGAACTTTACTTTAAGAATACGGCGATTGTCCATTTCCAGTACCTCAAATTCATAGCGGTCATAAGTCACCTTTTCATGAAGAGCAGGAAACTCACCTTTCAGTTCAAGCAATAATCCCGCCAATGTATCAGCGTCCCCTGCCACTTCGTCAAATGTATCTTCGTCTATCTTAGTGATCTTATAGAAATCCGTCAATTGAGTTTTGGCTTCAAATACCCAAGTATGGTCATTAAGTATCGCATACGTACGTTCTTCATCGTCATATTCATCACGTATCTCACCGACGATTTCCTCAATGATATCTTCCATAGTAACGATACCCGAAGTTCCACCAAATTCATCGACAACAATAGCTATATGAATCTTATTGGCCTGGAAATCCCGGAGCAAGTCATCAATCATCTTTGTCTCAGGAACAAAATAGGCCGGACGAATTAACGATTGCCAGCGAAAGTTATCGCCTTTATTCAAATGAGGCAGCAAATCCTTGATATAGAGAACTCCTTTTATATTGTCACGCGTATCAGCATAAATGGGAATACGGGAGTAGGCATTCTCAACAATACATTTCAACACATCTTTAAAAGGAGTCCTGATTTCCAAATCCACCACATCCAGACGCGATGTCATCACTTCTTTCGCCGTTTCACCACCAAAACGAATAATGCCCTCCAAGATATTGTTTTCTTCCGAAAGCTCCGCTTTATCCGTCAATTCCAACGCATGAGACAGTTCATCTACTGAAATAACATGACTTTTACGAACAAAATGTTTATTAAGAAAAGATGTGGAACGAACCAGCAAAGAAGATAACGGATAAAAGATGGAACGGCATGCCGCAATACCCGGAGCTGCAAAACGACAGAAAGTCAAAGTTTTTTGCGCAGAATAAATCTTCGGCATGATTTCACCGAAAAGCAACAATAGAAAAGTCAGTATTACAGTCAGAATAACAAATTCAGCAACCGCCGAATGAAACAGAAATACATTCATAAAAAAGAAGTTGCACAGCATGATAATGGTTACGTTTACAAAATTATTCGTAATCAAAATCGTAGCCAACAACCTTTCCTTATCGTCCAATAAATTACTGATTTTCTCATCCGATGGATGTTTCTTTTCCGCAATAGTACTTAAATCTGACGGAGAAAGTGAGAAAAACGCTATTTCGGAAGCCGATGCAAAACCGGAGGCAAGCAGAAGAATGCCTGCCAAAACAATGGCTATAATAGCCGAAATAGAGGGAGACTGTACGGATATACCGTTAAAAACATCTGCCAACTGGCATAAATAAGCGTCTGGGTCCAAAGAATTTGGTTTTAGTTAAACAATTAGAACGGTAAATCGTCCGTCGGATTATCCTGCACCGGGGCAGCTTGCGATTGAGCAGGTGATTGTACGGGAGCACCGGATTGTACCGGCATCCCAGCTTGAGGACCTGCGGCAGTTCTTGCAGATAACATTTCCATATTGTCTACGAAGATTTCCGTCACATAACGTTTTGCACCTGTCTGGTCGTCATACGAACGAGTGCGGATTTTACCTTCCACATAAAGTTTATCTCCTTTATGCACATATTTTTCAGCCGTTTCTGCCAGTCCGCGCCATAGGACAAGATTATGCCACTCCGTACGTTCGGGAACCTGCGTTCCATTTGCCAACGTATAAGCACGGTCTGAAGTAGCCAAAGGAAAAGTTGCAACAGCCACACCACTATCAAGATATCTCACTTCAGGGTCTTTGCCTACATTTCCTAATAATATCACCTTATTTACTGACATAAGCTTTTATTTTTAAATTTGCTGCCAAAATTAACGAGAATAACAACACTATGCAAGAATACAATCAATTTTTATAGATATTTCTCCAAGAAAGCATGTATTAAACGGGGCACCGGATATTGCTCCAAATCTTCTACTTTTATTTGTTGATAGCCTGAAAATGAAGAGGAATTTTCAGGTAACACGACCTCATAAAAGTTCGCGTAAATCACTCTGTGCGATAAAACATGTTTCACATTCCGTAAAATAGAACGTACAACCGGTACTTCATCCTCTGCAAAAAGTGAACGGAAAAGAGGTATAGCCAAAAAATCAGCTTCGCTTAAATCACTTTCAGTTTCAATTAATGGCAATTCAAACAGATTCTTCCAGATGTCATCGCCCGTTCGCTTATGTATAAAAGTACACGCGCCCATGCGTACATATATATAATTGAAATAGCGATTAGAGGTTTTTGTCTTATGTTGCTTCACAGGCAGTTTCATTACTATTCCTTTTGACAGAGCAGAACAACTGTCAGCCAAAGGACAGAACATGCAATTAGGAGACTGAGGTGTACACTGAATGGCTCCAAAGTCCATAATCGCCTGATTATAGACTGCCGGATGGCTTTTATCAAGCATTTCATCTGCCAAAGCCGCGAAAAGTTTCTTTCCTTCTGTAGAATCAACAGGCGTATCAATACCGAAATAACGGGAAAGTACCCGGTATACATTACCGTCCACCACTGCATAAGGCATATCGTAAGCGATAGAACAAATAGCTGCGGCCGTATAGTCCCCCACTCCTTTCAAAGCACGTACCTCCTGATAGGTTCTGGGAAACGTACCATTCATGCTTTTGGCCGCCGCGTGCAAATTACGGGCACGCGAATAATAGCCTAATCCCTGCCAGTATTTCATCACTTCATCCTCCGAAGCCGAAGCCAAAGTATCTACATCCGGAAAACGATGAATAAAGCGAAGAAAGTATTCATACCCCTGTGCTACCCTTGTCTGCTGTAATATAATCTCCGAAATCCATATCAGATAAGGATCGGTAGTATCCCTCCAAGGTAATTCACGTTTATTCTCCGCATACCAATCCAATAATATTTTAGTCAGTATATTCATTTAGAATTCAATGTAGTCTTTTCATAAGAACAAAAATACAGTTTTTCGGTCTAACAAAACTTAATGCATAGACTTTTTTCGAAAAATGTCCAGAATATATTTTTTAGAGCCGCCAAAAAGCTATATATTTGCAGTCCAAAAAATTAGGAAACAATAGTAATAATATTTTTTTAAAAGAAAAATGACTAAAGCTGATATTGTAAACGAAATTACAAAAAACACCGGAATTGACAAAGTCACAGTACTTACAACCGTTGAAGCGTTCATGGACGCAGTGAAGGCATCTTTATCAAAAGACGAAAATGTTTACCTCCGCGGGTTTGGTAGTTTTGTAGTGAAGAAAAGAGCACAGAAAACTGCTCGTAACATTTCCAAGAACACTACTATTATCATTCCGGAACACAACATTCCGGCATTTAAGCCTGCAAAAACATTCACCCTCTCTGTGAAGAAATAATAAACAATTAGTATTAACCCATAAAATTTTGAAGCTATGCCAAGCGGAAAGAAGAAAAAAAGACATAAAATGTCTACGCACAAGCGTAAAAAAAGACTAAGAAAGAACAGACATAAAAGCAAAAAGTAATTTTTAGTCTGAAGGACAAAATAAAGAACAAACTTGTGAAGCTAATTGTCTCGCGAGTTTGTTCTTTGTTTAAGAAGTAAATAGTAATCAAATAGTAAGTAATAAAAAGTAAATACTTCAACTACACATTTAGAAGTAGAGCATTTATACTTAACTACTGACTAACTGACTACTTAACTACTCCAAATTATTAATCAAAAGCAATCATTGTGACAAGCGAACTCGTTGTAGACGTACAGCCCAAAGAAGTATCCATTGCCCTGCTCGAAGACAAGAGCCTGGTGGAACTTCAAAGCGAAGGAAGAAATATTTCTTTCTCGGTGGGCAACATGTATTTGGGACGCGTCAAGAAATTGATGCCCGGCCTGAATGCCTGCTTCGTGGACGTGGGTTATGAGAAAGATGCTTTTCTTCATTATCTGGACTTAGGTCCTCAATTTAACTCATTAGAGAAGTACGTAAAGCAGACTTTAAGCGACAAAAAGAAATTAAACCCTATCACAAAAGCAACCATACTTCCTGATCTTGAAAAGGATGGAAGCGTTTCCAACGCACTTAAGGTTGGACAAGAAGTAGTGGTGCAGATTGTAAAGGAACCGATTTCAACCAAAGGACCGCGCTTAACTTCCGAACTGTCTTTTGCCGGAAGATACCTCGTGCTGATTCCTTTCAATGACAAGGTTTCCGTATCGCAAAAAATTAAATCGAGCGAAGAACGTGCCCGCCTCAAACAACTGTTGATGAGCATTAAGCCGAAGAACTTCGGTGTCATTGTACGCACGGTTGCTGAGGGAAAACGCGTTGCCGAACTCGATGGAGAGCTTAAAGTATTACTAAAACATTGGGAAGAAGCTATCACGAAAGTACAGAAAGCGACCAAGTTTCCAACTCTGATTTACGAAGAAACCAGCCGCGCCGTAGGATTATTGCGCGATTTGTTTAATCCTTCTTTCGAGAATATCCACGTTAACAACGAAGCGGTTTTCCACGAAATTAAGGATTACGTAACGCTCATTGCACCCGACCGGGCAGGAATCGTAAAGCTGTACAAAGGACAACTTCCCATCTATGACAATTTTGGTATCACCAAACAAATCAAGTCATCGTTCGGCAAAACCATTTCGTACAAAAGTGGTGCCTATCTGATTATTGAGCATACTGAGGCGCTTCACGTAGTAGACGTGAACAGCGGTAACCGCACCAAGAATGCCAACGGACAGGAAGGTAATGCACTGGAAGTGAATCTGGGAGCAGCCGACGAGCTGGCACGTCAGTTACGACTGAGAGATATGGGCGGTATCATCGTGGTGGATTTCATTGACATGAATGAAGCCGAAAATCGACAAAAGCTTTACGAACGTATGTGTGCTAACATGCAAAAAGACAGAGCACGCCATAACATCCTGCCACTCAGTAAATTCGGGTTGATGCAGATTACCCGTCAGCGCGTACGCCCGGCAATGGATGTAAATACCATGGAGACCTGTCCCACTTGCTTTGGCAAAGGCACTATTAAATCGTCCATCCTCTTTACGGACACCTTAGAGAGTAAAATTGACTACCTGGTCAACAAATTGAAGATTAAGAAATTCTCATTACACATCCACCCGTACATCGCAGCTTACATCAATCAGGGATTCTTTTCTCTGAAGCGGAAGTGGCAGATGAAGTACGGATTCGGTATCAAGATTATTCCAAACCAGAAGCTCGCGTTTCTGCAATATGTCTTCTACGACCCGCAAGGGGAAGAGATTGACATGAAGGAAGAAATCGAAATCAAATAAAAAAGATGGCGAAGTTTTTGAAAAACTTCGCCATCTTTTTTATTTTTTCCACCATCTTTTTAAAAGATAACAGCATCTTTTTCCATTAGCTCCGCAAACCTATTTACATGCAAGACGGTAAATCTCTTTACTATCTTCCTTAGTCAGTTTTACATAATTACCCACCAGTTCACCTTTATTACGGTGCAGACTCTCTGCCAGACGGTCAATATCAGGATTCTCAATACCCAGTTCTTTAAAGTTAACGGGCAAGCCCATATAACGGAAGAAGTGCTTCAAACGGGAAATTCCGGTGAAGGCCATCTCCTCCAGGTCTTCCGATTCGGGCACTCCCATGACACGATTGGCAAACTGGGCTACTTTCTTCGGGTTATGGTCTGTCACAAAAGTCATCCAGGCAGGGACAATGACGGTAAGACCGGCACCATGCGTCACATTATAAATGGCACTGACTTCATGTTCCAGGAAATGAGACGCCCAGTCTTCTTCACACCCTACACCGCAAGTACCATTATGGGCAATCGTTCCACACCACATGATATTGGCGCGCGCATCGTAATCATCCGGATTTTGTTTCACGCGATAAGCCTCTTTCATAATAGCCGTTAATGTACCCTCACAAAGGCGGTCGCTAATCTCTACATCTTGCGTATTAGTGAAATAACGCTCCATGATGTGCACCATCATATCGGCAATACCACAAGCTGTCTGGAAAGCCGGTAAAGTAAAGGTCAATTCCGGGTTCATAACAGCAAAAACAGGACGTAACAAGTCAGGCACACGAAGACTTAGTTTTTGCAAAGTCGCCGCTTTCGTAATTACCGAATTTCCGGAACCCTCACTACCCGCTGCGGGAATAGTCAGTACAACGGCCACTTTCAAGGCCTCTGCCACTTTAGCTTTACCCAAGAAAAAATCCCAAAAATCTCCGCTATAAGGTACGCCTGCCGCAATAGCTTTTGCAGTATCAATCACCGAACCTCCACCTATTGGAAGTAACATATCAGCCTCTTCCCTACGGCAAATCTCAATGCCCTCATATACTTTCGTATCAACAGGATTAGGCTGGATGCCTCCCATTTCACAATACTCAATGCCTGCTTCCTGCAAAGACTGTTTTACTTTGTCCAGCAGTCCACTTCTAACTACCGAACCGCCACCATAAACAATCATCGCTTTCCGTGCACCGTATTTATACGCCAAAGTACCGACTTGCATTTCAGTAGCTTTACCGAAAACAAATTCGGTAGGGCTATAAAAGACAAAATTGTTCATACTTACATTATTAATAAATCGGAATTTATCGAGGCGAAGCCTCGCAGTGATAAGTTTTTAGTGATTAGTGATTTGCTTATGATTAAGCTACGCCGTTATTCCGCATAGAGACACAAACCAATCACTAATCACTAAAAACTTATCACTTAATTTAGCGGTGAAGCCGCTAAATTATCATTTAACGTATTGACTATACCTTTCAAAGAAGCGTTTGAACGCTCCCCATTTCATCAACCCTTTTTCAAAGACCAGAATACCCAACAGAGCACAGGAAATACCCAAAATGACATCAATCAGATAATGATGTCCGGAGTAGACCGCTGTCCACCAGATACCGACCATGATAACAGCAAACAGAGCTATCAGTCCTTTCTTACAACGACCTATAATAGCATATGCCAAGGCAACCACCATATAGGCAGCGTGCAACGAAGGAACAGCCGCAAAGACATTGGCATTCCGTCCATATATAGAGTTAAAAATAGAACAGCCTAACAGTTCGTCAAAGCGTCCTAATCCGGCAACATTACCCGGCGTGTCAAGCATAGGCTCGAAACCATAGTTCATTGCATACCAAGGTGGAGCAGCCGGATGAATATAATATCCGGCAAAGCCGATAAGATTTACCAACAAAAAGACCATCGCAAACCGAAGATATACCTTACGTTCACCTTTCAGATATAGCCACAAACCGAACGCAATGGGAACCGGTACCCAGCAGAGATAAAATATACCTGCCAGAAAATCACCCGTCGTACAATGGTTCAGTGCGAAGTATTCACAAGGAATCAACGTCGTTCCGTTTATTGAAATTCCGAATAATGATTTTTCCGCTTCATACAACCCCTGTACGTCTATCGGGTTCACCTGATAATTGGGATACACACGCATCCAGTCATAAGATATACCGAAAATAAAGAATGGCAGTAAGGCCACAGCAAGCTTACGAGTAGTTTTTCCTGAAAAAAATAGTATAAGAAACAGTCCTGCCATTAAAAAATGCTCTGAACGAAGACCAATGCAAATCCCCGTCAGAACTAAAAAAAGGATTGTTATAATGATAACCTGCCAAGCCTCCTTCGCAGAAGGAAATGTATAGTTTTTCATCATTTTTACTTTAATAATTTATAGCAATGTGCAATGCGCACAAATGCCGTGAGATTGGCAAAAACCGCTATTACAGCCAAAGGTACTATCAATATCAACATCGGATCGAATGCCGTACATTCACTGAAAACGCCACAGAACACTGCGCCAAGACTGGTCAGTACAACACGTTCCGGACGTTGCATAAATCCTACCTTACATTCCAATCCTAAACCTTCTGCACGGGCACGTACGTAGCTCACCATCAGCGAACCTATCAGAGCAACAAACGCAAGTATCGAGCCCCACAAATAACCTTGCAAAATCAGATAATAGAAAATACCGAACAGAGTAACCAACTCACTATAACGGTCGAGTACGGAATCGTACAACGCTCCAAACGTAGAAGACATGTTGCCAACACGAGCCACACGCCCATCCATCATATCAAATAAACCGGCAAAGAGAACGAGTCCCCCACTCCAGCCGACATAAGCCAGCTCACCCGGTTTATACATGCCGGCATACACAAATACACACGCTGCTACAATGTTCAACACCAATCCCGTAGTGGTAATAAAATTAGGCGTAATGCCTATCTTAATCATACCATGAACAACTGGATTTATAATTTTATAAATCAACTGTTGCAGCCAATCTCTATAATTCATATTCGTCTTTTTTTGTTTCTAAATGATGTTGCAGAAATTTCTTGAAATTATGATTCCGATATACAAAGACACGCTGTAAATGATAGTTCCAGAAAAATGCTACCAGAAAAGCTACTATAATCTTAGACAGAATAAAAACATCGTCTATATAATATCCCAATAATCCGTCTACCCACTTCATACCGGTCAGCCATTCGGTCAATGCAAACGTTCCCCATGTGTTCAACATGATACTACCTCCCCATACAAAAAGATATTTCACTGCTACATGTGTTTTTTTACAACCCTCCGCATGAAATACCCATCCATAGTTAATGACGCAATTTACCAGTCCGCCAACTACAGAACCTAAAAAAGTAGCATATAAATAAAAAAGTCCCAATAGTTTAACCAATAGAATAGTTACAGAAAAATCCACAAGGCTTGCCACGTACGCAGAGAGTTGGGCTTTGGTAAAAACCCACATCGCATGACGCCAGCCGGCAAACTTGAATGTTTTCTTTAGCTTATCCATCCTCTTACTGCTATTAGAATTGCAAAGCTATAAATTCCTGCCAAAATATCATCCATCATCACTCCAATTCCGCCCGGAAAACTTTCCATGCGGCGAATACCCAAAGGTTTAAAGATATCGAACAAACGGAAAAGAGCAAATGCTCCCAAAGCATACCAGATATCTCCGGCAGGTGCCGCCAATAAAGCAATCCATACTCCGACCATCTCGTCCACCACTACGCGCGAAGGATCTTCCCCCCAATAGGGTTCCAAACGATTGGCCGCCCATACTCCGGCTATTGCAAACAGCAAGACAAGAGCTGCCGTCAACCATAAGAGACAAACTTCTGAAACAATAAAGGACAATCCAAACCAGATAAGCGTAGCCAATATAGCTCCTGCCGTGCCCGGAGCAAAAGGAGAAAAGCCCGAACCGAAGCCCGTGGCAATGAGAACAGGGAGAAAAGATGGTTTCTTCATTAAAGGAGAATGATAATGTGGTAAAGTAATAATGTGACAGTGCTATAAAGTGATAAAGAAAACACAGTAAAAAAGGATAGGGTGATAGAGCTGTAAAGTATTTACTACCCTATCACTCTATCACCCTATCACTTATCACTGTTTTTTAGTCCAGATAACTCGGTGCTTTTTCACCTATCATGTTACGGAGCGTTTCTTTTACCATTCTCCACTGCTGGAACAAGTCGTGTACCGGCTGATTTTCAAAATCATGCATCGGGCTCTTGCAGAAGAATGACAACCAAGTCTGGATGCCACACATACCTGCACGCATAGCAAGATCACTGAAGATAACCAAGTCCAATGCGATAGGAGCAGCCAAAATAGAATCACGGCACAGGAAGTTAACCTTGATTTCCATCGGATAACCCATCCAGCCGAAAATATCAATATTATCCCATGCTTCTTTATTGTCCTTACGAGGCGGATAGTAGTTGATACGTACTTTATGATATACATCACCGTACAGATCAGGGAATTTCTCGGGTTCGAATATATTGTCGATAACAGACAACTTGCTGACTTCTTTAGTCTTGAAGTTTTCAGGCTGATCGAGTACTTCACCATCACGATTACCCAAGATATTGGTAGAGAACCAACCGCTTACACCCAACATACGAGTCTTGAACATCGGAGCAAGCACTGTTTTCATTAATGTCTGACCGCTCTTAAAGTCTTTACCGGAAATAGGCACATTCATCTTCTTGGAGAATTCCCACATAGCCGGAGTATCGACGCACAAGTTAGGAGCACCCATAATGAAAGGAGCACCTTCTGCAATAGCAGCATAAGCATAACACATACTCGGAGAAATTACTTCAGTATTGTTTTCTTTCATTGCTTTTTCCAAAGCAGCGAGAGACTTGTGTTCTTCAGACAATGGAACATAAATTTCGGTACTTGCAGCCCACAGAACGACAATACGATCACAGTTATTGGCAGCTTTGAAGCTACGGATATCATCGCGCAGTTGTTCCACCATATCCCAACGGGTAGCAGTTTGCTTGATATGTGTACCATTCAGACGTTTTGCAAAATTGTGGTCGAAAGCAGCAGGCATCGGTTTGATGTCTTGCAGTTCTTCTCTTACAAGATTCAGGTCTTTTTCTTTCAGAACCTCTGCATACATAGCAGCTTCATAAGCATCATCTGCAAAAATATCCCATCCACCGAAAACGATGTCATTCAAATTAGCCAAAGGAACCACATCCTTGATAAGTCTCTCTTTGCCATCTTGCATGCGCATAGTAGCCATTTGTGTGATTGAGCCTATAGCTTTTGCCAAACCCTTACGAGCAGCTAATGTACCTGTAATCATAGTGGTTGCAACCGCACCACCTACTCCGACTACCAACACGCCTAAACGCCCGGTTGCCGGCTTAATGTTTTCTTTCATTGCCATTGTTATTATTTAGAGTTTAAAAAATTGCTCAAATTTAGGGTATTTTACCCAATTGGGATTAGTCATTTTATCCGATTTAATGTTCTATTAGTAAGATTTACGTTAAAATGTCATATGCAGACTAATTCTAAGACCTGATTTGTCAATATTTGGTAGGTTCCGGTAAGTTAAACGCCATACATAATCGACACGAAGAACTTTCAAAATATTCTCAATACCCACTCCTGCTTCCACATAAGGAGTGTGTCCCATTGTAGTACTTCCTACCGGAAAACAGAACAATCCTTCACTGAAAACCGGATTATTTTTGTCACTCAAATTTCCATAAATTCCACGACATGACAAAACCTCGCGCCATTTCAATTTTTTCAATAACGGAATACGGTTAAAAACGAAACCATTTAAGAAATAAGTAATATCCCAGGAGGCATATTCATCGTTCATAAATTCCATTGCATTCATCAATGAATAAGACTCCGGCTGGATAGTATAAGATAAATTGGCATTCGGAATAATAAGTAAAGGGAAAGGTACTTTATTCCAAACCTTGCCTGCTTTCAATATCACATCCGTATAACCAAAAGCCGAAAACCAGAAACGCTTCTGAAAACCTGCCTCGGTATAATGGTAAGTATAGTCGCCACCCAATATCCCTTTAGCGGCTACCGTATGCGTAAGAGTAAATACCGGTGCGTCCAGCGAAACGGGAAAACGGTTCCACTGGGTTTGGAAAAATTTCTCATTCGGAGCATAACGTAATTTCAATTCCAGTTCGCTGGTAGAAATACTTTTTACATAGGTCTCATCTGCATCTTGCTTGATAAAAGGAATCAGATGGGAAGATTCATCTTTCCGGAGACGGGTAGTCAGTTGAAAAGAAAATCCTGAATAAAACTCATTCGTATAAGTAATTTCGGCTTTCTGCTGATAGCCGATACGGTCGTCCTTCTGTCGTTTCAATGCCAAGAAGACATTATCCTGACTGGTGTACAGATAATGTTGACCATATTGATTGACGTCCGATTTATACCGGAGAGTCAGAGAATGGATAGGGAACTCATTAGCATATTCTTTCTTTTTGTGGAAAGAATATTCCAACTCTGCCAGCCCTTTCACACGCTCATCCCGGAAACCATACGCCGCATATCCCTTAGCAAACAGATGCGGATTGAGCCATGCGGTCGTCATACCTCCGGCACGTACACGTACTCCTTCCAATGCATTTCCACTGATAGTGGTATTCATCATCCCTATATAAAATAAAGGAGCTTTCTCTTTGGGTGCAGGTATATAGCCTGTAAACAAAACTTTCAGGACTTTTTCCGACCAGTAGTAAACAGGATAACTACGGAGTTGCGCCATCATTTTGTCTACGGAAGTTTCTTTTTTGTTCACTTCCACTAACCGGTTGGCATCCCAATATGCTTCGGAATGGGCGGAAGCATCCATCCCCTCAATTACTTTCTCTGGTTTCCGGAATGCCTGCAAAGCATCCGCCGCAGGCTCATACGCATAATTCCGATAAAACACATCTCGCTTGGCATAGATTCCGTCGCTATTCTCCACCAATTTGAATTCAGTAGTTATACTCTCGTTCATAAGCTGACGTGTACCATCCTCCGCACGATCAAAATTCTGTTCTATCTTCATGTAATCCACAAAGTTCAGATTGATTTTCTGGGGAAAGTTCATCACAACCCGGCGTACAAAATAGGTACTGTCCAGCATAACGTACAAATGTCCTGTAAAGCCGAACGATTCGGAATTAAATGGAACAAAAGTCAAATCTACACAAGGCTTTCCCGAAACCGTCAACGTATCCATCAAATAATACTTATAGAACGAAGGGCCTAACGAAGAAAGCGGGCTGACAAACTTATTGGTAAAAAGCGATATATTATTCTGGTAAATATCGACATCCGTCATAGTAACGCTGATGGCCTGCTCCATACCTTGCTGGGATAACATTTCGTCCACTCCCGCCTGACGGCGTGCCTTTACCCACTGTTTCTCGCTGCGTGGAGACTTACGATAATAATCCGTAGCCAGCAACTCACGATTGGAAACCGCCAATACAGGTTTCCCTGTAACAGCGGAGGTATCCACATAATCAGTCAGAAATTTGAACTTACGATACAACCATTTCTGTTGCTTGACACTATCAAAATTATTAATGGCAAACGTCATCTTCTCATAGCGGTCGCGCTGCCAGAAGTCGCGTTCGTCAGGAGAATAATCATCCCTATGCTCTATCATATTCCTTACGAACTCAACTGCCGGATTATCTTTCTTTTTATAACGTTCCCGCTTAGGCTTCACCACTATTTCGTTCAGTGCATAGGTGGCAGGAGAAAGAGCTACTTTAATACGCTCTCCACGTGCCGGATGTATTAAGCGGGTATATTCGTTATAGCCGACAGCCGAAATTACCAGCCGTGCCTCGGGACGATAAGTTTTAAAAGAGAAATGTCCTTTATCATTCGTCATTCCCCCTTCAGCAGTTCCTTTGAGATAGACAGATGTATAGGGTAACGGCTCCTGCGTCAGAGAGTCAGTAACAACACCTTGTACTATATATTGTGCCCGCACAGGGATAACAATAATCTGCATAAGCAGAAACACCCTAATAAACAACCTCATACCTTACCTATCTTTCATTCAGTGCGCAAAGGTACGTAAGAAAACTTTCCCCAAAAGTTCGGTTTTGCGGAATAAATGTTCTAAAAAACCACTTTTATTTAAAACACTTCCCGTTAAAACTCGTTGTATAGCGAAAATGTCGTAGAAAAGACATCTGTACAACCTAAATATTTAATTATGGAATGGATCTTTAACCAACTGAGGGCACACCCCGAGCTTGCCATTTTTCTCACTATCTTTTTGGGATTCTGGCTGGGTAAGTTACGCATCGGCAAGTTTACTTTGGGCACTGTCACCAGTGTACTATTGGTAGGCGTAGTAGTGGGACAGTTGAATATTGCCGTACCCGGCCCTATCAAAGCGGTGTTCTTCCTGCTATTCTTGTTTGCCGTTGGTTACAAGGTAGGTCCGCAGTTTTTTCGTGGATTGAAAAAAGACGGTTTGCCGCAAGTGGCCTTTGCCGTACTGATGTGTATTTCCATCTTGGGAGTCACTTGGTTACTTTCACTGTTAATGGGATATAATCCGGGAGAGGCTGCCGGATTACTTGCCGGTTCGCAAACCATATCCGCCGTTATCGGAGTAGCGGAAGATACGATGGCAAATATGGGCATAGACGAAGCACAACGGCAGAGTTATGTCAATATCATACCTGTATCTTATGCCGTAACTTATATTTTCGGTACCGCAGGTTCTGCTTGGGTATTATCATCCATCGGTCCCAAGATGTTAGGAGGATTGGAGAAAGTAAAAGCCGCCTGCAAGGAACTGGAAGTTAAAATGGGAAATTCACAAGCAGACGAACCGGGCTTCATGCACGCCTCACGTCCGGTTACATTCCGTGCTTATCGTATTGAAAACGATTGGTTTAAAAACGGGAAAAGAGTGATTGACCTCGAAGTTTACTTCCAACAGCAAGATAAACGTTTGTTTGTGGAACGAATACGAAAATCGGGTGTCATCAAAGAAGTCAGTCCGAATGTATTGTTAAGGAAAGGAGATGAAGTAGTACTAAGCGGACGGCGTGAATATGTCATCGGTGAAGAAACCTGGATCGGCCCGGAAGTTCAGGATGCGCAATTACTTGATTTTCCGGCAGAGGTATTACCGGTCATGGTAACCCGTAAAACATTTGCAGGCAAGACTCTCGCCACCATTCGGAATGAAAAGTTCATGCACGGAGTAAGTATCCGCAGCATAAAACGTACAGGTATTGACATTCCCATCCTGGCGCAAACCATAGTAGATGCCGGTGACATTATTGAAGTGGTAGGAACCAAACAGGAAGTCGATACGGCCGCCAAACGATTAGGTTATATCGACCGCCCGACTCATCAAACTGATATGATTTTCGTAGGGCTTGGTATTCTCATCGGAGGTTTGTTCGGTGCTCTGTCCGTACACATTGGCGGTGTACCTATCAGTCTAAGTACCAGCGGCGGGGCATTGATTGCAGGATTATTCTTCGGTTGGCTGCGCAGCAAGCATCCTACTTTCGGGCGCATTCCCGAACCTTCGTTATGGGTGTTGAATAATGTAGGATTAAATATGTTCATCGCAGTAGTCGGGATCGCAGCAGGCCCCAGTTTTGTGCAAGGTTTCCGCGATGTAGGATTCAGCTTATTCCTGGTTGGTGCAGTAGCCACTACTCTCCCACTCATCATCGGCTTATTGTTGGCAAGATACCTATTCAAGTTTCATCCGGCTATTGCTTTGGGATGTTGCGCCGGCGCACGTACCACGACGGCAGCTCTCGGTGCCATACAAGATGCGGTAGAAAGTGAGACACCCGCACTGGGGTATACGGTAACTTATGCCGTGGGTAACACCTTACTTATTATATGGGGAGTTGTCATCGTGCTGCTGATTTAACCCCGGAGAAGCAGGAAACTAATAAATTAAGATATGAAAGATTAAGCACTCAGATACTAATAATTATTCGTCCCGCAACAGTGTACCGTTCGTCCGCTTATAGTGGGACGAAAGGTACACTATAAGCGGACGAAAAAACCACTATGGTGGGACGAATTAACCATAGTATCTACGGACATTAATTGTCGCCAATAAATAAACTAATAAATACCAACCTAAACCTAACCCGTTATGGATACGAAACTTTTAGAAAAAAAAATGGAAAGTATCAGCCCTTTCGAGCTGAAAAATCGTCTCATTGACATGGCAGACGAAAGTCTAAAAAAGACTGCCCGCACCATGCTGAATGCCGGACGCGGCAACCCTAACTGGATTGCCACTACTCCACGCGAAGCCTTCTTCCTGTTAGGACAATTCGGACTTGAAGAGTGTCGCCGTACCATGGATTTACCCGAAGGAATTGCAGGTATTCCGGAGAAGAAAGGTATTGCTTCACGTTTCGAGCTGTTTCTCAAAAAAAACACCAACGCTCCGGGAGCCAAACTTCTGGAACAAACCTATAACTACATGCTGATGCAACATGCGGTCGATCCGGACAGTCTGGCCCATGAATGGGCTGAAAGTGTTATCGGTGACCAATATCCTGTGCCTGACCGCATTCTACACTTTACCGAGCTTCTGGTACGCGACTATCTGGACCAGGAGATGTGTGACAATCGCCCGCCTCGCGGAGCTTTCGACTTGTTCGCAACCGAAGGTGGAACAGCAGCCATGTGTTATATATTCGACTCATTACAAGAAAACTTCCTGCTGAATAAAGGGGATAGCATCGTTCTTATGGTACCGGCTTTCACTCCTTATATCGAGATTCCGGAACTGAACCGTTACCAGTTCAAGATGACCGAGATTCATGCCAACCGTATGAGTAAGGACGGACTGCACCTGTGGCAATACAGCGACGAAGATATCGACCGATTGAAGAATCCGGCTATCAAAGCTCTGTTTGTCACCAATCCCAGCAATCCGCCCAGTTACGCACTCAGTCCGGAGACAATGGCACGTATCGTTAATATCGTAAAAGAAGATAATCCTAATCTTATGATTATCACAGACGATGTTTATGGTACGTTCAGCCCGCACTTCCGTTCGTTCATGGCAGAAATTCCTTACAATACGCTTTGCGTCTATTCTTTCTCCAAGTATTTCGGTGCTACCGGCTGGCGCAACGCGGTGATTGCATTGCATGAGTTCAATCTATACGACAGGCAAATATCCCGGTTATCGAAAGAGAAACAAGAAGCTCTTAATCGCCGATATTCCAGTCTGACACTGCATCCTGAAAAGTTGAAGTTCATTGACCGGATGGTGGCTGACAGCCGTCAGGTAGCCTTGAACCACACGGCCGGTTTATCACTTCCGCAGCAAATGCAGATGAGCCTGTTCTCCTCTTTCGCCTTATTGGATAAAGAGAATAAATACAAGCGGAAAATGCAGGAAATCATTCTCCGCCGCTTGCATGCCCTCTGGGATAACACTGGTTTTACATTGGTGGAAGACCCGCTACGCGTAGGCTATTATACGGAAATCGACATGCTTGTATGGGCAAAAAAGTTCTATGGGGATAAATTTGTGGAATATCTGAAAAAGACATACAGTCCATTGAACGTTGTCTTCCGGCTTGCCAAAGAAACCTCCCTAGTATTACTGAACGGTGGCGGTTTTGACGGACCTGAATGGAGCATACGTGCCTCGCTTGCCAACTTGAACGAAAAGGACTATATCATTATCGGTCAAGGTATCAAGCGGATATTGGACGAGTATGCGAAGGAGTGGAGAAAGGATAAATGATAATTTATGGAAACAGTATTCGGAACCGAGTCAATCCATCGTTGTAGGTACGCAGGGAGAACGTACAACCATGACGGCTCAACACTTCCCTGATAAACACCAGGCCAATTCCCTGCCCGTTCGGTTTGGTGGAAAAGAAGGGGCTGAAGAGTTTAGCTTCCGCCTCTTTGCTAATCCCGGGACCATTGTCAACGACTTCGATAGAAGCGGGGGCAATGGTCCTTACTATAACTTCACCCTGCCTCTTCAATTCTTCAGTTGAACATTCTATACTCTCGGCTGCATTCTTGATGATATTTACCAACACCTGTTCGAAAAGGGAAGCATCCAGGCGAACCAGACCTACCGCCGGATCACACTCCAAACGCAAAATAATATTCCGGTCGTTGCACATCCCCTCCATAAAACGCTTGCACATAGAAGTCAACTCGTTCAACTGAACAGGTGACGTAGTAGGTTCGGGTATCTTCACCACATCTGCAAAACGGGTTATAAAACGGCTCATGGAGAAGCACCGTTCGGTACATACGCGCATCACATCACATATATCTTCCATGTTTTCCTCGGCAGAAAGAGCTTGCTCCACCGTATCCAAGGTGGAAGTGATGCCCGCTGTCGTATTATTTACTTCATGGGCAATCATACGAATAACCTTTTCATAGGCACGCTTTTCAGCACGCATCACTTCGTCTGTCATGCGTTCTATCAAAAAGAAAGGATGTTTAAAACCTCTGTCTATGAAAGAGGAATGAGTACACTTATATATATTCGCATCGTTCAACCGCACTACTTCCGTCGCATCTTTGGGAATAGCTAACAGTTCCTCTGCCAGAGACGAATCTAAATTCTCAAGTTTCTTGCCCATAGCTTCTTGCTGGCGGATGCCCAGCATTTTCACCGCCATCGGGTTCAATTGCGAGACTTTTTCGTCGAGCGACATGATAATCACCCCCATCGGAGAAGCTTGAATCAGCAAATCAAGGAAATGGTTCTGCTCACGCATATGCAAACGCTCATTCTTGAGTTGCTCCATCATACGATTAAAGATGTTCACGATACGGTCTGCCTCATATTGCCCTACCTGGCTAAGACGACTGCTAAAGTCTTGCTCACGCAGCAACTCCATACCGCTACCGATTGTATTCATCGGTTTTACAATCTTACGGTAAAAAATGGTAAGATAAATCAAAATGAAAGCAATAATACCCTCTACGACATATAAATACATAGAGTGCATTCCTTTCGCCAAGTAGATCAATGTCCCACACAACGCGAGTAGAAACAAGACAAGTATAAAGAAGAAAAATTTTATTCGCACGATATATTAAATTTTTCCAAACGACGATAGAGTGCGGCACGACTGATACCCAGTGCAATAGCCACCTGACTTAAATTCCCCTTATGTTGATCCAACGCCCGCAGAATGGTCTGCCGTTCTATCTCATCCAACGTCATTCCTGCCAGTGAAGTACCTTCGGCAGCTTTCACAGTTTCATCATGGCGTTGATATTGAGATTCAAAATCCGAAGCATCCAAAGTAGGTTTACCACTAACCAGAATGGTACGTTCCACCAGATTCTTCAGTTCACGGATATTACCTGAAAGCGGAAGACGTGTGAGGAAGTTCATAGCATCAGCCGAGAATTCAGTGCGGGGAAGCCCATTGACTTCGGCCTGACGATCGGCAAAGTGACGTGCCAACAAAGGAATATCTTCACGACGTTCACGCAAGGCAGGCAATTTGACGGTTATCAGATTAATACGGTAGAAAAGGTCTTCACGGAAAGTACGTTCGGAAACCATTTTACGCAAATCGGCATTCGTTGCCGAAACCACACGTACATCTACTTTACGGGGACGGCTATCACCCAGCACCTCAAACGTCTGATCCTGAAGCACACGCAATAATTTTACCTGGCAAGACAAATCGAGATCACCGATTTCATCCAAAAAGATAGTACCCTTGTTTGCCAGTTCAAAACGTCCGATGCGATCGGCGCTTGCATCCGTAAATGCCCCTTTCTTATGACCGAACATTTCACTTTCAAACAAACTTTGCGAAATACCACCTAAGTTTACTTTTACGAAAGGTTGTTTTGTGCGCTGACTATTGATATGAATAGCCTCGGCAATCAACTCTTTGCCCGTACCGCTTTCACCGGTAATAAGTACGGAAGCATTTGTACGGGCAATACGTGCTACCGTATTCAGCACATCCATCAGTCCTTGCGACTTACCAATGATATGACTACGGTTCAGCCCTTCTGTCTGTTCCTCAGGTGATTCTTGAGCAACGGCTGTCAGTTCCAAGGCAGTTTCGATGCGTTGCAGCAAGGCAGCATTGTTCCAAGGCTTGGTAATAAAATCGAAAGCGCCTGCCTGCATTCCTTGTACGGCAAGCTGAATACTTCCCCAAGCTGTCATCAATATTACAGGAACATCAGGGCGGAACACTTTAACCTGCCTCAACAAAGTAAGCCCTTCTTCCCCCGTAGTGGAAAGCGTAAAGTTCATATCCATCAAAATCAGTGCAGGAGATTCCGCACGAACTATATCCATCGCTTCACGAGGACCCGGAGCTGTTTTTACTTCATATCCGGCACGCTTCAACATAAAACTAAGTGAAGAACGTACAGCGCTATCGTCATCTATTACAAGTATCATAACTTAATGTAGTTTGTTGTTTGCAAAAATAGAGAAATTTGTGAAGTTATGAGTTATGAGTTATAAGTTATTTGCTATCAAATTTTAATATATAATACTTCATAGAACAAATAACTCATAACTCATAACTTATAACTTGTAATTTAACTTCTCACTATATCTTCAAAGTCTGCTTCCAACTCCGTATTCCGTTCAAAATCCCATAGTGTCAGGCTACGGAGCTGGTAGAAATAATACCAATAATAATAAAGTTCGGAGATATGTTTTTGACGTGCCGCATCTTTAGAATTTTGCGCATCATTCAAGTCCAATGTACTTATCTTGCCAATCATGAAAGTTTCCACACTCGTCTTGTATCGTTTTTCCGCAATCACATCAGCTTCTTCCGCGATACCCAATTGTTGTGCCTGATTATTGAAGTTAGCCACCAACAGGTAAATATCCTGATTGAAGTCCATCTGTTCCTGACGTATCTTGGACAGAACCACTTCACGGTTACTCTTCGCCACTCTGACTTTCCCACGACGTTTGCCCCAGTCAAGGATAGGGATTTTCACCCCTACCTGTACTATCTGATTATCAAGCAAATCACGGTAAGCAGACGAAAATGCCTGATTTTGTCCGGTATAACCAACGCTCGCAAACAGGTCAATGCTTCGCAAATTTCCACGGGCTGTAGCTACTTCATAATCAGCTTCCAACTGACGACGACGTATATTCTGAGCAAATGAATTACGCTCTAAGGCTTTGTTCAAAACACGGTCATAATGCATCTTGATATCAGGAACGGATGACGGTAATACAGGATTCAAGCCCTCTTTTTCTGATACATTGAGGAAGGAACGGAGTTGGAACATCTTAGCGTTCAGATTACTCTCAGCCTCTGTTACATCCGCCTTACCTTGTAGCGCATTCAACTTGAGCTGTAACAAGTCATTCTCCGAAATCTGCCCCATTTTACGTTTAGCTATCGCTACCTCATAAAGACGGTCGGAATTTGTTTTATTCTGTTGGGCTGTGGCAAGCCCTTCTTTTGCCAGCAATAGTTGAAAGAAATAAGTGATAGTCTTCATTGTCACTTCTTCCGTGGCCGAGATAAAGGAAGCTTTTGCTTCCGCATAACGCACAGGCTCGATGCGACGGTTCCATTTCAGGTTATTCACACCGAAAACAGGTTGCGTTAATTCAAGGCTCACAGGAACAGACATAAATTGATTGGCGGTATTAGAGCCAAGTTGTTTGATATAATCAAGTGAGGATGCCAGTGACAGTTTACCTCCTGTAAACCAAATATTCTGATCGATAGAAAGTGCACCTGATAATCCCAATGTATTATTACGGACGAAACTGTAAGAACCGTCGGAATTCTGATACCGGCTATAAGATTTATTATAATTGGGCAGTGTCCCCGTAAAATTTACTTCCGGCAATAAATCCGCACGAAATGTTCTATATTCCCAATAAGCAGTCTTCAACTCGTTCAATGCTACTGCGGCATCCACCGATTGAGTGCGTGCGAGGGTAATGGCTTCAACGAGCGTTATGTCACGTTCGTGTATCACAGTATCATTCTGCCCCGAAGCTATCAATGGCATTAAAAAACAAGCTGCAAGTAAAATATTCTTTTTCATGTTCGGTCTTTATAATAACTTTCAATAGAAAGCAAAGACCGTGCCAAGCGACAAGAACAGCACCAGGGCGAGGTAAGTGTTCGTTTTCGGACAGTGACGTGTTCGTTTGCGGACGATAAATGATAATTTAGTGAAGCTTTGCTTCACTAAAAATTGACGATTGACAATTGATAATTGACAATTACCATGCAGGATGATAGGATATTAGCATATTGCGCTGCTTAATTGTCAATTGTCAATTATGAATTGTCAATTGCGAAGCTCCGCTTCGCTAAATTCCCATTTACAGCACTCCTTTCGAACTCGGCAGTTCATAATGGTAAATATCCCGTTTCACAGCCATTTTCAGGGCACGCGCCAGTGCCTTGAAGATTCCTTCTATCTTATGATGTTCGTTCTGCCCTTCCGCCTTGATGTTAAGATTCATCTTGGCAGCGTCGCTCAATGATTTGAAAAAATGCAGGAACATTTCCGTAGGCATCTCCCCTATCTTTTCACGTTTGAACTCGGCATCCCATACCAGCCACGGACGGCCACCGAAATCAAGGCAAACCTGGCACAGGCAATCATCCATAGGTAACGCATATCCATAGCGTTCAATCCCCCGCTTATTACCCAATGATTGGTAAAGACATTCGCCCAAAGCAATTGCCGTATCTTCTATCGTATGATGTTCGTCTACTTCTAAATCACCTTTCACATGAATGGTCAAATCCATTCCACCATGCTTGCCTATTTGTTCAAGCATGTGGTCAAAGAATCCAAGACCGGTACGAATATCACAATTTCCGTTTCCGTCAAGATTTACCGATACATAAATATCTGTTTCTTTGGTTGTACGACGCACTTCGGCCTTCCGCTCACCAGCAAATAAGAATTCGGCTATCTTGTCCCAGTCTTTCGTGGCAAGCGCACAAACCTCTTCCAAGCCATCACAAGCAGCTTCACCTCCAGCAGCCTTAGGTTTTAACAGATCGCTATTCTCTTGTAACAGAATAGCACGGCATCCCAGATTCTTGGCCAATTCCACATCAGTAGCACGGTCTCCGATAACAAAGCTGTTCGTCCTATCATATTCCTGATTATTCAGATATTTGGTGAGCATACCGGTACGCGGCTTACGGGTAGGGGCATTGTCTTCCGGCATACTACGGTCAATACAGATTTCATCAAACGTAATCCCTTCTCCTTCTAATGTTTTCATCATCAGGTTATGTGCCGGCCAAAATGTATCTTCAGGGAAAGAATCCGTACCCAGTCCGTCCTGATTCGTCACCATCACAAACTCAAAATCCAGTTTGCTACGGACAAATCCCAGATTGCGCATCACTTTCGGATAGAATTCGAGTTTTTCCAGCGAATCCAACTGATAATCCACTGGCGGCTCAATAACTAACGTACCGTCACGATCTATAAATAATACTTTCTTTCTCATTGGTATTTCTTCAATGTTTCAATCAATTTGTCATTCTCGGAAGTTGTTCCCACCGTTACACGTAAACAGTTACCACAAAGCGATACGGAGTTACGATTACGAACAATGATACCTTCGCCCACCAGATAATTATAAATCTTCCCCGCATCCGTCACACGAGCCAGGAAGAAGTTGGCATGTGACGGAAACATCTTTACCGTACAAGGTAGCTCCGCAAATTCGGCTTCCAGGTTTTCACGTTCTTCTTTCAGAGTCTTTACCCAACGCTCGATTTCATAATAACGATGTAGCATCTCAACAGCCTGCTTTTGCGTCAATTCATTTACATTATAAGGGTACTTTATCTTATTAAGAATGGCAATAATCTCCCGTGAAGCAAATGCCATACCCAAACGGATCGCGGCACATCCCCATGCTTTAGAGAAAGTCTGAAGTACAATCAGATTAGGGAATTTACTCAGTTCCTCCAAAAACGAAGGGGCTTCCGAAAAGTCATTATATGCCTCATCTAATATCACAAGTCCCTCGAATTCATGAATTACCTTCTCAATTTCGCTACGAAGCAAATCATTTCCTGTTGGGTTATTAGGCGAACAAAGGAATATCAGTTTGGTATGCTCATCCGTAGCAGCCAATAACCGGTCTGCCGAAAACTGGAAATCTTCATCCAACAATACTTTTCGATACTCTACGTTGTTCACCTCAGCACATACCTGATACATGCCGTAAGTAGGGTCAATGGCAACCACATTATCTATACGAGGCTCACAAAAAGCACGATATACAAGGTCTATCGCCTCATCACTGCCATTTCCTAAAAAAATATGTTCGGGACTTACTTTCTTGATTTTCGACAGTTCTTTCTTTAACTCCCGCTGCATCGGGTCCGGATAGCGATTGTGTGGCATATTATACGGATTCTCGTTTGCATCGAGAAACACCGATGCCGCAGCACCATTATATTCATCGCGTGCCGAAGAATAGGGCTTCAAACGCCAAATATTCGACCGGGTAAGTTCTTGTAATTCTTTCATGTGGAAGACTTATGAATTATGATTTATGAATTATATTCCCTTTAACTCTCAATTCTCAACTTAATAAGGCTTTCAGCCGTACAGTTACTGCATTTTTGTGCGCATCCAAATGCTCATTAGCCGCCATTGCCTCGATAGCAGGCCCGATTGTCCGTATCCCTTCAGGCTTTATCTCCTGAAAAGTTATTTTACGAATAAAACTATCGAGACTGACACCACTATATGCTTTGGCATAACCATTGGTAGGCAAAGTATGATTTGTTCCCGAAGCATAGTCACCGGCACTTTCAGGAGTCAGAGAACCCAGAAATACCGAACCGGCATTTATCACTTGCTCTGCCACAGACATATAATCTGTCGTCTCAATAATCAGATGTTCAGGTGCATACTCGTTCGTTAATTCAATGGCTTCTTTCATAGAACGTACAACAATCAGTTTGCTATTAGCGAGAGATTTTTCGGCTATATCCTTACGAGGCAATAAAGCCAACTGACGTTCTACTTCTTCTTTCACCGCTTGTTGCAGTTCTTTGGAAGTAGTAATTAACATTGCCTGGCTGTCTACTCCATGTTCTGCCTGACTTAACAAATCAGCAGCCACAAAAGCAGGATTGGCCGTTTCATCTGCCAACACCTCCACTTCAGACGGTCCGGCAGGCATATCAATCGCTACATCACGCAAGCTGACTAACTGCTTGGCAGCAGTTACATACTGGTTACCAGGACCAAATATCTTGTACACCTTCGGCACACTTTCCGTTCCATAAGCCATAGCGGCAATAGCCTGCACTCCTCCAACTTTAAAAATACGGTTTACCCCCGCCACTTTAGCCGCAAACAATACAGCAGGATGTACTTTCCCGTCTCTACCCGGAGGGGTACAAAGCACGATTTCCTTGCAACCCGCAATTCCGGCAGGGACAGCTAACATCAATACCGTAGAAAAGAGTGGAGCTGTTCCTCCGGGAATATACAATCCCACCTTTTCAATGGCAACGGCCTTTTGCCAGCAGGTTACCCCCGGTTGTGTCTCCACCTTCTTGCCCTCAAAGCGTTGCGCTGCATGGAAAGTCTCAATATTTTGTTTTGCCAGACGAATAGCGGCCTTCAACTCCTCACTTACCAATGCGTCGGCTTCCTTTTGTTCCTCTTCGGTCACCACTAATGAGTTCAATTTTACTTTGTCAAATTTGTCCTCATATTCCAAAACAGCACGGTCACCTTCTGTTTTCACACGGTCAATAATGCTTCTTACCGTATCGAACAAGTTTTCCGTATTCATCACCGGACGTTTCAAGATTTCCGCCCATTGCGATTTATCGGGATTGATTATTTGTATCATCTTGTTTTTATTTTATTCTTATATAAATGAGAATTTAGCGAAGCGGAGCTTCGCAGTGATAAGTTTTTAGTGATTAGTGATTTGCTTATGATTAAGCTGCGCCGTTATTCCGCATGGAGACACAAACCAATCACTAATCACTAACAACTTATCACTTAATTTAGCGGTGAAGCCGCTAAATTATCATTTTCTCAATCGGCAGCACCAAAATACCTTCCGCCCCCAATGCTTTCAACTTACCGATAATCTCCCAGAAGCACTTTTCATCAAGCACTGTATGAACAGAGCACCAACCTTCTTGTGCCAATGGCATTACTGTGGGGCTTTTCATACCGGGAAGTACAGAAACGATTTCATCCAGTTTGTCTTTCGGAGCATTCATCAACACATATTTCTTATCTTCTGCTGTCTTTACGGCATCCATGCGGAATAACAGTTCTTTCAAAATCTCCTGTTTATCTTCGCTCATGTTCTTGTAACCGATCAACAATGCTTCGGACTTCATCACAACTTCCACTTCTCTCAAACGATTGCTCACCAAAGTAGAACCGGAACTTACAATATCAAAAATAGCATCCGCCAAACCAATACCCGGTGCTACTTCAACAGAACCTGTAATCACATGTATTTCAGCCTTAACTCCCTTTTCTTTCAAAAAGGTAGAAAGTATCTCCGGATATGAAGTTGCAATCTTTTTTCCATGAAACCATTTCACACCGGGATATTCAATATCCTTTGGCATAGCTAAGGACAAACGGCATTTGCTAAATCCTAAACGCTTGATGATTTCAGCATTCTCGTTCTTCTCTACAAACTCATTCTCACCCACAATGCCAATATCAGCTACTCCGGTTGCTACCGATTGCGGAATATCATCATCTCTCAGAAATAATACTTCCAGAGGAAAGTTTGAAGACTGTACCAACAACGTACGCTTCGTTGCACTCAGTTTAATATCCGATTCTTCCAGAAATGACATTGTCTCCTCATAGAGACGACCTTTGGCTTGTACTGCAATTCTTAACATGTTCTTATTCTATTATTTATGATTTTACTACTCAAAAACTAAACTAGACTTAACTAAACCCTTAAACAAAAAACGAGGCTTACCAATATTCGGCAAGCCTCGTCAATTATATGTTCTTCGTTATACACATACACTCATACGCCCACCGAGTTATTCGTCAGGATGATGATGGTGATGATGTGCAACGATATTCTTCATACTTTTTTCTGTTTTAATGCGACAAATGTAAACGATTTGTTTTAAACTGCCAAAGATTTATCACAAAAACTTCATTTTTTCTTTCAAATCAACGGCAATATCTCTTCCGGTTCCACATCGCAGTGATGAAAACACATTTCTTTCTCCGCCTTTTCTGCCGGGAAAGTGAAATAAGTACAGGTAGCTTCCGTACAAAGTTCCCCCATACTGTTATATAACCGTGCTTCTATAATGGCTATATTACGTTTTTGCTCACGAAGCGAAGCACGCAATACCACATGCGTATCCTTAGTCGATATAGATTTACGAAAACGAGTCTCCATTTTAGATGTCACTCCTCCGGTCTGTAATTTGCGGAATACCACCCAGCCACAAATTTCATCCAGTAATACAGATTGAATACCGCCATGTAATGTGTCCAGCCACCCCTGGTATTCCGGACGGGGTTTCCAGATGCTCACTACCTCATCGCCATCTTCATAAAATTCCATTCTTACACCTGCCTCATTGTCGGGGGAACAGCCAAAGCAATTATAACCTTCCATGTTTTTCCATGGGTTGATAATCTTCTTCATATACTATTCTTTTTGATTGTAAAGATAAGCTATTCTATGAAATCCACACAACTTTTCATACTTCATTTTTTGAAAAGTGTAGCAAACTATGTTATGCTAACACCTCTATTCTTTACTCCTCGCATTCCACACCAGCAACGCCAACAACACGGACAGCAAAGCCGCCCCTATTAATTAGGTCTAAACAACTTTAACAGTTATTTAGGATTAGTCACCTTGTCTTCTCTATTTCATCAAAAATCGAACTCATAATATACCATATCAGCAATAAAATTTTATGCTCGTAAACAGCAAATCGAACCCAAATTAAAGATACTTCTGCATATAATAGGACATATTTCACACCGTTCTGTGAAATTAACATTTTCATCACTACCCCTCATATCATAATAGAGATACCATTTTTAGTTGTAGCCTGCAATTCTTGCTATGCGTTTCGGAATCTCGGTATTATCCATCTTTCCGACAAACAGATTGGAGCCTGCACCTATTGCAAAAACAGGAACGTATCCGGCTGTATGGCCTCCACCGGTCCACCCTACCATTGCTATTTGGCTCATCACATTTCTGGCAGCGGCAGCCAAAGGCTCTGTTTTCGAATAAAGTCTCTCTTCAAATACCACTTTATTTTTTACGAACGACATTTCATACTCGTCGCGAAGCATTTTCTCCTGTTCCCAAGTCAAAGGAAACTCTTTCCAAAAGCCCATTTTGTCGGTCAGCAAAGCCATTACGTCATCCCATGAAGCCTTACCGAATTTCTCTTTCCGCAGGTCGGTAATCGCTTTGGAAAGAATGTCCTGAGATTGCTTCTGATTCATCAAAGATCTCAAACGCAATTGATAACTCCCGGTTCCCAAACCCATACCACCGGTTTCGTGGTCGGCAGTTACAACAATCAACGTCTCTTTCGGATGCTTTTTGTAGAACTCATAAGCAACCTTAACCGCATTGTCCAAGTCGATAACTTCTTCGAAAACTGTCGCCGGATCATTGTTGTGGCACGCCCAGTCTATCTTGCCGCCTTCTACCATCAGGAAGAAACCTTTGTTATTCCTTTTGGTCAAGAATGAAATGGCGCTCTCTGTTATCTCCGGCAGGGTCAAATCTCCCTCCTTGCGGTCTATGGCATAAGGCAGGGAGGAAGGTTCGGCACCCTCCTCTTGAATAAGTATCATTTTCTCTGCATCCGCCGCCTTTGTTTTGTACTCGTCCAGACCTCTGGCAATGATATAACCGGCTTCCTCTATAATGGGGAAAATGCTCGGTACCTCTTTTTTGTCGGTAGTTGTAGTGGGTTTCAGGAAACCACCTCCTGCATAGAAATCAAAATTGGCCTTTGGCAAGTCAAGGGCTATTTCGTAATACATATTACGGTTAGGCTGATGGGCATAGAATGCTGCCGGAGTAGCGTGATCCATGCTGACACTGGTTATGATACCCACTTTCTTGCCTGCCTTCTTGGCTTTCTCGGCAACTGTCTGCAAGACGTTTTTGTCATCATCCATACCGATAGCACCATTATATGTCTTTTCGCCGGTAGCAAGAGCAGTACCGGCAGCAGAAGAATCGGTTACAGAATTGGTGGCAGAGAACGTGGTAGCCATAGTTTCTGCCGGGAATGTGGTAAACAAAAGCGGCTTTACCCCAATACGTCCTTCCTGCTCCGCCAAGTACATCTCCGTACCGTTCACCTGATTCACCCCCATTCCATCACCGATGAAATAGAATACATACTTTGCCTGCTGCTGGGCATACGATACGTTTGCCAGCAACACAAAGAGCAATACATACATTAATCGTTTCATAAATATATACTACTTAAAATTAATCATTGACTTATTAATATTTTTCAATTCAAACAGTAAAAAAAATCAATATGGAAAATACAGATATTCTTTAGTGATGGAGTCCCTGCCTTTTCAAATATCCTAATAACAGAGCCGGACGATCCGTTTGGATCAGTTTAGCCCCCTGACCGATTATCCAGCCCCAACTTTCATCCGGCTGATGCTGTTCTACAGCACGGTCATCATCATGTCCGCCACAGAGATTAGGCCAAAGACTATTAATAAAGATTTTTGCACCACTATCTTGAACCTTTTTTATCAGACGTTGTATTTCTAAGCTATCATTATCAAATATAAGTTCAAAAACAATCGGCTTCATATGAGTCAAATAACTATCAATTATTAATTCAGAATTATCTATACTCAGATCAATTACCGGCATAAATATCATCTTATCCAGCACATCACCGTTTTCAGCCTTTACCTGTTCGTAAGGCAAGCCGGCTTTCATCACACACTGATTTACCGTCCCAGTTTTTTCAAGGATAACATATGCGTCTTTAAAGTAATCATAACCTTTATCCACATTCACCATTATCTTACCTTTACACAGAATCATCACCTCTTCAAAGGTAGGAATCTGATGTCGAGTTTTATGTCCTGCACCGTTACGCATACGAAACTCACGCAATTCCGCTAAAGTATAATCTTCCGGCCGACCTTTTCCTGTTGTAGTACGGTCAATCGTTTTGTCATGCATCAGAATCAAATGTCCGTCCTTGGTACGTTTCAAATCTATCTCGACCATATCAACTCCCATATCAATGCAGTTTTGAATGGCCTGCAAAGAATTCTCAGGAGCATTACGCCAATCAGCACGATGAGATACAACCAACACTGATTTATTGACCGGTTCATTAAATCCTTCCCAAATATGGTCTATGGTTTGTTGGGCAAATACATAACCTACCCACATCATACTAACGTAGATGAATAATAAAATTTTCTTCATAACCATAAAATTATTTCGTACAATCAAATGTACCCAGTTCTTTTTTAATTAAATGTTTAGAATCATTGTCATTCAATATATAAATACTGTATTTTGTTCCACCCGGATATACACGAACAACAATATGCCCTTGAGTAGATACCATCTTATCCGTTAAGCTTCCTATCACTATCTTTGCAGCCGGATGTAAATTAGTAGACATCACATTTCTGCTTTCCGGATAAACCTCTCTTGATAAAGCCCGGGTTAATACTGTATGATTAGGATGTAAAGCATCCCACACAGACATTATTATATTCTGAGGAGATAAACGCGCCAGAAAATATTCATTCGTACCATCTTCATTTCCATGATGATTTAAGACTGCCACTTCAACCCTACCCACAACATCGGAAACTGGAGACTCAATATCATGCCATAACGGACGTCCGGGACGCGGGTAGCCGGGAATATCCCCACCGGTGTAATAGTCAAATAATCCATAAGTCAGCTTAATTATACAGCTATACATATTTTCCCGAGGCCTCTCTTTTTTAGTATAATGGATACGATCAGAAAACAGCGTATCAATCTCACCGTTTTTCAAAGCTAACATACCATTGGCATATATATTCCGAATATGAAAAGAAGGGTAACCCACTTTATTGTAAAGTAAACCAAATTGTTCATCAGTACCCACTTTAAAAGTTTGATGTTCCACCTGATTGCATATAGATTTTATAAAAAAGCAATAATTAGCATAACAAGAATCGGAAACAGAAGGTGGAAAAAAGTCTCCCCCCCTATCAACGATTGTATATGCCGGGAAATATTGATAAACATCTGTCACTCCTGTCAAGTAATAGCATTTTTTCTCTTCTTTCACGCGAAACAAAGCACCTATATGATCAGAATGGTGATGAGTCAACAAATAGTAATCAATATACTTCCTACCATTTGGAATAAAAGAAGCAATATAATCTGCTATCCATTCACCTGCCCTTTTCAGGTTATCCGGTTTGGGTGCAACAACCCTCTCGTCAGCTTTTATTTCTCCTGCATCAATCAATAAGGTTGTACCATCCGGAAGAATACAAAAAGTACAATCACCGCGTCCGGTATTAATATGATGAATATCCAAATACCCCTCTTCCCATTTCTTCAAAGTTTGTGAGAAGGCAGTCGTGGCGGCAAGTGCCGCCACAGCCAGTAATAAAATATACCTATTCATATCAATTATATCCCGGATTTTGAGGGAATGTTACAGGATTGTTAATCAAATCAACCTCCGTCTTCGGAAGCGGATATAAATAATCATTCTTCGTAATTGTAAATCCAACCTTAGACATGGCATCTATTGCTGTATCTGTGCGAATCAAGTCAAACCAACGTTGCAGTTCAAAAGGAAATTCCAAACGTCTTTCTTCCAACACAGCCTTACGAAAACTATTCTGATCATTCAATTCTGTCGAAGTATATGCAACAGCTTTTGCACGTCCTCTAACCAAATTTAAAGTACTCATTGCCTTGCCATCCTCTGTTCCATCGTATGCAACCTCATTATGAGCTTCTGCACACATCAGTAAAACATCAGCCCATCTCAATAAAGGAAGATCAAAGCCTACCTTAGCTGTTGTCGCATCAAACGTATCATAGTATTTGGCTATCACATTATTATTCGCATCCACCTTTTTATATTCAATCATATCGCGGCGTTCATCCGTAACGCCATAAGATGCTTTTAATTCACTATCAATAACTGATTTATCCTTAAAATAGTCATTGTACCCATGTCCCTCTCCAATAACGGACTTAGAATAACGGACAGCAAATAATATTTCTTTGTTCATTTCATTATTCACATTGAACACATCTGCAATATTCTCCAATAAGCCGTATTGTGAAGAATATGTCTGTATCAAATTATCCAACAGTGTAACCGCATCCGACCATTTCTTCTCAGTCAGATACACCTTACCCAACAAAGCCTCTGCCGCTACGGAAGTTGCACGTCCTAAATCGTCACTACCATATGAAGATTCCAACTTTTTAGCCGCATCCCTTAAATCATCTTCGATAATTTTATAAATATCTGCCATGGGAGTACGACCACAGTTCACTGCATCCACAGCCTTAATCGGTTCTAAAATAAGAGGAGCATCTCCCCATAAACGAACAATATTAAAATAAGCCAAAGCACGTAAAAAAGCCGCTTCACCCTCATATTGCTCCCTTAACTCGTCATTAGTAACAACATGACTATTAGCAAGTACATTGTTACATCTATAAATCTGGTTATATAGTCCTTTCCAAGTTTGGCGAATAATATTATTTCCAGAAGTCACTGTAAAATTATCAATAAAATAATACACTCCTGCTGCTCCGCCCGGATTAATATCCTCGACATTATCTGAACGAAGTTCCATCAGCGTTATAAAGTATTCTCCATATTGGTTATTACTTTTCAAAGAAGCGTAGCAAGCAGCTAAAGCAGAATTTATATCCGCAGTATTTTTATAATAATTAGCAGAAGACGCCTCGGATATAGGAGTTAAATCTAAAAAATCATTACATCCAGTTGTTAACAACAAAGATAGTAAACAAACGATATAATATTTCATTTTCATTATCTATACTGTTTAAAATGTTACATTCAATCCAAATACGAAAGATTTAGCTAAAGGATACGTACCATAATCTATACCTGGTGTCAAAGAATTACCTTTCATATTTACTTCTGGATTATACCCGCTATACTTTGTAAAAGTAAACGGATTCTGTGTGGAGAAGTAAGCACGAGCATGGTTAATTCCGACATAAGATAACCAAGATTTAGGAAGTGTGCAACCTAAAGTTATATTCTTTATTCTTAAATAAGAGCCGTCTTCAATATGCCAAGTAGAAGTTGTTGCATTCATACCTGTTGCACTTCTATTTGCTCTAATTACTTGTCCATTGCCCAAAGTATTCTCTGAAGTCCAACGATTTAAAGCATCTACTTGATTATTATGTAAACCTTCCATACTATTAATATATCGACGAAAAATATTAGCAATTTCATTACCTTGCACACCTTGTAAAGATATAGATAAATCAAGATTTTTATATCTCAATTCAGTAGAAAAACCATACGTAAAGTCAGGCATATAATTACCCGAAATAGCACGATCATTTTCATCAATTTCCCCATTTCCATCAATATCTTTGTAACGAAAATCACCGGGCTTTGCTCCATTAACATAAGCATATTTACGCTTAGCTTTATCTACATCTTTTGAATTATCTACTTCAGTTTGATTAGCAAAAATGCCATTAGTTACCAATGTATAATAATTACCAATCGGTTCACCTATTTTTGTAATAAAAGATACGCTTTCAGTAGTTGTATGCATTTCACTTACCCCTCCTAAATCAATTACTTTATTTCTATTTGCAGAAATATTAAAACGATTATTCCATGTAAAGTCTCCCCAAGTATTTGTGGTTGAGATTGCAAATTCAACACCCTTATTATTAACTTTTCCAATATTCATGGGAATAGTACTGAAACCTGAAAACTCTGCAATAGGAACGTCTAATAACATATCACTGGTAGTACTTGTATAGCAATCCAGTTCAAAGGTAAACGTATTAAATAAGCCAAATTCCAATCCTAAATTCAACATAGCTGTTTTTTCCCAGCCCAAATCAGGATTTCCAGCCGTTGATGGATATAAACCGTTTGTCAAAGTGCCGTCATCTTTTCCAAAGACATAGTTATCTTCACTTAAAGTCGCATAATAATCATAATTGCCAATGTTAAAATTACCGCTAATACCATAGCTGGCACGCAGCTTCAAAAAAGAAAGCCAATTTAAGTTCTTCATAAAATCTTCTTCGCTAACATACCATCCGGCAGATACAGAAGGAAATGTTCCCCAACGATTGTTTTTTCCAAAACGAGAAGAACCATCAGCACGAATAGCCGCAGAAAACATATATTTCCCCTTATAGGAATACTGTGCACGTGCCAATGCAGAAAGTAAAGACCACTCATAAGCCTTAGCACTCCAATTTGTAATAGCTGATGCTGCATTTATAGTATGCACCAAATCATTTGGATAACCATTGCCTGTAATCAAAGAGGTATTGACAGACTCTTTTTGAGCAGACCAACCTGCCACAGCAGACAAATGATGATCTTTGTTAAAAGTCTTCACATAAGACAACGTATTTTCCCAAACCCAGTTCAACAGATTTTTATCACGCTTTGTCCCTTCCGGTACAGAAGGTGGTACTCGTTCCAATGATGTCGGTAAAGTAGAAGGGCGGTAATAAGAACGACTATAACTATTAAAATCGACTCCAAAACTAGTTTTCAATTTCAAATCTTTATACAATTCATACTCTCCATACGCATTCCCCAAAAAACGGTATCTTTTCATTTGGTCCTCTTTTTCATTTGCTAAAGCTACCGGGTTCACTATATTTGCCTGACGATACTGCCAATTCCACTGATCGAAATTATAAGAACCATCAGGATTATAGACTGGCATAATTGGTGCCATTGCCAAAGCTGAAGCTACAATTGTCTCTGATTTATAGCGATCTTCAGTAGGAACAATATCATAAACCGAATAATTAAATGATAAATTCGTACCAAAAGTGATTTTTTTATAATTGGCATCAATTTTAGCCCTCGCACCCATTTGCTCAAAATTCGATCCTAGGACGATTCCCTCTTCATTCATATAATTACAAGAAATAAAATATCTTGCTGATTTATTTCCACCAGACAAAGATAGATTATGGCTATGCATCAGTGCTTCCCTCATAACCTCATCCTGCCAATCTGTATTAGTCAAACCAGTCTCACCATTTATATAAGGTATAAGTTCAGGAGGCAATAAATAAGCTTGATTAACAATATTCGGTTTATTCCCTAATTTTTGATTACGCTCCTCATTGGTGTCAGAAATTCTTCCTTGTATTCCTTTTTTATCTAATAAATCAAGATAAGTATTATTATGCGCATCATAACATAATGATGCATATTCATAAGCGTCCAGCATATCTATCTTTTTTGTACGCTGTTGGAAACCTACATATCCGTCATATTGTACTGTCGGTTTTAAATCCTTACCTTCTTTTCCTCTTTTGGTCGTAATAATTATAACACCATTAGCACCTCTTGAACCATAAATAGCCGCAGCCGAAGCATCTTTCAACACTTCAATAGATTCAATGTCATTCATATTGATAGTACTTAGAGGAGAGACACTCTGCCCTGCCCCATTACCGGCATCACCAGACATTGGAAAACCGTCTATTACATACAAAGGATCTGTACCTGCGGTAATACTACCACTACCTCTAACCTTAATAGATAATCCCCCACCCGGTATTCCGTTGGATTGAGTAACCTGTACACCGGTCATCTTACCGACAAGAGCTTGATCCACACTTGACACAGGAACGGCTAACTCACTGGCTTTCATTGATGAAATAGAAGTAGTCACATCACGCTTACGCTGTACACCATAACCTACCACCACCACCTCATCAAGAAGTTCATTATCTTCTTTTAAAGTAATTTTAGCCAAATCTCTATTGTTCGCCTTAAATTCAGCCGTTTTATAGCCTATATAAGAAAAAGAGATTGTCTCTTCTTCCGGAACATCAGACAAAGTATAATTTCCATCAACATCGGTAATTATACCATTAGTCGTGCCTTTTACCACCACACTTGCACCAATAATAGGCTCTCCCGTTTGGTCAACTACTCTGCCTGTAATCGTTTTAGTCTTTGCTTGTTTTTCTTCATTTATATTCTTTTGCTTACCCACAGAAATCGTATTGTTTTCCCTATTGAAATATAACTTTGTTTGTGAGGAGATTTTGTCTAAAACAGACTGTAAAGAAGCATCTTTGACACCCAAAGATACACGTGGCGCATTGTTTACCACTGTTTGGTCATAAAAGAACTTCAATCCGGTTTGCATGCTCAATTGATTGAAAATATTTTCTACCGTTTCATTTTGAACATTTAGCGTAATATTGTTCTGGTTTTGCGCTTGAACACTATAAGGTACAAATGCCAAGCATACGAATAGTAAAAAAGCTAAAAACGAATAGATATTTCTACTTTTCCTTTTAGAATTAGGAAGAATATTCATAAATTTGTGCGTTTTAGTAATTAAATAAATTATTTAAAACAAAGGTTTCAGTAATCCGTGATACGTTATTCACACGAGGGAAAACGAATGAATATCCGTCCGGGTCACAATAGGGGCTTCTCTGAGAGACAGCTCCTATTTTTTGGGGTAGATTAGGGGAATGCTTTCATACGTGGTTTTCTTTTGGATTAAAGGTTAATACTTACTATGTTTATAAATAATACACTTTTGATTCACCTGCCCAGGGTGCTATTAACATCTTTTATCACTTATATAACAATACCTGATTTCCGTTTTTCTTGTAACGAATACTGCTTGTATACCCTATAGACTGCAACACAGCATCCAAGCTCTTATTATCATGTTCACCGGAAATGAGATTATTGAAATTTTGTCCTTCGGCAAAAGTGATACGACAATTGTACATACGCTCCAGTTCTTTAGCCACATCACGTATCGGAGTACTATTAAAGCGCAAGTTGCCTTTTCGCCAAACTGCTACCGGATGCTCTTCATATCGCTTGTTATACTCTCCTGAAACAGTATTTATAAGTACCTGCTCCTTAGCCTTTAAGCGCATCATCGCTTCAGGCAAATCTACCTGCACTTTACCGCTTTCTACATCCACGGAAACAAGTTCGTCCGAAGAATAAGATTTGACATTGAAGCAAGTACCCAATACACGTACATCAAAGTGCCGGGCATTAACAATGAAAGGTTGCTTTTCGTTATGATATACACGAAAGTATCCCTCGCCTTCCAACTCTACTCTACGCTCCTTATCGGAAAAACGATCCGGATAACGAACACGCGAACAAGAGTTCAACGTCAACTGTGTGCCGTCGGGAAGTTGTATCTCCTTGCGTTCACCAAAGGAAGTGGAAGCCTCTAAATAGGATATCTGTTGCTTGTCTATATAACGAATATAACTGATACTACCCAAAATGAGGCAGACTACCGCAGCCGTACTTGTCACCGCCAACGTCACGCGACGGAACCACATACGCTTTTTATGCGCAATATGTTTCAGCAGCAAGCGGGCTTCTTTTTTGTATTGCTCACGCTCCAAATCCGTATATGGTTTGCAATCGGAAGATTCTTCCCAGACATCCGCAGCCAGTTTTTCGAGCTTGTCAACACTGCGCTCTGAATGCTGCAACTCGTCCATCAACTTACGGGCATCTTCCGTAGTATACAGGTCGTCTAAATAACGACGGAACAGGGATTTATCTCTTTCATCATTTTCCATAGTTCACTATTTTAATAGTACAAAGGCTATCAAAAGTAGACCTTTTATAGGAAGATATACACGTGACGAAAGAATTGCAGGGGTTCGATTAATATTTATTAAGGAATAAGTTAGTATCAAGAATTGTTTGCCAGAAGTTAACATCAAATTTGCAAGATGTTAACTTAGTAGGCGCTACTAAGTTAACTTCATTGCTGTTATTAAGTTAACTTATTACCTGGCAAGAAATTAACTTCGTATTTGCAATTTACTACCTTTCCTATAGATTCAGACAAATAAGAAGTAAAATAAGATCGGCACCGACTATCGAGTTCTTTTCCAGATAAGCGCGCAGGGTTCGCAATGATATAGAAATGGACTCTTGTACTGTATTGACAGAGATACCCAACGCTTCGGCTATTTCGCGATGAGACATTTGTTTTTCCCGGCTCATCTTAAATATTTCACGCTGACGAGGTGTCAACTGCTGCAACCCGCGAGAAATGAATTGCCGTAAATCATTGGCAAGAATCGTATCTTTTGTTTCGTTGGTATAATTCACCGCCTGCGAAAGTATCTGCTCCTTGAGCTTATCCTGATTGGCCAAATCACGCAACTGATTCAGTATGCGGTTGCGTACAATCGTATACAGATAAGCTGAAAATGATGCATCCGGATTGATAAAACGGCGACCTTGCCAAACTATTGTAAAAGCATCCTGAAAAATATCTTCCGCATACTCGCGTGACTTCAAAAAGCGCATGGCAAAGTATATCAAACGATTTTTATAGGCGGCATAAAGTTCGCAAAAAGCATCCTCGTCGCCATCAATCAGGCGGAGAACAAGAGAATGTTCGTCATTAAGAATTTCGGTTGCGTACATACGTGTTTTTAGATTTCTGCCACAAAGCTATCGTTATAATGTTACAAACGTATGCAAATTTCGGGAAATAAAAAAGAAATAAAGCGAATCTCTCTTTTTACAAACTGTTTTTTCATATCTTCGTTTATCCAAATGGTCTATCGGTAAGAATGGGTAAGAGTTGCAAAACTTTCGTCCTTCAATTTGTTTATAATTATACAAGCCGAATAATTAATAAAAAAGAATGTTTAGAGGTATCAGCTTTTGTATAGGGGTATTGTTAACACTTTCTTTGTTTGCCCAAAACGAAGAAAATGGTTCAATTATATCCGACAGCACATCCCGCAGGCATGACAGTCGATTCAAGAAAGTGATTAAACACTTTCTCAACTTCAGCGATTTTGATACCACTTATATCAGTCCCAACCGTTATAATTACGCTTTGATGCTCGATCATTTCACTAACTATGAATACTACTCTGTGGGGAGTGCCACTCCCGAACCTCAACGCCTCCGGTTCTCACCTAAACCTCATAATAAAATAGGAGTCTATTTTGGTTGGCGCTGGATATTCCTAGGATGGTCTGTCGATGCGGACGCTCTTTACGGCAAGAAAAGCGGGAAAAAGAGAGGGACAGAATTCGACCTCAGTCTCTACAGTTCCAAATTAGGTGTAGATATTCTCTATCGGCGTACAGGTAACTCCTACAAGATACATGATGTAACGGGCTTCTCTGACCGTATACCTTCGGGCTACTCCGAAGATTTTGACGGATTAAAGGTAGATATGAAAGGGCTGAACTTATATTATATTTTCAACAACCGACGTTTCTCATATCCGGCTGCTTTCAGCCAGTCTACCAATCAACGCCGGAATGCCGGCTCACTGATTGCTGGTTTCTCGGTATCTACCCACAATCTGAGTTTCGATTACACCAAGTTACCCGAAATTATTCAAGAAACGATGAATCCCGGCATGAAGGTCAAGCATATAAAATACACCAATATCAGCCTTAACTTCGGTTATGCTTACAACTGGGTATTTGCGCGTAACTGCCTTGCATGCCTGTCGCTCAACCCAGCTGTAGCCTATAAGACCTCACATATTGAAAAAGCAGAAGGAGAGGTTAGTGATTGGTACAAAAACTTCAATATTGACTTTATATTACGTGCAGGTGTAGTATATAATAACAGCAAGTACTTTGTGGGGACTTCTTTTGTCGGTAGAACATACGATTATTACCGGAATAATTTTTCCCTAAATAATGGGTTCGGAACCTTGCAGGTATATGCTGGATTCAATTTTCATCTGAAAAAAGAATATAGAAAGAAGAAGAAGTAAATACGTTTCTATTTTAAAAAGAATAGGTACATGCCACTCCTACAATGTTATTTATCTTCTTTTCTTCCCATTGCCGGCAATAAAAAGCATCTGCTTCCCAACGAGAAGAAAGTGGCAAAACAACTCCACCACGATAGCGCATACGGCTTACGTCGAAATGGGCTCCACGGTTCAGATTGTTATACATTTCTACAGAAACATAAGGTTCTATGTTCCATTTAGGAATACCATAACCCAACTGAAGGCGGGAGCGCAAATGGAAGTCATCTTTACTTCCTTCCATAGTATGCTGGAAACGTTCACGAAGCGATAGTTTCAAACCCAATATACGGGTAGAAAACGTTCCGTCTAAATGATAACGATGACGAAACTTCCAACCGGCCTCCCCACGATTCCGATAATGCACCTCATAACCCGCTCCCAGATTCAGAAAAGGAAGCAAAGCATACTTTCCTCCTATATCCACTCCCCAACGATCGGTTTTGTCAAGATTATCTTTCGTACGCCATTCCAGTTTACCCGACAACATTAAATCCGGTTTTACTTTATACTTAAAACCGGCACTTGCCCATGTAGTAAAGTCCTTTTCTTGTGCATGTAGAAAAGGCAACGACAGAAGTAATACCGTCGTCATCAAGAAACAAACTTTCCATACATAAGAATTCCTTTTTGCCATATTATCATCAGAATATATCATTCAACATTGACTTAAAGTGTACAAAGCTAAAGATTAATTCTGTAATAATCCTGTAATAATTCTGCAATATTGCAGTTCTTTACTTAAAGGTTCTTACTGTAACTTTAAGAGCCTGTTTAAATATTGCTCTTAAAGATAATCTATTTCTTAAATGTAGAAAGCTTATTCCTGTAATACTGTTCCACATCATTCCAATGATAATAGGGAGCTATATCACTCTTAACCGGAAGTTTTGCCTCTCGTTCATTGAGTAACACTTTTACCAGGACATCATCACTTCCTTTTTTACGATAGAAAACAAACTGAATGTTGCATGCCATAGGGAAAATATTATAATTACGCCATAAAGCATCCAATTTATCAAGATTGGTAGTCTGATAACCACAATCGTTCAACTCCAAAAGACAAGCCAAAGGAAGCAAACAAGATTCATGCCCGAAACGCATAGTCACACTGTTTTCTTTCTTCACGATACAAGTATCTGCCGTATTTAAAATATTCTCCAGGAGATTAGCTTCCATAAACGGAATCTCACCCTTGGTAAGTGGAGAGGGACCATAGGAGATATACCAGTTTTTATTGCTGACTTGCCATAAATCATAACACTCTTCTTTGGTAAAAAGGGAGTAAAGCTCCAAATCCGTATCAAGGCTCTGCATGTTACTTGCCACATCAAATAATAAAGTCATCAGCTTGTTTGAATCAATCTTCCATTTAATATAATCCACATTAGTAAACAAAGTCTTCATCAGACGTTCCGGATGAATATGTTCTTTCCTTATAGCCGCTTTCGTGGCAACAACCTCATCTGTCTTACGCAATTCTTTGGCATGCGGATCATCATAATTCATATAATGCATGTCATGATAGCTGGCGTCATTCCTGAATTGTAACTTTGGATTCAATGCCTGCAACTGCATACATTCCGCCATCATAGATAAGATACAGCGGATAACAACCGTAGAACGTGCATCAATTTCAATTTGTCCCTTGAATATATCAGGAAAGTTCTTATACATTCTTTCTGCAATACCTCTATGCTGACGTGCACCTAACGGAGTCAGTTCGCCATATCTGCCTTTAGCCATACGGGAAATACTATCCAGAATACAAAGTGTCTTTTTCCCTAATTCGGTAAGTACTCCATTACTGTCAGCTTCACGCATCATTTCCAACGGTTTTTCATAATCATCGGGATTAATCAAAAAACGGGAACCATGACGGGCATAATGACTCAGATAGAAAGGTTTATAACCGGCAGGCGCTGTAGTCTGTTCTGTTGTGGAAACCGGATAAGCATAATAATTAGCTGCCGAACGATAAACATCCGCAAAAATTTCCTCTTTGGCTGTCTGGGCATTTACACCAAGTACCAGATAACAAAGAATGGTTAACAGAATGTAGCGTTTCATAGCTTCTTAATTTAGTAATTTATTCGTGTGAAATTTCTTTCAGGTATTTTCCTATCTTTTCAAAAAAAGATGCCAGATGCGAACCATCGACAAAAGCATGATTGACATAAATAGACAGCGGAAAGACAAGACGTCCGTCACGATTGACCGCTTTGCCCGCAGTCATCAAAGGATAACTGCAACCGTTACCGGCCTCAGCAAGTGTATAAGTAATGGAGGTAAAATAGAGTTTGGGAACTGCACTCAAATGTACAACATCATAATCACCTTGCTTAGTAAGTATCTTCTCCGCTCCATAAGGATCTCCATCTTCGGGAATATTGGTTATCAATGCATGAGCTTCGGTGTAGAATCGTTCAAAATCTTCGTGATAGGGAATACGTACCGTATAGAATGTTTTTCCCGGAACTGCAATCGGAGAAATAATATCTACTTTATCATGAAAAACAACCTGTCCATTCTTATCTGTGCGGTAACGAAGTTCATCTACTTCATTGGCAGAACGGACAACAGCGTACAAGTAATATAGAAAAAAGGAACGTCCCGCAGCTTTTGCTGCGGAACGTCCTTCTGTACAGTCTATCTCAGTGGTTACGGAATACCAAGAGTTAACAAACCCACGGAAGAATCCGTAATTGTCACGCCGTTCCCAAGTATCGATATCTATAATATGTTTCATCTTTCTTTTTTATAATTTTCTAAACCAGTCTGTAAAAATTCTATGTATTTAGGAATATCCTCGTCATAAGAATAAGATTTATTGAGCGGTTTACCTTCATTGTCAATCAGCACATAGAAAGGTTGTGCGTTGGCACCGAATTTAACACGCTGCAAATAACTCCACTTATCCCCTACCGTACGCAAAGTGCGCTCAGTTCCGTTTTCAACGACTTCCACAGGTGTAGGAAGCGGGGTTTTATTGTCCACATATAACGTGATAAGCACATAATCATTATTAATGATGTCACTCACTTTCGAATCAGTCCAAACAGCAAGCTCCATTTTACGGCAATTTACACACCCATAACCGGTAAAGTCCAGCATCACAGGTTTACCATGCTGACGGGCATATTCCATACCCAAATCGTAATCATCAAACTTTGCATGTACCTCGTTATTATAAAGATTAAAATCCTGCGTCTGCATAGGAGGTGCAAAAGCGCTGACCGCTTTCAACGGAGCTCCCCACAGACCGGGAACCATATAAATGGCAAACGCTAATGAAGCCAATGCCATGAAGAAACGGGGTACGGTAACCTTTGTATCGTCATCATCATGAGGGAATTTTATTTTACCCAACAGATAGAAGCCGAGCAAGGCAAACAGTACAATCCACAAAGCAAGGAATGTTTCACGGTCAAGAATACGCCATCCATAAGCCAAATCGGCAACGGAAAGGAACTTCAGAGCAAAAGCCAATTCAAGGAAACCGAGTGTAACCTTGATAACATTCATCCAACCGCCTGACTTCGGCATGGACTTCAACCATGACGGGAACAGTGCGAACAAGGTAAACGGCAAGGCCAAAGCAATAGCAAAACCTAACATACCGATAGCCGGTGCCACTACACTACCCGTTGTGGAAACCTGTACCAAAAGAAAACCTATAATAGGACCGGTACAAGAGAAAGATACCAAGGATAGAGTAAATGCCATCAGGAAGATACTAAGCAAACCACTTGTTTTCTCTGCCTTACTGTCTACCGCATTACTCCATTTGGAAGGCAATGTAATTTCGAATGCCCCAAAGAAAGAAGCAGCGAATACTATCAACATCAAACAGAATAAAATATTGAAGACCGCATTCGTAGAAAGTGCATTTAACGCACTGGCACCGAATATCAGCGTAATGGCTAATCCAAGTATCACGTAAATTACAACAATAGACGCGCCATACGTCCATGCATCACGTATACCTTTCTTTTTATCTTTACTACGTTTTAGGAAGAAACTGACGGTCATCGGAATGATAGGCCATACGCAAGGTGTAAACAATGCCAACAACCCGCCCACGAATCCTGTAATAAAGATATATATCCATGACATATTTTCCTGGGAAGTAGTCTCTCCCAAAACTTTCAGTTCATTGATAACCGGCTTCCAAAGGTCTATTTCACCAGAGGTATTTATTCCTACGGAGGTATTCACGTCACCAATAATAGCCGTGGAATCAGCAGCGGCAACAGTTTCTTGTTGAACCGGTTGTTCTTCCGATTTTGTTTCAGTGGCAGAGGTTGACGCTTTTGCCACTCCATCGGCCTTACCGGAAAATTTAAAAGGAACCTGTGTAGGCGGCAAACAATTTTCATCGTTACAAGCACCATATTCCAAATATCCCTCTATCTGATAAGCACCACCGGTCAGTTTTAACTTCTGTACAAACTGAACCGTATTTGCAAAATAACGTACCTTCATTTCGAACAACTTGTCGAATGCTGCAATTTCCTTACCAACGGGCTTTAACTTACCCATGAGTTCTACTCCCGACACTTTTTCAACATTAAATGTAGCCGAGATGGGACCACCGTCACCCAAATCTGTTGAATAGACATGCCACCCTTTATCAATAGTACCGGTGAATATAATTTCAACCTCATCCGCAGATAAAGTCTTCAATTCAGATTTGAACTTAACAGGTTCTTGTATCTGTGCCTGCGCCACCACGGCGAGAAGCAACAGAAGAATGGAGAATATACTTTTCTTCACTTTATCTTAAATATTAATTATTAAATATGAACGACTAATCGCCAATTACACTTCGTAATCCACACAAGCACGGCTCTCCTTTACATTTGCAATGAGTTTGCCGGCAGCCACATGATCGGGATGTGTAGCATAGAACTTCACATCATCCAAAGTGTCAAATTCACTATACAGAGCAATACTCCAGGTTTCAGCAGGATTGATATTCAACCCGACTTCAATCTTGCGTATAACAGATATTTTTGCAGGAAGTGCTTCAATAGCTTCCTTAAAATTATTCATAGCAGCCAACTTTTCGTCAGCCGGGGCTTCATCTTTCAGCTTAAATAATACAATGTGCTTAACCATAACCTTGTAATTTAAATGATTTATATCTATATTTGTCAGCCAAAGCGGCTTAATTTGTAACCGCAAAAATACTGGTTTTGTTTCAAATATACACTTAAACGGATGTTAATAATAGGAATTGCAGGCGGAACAGGGTCAGGAAAGACCACCGTCGTACGTAAAATAATTGAAAGTTTGCCGACAGGCGAAGTGGTATTGTTACCGCAAGACTCTTATTACAAGGACAGCAGTCATGTACCTGTAGAAGAACGCCAGAATATCAACTTCGACCATCCGGATGCATTCGAATGGAGTCTGCTTTCCAAACATGTAGCCATGTTGCGTGAAGGAAAAAGCATTGAGCAGCCCACATATTCCTACCTTACGTGTACACGCCAGTCTGAAACCATCCATATAGAACCACGTGAAGTCATTATAATTGAAGGTATCCTTGCTTTGTGCGATAAGAAATTACGTAGCATGATGGACCTTAAAATATTTGTCGATGCAGATCCTGACGACCGTTTGATCCGGGTTATACAACGTGATGTAGTTGAGCGCGGACGTACTGCCGAAGCCGTTATGGAACGATATACACGTATATTAAAACCAATGCACCAGCAATTTATAGAGCCGTGCAAGCGATATGCCGACCTGATTGTTCCGGAAGGAGGAAACAACCAGGTAGCCATTAATATTTTAACAATGTATATTAAGAAGCACCTTAAGAATTGACAATTGACAGTTGATAATTGATAATTCACAGCCCGCAAAATCCTAATTGTCAATTATCAACTATCAATTGTCAATTTAAAAATTACAGATATGACTGATAATTCACAGCCTGCAAAGCCCAAATTGTCAATTGTAAATTGTCAATTGTCAATTGTGTTGTTTTTCCTGATTTGCTGTATTTTGGGATGCCGGGGAAATCATGCCGCAACCGACGAAGAAGGCAGTGGTGACTTACAACAGATAAAAGACAGTAATGAACTGGTAGTTCTTACCTTATACAGTTCTACTTCCTACTTCATCTATCGCGGGCAGGACATGGGGTTTCAATATGAGTTGAGTGAGCAGTTTGCCAAAAGCCTTGGAGTTAAGCTGCGAGTAAAAGTAGCCAGAAATGTACATGACCTCATTGAAAAGCTCTTAGCCGGCGAAGGTGATTTAATTGCCTACAATCTGCCGATCACCAAAGAGTGGAAAGATAGCCTGATTTATTGTGGTGAAGAAGTTATTACACACCAAGTTATTGTACAGCGCGTAGGCGGGCGTACCAAACCTCTGAAGGATGTGACGGAACTTATCGGAAAAGATATATATGTAAAACCCGGCAAGTATTACGACCGACTTGTCAATCTGGACGAGGAATTAGGTGGAGGCATTCATATTCATAAGGTAACCAACGACAGTGTTACAGTAGAAGACCTCATCATGCAAGTATCACAGGGAAAGATTCCTTATACCGTAGCTGATAATGACATAGCCCGACTCAATACCACCTATTACCCTAACCTGAATATCGGACTGTCCATCAGTTTTGATCAACGCGCTTCATGGGCTGTACGCAAAGATTGTCCTCAACTGGCTGCCGCAGCAAACAAATGGCATGAAGAGAATATGACATCACCCGCCTATTCGGCAAGTATGAAAAGATACTTTGAAATCAGTAAAGCAATTCCCCATTCACCGATTCTGTCATTACGGGAAGGTAAAATCTCCCATTACGACAAATTATTTAAGAAATATGCTCAGGACATTAATTGGGATTGGCGCTTACTGGCATCATTAGCCTATACGGAGTCTAATTTTGACACTACTGCCGTTTCTTGGGCAGGCGCCCGGGGACTCATGCAATTAATGCCTGCTACGGCCCGTGCTATGGGGCTTCCCGAAGGCAAAGAACAAAATCCTGAAGAAAGTATCAAAGCTGCTGTAAAATATATTGCCGCCACGACCAAAAGTTTCACCAAAGTACCCAAAGAAGAACGCATCAATTTCGTACTGGCATCCTACAATTCCGGTATCGGGCATGTACTGGACGCAATGGCTTTAGCGGAAAAATACGGAAAAAACAAGTACATCTGGCGGGATAATGTTGAAAACTTTATCCTGCTGAAAAGCAATGAAGAATACTTTACCGACCCTGTCTGTAAGAACGGTTATTTCCGTGGCATAGAAACTTATAATTTTGTTAGGGATATTACAACAAGATTTGAACAATACAAGAAAAAGATAAAAGCCTAAACCACATTGTCAATGCCACTTGATTCATTATAACTGCTCTTTCGCCCAAGCTATCATTAACTCGTTCCGATCAGAATGCCACGCTTGTTGATAGAGTTGGCGTACCACATCCAACCATTTCCGGCTACGATATGCGTCTTCATCGCCTACATCAACCATTCCACCATTTTTGTAATATTGTGTGCGATTCGTACTACAGATACGCCCGAATCTACCTGTATTTTGTTTCAAATCGTTATTGGTCATATGCAGATAGAACTCCAGTTGTTCATCCGTACAATGTTTGTCGGCAGGCATTTTTGTCGAATCGGCAACATAGACTGTTACTCCATCTTTAAAAATATACGGTTCATAGTATCCTCTTGTATACATATCTTCATAAACCACCCCTTGTACAGGGAACTGGGCTCCCGACTGCCATTTAATAAATTTTGCCAGTTTATTCAGATAAATTGTATCGGTACTATGCTTTACTTCCCAACAGGTAGTTGCAATCCAGGTAGCCAGCTTTTCAGGAGTGGGATTTAACAGGTAGACCAATCCACGCTTAGGAACTCCCTTCTTAATATCTTTTCCTGTATAATATTCATATAACTCCACCGGATAACCTTCCCAACCGGGAATATCCCTTTGTACTCCCAGGCATTTCTGCGCCATATAAGCAGCAGATAATACTTCCCGGCATTGTTGAACCAATACCTGAAAACTATCTTTCCTAAAACTTTCGGGTAAATCATTGAAAGAAGTTTGTGCAGCCAAATGAGGCAAACAAAGTGCTGATAACAGCACACTGATAATTAGATTTCGTTTCATGATATGATAAATAGATGATTGATTGGTTACCACAAATATAGAGATAATATTCCGGTTTTATTGCTTATTTACCTCTTTATACTATGGATTTCCACTATAACCTTTGGTATTCGTTTCTATATTCCTACCTTTACAGAATATCTATATAATAAATGATTAACATGAATCGAAAAACACTAATCGGATTTTTATTTGCCAGTATATGTCTGATAACAGGTTCTTGCAGTGATAATGAAAACAAAAAGTTCTCACCTCAGGTTTACAATGTAAGCGGGAAAGTAGAAAAAGGTCCATTCATCAGTGGCTCTACTATTGATTTACAGCCATTAGATGCAAACATGCATGCTTTGGGAACTACATATTCTTCTACTATATTAGATCATTCAGGGAAATTCACTTTTGATTCTAAAGAGTTGGATACACCTTTTGCACAACTTACAGCAAATGGCTATTTCTTCAATGAAGTTAGCGGAGACTTATCTGAAGGAACAATAACATTAAGAGCCGTAGTAAATTTAGCAGATCAGTCAAGTGTAAACGTAAATCTTCTAACACATTTAAAGTATCATCGTATTCTTAATCTGATAAAGGAGAGGAAATCATTTGATGAAGCAAATTCACAGTCTCAAAAAGAGTTACTTACTGCATTCGGATTACAACGATTCGCCAATACGGATGTTTCCCAATATTCAATAGCATCAGGAACTGACGAAGCGGGAGCTTTAATTGCTATTTCATCCTTATTGATTGCTGACAAAACCGAAGCTGAAGTAACTGAATATTTGGCACGACTAAGCCAAGAGTTTGGACAAAACGGTATTTTTTCCGAGACTACGAAACAACAGTTCAAGCAAGATCGTAATAGTTTATATAGCAGATTATCGACTATTGAAAACAATATTATAAGAAGATACAGCAAAGCGCTTAAGATAAATGTTTCTGTAAAGGATTTATCCTATTTCTTCGATTGGAATGATGATGGAATTGCAGGGAATGAGATTACAGACGATAATAACCCTGTAACATTAGATAAATCAGAAATAAGCGTACCTAAAGAAGGCGGACGATATTCTATTCGTATAAGTTCCTCCATTCCGGTATCCTTAACCTCAGACTTAAACGGGGGAGACTATCCTTCCGTTGATGAATTTCATTTATATGAAATTGGTACAATATCCCATGAAGAGAAAATTGAAAATCAAGTTTTAAACATAGTAATACAACCGGCATCCAATAGAAAGATGGATCCAACCAATATCTATATATATGACTACCGAGGTGTAGTTGTTGCTACTCTGGCAATTGAGCAAGAAGGGAATCCTACAGGAAAGCTGTTAACAAATAATGGCGAAAAAGTAATAGCCGGTGTTGCTTCCTCGTTATCACAGGCTATAGGAACATGCAATCAAATGGATGCAAGATATACGAATCAAATTGTAGATCTGAATTTTACGCCTCCGGTTTCTTCTGCTAACACCAATCTAAACCAATGTTGGTTAGACTTATATGTAGCAATTAACAGAAATCTATATCTCCTCTCGATTGATAAAAGACAAGGTGAACTATTACAAGCCCCACTAAATACCTTGAATGCTTTATGTTATTATAATTTAATCTCGTATTGGGGTGATGTTCCTTATAGAACAACTGAGAATTCAAGTGACTTCTCACTACCAAGAACTTCTACGAATACAATTTTGAGCTCATTAACTACGGACTTAAAAAAGGCTATTACAGATTTGAATGATAAAAAGAATATTTTTGCAACTAACGCTGAAGACCTGATCTTCTTCTCAAAAGATTTACCAAGGATAGTGCTTGCAAATATATATATGTATCAAGGAAATTACAGTGAAGCAAAAGTATTACTTGACGCTGTAGTATCCAACGAGTATTATCAATTAGAAAATACAATAGAATTATCACCAGATAGTAAAGACTTGATATTGGGTTTGTATTTGACAGATGATGGCAGAAACACAAATACCATAGTGCCAATATTAACGTATACGGATGTAGTTTTGTCATTAGCAGAATGTGAACTTAGCCTTGGTAATAAAGATTCTGCTGAAAACTATTTGAAAAGTGTCGCAAACAAAAAAGGAATCAGCATTTCTACTGATCTGAAAGAAGGAATAAAAAAAGTCCGAAAACAAGCTTTACATACATGTGGCGGGTATTTTGCTTTCCTAAAAAGAAACGGCATTGCTATTTCTGAATTGGGTTTAGAAGATTATCAATTATTACTTCCAATTCCCAGAAATGAAACAGATAAGAACCCATCTGTTAATCAAAATCCAAGCTACTCATAAAAAGATAGGGGGGGACGAAAGTCTTTCTCACCACAGATTACACAGATTTTTACAGATTTTCTTTGCTGATAATCAATGATTTAATTTTAATCTATGTAATCTGTGGTAAATTATGACACACCCGCATTACTATTAATCAAATAGATTCAATCGATTCTTTTTCGCTTCGTCCAATGGCACTGTATTAACCTGCTTCGTCTGGTGCTTTTCACGTAACTGCTGGTATTCAGCTGACAAGTCTTTTACCAGTACTTCTTTTTGCTTGGGATTCATTAAGCGGGCAGCCGCCGTCGCATTTTGAGAAGCATCTTTCAAATGAATTACCAGAGCATGGTAAACCGGATCTATTTTCAATGCAGTATGCAAACGGGATGTAGTAGCCCCTCCTATCAATAATGGGATGTCAAGTCCGGCCTTCTCTAACTCAAGGGCAACGTGTACCATTTCATCCAACGAAGGGGTGATTAATCCGCTCAACCCAACCATATCTACTTTTTCATCTATCGCACGCTGTACAATGGTTTCAGCAGGAACCATGACACCCAAGTCGATAATTTCATATCCGTTGCAAGCCATCACCACGGAAACAATATTCTTACCAATATCATGTACGTCACCTTTAACCGTAGCAAGCAGTACTTTACCGGCAGAAGTAGTACCTTCTTGCTTTTCCGACTCAATGACCGGCTGAAGAATGGCGACTGCTTTCTTCATAGTACGTGCCGTTTTTACCACTTGCGGGAGAAACATCTTACCGGCACCAAATAAATCCCCCACATGATTCATACCTGCCATCAATGGCCCTTCGATAATATCAACTGCTTTCGGGTATAATTTCAGAGCTTCGGCAAGGTCTTCTTCCAAATAATCGCCGATGCCTTTTGTCAAAGCATATTTTAAACGTTCCTCCACAGTAGTGGATTCCCGCCAGGCAAGTTGAGAGTGTGCCTGTTGTATTCCGTCAGACGCCTTGGCCGTTTCCGTCTCGGCTTTCAAACGTTCGGCTGTTTCAATCAGCCTTTCAGCAGCATCAGTACGACGATTAAGTACCACATCTTCTATACGTTCCAGTATATCAGCGGGTATATCGGTATAAAGTACAGAGGTAGCCGGATTCACAATACCCATATCCATTCCTTCACGAATAGCATAATAAAGGAATACGGCGTGCATGGCTTCACGAATGTAATTATTACCCCGGAATGAAAATGAAAGATTGCTGACACCACCACTGACATGAGCGCCGGGCAAATTCTTACGTATCCAACCGGTAGCCTTTATAAAGTCTACCGCATAGTTATTATGTTCGTCCATACCCGTAGCAACCGCAAGTACATTCGGGTCAAATATAATATCATGAGGATTGAAACCTACTTTATCCACCAACAAATGATAAGCACGTTGGCACACTTCAATCTTACGTTCGCAGGAGTCGGCCTGTCCGCGTTCATCAAAAGCCATTACTACAGCAGCTGCTCCATATTGTTTAATGATACGGGCATGCTCCAGAAACTTCTCCTCGCCTTCTTTCAATGAAATGGAATTGACAATGGATTTTCCTTGCAAGCATTTCAGTCCAGCAACAATCACATTCCATTTAGAGGAGTCAATCATCACAGGCACACGGGCTATTTCGGGTTCTGAAGCAATAAGATTCAGGAAAGTGGTCATTTCTGCCTGCGCATCCAATAGGCCGTCATCCATATTGACATCTACGACCTGAGCACCGTCTTCCACTTGCTGACGGGCTATACTGAGTGCCTCATCATATTTCTTTTCGTTTATCAAACGCAGGAATTTACGTGATCCGGCTACATTACAGCGTTCACCCACATTGATAAAATTATTTTCAGGCTTCACTTCCAGAAGTTCCAAACCGGAAAGCCAAAGGTGGTCTGGTTTTGGAGCAGGCATGTGAGGAGTGGCACCGGCAATTAATGCAGAATACTCAGCAATATATGCGTCTGTTGTACCGCAACAGCCACCAATAATATTTACTAACCCTTCCTGAATATATTCTTTGATTTCATGCGCCATATCGGCGGGAGTCTGGTCGTACTTACCCAAACTATTGGGAAGTCCGGCATTAGGGTATGCGCTGATATAATAAGGGGCACGTGCGGCAAGCTGCTCAAGAAAAGGTTTCAACTGACGGGCACCGAACGAGCAGTTCAATCCGACAGAGAATACATCGGCATGTTGTACGGAAGCGAGAAAAGCATCAAGAGTCTGTCCGGACAGAGTACGCCCCCCGGTATCAGAAACCGTAACGGATAGCATCAGAGGAACACGGACTCCGGTAGACTCCATAGCTTGCCCGGCTGCATAAATAGCAGCTTTCGCATTCAACGTATCAAAAATAGTTTCTATCAGCAGGGCATCTACACCTCCTTCAAGTAAAGCTTCCATTTGCTCGCGATAGGCAGCTGCAAGTTCGTCATAAGAAAGGGCACGATAAGCGGGATTGTTCACATCAGGACTCATGGAACAAGTCTTATTGGTAGGGCCCACTGAACCGGCCACAAATCGTGGTTTATCAGGAGCACGGGATGTAAATTCATCGGCAACTTCACGAGCCAGTCTTACTGCCGCAAGATTAATCTCACGTACATAGTCCTGTACATGATAATCGGCCATGCTGACACAGGTAGAACTGAAAGTATTGGTTTCGATGATATCGGCACCAGCTACCAGATATTTACGATGAATATCCTGTATAACGTCAGGACGGGTCAGACAGAGCAAATCATTATTTCCTTTTAGCTGTCCCGGAATTCGGGCGAAACGTTCCCCCCGAAAATCCTCTTCCGTCAAGTTGTATTGTTGAATCATGGTGCCCATAGCACCGTCTAATATGAGGATGCGCTCACGCACCAGCTCGCGAATAGTTTTCTTCATTGATAAACCTGCCAAGATTATATGATAAATTCAAAAAACATCAAGAAGTTTTTGAAAAACAAGGCGATAAAATAAAAAAACAAGGCGTTGTTTTTAGCGTTTGAACATACGTGCCATATCGCGCTTATCATCTTTTTCTTTCAACGCTTCACGCTTGTCATATTGCTTTTTACCCTTCGCCAAGGCTATAACGACTTTCGCCAATCCTTTTTCATTGATGAATAAACGCACCGGAACAATGGTAAAACCGGGATCTTTCGTTCCACGCAATAGTTTATCCATTTCCTTTTTAGTCAACAACAATTTACGCTCCCTGCGTGCATTATGATTATTATATGAACCATAAAAATATTCGGCAATATGCATGTTCTTCACCCACAATTCACCGTTGGCAAAATAGCAGAACGTATCCACCAAACTCGCTTTTCCCAGACGGATAGATTTTATTTCTGTACCCGTGAGCACGATACCCGCAGTATACGTATCTACCAGTTCATAGTCGAATGTAGCACGCTTATTTTTTATATTTACAGGAGCTTGTTTCATAATTCAATCAGTTTAAAACCAGCGTCAATTTATTGAATATAAATTCTATGACTGCCGGACAAACTATTAACAAAATAGAAGAAAGAATGGTAAACCGTAAACGGTCTTTTTCTGTCACTTTCATCAAAATAGCACTTCCTTCCCACACAACATATACAATATAGAATTGAAGCAACAAGGCTATTATATTGAAATCCGGAAGGATACCAATAATAATCTTAAGCAAAAAAGGTACTACCAATGCATAACCGGAAAACTGTTGAGTCAAAGGAATATCATTGTCCATCCTGAACATACGGACTCGCAACCCATTAATGAGATAAGCCGCTAAAAAGTATCCACCAAAAAGGGATACCGCCACCGCACAACACTGCGTCATGGCATATTGAAAACTTTGCGGTCCGCTCCACCCTTTCGCCAACAAAGTGCCGATAAAGACTGACAACCCGCATAAACCAATCATAGGATAAACAAAAGATGTAAACACCTTTCGCTTATCCTCTTCCAAACGAATTTCCTCCCAGGCACGAGCCGGAGAGGAAATCAGTAACATTGCTATATGGAATAATTCTTTGTAGTTCAATTATTAGTTTTTTTCAAAAACACTTTTATAATCCACTTCATATGATTGCAATTCTTTTTTAGCATCTTCTAATTTATAAGAACCGCTTTTGTCAGTTTCATTAATCCAAACTTTAATCTTCGTAGGCGTCTTTCCATATTGATAAAGGAAATCTGTAATATCGAATGCCCTGAAATAACCATCCACAGTTTGATCCGGTTTTTCTTCCGTATTCGAATGACGAAGATATAAATTCAAAACACCATCTTCCGCATTTTCTTCAACTGTATTATCATAAACTAATGTAAAGTTGTGCAGTGACAAATCTTTCTGAGCCATATATCTCACACAAAGCAATAAAGTATTCTTATCAAAATATGTTAAACCACCTTTCGTAGCAGGATACATATCAATAACAGTTGCATTTTCATAAGGCTCTCCTGCTCCATTGCCCTCTTCCGTAATACTACGACTAGCAGAAGATGCATTATAGTAAAGGGTCATTTTTGCATCAATAGACTTTGTCTCATTAGTAACTTGCTGTTCATCTGAGTTATAAGCATATTGCACATATACAATATCATTATAATTAATCTTTGAAGACATAGATTGCAATTCTGAAGAATTTGTCGCAACAAACTTCACGCCATCTGCGGCTTGAAAAGTATAAAATGGATATGTTTCTACCACTCTCATAAAAGTGGCCCAAGATACTGTAGGATCGCTCTCACCCATACACGAAGTTAAAGAAACGCCCATTAATAAGGTAAAGGCAACCATCAAGAATTTCAATTGTTTCATAAACATTATTTTTTTAGAGTTTGCAAAGATATAAAATTCATTTCACATAACTTAAATGCAGAAACTTAAAAAATACTGCAACAATTACTTTATTATTTTTGCAAATAAATCCAAATGCTCATCTACATAGCCAGCAATCAGTGCTGTATACTCTTCTTCTTTTTCTAAGAACTCTTCTTCTAACTCATCAAAAGCTTCGTATTGCTCATACATAGCCATAAATTCATCATCGGTACGTACCCGTTCCAAATCTTCGCGATGTTCATCGTATATCTTTCTGGCAGCATACACCAATTTACTCAAATCTCCCACTCCCCATAAGCGCATCACTTTGGCAAACGGATTAGCAAAAATATAGCCGCCATATCCATTTTGTATTAATTGGCAAAATCCTCCTTCCATCAATTCATCACGAAATATCTGATAAGCCAACAATGAATGCTGTTCCCCCGTCAATAACGGCATTGTCTCGGCAGTTAGCATACCATTGATAACCTTCTTATATGCACCCGTAAATACTTGAATGAAAGCATCCATTCCTTCACTTGCAGCCTTTTGCAAAGCTATATCCGTTACTTCTACCATGTTTATATAGATTAATTGGGTGCAAAGTTAACGTATTACATCAATACTTCCACAGGGAAAGACAGAATATGTAGAGAAATCTGCATTCATCGGCATCAAAAAAGCCCATAAGACATACAATGACGACGGCAAACTACGTTTCGACCAATACCTGTTCAGCAATACCTCTGCTGACACAGGAACCGATAGTTCATTCACTCCGACATATAAGTTCGAAACCATTCCTGCCGAAAAAGTAGAAAACGTAGTCAGTCAATATGCAGGAACCAGTTTAACGATAACAGAACCGTAATAACTGCAAACTCCACATTACATTCCACAGAGTTACAACTTATTATTACCTATTTTTAATAAAAAAGTCAAATTGAACGGTTGGCGGAAAGCAAGAAAACGACTACCTTTGTGACCGATTTTAACAACGGAACTACGTTTTTTTTAATTATAACTTAAAAAAAGAGCTAATTATGACTTATTCACACGAAGTGGAACACATGTGTGTTGTAAAGAAGGGTCCTAACCACGGACCGGCTCCCATACCCGAAGAAGGCAAATGGGTAAAATCTAAAGAAATCGTTGATATTTCAGGTTTGACACACGGTATCGGTTGGTGTGCTCCTCAGCAGGGTGCTTGTAAACTGACACTGAATGTTAAAGAAGGCGTTATCCAGGAAGCTTTAGTTGAGACTATCGGATGTTCCGGTATGACTCACTCAGCTGCTATGGCTGCTGAAATCCTTCCGGGTAAAACAATCCTCGAAGCACTGAACACTGACCTTGTTTGCGACGCAATCAACACAGCTATGCGCGAACTCTTCCTGCAAATCGTTTACGGACGCACTCAGTCTGCTTTCTCTGAAGGTGGTTTGATTATCGGTGCAGGTCTGGAAGACTTAGGTAAAGGTCTGCGCAGCCAGGTAGGTACCCTTTATGGTACTCTGGCTAAAGGTCCTCGTTACCTTGAAATGGCTGAAGGTTACATCAAAAATATCTTCTTGGATAAGAATGATGAAATCTGTGGATACGAATTCGTTCACATGGGTAAATTCATGGATGAAATCAAGAAGGGAACTGATGCTAACGAAGCATTGAAGAAAGTTACAGGTACTTATGGTCGTGTAACAGCAGAACAGGGAGCAGTTAAACACATTGATCCACGTCACGAATAATATAAGGAGGAAAGAAATATGATTAGAGAAGTAAAATTTGAAAGTCAAGACCGTCGTATCAAAGGCATCATTGCTGCCCTGAACGCTAACGGCATCAAAGACATCGAGGAAGCTAACGCCATTTGCGACGCTGCCGGACTTGATCCTTATAAAACGTGTGAAGAAACTCAGCCTATCTGCTTCGAAAATGCAAAGTGGGCTTACGTAGTAGGTTGTGCTATTGCTATCAAGAAAGGTTGCAAAAACGCTGCTGAAGCTGCTGAAGCTATCGGTATCGGTCTGCAAGCATTCTGTATTCCGGGTTCTGTAGCCGACGACCGTAAGGTTGGTATCGGCCATGGTAACCTGGCAGCTATGTTGCTCCGCGAAGAAACTAAGTGTTTTGCTTTCTTGGCAGGTCACGAATCATTCGCTGCAGCAGAAGGTGCAATCAAGATTGCAGCTAAAGCTGACAAAGTACGTAAAGAACCTTTGCGTTGTATCCTGAACGGTTTGGGTAAGGATGCCGCACAGATTATCTCTCGTATCAACGGCTTTACTTATGTTCAGACTCAGTTTGATTACTATACTAGTGAACTGAAAGTAGTTCGCGAAATCGCTTACTCTGACGGTGATCGTGCAAAAGTTAAATGCTATGGTTGTGACGACGTTCGCGAAGGTGTAGCTGTTATGTGGAAAGAAGGCGTAGACGTATCTATCACAGGTAACTCTACCAACCCGACTCGTTTCCAACACCCGGTTGCTGGTACTTATAAGAAAGAACGTGGTTTGGCTGGTAAGCCTTACTTTTCAGTAGCATCAGGTGGTGGTACAGGTCGTACACTCCATCCGGATAACATGGCTGCCGGTCCTGCTTCTTATGGTATGACAGACACAATGGGTCGTATGCACTCAGACGCTCAGTTCGCTGGTTCTTCATCAGTTCCTGCTCACGTAGAAATGATGGGATTCCTGGGTATTGGTAACAATCCTATGGTAGGTTGTACAGTGGCTTGTGCTGTAGACGTATCTCAGGCTTTGAGCAAGTAATATAAGTTACTGTATATAGATAAACTCCTGTAATCATTAAGGTTGCAGGAGTTTCTGTTTATTTATGGTACATAGTTAGCCGCCTAAGGACAAGAGAGAGTATAAATGCATCCTGTCAGTCACCATATTTATACAGTGCCTTTTCTACAAACACAATCTATCAGGTGATCATTAATAAAGCCTGCAGCCTGCAAGTGAGCATAACAAATCGTTGATCCGAAGAACTTGAATCCACGCTTTTTCATATCCTTGCTCATAGCATCAGATATGGGAGATGATGCAGGAATTTCACTCATAGATCGCACAGAATTAACAATGGGCATTCTATTTGGAAAGAAAGAGAGCGTATAGTCATAAAAGCTGCCGAACTCTTTTTGCAACGCAAGAAACACCTTTGCATTAGTGATTGCAGATTTGATTTTCAGACGGTTTTTCACAATACCATCAAACTGCATCAACCATTCAACGTCTTCATCATTCATTTGCGCCACGCGCTCGGCATCGAAATCGTAAAAAGCTTTGCGGTAACCTTCCCGTTTTCTAAGAATGGTTATCCAACTCAGTCCGGCTTGGGCACTTTCCAACACAAGGAATTCAAACAGCACCTTGTCATTAGTTACTAACCTTCCCCACTCCTCGTCATGATATTTAACATACAATTCGTCGGTTCCACACCAACCACAACGCCCATTTACAATGTCTTGCATCATAAGTTTTCACTTTTAGTAAATAATCTATATCTATACCTTCAGAAAGGATATTCTTGTTATTGTTTCAAGCATCAGCAATACTTTTTCAATACCGCCATCAACTTCGTCTTGTCAATCGGTTTTATGAGATAATCATTGCAACCTGCTGCCAATGCAGCCATACGATCGGACTCGAAAGCATGAGCAGTGAGGGCAACAATAGGAAGTTCAGAATTAAATTTACGAATTTCAGCCGTCGCCGATAAGCCATCCATTACAGGCATTTTCATATCCATAAACAACAAGTCTATATGCTCGCTACGCACTATATCTAAGGTTTCTTTTCCATTTACAGCATGCAATAATTCATAGTTCTTTTGCAACAAAGTTGATACAAGTTGAAAATTACTATGCATATCTTCCGCTATAAGAATTTTCTTTTTCTCCGTGGAAACAGTTTTTGAACGAGCAATTTCTTCATCTATTTCCATATCCCTAGACTCTACTTGTTTTGACACAACACCTGCAATAGGTATGTCCATTTTACAAGGCAAGAATGCCCAAAACAAAGAACCTTTCTCATATACCGATTCGAAGCCGACACTACCTCCCATGGCTTCAGCTATTGCCTTACAAATAGAAAGTCCCAACCCTGTCCCTTGAGCAAACTCATCGAGTTTTTCAAAACGCTGGAAAACTTTTCCTTTTTTCTCATTAGCTATACCTATACCGGAGTCTTTCACATAAAAATAAATTCCCCCATCCTGAGGCTCGTATCCCATTTTAATATAACCTTCCGGAGTATATTTAATAGAATTAGTAACGTAATTGGTTAATATCTGGGCTACCCGGTTACGGTCAAGTACCACTTTACAACAAGCGTAAGGGTTAACAGAAATCAACTCGACCTTAGGATTCTTGAGACGTTGTCTCATGGATACAGTCATATTATTAAAATATTCTGAAAAGTCGAACGACTCATATTTCAATTCTACAGAACCAGCTTCCAGCTTGGACAAGTCAAGAATATCACTTATCAACTTTAACAGCAATTCATTATTGTTATTGATAATCTGTATATACTCTTCCTTATCCTCTTCCTCAGCATATGCCATTAATTCGGAGAAACCTACAATCGCATTCAACGGAGTACGGATTTCATGACTCATATTAGCCAAAAACGCTGATTTCAATTTATCTGATTGTTCAGCCTGACGTTTGGCTTCCTGTAATTCAACAATCATTCGCTCCCGTTCCGTGACATTATCTACGCGTATAACAATGCCGTCCATCATGTCATCCTCCAGAAAAACCGGGGTAGCAAAAACTTCTACAACATGTGAATCATCCAGCCAAAATTTAATTTGCTCCGTTTGATGAGAAGCAAAGGCACGTTGCAACACACAGTCCTTACATGGAGAAGTCCGGTTATGAGCACTCTTGTAACACAATTCTCCTTTTTTATAGGCTTCATAAGAAAGACTCTTTGAGCAAAGAGAAATATTTTCCCATTGCACAACATAATCCTTTGAAATGTAAGCCAAACCCGAATTTGTATTATTAAGAACAAGCTCATTCTGACGTATTAGGTCATTCAATGCTTCCTTATTCTTCAATAAAGTCAATTCGGTTTCTTTATGTGCATTGATATTAAGCGTCATTCCGAACATATATTTATAAGGAGCATCATTTAACAAGGTCGTTTCGAGCATACCACGCGATTCGCACCACTGATATTCCCCATCACCGTCAAAGTCAATCCGGTATTCCACTTCCCACACATCTTCCTCTTGATTCACTGCTTTCTGCAAAGTAGTGACAAACTTTTTCCTATCTTCAGGATGAACTAAAAGAAGATATTTCTCCACGGTATTAACTTCCATCGCCCTTCTTCCGGTCTTATCAAATCCTTCACCAAAACTCACTCTGTTCTTGTCTGGTTCATAAAACCAGGTAAAAGCATCCATTGCTTCCATAGTGATGCCCAGCAATTGAGCACGTCTTTTCAAATCATTCTGCAAACTCTGATCCCAACGAGTATTAAGCAACAGACGTTTTCCATTGTCCTCAATAATACTTTTGCGCACAATAGTATCATAACTACGACCATCCCTTAATACAATCCGCTCTAATCCTAAATAAGGAGTTCCAGTATTGAATACCTCAAAATCGGTCTTTTGGATACGTTCCACTTCATCTTCTGTCAACACATCATAAGTGGTTTTATCCTCAGTGGTACCAAACATTTGCTTGCTTTCTTCATTACAGAAAACATATCGGAAATTATCTTCCACATCTTTTATATGTATGGATAGTGGAAGACTGTTCAGTACTTTATAGAAGAATTGCTGTTTATTACGCAACAAGGTATTATTTTTGCGTGTACCGACATACTTCACTACTTTTCCACCAGTAACACATTCATAGGGCGCACCGCTGATAGTACAGAACTGCCATTCAGAGCTATCCGGTAGCATCACCCGGCTATCAAATGAGAACGTATAATATTCTCCTTTGCTCATCCTGTCTATGATATTTGCAACACGGCTTCGATCATCCGGGTGCAGAGTTCTCAAATAAAGGTCTATAGAAACAGGCTTTGACTGATCATATCCATTCAAAGGCTCATTATCGCTATAAAACATCTTCTCTACCACATCAAACTCCCAAAGCATAATATCGGTAGCTTTCATGGCAAGCTCCATTTTACGACGACTTTGGCGAAGAACTTCTTCCTTCTCTACAGAATCCGTGATGTCTTCAAAGATGAAAATATAATTAGCGCTCTCACCGGTTTTATCATAAAGAGGATTTCCATTACACTTCAGATAACAAGTACATGTACGGGTAGAAAAGAAACGTTCTTCCTTCCGCTGACTATCAAAATCGTACAAGAAACTCGTTTGTATGGGATGTCCGCAACGAACAGCCTCTTTGACTTCATCGGGCACTAAAGCATTATCGTTTATGTTCAGTTTCTTTTCGAGTAATGACTGCGCATCAGCCCCAAAGATCTGACAGAACCGATCATTACACCTCACCAAAGTCCCGTCAGTCGTGAAGAACCCAATGCCCACTGGAAGTGAATTAAAAATAGATAGTAGCTGTTCCTGCTCCATACCCTTGATATGTATATAAGTTTTTCGTTCTCAAACGAATACAAATATAGAATCTTTTTTTGCAGAAAAATCTAAAAGGGCTAATTTTATTTATTTTCCGGTGTAGAGTACCACGTTTCATCGATTACTTTTCTCTAATTTCAATACCCTGAAACTATTGGCTTCTATATTGAAAGGAATTATCTTTGCAACATGAAAACAGAACTAAAAGAAAATGACGGACTTCCCGCACATATACTTTGGACTCTTGCCATCGTAGCAGGAATCTCCGTAGCCAACTTATACTATAACCAGCCTTTGCTGAACGTCATGCGCCATGAGTTGGGTGTATCAGAGTTCAAAACAAATCTGATTGCGATGATAACGCAGGTTGGCTACGCCTTGGGATTACTATTCATAGTACCTTTGGGCGATCTCTATCAACGAAAAAAGATCATTTTAATCAATTTCTTTTTACTGATATTCCCCTTATTGGCAATAGCTGTTGCTCCCAATATTTACATTATCTGGGTAGCATCCCTGGTCACCGGCATTTGTTCTATGATACCTCAAATTTTTGTACCGATTGCTTCGCAATTCTCCCGCCCTGAAAACAAGGGACGCAATGTAGGAATTGTCATATCAGGATTATTAACCGGTATATTAGCCTCACGTGTTGTAAGCGGTTTCATTGGAGAAATTTTAGGGTGGCGTGAAATGTATCTCATCGCAGCAGGTTTGATGCTGATATGCGCCATTGTCGTATTAAAAGTATTACCAGACATACGCCCTACTTTTCAAGGGAAATACAATGATTTAATGAAATCACTCTATATGCTGGTGAAGACGTATCCGGCACTTCGTATATACTCTATGCGCGCAGGAGTAGCATTTGGCTCATTCCTGGCAATGTGGTCGTGTCTGGCATTCAAAATGGGAGAAGCACCTTTTTATGCCAACAGCGATGTAATTGGCATACTGGGATTATGTGGCATAGCAGGTGCACTGACCGCATCATTTGTAGGTAAATACGTAAAGAAAGTAGGTATTCGTAATTTCAATTTTATAGGTTGTGGACTAAACCTGCTGGCATGGGTTTCACTATACTTTTATGGAAATACATATGCAGGAATCATAGCAGGTGTAATCCTTATAGATATAGGCATGCAATGTATTCAACTTAGCAACCAAACCAGCATTTTCGACATTTGTCCATCGGCGTCTAACCGTGTTAATACAATTTTCATGACTACTTATTTCATTGGAGGTTCCTTAGGCACTTTCCTTGCAGGTAGTTGCTGGCAAAGATGGAGTTGGAGCGGTGTAGCAGGGATAGGCACTGTATTAACACTAATTTCACTGCTAATCACTATCTGTCATAAAGAGACAAAGCTATAAAAGAAAAGACCATTGCTTATCAAAAGTTGCATATATCGTCCATATTATTTTAAAATTAACCAAATATAGTTGTATATTTTAATCCATAATAGTATTTTTGTAGCGTATTAGTTTGCTAATCAAAAAATAAAATACAAACGCTATGAACAAAAAATGGATTGGAACTGCTTTGATTGCTATATTCGCATTCAGCAGCTGCGCTGAGAAAGAAGTTTATCAAAGTCCTAAATTTAACGACTTTGACTTTTCTACTGTTCAATCAACAACCAGTCTCGAGGTGAGCTATGCCAATTGTGGTGTAGAAGCTAATGTATATTTTGAGGTTTACGATGAGATGCCGGTTACCCCTACCGAATATGGCTATACAAAAAAGTCTGATGTGACTCCTCTTTTTACAGCCTATACAGCTGATAACAGCACTTTTAAGCAGACTATAGAGTTACCTGCCTATTTAAAAAAGGTATATATCTATACTCCTTCTTTCTTTGCCCAGACACTGATAGAAGCAGATGTAACAAACGGTATCATTAAAGCTGCAGATGAAACAGTAACAGAAGCGATATCCAGAAGTGTGACAACTACCAAAAGTGAATTTAACAGTTACATGGTTACAAAAGACCATCCAGCTGAATATAATGATGACCGTTGGAAAACATGGTTAGGTGATTACAACTTAAAGAGAAACGGAGAGATAGGCTATAAGTATACGGGAAAATTAGCCGCCAATGATCGAGACGGTCTTTATACCGCACACTCTCAGGTAATTAACATCAATAAGACGTGCCCGGAAGAGTTGCGTTGTTATTCTGATATATCCATTACTGAACCTGCTGAAATTGCAGTAACTTTCCTTGGGCAAAACACTTGCTGGAATTGCTCCATGGGCTATTACTATTATAAAGCAGGAAATGCTCCCGCAACTTTAAATGATGCCAATATTATTATGCTGTTTCCTAACACGCAAGACGGAAAATGGAGTAACAATCCCAGTGCGGCAAACAAGACAGCCGGTATAGACCGTTTGACAGCCGTACAATTAAAATATTACCCCAATATCGCCAGTGGTAGTAAAGAAGGTGAAACTAATGCCTTCCCTGCCGGATACAAAGTAGGTCTCGTCATTGCCAACAACGCATGGAGTAATCGTATCAGTGGTTTTACAAGCAATAAGCACTATCGTTCTGCAACTTCCGAGGGCTTAAGTATTGACAACAGTGGTAATGCCTTTCATTCTCCGCGTACTGCAGCCTATAATTATAAAGATTTCGTTATGGTTTCTTTTGAAGATCATGTAGATGACCAAAACTTTAGCGATGTAGTTGTTGCATTGAAGTCTAATCCGGTTGAAGCTATCGAAGTAGATCCGGATGTAGATCCAGATAAGAATCAGACAACAGCAGAGGTATTAAAAGGCATTTATGCATTTGAGGATCTTTGGCCCAGTAAGGGAGACTATGATATGAATGATGTTATAGTACGTTACAATTATGGAAAGACTTTTGATAAAGACAATAATATCTATGCTGAATCATTCATTCTCAAGACATTCCAGAATTTTGCCGGAAACAGCAACGGTTTAGCTTTTAGATTGATTGGCGTAGGACGTGCTTCGACCATCACATGTTATATCCGCAAACCGGGAGAAAAAGAGTTCAGTGAGACAAACTTCACTTTCGAAAAAGACGATAACGTTTATATCCTGACGGAGAATGTGAAAGAAATTATAGGAGCAGAGTATAAAGTAACACTAAAATATGATACCCCTGTAACTACACCGTCAGAAGCCCAACCTTTTATCTTCAAGAATGGAGAAAGCGGAAAACGTTGGGAAGTACATATTCCGAAAGAAAAGCCTACATCTAAAATGGATATGTCTTACTTCCAAAAGGGAGATGACACGTCTAACCCATCACAAAATATCTATTACGTACGCGAAGGTAATTACCCGTTTGCTTTCTTTTTGAGTGGAGCTAATGAAAATGACATTCAGAAATTATTGGATGGAAAAAATGAGAAAAAGCCTATCGACCTACTGTATAAAGGATATAACGGTTGGGTAAAAAGTAATGGTAAAGATAACCAGAACTGGTATAAAGAATAACATCGTCCATCAATAACAATTTTAGAAGACTGTATTACTGAGGTTTATTCGGTAATGCAGTCTTTTTGATAAAAAAGAGTTTTCAATAAGTTTTGATTCCTGATATAAAAAGTTTATATTTGTCAAAACAGGTATATATTATCAAATATTTATCAAAACTTATCGTATTATGGACACACAAAAGAAAATCACTGTGGTAGGAGTTCTCTCCGAAGGTATTGGTTTAGGTATTAAAAATGCAATATCTATGTTGGGAGCTACCGTTCTTTGGCTACTTACTATCTGGATTCCCTATTTAAATGTTGGTACTACCATCGCCATGACAACGATTCCCATTGAGTTGAGTAAAGGAAAAGTTATTTCTCCCCTATTCATTTTCGACGGAAAATACCGTAAGTTCATGGGAGAATACTTCACGTTGATAGGTTTGATGTATCTTGCCATTATCCCCGCTTTATTCTTCATGATCATACCAGGAATCATCATATCCATAGGCTGGTCACTTGCAATCTATATTTTACTTGATAAAGGTGTAGCTCCGGGCGAAGCTATGATTCGAAGCAACAAAGCCACTTATGGCTACAAATGGACTATCTTCGGCGTGTCATTCCTGTTGGGCTTGGCATTCTATATCCTCTTTTGGATTATATTCGCCATTGCAAGCGATGGATTCGCAATGTTACTTCTGTTCCTCGTCGGCATTGTCTACACTGTGGCAACACTCGGATGCAGCGCAGTTATCTATCGCAACCTGACAGCAGAGCCCAAACCGGAAACAATGGAAACTGTAGTAGAAGTATAAACTACTATTGAGAAATACAAAAAATTACCCCCTTTCCCAACTTCTCACATTATCTTAAAGCGAAGAAGAGAAAGGGGGCGTTCTTTTGGAAAAAGAAAAAATGCAAAAGATACAAAACATTTAGTATCTTTGCGTCGCAAAATTTATATTAGAATTATTAGAAAGCCATAGCATTAAAGCTAAAAATAGCTGTAAAAGGTCAGTTAACCGGCAGCAAATATTTAAATGAATATAAATAATAAACAATAGGGAAAGCGTTTCCATTCTTATACATATTAAAGATAATGAGCTTTAGCTCTTATTCTCTCGTCTGAAAACCGCCAATTTGAAGTAAGTGAGAATAAGTAAGTGAAAGTTCACGCTGTTGGGCGTGGACTGTTCGTACTTATTTACTTACATGGTGCTTGGCGGTGCCTCAGACGAAAATAGGTTACGAATGGTTCCGCCTTTTTTTATACAGCACTATGGTACACATCGGTCAATTAATAGAAACAGAACTTCATCGCCAGGAACGCTCCGTCAGCTGGTTCGCCAATAAACTCTATTGCGACCGTACCAATGTCTACAAAATATTCCGCAAACAAAGTATAGACACCGAACTACTTCTCCGCATTTCGCAGATATTGAACTACAACTTTTTCCAATTTTATACCTCAGAGCTATCTCAAGAAGTGCCAAATTGTCTATAAATCTGTAGCGGTTTCAGCCACACGGCTACCAGCTTCGCCTACATAGTTTCCCGTATCTTTGTAACATTCATTATTAAAGAATCGACAAGAAACTATTTAGTGAGATAAGTATACACAATTTTAAAGTAAACCCTTAGAAGAAAATGAAACAAATCTTTTCATTATTATGCACCTTGGCTATATGTGCCATGATAGCAGTTAGTTGTTCTGACGACAACGAGGAAGCAGTAAAAAAGACATTCACCGTTACTTTTAACACCCAAGGCGGTTCGGCTGTATCTGCACAAACGGTGAAAGACGGTGATAAAGTTACTGAACCCGAAGCGCCGACCAAGGCAGGAGTTATCTTCGGCGGTTGGTACACAAGCGTTGATTATGCCAAAGCCTGGGATTTCAGCAAAGACGTGGTAACGGAAGATGTTACCCTCTATGCCAAATGGGCTTCTGAATCCGTCATCGTAAGTTTTGAAACAAATGGTGGAAATGAGATTGCCGAACAGAAAGTTGCCAAAGGAGGTTTATTGGCAAATGTCCCTGTTCCTGTAAAAACAGGTTCAGCATTCGACGGCTGGTACACCAATAAAGAACTGACTACTGAGTTCAATGCCAACACTCCGATTGAAAATGATATAAAGTTGTATGCTAAATGGACAACTATATCAAAGGAAAGTCTACAAAAACTAATAGAGCAAGCTGACCCATTTATTAGTAGTAACTATACACAAGAGTCTTATAATAAAATGATTCAAAAACTAGATGCAGCTAAAGCAATTGTCTCTAAAGCAGATGCCACTAAAGAAGAAATAGAAACAGCCTATGAGGAATTGAGCAAAGCAATCAAAGGGTTGATTCCACTTAGAAAACGAGAAACTACAGCCCTACATATAGCACCAACCCCCATAAATGATATTATTTACATCAATCCCACGGTTTATTATGAAGAATATACTAAGGCAGATGAGGATGAAGGATACTATAGAACTGATATATTAGAAATTACCGCATGGGGCGTTGACAGAAGTGGTAATTTCTCCAGCAATAGCAAAGTTATCTTTAGTTATAATGGCTTAAATGATTGGGCAACTAACGTAGAAGAATCGGGAGATGAATGGGAAAGCTATCTATATTTCAAGCCCAAAGAGGATTTAGAAACCGGCAAAGAAATTACCATAACAATCAAGTCAGCAGATAATACAGCTATTTCAAAAACCATCACTCTAAAGGTCATCACATCAAGCGAAGCTAAAACAAAGTACATCAGTTTGATGGAATCTTTACCCGAAACGAGTGCTATAAATTTCGATAATTTTGAGGAAGTAAACGAAAAGTACAAAGCAGCATGCTATCATATTTATAACAATATGAAATTAGCTGATAAAAAATCTACTGAAGTAACAACATTGAAAGCGAAAGAAGACAAGTATGATAATGCTTTAGACTGTATTTGGAAAGCAAGTTACCAATTTGAAGGAAATACTTGTATTATAGCTGAAGGAGAGGCCGATTATTATGAATTTATTCCAAATGGAGCATTTCCGGCAGGCACCTATACACAAAAAGAGACAGATAACATGAATTACCAAGAAAAAATAGTACTGAATGCAGATAAAACCATCAATTGGATGGAACGTTATAGAAATGACCAAAATAGTAATTGGGGTGAATGGAAACCGGATAGCAATGGTTTATATAAAATAGAAGGAGACAATAAAGAAGGGGTCATCTATTTCCAAATCACAAAAGAGTTCGACGCAACTACCACTAATCTACAAGCCAGAAAAAGCAAGATTAAAACAAGAAGAAAATAGTTCAACATTATTAAACTAATAACATTTATGAAGAGAGAGGATACATTCACGCTACCTCTCTCTTTATATTATTACCACCCAATAACATAAAAGCAATCAAAAAGAATAAAGACACAAAAAACAATAACATATGAAAAGACTTACATCAAAACTCATATTACTATTTGGTATAATAACATTAGCGGCTACAGCATGTTCTGATAATGATGAAGAACAAGATAATGAAAAACGAGCTGATAAAGGTAGTGTACCAACAAATCTTATTGGACAAAAAATTACTTTAATAGATAAAAACAACCACCCGTATGACTATGGATTATGGATACGACCTGTAAATGAGACATATTGTGAGGCTGAGAATATGACAAAGACAGATAGTAAATATCTCTACAGCAATTTAAAAGATAACATTGCAACTCTAATCATCAATGGATATCAGGTTTTAACTAATATCACATACGTATATATGTGGGAAATAACTCTCAACTTCACAACTCCTACCAAAGGTACATTTAGAGGAACTTATTTAAAAAGTAATACAAATTTTGTAGCTTCTATTTCCGGAGACTTCTACATTGGTGAAGCAAACCCCAACAATAATAACGAAAGCGAAAACAATGGCAGTAATAATAATGGTGATACAAATACCGGAAATAACAACCAAGAAAACAAAGAGATGCAGGCCGTCGTTTCGAGCGTAGAAGAGTTTAACGGAAAACATAACATATACGTACATGGTGAGTATGCAGACAAAAGCATTAGTAAATATCTGACTGTCGGCTTTTGTGCCGGAACGACACAGTATCCTAAAATAACCGATATTGCCACATCGGAACAAATTGAAAATCCGAACAATAATTCTGCCAGAACCATTTCCGAACTCTCCGGTGGAACAACATATTACATCCGCCCATTCCACGTAAATAGCAACAACATTACTTATTATCGCAGTACATCAGTGGAAACCTTAGGGAAGAATATAAAACTATCCGCCACTATACAGGACAATCACCAATATGGCAAAATCACCTACGATATTAAAACAAAAGGAACGTACGAATTGGGAGTTTCCTTTTGGAGCATCAGCGGCATTAAAAAAGAAAGTTTAGGATATGTAAGCAATGCCTCCGGAAGCAAATCTTTCAATGTAGGAAGTACCATTTGGAGTAAATATGAGAGTTGTACTGTTTCTTTGAAAGATATTAATACTGGAATACTCTATTGTTATAAAATAAAAATAGGATGAGTAGCAAGAAAAAAACGCTATCCACTCTCCATGCAATAATTCACATCATACCCCAGCTAATTACACAATACAGAATATGAAAAAAGTATATTTATTAATTGCTACATTCTTTCTTTTCTTCAGTTGTTCAAAAGAGACCGACAACGATAAAAATTCATTGTCAGAACCTGAGCCGGAACAAAATGAAGAAATTGTATTAGGAGACAATACCATAAGCCTAACAAAAGAAATAACGGATCATATTACAGTCCCTGTAACCGAAATGGATATTGAATTAGATAATTCAATAAAAGAATCTGAGCTTCCTAAAAAGGGACAAATATTATTGCAAACCAAAGAAACAAAAGAATTTCCGTTAGGCTTTTTAGGAAAAGTATCTGATGTAGAGAAAACGTCCAACGGATATAAGATACATACAGAGAAAGCATATTTGGACGAAGCTTTTGAACAGCTAAATGTAAAAGGAGAAATGGAAATAGACTTATCCGATTTGGCAGATACGCGTGCCACTAATATAGGTATTGGCGGATATGAAAGTAACGGATACAAAGGCTTCCAGATTAATTATACAGAAAAATTCTCTACAAATTCATCTATCAAATTCAATCTCAGCCAAGGGTTCATTTTTCAATATACAATAGACATTAATAATAAAGCCCATAAGCCATTTGCCTCTTTCACATTACAGCAAAAGACTTCTATGGGTCCAAGCTTCAATTTAAATTTCGATAAAGGAAATAAAGGAGGTGATTTATTTAATAAAAAGCTTAAAACAATTCCCCTTGCTCCCAAAGCTTCCCCCGCCGGAATAGCGACAGAAATTATATTACATCCTCAAATTGAGATAAGCCTATTTGGTACCGCGAAAGGTAAATGTATACTAAATTCATCTATCATTTTTGAGAACTATAGCACCATCGGATTTCTCTATAAAAATGGAGAAACTACATTTAACTGGCGTTCAGACAAACAATCAGAGCCTGTGGTAACAGCTAATGCTCAGTTCTCCATGAACGGCAGTATCTATGCAGGGCTAAAATGTGCTCTGACAGCAAGTCTTTTTTCAGAGAAAATAGTTTCCTTGAGTATGCCTTTCACTCTTGGTCCGGAAATTTCCGCAAATCTTTCTATGGAGGACGTCACCCAAAAAAGCTATGATGAATTAAGCGATGCATACGTTGAATTTACACCATTTTTAGTTGAAGCTGGAGTTGAATTTAATTTTTTCAAAAATTTAGAGGATTTAGAAATAAATGCTGAAGCAAAAGTCCAAGCATCATTGGGACAAAATAAAAATTTCTATTTACTGCCCAAGTTTAATAATATGAGTTTTGAACGAGGAGATAAAAATAAAAAAACGGCTACTGTTAAATCAACTGTACAACATGACTTACTCTTTCCCGTACAAATAGCTTACAAACTAACTTCTAAGAAGAATGATTTCAACGAAATATCCGAATGGAGAGATTTTCAGACAGAAAGCAGCATGCCCAATCCATATACTCATGAATACAATGATTTAAAAACCGCATGGGACTATGCAGTTATTCCGCTTATTAAACTTCCTTTACTTGGAAAGATAGAAGCTACACCTAAAAAAGAGATTGAAGGAGAAATTGTTGTAACTACCCAAAATGCTACCGCCCAAAACAAGACACTCACTCTGTTTGGAGAGTTTGATCCCGAAATGCCTCAAATGCCTATACTTTATGGCTTTTGCTACAGCACCACCAATAAAAATCCAACCGTCAACGATGCGCATATAGAAGCTTCTACACATACCGAAGGTAAATATCAAGCTGATTTTTCTATAGATAACGACAAAATGTACTACTATTGCGCATACATCATTGCAGAAGATGGCAACTATTATTATGGAGAGACAAAAACATACGGTTCCATTATAGGAAAGTGGTTAATGAACTTGCAAGAAGATATATACACACTGATTGAAACAGGCGAAAGCACTACCTACACTTGCCACCATCCTGTAACCGTGGAATTTAAAGAAGACGGAAGCGGAGTACAAACAGGTGCACACACCAGCAATAAAGATGACAACGGAGGCTATGACTCAGATGCAGACTGGATTCCTACAATCCAAACAAATTTTAGATGGACACAAGATGAGAATAAAGTAACTTTGGTTATAGCTGGAAAGGAAATACAAGGAACCATCCTGCAAATATCCAAGACTGAACTTAAATTTAGTTATCCTATCAATACTATTCCAGAAGAAACCGCCGTAAGGATTGGTCATTATACCCGCATCAGTCAATAATCAATAAATTCTAATAACATAAAGGTATTATGCATTTCCAAAAGGGAATCTTAATACCTTTATTTTTTATCTCGACACTCTTCCCGATGTATTCCCGTTCATCAGGCTCTCCACCTCATCCACCGTTACAAGATTAAAATCTCCATAAACCGTATTCTTGAGAGCAGAAGCAGCAAGAGCATATTCCAATGCTTTCTGGTCATCATCCGGATAAGTAATCAAACCATATATTAAACCACCGACAAAAGCATCGCCTGCGCCAACACGGTCTACTTCGTGCTCTATGTCATAAATACCAGTATGCTTCAAGGTACCGTCAGAATAAAGAACAGCCGCGAGAAGGTTATGATTAGAGGTTATGGAATTGCGTAATTCCAAGAATATCTTCCGGCAGCGAGGAACCATAACAGCTACTCTACGCCCGAACTCTTCAAAAGAAGGCAAATCAGAATCAAAAGAAGTGTCAGCAGCACTCACCGCTTTAAAGCCCACCGGTTGTATCCCAAGAATTTCCTGATACTCAGGCTCTGCACCGAAAATCACATCACTATATTGTACCAGTGGCTGCATCACTTCAGCAGCCGTACACCCATAATTCCATAATTTCTTACGGAAGTTCAAGTCACAAGAAATCGTGAGTCCCATTCGGTCGGCAATTTCCAATGCTTCACGACAAGCATCCGCACCATCTTGCGACAAAGCGGCAGCAATTCCCGACCAATGAAACCAGCCGGCATCGGCAAATATCGTTTCCCAATCGATCATCCCCGGACGCAGTGTTGCAAAAGCTGACCCATCACGATCATAGACAACATTGGAATTGCGAAAAGCAGCCCCACATTCCAGATAGTACAACCCCAAACGTTTACCACCGAAAATTATTCCGTCCGTACCCAATCCACTGGCACGGAGCGAAGCGACACAAGCACGAGCTACAGCATTATCCGGTAATCGGGTAACAAACTCGGTAGGAATACCAAAGTGAGCCAACGAGACAGCCACGTTAGCCTCACTGCCGCCATAAGTAGCAATAAATTCATTTGTCTGCGAGAAACGACGGAAGCCGGGAGTAGTCAGCCGAAGCATGACTTCGCCAAAAGTAACTACTTTCTTATCGATTGAAAGAGATTTCTTATTCATAACCATAAATATACATAAACATCAATAGGAAGTCAAATATACTATCAAATTTCCAAGTAAACGCAAAGAATTAATAATTTTTATTTGCGTAAAGGGGAAAAGGAAAGACTTTCGGCAGATTTATTATACATTTGTCTCATCATACTGTATAGACAGAATGAATATATTATTTGATTAAGAGATAGTAACGTATCCCATGAGTTCAATGAAGAAAATTCCCTCTCCTATTGTATCCCTGCTCCCTATCGTGTTTTTGGTAGGAATGTTATTCACCACTATCCGTACTTTCGGCAGCGACGCTTTAAGCGGTGGAAGCCAGATATCTTTACTCACTACTACCGCCGTCTGCATATTTATCGGGATAGTTTTTTACCGCGTTCCGTGGAAAGACTATGAAATAGCCATCGCAAATAATATCGGAGGTATAGCTACCGCTACCATTATATTACTGATAATCGGTGCACTCAGTGCTGCATGGATGCTCAGCGGGGTAGTCCCCACCCTGATTTACTATGGTATGCAGATTATACATCCCGACTTCTTCCTGGCCTCTACGTGTATTATCTGTGCATTGGTATCAGTTATGACAGGAAGTTCGTGGACTACCATAGCTACCATCGGCATTGCCTTGTTAGGCATTGGCAAGGCACAGGGGTTTGAAGAAGGCTGGATTGCTGGCGCCATCATTTCAGGTGCATATTTCGGTGATAAAATCTCCCCACTATCGGATACCACCGTACTTGCCGCATCAGTAACAGACACTCCCCTATTCCGGCATATCCGCTATATGATGATTACTACCGTTCCGTCACTCATCATCGCCCTTATCATTTTTACAGTGATGGGACTCACTCATGAAACCAACAACACACAGCAAATAGCAGAATTTGCCGCGTCATTGGAAGCCAAATTTCATATTACACCATGGCTGCTGATTGTCCCCGTAGTTACAGGCATACTGATTGCGCGTAAAGTACCTTCGATTATCACCTTATTCCTGTCTACTCTACTGGCCACCATATTCACTATCATACTCCAACCGGAGCTATTACACGAAATTTCAGGTAACAATGACATGTTCAAAGGGGTAATGATGAGTCTATATGGCAGTACCAGTCTACATACTGACAGTGCCATGTTGACAGACTTAGTTGCTACACGAGGTATGGCGGGTATGATGAATACGATTTGGCTGATACTATGCGCCATGTGTTTCGGCGGGGCTATGACCGCAAGCGGTATGCTGGGCAGCATCACTTCCGTGTTTGTACGTTTTATGAAAAATACGGTCAGCGTAGTAGCATCTACCGTTTGTTCGGGTATATTCCTCAATCTGGCAACCGCCGACCAATATATCAGCATCATCCTTACCGGAAACATGTTTAGTAACGTCTACGAAAAGAAAGGATATGAAAGCCGGTTATTAAGTCGTACTACGGAAGATTCCGTCACCGTAACTTCAGTCTTAATTCCGTGGAATACGTGTGGAATGACACAAGCTACAATTTTAAGTGTATCAACGCTAACCTACCTTCCCTACTGCTTTTTCAACCTCATCAGCCCGTTAATGAGTATATTGATTGCAGCTACCGGATATAAAATTTTTAAAAAATCAGTGAACAATCCCGATTAGGCATTGTTCTTGCAATAAACTTATAACGAACAATTTATTTAAACCTAAACAAAAATTGAGTATGAAAAAGTTTATTGCATTAGCAGCATTAGTATTAGTAAGCATGGTAACAACTACCATGTATGCACAAGAGAGTAGAGCCGAACGTCGTGCAGACCGTAAAGCGGAAAGAGATGCGGAACGCGCCCGCCTAAAAGCAGAGCAGCAAGCAGCCGACGTAGTATCTTATGATGAAGCCGTAGCAGCATTAAAATCAAAACAGTTTGTAATCGAAGCCAACCAAGTAATGTTCCGTAACGGCCAAACTGCTTTCGTTACTTCCAACACTAACTTCGTATTGGTAAACCAGCAACGCGGTACGGTGCAGGTAGCTTTCAACACTGTATATCCCGGTCCTAACGGTATCGGCGGTGTAACTGTAGACGGTACGGTATCAGACATTCAAATTACCACCGATAAAAGAGGTAATGTAAATTGTAATTTCAGTATCCAAGGTATTGGTATCTCAGCCCAGATATTCATTACGTTGACCGATGGTGGCAACAACGCAACCGCAACCATCAGTCCGAACTTCAACTCCAACACCATGACCATTAGTGGTAACCTGTTGCCGTTGAGCCAATCGAATATCTTCAAGGGACGTTCTTGGTAAGGCCCATTACAATATATATATTCCCAACTCCACTGCAAATCACTTAAAAAGTGTACATTTGCAGTGGAGTTTTTATATATACATTCATTATGAGAGAATTTATCGTCGCAGATAACCAGGATATTACTAAAGCAGGTATGATGTTTCTATTGAGTAAGCAGAAAGATACCTCTTTATTACTGGAGGCCGATAACAAGGTCGAACTGATACAACAGTTACGTCTTCATCCCGGAGCGGTGGTAATTCTTGACTACACCTTATTTGATTTCACCGGAGCGGACGAATTGATTGTATTGCACGAACGTTTTAAAGAGGCTGATTGGTTACTCTTCTCCGATGAACTGAGTATAGGATTCCTGAGGCAAGTATTATTCAGCAGTATGGCATTCGGAGTGGTACTGAAAGATAATTCTAAAGAAGAGATATTTACCGCATTACAATGCGCCTCCCGGAAAGAGCGGTTTATTTGTAACCATGTCAGTAACCTGTTACTCTCAGGTAACAGTCACCTGCCTGCCAATCACCCTGTCCTCAAAGATGAACTGCTGACTCCGTCTGAACGTAATGTATTAAAAGAAATCGCTTCAGGAAAGACGACAAAAGAAATTGCCGCTGAAAGAAACCTCAGTTTCCATACAGTGAACAGCCACCGAAAAAATATCTTCCGGAAATTGGGCGTGAACAATGCGCATGAAGCGACCAAATATGCGATGAAAGCAGGAATTGTAGACTTGGTAGAATATTATATATAAATCTCTCCACTTCCAATACACAATTTGGAAGCCTCATCATATATCACCCCAAACTGTCCCGGAGCAATCCCCTGCAATTTTTCCTCAGAAATGATATGATATCCTCTATCATCCTGCATCAACATTCCTTTAACAAATTCGGGCGTATGCCTTATCTTGAATGTCACCGGAATATCACCCTTATCCTCTTCCCAGGGATTCTCAGTAATAAAATGGAAGTCATGCATACGGAATTCATTCCCGAATTGCTCCACCGTATCATAGCCACGGGAAACGTAAATCACGTTCTCAACCGTATCTTTACGAACCACGAACCAAGGACCGCCACTCAGCCCCAAACCTTTACGCTGTCCTATTGTATGAAACCAATAACCTTGATGCGTTCCCAATATCTTGCCGGTCTCCAGCTCAACAATCTTTCCTTCCTTCTCTCCCAGAAAACGACGAACAAAATCATTATAGTTTATCTTTCCCAGGAAACAAATTCCTTGGCTGTCACGTCGCCGGGCGCTGGGAAGTGCCGCACGTACAGCAATATCACGTACTTCATTTTTCATTAATCTCCCTAAGGGGAACATCAATTTGGAAACTTGCAGATAATCTATCTGAGCGAGGAAGTCTGTCTGGTCTTTCACCGGGTCAAGGGCTGTACCAAGCCAAACTTTTCCATTATGATTTACAGTAGTGGCATAATGTCCGGTTGCCGTATAATCAAAGTACTTGCCGACTTGCTGTTCAAAGCAACCGAACTTTATAAGTTTATTACACATCACGTCCGGATTCGGAGTAAATCCACGACGCACCTTATCAATGGCATATGCCGCTACATTATCCCAATATTCACGATGCAAATCCACAACTTCCAACGGGAGACCATACCGGCGTGCTATCACAGATGCTATTTCTAGATCCTCCTCCGCAGAACAATCCATGTAGTCGGCATCATCCTTTCCTATCTTGATATAAAAGAGGGAGGGACGTAAACCCTGTTCACAAAGAAGGTGTACGACTACCGAGCTGTCTACACCTCCCGATAATAATACGGCGATATTCTTCATTTTCATATATATATATTCAAGTTATGATAATCAACGTAAACAAGACCTGCGTAGGTAGTAACCATGAGTGATAACGAGCCATAAAGTCCCGATTGATTTGTTGATTTTTATCAACCAGGAAGATGTTTTTATAATCAACTAATTATCAGCACAATAAAAAGGCCTATCTCAGTATACTACTGAGATAGGTTCAAAATACATCTCTATTTCGATAAATCACATTTGTAAATATATTACCTTCCTTTTGCATCAAACCTTATCGAGAGCTTGCGACAAATCTTCCAACAAATCATCTATATGTTCCGTGCCGATAGAAAGACGAACCGTTCCGGGCTTGATACCTTGTTCAGCCAATTCCCGCTCATTCAGTTGTGAATGAGTAGTAGTGGCAGGATGAATCACAAGCGACTTTACATCGGCCACATTTGCCAACAGTGAGAATATCTGTAAGTTATCAATAAAGGTTTGCGCTTCTTTCGTTCCTCCTTTCACCTCAAAAGTAAAGATAGAACCGGCTCCCTGCGGAAAATATTTCTGATACAATGTGTGGTCAGGATGAGCGGATAACGAAGGATGATTTACCACAGCCACTTTAGGATGCTTCTTCAGAAAGTCTACTACCTTCAACGCATTTTCCACATGACGTTCTACACGCAATGAAAGTGTCTCCAAGCCTTGCAAAAGGATAAATGCATTAAACGGACTGATGGCGGCACCGGTATCACGCAGCAATATGGCACGGATGCGAATAACATAGGCGGCAGGACCGGCTGCATCAACAAAGCGTACACCGTGATAACTCGGGTCAGGCTCAGTCAGTTGCGGAAACTTACCGGAAGCTACCCAGTCGAATTTACCGCTATCTACAATAACACCTCCCAAGGAAGTGCCATGTCCGCCAATAAACTTTGTTGCGGAATGTACTACAATATCCGCTCCATGTTCAATAGGACGAATCAAGTAAGGGGTACCGAATGTATTGTCTATAATCAATGGTATTTTATGACGATGAGCAATCTCTGCTACCGCATCTATATCGATAATATTGGAATTAGGATTTCCCAAAGTCTCGATAAATACAGCCTTTGTATTTTCTTGGATAGCTTTTTCAAAATTCTCCAAGTCATTAGGCTCTACGAAAGTAGTAGTCACGCCATAGCTGGGTAATGTGTGCGCCAGCAAATTATATGTTCCGCCATATATGGTCTTGGCGGCAACAATATGGTCTCCCGCCCGGGTTATATTTTCAAAAGCGTATGTAATAGCTGCTGCACCCGAAGCTACCGCTAAAGCGGCAACACCTCCTTCGAGAGCCGCAACTCGCTGTTCGAATACTCCTTGTGTGGAATTAGTCAGTCGTCCATAGATATTACCGGAATCTTGCAAGCTAAAGCGGGCTGCCGCATGAGCTGAATCACGGAACACATACGAGGTAGTCTGATATATAGGCACAGCGCGTGCGTCCGTCGCCGGGTCGGGTTGTTCTTGCCCTACGTGAAGTTGTAATGTCTCAAAACGCAATTTCTTTGTTTCCATCATCGCTTGTATTTTAGGTAAATATTAATTTCATTATTCAAGTGTTGCAAAGATAGAGGGATATAAGCAAACAGCCAATGACATATGATAGGGAATTTTATACCATATTTGTGGTAGATAAGCGAACTATTCGCTATTTTTGTAGGCAAAATCAATGAATTGGATGCTGATGAAAAGAAGGAATCTGTTACTTTTCCCCTTGTTGGGACTCCTTGCATTAACCACACTGTTATCCTGCGGTCAAGACCGTTGGCCGGAATACTATCCGCTAACAGGACGGGATTTGTGGATGGACAGCGTCATGAGAGAAGTCTATCTATGGTATGAGGATATTCCTGCATCCAAGAAACTGAACTATTTTCAGGAACCCGGAACTTTCTTGAAAAGCTTGTTATCTTCAAAAGATAAAGGTTTCTCTAAGGTCGACACCATAGACAATACTCCGGTGTTAAGTTATGGTTTTGAGTATACATTATATAAAGTAGCCACCAGTGATACAACCTACAATGCACTTGTTTCATACGTGGTACCCGATTCACCGGCAGCAGCGGCCGGCTTGAAACGTGGTGAATGGATTATGCTGATTGACGGTGACTCTATTACCAAGAAAACAGAGACATGGCTTACAGATGGCGGAACCCGTGAGTTACGTATCGGTAAATACATAGAACAGATTATCGAAGGAGAAGATGAGAAGGACGATAAGAAAGTCGGTATAATCCAAGCAAACCGTGACATCACCTTGCCTGCTGCACGTGTTGTGATAGACGATGCAATCCATATGGCAGCTATATACCAAGTTGATAACAAGCTGGTAGCATATCTGGCATATAATTCTTTCAGCGCAGGTTCTACTGAGAATGGCCAGCAATACAACGATAAGCTGCGTCAATTATCACAATCATACAAACAAGAGAATATAGATAATTTTATTCTTGATCTCCGTTATAATGCAGGTGGTGAAATGGAGTGTGTACAACTTTTGGCAGATATACTGGTCCCGGCAGACAAGCTGGAAAGTCCTTTGGCCTACTTACAATATAACGATAAACAAAGTGCAAAGAACCATGACCTCATACTTGACTCGCAACTATTACAGGGTGGAACGAACCTGAATCTTTCACAAGTATACATCATAACCAGCAGTATTACAGCCGGCGCCGCCGAAATGCTTATTAACTGTTTGAAACCCTATATGACAGTCACCCTCATCGGACAAACCACTAAAGGTGAGAATGTGGCGACTGAAACATTCCTGAATCCTAAATACCCGTGGGCACTCCGTCCGGTGGTATGCGAAGTGTTCAATTCTGAGGGTGAATCGGAATACAGTGGAGGTTTCACACCCAATTATTCAATCAGCGAGACATCTAATCTGGCACAGTATCTTCCATTAGGAAATCCGAACGAAATATTATTGAATAAAGCACTCAGCCTCATCGTTGGCAACACAGAGCCTCCTACAACCCATGCAATGCGTGTGCTCCCGGTGAAAAGTGTTAAGGCGAAAAAAGCTTTCCGCAACGGTCTTATTATTAAATAAGGAAAATCATGAAATACATATTCCATATCTTATTATTATTGATAGCAGGCACACTTTGGGGATGCTCGAATGATGAGGATAAAGAAAAAAGAACAGTTTGCCCTTTTGAAAAGCAATATCCGGATGTAGCACAAATAACAATATCCGAAATAATTTCCAATGATGGAGGGACGGTAAATAAAAAAGAAACTTATTCATTTTCCGATAACAGATTAGTAACTCATATTACCGCACAAGAGTTCTATGGCCAAAGTCTTAGTAATGAAATTAAATTCGCTTATTCCGAGAATATGGCAACTTTGACCGATGACGCAGGAAATACGGCAACCTATATTCTTGGTTATAACGGGTACGCCCATAAATGCATATATCAAATGCATTCTCAGACCAGAGAATACGATTTTTCCTATACCTATGATTTTCTGACGGAAATAAAAGAAAAGATAGACGGAGAACTATATTCTTCCGTACAACTGCAATATGATGACTCTGGTAATTTACAAACAATTAATACCAACGGACAAAAGATTCTTTGTCGAGTCGGAGATGACATGAATATATATAATCTGCCATGTATCGCTTTATACGACATCTATCCTTTATCTTTCCATATTGATGCCATTTACGCCCGAATCTTGGGCAGACAAAGTTCCCGTTTCGTTACACGAACCGCCCCGGAAGGTAATGAAGATGAATGGACAGATTATACCTATCAAATTGGTGAGCATGATAAACTAACCAAACTAACGGCATCCACAACTTCCACCGGTACTGTATACGATAAATACGGTACAGCCTCGGAAGTTACCAGAACTGATACAAGGGTACTCAACATACAAATTGAATAATCTATCTTTCTTTAGCGAAGAATTTACTAAAGAAAAGTATATGATAATCAATTGAGTTACTCCAATATTCCCCGGTATGTCCGCCGGGACGGGTAATAAAATCATGATCAATCTTATGAGCTAATAAAGCCCGGTGCAACTCTTTGTTCACTTCCAGGAAGAAATCACTTTCACCACAATCAATAATCAAAGACAAATCTCCGTTATTCAACTTATCAATCTGATTGATAACCGTATGCGCATTCCATAATTCTTTATTAGTATCAAACTCACCCAGTTGCTTTTTCATTTCCCAATTCATCGGAAACGGACGGATATCTACTCCACCACTCATACTTCCTGCCGCTCCAAATATATCTTTGTGCCGGATGGCATTCCATAATGCACCGTGTCCGCCCATACTCAGGCCACTAATGGCACGCGCCCTTTTTTCTGGAATAGTAGCATAATGTGTATCTGTATAATCAACTAACTCGGAAGATATAAAAGTTTCGTAACGATAAGAAGGGTTTTTAGGACTGTCCCAATACCAACTATTCTTCCCATCAGGGCAAACAAATATAACACCTTTTTCATCTGCGATTCGGGGTAACTCCGGTTTCATCGCCACCCAACTGCGGGCATTACCGCTATAACCATGTAACAAGTATATTACCGGACAAGCTTGAGCTTCTTTACTAATAGTTTTATCAGGAAGCACGTAAACAACTTGTACTTCCTTGTTCATTGAAGGACTTTTGACAAATACCGTATCTACGCGTGCAGCCTGCACACTAACGGCAACCGTTAACAGCAAAAAGCCTGATAATAAGAATCTGTTTTTCATATTAAATTGTTTAATCTTCTTAAGAGAGGGCAATATTAACAATAAATATCTGAAAAACATTATCTTTGTACACAAACAATGTTTAATCCCAATATGGAATTTATAATTATTCTATTTCTACTTATCCTGAATGGCATTTTTGCCATGTACGAAATCGCCTTAGTATCTTCAAGTAAAGCACGTCTGGAAACTCTTGCCGGCAAAGGAAACAAAAGAGCCAAAGGAGTTTTGAAACAATTGGAAGAACCGGAAAAATTTCTATCTACCATTCAAATCGGTATTACATTAATCGGTATTATCTCAGGTGCATATGGCGGTGTCGCCATTGCGGATGATGTCGTTCCTCTATTTGCCATGATACCGGGACTGGAAATTTATGCCAAAGATCTCGCCATGATTACCACCGTAGCAATCATTACTTATTTGTCTCTTATCATAGGAGAATTAGTACCTAAATCTATCGCGTTGAATAATCCGGAACGATATGCTACAATGCTCAGCCCGTTCATGATTGTCCTTACTAAAATATCTTATCCGTTTGTATGTTTGCTCAGCGCCTCAACAAAGCTGACAAACAAGCTTATCGGGATGAAAGACGGGGAAGAAAGGCAGATGACGCAGGATGAATTAAAGATGATATTACATCAAAGTTCAGAGCAAGGAGTTCTTGACAAGGAAGAAACGGAAATGTTACGCGATGTATTTCGTTTCTCTGATAAAAGAGCCAACGACTTGATGACTCATCGCCGTGATGTCATCGTTCTTCATCCCACAGATACACCGGAGGAAATACTGCGTATTATCCGTGAGGAGCATTTCAGCAAGTATTTATTAGTAGAAAGAGGTAAAGATGAAATTATCGGAGTAGTTTCTGTGAAAGATATTATCCTCATGTCAGGTAATGAAGAACCGTTCAACTTGCGCAGTATCGCACGTCCTCCCCTGTTCATTCCGGAAAGTTTATACGCAAAAAAGGTTTTAGAGCTCTTCAAGAAGAACAAAAATAAGTTCGGAGTTGTTGTAGACGAGTATGGAAATACAGAAGGTATCATCACGCTACACGATTTGACGGAAAGTATTTTCGGTGATATTCTGGAAGAAAATGAAATAGAGGAAGAAGATATCGTCACCAGGCAAGATGGCTCTATGTTAGTAGAAGCATCGATGAATATAGGCGACTTCATGGAGGCAATGGGCATATTAAATTATGATGACTTAAAAGAAGAGGACTTCACAACATTAAGTGGTCTTGCGATGTTTCTTATCGGACGAGTACCCAAAGCCGGCGATCTCTTCAGCTATAAAAATCTGGAGTTCGAAATAGTGGATATGGATCGTGGAAGAGTGGATAAATTACTCGTTATCAAACGAGATGACGATGAAGAATAACGCTATCAGCGTCTCTTAATATTAACTTAAACCATTAAAGCAATGAAAAAAGTAATGATGATTGCAGCTATCGCAGCTGCTTTGGTATCCTGCCAATCAAAAGGAAATCAAAACAATGACACCATGGGTGAAGGTGTTATGGCTGTTGAAGGTAATGATTCTTCTGCCGTAGCAGTTTATGAAGGTATACTTCCTGCAGCCGACGGTCCGGGTATCCAATATGTGTTAAGTGTGGACAGTGTAGGCCCTGACGGTGAAAGTGGTTATACTTTGGTTACTACATACCTGGATGCTGAAGGGCAGGGACAAAATAAAAGTTTCACTTCAAAAGGAAAACGCCAGGTTATCCAGAAGAATGTAAAGAATCAAAAGAAAACCGCATATAAGTTGACTCCGAATGACGGTGACACTCCCGTATATTTCGTTGTTGTTAATGACACTACTTTAAGACTGGTTAATGACAGCCTGCAAGAAGCAGTTAGCGATTTGAATTATGACATCATTCAGGTGAAATAGCAACATCACACATTCTATAAATAATGAGGGGACTAAACTGAAACAGGTTTAGTCCTTTTTTTTATGTAATACATTATTATATAGAGACATAAAAAAGAGGATTTGAGAAAAGAAGAAGAATAAGTTATCATAAAAAGAGGATTGATACAAAATAGAAAGCTATTGAAACGAAATTGCAAGCCTGATATCAACCATCCGCTTATCTTTGCCGCAACAAAACAATAAATGAAAAACACGCCATGAAAAAATTATTCTTTATATTACTTTGTGTCACCACTCTGGTACAAGCCCAAACTCCGACTAATAAACGGGAAGTGATGCAACAGTTTCTGGATGGAACACTGGATAAATCATACGTTCCTTGTGCTTTTTTTATGCACTTCGGCAAGGATGCCAAAGTTGGAGAAAATGCTATCAATGCTCATCTTCGCTATTTTGTTTCAACAGGAATGGACTTTGTCAAGATTCAATTTGAACAGGGATATGGACGCATTCAAATTGAAAAAGCCGAAGATTGGGACCAGATAAAGCCACTTCCTGCAGATTTTTTCACTCCTACCCTTGAGGTAGTTAAAGGTGTATATGATATTGCCGGTGCTAATGCAATGGTTCTTCCAACAGTCTACTCTCCTTTCCAAATGTTGATACAGACAGTAGGTGCAAAGACTGTAGTAGCATTTGCAACCAAAGAACCGGAAAGAATAAAACGTGCACTTGATTATTTCACTGAAGCGCTAATTGGTTATGTAAAAGCTTGCAAAGAAATCGGGGTTGACGGTTTCTACACGCCTACCCAAGGAGGTGAACAGAAGTTTTATGAAGTAGACGGCTTTTTTGATACATTCGTTAAGCCATACGACATTAAAGTAATGAAAGAATGTAACACAAATACGAAATTTAATATACTGCACATTTGCGACTATGAAGGAAGCTACGACGATTTAACCCGTTTTACATCCTATCCGGGACAAATTATTAATGCCCCTATAGAAGTAAATGGAAAAGCGTTCAGTCTCCAAGACTGTGAGCAACTATTCAAACGTCCTGCGATGGGAGGTTTATACAGAAAAGGAACAATATTAGAAGGTACTACAGATGAGGTTATTAAAGAGGTTAACACATTAAAACACGCTCTCTCAGGTAAACGTTTCATATTAGGAGGGGATTGCACAATTTTGCCCAAAACTCCAATGGATAATGTCAGAGCTGCAACACAAACATCACATCATACTCATAGATAATTCATAGGCTTTTTAAATTCATAGTTAGTGATAGGTATTATCTCATAGATTGATTATTTATAGGTTAGATTGTTCTGAGAAGCGGCTGTTGTGAGACATCCGCTTTTTGTGTAAAAGGGCAAGTGCTATTAAGGCACTTGCCCTTTTACACATATTTTGCGGGAACTGTTACCAATAACCAAAATTAACTGTTAACGAAAATGAATAATAATAATAATCTTGAATGTTAACATTAGTTCATTTATTGTTGTTTACATATCGAAAACAGCCCACTTATTCCTACATTTTTCAACTTTGTATGCAATTTGCATGTTACTGCATATAACTCATAAAATCACATTAACTATTAATTTTAATTAGCCATGTACAAGTATTCAAAAGATGGTGTGTCCGTACTCACCGTATTAGACAAGAGAAAAGCAAAAAAGAATGGATTATACCCCGTAAAAGTCCAAGTCATCTACAATCGTAAACAAAAGTATTATACTACGGGACAAGAACTAACTATTAAGGAATGGGAACAATTACCTCAAAGTAAAACTCACAAGTTATCCAGCGTACGCTATGGTTTAGAAAACAGTTTTTCTCTCATCAAACAACAAGTCGAAGCACTGGTTTTCCGTGGTGATTTCAGCTTTGACATACTTAATGCCCGATTAGGAAGATATTCCGGCATATTCGTCAATTCCGTTTTTCTCAAGAAGATGGAAGAATTACAAGCGAATGGGCAGGCCAATACCTACCTTTCATATAAAGGGACACTGCACAAAATAGAACAGTTCGCAGGCAAACAAATATCTTTTCAGGAAATAACTATCAATTGGCTTAACCGGTGTGAACATTTCTGGCTATCAACCGGCAGTAGTTACTCCAGCATGAGTTTCTATTTCAGAAATCTGAAATGCATTATAAACATGGCGCGTAAAGACGGCATTATAAAGGAAAGTCAATATCCTTTTGGAAAGGGGAAGTATGAAGTTCCCAGCGGAAGTGGAAGAAAATTAGCCTTGACTTTAGAGCAAATCAAAAGATTAGTAACTTATACGGATGGAACTAAATTAACGGAAATGTATCGTGACCTCTGGTTCTTCTCTTATCTCTGTAATGGTATTAATTACAGGGATATGCTCTTTTTGCAATATTCTAATATTATAAATGGAGAAATCTGTTTTATACGTGCCAAAACAGCACGCAACACTAAACATAGCAAAATCATACATGCGGTTATCACCCCGGAGATGCAAAGCATTATTGATAAATGGGGAAACTCTAATACCTCACCTGATAATTACATCTTCCCCTTTGCTAAAGGAACCGAAGACCCCTTTGAAAAAGTCAAGTTAATAAGAGAAGTTATTACCGAGTGCAATCAAGTACTCAAGAAAATAGCATATGAAACAGAAATTCCCCGTATTACAACCTATGCAGCCCGTCATTCTTTTGCCACGGTATTGAAGCGTAGCGGAGTTAACATTGCATATATATCTGAGAGCCTCGGACATTCCAATCTCAGCATCACTGAAAATTACCTCGCCAGCTTTGAGGCTGATGAAAGAAGAAAGAATTCAGAACTTTTAACAAAGTTCAATCTATAGCAATTAATGTATATGCAAATTGCATGTTCTAAAATTTTAAAAACACACATCACAGAAAGTATTTGTATGAATTAGTTCAATTAGCTAAGGGTATAATTTCATTAAGAAAAACACATGACGTATTGATATTATGTAAAAACAATGAAACATGACTATTCAACAAAAGAACAGGTGAAAAATCCTTAGTTAATTTAAGTCTAATTATTAATTTATCTATTTAATGAAACAGAAAGAACACAAATCAAAATGGCTGTCATGGCGCATTTTGTTGGTACTGCTAAGTTTTTCTTTGAGTACATTGGCTCAAGCTCAAAGCATAACAGTAAAAGGAACAGTAGTTGACTCTAACGGTGACCCTCTAATCGGAGTAACAATCACGGAACAGAATACAACGAATGGGGCTATTACCGATGTGGATGGTAATTATTCAATTAAGTGTGTAAAAGGCGCTACCCTTAAGTTCAGTTATATAGGTTACAAGGATGCAATTAAAGCTATAACAGGAACCAATATGCGAGTGGTGTTAACAGAAGACACACAGTCATTGGATGAAGTAGTGGTTGTAGGTTATGGCACACAAAAAAAAGGAAGTGTAACCGGTAGTATCACGAGCGTTGATGCAAAAACAATTGCGGATATTCCTTCCTCGAATCTTGCAACTTCTTTGGCAGGGCGCCTTTCAGGTGTTATGATTACTTCCACCACCGGTAAACCCGGCTCAACAAGTAGTCTCAGTATTCGTGCTAAAGGTACTACTAATAACTCCAGTCCGTTGTATGTAATTGATGGCGTTGTAAGAGACCAAGAGGCTTTCGAGACGTTGGATGCCAGTGAGGTAGAAAATATTTCAGTATTGAAAGACGGGGCTTCAGCAGCCGTGTATGGTGCTCGTGCAGCAAACGGTGTAGTATTGGTGACAACTCGTAAGGGTAGCAGCTCAAAACCTATCATTAACTATTCTGGTACTGTTGGTTTGGATAGCCCAACAAAAAATCCGGAAACAATGAGTGCTTATGAACAAGCTCTTTTCTTGAATCATAATAGATACCAAGATTGGGTTGATAAAGGCTCTGATCCTAAGAAACGCCCGGAAGAACAGAAAACTTGGTATACAGATGATGAATTGGAATATTTTAAAGGTACAAACTACAGTTGGATGGATGAAATGTGGAGGACTCCGTTAACTACCCGTCATGCATTGAATATCACCGGTGGTACCGACCGTGTCCGCTATTTTATTGGCGGAGCATATTATTTCGCAACAGGAGCATTCGACAATCTGGAATATAATAAGGCTAATTTCCGTGCCAGTGTTGACGCCAATATTACAGCTAATTTCAAAGTGGGATTAAATATTAGTACTGATAACAGAAAAGACATTAAACCACATTGGAAATCAGATGGTGGGCGCGACAACATGGATAATTTATACGCCAGTATATTAAAACGTTCCAAGATGAATCCATTTTATATCAATGGGCTTCCTGTTAAAGCCAATGGTTTGGAACAACATCCTCTTACGCAGATTAGTGAACAAGCAGGTCGTGATACCCGCAAATGGATGAATACGAATATTAATATGTTTGCAGAATATGATGCACCTTTTTTGAAAGGGTTGAAGTTTAAGCTCCAATATAGCAAAAATACCTATAATCGAATTTATAAAGAAGTAGCTATGCCTTACACTCTTTATACATTTGAGACGAGTGGTACAAACGGACATTATATTGACCCGAGTAAGAATCCTCAAGTAACAGGTACAGATGTCCGTGGTGGAGATAGATTCATTAAAAAAACTTCAGCGCTTTATTCCGATTATCAATTGAATTTCTTTGTAACGTATGATCGTACATTTGGTAAACACGATATTGGAGCCCTCTTTGTTTACGAACAGGCAGAAGGTGAAAATGAATCTTTTGATGCACAACGTAACGGGCTATTAACTTGGGCAATGCCGGAGTTTCATGCGGCAAGCAGTGATGCCTCCCAATCGATAGTTGGAGCAGGTTCTGTTGGTGAAAGCGGACGTCTTTCATATGTAGGCCGTTTGAACTACGCCTATGCTGATAAATATTTATTAGAAGCAGCATTCCGTGTAGATGGTTCCACTAAGTTTGCACCAAACAAGCGTTGGGGCTTTTTCCCCTCCGTTTCTGCGGGTTGGCGTATATCCAGTGAACCATTCTTTGCTAATAATATAAAGTTTATAGATTACTTAAAACTTCGTGGCTCAATTGCTTCATTAGGAAACGATGCAGTCGGTGGCTGGGACTGGATGCCAAAGTATAACATGACAACCGGTGCCGTATTCGGCTCTCAAAGTTACGGTATAGAACCTGGAACATTAGCTAACCCCGATTTAACATGGGAAAAATCACTTTCCTACAATGTCGGTTTTGATGGACGTTTATTCAACCATTTAGATATTAGCTTCGAATGGTTCTATAGGCATACCTACGATATTTTGGCAGAACGCAATGCCAGTGTAGCTACCAGTTTTGGCGCTAAACTTCCGAAAGAGAATTACGCTCAGATTGACGCCCGTGGCTTCGAATTTGAAATTGGATACAACGGTCAGGTAAAGGACTTCCAATACTGGTTAAAGGGTAACTTCGGATATGCAAAAAGCTGGTGGAAAGAAAAAGATGAGGCCTCCAATCTTGCTGCATACAAATCAGAAATCGGACACTCATTAGATCGAGTTTGGGGATATGACTGTTCCGGCATCCTGCGTACGCAAGAAGATGTTGACAGAGTTAATCAGGCAAACAAGGAAAAATACGGAAAAGAACTTTTAATTAAAGGTACCAAACTTGTACCGGGTATGTTGCTTTACAGAGATGTACGTGGAGTTAACAGTGATGAACCGGATGGACAGATTACTGAAGAAGACATGATTGTCATTGTAGATAAACAATCTGCTCCTATAACCTACGGGTTTACCCTTGGAGGTAAATGGAAAGGATTTACACTGGATGTATTTTTCCAAGGATTGGCCGGACATGAACGTGTCATTGATGAACGTAAACCGGGAGTAAAAGACTGGACTGGAACATTTGCTTTCTGGAATGACCATTGGACGGAGGAAAATCCGAATGCATCCATGCCATTTACTCTTACTAAGACAAATGGAGAAAAATCAACTTTCTGGGTACGCAATGCTTCTTTCCTCCGATGCAAAAATATATCGTTATCATATGACATACCGAGAAATGTAACTAAAGCGCTGAGGATGGATAAAATTAAGGTCTTTGTCAATGGAACAAACTTATTCCTATTGCAAGATCCTTTAAAAATTGCAGACCCTGAAGTACATAAAGATCACTTGAGTTCTTATCCGATTATGAGAAATATTTCTTTCGGACTTAATGTAACATTATAATCTAAATAAAAGAAGAACACTATGAAGTCAAAATATATTTTAATAGCCACTCTCTTCGCAGGATTTGGATTAGCAGGATGTACCGATGTTCTTGATAAGAAGAACCTGAATGCTGTGACTGCTGAACAAACTTGGAATGACGAAACTTTAGCAACGGCTTTTCTTGACAAATGCTACAAAGATAATTTACCCGATTGGGACGCTGATGTAGTCCAGGCAGATCAATATACCGACGAAGCCAGAGGAGGAGATGATTTTTTCTATGCAGGACAATTAACCTCAGAAGGTGGCGGTGGTCCTACCGGTGAATATTGGCCTTATGATGGAATCTACAAATTAAATGTACTATTAGATAATATAAATACAGGTAATTTGTCAGAAGAAGTACGTAAGAAGATTGAAGCGCAAGCACTTTTCTTACGGGCGTATCGCTATTTTGAATTGGTGAAGCGATATGGTGGTGTACCGCTTATTCTGTCAGTACAAGACAGGAAAGAGACGGAAGTACCCCGTGAGAAGACATCTGTTTGCATTAATCAAATCATTACAGATTTGGAAGCTGCCGCAACTGTACTTCCCGGCTCATGGGGTAGTGCTGATGCAGGCCGTATAACCAGAGGAGCAGCCCTTGCCATGAAAGGACGCGTACTGATGTTCTATGCCAGCAAACAATTCAACAGAAATGAAGATAAGGCTCGTTGGCAAACAGCTTATGATGCCAATCTTGCGGCTAAAAAACAATTAGAAAAAGATGGATATGGCTTGAATGACAGTTATGATGGAACATGGAAAGATAATTCAGATGCTTGTGAACTTTCTAAGGAAGTTGTTTTCGCATCCCGTTATTCTTACCCCGCCCGATATACAGATATTAATGCCGGTATTCGTCCATTGGACTATTCACAAGGTAAAACGGGGTGGAACCAACCTACTTTGGATATCGTCTTAGCTTATCCTATGGCAGATGGCACAGCACCCGGAGTCGACATCAATGGTGATGGAGTGAAAGAAGCATTTGACCCTACGGCTACTGATGAAAGAGGATTATTCTGGCTCAACCGCGATCCCCGTTTTTATAAGACGATTGTAACCAATGGAATGATATATCCATTGGTTGATAATCAATATCCCGAGCAACGTCAATATACCTATAAAGGTGGAGAGGTTGAAATCGCGAATTCCACAAAAACCGGTTTCTATTCTTGCAAATTCATTAACAACAGTGTACCCAAAGTAGACATTCGTAAATATGACCTGGATTGGGTTGAAATACGATTTGCGGAAGTATTGCTGAACCTTGCCGAATGTGCAGCCGAAGTAGGTAATAAAACTGATGAAGTATATACTATCTTAAAAGATATTCGCAAACGTGCAGGTATAACTGCTAATTCTGACGGATTATATGGTTTAAAAGCCAATATGACTCAAAAAGAATTAATAGAAGCAGTTCTTTTTGAACGTCGTATAGAGCTTGTATATGAAGGAAAACGTTTCTGGGATATGCGTCGGCGTATGATATTCAGTCAGCCTGAATATAAAGGCTATGCTCGTAAAACAATAGAGATCAGCTTGACCGATAACAAGAAAAACTTATCACTTAGTGAATTGGTAAAAGATTTCGCAGCAGGCGGCGGAGAAGCCAAAATGAATTCTTTGACTTATTTTGATTACTTTAAAACCATAGTAACTAAATTGGATAATAAGTTTCAATGGGACGTAGAAGATAATCATTACTTCTTTGCCTTACCTAAGAAACATCTTGAACAGAATCCTAAGTTGGAACAGACAAAAGGTTGGAATGATGGAACATTTGATCCGTTATTATAAACTATTAATCGATTAAAAAACAAACGGAGATTAGCATCAACCTAATCTCCGTTTGCCTTTATAAAGGCATAATATTACAAGTTTTTGAGATAATATGTATACCCTTAATAAATCATTATGCATTTATTTGTTGTCACATATTATTATTAATAAAAAACAGGTACAAAATGAAACAAATCGGAATCTTGATTTGCTTGCTATGTTGTTCTATCTCTGTCATGGCGCAACATACTATTGTGAACAGTAAATGGGTTTATCCGGATAACTCCGGTAAGCTGGTGTATAAAACAACAAAGAAAGGTGATCGTATCATGGACTTTTCTCACGCCGGATATAAAGGAGGCGGAGTGACATTACCCTATGTACCTGCCAAGCTCACTGTACATCCATTAGGAGAGGGAGAGGATTGCACCGATTACATTCAAAAGGCTATTGACATGGTTTCTGCATTGCCCAAAGATACTAACGGTTTCAGAGGTGCCGTATTGTTAGCTCCCGGACGTTATATCTGTAACCGTTCCCTCCAAATCACGACCGATGGTGTTGTATTGCGTGGAAGTGGAAGCGATCCAAGTGGAAGTGTCATTGTGATGACAGGTGATAAGCATACAGCCGTTATTTTGAGCAATGCCCTTCGCCAACGGGTGGGAAATCGTTTGGGTGAGGTCTCGCCAGTTGACAAATGTTTTAAAGTTATTGATAAATACATTCCTGCCGGTTCTTGTAGTTTTACTGTTAGCGATGTTACCGGACTTTCCGTTGATGATAATATTGAGATACGTAAACCGGTGACGGAAAAATGGATAAAACATATGCATATGGATGATTTAGTACGGAACGATAAACCACAAACCTGGATTAAGGCAGGCAGATCTTTAATTGCGGAACGCACCGTCAAGGCTATTAAAGGAAATACTATTACACTAACCGTACCATTGGTAGATAACTATGACGCTAAATTTACGGATAATGGCACAACAATTACGATAGCAAATAATATTCAGCGCCTACGCTTATGTGGAGTAGAAAACCTTCGTATCGAATCGCCTCGACAAGCCGTAAACCATACCAAAGCATTATACTATGCACTGAGAATAAACGGAGAAGATTGTTGGGCAAAAGATATCAATGCATTGGAAACAATGGAGAGTGTTGGTATAGGAGGTCGTCGTATCACCCTGCAACAAGTGAATGTCATAAGAAGAGCTCTTCACCAGGGTGCTTCCAAACCTGCGGAGTTCGCTCCGAATGGAGGACAAATATTATTAGACCGTTGTTCTGTAGAGGGAGATAACATCTGGTTCGTTGCATTGGGTGCCGGACAAACCGGCCCCATTGTATTTCTGAACTGTACATTCAAAGGAAACGGGCATGTTGAAGGCCATCAGCGATGGAGCACCGGCTTATTACTGGATAATTGTAGTTTACCCAACGGTGGTATTGATTTTAAGAATCGAGGTTCAATGGGTTCCGGTCATGGATGGGGAACAGCATGGTCTGTAGCATGGAATTGTGAAGCTAAAAGTTACGTAAATCAAATACCACCCGGTACTTGTAACTGGGTTATCGGCAGTATTGGAGAAAGCACCCCTCTACGCCGTCCTTTTAATCAGGCTGGTCCTACATTGCCTGTCGGTATTTTTGATGCTCATAATACTCCTGTTACTCCACAGAGCCTCTACCTGGCTCAACTGAAAGAAAGATTGGGAGATGTAGCCTTACAAAATATTGGATACGGTTCAACAAGTCAACTGCCGGAGCCTCAAACAAGCGATTATACATTCCAGGCAGGAATGCAAGCTACCGCCCAACTGATTGGCAAGGATTATAGAGCCATACACGAATACATGCGTTCTTTAGGTTGGGACTATTCCGAACATCCTAATATCTCCCAGCAAGACCATTATCAAGGTATTCATTGTGAGGTACTTTTCGATCCAACTTTGCAACAGCATATTTTCAAGTTCATCAATCACGCCAATACCCGAGCTTTAGATAGTGACCGCGGCCGATTACTGAGCGACCGTCAACGAAACGAGATGAAAAGTCAGACTAATTATAATTGGTACAAATTAAATGGGAATTGGAATGAGTGGCAACGTCTGGAATGGAAATTTCGTATACCTAAAGGTTTTCAGCCTTCCACGAGTTTCTGCCATATTCATCAGTTAAAGGCACAAGAAGGTAATAATGGCGCTCCACTGATAACAATTAGCACCCGCTGTGATAAAGATGGCACTAATAAACGTGTACAGATTATTCATACCGGAGATAATAGCCAAAGTAGTAAGGGAATAATAATAGATAATCTTCCGCTTGCCGATTTTGAGAATGAATGGATACAAGTGGAAACTGAAATGCACTATACTCATCACGGTGTATTTCGTATTAAGCTCGTACGTATCAGCGATGGAAAAACACTTGTTAATCAATCCTTTTCAGACATTGATTTGTGGCGGAAAAATGCAACTAATATTCGTAATAAATTCGGTATATATCGTAGTTTAGGTAGAAAAATGCAGAGTTCATCAGATCGCCCCGACAATGGAATTAAAGATGAAAGTCTGGAGTTAGGAGATTTCAAAGTGTTTGAGGCATATACCAATCCTAATCCGCAACCACACGACTAATCATAATGGCAAAAAGTCACTGGTGTATGATTATTCTCATAGTGATGAGAAAATTTTCTCACCACTATGAGAATTTTTTCTTATTACTGTGAGAATAAATTCTCACTACGATGAGAAAGAAAGAGACCCATAGGACTAAAAAAAGAAGAATGGAGATTGGCTTTTCACAAGCCAGTCTCCATTCAAGTTTAATTAAGTACAAAGTCTGTAATGAGAGTCTATCTTATTAATCCCACGGAGCATTCTGTTCCCAAACATCTCTCATGATATCCATTTGAGATTGCGGTATGGGCCATAAATTTCCGTCAAATTTTCTTTTTCTTCCTTTCTCGTCATATACGATATTGGGAATTACGTCTTTTGCAATATCCCAACGAATAATATCGTAATAGCGAATACCTTCATAAGCCAATTCAATGCGGCGTTCTTTACGGATGATTTCACGGGTAAGTTCAGACTTTTTAGGCATCATAACTCCGGGACGTTGACGTACATCATTCAATGCTTGTAATGCCAATGGGTCAGTTCCTTGTCCACTTTCAAACATAGCTTCCGCATACATGAGTAGCAAATCGGCATAACGCATTTTAATAATATGCTGGTCACTTAAAGTAGATGCTTTAGGAACTGCAACGTTAGGATTTACATATTTCTTGAAAGCCAGATTGGTGAAAGGAATAAGCCCTTCCGCTTTATTACCGTCTGCCTCAAATTTTCCGGATTTAGGATTGTTTGGCCATGGATCGCCAATCTCATACATAGTCATTTTGATACGAGGATCTCCTTCTTCATAATCGGCACGCAAAGCACTGCTTGGGAATATAGTCATACGACTACCTACCATCTGGTCTAATGCGTGGAAATCATCTGGTGCTTTAAACTGAATGGAGAACATAATCTCCGGGTTATTCTCCTGTTTCCCAAAGAAGATTCCAGCATAATCATCAGCTAAACTGAATGGATTTTTCGAATCATGGATATAATCACCGGCCAATTTTGCCACATCGCTATAACGATGCTCGTTCAGTAAAATACGGCACTTTAAAACGACTGCCGAACCTTGTACAGCATGACCGTTCGTATAGGCTATATTGGGTAACCATTTAATAGCGAAATCAACATCTTCCAGCATCTGAGTGACTACTTCAGCACGAGGAGTACGGGGTTTCTTATCGTAACCATCTCCTACTTTCGCACTTTTCAGCATCAAAGGTACATCTCCATAATGAACAACCAATTCATTATAAAAGAATGCGCGAACGAACAATGCTTCTCCCTTTAGTTTATTGAAGTCAGCCTCTGAATACAAGTCTTTCACTTGATCACAGTTATCCAGGAAGTAATTGGCCGCGGCAATACCTTTAAAAGAATTTGTCCACATATCATCCAGGACACCTCCCGTACTTGCATTGATACCACCTGATTGTATATTTAATGGGGCTCCGCCTGTACCACGCACTACCGCATTATCTGACAAATATTCCAATTCAGTAGAGGGGCCTGCTGCAGGAACAGCCGAAAATGTTGAATTTCGGAAACTTGCATACACAGCAGCCAAAGCCTTGTCGGCATCTTTGGTCGTTTTCCAAAATGCAGTGGCACCTACTTGATCTAATGGCTGCTTATCCAAGAAATCATTACATGATGTGAGTGTGGCACTTAATACCAACACACATGCACTTGCTAATAAATATTTTTTCATATCCAAATCTTTGTTTATAAGGTTACTTTTATACCAAATGATACCACTTTAGCCTGAGGATAAATAGCGCCTCTGGAGTTCTGGGCAGTACGTTCAGGATCAAGTCCCTGGAAGAAATCAGTGAATGTCAATAGATTATCTCCGGAGAAATAAACTCTTACATTCTGGAAATGTATTTTGCTCAACCAGGCTTTAGGGAATGTATAACCAACCTGTATATTCTTCATTCTCAAATAAGAACCATTCTGTAACCACCATGTAGAGACCGCTGTATTAGGAGCATAGTTGTCATTGAAGATATGAGGTATTGTATTCGATGTACCTTCTCCGTCCCATGCATTTCTCCAATATACGGAAGGAACTGAACCCTGACGGAAAGGAGCGATACCCCATTCTTTTACATATATCTTTTTACCTTCTACACCCTGGAAGAATAAGGAAAGGTCAAAACCTTTATAAGCGGCATTAATTGTAAAGCCGTAATTAAACTTCGGGAAAGCACCGTCTACTACAACACGGTCATCAGCAGTAATTTTACCGTCAGGTACTCCGTCAGGGCCAGAAATATCTTTGTATTTCATATCACCGGGCTGTGTCAAATTACTCAATGGTTTAGGACCATTTTTAATTTCTTCCTGATTCTGATAGATTCCGTCAAATACGTACATATAGTAAGAACTCCAAGGTAAACCTTCTTCTTTGATTGTTCCATTGCCGCTATTAATTTCACGGGCGCCGAATTTTACCAATTTGTTTTTATAGGTTTCCAGATTAGCACTTACGCTGTAAGTGAAGTCTCCAATTTTATTTTCATGTCCTAATACAAATTCCCAACCCTTGTTTTCCATAGTTCCGTCATTAACCATTGGAGCTGAAATACCGATATGGGTAGGTACTTGCAATTCACGCAAAATATCTTTGGTTGTTTTCTTATACCAGTCAATAGAACCGAATATCTTATTATTGAGGAAGCCGAAATCAACTCCAAAGTCGGTAGCTGTGGTAGTTTCCCACTTAATTTCCGGATTAGTCAAAGCATCTTGGGTAAATCCCTGAGTAACCTGACCACCAAAGTTATACTTAACTGCGGTAAGTACATCCTGATAAGGATAGTTACCAATGTTCTGGTTACCTAACTGTCCCCATGAACCGCGAACTTTCAAATTAGAAACCCAATCAACATCCTTCAGGAATTTTTCTTCAGAAAGACGCCATCCGGCTGAGAAAGAAGGGAACAAACCCCAACGTTTACCACTTGCCAAGCGGGAAGTTCCATCATAACGGAAACTGGCTTCAAACAAGTATTTTCCCATGAAATCATAATTCAAACGTCCGAAGTAAGACTGAATAGCCCATTCATAAGCACCACCTTCATTGGTTTGTCCGGCAGTAGGCGCCACATCCAATTCCCAATATTTATTAGTAGGAATGTCATTTCTATAACCACCAATCTTATTATATTTGAAGTTTTCCTGATTATAACCTAACATTACATTTAAGTTATGCTTATCAGCAAATGTCTTCCTATAATTCAAGGTTCCATACAATGTGTACTGCATTTCAGTTTCCTGACGTACGGTCAATGTATTTACATCGCTGTTATAAGTACTTTCTTCATGATTTCCATATTCGTCCGGATGTAATTTATATGCTTTCACGGAAACAGTCAGACACTTTGATTGAACTTGATTATAGCGAACTGATGCTTTTACTTCTGCATCCAATCCTTCTATAATCTTCACTTTGGCAAATGCACTACCTAAAACATAGTTTTCATCAAACTTTTTACCACCACCACTGTTTGCAACAGCCAAAGGTGCTTTATTATGTCCTCTTCCTGAATATCCGCCCGTACAGAATCTACCGTCCGGCAAATATGGAGTATAGTATGGACCTTGAGTGTACATACAAAGGATCATATCTTCAGTCTCGTTATTGTCAATCTGATTTCCTCCACTGGTGTAGGATGTGGAGTGACGTTGTGATTTCGAGAAGTTGATATTCGTTCCAAATGTTACTCTACCACCTAAATTAGTTTTTAAGTTCATTTGAGCATCATAGCGTTTGTATCCGGTATTAACTACCATACCATCTTGGTCCAGATAACCTAAACCAAAATTATATGTAGTACCATTCTTTCCACCATTCACGCTCAAAAAGTGTTGTTGCATAGGAGCAGTACTGATAATGTCGCCATACCAGTCGTGATTGGGATACATAGGATCATTAGGAGCAGCGTTTTTATAAGCATCGATCCACTCTTGCTTATAACCTTTGGAAGCAACGTCACCACCGGTATGCTCCAATGCCTTGTTGAACAAAGTCATATATTCAGCAGAATTATTGATTCTATCCTGAATAGTGGTTGGTGATTGCCATGCCATATTAAAGTTATAGTCGATGTTCAGACGGCCTTCAGTTCCATTTTTCGTAGTAATCAAGATAACACCGTTAGCTGCGCGAGAACCGTAAATAGAGGCGGAAGCAGCATCTTTCAATACTGTAATATTCTCTATCATATTAGGATTTACTTTGTTCATGTCACCTTCTACACCGTCAATCAAGACCAACGGATTGCTACCTGCATTGGAAAAGGTTCCTTGACCACGAATCTGAATAGCAGCCTGTTCAGCACCTGGATTTGCAGAGTTTTGTACAATTTGCAAACCCGGTACGCGACCCTGTAACATAGAAGATGCATTCGGAGAAACTCGTTTCGTCAATTCTTCCGAGCCGACACTTCCCACCGCACCCGTCAGATTCACTTTCTTCTGAACGCCATAGCCTACAACAACGACTTCGTCCAATGCCTGTGAATCTTCTGTCATTACAATTTTAAGACTAGTGCCTGTCGCTGTTTTAATTATATCTTTATAACCAATATAACTAAACTTAAGGGAAGCCCCTTTAGTACATGTAATAGAGAAATTACCATTAATATCAGTAATAGCCCCATTCGTCGTGTTTTGTTCTGTGATTGTTACTCCAATCAGCGGGTCACTGTTAGAGTCAACTACTGTTCCTTTTACTGTTATACTTTGAGCTTGTGCTAATGTACCCAAAGAAAAACTTAACAGTACCAGCAAAATGTGCCATGACAGCCATTTTGATTTGTGTTCTTTCTGTTTCATTAAAATACTTTTTTAAATTAGACTTAAATTAACTAGGAAATTTTTACCTAAAATTTGTTGAATAGTCATGTTTCATTGTTTTTACATAATATCAATACGTCATTTTTAAAGTTAAACATAGCATATTTTTACATTGCAAACAAACGAGAAATTTCTTAAACGGAATTTAAAGATTGTATCAAATCCTATCAAAAATATCTCAAAGTGCACACTAATACTGATTATCAATCGATTACAGCATTTAAAAAAAGCTCTTTATTTCGTTAATATACGCAAGTCCATGTTTTTATGACGAGCCATCAGTTGAGCGATGTACAATGAACGAGGAAATACATTCAATTCATTCAGTCCTTCCCATATTCCGTCCGGACGATCTGTAAAATGTCCGGGATATTTTTGCCCTTTCATTCCTATATTATAATTATTACCGGAAGTCCACGGATTTTGTACAGCAGCCCGTTTTACCCGACAATTCCATAATACTTGTGTAACTCCAGCCCAACCATGGCCACTCCCCATCTGACCACGATCCTGCACATTTATTTCTCCATCTGTTATTATGTTATCATATAAGGTACCAACTGCCCAACGATGATGAGGACCTATGTCTGCATAGGTCTGAGAAGCCGTACAATTATAAAAGACATTCGGACCACAAACACGGGCACCCGTTACATAATCATGGCGTCCTTCTGTACTCTGGCAATTCATAAAAAGATTTTGTTGTCCCCAATTATTAAAAGAATACCGTAATCCACCGGTTATCACTGATTTTGTTTCCAGACACCGACAATCTATAACAGTCACATTTTTAGCAAAACGTTCGCAGCTTACAGCTGCATACCCCAAATAACGACAAGTAAGGTTACGTGCCCAGCAATTCTCAACTTTATCAAACTGTACACCTATCCATCCATGCTGGTTATCTTCATAATGTTCAAATTCCGATTCCAAACACATATTGCTTACTCCAACCTCACTAATACGGCCGGCAAAGGTATATTTAAAAATTTCACCGCCACCATATTTTTCTTCCATTCGCATCACAATTGGATTATCGATATAGATACGGCTACCTTCAATTTTCACAATTTCCCGCTCAAATGAAAGATTATATTCTTGTGCTGTCCATTGTCGGGTACCTTTGCGTTCTACAATCTGATCCATCTTTATATCATGTATCCAATTCTGTGTTCCCGGGCGATATACAACGATACGATCACCGACTTTATATTGCGCTGATGAAGAAACATTAAAAGAATTACTGCCAACGGGTACAAATGAGTCCGTTATATGAGTACGGGTACCAGGAACTTCTTCCATTCTTCCCGTACCGATAACTTGAATCAAAGAAAAACGTTCTTTTCCCATTGCCAGCAAGCGGGTATCATTTATATTCTCACCTTCCCCCATCAATACCACTCCGTCAGTAGTAATTTTCAAGCTTCCATAAATCTGATAAATTCCCCGTTTCAACAATACTGTTCCCCGATGACCATTATTATCCGGTTTCATGCGAGAAACTTCATCAATCGCATCTTGAATATGTTGACGGTTATCAGCATTCTCAATTGGAGATAAAATCTTAGTTACGGTATGATAAGGTATGGATTTATCACTGTGATGATACCCTACTCTACTAAAATCCGGAATAATATTCCCTTGTTGATCCGGATAATAGCTCAGTTCTCCTTCGGGAGTAATCTTTACTAAACTCGACTGCCACCCCGGTGGTAATTTAGTTTGCGCTGAAACTCCCATACACAAAGTGAATGCCAAAACACCGCTTAATAATTTATTCATGTATTTCATCATGTCTTATTATTGATTAATATATAATTTCATTTCTATCTTTTCACCACTGGCAGTAGGAATTTGGAAGTATTCTCCATATAGTATATCGGATATTTTACCATTGCGTATAAGCTGTACCGGTTTATTTTGCCAAGGATTCTCTATTTTACAAAGTTGCCCTTTCTCACTATAAATATATAATTCTTGCACATCACCAGCTCTCAAAGAAGATGTGATTAAAAAAGCGCCATAAGCTCTTAGATTAGTAAAAGAAGCATCTTTTTGACGATTCCAGTTCGGAAAAAGACGGATTATTCCTTCATAACTTTGCAGTAGCATCTCATTAATAGTCAGAGGGACAGCCGAAAAAGTTTCAATTCCACCTCCTCCTTGTATAATCCATCCATTAGGGTATACAGCCATTTCTATACGCCTCTTCAAGTTTACAAGAATTTTATCTGAAGGATAACCTACACGAACTGCCCCGGGATAGCATGTTTCGATACCGTTATTGGATGTATTACCCCAATCATCGGGAATATACTGTTTTTGTGACCAATGTTCCACATCAGTTAACAACATAGTATTAAAAACAGAATCTGTAATCGGTCCTACAACTCCTGCCGGAAGAATAAGGCCATGAATAGAAACTCTATTCAAGCCTGAAGGCTGGGGCTCCACATTCTGCGGTCCTTTTTCCATGTTTTTTAAACTTTTGCGCCCATTCGCCAATATACCAACAGGATAATCGCTTAGTTTATCAAGAATATTTTGCCATTGAGCATGCCGTTCCTCATCTACAGCCAAGAAGTCACTTAAATCCAGAATACCCTTGAATAACATTCTGACAAGTCCAAGAGAGAGCGTTGAATTGAAATCTCCAAGCCGGTTACGCCAAATACCCCCATTACGTTTATTCGGCATCACTTCATTAAAATGATCCATACGGATAACATAACGGCCATTTTCCAAAGAAAGATAATCTTCCCAAAAATCAGCACATGCTAATAAATAAGGATATATCTTCCGGGCATAGTTTATATCATAAGTACTATAATGCCGCATCAGCATATTGCCAACACTAAAGACTGCATTTATTTTTTGTCCCAAGAATTTATACCCATTATCAATAGTATTCTCACGGGTTGCATACTTTTCCAACATTTCTTCAGGAGTCAACGGCCACATGGTTGTACACAATCCTTTTGGACCGATTCCTACCGGATAATAGATTCCTTTACAATTCAACAGTTCCTTGGCATGCTTTCGTCCAGCATCCATATAATCTAATAAAGGTTGGTCAAAATTATCGGTTAAGCTAATATGGTTAGATGAAAATGCGGCCCAGTACGGTGCCTGATAATTATAGTTCAAGTGATAATCGCCTCCCCATGCAGCCTCATCTCTTGTTATAAAAGGCCCCCAAATACCGGGTGCAAACTTTCCTTCACGAGAAGAACAAGCAAAAAGATATTGCGATTGATAATAATACTTTTCAAAGTAGATATCACCAATATTAATATGTGACAATCCCCAAAACTTTTCCCACCAAGCCTTATGTTCACGTTTCAAATTCTCGATAGAAGATTCTGTAACTTCAGCAGCTTCCGATATGGTTTTTTCTTTCCACTCCGGAGTATCATGATTCGTATATGCAGTAACAACCAGTCTTTTCTTTTCACCAGGATTTAAAGTAATCTCCTCTTTCACAGAGTTTATAGCTAATGCTATATGAGTAGGCCAACGTAATAATTCAAAATTTTCAAAAGAACGGCTTACCCATATCACCCGTTCTTTACCTTGATCTGTTTTCGAGGAATTTCCTTCGGCAGCCCATAATTTTAGATGTGCAGTCTGTTTTTTATCTGACTCTAATTCTATTATTATTTTATTATCAGTAGCTGTTACCCAGGCAGATAAATGTACCTTACAGAGTTCGGATGAGAAGACAGCGTTAATTTCAGCGCTTCCCGGCAGCTGCTCTACATAATAAGAAGCATTCTTCAGACCATTAATAGCAATATTTAAACCGCCGGGAAGGGCAATACCGCCCGGATAAACTGGATATGCTCTCCAAAAGTCATTCTTCCCTATATAAAAACAAAGATTATCCGGGGTTCCTCCCATAGTAAGACCAATATCTCCATTACCAGCCAAAGGTGCATCCGGAGTTTTTATAGTTGGTACTTGTTGAGGTGGAGTAGTAAATATAGCTTTATATCGGTCAATAGAGTTTTGCCCATAACCATAAGATATACTTAACAGAAATACCAATACAATAATACAAGCCTTGTGTGTATTCATAGTTTTACGGTTGTTTACAAAAACAAAAATAAGCTACTCACACAAATAAGGCTTGCAGTATTATTTCAATCGTTTGAAGAAATATCTCAAAAATCAAACTACTTTAAATATCAGAGCTTTATATTTAACACTTGTTCCTTTTCTTGTGACAAAGAGATACTAAACTCCCTATTTTTGAACTCAAAATCAACAGTTGTTTTCTTCTGAGTAGGATCAGTGTACCACAAAGTGTATTGTCCGTTGTACTCACTAATCATATAAATTCCCGGAGTACGAATTTCCATAGTAACCCCGGAAACTAACATTAAAGTCAACGGTTGAAAGGCTGTAATACACCAAGTAGCATTTGACCTCATATAAACAGCCTGAGCCACTTCATCATTACGAAGAACCTTAATTGAAGATAAGTCAAACTTTTCTGTCTTATCCCGGTCTGTTGCAGGAAGCATCAGATATTGATATGTTCCTTTATTCGGAGAGATACCATGTTCCAAATAAATAGAAGCAACCTCTCCCATGACATCTTTAGGGCGATACATTTGCATTACATCATGCCAGCGTCCCGTGCGCTGTGCTACTTCCGCAACACAATTCTTTTGATTATTCCATAAGATATAGCCTATATTATGATGAAAAAAACGTTGTTCCCGATCCATATACTTTTGTTTACCATTCACCTTCATCCAAGTTCCATTACGTAACACATGCAAATCACCTTTTCGATGACATTGCTCAATAGATGTGGTTACAACTAAATTACTATCGGCTTGTATACCTGCTCCCAAACACAACACAAAATCATCCGTAAAAATCCAGGATTTGCATGCCTTTATACCTGCACGATTTAATTCCATAGCCGTTATTCCTTGCTTTCCATCTGAAACTCCACCAACAAAAGATGACATATTACGAGGCTGATAATTTCGAATAACCGGCATAAGGTCATCTGATTCAAATGCAGTTACTCCAGGTATCTTCCGCCAGTCCCACAAAGGAAATATATCCAGATACTCGTCACCAGTCTGATAAATATAGGTAGCACCATCTGCCATATAGTATCCCTTCATATTATCACCATTCATCATTTCAACCCCTACAACGCGTTCAGAAGCCATCTTTACAGAAGCCATCCATTGAGGGCGGCGATGAATCGTATAATCCGACTGCCAGAAATGCTTATGACCGACCAATGGATTCGTTTGTACAGTTCCATAATTTTCTTTCAATAAAGCCCGGGCAACGGTAGCACATTGTTTCGATTCCCCACCCCCCAATTCAGATGCTGCAAACGCAAGACTCAACGTTTTATGAATTTGAGCATGATGAAACAACTGCCGATCCAGGGAACTGACATCCATCTTACCTTTCCATAGTATCCAACGATATCCTTTATCAATCAAAGTACTGATAATTTCCAGTTGTTTATCATCAAAAGCAAGAGAAGTTCCGGCAAAGACTCCCGAGAAGAAGCTCATACCCGATACAAAAGATAGACCGTAATTACCAAACTGCTGCTGGGCACCATGTTGATGGAAAGACCAGTCGGCCTTAATACCCTCCGTTCCTCCTGCAACAATCTCTGAGACAATCATATCACGTGCCATTTTCACCAATTCTACATTATCCTGCAACAAAGCGCGCATCATTACATTACCGGCAAGCCATACCTTATTTTGTCCTGTCATACCGAATTTAGCATTTTCCATAACAGATATTGCTGCTACTTTTTCTTCCGGAGTCAACTTCTGTTCAAACAGGACAAATGCAGTACCTAATGTTTTTGGAATACCAATTTGGTTATACCACCAATTGAGACATACCGGTTTTGCAGTGAACCAGTATCGCAATGCTTTATGAATGGCAGCTTCAACATCCGCCGATTGATAATAAGAAGTCTGTTTGGAGTAATAAAGTTTCACCAGTTCCAAAATACGTTCCGCATGAATTTTAGGCTCCCAACCGGAACGCTTCGTGTCTTCATAATTAATATCCGGCCATGTACCGTTTACCGATAATGATAAAATATATAATTTTATTTTCTTCAAATCGAAAGGATAACGCTGGTGCAACTCTACAACAGCCTGATCGGAGACTTCCTCTTCAGGTGGAATAAATGAAAGAATAGATTTTAGTTGAAACGGATCGGAATCTGAGGGAATCAGCATCTCTGAGAAATTCTTTTTTATACGCGACAACTCATTATGAGAAACTGCTCCCATCATCGAAGACAATAGGAGCAACATTACACATACTATAATTTTACGGACAATCATCATTTATTTTTTTTCAATTGTTCAGTTTCCATAATAACCGCCGCCCACAGCATACCGGCAACAGCTTCTTTAGCATTTAGTATTTTAGGTACCGTGACATACTCTGTAAAATCTTTCTTTATAGTTACACCATCACAAGCACCTATAACATCGAGTAATCCCCGGCTATTGACTACTACAAAAGGAAACAGGCTTTGATATCCCCTATGGGCAACAGAAGCATATTCTTTCGGCTTCAGTAATCCTAATTGGACACCTCGCTGAACAGAATAAGTAAACATTGCCGTACCGGACGGATCTATAAAGTTCAATGGGTTATTCCCTTTATCAACTACCATAAACCATCCCCCCGTCTTTTCATCCTGTACATTTTTCAAGCCTTTGCACATTTTCTGATAGATATCCAACACTTGATTATAAGAAGGATGTGATTTGGGTAGCAATGCCAATAACTCCGGAACCACTAATGTATACCACCCCATACCTTCACTCCAAACTTCCGGAGAAAGTCCTGTCCTTTTATCTGCCCAAACCGTCTTTTCCGGTTCTGTAGTCCATGCATGAAGCACCAAACCATCGGGACGTTGCAAGTGGCGGGCCGCAGTTATGATATTACGGCATGCAATATCATAACAATATTCTGCCTCTCCTACATATTGAGCACATCGAATGAGGAACATCTGCATCATAAACACACCGTCAACCCACATATTCGGACTACGATTCCCATGCCAAAACTGTCCGTCAGAACTCGGATATGTATCCACAGCTTTCAAAATTTGCAATGCAGCTTTCTTATATTTTTCCTCTCCGGTACGTCCATATAGTGTACAAAAGGTAGATCCGGTCATAAAGTTATCCAAATTGGTCAATTCACCACCTCGGTAATTTCCATCTTCATCCAGGAAATTATCTATATACTTCTTTATATATTCCAGATATTTACTATCCCCGGTCAGTAATCCTAAACGGTCCATAGCCTCAAACATATATCCTTGTACATAGGTATAGTCCTTCCAATAAGCCATACGATAATCAGGATAACGCGTCATCACTGTTTCCACCAAAGGAATAGACAATCGGGAAAGTTCCATGCCCGGCTGATAGTTCAATTTGGCTTCAGCTACTCCTTGCGAAGTAGTACGACGATATCGGGTAGTAATATCCTGAGTAACCATCATAGTAACTTCTCCCTCAATAACGGTTCCTGTGGTATGCTGAGTAACCACCCTGTTTTGAGCGTTTGCAGAAAGAGTAATACATAAAGTATACATCCCCACTCCTATAATCTTTATAAGTTTCATGGTATTTTAAATTTGTGTTATGTTTTTATATCCAAAGTAACGGGTTACGTACAGGCAGATTACGAACCACTTCGTCAGTTTCAGGAAAATGTTCCAATTTTCCCCATGTCGAAAGCCACTCTTGATTTCCAGTTTGCAAAGCTCCAAAAATCAGGAAAGGATGAGCCACCGGCCATTCATCCCAATACATGACATCATGTACAAAAGGCCAACTTTGTTTATCCATTACATACGGATAAATAAAATGAATACCTTTCTGTATATTTTTACCATTATCTACCGTATATGCCCAGAGATTATCCGTTTCAGTGGAAAGAGTCTGGCAAATTGTAGCCATCGCATCCAAATTAAACAGAGAATATCCATAAGGTTTTGTACGCGCCGTCTCTCGAGGGAAGCTGCCGTCTTCAGCCATTTGATCCGGCAGAAGTATTTCTTTATAACGGTTACCGCAGAGTTTTATCATGTTTGCATCGTCTACATAACGGGCAAATACGGCTGCTTGCATTACCCAACAAGTTCCATGATTATTCTTGGCATTCATTTCGTCTATTCCATATGGATGTGTAGATATCCATTCCAGATAATCAGTGAACCATTTCTTGGAACCATTAATATCTTCCCCGGAAATGGCATTTGCTTCTTCCAACTTTCGTAATGACTGGGCTACTTCCATTAAATGAACCGTATCAATGATACCGATACCCCGCCCCGTAGCAACACCCTTAATAGCCTGGGCATATTGTAGATTAGGACGCATGAATGTTTCCTTATCTTCGAACCATGCACGAACATGCTGCATTACAGCATCTGCATATTTTTTATCTTTCGTCAATAAATAAGCAGAAGTCAGGTTCCCTACAATAGAACTAAAACGTATCATAGCATGACGATGAGCAACAAAGTTCTCAGGATTAGTCTGCCCGTCAAGACGTATATAAGGACCCTCCGGATTCAGAGAATCAGGCCACCAATAATCACCTTCCGAATAAAAATCATGGTTATCTCCAGCACTACGTTCCGCAATAAAAGAAGTTATTGTCACCGGCTTTTCCTGAAGATTCAAAGCAGCTTGCTCCAAAATACCATATCTCAAAATTTCTGCCACATATTCTTTATTATCCTTTTTTGATGTACAAGATAAAAAAGTAAACAGAACAGATATAAATATCATTAAAGTTATTTGTTTCATACTATTTCACCGTAATAAAAGAGGTTTGAACATTATCAGCTTTCACTGCAACACACGAAGTACCCTGATGCGTACGTACTCTAATCTGAGCTCTGCCATTTCTGGCCTGTACCTTCCGCGATCCCGTTACGGTTCCCTGATTCTGAATCAAATCACCATCTCCGGCAATATTAAAATAGACAAATTCTCTGGAATCAAGACATCTTATACCTTTATCATCCACAAATTGCGCGTCTACTTCCACAATGCCATCGGCTATCGGAGTTGTCTTTACTTGAAATGCAGTCTCTTTTCCCCACTTTTCTGTTTGGTACTCAAAGGTCAATTCATCAACCAAGGGTTCTTTTCTATCTACGGAAACTGCCCGCAACGTATTTATTCCTTTCTTTAATTTTACACTCCAACGTAGTCCGGCAGCCGGAAAGTCCTGGCTATTACGCTTATGTATCCCCTGGCTTTCTCCGTTCACAAACAGTTCTACCTTCGGACAATTAGAATAAACCAGAATCTCTTTTTCTTCTCCTTCATTACCCCATCTTACAGGCCAACCATGTCCATAAATATGTAACATCGGTTTATCTGTCCAATAAGACTGGAAAACATAATAACTCTCTTTTTTCGTAAAATCACGTTCTATCACACCTTTTTGGTTCATGTAAGGAATCGGGTTGTCAGGACGAACCGGAGTTGAGAAATCCTTAAAAGGCCAATAAGCAGCACCTGTTAACCACGGCATATTTTCCTGCTCTTTTAAGTGCCAATCTATCAACTTTACAATATAGGTTTCCGACCAGTCACCCTTCTGTAATACCAATGCAGAGCCATTTAATGCCGCATCACCATCCGTTTCTCCCTTCGTGCGTAAGGGAGCAACGGCTTCTGCATGACGCCCGGCATGGCTATCACCTCCCCACTCTACATGCAGGAAATGTTTCACCTTCTCCATTTCTTCTTTGGACATCTGCTGATAATCCGTATAATTACCACGGTACCAACCAGCCCAAATCGACGGTGAATATACATCTACAATATCGCTACAAAAAGCGCAACGACGAATAGCAGTCTTGCGGCTACCATCCATGCGGTGAGCAATTGTATTCAATTCACTCATTAACCCGCGTATCTCGTTCTGTTTAAATTCAGGAAAGTCATTCGGCCAGTCATTTTCATTCCCCAATCCCCATATAATAACAGCAGGATGATTATAATGCTGAGTAATCATATGATTCAGCATACGTTTAGCCTGATTCCGATAGATTTCATTACCGACTCCGCCACGACACCAGGGAATTTCTTCCCATACTAAAATGCCTAACTCATCACAAAGGTTAAGAATGATTTCAGACTGTTGATAATGTCCGAGACGTATAAAATTGACTCCCATCTCCTTCATCATTCCCATTTCTTGTTTCATTTGTTCTTCAGTCATGGCAGCTCCTACTCCCGCATGATCTTCATGGCGGTGTGTACCCCTTAATAAGAGGCGCCTGCCATTCAAATAGAAAGGCCCTTTCTCTATAAATTCAAAAGAGCGGAAACCAAAGCGTTCCGTAGCCGTCATTTTCTGTCCATTAGCCGTAACCGTAACCTCACAAGTATATAATAGAGGAGAAGTCACATCCCAAAGTAGTGGCTTATCCACCTTTACATCCAGCAAATTCAGTTCACCCAATGGAGTAATGCCGTCCAACTGACGTATACATAGCACTTCACCCTTAGGATTTTTGATAACTACCTCAACAGATGCTTCACGCGCGTCTGACGGATTATAAAACACCCCAGATACAGTCAGATTTGCTTTTTTCATTTTTACATCCAACACGGGTTGTATCTTCAAAGAAGCAACTGATACCTCAGGCAAATATACCAGATTCAAATAACGGTATATACCTCCATACACATTAAAATCAGACAGGTCGGATGGAATCATCTCAGCATCCCGGGTATTATCGCAACGAATACTTAAAGGCACTTCACCATTAAAGCGCTCAGCATCCTTACTCGATAAGAACACCCTGACAGCATCCGTAATATCTACATTCCAGCTATCATACCCACCTACATGGCTACCGACTTTCGACCTGTAAATATACACATCCGTCTTTTGTCCGGCACCTTCAAATTCCAGAACAATACGTCCGTTTGGATAAGGGTTATTCAGTTTCAAACGAGTCTTATACCAACCCGGTCCCTGATAATAGTTTACATCAGGGTCTACCGCATCTTCCGCATTAAAACAATGTGGTAACGTGATCTTCGTCCATATAGGCTGCTCTTCGGGCTGCCCACTTTTCACAGGACGTACCAATTCCCATATATTACCGACATCTTGCCGAAGGAACTCCCAATTGTCCGTCAAGCGAATCTTGTTTGTTGTTGTGGGAACTTTTGCATAAAAGTCTCCCACAACCAAACAAGATATCACCAACAATAATATAAAACGTTTCATACCTATCGAACTGTCAAATTATAAAATAGCCGTACCTTCTTTCTCCAATTTCGCTTTTTTCAGCAAAGCTTCCATGAAGTAATAATCGGCATATACCAAAGGTACATCACGTTCAAAATTATGTGCACCTGTACTATGAAGCAACAGAAATCCATAATCTCCGTTCAACGAAGCACGATAGGTTTTACTTAAACTATCCACAATCGTATCAGCCCACTTCTTATATTGAACAGCTTTATCTGTATCATACATGGAAAGTTCGTACATTGCACAAGCCATTACCGCAGCGGCAGACGCATCACGCGGCTCATTCGGAATACCGGGAGCATTGAAGTCCCAATAGGCAACCAAATCTTCCGGCATTGCAGGATTAGTAAAAATGTAATTGGCAATATTCTCCGCCTGATTCAAAAATTCCGGTAATTTAGTCTCACGATAACACATGGTATAACCATACAATCCCCATGCCTGACCTCTTGACCAAGCCGATTCGTGGCTATATCCCTGATGGGTATGCTTATGAAGAACATTACCGGAAACCGTATCATAATCAATCACATGATAAGAACTATAATCATCACGGAAATGATTCTTCATCGTGGTACGTGCATGATTAGTAGCTATGTTATAATATACCGAATCACCGGTTTCTTTAAATGCCCAATACAACAACTCCAAATTCATCATATTGTCGATAATAACCGGACACTGCCATTTATCACGACTATGATCCCAGGAACGGATGCAGCCGATTGTCGGTTTATAACGGGTAATCAGCGTAGCAGCCGATTCCAACAGAATATCTTTGTATAGAGTATCTTTAGTCAAACGATAGCCATTTCCAAAACTGCAATACATTTTGAATCCCATATCGTGTGTACCACCGTTTGTTTTCTGGTCTTCTATATTCGCAGTAAACTCCTGTGCTTTCTTTTTCCAGTAATCGTCTTGCGTATATTCATACATATACCATAACTCTCCAGGAAAGAAGCCACTGGTCCAGTCTCTGGAAACGACCATTTTAAAAGAACCGTCGTCTTCAATCGTACGGGGGGAAACCAAATTTTTTCCGGAACCTTCTTCCACTAACTTTGCTTTTACAGAATCGACTTGCGTAAATGCATACTTCAATTGCTGTCCTGCAAAATCAAAACTATCCTTTACTACATCTTCTTTCTGAGGTACTTGGCTACACGCTCCACAAACTACCAATAAGGATAGCAATCCTGTCTTAAACTTCATCATACTCTATAATAATGTTTGTAATTAATGATATATCTTTTGATTTTTCAACGGCACAAATACCGATGAAAAGGTTTCAACACCTTCACGGGGATTAAAAACATCCACTACGTTTTTATTCCAGTCAACCCAAAACATATGAGGCACTTTCTCTTTAGTCCCATGCCCTGTCCAGTTCGTAAATACGATTCCCATTTCCGGTATATATTGCATTCCTGATAAAAATTTTAGAGGAGAACCTGCAATATCTTTATTTGAAAATTCCCAAACAACTTCCTTATCCGGATTAATCTCCACAATACGTGGATTTTTATCCATGTCCGTAACAGCAACTAACGTATTCCCATTGGGTAATCGAATTACAGAGTGAGCACCTCCCGAAACCGGCACTTCCCAGTAGATTTTACCATTTTCATCATATTCCACCACCTTTTTACCTCCAAAATGCGCCACCAGATAATGTCCATTATCAAGTTTACGGGCATTTCGTATAAATGATTTCTTTCCATCAGTCACCCCCAAAGGAAGAATCGAAAGTTCTTTCATCATTTTTCCATTCGATGAAACTTCCAGCAAACGTCCGGAGTCACATTCACCTATAAATGTATTTCCATTTGCAAGGCGCTGACATGCAAATATATGACTTTTAGAATTATAACAAAATACAGTATCATTATTTCGGGTCATTTCTAATACACCACGTCCTGTAGTAAATAATAAATTACCATTATCGAGCAGCCACACATCATTGGACAAAGGAGCGTCATGCTCCCACACTTTTTTACCTTTTTCAAATACAAAGACTTTACCTTGTGAATAATCGGTACATACAAATGTCTCACAAGGTGAAGGTTTTATATAAGGTGCAATCTTCTTATCTTTTTCCACGATTGTAGTAGCCCAGAGAAAAGATGAAATCACCTCCTGTCCATTTCTCTTTCTCGGACGAGTCACATAAGTCTCATAATCTTTCTGAATACCCAATCCGTTGTTAGCATCATATAAATCAATCAATCCGTCATCTTTATTGATACGAGCTTTAGACAACAAGCCAATATACCCTCTGCGTACACAGTCGCTATAATCTTTTGATGAAATAACGCCAAGTTCTATGGCACGCTGAATGGCATAAATAAACATACCGCTGCCTGAGGTTTCCTGCCAATTACCTGGCTTTCCACCTTTATCAACAACCTGATACCATAACCCACTGTTTTCATCCTGAGTCTTTTTCAGTCCTTTCATCAAAGCACGGGTTATGTCTGTCAACTTATGATATTGAGAATGGTTCTTGGGCATAATTTCCAATGTTTCCACTAAAATAAGTGCATACCAACCCAGTCCTTCACTCCATACTTCGGGAGCCATGCCGGTTTCAGGATTTGCCCACCGCGCATCTTTATCTTCATCCCATCCATGATATAATAAACCCGAATCGGCTTTTGCAAGATGTCGATACATACCTATCAGTTGCTTGGCGGCCTCATCAAAACAATAGTCTGAATCACCGATGTAACGCCCATATTTAGTCAGGAACATTTGTCCCATAAAAACACCATCCACCCAAATCTGGCCGACAGTTCCCCGCCCATGCCAGAAAACGCCGTCCGAGGTACGCGGATAATCATCATAGCTTTTTCGTATAATATCGGCCGCTTTCTTAAATTTCTCTTCACCGGTATGGCGATAGGCCCATACAATGACAGCACCTGCCATCATATCATCCATACTATTCCCTTTGAAATATACCAAACTGCCATCAGGACGTACCACCTCATTCGCCCAGTTTAATATATAATTATAATATTTAGCCTCACCGGTAGCTTGCCACAATTTATCCAATCCCATCAAAAAGTATCCTTGCGGATAGCACCACGGTTTGAAAGGAATGGTTAGAGCTGACGGATAACGGGTCATCACAGTTTGTGCGACGCCTTCGGACCATAACACAGGATTATTCCCCGGCAATTGAGCCCATATCCACGACGGTAAAATCAATAAGAAAATGACTACAATGTTTTTCATGTAATTATTCATAAAAAGTTTGCGCTAAGATAGGCGATTTATCTTAGCGCAATTTTAGAAATTAAATCATTCATTTGAGATTCTATTCCAAAAACGAGGAAAGTACAGGGTTATTAGATGTTATTCCCCTTTTCGTTATGTCTCTGTACCCATTCCGAGGGGGAATACCCATAAAAAGTTTTAAAACAGTTAGTAAAATACGCATGGCTGTTAAAGCCTGTATAGACCGAAACTTCCGAAACCGTATAATCTGATTCCAGCAATAATTTAGCTGCCACTTCCAGACGTTTATTACGAATAAGTTCCGTTGGTGAAAGTTCGGTCACAGCTTTCAACTTCCTATAAAGGTTGGCACGGCTCAACCCCAATTCCTGACTCAGCAAATCTATTCCTAAATCAGGATTGGAGATGTTCTTCTCAATCAGTTCAAAGAACCTTTGTGTAAACCGGTCATCACCGGATACGATTTCAATGCCCATTGCTTCGGGTGAGAACTTCTTTCCATATAGTTTCTTCAGTTTCTCCCGCGATTCCAATATATTATTGATACGGCAAATAAGCACATCCATGCTAAACGGTTTCACAATATAATCATCCGCCCCAACGGTGAAACCTTCTTTAATATGTACTACCATTGACTTGGCTGTCATCAGAATAACAGGGATATGTCCCAATTGCAAATCTTGTTTCACCCGTGAGCATAGCTCCAGGCCGTCCATTTCGGGCATCATGATATCACTGAGTATCAAATCGGGATACTTCTCAAGCGCCAGTTCCAAAGCATCTTTCCCGTTATTGACATCCCAAACATAGAAATAAGGCTCAAGACATTCCTTTACATATTTTCTTACTTCATCGTTATCCTCAGCCAGCAATACGGTCCACTTCTTTTCAATATCAAAACGAATCTCTTTATCAACAGGTATTACTCCTTCCACAGTATCTTCTCTCACCAATTGCTCTTCCTCGTATGCAGAACTACTAATCGGAATATATATCTTAAAGATAGTGCCGGTCGGCTGATTTCTTGAAACTGAAATTATTCCCTTATGTAAATGCACGATAGAGCGGGTTAAACTCAACCCGATTCCAGTACCTACATTTTCTTTATTTTCATCTTCCCCCTGATAAAAAGGAGCAAATATATTTTTCATATCTTCTTCAGGGATTCCTTTACCGGAATCTGCTACCGACAGGCATACAAACTCTGTATTTGCAGGCAATTCATATTGTTCAAGTTGCCGCTCTGACGATAAATCAGAAAACGCTACTTTCGATAGAGCAAACACTACCTCCCCACCATTGGGAGTAAACTTCATGGCATTGGATAGCAGATTAAACACCACTTTCTCAATAAGTGTCTTGTCGAACCATGCAGATAACCGTTCTTCTTTTTTCTCAAAGGTGAAAGTGATGGACTTCTTAGCGGCCAAATGATTGAATGCATAATAAATCTCAAGCATAAAAGGATACATATCTGCCTTTGTAATACGCAGTTTAAGTTTGCCTTCCTGATTCTTACGCAGATCCATCAACTGATTTACCAGCAGCAATAATCGCTGAGTATTACTGAAAATCAGTCCGAGTTTATTCTTCACCACCGAAGAAAACTCAGGCATAGCTACCAACTCCTGCAACGGTGCAATAATCAATGTCAACGGTGTGCGAAGTTCATGGGAAAAATTAGTAAACATACGAATCTTAGCCTGATGGAACTCTTCTAACTGTTGCTGCTCTTTTTGTTGGAATTGCAGTTCACGTTCCAGTTTTTGTTTCTTTGTAATGTAATACATAATCAGTACCAGCATAGAAACAAACGTTATGACGTAAAATAAATAAGCATACCACGTTTTCCAAACAGGGGGACAAACTATAATCCTGATTGTACGTATCTCCTGGCTCCACACTCCATCATTATTGGACGCCTTTACTTCAAATTCGTATGTACCCGGACTTAGATTTGTATAATATGCTTCCCGGCGATTACCGATGTAGTTCCAGTCCTTGTCATATCCTTCCAGAAAAGTTGCATATTGATTTTGACGGGCAAATACATAGTTCAAAGCAGAATAGCCGATAGATATATTGTTCTGGTTATAACTCAACTTTATTTCTTCCACATCATCCAGAACGGAAGACAGGATTCCTGTCTCATCCCCCACTTCGACAACCTGATTATTTACCACTAAACGTGTAAATACCAAAGGAGGTACATAAGAATTTAATTGCAACTCCTGCGGATTGAAAGTCACGAATCCATTATTGCCGCTGAAACATATTTCACCATTGGACAAAAGCGTACCGCTATGGGGCGTGAATTCATAAACTCCGATACCATTCAAAGAATTATAATTAACAAATGTATCCGTTTTAGGATCAAATTCTGAAATACCGTTACTGACACTTATCCATAACTTGTGATTCCTGTCTTCTACGATAGCACAGACATCATTATCTATCAATCCCTGTTCCTGAGTGAACGTCTTCACAATCCCCTCTTTTTCATCGTATAACGAAATACCACCACCAAAAGTACCAACCCAAATATAACCGGAAGCATCACGGACAATACTCGTCACATAATTGCTCAGTAATTTGAACGGTTTCTTTGAATCGGTATTATAATAAGTCATCTCTTTCTTGTTGACATCATATTTAATCAATCCGTCATTACGCGTGCCCACTAATAAAATACCGTCTCTCAATTTCATCAAACAGCGGACACTGCCAATCTGACAAGAATCTTTTCCGCCATTATATAAGAAAGTATCCTTAAGTTCCTTTCGGGACGATAGAAACATCAGACCGGTTTTAGGGTCCGAACTGGCCATCCACAGTCCGCCTTCATCTACCATCAGTGAATAAAGAGACATATCTTTGGGAAACTGATAATATAACTGATACTTCTTGGTGCGCGTATCAAATTGATAAATAGTCCCCTTATTCGTGCCGCACCAAAGTGTATTCCCATCCAGTAACAGTCCCTTTATAATATTCCGGCTATATTGAAGCTGAGAAGCATTATCTATCGGATAATAGTAATATTTACCATTTTTCAGATTATAGTCGAGCAGGCCACGTCCCTCTGTCGCCATATACAAACATCCGCCTTCTGTGCACGCCATACTGCCATATATACCGAAGAGGGCATCGAATACAGTGGTGGGATCATGAAAATCGAAACGGTTATTAAAACGGTTCGAATAGCTCACTCCACCCGCATAAGTACCTACCCAGATAGTCTGGTTATTGTCTACAAACAAAGAATAGATTGAGAAATGACTTAGATTCCCCCTTTCCAGAGAAGCATCCGTATGTTTCAGGAAAGTATTATCGGTAAGATCAAGCGTATACAGTCCGTCAAAAGTACCAACCAATAATATACCATGAGATTCTGCTATGCAACGAACACTATTGGTCGTCAAAATACTATTATCCTTATGATACTTTATAATTTCCTCCTTATCCATATCTATTCTGAACAAGCCGCAGGTACTGCTGCCCCCCCACAGATATCCTTTGGAGTCTTCGTACAAAGTAGAAACATTATTGTTGGGCAAACGAACTTTTGAGGTTGATGTTGAAAAATGCCGCTGCACCTTCATATTCATATCACACACAAACAAACCCTTGTTGGCAGTTCCAATCATAATCCGGTGCTCCTTCGTTTCATATATAACGGCAATGAATTCATCCTTGATTTTACCATTCAAGTCTATTCGTTGGAAAACATCCATTTCGCGCACATAAAGATACAGTCCGGTTGTAGTACCTACCCATAAACGGCTACGGCTGTCCACAAATAAACTACGGATATCCGCCTTTGCAAGTGCACCGTATTGTTCATCAGTATATTGTTTGATTCGATTGGTCGTCAGGTCCAACTTATTTAATCCACGTGCTGTTCCTATCCAAAGATTATGGTTGTGATCTTCCACCAACGAAATGATATTATTATCACTCAGGCTGAGCGAATCTTCAGGCGTATGCTTATATACAAGGAATTCGCTACCATCGTAACGGTTAAGACCGTTACGGGTAGCGAACCACATAAACCCTTTTGAATCTTGTAATATTTTAATAACAGAAATTTGAGACAATCCATCCTTCAAATTCAAATTTGAGAAATAGAAAGTTCCGTTATTTTGAGCATTTACTCCTATATAAGTCAATAAAGAAAATAGCAATAGAATAAATTTTCTCATGTAGATATTGTGTTTTCAACGTATTATATGAAGGCAAAAGTACGCTAATTTTCCATTATTCAAAGTTATATAGCTTATATTATTTATAATCGAGAGTTAATCAGCAAGTAGTTAAGTAGAATAGAATATACAGACTATTTCTACTTAACTACATTCCATCACTTAGAAAGCAGCTCCGTAGCGCACCACAACAGGGGAGCATGAGCATGCAAGTCACCGGTTATCTGCATACGGGTCATATAATGATTCTTGTCATTTTTAATATTAGTACCCTCGCAGACATTTGTCAATTCATCGTCTGCATTCAGATAAGAGACCAGTGCCAACCAGCCTTTCATTGCAGCGGGTTCATAGGTCTTCTTGTCCAACCAACCATGTTTCACTCCTACCAACATGGCATACGTAAACATTGCCGTACCCGAAGTCTCCTTATAGGATGCGGGTTCATCAATCAATTGATGCCACATTCCATCAGCGTCTTGATTTTTCAACAAAGTAGCCATCATAGTCTTGTATGCTCCCATGATAGCAGCACGGTTAGGATTGTCTTTCGGAAGAACAGACAGGAGACGTGACATTCCGGCAGCCATCCAACCGTTACCGCGTGCCCAGAAAAAAGGTGCATCGGGAGAGTGATAGAACAATCCGTTAGGACGTTGTATCTTATCCAGATACATCACCATCTCGGCAGCCGCACGGTCTATATACTTACGGTCGCCCGTAGCGAGATAGGCTTGCGACTGAATAGTGGTAATCATAAACATATCGTCAATCCATACACGCGTCTGCCAGGAATAACCTTGACCGGCATACGCCTTTTGTTCCGGCTTGGCGTCAGCAGGTACTTCCCATTGTGTATCGGCATACTTCATACCCAAATCGAAATACTTTTTATCTCCGAGTTTCTGCATATAAATTTCCAAAGGAACAGCACCTACCACATTATGGTCTACATGGTTCATACGCGGCATCAGATGTTTTTCCGTAGTAAACAAAGGCTCAAAACGTTCTTTGAGTCGTCGCTGCATATCTGCATCTTTAATAGTTTTGCTGAACCACAATGCGCCCAACCAGGCACAGGCATCGGGATAAGTAATGTAATTAGGAGCCTTTTCTGCACGAGGATTACCGAAACGGGTATGTGGAGTTACGATAAACTTATTCACGATGCGAGTACCGATTTCTTTCGGATCAGCATCTTTCATACGTTTCTTCAAAGAAACATCTTGGGAACTCGCAGGGCTGCACATTAACAATGCTCCCATTACAATAGCAAAGAATTTGTTTTGTCTCATCATAGCATTATTTAAAAATTAATATTATCTGAAAACAAATGTAGCGGGTTTCCTTCTACTCTTTTTGTAATATTGTTCCAAATGCTATAAGTTTTGAATCAAACAAGGAAAGTTTGATTTCACTCACAGACAAGTTTCCGCTTCCTACCGCAGTCAATTGTTCTTTCTAAGCAGGGCACTTTCCGTACCAAAGCTTGGTATAGAAAATACCAACCGGTTGGTACAAGTAATACCAGCGGTTGGTACAGACAATACCAACGGCTGGTACAAGCAATACCAGCGCTTGGTACAAGACGTACCAAAGCTTGGTATTTATTGGTACATGTATACCTCTATGGTTAAGCTACTTATACGACAGAAAAAGCAACGATACCCGAAAATTAAGATATACGCTTATTTTGTTTGTCGCGTACATATAAAGTCAATATCAAAGCCAAGCCGAACACTATAAATACAGCATGCAGTCCCGGCGGTGTATCACCGCTACCATAAGAGTGCAGCCCGGAAAGATAATAGTTCACCCCAAAATACGTCATCAGTACCGAGGACAGGGCAAATACGGACATCACACTAAACGCATAGTCCGAACGGAGGGAAGGAATGAAGCGGGCGTGTAGTACGAAAGCGTAGACAATCATCGTGATAAGCGCCCAAGTTTCTTTGGGGTCCCATCCCCAATAACGTCCCCAAGACTCATTCGCCCATACGGCACCCAGAAAGATACCGGCAGTGAGCAGGTAAAGACCGATATGGAGGGAGATTTCATTGATAATCCGCAGTTCACGCACATGAGGTTGCAATAAAACGGCCTTCTTACCTGCTGCCATAAAACCCAGTGAAAGCAATCCCAGCAGAAAACTCATGCCGAAAAAGCCATAACTTGCCGTAATCACCGCCACGTGTATCATCAGCCAGTAGGATTTCAGCACCGGCACTAAAGGCGTAATTTCAGGGTCCATAAAGTTAAGGTTAGCTACGAACAGGATGATACCTGCAAAGAATGCAGCCAACGCCAATGTCATGGACGAACGGCGAATGAAGAGAAGTCCTGCCAAAGCCGTAGCCCACGCCACATATACCATCGACTCATAAGCATTTGCCCACGGTGCGCGTCCGGATATATACCAACGAATACCGATACTGAAGGTTTGCAGGAGGAACAGAACCACGACACCTACCGCTAACACAAGAATACTTGTCCGAATCCAACGTCTGGACTTCAATAAAGACCACACGGAAAATAAAAGCAATAATAACCCCACGGCCATGTATCCTATGGCAGACCGGAAGAATAAATCGGCATGGTTGTAGAATAGCTCCCACGAAACTTGTTTGTCGGTAAGCAGTCCTGCCGTGCTCCGCTTCTGTTGATATATGTGCATCATGGACAATACTTCATCGGCTGCCGACCAATCGTTGGTTTGTAAAGCATTACAAGCTTCACTCAGATACCAAGATAATATCTTTGAAACAAATAAGGAGTCCTTGCCCGTAAACAGACTCAGGTCATCGCCCGGTGAATACCATTTTCCATTCACATCATCCGGCAGGGGAAAGAGTGCTATCATCTTACCTTGTTGCAAGGAATAAAGAATATTTACCTTTTCATCCAGTTTCAACAAATCTTTTTCTATCCGTGAGCGTTCTGCCAAAGGACGGGCATAGGCACGTTCCACGGCATCTGCTATCACATAACGTCCTTCTTCATCAAACAAGTCGGAAAAACGGATATATTTACCTTGCGGCAATGCCACTTCCTGCGCCAATTCTTTGTTGGACTGGCGGATAAGAGGTATATTGCACCAATAGGAGGGGTTTATCAGAAAGCCTAAAATCACCTGTTCGGAACGCAGTCCTTCGAAAGTATCGCTCCGGTAAAGTTTACGCAACAGTTTGGATGTATAAGTATTGACAGGCTCTATACGCCCCGTAGGACATTGTATCTGCATATGTCCCCATTTCTCCGACTGCTCTACCGGAATCGTATTCTTTTGTAACTGATTGGAAGCAAATTCTTGTGCTGCCAGGCAAGAAGGCAAACAGCAAAACAGCAGTACGGGAACAGCCTTTTTCAACTGTCCGGTCAATCGGCGGAAATGGGATTTGGAATCTGCCAAGATTAGCAGCATACCAGCCAGAAGCAGGATATATCCCACATACGTAATACCTGTACCCCATCCATCATGGTTTACGGATAGAATGGTTCCCCGCTCATCGGTATCATAAGATGACTGATAAAGCCTGTATCCTTGCTCGTGAACCACCTTATTCATATAGATATGTTCGGTGCGTGTTTCAGTGCCTGAAGTAATGGTCAGGAAACTCTCAAAAGAAGACGGACTATGAGAACCGGGATAACGCACCAGCTTAAAATCGTCCAAACGAAGAGAGAAAGGCAATTCGCGTGTTCCATCCGTCAAATGTAACTGAGAAGTCGTTTCACCTTCCCTGATATGTACCATTCCCTCAAAGCCAAACACGTTAGTAACCAATGCTCCCGCCAGAATTACAATAAACGCAACATGGAGCAACCATACCCCATATTTACGTTGCTTCCAAAGCTTCATGCGGATACCCATCGCGATAAACTGACCTATCATCAGCAATTGAAACAGATAAAAAAGGGGCTGGTTATAAATCAGTTTCCGGGCAACGGAAGTACCCTGGCCTTTCTCTATGAAAGTTGCCGCAGCCAAGGCGACAGCGTATATCACCAACAGTATTAAAGTAAAACGTCCGGATACAAATATATTCTTTACAGAGGAAAAGTATTTATTCATAAGCTTTTTTTATTTTAGTAGACAAGGAAAGCAGATGACGAGTTGACAAGGGAAATAGTTTCATAACAGAAAAATTTTCACTTAATTAGCAGTTCTATCCTTCTTGTCCGCTTGTTAACTAAAACCTTGTCAACTGAAAAGTTTCAATGTACGCAGCAACTCCGTCAACGCGTCCGGCGTCAACTGCTGGGCTGAGTCCGATAAAGCCTTTTGCGGGCAACAATGAGACTCAATAAACAGTCCATCCGCTTGCAAAGATAGGGCTTTCTTGCAAACCGATACTAATAATTCTCTTTTTCCCGCAATATGGCTTGGATCACAATAGAAAGGCAATTCGGGAAAACAGGTATGAAACTTCTCCGCCAGTTCCCAAAGGGGAGCATTGCGATAAGGAGCATTATCCGTTGTACAAAACCCGCGATGAATGATACGAATATCTTGCACGCCGGCTTGTTGAAGCCGTTCAACCGCCCCAATCCATAGCTCCACATCAGGACACACGGGATTCTTTACCCACACCGGAATATCGCAACCTCGCAACGCCTCAGCCAACTCGTGCATCATAAAAGGGTTTACAGTGGTACGTGCCCCGATCCAAACCATATCCAGTCCCGCTTTCATCACAGCCTCCACATGCGAGGGCAATGCCACTTCGGTCATGACTTTCAGTCCCAACTCCCGCTGTATCTCGTTCATCCATGCCAATCCGCACTCCCCCACTCCCTCAAACGTACCGCAACGGGAACGGGGTTTCCACAAACCGGCACGTAAAGTCGTGACTCCGGCATTCTTTAACCCCTTAGCCGTCTCCATCATCTGTTCACGACTTTCGGCGCTGCACGGACCGGCAACCAAACCTATCTTAATCTGCTCTTTATCCATATTAATTAAAAAAAAGAAACCGGCGCACGTCCCTTTTATCTAGGATACAAGCGCCGGTTTTTATCAGTCATTCATTAGTCTTCTATAATAACCCGGAAACCGACGTTATACACCTTCTGCCATGGCAAATAAGCTCTACGATAATATGACGTAGAAGTTTTGGGATGGTCGTTCCACGAACCGCCGCGTACTACTTTCTCGGTACCGCTTCCCTGCGCCTTCTCATTGTATGGATAAGGCAGATAATCAGAACGTGTCCATTCCGAAACATTACCTTGCATGTCGCACAAGCCGAACGGGTTGGCCTGATAACCTCCACCTTTCACCTGTAACATATTACCGTCATCCACCCCATTTTCTTTAGGCTGATAGGTATAATACTTGTACCAAGGTTCATTCGGGTTCATGGGTTGCGGGTCTACACCACGAACAGCCATCAAGTTCAGATGCTTGTCCGCCATGTTCTCAAACTTACCAAAGTCCGTATTCAGGGAACCATACCAGAAGGCATCATCGCTACCGGCACGGCAAGCCCATTCCCACTGTACCTCGGTAGGCAAGGTGATATTCTTACCGGTCTTCTCGCTCAACTTCCGGCAGAACTGCATAGCCTCTTCCCAACTGACACGGATAGCCGGTTGTTCCGGTTTGTTGGCAGGATATCCTTGATGTACATGGTCTTTCCACAACTGACGGTCGAAACGGCTGTCGTGTTCGGGGAAGATAGTGCGGAACTGTTCGTTGCTAACCTCTATCTCGCCCATCCAGAAACCTTTTTTCACTACTTGTTTGTTGGCGGGTGAATAATCTGAATGTCCACGATTGCTACCCATTACGAAAGAACCTGCGGGAACATATACAAAGTTCATCTGAATGCCCGGTGCCAATTCGATACTCATCTTAGATTTACCTTCTTTGGCAATCATAGCCTGAGCGGCAGTTTTGTCAAAAGGCCAGCCTTTCACTTTTACCTCTTTGTCCTTATACTCTTTCTTCTCCGGTTTTACGGGAGCAGGCTTTTCCTGTCCATCCAGATACTGCGCATACGAACGGATTTCCGCCTGCCAGTCCACACCGGAACCTGCATACTTCTCAGTCAGTTCCGTACGGCGGCTGATTTGTTCCACACCTTTAAAGACATTGGCTTTGAACTTGCCATGATAGGGAGCATTGAAATCAATCCAGTTGTACAAAGTCTTCCATTCCTTGTCTGTCAGTTCTACCCCGTGATGTCCGGTCTTCAAAATCTTAATCAACGGGCTTACCGATGCGTGATATTCATAAGGATTCAATACTTCAATTTCAGCTTCCGGTCCCTGACGGTAAACATAAGGATGAAGATTCAGATAACTTTCACCAAATCCTGAGAACTCGTCGATACGACCGCCGGTAAAGTCAGCCAACTTATTGGAGCCATCGTGACAGGCAATGCAAGCACGGTCCAGAATAGGCTGTACTTCCAAGTCAAAAGTAAAGGAACGTTGTCCGCCTTCGGGTTTAGCAATGGCATGAGGCGCTGTCTGCGAAGCTTTCACGCGCTTAGGAATAGGCAACTGATTCTGGTCTTCGTGGCAGCCTACACAAGAAACGGTTTCACCCGGCATACCGGTCAACCAGCTACGCATCCATTGAACGGCACGTCCTTCGGAGTCTAACGGTTGCAGAGAAATCGGAGTATTGGCAGGAATCGTAAAGATAGCAGAGCCATCTTCCTCCACCGGCACCGTGCCCAGCAGACGCTTGATGTCCCAACCGCTCTGAATGCCCTGTGCCCAATGGTCGGACGGAGTTTTATTATAAGCATATTCGTAAGCTAATACACGGAAAGATTTCACAGTACCGCGAGGTACGCCTTTCAAGCCTTCACCTTCATAAATGTCCTGAATAAATACGGTAGCTTCTTTACTTGCCGGATTAATCTTATCGGGAATTACCGGAGGAACCGGAGTCTTCTTCACCGGTATCGGACAAATCAAACCTTCACCTTCAAATTCGGCAATCAACGTCAAGTTATCGTATATGTCAACCAGATAGATGCCCCAAAGTGAGTTTTCATCTAATTTAGCAGTAACGAGGAAGTATTTATCCGTCAAAGGATAAGGTTTAATAAACTGAGGCCATACACCGTCCACCAAACGGTCTTTTACAATCGGCTCAATCTTACGGTCACGGAAAGGCAACTCCTGCACCATTCCCTTTTCGGCTTTACGGCTCTTAGAAGGGTCGTAAATCATCATCCTACCGGAACGGGTAACTCCATGGTGACCGGAAACAATACCCACAAATTGAGAAGCATGTCCCGGTAACGGTTTTGCATCAAACGTACTATTCGGGAAGTAGGAACCGCTACCATACAGAGACTTCTGTTCCGTACCGTCCGGATTCATATGCATTACAAATCGGGAGAAATAGTGCGTCAAATCCGTATATTCCCAACGGGTATACATTACACGCCCATTATGCATCACTGTAGGAGCCCAGTTAGCGTCCTGGTCAAAAGTAAGACGACGCAATGAACCGTCCTTGGGATCATAAAGGCACATATTGCCGACTTCGTCATTACCATTCACACAAGGCACGCCATTATATCCGATGTTGGACACAGCGATAATCTTACCGGAGGGCAGATAAGTAGCGTCAAAGAATTCCAAATCCTTTTCCGGAGATTCAATCAACTTCTTTAATCCCGTACCGTCCAGTTTCACTTCAAATACCTGCCAACGCTTATCGGTATCTACCATGGAGAACATCACTCTCTCGGCATCCCAATGCAATTTCAGGTCGGGAACCGACGAACCGTTAGTCGGCTTAAAGATAGTGCGGGTCTTTATACCACCGCGAAGGTTGGATAACTCTGCAATCTCAGCATTGAAACCGCTACGGGAAGCAGAAGTCTGATTAGACCAGTTATTGTTCTGCGTGCCCAAAGCGCGAGGATTAACCTGACGGGCAGACGTACCTATCTTGTAACGACCTACAATAATCTTATCAATATCGAGTGCCGGATTTGCCAGAAGGATTTCCCGTTTCAGGTTCAAGGCATTCTTCGCATCCTGTATTGCCGCGGCATCATTCTTATAAATACCTGCGAAACCTTTTCCGGTCAACTGTTTCAGTTGCGCCAGTTTAGCCTGGTTGGTATTCTTATCGTAACCGGCTTCTTTCGCCATATCATTATAAGCCTCATCAATGGCACGCATATTAATCCAACTCAAGGACTCTTGTAACTGGTAAACCGCCATAGCATCCTGCGCTAAATTCAGATAACCTGTTACCTGCGCATCCAATGAAGGTTTAGATGCTATTTGTGCGATCTGTGCATTAAAGTAAGACTTATCTTTCAGTAAGGTCACTACTGAGCTTGCAATATGTTTCTCGATGGAAGCATCATACGTTGTTACCAAGGCTTTCATGTCGCTACCTGCAAAAGGCAGGAACAAAGTAGCTTCCGTCGGATATTTTTTCACAATGGCGGAAGCCGCTTCCGCTCCGGTGATTCCCTGTAAACGGAAAATAACCGTACCCGATGAAGAACGGTTTTCCAAACCGATTTCCGCTTCGAAGCGAGTATACCTCTTATTCAAGGGAACTACAATCTGCGCATTGGCATTCGCCAAGATAGTACGCTTGTATTGTTTACCTTTCATGATAACGGTTTCTCCCTTGGCATTTCCGTCGAAACGTATATTTCCGGTTTTCTTAAATGAGCCTTTCAAGTCATTCAACCATACGGAAGAACCATCGGCAGCTATCAGTCTGGCATTCGCCCATACCGCTTGGTCGTCATTGGTTCCGTCTACCGTTCCCCATGTATAGAGCACCATTTCATCCAATCCGGATACATCGGCCGAGAATGTTTGCGCTGCCGTCTTCGCCTTTATGACTTTAGATGCAACCGGCAGACAAGTTTTCTGCATTTCAGCATTCGCTTGATTCTTAGCCGCAGCAATGCTCTCCGCCCACGTGGCAGGCGTATTCACCTTTACTTTAGCCTTGCGCTGCGCCATTCCCGGGAGCGTTAAAGCAATGCATACAGACATTACTATCAGTTTCTTATTCATAATACTTTGTTTAAAGTTAATTTTCTATTTCAAGTCAGGCAAGCGGAAATCTTCCAAATAATAAGCTGCCGAAACCTTATCTATGTTCTGCTTGTCATTCAAGGTCCACACCACCTTGCCATCTTTATTTATTTCGATCAATTGCGGTTCGTCTACCACACTGCCTTTGGTGTGTCCGCCCCAATTACAGATTAGCAGATTCTTATTTTTCAGTTCCAGTACTTGAGCTACAAACCAAAGCGAAGCACCTTCCAGGTCATCGCTTGTTATTCTTTTCAATTCCTTACCGGTTTTACGGTCTATTATCAGGTAATAGTGTTTATCACCACAGGGTAACAATAAGTTACCGTCTGATAACTCTAATGAAGAAAAAGCACCTCCATCTATCTGATGTTCAGCTATCAGCTTTCCCCTCCGGCTTATTTCCATAATCTTTTGTTTGGCCATTACCGGTACCAGATAGTTCTTATTTCTAAGTTGGAATATCTGTCTAAACTGGCTGTGAGGCTTCTCTACCTCCAGGTCAAAAGTAACTTTATTAACTTCCTTACCTTTCTTATCCAATTCAATAAATTGGGCGGGATTTCCACAGATACCCAGCAAAACACCTCCGTTACGCAACAGAGTAGCAGATTGCAGTTCTGCTTTATCGGGTGCGGGATAGTCCCATACCACCTGATGCTCCCACGTCACTACTTTAGCTCCTTTTTTGTATGAATACAGTATGTTTCCCTCTTTTGTCAGAGCCACTGTATTGCACTCTTCCCCCTTTTCCAGGGCATGTTGCCATTCTACTTTCCCCGTCTGTTTGTCAACGAGCATAATAGAGGGATTTCCGGAACCGGCGACCAGAATCTTATCTTGTGCCGCTACCCGGAAACCACCTGTAAGAACGGCTATGACTATCAGTAAAAGTCTCATCATTCTTTTTAAAAGTAATCGTCGTTACTTATTCTTTAGTTCATTGAACAGTTCAAGCGCTTGTTCCGGCTTCATATTATCATGTACCACCGCACTTACTGCCTGTATCATAGCTGCCGGAGCTTCTGACTGGAAAACATTACGTCCCATATCTACCCCTGCCGCACCATCATTAATGGCGTTGTAGCAAAGTTCCAATGCTTCCAGTTCCGGCAATTTCTTACCACCGGCAATCACTACCGGCACCGGACAAGCGGCTGCCACTTTATCAAAACCATCGCAATAGTAAGTCTTCACGATGTTAGCGCCATTCTCGGCAGCAATACGTGAAGCCAAACCGAAGTAGCGTGCATCGCGTGCCATATCCTTACCTACGGCAGTTACTCCCATTACCGGAATACCGTAACGTGTACCTTTATCCACGGCTTTATACAGGTTAGCCACCGTAGTAGCTTCATGCTCGGCATCACCGATAGACAGCATAATTGCCATTGCCGATACATTCATACGAATGGCATCTTCCACGTCAATCAGTACATTATCATTCAATGAAGTCAGAATAGAAGTGCCTGCATCTGAACGAAGACAAATCGGTTTATTGGTGGTAGGCGGTATCACCGAACGAAGGATACCACGTGTACACATCAAACAGTCTGCATATTCTATCAACGGGACAATATTCAGGTCGATACGTTCCAAGCCGGAAGTCGGCCCCATGATAAAACCATGATCACAAGCCAACATCACCGTCTTACCGGTTTTCGGATTGAAAATGCGGGATAAACGGTCTTTCATTCCCCAGGGAAGGTTTTCCGCTCCTTTTACATGAAAGCTCTGGTCGGCGGAAGCAACTCCCAAACCAAAATTAGAGCCTTCTCTCAAATCATCTAAATCTGCCATATTCTATTTTATATCTAAATTGAATTTATAATGCTTTTGCAAACGCATCGAACATACACGACCAGGATGAAGCTCCCGAATCGGCATAACCGATAGAACGTTCGCCATAATTACGGGCACGCCCGAAGTTCGCTTTCATATCTATGGTAGCCTTCGCACCCTGCAAAGCAGCTTGTGCACCGGCTTCCAGAATAACTTTCACATCATCGGAACCTACACTCTGCATCGCTTCCACTGCCGGAATCAAAGCATCCATCATTGTTTTATCGCCAAGCTGGGCTTTCGTTTGTTTCTTTACCCCGGCAAGACCACCTGCAAACATAGCTTTCACACCGGCGGCATCCAATTCGGTACCTTCAGCATGGTCGCTCATACCCAGGAAGAAACCACCTAACAATGTACTGGTAGAGCCACTGATTTCCAACATCAGATTAAAGCTCATGTCATTTAGCATCGTCTTGAACTCTGTACCCTTATCAGCCGTAGTCACCAAAGCCGACATTGCCTGTACGATAGCCGTACCATGATCGCCGTCACCCAACACCGCATCCAATTGTGAGAACTCGTCGGCACGCTCCGTAATGCAAGCCAGTGCATTACGAAGCATCTTTTTGAAATCGCCTACTGTCAGTTTATCCATAGTTATTTACCGATAGTTGTCCAGTAAGGAGCATTTGACATTTTATTATTCAGATAGTCTACATGGTCGGCATCCAGCAAACCGAGAATCATCTGGAAACCGGATTGTTCCTGCACAGTCAATAATTCACCGATACGGCTTGCAGCGACTTCAAGACCCGCATTTTCGAGTACTTGATGCGCTTTACGGTACACGATATTCATTTCCATGTGAGTGGTAGCACCTACTCCGTTAATAATCAGCAAAGCTTTGTCACCGGCTTTCGGTTGAAGTTTCTTCATCAGCAGACTAATCATTTCCGCAGCAGTCTCGTCAGCAGATACCAACTTCTTACGTCCGCCACCACCTTCACCGTGTTGTCCCATACCGATTTCCATTTCGCCATCGGGAAGGTCGGAAATCATCATACCGTTTTGAGGATGTGTACACGACTTCATAGCGACAGCCAGTGTTGCCACTTTCTTGTTGAAGCGCTCGCCTATTTCGATAATCTCATCCAGAGACTTGCCTTCTTCAGCCGCCGCACCCACAATCTTAATCAAAGGAATACAACCTGCCAAACCGCGACGGTCATCATCCGGCGCATTCAACCCGGCACTGATGTCATCGTGCGTCAGGATGGTCTTAACTTTGATGCCTACACGCTCTGCCAACTGGCAAGCCATGTTGGCACTCATCACGTCACCGGAGTGGTTCAGTATCACCAGCAAGATACCGGCTTCACGCTTAAACAACTGCAATGCCTGAAAAACACGCTGTGCACCCGGAGCTGCAAAAATATCGCCCACTACCGAGCAATCCAGCATACCGTCGCCCACAAAGCCACTCAATGCCGGTTCGTGTCCCGAACCGCCTAAAGTAATTACGGCTACCTTATCTTCCGACTTAGCATGTGCACGTACAATGATATTCTCTCCTCCAATGGCTACCTGGTCACTGTATGCCATTACATAACCTTCCAGTAATTCAGCAGTCAGGTGGTCAGGGTCGTTTATAAACTTATGGATCATAATTCTTTCTTTTATTATTAATTAAACTGCATCAATTCCAAGGCAATACCTTCTTCTTCAATGAAAGCGATAGTCAGGCTTTCGTTCACGACAGTCTTGGGAAGCAATACTTTGGCTCCGTCCAACTCTCCGTCCAAATCATCCACTTCGTAAGCAATATGCGCCAATGTCTGTATCTTCTCAGGCATCCAGCTATCATGGTCGAAACGGAGAAATTCTATCTTGTTAGGGCTTTGGGTAAAGTCGGTCAGGTAAACCTTCATCCCCTCATTGTACACTTCGCCCGGAACAGGATTCTGTACAGGTATCCCGATGTGATTTATCTTTCTCATGGTATTTGTTTTAAAAAGATTATAATGCAGCTTTTGTATTAGTGAAACGCAGACCATCGTTATCATGATAGTTTGCCCATTCTTCTACGATAGCACCCTCAGGACCTGCCATCATAAAATGGAAAGTGCCCAGTTCTTTCAGACGTAAAATGTCGCCCACTTTTTGCACTACGAAGTTTTTGCTCTTGATAGGACCGTGACCGGCGGGAGTTGCCGGGGCGTTCGGAGTCGCGTCACCCACTTCGGAGAAGTTATATACCCATCCGTGATTTACCATCCAGGACTCATGTTTTGCGGGGAACTTGGTCTTAACATGCGCATGTTCCGGTATCATTTGTCCCGGCAACAGATAAATATTGTGAGCGAAGTATCCGTACTCCGGGTCATTTACCCAAAAAATGCCGCCCATACCTACGTTCTCAAAATCACCCAAACCGAAATCTGTGAACCAGATATTCTGTTCCATAAACGAAGTGTAAGGCACTCCATAGAAATCAAACATATCAAGAAAAGCCTTCTTTGCAGCTTCTTGATCAAACTTACCATCTTTGTAGAAGTCAGCGTTTGTGTACTTCTTCTCATACGTAGTCTTTTCCTGTGTCATAACTTGTTCTGCTTTTTTAGTTTCTGCCGTACAAGAAATCATTCCCATACCGCAAACGGCAATCAATGCCAATGTTAATACATTCTTTACTTTCATGTTGTTCTTATTTTTATATTGGTTTATCCTTATTGAAGCATTCCCATTCCTTCTATTTCTATCAACAACTCTGTACGGCATACATCCGTCAACGTATAGATAGCAGGTAAATCAGGGTATCTCTTTTCCACTACCTTTCTGGCTTTCTCCAAATCCTCCCAACGCTTCACGTATACACGGAAGTTTATTAACCCGGCATCTTCTTTTACAGGCACTCCTGCACGTTTCAGATTTTCAGCCGAAACTAAATATTCTATATTTTCCAATGTTGCCAATGTCTGTTCTTCAATGCCTACCCCTTCCAGGCTATGCTCTCCACGAATGGCAGCCGTTCCCGAGATATAGACAAAGCCATGATCTTCTTTCCATACGGCTTTGGCACGTTCAAACTTGGGAGTGGTCTTCTTTTGCAAAGTAGTTTCTCCCAGCAATACCTTTTGTGAATAAGCATGGGCTGCAACCTGTAACGGATTATTCACTCCCGCTACTAATACCGTCTCGTCTTTACAAAGAAGCACATCCATATCAATCATCACTCCCCCCCACTGAGTACCTATCCCCGTGGCAGCCGGATAACCGGTTTTCCATTCCACATTTTCATAGAACAGGGAGCGGGCATCGTTAAAGTCCTGATAGTGCTGATGCCCATCAGTATCGCATTGCGTAATTTTCTCTATATAGTTCCACTGACGGATAATAGCCGAAACCGGCATTTGCTCGACTTCGAGTACCCGGCTGATACGGGTAAAGACATCCTCGGATTGTTCACGTATACTCCGGCGCAAGACATCGCCTGTCACTCCACCCAGAAACAAGCGTTTGCAGCCTTCGCGTTCCACTATTATATAAGGTATACCCGCATGTTCACGGTAAATCACCTTATCCTGCTGTGTCAAGACGACCTCATGCACTTCCACGGCAAGTCCTTCCGTGTCGACAGGTTGGGCTACATAGCTCACCAAAGGTTTATTGCTTTCAAAATGCTTCTCTACCGTTTCTTTCAAATGGCTAAAGTGAGACACATACTCTTTATTATCCACCGGCGCACCGAAGAAAACCAACCGTACCGGCGTATAAGCCGCCGTGTATTGCTTGAGCAGTTGTGCCACCATTTCCTCAAAAGAAGCCTTTCCCGTCTGGAAGAAACGATGTATAATCTCAATATTTTCTTTTGTTATTGTCATAGTTCAATTTTACCGTGATGCTTCGTCCTTAAAGCGAATTCACATATTCTGCAAGTTCGTCCGCCTCTTTCGATGAGATTTTCTTGTCTATACCGTGTTTATGTACCTCAAAAACTTCTTTCATGGTTGCCGCACGCCCATCAAACAGATAAGGGGCAGTCCGCCATACTTCACGCAAGGTAGGAGTATCCCAACCTTTCTCAAATTCCACATCCTCACCTATCCGGTGCATCTGCATATCTGTATAATAAGGACCGGAATGGCATTCATCACATTTGAACTTTTCAAAAACCTTACGTCCCCGCTTGGCTTTCTCCGACAACTCGCCATTTACCAGATAAGGACTCGGGAGCGGTTTCAATGACAACAGATACTCGTCCACGCAAGATGCAAATTCTTCCGGCAAGTCGGTAAACTGGATAAATTTATACCCCGTGCGCACTGCCACATAAGAGGAAGCGCGTATTCCTGAAATCATAGCCGGAGGAGTGACATGTGATAACAATAAGCTCTTGCAATTCTTGGAGTTACCGATACCGTCGTTCATCAAATCCCAGTTCATCGCATCCATACGGGCGTCTCCCGGATGGCATCCGTTGCACGACTGCCAGTTCTGAAAGCAGTATTCAGCATCATTAAAATACTTCTCCCCCCGGTTGATACGGCTCTCTACCCTATTTTTCACCATAGCAACCGTATGGATAGCGTCAGTATTCAGGTCTACCACATTCAAGGTATCGGAAAAATAGGTGGGAACTACCGCACTGCCTTCTTTTATAAGGAAACATCTGGGACCGTTACCCACCAAAGGAATCCGTTTACGCATGCCGTATAGAAAACGCAAGTCATATGCCAATGCCGCCTTCTGTGGATATTGCTCAAACTTTTGCACAAATGCCGGATAATCAATCACACTGATTTCGTGGGTACCCGAATGACTGGTTACAATCTTATCATCTGTACACTTCACATCCCAGATACCGGCTGCTCCACGTTCAGGTTCATCCAGCAACACAGCTCCTTCAAAACGCAAAGTCGCCAGATTTACCACACTCATGGCACTTGTATTCATCCAGCCCTGTTGCAATTGGGAAGTAGGGACTTGAAAACGTCCCAGATTGTGTGTAATCAACAGATAGCGTCCGTCGGGGGAAAGCGTCATTCCCCGCAACGCATTACTACCATTCTCTAACTGTATATCTTTTACCTTTTGAAAACTTTCCACATCAATCACCGATACACAAGAGGCTACCGTATCCACATCCGCCCGTTGTGCCGGAAGGTAATTAGCCACAAATAACTGTTTACCCTTAGGGTCAAGAACAATGGATTTCGGTTCGCGCAGTACAGGCACTGTGCGCAATATCTTCTTTTCATTCTTATCAATCTCGGATACAGTTCCCGCAAACTGGTTGCAGACGTATAACTTTCCCGATTGAGCATCCAGTAACGGAGAGCAAGCTCCCGAAGCCGTTTCCATGAAACTTTTTTCCGAAGGTGCATCAGCAGACAGGAAATAGATACCGTTTTTATGTTCTCCGGCAACGGTAGTGATAATCCGGTCACCGTCTACCACCACTCCGGTAGGAATTTCATCAAGGCTCCATTCCTGGAGGCGTTCCTTATAATCAGATGAATAAATCGTTACTTTCCGTGCACCTTTTTCTGTTACTACCACTCCCGCCTTATAAGGCGCAATACCGGTTATAAACAGAGGAGTGCCCTCGGGTGGCTCTGCCGTATGGGTAGTAAAAGCGAAGAGAGACGCCATCAATACGATGGGTAAAACTATCTGTGTGTATTTCCAATTCCTATGTTTCATAGTTATTAAATTTAGCCGTTATTTTCCACACACAAAAATAGCGGAAAGGACATTCAAGGGGTATCACTACCGTTTCATTAATTTGTAATTTTGTACAAAAAGCAACGATATAGGCTTTTTGAAACAAAGAAGAAAGCAGGTTGATACAAATCCCCTTAATTTTTCCTGATATTAGTCTGCACAAATTCCGAGGGCGACATTCCGTATAATGCCTTGAAAGAATTGGAGAAATAGGAATGACTGCTGAATCCCAAAGCAGCCGCAATATCGGAAATAGACATTTCCGTTTCTTTCAGATATTTCATCGCTATTTCCAGCCGCTTGTTACGAATCAATTCAGTGGGAGACAACTCGGAAATGGCCTTTATCTTCCGGTACAGATTGGCACGACTTATACCGATTTCCTGACAAAGCAAATCAATGGAAAGCTCCGGATCGGAAATATGCTTCTCTATCGCCTCATACAGTTTTTGCGAGAACCGTTCATCCGAAGATACCATAGTAGCACCTATGACCTCGGGCGAGAAATGCCGACCGTATAATTTCTTCAACTGTTGCCGCGATTGCAGCAGACTATGTATACGGATACGAAGCACATCCATGCTGAAAGGCTTGATTACATAATCATCCGCACCCGCCTGAAAGCCCTCTTTGATATGTACCACCATAGACCGGGCGGTCATCAGGATAATCGGAATATGCCCGATGCGCACATCTTCCTTAATCATCGCGCAGAGTTCCAATCCGTTACGTTTTGGCATCATAATATCACTCAATATCAAGTCAGGGAAGTCTTGCACAGCACGTTCATAACCTTTAACCCCGTTGGCAGCCTCCAATATTTCATAATCCGACTCCAAAGACTGGTGCAAATAATCGCGCACTCCCTTGTCATCCTCCACAATCAGGATTACCGGCTTCTTTTGTATATCTCCCGGTATCATGGATGCTGGTTTTGGCTCTATCGGTTGTGCTAAAGCGGTATCACCAATCGTTTCCAATGGCATCATGTCCTTTTCTTCTTCTGTAAAGGCATTGGCCGTTGCAGGCAGTTCCACAAGGAATACCGTTCCTTCTCCCCCGTCCGTACGGTCTTCAATACGGATATCACCCCGACACAACTGAACAATGGAATAAACCAGACTCAAACCAATACCTGTACCCGGTATATTTACTCCTGCCGTTTCGGTTATCTGATAAAAAGGAGTAAATATCTTTTCGCGCTCTTCCGGGGGAATACCGCATCCCGAATCTTCAACACGCAGCAATAGCATTCCACGCTGTTCATCGTAGCCCACTTCCATGTGTATGGCATTTCCCGAAGGAGTATACTTAAAAGCGTTGGAAAGCAAATTGAATACCACCTTTTCCAATAGCGTCTTATCATACCATATCACAAAAGAGTCTGGACGGCAGGTCAGTGTAAAGGTTATCTCATTCGTCTGGGCTATTTGCTTGAAAGCATAATAGATTTCCCGTATAAACTCGCATACATTCCCTTCACTCACACGCAGTTCCATCGCACCGCTCTGGTTCTTCTGCAAGTCCATTAACTGATTGACAAGCAGCAACAACCGTTGTGCATTCTTATAAATCACTACTAACCGGGAACGTAACTCCGCACTCAGGTCGATACGGCGCACCAATTCCTCAAAAGGAGTGATAATCAGCGTTAACGGGGTGCGCAATTCGTGAGCTATATTGGTAAACAGACGTATCTTCGCCTGATGGAACTCTTCCTGCTGCTGTTTTTCCCGTTGTTCGGCGTGAAGTTCTTCTTTCAACTTTCGGCGGATATTATAGTAGTAAAATACAATCAGAACCATCCCAATCAACAATATTGCATACAGCAGATAAGCATACCATGTAGCCCACAAAGGCGGAGCAATCACAATACGTAACGTTCGTCCTTCTTCATTCCAGACTCCGTCATTATTGGATGCCTTTACATGAAACACATACGTACCCGAAGGCAGCTTGGTGTAATAAGCCGTCGTACGCCTCCCTACTTCATTCCACTCCTTATCATAACCTTCCAGGCGGTAAGCATACCGGTTCATAGAAGGATTGATAAAATTCAGTGCCCGATAACTTATCGACAAATTATTCTGGTCATAACTTAAATGGATTTCCTTGGCATTGTCCGGCAGGCAATTCAGGATACCGCTATCATCCCCCACTGATACGGGGCGATTGTTCACCTGTAAACCCTCTAATACCACGGGTGGAACAAATGTATTTACCGGCATTTCCGGGGTATAGAAAGTAACGAAACCGTCATTTCCTGTCAGGCACACCGTACCGTCGGGCATCGCTACACCGCCATGCAACGTAAATTCACGCACCTGTATTCCATTTGAATACGGATAGTTTTTAATGCTGTCATCTACCGGAGAATAACTTGCGATTCCTTTATCCGTACTCATCCACAAGGTTTTGTCCGCCCCTTCGACCAAATGACAGATGGTGTTGCTCATCAAGCCGTCTTTCTCCATTACCATCTTAGTAATCGCAGCATTATTATCCATACGGTAAATGCCGCCACCGTAAGTAGAGAACCAGATTTCCCCACCCCGGGAACGAAGTATGGAAGATATGTAATTGCTGTTCAGTTTAGTTCGTGCATCGGTAGCTCCCATACTGTAGTGCTCCAGTGAACCGACCATCTTCTTCGCATTTGCGTCCAATGACGTTAAACTCAATCTGAACAGGCCGCTCCCACGAGTCCCTATCAGCAAAATTCCGGGGCGTTCTTCCAACATACATCTTATCGAATTTACTACCAACTCCTTGCCGGCGGCATCGACCATATTCTCTATCCGCTCTCCCGCCGGCGTGAAACAGGTAAGAGAATGTTCCCCGCCGGAAGTGCCCACCCACAAATTACCTGAAGAATCACGCAACACGGAATAGACGGACAATGCCACCGGGAAACGATAGAACAATTTAAAGCTGCGGGTTTTCAGGTCAAACCGATACAGTTCGCCTCTCGTCGTACCGCACCAGATACAATCATCTTCTGCAAACAATGTTTTTATCGTGTTGGCATTATAAACCGAATAAGCAGAAGGATTAACCAGATAAAAATGAGTCTCGCCCGTAGCAATATCATAGTTCAGCAGCCCGTAACCTTCGGTCGCTATCCAAAGCCGGTTATCACGGTCGTAGCAGGCCGTTCCGTAAATCCCGGTCTGTATGTTGTTCCATACTCCGGGGGTATGGCGCACAAAGCGCGAAGAAAGGGTACTGAGACGGGATATACCACCCGCGTACGTACCTATCCAGAGTGTCCCTGTGCGATCCAGGCAAAAGGAGTAGATAGAATAATGTCCCAACGGTTTCGCCCAGTCGTCATATCCGCCTACCTTGGTAAAGTGATTATCGAACTGGCTAAAGGAATACACCCCGTCATAAGTTCCCATCAGCAATTCTCCGTTCCATTCTGCCATGCAACGCACAAAGTTATTCTTTAACCCGCTATTCTTACTTGTATAGCAGGTAGCAACATAGGTATGAGGGTCTATCCGGGTCACTCCCCCGGGATTGGTTCCCGCCCATATCCGATGGTAAGCATCTTCATAGAGGGAGGTCACCCTTTTGCCCACCAAGTTATCTTCTTCTTCGCAAAAGTTCCTGATAAACCGCATCTTACCGCTACACAGATAAATTCCTTTCTGAACGGTTCCTATCCAGAACTTTCCCGTACTATCTTCCATGATAGCAGAGACGGACAATACTGTTTTATCGACAAAAGAGACACTCTCAAAGCTATCATTCTCTGGCAGATAGCGGCAAATACCGGCACGTGTTCCCACCCATACTTGCTGACGACGATCTACATACACGGCAAGAATCCCCTCGGATGCCAGCCCATCTTTTGTATAATAATTGCGGATGCTGTCAGTCTCCAAAGACAAACGGCTGACTCCATGACTTGTCCCTATCCACAAATATCGTCCGCCTTGTTCCGCCAAACATGAAATCTCATTATCAGCAAGGCTCAATGAATCACCGGACTGATGGGTATACACCGTATAGGTACTTCCATTATAGCGATTCAAGCCGTTACGTGTACCCAGCCACAGATATCCCCGCGTATCCTGACAGATAGCCATTACAGACAATTGGGACATCCCTTCATTCATTCTCGAACTGTAAAAAAAGGAATATTTAAAGTGGTCTGCCTGGACAGACACAGCAGTCAAAGACAAGAACAGAAAGAAAAACAAGGTCATGCGTCTCATAGTAATATCGGAGTTTTCACCTCACAAATGTATAAGAAAGAAGGTGATAAAAAAGAAGGATGAGACGCTTTTAACAACCGGAAGATGAAATTTGAGACGTTAGAGACAGGAGATGAGACATAGATGACAATGCAACTAAAGTCTTCATTCATTTGCCGATATAACCACTTTTATAACCCCTTCCAGCTGATTTTCAAAAATGCGATAAGCCTCTTCTATTTTATTCAACGGAAATCTGTGGGTAATCAGAGGAGTAGTATCTATCTTGCCTTGTTCAATCAAACTGAGTATTTCGGCACAGTCGCAACCGTCTACTCCCCCTGTTTTGAAAGTCAGGTTCTTTCCATACATATCAGGCAGAGGAAGTATCTGAGGCCTATCATAGAGGGCTACAATGGTAATAATCGCATTAGGACGGGCACACTCCCACGCCATACGGAAAGTATCTTCCGTCCCCGCCACTTCCAGCACTACATCAGCGCCACCGTGACTACTGTTCTTGAGCACAAAATCTTTGCAGTTTGCAGGCTCCGCTATCAACACATCAGGATAATACTCACGGACAAAACGGATTCTTTCAGGTGATTTTTCACAAACAATGATACGTCTTGGTTTCTTCTGCATCACACAAAGCAAAGTGCAAATTCCGGTAGGTCCGGCGCCGATAATAAGAACTACATCATCTTCGGTAATTTCTGAGATACGGGCAGCCCAGAACCCCGTTGCAAGTACATCCCCTACAAACAACGCCTGCTCATCGCTGACGGTATCCGGTATACGGTTCAAGCCACTGTCAGCATAAGGCACTCTGACATATTCCGTCTGCCCACCGTCGATACGGCAACCCAAAGCCCATCCACCATCAGGATCAGTACAGTTATTCACATACCCCTTTTTGCAAAAGAAACACTCTCCGCAGAAAGTTTCCACATTCACAGTTACCCTGTCTCCGGGCTTCACCGTAGTCACATCAGCGCCTACCTCTTCCACAATACCCACCATTTCGTGCCCGACCGTTATTCCGGGCACTGCACGCGGTACACTACCGTGTTTTATATGAAGATCGCTCGTACAAATACTGCTGAGCGTCACCCTTACAATGGCATCCCGCGAATCCTTTAATTCCGGTTTCTGTTTCTCCAGTAACTCAAACTTTCCGTGTTTAACGTAGGTATATGCAAGCATGATGTTTTATTTTTTTGTACAAGAAAAGTATAATTGATATTATCCGAATTTAACCATCAATTTAATAGCTTTTTAATTAATACAAAGATAAAAGGTAAATCATAATCAACAAAGGTTTTCTATTTGATATGCTATTATTTCTCCGCATATCTCTTTATATCTTGTTCAAATAAATATTATCATCCACTTGTCTCTCACCCGAGAAAACCTTATCCAATCTCCACCCTCTGGCATTGCGGACAATAATAAACCGTCCCTCCCAAATAGGCCTCTTTCACAATCTTTCCTCCGCAACGAGGACAAGGATTCTTCCACGTTTTGGCAGAAAGAATAGTTTCGTATCTTCCATAATTCCCGAAAAGATCGGTTTGGGTATCACGCCCACCTCCCGAAGTCATATCCATTAAAGTATCTTTCAAAGAGTGGAAAAGAATATCCCTTTGACTATCCGGCAGTTTCAAGACCTTTTGTTTCGGATGAATGCGGGCATTGAACAGAATATCCTGAGTTACTCCATTGCCTACTCCCGGAATGCGTTGTTCGGTAGCGAGCAGAGCTTTGGCAGTCAGGGTGTTTTTCGCTTCTAAAAAGAGTTTGTCGAATTGCTTTTCCGTATAGTCTTCGCTCAAAGGAGAGATACTATCACGACTTATCTTATAGTACTTATTATCAATGTCATCGCCCTGAAAGACATTAATAAAACCATACATGGCAACCGTAAAGACAAGAAACGACTCGTCATTAAAAGTGAGCAACAGCTGATAGTTGGAAGGGATTTTATCACCGGCAGCGTAATAACGGGCAATAACTCCGTCACTAATATTCATCGTCACATTTTCCGAGAGATAGAAATCGACGAATATACCATACCCTTCGGATGAGAGGATAGTCCTCCCCACCAACAACTTGCCATATCCCAACGGGTCACTATTATAAAAAGTAAACTTATGCGGTTTGGTAGCATTGAACACTTGCGTAATCGTCTTGCCTGCCAAAGCATGATTAATCTGCTTGCTCAGTGTGAGGACTTCGGGTAACTCCAACATAATACTCTTTTATCTTTGATTGTGAATCAGATTCTATATCACTAAATACCATCCATCACTTCATGTACATAAGACATCTCTTGTCTTGCTTTTTAAAACGTTCTAATCTATCCATTTTTTCCTCCTCGGTTTCTTTAACAGGGAACGTTATTCTATGAGTTTCTTTATCATAATCATATAATTCCCTGGCAGGAACTGCATAGACCGATTCCGGACCGTCATCACACCATCCAAAGCCAAAAACATAGAACAAGTTTTTTATCGGACGGTTCAACTGATTAGAGTTCATATACCTCTCGTACTTCTCAATATCTCTTATATCAAGATAAAAACCTATCTTACTTCGCCACTTACATTCTACAGCAATAATATCTCCAACTTCATAAATTGTACTCGTAGTGGTAACGCATTCCATCAGCAAATCCGGTGATGATGAAGACAGAGGTCTATATCCCTCAATGTATTTATCCCCTCTCCAATCTAAAAGCCGCCAAAATATTTTCTTGTCACTCAGGTCTGAATAACCATCTTTACTAATATTGGAGTTTTTTACAACCCATTCCTCAAATCTATCTCCCAAATATTTACTTCTATCTCTTTCTTTAAAATATTGAAAGGTATCTATTAACCGATATTGGAAGACACCCACAAAATCATCGATAAACTGATTTAATATTTTCATAGCCATAATAGTCTATTGTGTCTCTACAGTATTATTCATTCTTTGCCAAGTATATCTGTAAATCCGTCATTCAAAACTGATAACCGATATAGAACATACGACAAATATTCTGCAAAAATAAGTAATATTCATCAATCAAACCTTACACATTTATCCATCATAAATTTATTTAGACCTTCTTTCAATTCCATGCTTATTTTCAGTTCATTATTCCACAGTGGAAGTCTCTTATATTCGATGATAAACTTTAATATCAAACAATATTCTACAAAAAGTGGATTATCTTTTTTTCCGGTATCATACCAATACACCTTTATCTTTGCTGCAGATAAATTCTGCATTCTTTCGGGCCATAATTTACCTCTTGGAACACCATCCTGTTTGCCTACAATACGCCTATATAAGCCCCCAATTCTTGGTAAAACTTTGCCTTCGATCATATGACCGGAACTTCCGATATAGACAATTTCTTCCTTCCCATTTCCATAACAGGCATAGACAATATAAACGCCGCAACACTCAGTGGGCGCATTACAAACTTTTCTTAAAGAATTTGTTCTATCAAATTCGAAATTTCCTTTTTTATATTCATTTAGAAAATCAAACATAATATTCAAAATTACTTTTTATAATGGAGCACTATATATTATAAACGTCTTCATACCAACATTTTCCAAAAATAGAGTTTTTTTCCCAATTCTTTCCAGATTTCCTTCTCATCTTTGCAATACAGAAAACAAATAAAGTATTAATTATTAAAAATAGAGAAGTATGAAAAAGTTAGTTATGATGTTGGTTTGTATGTTTGCGGTGCACACAATGGTAATGGCGGATAATGATAAGCCGATAGAGGTAAGCCAGTTGCCGGCAAAGGCGCAGACATTTATCAAGACTTATTTTAAAGACCATAAGGTGGCAATGGCTAAATTGGAGTCAGGAATATTTTATAAAAGCTATGATGTGGTGTTCACGAATGGTGAGAAGGTAGAATTTGATAAATCGGGGAAATGGAAGGAGGTGCGATGCAGACAAAGTGAAGTTCCCGCACAAATTGTACCGGAGGCTATACGTAATTACGTAAAGACAAACTATCCGGAGGCAAGAATCCTTCAGATAGAGTACGATGATAATGAGTATGAAATTAAGTTGTCTAATCGTTGGGAAATTACATTCGACTCTAAAATGAGGGTGATTGATATTGACGATTGATGGCAGGAAGCATTTAAAGTATTAAGAAGTTGAAAACAGTTGCTTGAAGCCCCCTTCAAGCAACTGTTTTTTTGTGTACTTTCGTGCCATAGCAGGGCACATAGCGTTGTGTTCATTGTACGACAGTAGGTTGCACCACTATCCTAACGGATTTTCCTCCTGATTCTCTCCGCTACCGCCACCCCCGGAGGGGTCTTGGTCTTTGGTGTCGGGTGAGAGTTCTATCCATTCCAATTGCTCGGAGTCAACGAGAGCACGGGTATAAGTACCGTTGCTTGTCTTGGCACGTTCGGGGATGAACTGCACGTGTACGGCTTGGTAATATATCCGGCAGGACGGGGCTCTTGTCAGCGACAAGAGAAATGAAAGGTTTTCGTTCGGAATATCTATCTTAGCAATAATAAGAAGATTAGAAAGTAAGCATTGCACGAATAAGATGAGCTTCAGTTTTAGGATACCGATACACACTACTTGTATTCCCAGTTACCCGCCCATTACAATGAGTAGTTGTATTATAACCGGATTCTGTGCCCGATATATAAGTACCCGAAATTGTAGTACTACCGGGTATCTTACTCAAAAAAGTATTCAAGGTAGCTGCATTATCCACAAAGTCCAATACAGGATTAAGAGAAGGGAAATGCCATCCACTGGTCATTCCCGTAGGAACAGGAGTATGCTCCACGCACCATGAACAGGCAGGAAAGGACTTACCTTGAGCCATACCTGCCAATAAGTTCTTCGTATATATGTAGCCCTGATATTCATACCAAGAAGTACCATTCCAACTTTTCGAATTATCTCCCCAAGGCTTATTTGCCTGGTCGAGCGACAGTACATATCCGTGTACGGCTAATAGTTTTCCATCATACCTGTTAGGATCGCTGTCCCACTTTCCCGCTCCTACCTTAAACACCACCCCTATACACGGATTTCCTGAAAGCTGATAGAAGTCTTCACTACCGGGAACAATGCTCCCGTCCTGATAATAAAAATCCCCCACTTGCAGGTTACGGCGTATAGTTTCTCCTCGCCGCATGTTTACCAGATGATATTTTTCAGCGGTGGTTTTGTCTACAGAAGCCTTATATGAATATGCAATGGATTCTTTTCCAGCCGTGTAGCTGATTTCGGCGGAAAGAGCAGTTCCCGGCGTAGTGATATATCTATATTCCGTTGTTGATAAATGATATAATTTATTTGAAATATCACTGCCACCTGCACTGACTTTCAGTGACAGGGAGCCGACAGGTTCAGAATATTCGTAACCATTGTCGGTTATGTAAGCTGTATTTTTGATGTCTATAATGAACAAGGACATTTTGTGTTTTAACGTAAACTTCATCACAGGTATGGAACCGGCGGCGGTTGTCACACTGCCGGCTCCTGTCATCAAGTCCGAGGCGGTGTAGTCGGCTTGCGCACTTTGGTCATCTTTTATAGTGAACTTACTGACAATGTCATCCTCGCTTGCAGCATCATCCATTACCGTAGAATAAGGATAGTATGCAAAGTAGGTGACACCCGCATAATTATAATGATACATCGGCTTATCCGCATCCATCGGTTTCCAGCTTGTTCCGTCATATTGGTAAGCAATATTCTTTTCCAAAATCACCCCATCGGATGTAATGGCAAAGATGCCTATCCGGTCGCCGGAGGTGAAACTTGTGGAGTAGCCCGTATCTGTGGCTCGCGTTGTGCTGCTGCTGTCGGCGGAAGTAAGTTCTTCGGTTGCCACGAGTACCTGTAATGTCTGTCCATGCGCCTTAAGCATTTCTTCGTCTTCTGTGCATGCGGTTATGGATAACGCCAAAAGCATGCCTGCAATAGAGTAGATAATATTTTTCATGATTTTCATTGTTTTAAAATGCAAGCACGGGAACAGCCTTTATCAATGCATAAGAATCAAATCTATTTTTTGCTATACTGGTTATCGTCCCTTCATAAGTACCTTTCCAATTATAGAAATCTATTGCGGCAACGTTACTTCCATTTATTTCGGTAGAGCTTAGAAAGTCGATTCCATTTCTAAAATCCGTTGAATTGTCAATAGCACTTTCCGCTTTTCCTGCCGCCTTATTCAGATGCTTTCTTATCTCTGCCGGTGAGTTGGCTGTCAACTTAAATTGATTACTCGTGCTTTCCCTGTTCGGTATGGTACGCGACAAGTTATTTCCCAGCACTTCCCATAAGTCTATCAATTGTCCTATAGCAGGCAGAAACCAACTACTGGCACCGGTAGGAATCGGATCAGGATAGTTTATGACATACTTGAATGCGGGATAAGTATCTTGAGAAAAGCCATCCATATTTTTCACCAGTTCTGTTTTGGTATAACCATCCAAATCGGCATCATAATATTTGAATCCGGCAGGAGTATTAGGGATGGGCGTATCTGTCCCGTCACCCCAGTTGGTGCGTCCATTGTCCTGAACTGTTCCCGGCGGTAAACGTAACCCCAACACATATCCATGAGTCCACCCCAGTGCCTTGTCATTCTCACTCATACAGGTACTGAATACCACCCCGATACATTCCCGTGAAACACCTGTATCAGGATTAGTCAAATCACGGTCGGGCAACGGAGAGGTCCATGTTATCGTTCCGATGCTATGGTCTATCATTCTTAATCCGCCGTCGCTCCATGTACCATCACTGTAATAGTAATCGCCGGGTTTCAAATCGGATGGCAGGAATGTTTCTATATCGAAACTCTTTTTCTCATCCTGCCCCCACACTCCGGCCTCTGCCGTAACGGTAACTGTTTCTTCTGAAAGGTCTATCGTATAAAAAACGTGATTATCCTGTTCCCAAAGCGGGGTAGCCGGTAAAGCTTGGGCAGTCAGTGTCCGGGTTATAACGTTCGTATTGCCACCCCCGGATGTATCTGTCACTTTATAAGTGATGGAGAAAGTGCCCGGTGTACCTTGAGGTAATAATAAGAAGTTAGCTATCTCCTTTTCGGTATCTGATGCTCCAAATTTCAAGTTTGCCGTGGTAGGGGTATATTCGTACTCTCCCTGAATATTTTTCCATTCAAACCTACCATCTTTAAAGTATAGCTCTCCATTGGTAGCTGCCTTGAGGGAGAGTGCGGTGATTTCTTTGTCATATTTGCCGCTACTTTTTACAATAAGTGTAACTTTTGTCAATACATGTTTAAGGACAGGGGCTATTTCACCGCCATTCTGATTTAATAAAGGGGCGGAAACAAGCAAATCCTCCTGTGAAGCTTCCGCTGTCGGAACAGTGTAGGTGAAAGACGGATATCCTTTCTGCGTGTTTGCGGGGAGAGTCAGCCCGCTTGCGTTATGCGGCGCGTATGTGAAGAAGCTGACTTTATCGTTTGCGTTCGTCGGCCAGTATTTTACGGGGGTATAGCTCCATGTGGTTCCGTTGCGCGTCACCAACTGGTTGTACATGAAGTTGGGGGTGGAAGTCGAAGCGTTGAAGCCGCTCCCTTCCGTGAGGTAGGCAAAGACGCCCATGGTGGCGGGCAAGTCATCCGATGCGTAACGGGTGTTTGCGTCGTTCACCGCAGGAGAAAAACCTATCGGAGAGGAGGACGGTTCCGGCACGGGTTCCTCAATCGAGGTACAGGACGCAAGCGCAGCGGCAAGGATGCAGCCCCAAGCAAGGATAAAATACTTTATTCTCTTCATCTTAAAAATATATCTTTCGTTTTGTTAGTGTGCCCGGAGAAAGACATTCAACCTTCTCCGGACTTGAAAACAGCTTTTAAATCAGGAAGTGGCGGGGTGGGACACCACTTCCTGTGGAAAAGACGACTCAGGCAGTGATACTTCCTGTCGTGTCGCTTCCCCAATTTTCTACTGTAGGCGTAAGTATCTTAACTTCATTGATACCGAACTCAATGGTGTATTTGTACGCCGTGCCCTGCTTCAAGGCTCCGGTAGGAAGTTTCGCATCAGTGGTGTGATGCGTAATGGCGTACCCTTTGCCGAGCGCAGTATCCACAGTTACGATGTCATACTCGAACTGGATGGTTACATCACCCGCAATACCTGTACCGGCACCCGTTTTAGCTGTTTCGGGAATGAGGAACAGGAATTGGCTAGCGGTGAACAATGATATAGGGGTGGCATTCGATGTCAGTTTCACAGCATCGTATTTATTGCTTGTCTGGTCTGCCGCATTGGTTACGATTGACTTCTGGTCGGTAAGAGCCAGCACCTTGGTGATGTCGTAGTCGGCGGTTGCTTGCGTCTTGCTACTCCATGTGGCATCCGCACAATCCAGAATTCCGCTCTTATAGAACTTGGGACTTGAAGTTCCGTGCAGAATTTTGGCGGACTTCACCATGACGTAGGTAATACCCTTGGTACTGGTGGTAGTTGAAAGCTCCACACTCGGTTTAGCCTCAAAAGTCAATCTTGACAGCACATGCTGGAAAGTAAATGTGACACCGCTTGCGCTGTTGGTATGGGTGCGGTCCTGTGTTGTGCTTGCCTCGTTCTTTGCCACGACAAAGTCTATCATCTTGGTGGCGTCGCCTGTACTTTCAATGGCGAAGGTCAGCTTGGGAGCGCCGGTGATGCTTCCTACCGCCGACATGGTAACCCCGCTTCCACTGGCAGTGCTGTGAGGGCCGTAAGCAAAGAAGGTCACTTTCTCCTCATCCTTCGGCCAATACTTCACGGGAGTATACGTCCAGGTAGTACCGTTGGAGCTTTCCACTTTCTGGTTGTACATAAAGTTGGGAGCAGCCGAGGAACCGGCTGCTGACCATGCGGTAGCTCCGGTGTGGTAGGCAAACACGCCGAAGCCGGTTTTTAAAGCCGTTACGTCGGTCTGTGTTCCTTTGGTCTGCACACCGCTATACACACTGAAGCCCACCGCCGGATTGGCGTCCGGACTCATTTCAGTAATTTCATTCTGCGAGCAGCCTGCCAATAGCAGCGTCGCTGTGACTGTCAATAAATTCCTTATTCTCATTTCCATAAAATTAATGTATTAATTAGTTGTTGTTAGTATACATATATATATCATCAGACTTTGATTTCGCCGTCCTGCTCCTCGCCCCAATCTTCCACATCGGGGTTGAACCCTGAATCTCCACCGTCTTCCGGCTCCACATCGGGAACTTTATCCGTCTGCACTTCCAGGGTAAGAATGAGCGTACCTTCTTCGCTGACATCTTCCGAAATATCCAGTCCGGTGAAATCCTGTTCGTAAGTGCTCTGTCCGTCCACCAACTGCGCCTGTATGCTCACGTCATGCGGACGGTCGGGATTGAAAGCGAAAGAATTGAAAACGGTTTCCATAGTACCGTTGAAAGGTGAGCCGGGATAATATTGGGGATTGTCCAGCTCAAAACGCTGTGTCACCGTTTGCTGTGAAACCTCTCCCGTAGCAAGGAATACGGAAGACGCCACCCCGTTGATGGTGGCAACCGCGCTGCGCACATTGTTCAATCCTTTGATGTGCACAGTCACCTGCAATTCTTCAATGAGCCTGCGGGGAGTGAAGTAAAGAGAGCAGTCTTCCGCAGCCGGAACACTGCTTTTCATCACGTCGCTGTAGTTGCCGAGCATGTCCTCGGTCACTTCAAAACCTTCTATACAGTCGGTGGAAAGTGTTTCGGGGCTGTCTGTCAGTTCATCCCCACGACTTTCTGCGCGACTGGCATAGGCTTCAAGAGTATGGTAGCCGTCGTTGCCACGGAAGGCGAGGCAGGCGAAGTCATCGAAGGAGCGGTTAAAGAGGACGACGTTGTAACGGCCCTCAGGCAAGCGCACCTTGGCATATTCACGATTTCCCATAAGTACCACTTTAGGTGTTCCGCCATTTTCGGGATAGAATATAGCGGTAGCTCCGTAGGCCGCTTCCTCATCGTTGAGTTCGGATTTACTCCAATCAGCGTGGATTTCGATTTCGGACTCCATATAGTAGGTCAGTTCGCGGCGGTCGCAACTGCAGATGGCAGATACGAGGAAACAAGTTGACAAGGGGACGAGGAGAGAAGTCAGCAATGAGACAAAACGTTTCCCCCCTTTTAATTTTCCATTTTTAATTTTTAATCCGAGATTCATCTTTCACCTCCTTTCTTCATCTTGCGGTTAAGCATCCACACGAGGGAAATCTTCCCCTTGGTGGGGCCGATCCAGGTATAACGCCCGTTATTCTGCCACAACAGGGTTCGGTAATTGTCGCGGGCATGGTAGTGCTCGTAACCGGTGCGCAGCAAGCCTATCCCGAGATTGAATTCAAGATTGAGATTACGGGCTATGGGTGTACTATAACCGTAGCTGATACCTGCGGCGATGAAGAACTCGCCCTGATAACCGTTACGGTTCCATTGGAGGTCGTACTTGCCGCCTCCGGCATATAGGCCGAGGAAGTGCCCGGTAAGTACTTTGCGGTTATCGCGGTTCTTACGGCTGCCCAGCCAGTAGCGCCCTTCCAGTCCGCCGGAAAGGATTTGAAGGCAATACTTGTCGCCGTCGAAAAGCCACCAGGGAAACATGAGCTCGCCGTTTACCGACCAGCGGTTACCGATGGGGATTTCCGCTTCGATGTTCGGCATGAGGGCGAGGTCGAACAGCAGGTTGGTTTTCAAGGCGATGAAAGGACATTTGGGAGCCTTACCGGTGAAGACGGGGAAGATGTTGAGCGAAGTCGAAGCATCCCCTCCCTTTTCGTATGCCGGAGAAGAGACGCCTTGGGTATGCCCGGAATGAGGGAGAGAGGTAAGAATTTCTTTCCGTATGCCTTCAAGCACCGCTGTGAACTGAGGCTTTTTCAGCCACACCGTGCAAACGGAAGCGTTTCTAAGTTCCGGCAGGATGTTCCGGCGGATATATCGGTAAGCCATGCCACCGCCTAAGGTCTTTAGCTGGGCCTCCTTTACTTCGGCACGGACATCGGAAGACAGGATTTCAATCACTTGTTTACGGCAAGGTATATCGGGAGAGTCTTCAATGAGGGGCAACAATGCCTCCCATCCCTCTACACCGGCACCGGTATGGATGGAATGTTGGTTCAGATGAGGGTATTTCCATACGAGATAACCTTTCATGCCCCTTGCACGGCGGCGGGCAAGGTTGTGATTATACGTCCCGTTACCATCGGGAGAAGAATAGGCACGGATGCTGATAGTATTGATACCGGCAGCCGTGAGGCTGTCCGAAAGCAATTCTTGCAACGCATGGAGCGTATGGCTATTGTTGCGGTAACCGCTATCCACCAATGAACGGTCAAAGCGGAAGTGCAGAATGAAGTCCTTTCTTTCTGTCCCCAAGTTTTGCGCGTCGGCAGTGACCGACAGCAGAGCAAGCAGGAACATCATGTTTATGATTCGTTTTATATACATATTATATACGCATGGTTAACCGGTTATAAATCGTTCAACTTTATTTCATCCAAATAGAGGCGGGTCATGTGATTGACGACTCCGAGTTTTTTGGCGGCATTGGCGTAACGCATATAGAATTCTTCGGTGGTAGGATGGTTGCAGTTGAGGTGTTCACCCGTAGCTTCAAGGATATCGAGCAAAGAAATATCTACCACCGAACGTGTCAATTCATAAGAGGTGATGTAACCACTCTCTTTACCCGGAATAAGTCTGATGATTTTTCCTACTTCCAATTGTTCCAATAATTCGGATACAATATTCGTAGAGAAAAGCCGACTAAGTGAATACGGCTCCTGAGAGGATGAGATTGAGTGTAAGATAGTTATAGCTACCTGCGTCTGTATCGTCAACATAGTAAGTAAGTTTTGTTTGTTTGCTGTTACTCCGTAAGTAACGGAAAAAGAGAATATTACTCCGTAAGTAACAGTAATACACAAATGCAAGAGATATAAGGCGTTATAGGCACGGTAAAGATTTTTATAGTAGAAAACCTGTCGGGAAATGGCGTAGAAAAGAGTGCATCCATGTTAAGCACTAAAACTTGGAGTGGAGAGTCATGTGTGTTCTCATAGTCAGAAAGACTGCATTATGTTAATTTATCGTTTTGTTTGTTTGCGTAAACTGCGTTTTAGTCCCTATTCATTACAAAAATTAAATTTTATAATTTGTTTTTACAAAAAAGTTCATATCTTTGCAACGGGTTATTTTTCCGTTACTTACGGAGTAACAGCACTTTCAAGCCCTGCTCCACACCGATTTTATTCCCGAGTAAATGTAATCTATTATTATTTTGTTTGCCTTGGCAAGCTCGCCGCCTTCAAAGCTTTTTAGATAAGTGCGGGTAACATCCAGTGAGGAATGCCCGAGCCCTTCGGAGATAATCTCCTCCGGTATCTGGCAGTACTTGGCAAGCGTTGCCCAAGTATGACGGGCGGTGTAGGAGCTAACCTTTACATCTTTCAGGCCGCAAAGCTCCGGAAGGCGGGAAAGATGCAAGTTCAAATTGCGAAGTTTATCCCGGTACTCATTGAAAGCCTCCTCACCTTTTGCCGTGCCACTAAGGATATTAAGCAGGTAAGGAGAGTCGACGTCACGGTTACGGTATCGCTCGATAAGACGCATAGCATCGGGAACCACCTTCACACAAAGTTCCGTATCAGTTTTTTGTCGGCGACAAGTGAGGAGGTTACCATTTCCGCTTAAATCTCCCTTGTGCAGATGAACGAGGTCAGTAAAGGGCATACCCTGCAAAAGCAACATCAAGCCGAGCATATCCTGCGCCTCACGGACTTCTTTGGGAAAACTGTCCCGTTGTTCACCGTGTTTCCTGTCAAGCAACCTGTTCATCTGCGTGGCCGTAAGCGCCAGTTTACGTTCGGAAGCCACGCCCGTTTTCATACCTGCGAACAGGCGGTACTCCCCCGCTATCAATCCCCTGTCCACGGCACGATTATAAACCGCACGGATAACACGAACATATGTGGAGACCGTGTTATAACTCCGCTGCAAGTCCTCCAAATGCGTCTGGAAGCGTTTGAGCCAACGGCGGGTCAATGCCCCGAAGTAAATTTCACCACCGCCCACGAAATCGGTCATAGCACGCAGAGCGTACCGGTAGATATAAGCGGTAGAGAAACGCTCCTCTTGCCGCAACTCATACATAACACCGAGCATGAAGCCCGAAAAACTTTTCTGTTCCATAAAATAAATTGTTATTAAAGGTTTTAAATGGTTCACCACGGAGGACACAGAGGGTACATCTAAATCGTATTTTTATAAAAATTCCGTATCTTCTATGCTCCCCTGTGGTGAATCCCCAAAACACGAAGGAAGTCAAAAGGTTCCGGAAACGGGGAACAACCACGGGAAAGTTAATCATGAAAGACCTGATACAGCCAATTATTAAGACAATAACCCGCAATATATATTAAACAAGCACTGGAGAAAAGTAACAAGAAAAATTATCAACAAAAGCGCTGATGAAAAGCTTTCAGAGGTGGAGGTAGAAATGAAAAAATATTTTATTCAAATATATCAAATACATAGGTTTTAAACTAAAATGTATTTCAAAACATACTATCATACCTTTAATTATTTACCTTTGTAAAAAAGATAGTTACATGACGGATTATCCTACTAACATAATAGATAGTGAATATATAAAATGGCTAAAAGTCATTAAACACCAAATTCGTTCTACGAAAATACAAATGATAAAAACAGCCAATACAGAGTTGATACACTTTTATTGGCAGCTGGGACAAATGATCTCTCAAAAGCTGAAAGAACAGAATTGGGGAGATAAAGTAATAAATAAACTTTCAACAGACTTGCGCAATGAATTTCCTGATATGCAAGGCTTTTCTCGTCAGAACCTATACTACAGCAAACATTTCTATGAATTTTACGCAGAGAAAACACACATTTCACCCAATAATTCAATTGTCCCCCAAGTTGAGGGACAATTACAAGTAACTGAAAATTACAAAATTATTTTTGATATACCTTGGGGCCATCAAAAGGTGATAATTAGTAAAGCCCAAAGTATAGAAGAAGCATTGTTCTATGCGCATCAAACCCTATCTAACAGTTGGAGCAGAAGTGTATTAGAAAACCAATTCAAGCAGCAATATTACGAACATTATGGACAAGGACAGACAAACTTCTCACAAACATTGCCGGCTCTAACGGCAGATATGGCGCAAGAAGTTGTAAAAGATCCATATTGGTTTGATTTTGTATCTGTGTCGCAAAAAGCACAGGAACGAGATATTGAAAAGCAACTTGTATCTCACATCACCCAGTTTCTTCTTGAATTAGGTAAAGGGTTTGCATTTGTAGGGGAGCAATACTGTTTAAGTCTGAACAACAGAGAATATTTTTGTGATTTGTTGTTCTATCATATTCCTTTAAGGGTTTATGTTGTTATAGAATTAAAGAATGGAAGTTTCAAACCAGAACACTTGGGACAACTAAACTTCTATCAAAATCTAATCAATAACACTTTAAGAGGAGAGTATGATAATCCGACTATAGGGATGCTGCTCTGTCGAGATAAAGATAAGATTGAAGTGGAATATGCATTACAGAATATTTCTTCACCGATTGGTGTCAGCGAGTTTAATATAAAAGAACTACTTCCTGAAAACTTAAAAAGTAAACTACCCACAATTGAGGAAGTTGAAAAGGAACTTAATAAATTTGTGGAACAATAAAATTCAGAAATTCTACAGATACCTGTTCAAAACAAAAACAGAGGGTAACGAATACCAACCCGGTAATTCGTTACCCTCTATCTTAATTTTCAACCGATAGTATTGCCTGTTTTACAACTGTACCTTAATCGATTTTCCCTCCTCTATATTCTTTTTCAAAACGACTTTTCCACCTTTCAGTACCTCTACATGCAACTTCTTTCCGGCACGTGATACGTGAATATCGAAATCGGAATTGAAGGCACGTACTCTATTCAGGTTCATGTAGTTCCATTCCTGAGGCAAACGAGGGGTCATTTCAAAGCTGCTGAGTCCGGTGGGACGGATACCGAAAAGTCCTTCGGTATAGATGCGGCAGTAAAGACCGCTTTCGGCAGAGAGATGGCGCTGGTCGCCTTCGGGCCAGGCTTCGATGGCATAAGGGACATGGTCGCCAAGCAGTCTGCGACGGGAATACTTCTTCAGGAAGTCCATACCTTTGGCTACCTCACCGGCGGCAATGGTGCCACGCAGGGCATAGAGAGTAGAACGATCCCAGAAAGTTTCTGTTCCGGCTTGCGTCAGCAGTCCGTCATCCGTCCAGAGACGGGGAGAAAACAGGGCGTCGATAGTACCTTGTGCCCGAGTGTTAATACCCATAACCAACGGCATACAAATCCAAGAACGAAGAATGTCGTTTCCTTCGTAGTAACGGTAACTATGGAAACCTTCTATCTCGAAACCGAAATGTTTCTCAATAGCTTGTTCCAAAGCATTTGCCTGTTCACGATAGGTATTCAGTTGTTTACCGGATATGCCTAACTCACGCCCTAACAAAACAGCGGAGCGCAAAGCATCGTAATAAAGCGTGGAAGTACAGAGATTGGCATCACCGGCAGGAAAACGGTTTTCCAATTCGTCCGAATTGGAGGCTACCACACCGGCAGGAGTCAGTTTGCGATGACAGTATTCAAGACACCACTTGATGAGCGGCCAAAGTTCACGGGCTTCTTCCCTATTGCCGTGTGCAAGGGCATAACGTGCAGCACCGTAAGCAATCATTGCTCCGTCACCACGGTCTTTCGCTCCGTGCCAGAAGCTGACACCTTCGGAAATAATGGAACTCGGAATAGGGTTGTATTCAGGATTCATATAACGAGCAAAGTGACGGTAGCAATTCAAGGCCGATTCATTACCGATTTCGTATCCCAGGAAGGGGAAGAACGGATTAATATATTCCGCCTGGTCGTTTGCCCATACGGCAGCATAATAGGCTTCACCACCGGGACCGTGCATCAAGCCGCCCTTCGTGCGATAGATGCTCTCGGCACCACGTAACTTGGCGAAGGCGAACATACGGTTCAGCACAGGGTCAGGGGTATCCAGAACAAGGTTATTCCACCATTGATTGATAAGAGCCTGACGACCGGCACGCTCGCTCTGAATGGTAATGCGGGAGAAGGCGGTGTTATCTTTTTCGGTAACATCGTCCGATACCTTCTTGCCGGAGAAGAGGGCGTAGAACTCTAACGTCTCACCCGGTTTCAGCACGAAAGTTCCTTGTTTGGAAAGGGAGGCTTCGATGCGATAAGCACCATAAACACCAGCTTCTTCGGGCGTGGTATATGTGACGCGCCAGTCGGGAACACGCAGGGTAATAGCTTCCTGACTATTATTCTTGAACGTATATTCTTCCAGATAGCGAGCGGCATTGGTAGAAGGATAAAGGATGCGCGTTACGTGAACGGCGTCTTTCTGTTCCTTACGGCGATAGATGTAACCGAAATCACTTTCCACGCGCATGATGCCGTTGAAAGTAATATCTTTGACATGCTCATTCAGGAGGGTTTGATCGTCTACGGTCACCATAGCGGGGATATTAACGTCAAAGCGTTGTTTCAGGTTGTTCTGTGTCTTGTTCGGTTCCATACGAAGCATGGGGAAAACCAGGCTACGGTTAAGATGGAAACGCTGTCCGGCATCCACACCATAACGCAGGACGACGGAAATCATTTGTCCGCTCATTTCAAGGTGGTCTTCGTGTGGCAGGTTCTGCGTAGGTATCCACTGAATAGAACCGTCCGGCTGAATAGTCCAACGGTCTTTTAGTTGGGCGGAGACTGCAATGCAAGCAGTTACAACAAAGACAGTAAGTAAAAAGAGTCGTTTCATATACATGTATTTTCTTTATTGTGTTTTCAACATTACTACCGCACTCTCAAACTGCGTACTCAACGGATTGGCAAGTCCGGTACTCATCAACTCAGCACCCGTAAAGGTTTTACCATGAGCCGGGAAACGGGAAGCAGTTCCTTTGGGAAGACCGACTTCCTCTACCAGATACTTCTTACCGGCATCGAGCCCTCCCAGAACGACTTGCGGCACATTACCGTCTTTCGTCTGATACAGATAGACTACGGCATGCTGTTTATCAGTGGATACATAGCCCAATGATGCCAACGGATGTTCGTACGGAGATACCAGACGATACAGTTCGCCTTGCATCACTAACGGACGGATACTTTCTTTATACAATTTCACAGCAGCGGCAATCTGGGCACGTTCTTCGGGAGTGGCTTTATCCAAGGCAAGGTCTATACCGAAAGCACCGCTCAACGCTACGTCAATCGCCAGTTTCAGGTGACGTTTCCCCATGCGGGTGACGTGGGCGGAAATCGTACTTGCCGGGAAGAAATGAGAAAAACCCCATTGTATCTTGATGCGTCCCAAAGGGTCGGTGTTATCACTCGGCCAGAAGCTGTGGAAATAAGGCAACGCACCATAGTCCACACGACCGGAGCCACCAGCGCAAAGCATCGCCATAACGTTGGGGAATTCACCGGCAAAACGATCCATCAGGCGATAGAGCGCCCAGTTATAATCAATCCAGAGGTGGCTTTGCTCGGCAGGTTGCAGATAACCCGAACCGGGTTGGGTGACGTAGCGGTTACAATCCCACTTGACATAGGTAATATCCGGATTGGGGCGCAACGTCTTGTCTATAATCTCCCACTCATAGGCTTGCACTTCAGGACGGGTCAGGTCAAGGATTTCCTGATTACGACCGAGTATCGGTTCACGTTTGGGCTGGGTGATAATCCATTCGGGATGTTTCCGGTAGAGTTCGCTTTGAGGATTTACCATTTCCGGTTCAAGCCAGATACCGAAACCGACTTTACGCTTCAAGGCTTCCTTGGCGATATAAGAGAGTCCGCGGGGAAGTTTTTTTATAGAAGGTTCCCAATCGCCCAAGCCGTGCTTGTCGTCGTCGCGGGAGTAAGCACCATTAGCAAACCAACCGTCGTCCAATAAGAAAAGCTCCGCACCTGTCTGGCGGGCACCGTTGAACAATTCTTTCAGACGTTCTTCGTTGAAGTCGCAATGGGTGGCTTCCCAATTATTCAGCAACACGGGACGGTCTTTCTGAGCGTCACGAATGGCATGTTTCATAGCCCAACGGTGATAACGACGGCTTGCCTCACCCTTGCCCTGCTTGCTATAAGCATAGAGAATAGCGGGGGTAGTGAATGTGCCGCCACGTTCCAAGTAGTACTGGGAACCGATGGGGTTGATACCGGTCAAGAGACGGAGATTTTTGTTCCAGTCCATATCGAAAGCAAACTGGAAACTACCGCTCCAACGCAAAGAAGCAGCCAGAACCTCACCCTTGTTTTCATCCGCCGGAGCATTGAGAGAGAGCATAAAAGAAGGAATACGCATCTGGTGGGCACGCACGCCAAGTTTGGAGTCGAGCACCTTGATACCTTCCGTAAGACATTCTTCGCTGAGGGTGGCTTCGCGTTTATAGTTGCCCGTAAACTGGGTAAGCCAGTATTCTTTTGCTTTCACAACGGGGGAAGCGGAAGCGAAACGATAAAGTACGACTTTTCCTTTCTCATCGTGGCTGACAGTATTCCATATTTCCATCATACTGTTATCCGGATAACACTTAATGTAGATATTAACAGTAAACGGATAAGCAGGGTCTTTCAGGGAGATAACAGTTTGAGAAATGTTGTCGCCCAAGTCCTCCGTGCGATGTCCTGTGTAATGAAGTTCGGTAGAAGTATTACCATCTACGTGAGTGGCTTGCAGGGCAGGTTCGGTAAGCACTCCGTTGCCATAAGGCGGAAAGAATTCACTTTCGCGGGAAGGCATCTTGGCGGGAGGAGTTACCTCGATGGCGGCATCACCGAAACCAAGTTGGTAGAGGCGATTGTCCGAACCTACCATAAAGGTAAGTTTCAACTCGCCGGAAGTGACAGCAAATAGTTCCTTTACATTGGGGTTGTCTGCGGCACGAGTCAGGCAGGTACAGCAAAGGAACAGGGATATTAAAAAGAGGTTTTTCATTATTGTTCTTGATTTATGAATGAGAATTTATCGCGCAAAGCGCGATAGTTATTAGTTATGAGTTATTAGTGATTTGTTTGTTATAGGGCAGCGCTATCACCCCGAAAGGCGAAAACATAAGCAAATCACTAATAACTAATCACTAATAACTATTTAGTCATTTGTCATAAACTTCCAGCTCACACTCGCAATATTATCGGGCTTTCCTTTCTCCGACTTGGAAATACTGCCTTTCAAACGGCCTTTCTTATCACGTGTTACTTTGATGTCACGCCAGGAATAAGCACCTTTTTCGTAATCGAAAGTTTCGCCGTCATCATCATACAGACGATAAGCACCGTCAGCCTTACCGTAATGGCGGATTTCAAGATTTACCTTCTGTCCGGCTTTGGGAGCATGAAGCATCGCCTCCATAAAAGGAATGACAGCACCGTCTTTTACAAAGACCGGAATACGTTCCAAGCCGGGAGATACCGTGATACGCTCGCCATTACCCACATACTTGCCGGTATAGAAATCGTACCAGTTACCTTGCGGCAACACAACAGTACGTTCTTTTTGTCCTACGAACATCGGGGCAACCAACAAGTATTCGCCTGCCATATACTGGTCTTTGATTTCTCTGGATATAGCTTCCAGATACGGATTATCTTCCAGGTTGGAACTCTTCACCTCCATGTTGACAGACTGTTCGGGATTAAAGCCCGGTTCCAGATTGATGGCGCGGAACGGAGGGATACCGTCGAAATGATAACGGGCGAACTCCGTATACCAATACGGCATCATCTGCATACGCAGCATGGCATATTCCTTGATTTGCGGCGCAACTTCCGGGAACGACCAGGGTTTCGTACCGCTTGCCCAGGCATTAATCATCGCCATAGGTGAGAACACAACGGATTGGAAACGACGCAGCCATTCTTCACCCGTCTTGGAACCACGCACTTCCGGCGTCCACAATACCCCGCTGAAACCGGAGTTTATCAGTGCCGTAATGAAATCCTGATGGCTGTAATAGTCATTGTAAATGACATACGGATAAGAACTTGCACCGGCATTAGAGGCACGCACCAGTCCGAAAGTGCGCTGATTGCGCTGCTTATAAAGCTCCGCAGTAGTGCGTTGTACCCATAATCCGTAAGTCTGGCGCATCTGTTCGGCAGAAACACCGCTGGGGAAAGTAGCGACATCGGGCCACAGGTAACGGTCGTATCCGTCCACCTCGTCTATCTTATAACCGCTTACACCGATATTGATATGCTCTTTTTCCAACTTGTCTTTCCAAAGCTGACGCGCTTTTTCGCCTGCTAAGTCAGGAACAATACCGCACCATACCGTGTGCGAACCGCTAACCGGATACATCTCTTTATAGACTCCCGATTCGGCAGAAACATACGGATTTGTCCAAAGGTTGATACGCACGCCTTTATCCAACATGTGTTTCACAAATCCCGCAGGATTGGCAAAACGCGTCTTGTCCCACTCGAACGTACAAGGATACGCCTTGCTTTGCCAGCCTGGTTCCAGTCCGATAAAATCCAACGGATAACCCTGACGTTCAAATTCATCGGCTTCTTTCTCCACATCTTCGGCAGTATAGAGCTTTTGGGTACGTTGTGTAAAGCCCAATCCCCAACGCGGAGGCAATGTACCGCCACCGCAGAAGAGGTTGTAACGACGCACCACGTCCATTGGCGTAGGTCCGGCAAAGATATAAATCTCAGCACCCGGAGCCGGAACAAGGATAGACACCGCATCCGAGTAAGGACTGGCAGACCAGGTCTTATCCGTATTACGGTCTTTGGCTACCGGAGCATTGGGGCTATCCTTGCGGGCACCGCTACCGGCATACACCGTAAGATACCGTGCCGAATTGACGAAAACACCATAACCCAGATTGGAGATATAGAAAGGAACGGGCGCATGCGTCCGGCCATTGTCCTTGCCGCCGTAATGGTCTACGTGCAAATCCAGTATCTTGCCGCGCTGATGCACGGTCTGGAAGTTCAGACCGAAGCCATACAGTTGCTCTTTCCGTTGCAAGGGAATGCGAAGACTGGTTTTGCCGTCTTGCACAGTACCCACTATCTCATTGGCCAAAGCAGGCAGGGTAACTTCCGGTAAACGGGTAAAGCCCTCTTTCAAAGGAGTGGCGCCGGAGACATTCAGTAAGGAATAACTTTCAGGGGTACCGACTACACCTTTCCAAACGCCGGGTTCCACTTGTTGCCAGGTGATTTGCGCCTTTGCCGGCAGTAACATCAGCAGAGCGAGTGCTCCTAAAATCAATTTCTTTTTCATGGTTTTCATTTACTATTTAGTGCTTGTTATATATGTTTCTCATTAAGACCTGATAAGCATTTTACAAAGAAACCAATAACGAGGTTATCCGCTTTGTAGAATTGTTCAAAAATCTTTCAATAACGTCTCAAATCCGTCAACAAATTCAAGATTGAGCCGAAACATACACATCATAAAGGCACTTCTATCTTATAATACCGGCAAAACCACCGTTCGGCAACAACTTCACTTTCACGGTTCCGTCGGTGTTTTCTACCGGCAGGACACCGAAGCTGTCTTTATCTTCCCCGTCCGTAATCACGGTGAACGATTTGCCTTTGCAAGCTGCCGGTAAGGTAAATTCAATTTCACGGTTTTCTTCTTTACCACTGATACCGCCGATAAACCAGGTATCTCCCGAACGGCGGGCAATGACAGCATATTCCGAAGGATAACCTGCCAGCAAACAGCTTTCATCCCATGCCGCAGGAACCTCTTTCAGGAATTGTTTCGGCTGTTCGGGCAAAGCAAGATAAGCCTCAGCCCTATCGGCAAAGCATTGGAAACCGGACTCAAAGACTACCGCCAAAGCCAACTGGTGGGCAACGGTCGTCTTACGGTAAGCCGGTACGCCCTGACGTATCTTGTCGGAGAAAGTAACCGGAGTATAATCCATGGAGCCCACTACATTACGGGTGAAGGGAACAGTGGCATTATGTTCGGCGGCACGGTCGCAACGTTCCTGACGGCCAAGCGTTTCGGCACCACGGATAGCTTCGGTCGTCATCATATTGGGATAGGTGCGTTCAAAACCACGTGGCAAGGTAGCACCGTGAAGGTCTACCAACAGATGATTGTCGGCAGCGTCTTTCAGAATAGCGGGATACAATTGGATGATACGCTGCTTGTCGGTATCGAAGAAATCGACCTTGATACCTTTTACACCGATGTCACTGATGCGTTTCATCTCGGCGCGACGCTGTTCGGGATTACTCATAATACGACGGGCGGCAATCGTGTCGTTCTCACGTCCGGCGCCGGAATGATACCACAACCACACTCCTACACCTTTCTGCTGCGCATACTTCACAACGTCTTCCATCGTGCCACCATTGCCCATACGCTGCCAACCTGCATCTATCAACATATACTCCCAACCCATTTCGGCGCTGAGGTCTGCATACTTCAACTGTTCCTTGTAATCCTGCACGGTAGCTCCGTTATACCACCAACTCCAACAAGAACGTCCGGCCTTTATCCAAGACTCATCCTCTATGATAGATGAAGGGTTCAGATGGGATACCATCTGATTCTGGAAAATAGTATTCAAATCACTACCGATGATAATAGCACGCCAAGGGGTGTACCAGGGCAATCGGGATACGGGTTCTACGGCATCCGGCACAATCGGTTCATCCAATTCGGGAAAACGGATTTTGTAAGCGCCGTCCGTACCCGAGTTATCAATGTGGGTAGCCGGATAAGTACCGTCCAGATGGGCTTCGGTAATCATCATCCACAGGCCGTTGGTTTCAAACAACATCGGGAAAGCCCAGCCTCGGCCGTGTTCACATTCCGAACGGATTTCGATATTGTTACTGCAATATTGTTCGTAGCTCGGCTTCTTGCGGTCGTTCCAGTCGAAAGGATGTATCCATGCCTTGCCATTGACGGGTACGGCAAATTCCGTATGCTCCGCCTGAATGGTATGCGTTTGGCTATCCACCTCAGGAAAACCGTAGCGAAAAGCTACCCCATTATTATATACACGTACTGTCAAGTCAAAGTTTTTACCCTTGCCGTTGCTGAATGTGAAGGTCTGTTCGCGACAGTCGTTCACCGTATTCATTTTCTTTCCGGACTTCAATTGATAAGGTTCAACCACCTCTTTTACCGGAGTGGCAGATACGAACTTGGCGTCTTTACCATACTCCTGCGTATCCATTACCAACCCCAGCAGGGATTTTTCCATAGCTACCGTATCTTTATAGTAGACAGAATAAGCCAAATCAGTCGTTCCGCCAGTCGTCTTATTCTCTAATACAAAACGGATATTATTGTCTTTTGACATCAACTCCCAAGATTCGGGAGCCGTACAGGCAGTCATCAATACTGCACACAGCAACAGGGCTGCATTCCATAAATTAAGTTTGTTCATGATATTCTTCTTATGTGTTATTTTCATTTAGGCTTAAACATAACTATATACCCTCCTCCCACACGCATCTGTCCGGTCAGAGAGTCTGTATTCCGGCAGAATACACGTTGTGTCGCTATTGCCGCAGCATTGGACGGGTTATCGTTCAGCACAGTTCCCTCATACCAGCCGTCGCGCAGGAAAGAGAGCGGAAACTGTATGGTACGTTCTTCCTGTCCGTTGAGCACAGCCAGGAACCATGTATTTCCGCTCCGGCGGGCAAAAGCCGCCACCTCTCCTATCTTGCTGGAAGGCAGCACAATGGTTTCGTCCCACGTAGCCGGAATTTCCTTGATAACCTTCACCGCCGTATTATCCAACATCTTCTGAGGATGCGAACCGAAGAAGATAACGGAGGAATTAAAGACCAGTGAAGTCGCAATCTGATGCGTCCAAGATGTTTCCAAACGGCGTTCTCCAAAGACTACCGGAGTATAATCGCCCGCTCCCACCACCAAACGGGTGAAAGGCAGGGTTGTATTATGAGTAGACCATTCATATTGTTTCTTACCGTATTCAAGTCCGCGGATACCTTCGCGGCTCATTTCATTGGGCCACGTACGGACTTCTCCGGCAGGCTTGTTGCTACCGTGGATATTCAACATCAATTTGTATTCGGCGGCTTCTTTCAGACAAGCCTGGTATAAATCTATGAACTCCTTCGATTCGTGTGAAAAGGCATCCAGTTTCAGGCCGACCACTCCCAAGCGGTGGCATCTTTCAAATAACTCCCGGCGCTTTTGGGGGTCGCGTACATCGCGTCCATGCCGCCATAGCCAGATTTTCACCCCGTATCGGGCGGAATAATCCACCAGTTCTTTCAACTGTTCGTCTGTCCAGCGATACCAGAAGGCATCGACCGTATTATATTCAAAGCCCAATTCACCGGCGAGTTTGGAAAACTCCTTCATGCTCTCCACCGTACGTTCACCACCATCGAGCCAGCACCACACGGAACGTCCGGGCTTCACCCAATCCGTATTCACTCCTTTGGGAAACAGTTTTTTATCGGGAGCAGGCGCAAGGTTGGTTATCAAATCGGTATTCACCAATTCATTCAAATCGTCGGCAATCACTACCGTGCGCCACGGAGTAGTTATCGTTCCGGCAATAGCCGCCGGGCGTGACAGACGTTGCGCTTCTTCCAGACTATAATCGTGTGCAAAGGGATATCCTGCCGGTTGGGCATGCCCCAATTTGGTTTCAAAACCGTTGTTACCATTGGCTTGCAGAGACATTCCGGCGTAGTTCATCAAGGCCGCTTCCGTAAGACAGAGATAGCCCATGTTTCCGGGAAGCTGTATGGTGACAGGTGGAGCAGCCCACTCACCTTTCGTGATGGCGGACACTTCTTTCTTCTGATGCAATCCTTCGTAATGGCAGTACATATCGTGATACCACACCCGGCTTCCGCTTACAGGGGTAAAGACAGTATGTTCATCCGGTGTTCTCACCCGGTTTTTATCTCCGGGAAGTATCAGGCGAAAAGCAACCCCGTCATTATAAGCTCTTGCTTCCAGTGCAAAATCCGTTTTCAGCGATTCATTTTTCAGTTTCAGCAACAAACCGTTACTCTTGTCCACTGCCACGGAATGGGAGCCGCGGATGGGATAGGTATTATCCGTCTTATAGGTATCCGATGAAAGTACCGACACTGCCGTACAGAGTTCCGCCCCGTCTATCGTCATACGGATGGGAGCCTCGGTCAGCACTACATTTCCCGCTTTCTTTACGTTATAGGAAAGTGTGTTATCTTTCCCGTTTATCTGCAATACAATAGAGCCGTCTGGACTCGCCACCGATGCCAAAGGCTGCGCTTGCGCACCGGTAACCGAACAAATCACCAGAAACAGCCAATATAAAATATTCTTCATAATCGTTTATTTATAGATTTGCATATCTCCATCCTCACAAATAATCTCGGGACGGGCATCCGGATTCTTCAATTCAAACGTAATATTCTTCAACTTCAAGCCCTTGACGTGGCGCGCCCATACTCCGTAAGCCGGTATCTTGGGGCCGAATGTCTTTACTTCGGGATATTGGTCTACGGCTTCGGGCACTACGGACAAAGCATCTTCGGGAGTTCCTGTTCCCAACAAACGGATGTTGATATTCTCCAACGTCAGATTAGTGATATAGTGTCCGGGGATACCGGTGATGAGAATACCCGAAGGGGGCGTTAACTGCGCATTATCCGCAGCAACGGCTTTTACATTGCGGATAATAACATTCTCGAAAATACCGATAGGCTGCTGCGTATCCTGGGTTTTACGAAATACACTGAGGCGTGCACCCAGGCGGAAAAGCATCGGGGTGCGGACTTCGTCCATCGTAATATCGGAGATTTCGACATTGCGTAAACGTGCTCCGTCTACCGAAAACAGTTTGATACCACCGTTCTTGGTGTCGTAGATATGGCAATTGCTGATTTTAATATTCTCGAATCCGGCGATAGATTCCGTTCCCATCTTGATACCTGCCTGATTACTTTTCAGCTTCATATTGGTTACAACAATATCATCGCATCCCATTTTACTGGAAGTTGTCTTGAAGCAAAGGGCATCGTCACCGCTGATAATATCGCAATTGCTGATACGTACATGCTGGCATCCGTCAATGTTGATACCATCGTTATGAGCCACACCGAAACTACGGATCGTAACATGGTCTATATTCACGTTCCGGCATTGGAAATAATGGGAAGTCCATGCTCCGGCATACTTCAGGGTAACACCGCTTACCTTTACATTCTCGCAACGTACCCAGCGGAGAAGGAAAGGACGCAAGCCCCAACGCTGACCTTCGGGACGGGTATCTGTCTTGATGTGGCGTTCTTTCAAAGCCGACCCCTGTCCGTCAATAGTGCCTTCGCCTTCCAGAGTTACATTCTTGGCATCCACCGCTACCATTAATGCCCAGCCTACGTCAATACCCAGACCTTCGGTAAAGGGGTCGAGGTTGTCGTAAGCCTTGTAATCCGTAGTTCCAAGAATCAACGCATCCTTTTCCAGATGCAAAGTCACATTATCTTTCAATACAATGGTGGCCGAGAGATAGGTCCCCGCAGGAACGAGCACTGTTCCGCCCCCGGCTTTATGACAGGCGTCAATCGCTTTCTGGATAGCGGGAGAATCCATTTTCTTCCCGTTTCCACGGGCGCCGTATTGCTTTACATTGAAAGTTCCTCCGGCTTGCACAGCGAGTGGCAACGCCAATAGCAACAGGATTAATCCTAAATAATTGATTTGTTTCATGATATTAGTATTTGAAGTTTCGCAAACTCAACTTCTTAGGTTACTAGGTATCAGTAAACAAGTTGACAAGGCAGAAAGCTTGTTGCGGGGTATGAAGACGTTTTTTTATGTACATTCATCCTTGTGACCTTGTAAACTTGTTACTTGTCAACTTCGAGAGTTGAGCTTGCGAAACTTGAGTTAGTATATATAAATTGTGTTTGTTCCTATTTTATATCTTCGGCAATCGTCAGGGTGAATATCTTATTGCTCCGGCGTCCGGGATGCTCCAGCCTCAACTCGTTTACACCCTTTCGCAGAGAGAGGGGGAAGGTAAATTCACCGCGTTTGTCATCGGTAGTTGCCAGGTAGCCGATGTTCTCGCTGATGAGTTTCCCATTGACATAAAGGTAAGACGGGACAGGCTCACTACCTGTATAGGAAACCGTCAGATAGTATTTACCAGCTTGCGGAACAGCAGCCTTCCATGAGATTGCTCCGTTGGAAGTTCCTTTATCTCCTTTAAACTCTACCGAGCCGTCTTCGCTTACGGTAGCCGAACCGTCCAGCAAACAGTCTTTAGCTTGGGAGACGGCTATCGGCTCCAATCGGCGCAACACTAATTGTTGCACGGCATCGGGTTTATTTTTCTTCGTTGCCTTCAGAAAAAAGTTCACCATATTTTTTAAATCTATGCCCGTGTTTTCTAAATTCATGCCCGTGTTTTTTAAATCTACCGCCGTATTTTTCGAACCAATGGGGATGGTTCCCGACTCCTTTGCCAACTTCCTACCGTTCAACGTCACTTCATCGGCATTGGTGGTTTTGTAGTACAACGTATTGCCGTCTGCATAAAAATATTCAATGGCAGGACGTTCTTCGTCCAAAGGTACGCGGTACAACTCGATGCCTTTGCCGGTTCCCAGGTTACGGCTGTACATCCGTTCGTCCGGATTGTTCCAATGCTCGTGTACGCCCAGACTTCCCAGCGCTTTTCCCTGATAGGCGATGCCCGAGGGCGGATTACCTATATTAGAGGCTTCATGCAGAAAGTTATCGGCATTGGCGGGAAGGGGCAGTTCGGAATAGATGAAATCGAGCACCACCGATTCGATAGCCACCTGGTCGTTGGATGCCAGGAAACTGGATGTCCATCCGTTATTGAAGGGGGCACGCTTGAAGCGAAAGGCATGTCCGTTGTGCTTCGGGTTGACGTACATGGCATCTACGATATAGACCAGCGTATTACCTCCGATGCGCTCGTGTGCCATAAAGTCGACAATGCAGTTATACGTCCCCATACCACGGAAAGAAGACCAGTCGCGGATGGAAAGATGCAGGGGCGGCACTTTCTCCACCGAACCGAACTGATTCTTACCGGTGGAAGTGATACCCGTTTGTCCCGAACTGTCGCGCCACTTATCCGTCGGTTCGGAATGGCGTTTCATCAAAGCCATGTTAATCATATAGTCGGCCTCATAAGCGGCACGCGCCAAGCTCATGGAACCCGGGTCTGTAATCTCACTGGAATAATGGATGACATCGGGTACAAAACCTCCCCAGTTCTGGTAGTTCACTGCGGGATAGAGCGGTTGCAGATAATCATAAATGGCGGAAATACCACGACGCTGCGCATCATACACCGTAACGCAGCTTTGCGGCACTTTCAAGATGTCTACCAACTGATGCAGCAAGGCACATACGGATTGCGGAGTAGCGTCTATCATGTTGGAACCACCGTTGTTATTGAGATTGACCTTGATGGCTATCTTTTCTCCTTTCTTATAGTCCACAGCCCCTTTTCCTTTCTTATAATTAAAGGTGCGGAACAGTTCTTCCCATGCTTTATCAATTTTGCTCTGGCGGGTTAAGGAGATAATGACGCCTTCCAGCATGTCGTTGACGCGTGTCTGGCTGTTATTATCGGCATCAGAATACAAACCGCGCTTCCCGTCCCAGGCAGCGGCTTTGGAATCGTGCGCCCAGGCAACACGTCCGGGATGAATACCTTTCGCCACTCCCATGGGAGTATTCGGTACATCAATCGGGGTGAAGCGTCCCATATCCGTACCATTGTCTATCTGCTTGCGTATAATCTGTCCCATCAGGGAGTTGTCCACGGACATTACGTAGAGGACGCCCGAAACCAATACCCCCACTGACAATACAGACAATCCCAAAGTAATCCGCCGGGCATTCCACAGACTGCGGAAACGCTTCCATGCCCCTACTCCTACCAACGTACTACTGATAAAAGCCACAAACGAGAGAGCTATCGGAGCCGCCACTTGCTGGCAAGGATATTCTATGCGACTGGGTTTCGGCACTACCCGGATGAGGAACCAAGCCAAGGCTGTCAATCCCAATAAAGGAAAACATATTTTCAGTACGATATTCTTCTTGTTGATACCGACGATGCGTCCACTCTTGGGACAAGTTTTAAAGAACCACTTTTTTAGTTTATCTCCCATATTATTAGATTTATACGATTACAATTACAGTAGGTATTCTAAAGTCTTTCAATGATAACTCATCGGGATGCTCCGAAGTCTTTTTCTCTTGTCGCTGACTTGAGGTGGTCTTGTCGCTGACTCGGGGACTTCTTGTCAGCGACAAGAGAAAGTGAAGTACCCGACACAAAAGTAGGGATATAAAAATAAGACGATTTTAAGAATTTATTCAAATCCTTGAAAAATCGTCTCACCATGCAAACAAGATGTTATTTATGTTGATAAATCAGCTCTATTCCAACGTCCAGCCCCATATTTCTACTATATTTTTTCTCTACCGGATTATTCCAATGTTCCAACACGCCCAGGCTTCCTACTCCTGTCCCGTCGCGTTCCGGGTCATAGACGGTATTGGATAACGGCAGGTTTGCCATAGCGGCCTCTACCAGATACATGTCGCAATAATCAACATCTGCCATACGGGGGAACTCCGAACTCAGGAAATCAATGCCTACCGCATCAATCGCAACCGGGTCTTGGGAGGCGAAAAGGGAGCAAGGCCACTCGTTATTGAACGGTGGCATCTGCCACTTGCCCGAAGGCGCTCCATTGACTTTCTCCGAGCCATAAAGTCCGTCAATGAGGAAAAGCATCGTCTTTTGTCCCAAATCTTTGTGAGCAATATAATCGGTAAACGTCATGTAACGCGGCTTTCCGCCACGGTCTTGGTTGAAATTGTTGTGCTGGTTCTTACGGAAATTACGGTCGATGTCGGTAACGCCATACCAGTTCTTGGCACAAAGGGTTACTCCCTGTCCGACGTGTCCTTTGAGCAGCGCCATATTTATCAGATAATCGGCCTCTATCGCACAGTTTGCCAGTCCACGAGCCAGACGTCCGTTGTCTTCGGAATAAGGAATGGCATCTGCCATATAGGTAGACTTGGTACGGCCTGCACCTCCTTCATTATCCAGATAAATTACATTCGGAAATTCGGCATGGCATTTAGTAAACAATGCGTTTGTTATGAAGCGGCTCGCATCGAAAACCGTAATTTGCTCCTGCGGAATACCGCCTTCGTTCACCAGACTTCTCAGCAGGGAGAGCACCAGATGCGGGGAAGCGTTCAGTTCCTCGCTATTTTCGTGGGAAAAAGTATTGTTCTGGTTTATCTTGACTGCTATATTTTCGCCCTTTTTATATCCTGTTTTCCCTTTTCCATGTTGTTGATTAAAGGAGACGAACAGCACATTCCAAGCCGATTTTTCTTTCTTCTCTCCTGTAAGAGTGAGGATAGAGCGGCTCATCAACCAATCGGCATTCGCCTGATTGTTCCAACGGTCTTCGTACCAATGGCCATTCCCCTTTTCCCAATACGCGGTTCCCGGAGCATGCGTCCAGACTACACGCCCGGGATAAATGCCTTTCGGAGTACCTACGGGATTATTTCTGCCCCACGCCATACGGACATCGGGTGTAGGCAGAACCGCCTGAGCCAGTGATTGCACACTATTTTCCACAAGCGTCATCGTGCCGAATACACAGAGGCATGCAAAGAAGAAGACACCCATTACCAACCTCCGTTGGCGAACGGCATGATATAGCTTACGCCCGCTCCACCAAGTTGCCGTAAACGAAAGCAGGTACGTGACGAATGCCGACATCATCGGGGCAGCCGTCTGCATACAGGGATAAGAGGCACGAGACGGTTTGGGAACCACCCGGATGAGGAACCAAAGAGTGGACGAAAGTCCAAGTCCCCAGAAAAGGAGTATCCGCATCCGTTTGGAAGAGAACTCTCCCTTTTCTACCTTTCCTTTGAAATATAAATAAATTCGTTTCATACCATTTCCGTTTTTATCTGCCACTGGTAGCTTGTGCGCGGCTGTTACCGGGGTACAACTTTACAAAGCGTACTCCATGCGGCGCTATTTCGGTGACAAATTCGGTATCGGACTTGGCAATGTCCTGTTGTCTCCAAAGGTCGCGCACGGTCTGTTCGCCACGAAGTCCCACGGATTTCCAGGTAATTGTACCTGTCGCAGCAGAAGTGCCGCGATTAAACAAGCCGACTGCCATTGAACCGTCGTCCAAAGGTTTGGCATAGATTACGACGTCGTCCTGCTCGGCAACCACCATTCCTTGTTTTCCCGTCGGGTCTTGGTTAACTTCAATCACTTCATCGTTCGTCAGCAGGCTCAATGTGAAATCATCCAGTTGCGCCATGTCACAACCTATCAATAACGGTGAAGACAATAATGCCCACAGGCTGATATGCGTATATTGTTCATCAGGCGTCAAACGGGTATAATGAAGCCTCGGCCCCCATCCCACCATGCCTACTACCAGCATATCGGGGTCAATCCAATGCCCGGGACCTACGAACGGCGCCCACTTGGTCTGATTGAAACCCAGACGGCTCATGCTTTCCCAAGTGTCTTTGATGTCACCGGTGGTACGCCAGCAGTTTGCCATCTTCTCCCACTGGATAGCGTCTCCCCAGGGGGCGCTGTTGGAAAGGCTGAAAACAACATCCCGACTGTGGGAACGCAAGGCATCGTGCATTTCTTCAACATGGTAGAAGTCATTCGGGTTCCAGTCGTACTTCAGATAATCCATACCCCAGTCCATCCATTGCCGGACGTCGTTCTTTACAAAGGAGTATTTGCCGTGATGATAATTCACTCCATGCTTGGTCTGCCCGGTGGAATCTACATAACGGTAATATTCATTGGCATATTTCTTCACCCAATCGTAAGTACCCTCGGCATTGTCGCTGTAAGCTCCCAGATGACCGGCATATGTACCTACCCATGGGCCGGAATAGATACCAACCTTCAAGCCCAGTGCATGAACCTCATCGGCAAGTCCTTTCATATCGGGGAACTTACTGTTTGTCATGACGCCCATGTGTTTTCCTCCGCGAAGCCCCTGCCAGCCGTCGTCGATATTGATATATTGCCAGCCGTGATTAATCAAACCTTTCTCCACCATCGCCTTTGCCGAGCTAAGTACTTTCTCCTGGCTCACCGCATGTCCCCAACAGTTCCAGCTATTCCAACCCATAGGCGGGGTAAGAGCTATCTTATCGCCTACCACTATTCTGAAATTACGTCTCGCTTCACCCAAAGAGTTCCGGGCAACAAACGTTACAACATACTCGCCCACATTCTTGATGCTTCCTGTAATCTGTCCGTTTTCTGCATTCAGCTTCAAACCTTTCGGCAGATTCTCCACGGCAAAAGTCATCGGACGGATGCCCGTTGCGGGGATGGTATAAAGGAATTGCGAACCGGGACGCACCCCGAAGACTTTCGCACCGTTGATACGGGGAGTATCGGGCGCTTTAGGGGTGAGAATGTATTTCTTCAAAGTGTCCAATGGGGAAACTTCTTCCGTAAACTTAGGGGGCGCAAAAGAGGGGTCGTCTTGGCAAGCGTCATTTTCATTATATTGCGTTTGAACTGAAGCCGATACTATTCCGCTGAAGAACAGTATGCTTAAAACTGTAATTAACTTATTCATCATATCTTTTGTATCTTTATTTTGTCACTACATCGCTACTGCGAATCGCCTTGACATTCTCCTTATCCGTAATTCCCTTTTCAACTTGCAGGTTCTTTATTTCGGCTCCTATCACGTCATCCAGCACTACGGGATAGCGCCCGTCTTTTGCCTCGGCATTAATCTTGCAGTTATCCAGCACGAAGCCTTTGACGTGGCGTACCCAGAAACCGAAAGACGGTTGAGTCTTTAAGTCACCCACATTGTAACGGCCTACGCCAATCTCAGGTGGGCAAGCCTCCGCATCTTCCGACGGGTGACCGCCTTTCACCAACAGATTTACGTCGTGGAACTGTACATTCTTGATGTATCCCGTATGCTGTCCGTCGGGCAGGCGGAAAGTCAGTCCTCCTTCCACATCTTGCGTGTCGGGCAATTTGAAACCGGCAATGATGGGTGTGGCCTCAGCCTGAGAACCATCATACGCTTTCCAACGGTCGCCACGGAACGAACTGCCGCCGTAGACCTCATCAATATCAACACCATTAATTATGATGTTTTCTACTTGGCCGATATTGGAATTGGTTACCAACAGTTCCTTACGCACCGTTCCGTTTTCCTTAAAGGTGAAGGGGGTTACATCTGCTCCCAGCACTCGCCCGCGATTGGATATGGAAATAAAGAAAGGAGCGCGGGTGCGGTGCATCACCGAGCGCGAATGTATCGGTCCTGTTTTACCACTGTTCAGGTAGACGTTCTTGATATGCCCCCCATCGTTCGTAGATATGGAGAAACCGGCTTTATTGGCGCCCAGCACATAGATGTTATCCACATATAAGTCCTGAATATCATCGGCTGTTTCCGAACCGATCTGGAACAAGTTACAATTGGTATCGCCCACGATATTACGTACCATGTAGTTCCGTGCCGGACGTGTGAAGCCCAATGAACAGTCGGAACCCGGCTTAACAATGTCATCCGAGCTGACACGGGAGTAGATATTGGTAGCCGTCACATCGTTGCACGCCATAAAGTCATAGATGTCACGGGCATTCTGCGAGTTATGTTTTCCGAAATAGGTATCGTGTACATGAATACCGTCCGTACCGGTTGCCAGCAACACGAAGTGACCGCCCTGGTCGATGTGCAACATATTGCCCACATCGTAATTCCGGCTGCCGTCTTTCTCAATATAATACGGTTCGTCCTTCTGCGGGTCGTACCACATATCCTTGTCTACATTCCAACCACCGATTTCAATATTGGTACAGAGTTTCAGGGAAAACATCTTGTCACTGCGCTTTTCGGGGGCATTGTTCATCACCTTGTCGGAGGTGACAATGTTTCCGTTACCCGTAATGCGTCCCGTACCCACAATCTTTACGTTATCTATCCGTTCGCCAAAGAACATGGCATTGCGGAAGAAAGTATGTCCCACGTCCTGTTTCGTCAGATAGTTTTCGGGGTCGGCATAGGGACGCGGGTCGGTAGGTGAAAGTCCGGAACGGTAGGCACGGTCGCTGAACCAGGTTGCCTCGGGCGCATCGGCTCCGGGAAGTGCCTGAATGGTGGCATCGCTACTGAGATTGAGCCATACATTACTCAACAGATGCACGGTGCGGACATTATAAGTACCTGCGGGAAAATATAAGATACCTCCGCCCAGGCTGTTCAGCTTCTCAATCGCATTGTTCAAAGCATCGGTATCATCTGCCACGCCATCACCTTTCACGCCTAAAGTCTTTACATCCCACAGACCGGAATAGTACCAAGCAATATTGGAGTCGCCTTGATTGTCTCCTCCTTTTACACGTAGTTTGAAGGCATACAGTTGATTAGGGTTCAAACGGTAAGCAGCACCAAAATCATCATCCGGAAGAATTTCCGTCTTTACCTCCGTCCAGGTCTTCCCTAAATCTTCAGATTGCATCAGGGTGACGGACTTGGCATCTTTGGGAGCCGTCCAGTAGAAAGAGGTGAAAGATAAATCCCAATCTTTCTTATAGGTAAAGGCACGCAGAGTATTCCGCGTGAAATCGGCTACGTTAGTTACTCCCTTTACACTGGCTTTGGCTACGGGACTTTGTAGAATTGCAGGTTGCGAAGTGGTATATTCGGCTTCAAAGGTGTAATTCCCTTTTGAAGGCAATGCTATTCCTTTGAAACAAAGGCGAATATCCGGCCCGTTGGCAGGGCGAAAATCCAGTTCCTTGAACAGCAGCAAAGTTCCCTTTGCTCCTTCCTTGCGGATTTCCACTTCCCCTACTTTCTTATAAGAGTAGTTGGCGCCCGTACGTCCGATGGATTGCCTGGATAAATCGCGCAGCAACACTTCCCCGCGTCCTATTACATTGACCGTTGTATTATCCAGCGTTACATCGATGCCTGCCGGAATACGTATTTTAACGGTAGTCATCGGACTGCGTTGTCCGGCATAAAAGTCCAACAATAGCTTTCCGGCAGTCTTTACGGTAGCTTCCGTACGGTCCAGTTTCAAGACCGGCGGTAAAGCTCCCCGGACTCCAGTGAAAATCAGCCCTTCGTTTTCGGGGGTGTCTACGGTATAACGGTAGGTAGTTCCTTTGGGCTCCGACAATGAATCCGTAGCCAACTGTCGGGAAACGATTATTTCCGCCCGGCTAAATGTACTCATTGTCCCTAACAACAGTGACAGACATAGAAAGAAGAGAGGACATAGTTTTTTTATCATGTTTTTCTTGATTTAAAGAATTAAAATTACAGAGCAAATATAGAAGATTAAAATCAAATAAAAACAAGTAGACCCGACCGGATAGCTGTTTGAGAAGATAGTACAAAAGATTGGAACGTTTTTATAAAGGGAGGGCAAAAGCAGATTAGCGGAAGAGACACCGTTCTCTATCCATAGGAAACTGCAATACATTACTTATCAGTGTCATACAAACACATATTATACAATAAGCACAGGCTATCAAAGCGGCAATGAAACAAGCGGAAAGAAACAAACCGGGGCATACACCGTGACATCCTAAACGTCCGTCAACAAAAAAAGCCTGTCTAAACTCGTCAGACAGGCTTCTTGTGATATAACTGTTTTCTTATTTCTTTGCAGGAGAAGAATATCTTGAGTTCAATCCTTCCAGAATTTCGCGGGTAATGTTATAGACGCTATCAGCATACAGCAGGTTATCGAAACCGGTATTACTGATAATCATGCTGTAACCCTTAGTCTTGTTGTATTCTTTAAGGAAAGCATTGATAGAATCACGCAACTGTAAGCTGTTCTTTTCGTTTTCGCTCATCAGTTCTGACTGCAATTTATTGCTCAAGCCTTGCAGGTCTTGTTCCAATTTCGCAATACGATTATATTCTTGCTGTGCACGTTCTTGAGTAAGATAAGCATTATTCTGCACCTTAGTCTGGAACTCTTGTTTCTGACGATCCAAGTCCTGAGCTTTCTGGTTCAAAGTCAAACGTACATTTTCGCTCTTCTTAACCATAGCTTCGTTCAAATCAACGCAGAAGTTATATTTAGCCAGCAGCGTATCTATTTCCACAAAAGCAATCTTCATTCCGGATAATCCGGCAGCTTGAGTTGAAGTATTTGTCGTCTGATTGTCTGCTTTACCAGCGCATTGAGAAAATAAAACGATCAGTGCAAGAGCTGCCAAACCGTTTACGAGGTAGTTTAATCTCTTCATAATTTGTAAGAATATTATTTTTAGTTTATTTAATTCATACTATCATTTAAGGTCTTTTCCAGCTCATCGATAGAAAAACGGCTCTTTTTCTGCGCTTCCCTGTCTTGCGACTGCGCACAACCGATTCCCCTATCTCGCATTGCTTTATTACCGCTAACATGACCGTTAGGAAATTTACCTCCTTTCACGAAGAATATCTTCAAGCCTAATAAAACAACACAAATAGCAACTATTAACAAAGTTATCAATACTGTATCGAGCATTTCCATTAATTTTGTTGCACAAATTCAGATTATGCCTTGGCTAAATACAAATATCTTTTTGCTTTTGCCCGCAGCTTGTACTGATTTTGTGGGTGCAAATATAGGGCTTTGGTTGGACTAACGTGCCTTTTTTACTCTAAAAAAAGAGAAAGGTGAATAAAATAGTCAATCATTTTAAACATATTTAGCAATATAAGGTTAAATAAATAAGAATTGAGGACGTATGTCCGACTTATTATAAAACATAAGATATGGAAAAAAAAGATTTGAAGCCGGCAGGCGTGTTCCACTTTTTCGAGGAAATATGCCAAGTGCCGCGTCCTTCCAAAAAGGAAGAGAAGATTATTGCTTATCTAAAAGCATTCGCAGAAAAACATAAGTTAGAAACAAAGGTGGATGAAGCCGGAAACGTACTGATTAAAAAGCCTGCTACTCCGGGTATGGAAAACCGTAAGACCGTTGTACTTCAGTCACACGTGGACATGGTATGCGAAAAGAACAACGACGTAACACACGATTTCCTTACCGATGCCATCGAAACCGTAATCGACGGTGAATGGTTGAAAGCCAAAGGTACTACCTTAGGAGCAGATAACGGCATCGGTGTGGCTACCGAATTGGCTATTCTGGCTGATGACAGTATTGAGCACGGCCCGCTCGAATGTCTGTTTACCGTAGATGAGGAAACAGGATTAACAGGCGCTTTTGCCTTAAAAGAGGGCTTTATGAACGGGGAGATTCTGCTGAACCTCGACTCTGAAGATGAAGGCGAACTTTTTATCGGTTGTGCAGGCGGCATAGACTCTGTTGCTGAATTTTCTTATAAAGAAACAGATGTACCCGCAGGCTATTTCTTCTGCAAAGTACAAGTAAAAGGATTGAAGGGCGGTCATTCCGGTGGAGATATCCATTTAGGACGCGGCAATGCCAACAAATTGTTAAACCGTTTCTTAAGCCAGACTTTCAGGAAATATGATATGTATCTCTGTCAAATAGACGGAGGTAACCTGCGCAATGCTATCGCACGCGAAGCATACGCCGTGATTGCCGTACCCGATGCCGATAAGCATGCTTTACGCACCGATTTGAATATATTGGCTTCAGAGATTGAAGCAGAATACGCTGTAGTCGAACCTGATTTGCAATTTATCATGGAGTCGGAAGCAGCCCGTCCTAAAGCCATCGACAAAGATACAACAAAACGTTTGCTGCAAGCCATCTATGCAGTTCCCCACGGAGTATATGCCATGAGCCAGGATATTCCGGATTTGGTAGAGACTTCCACCAACCTGGCATCAGTAAAGATGAAACCGGGCAATATCATCCGCATTGAAACCAGCCAACGCAGTTCTATCACTTCTTCCAAACAGGACATTGCCAACATGGTACGAACCGTTTTCGAGATGAGCGGTGCAAAGATTTCTTCCGGAGACGGTTATCCGGGTTGGAAACCGAATCCCCATTCTGAAATACTGGAGATTGCAGCAGAATCTTACAAACGCCTTTTCGGAGTAGATGCCAAGGTAAAAGCCATCCATGCCGGACTGGAATGTGGCTTGTTCCTCGACAAGTACCCATCTCTGGATATGATATCCTTCGGTCCTACCCTGCAAGGCGTGCATTCACCTGACGAACGAATGCTTATTCCTACCGTTCAGAAATTTTGGGATCATCTGCTGGACATCTTGAAGCATGTTCCTGCAAAGGGATGATGCACAGAATATTCCGCATTATATCAGTATTTCTCTTTCTCTGCCCGTGCATACAATTATTGCACGGGCAAGAGAAAAAAGATACGCTCACTTTCCGCATCATGAGCTATAATGTGGAAAACTTGTTCGACTGCAAGCACGACAGCTTGAAAAATGATTATGAATTTCTACCCGATGCCGTCCGGCATTGGAATTATTCCAAATATAAGAAAAAGCAGGATGCAATTGCCCGTGTCGTTACTGTGGTAGGAGAATTCACACCACCTGCACTCGTTGCCTTGTGTGAAGTAGAAAACGACAACGTATTACGCAGCCTCATCCGGTATTCCGCCTTACGGGAAGCCGGTTATCGTTATGTAATGACCCATTCGCCGGACGAGCGGGGCATTGATGTAGCTCTACTCTATCAACGGGAGGTTTTCAAAATGCTTTCATTTCAAAGCCTGCCTGTTCAAAAACCCAATAAAGGGAATCGCTCCACACGCGATATTCTACATGTCAGTGGCATGTTATTAAATCAAGACACTTTGGATATATTCGTAGCCCACTTCCCTTCCCGTTCGGGAGGGGCAAAAGAGTCTGAACCTTATCGTCTTTCGGCAGCCCGATGCCTGAAACATGCGGCAGACAGTATATACAAACAACGTGAGTACCCTCAAATCATCATCATGGGGGATTTCAACGATTATCCGAATAACAAATCCGTTCAGGAAGTCTTAAAAGCAGACGTTCCACCCGCTATCGAAGACTCCCTGCACCCTGACAGGCTTTACCATCTACTGGCAAGAAAATGTATCGCTAATAAACACTTCGGAAGTTATAAATACCGGGGAGAATGGGGATTGCTCGACCATATGATTGTATCGGGAACTTTACTCCAAGCAGATTCCCGGTTATATACCAATGACAGTAAAGCTGACATCTTCCGTCCTCCGTTTCTTTTAACGGAAGACAAAAAATATGGCGGGCAACAACCTTTCCGTACTTACTACGGTATGAAATATCAAGGGGGATATAGCGATCATCTTCCGGTATGGGCGGAATTACGACTTATATACTAAACATTTATCGGGCTTTGCCTCGCAGCAGTAAGAAGCAATACCGGACTAATCGGAATACTGATAAAGTTTCAAGTCAAATTTACCTACCATTACCAGCAAGTGGTCAAAGATATCGGACTGGATGCGTTCGTACTCCCTCCAAACCTTATTGCGGGAAAAGAAATAAACCTGTATAGGTACTCCGTATGTTGTGGGTTCCTTCTGGCTAAGAATCAAGTCCATATCCTGATTTACTATCGGAAGACTGCGCAGGTAGCGTTCAATATAAATGCGATAGAGTTGTGAATTAGTCGGTACTTCCCCTTCAGCAGGTTGATAATCGGCCATTAAAGGAACATTTTTGCGAATGGCATCCAAGTCTTCAGGGGTACAGAATTTCAGAGTAGTCATATCCAGATAGATATTTTTATTCACCCTCCGGCCACCGCTTTCCTGCATTCCCCGCCAGTTCTGAAACGAATTGTTGACCAATGTATAAGGGGGCACGGTGGAAATCGTCTTATCCCAATTCCGTATCTTCACGGTATTCAATGTTATTTCTTCAACAGTACCATTGGCTACGTCATTAGGCAGTTGTATCCAGTCGCCAATCCGTAACATATCATTGGCCGAAAGTTGCACCCCTGCCACAAAGCCCAGAATACTGTCTTTAAACACCAACATCAACACCGCCGCCGAAGCTCCCAATCCGGCAAACAGACTCATGGGCGACTTATTGACCAACACGGCTATAATGATGATTCCTCCGATAAAAAACAACAATACCTGAAGCACTTGCACGAATCCTTTGACCGGACGATTCTTCTGCGTATCTTTTGTATTATAGACATCGAGCATCACCAACAACAGACCGTTGATTGTGAGCAACACAGCCGCTATGATATATACCATACATATCTTCTGAGAGATATCCAGTATTTCCTTTCCACGTACAAAAGCCAAAGGCAGCAGAAAGTAAACCAGTATGCCGGGCAAAATATGGATGAGGTGGTGAATCACTTTACGTTGCATCAGCAATGTATTCCACCGATGTGGAGAACGCCGGGTATAATGTCTCATTCCTCCCACAAATATAGCCTGGCACAAATAATCCAACCCTATTGATACAGCTATCATCAATACGGCAATAATCGTTTCGTCAAACATATTCGCAAACTTGGGCTCTACACCCCAATCAATGAGGATTTTATTCATCCAGCTTCCTAAGCTCATCATATAATTCGGTTTTATTATATTCTACGAGTTAGATAACAAATGAAAGGAGAAGATGTTTATCTCCTCCGACATACAAACCGAATAGCAAAATGATGCAGATTACAGCGCTGCCCGAATCAATGCATAGATAAGTATTCCGATTATAGTAACCCCTCCTATCAGAATCGGCGCATAAACATGCTTGACATTTTCGTCCCGTTTATACTTACACAGACGGAAAAACAACCAATAACAAAGCGATGCTCCTACAGCCCCCACAATGCCACCGACCAATAAATCACCGGGATAGTGTACGCCCAGATAAGACCGGGAATAGCACGTAAGCACCGCCCAGCCCATGATGAACCATGTTAGCGCCTGGTTGCGGAACAGATAAAACACAAAGAAAGCCAACCCGAAGGTATTGGCCGCATGACAAGAAGGAAATCCATATCGCCCTCCCCGGTAACCATTCACAATCTGTACAAATTCAGACAGAGGATTTTCAAGATTAGCCGGACGGAGACGCCCTATATACGGACGAATCAACGTAGCACATACCTGGTCGGCAAAAGTAATGGTCAGCGCCACCGCTATGACGCAGCCCAATGCCACTTTCCAATGAAAGTTACGGACGATTACATAAAAAATAGCCGCATACATCGGCACCCAAATCCATCTTCCGCTGAAAGCATACATGAAAAAATCAGCCCATTCAGCCCGCCATCCATTGATTGCGAGCAAAAGGTCAGCATCCATTTCTACCAACCCGGACAATATATCAGTCAATATCATTTAAGTACTGAATCATTATTAGTTTATACTTCGAGATTACATTATTACATTACCACCCTATCCTTTCATCATCTTTTCGCAATATCGTCGTACAGTTTTTGCAGATAGGCCTGTCCCAAAGGCAGATTCCGGCCTTTCTTCGTTCCTTCGTCAACCACGACCGCATTTGCTTCGTTATTAAAAACGAGTTGGTTATCAGGAGTCACAAAGCCGAAAGCATCGGGCACGGTGAAGAAAGCGAAATGCGGAGAAGCGGGATTGAGCATATCTTTGCTAAAGGTAAATTCATTATGAGGTAACGATAGTTGCGCCAACAATGTGGCCGCAATGTCATGCTGGGAACCATAGGTATCAATACGCCGCGGCTGACGCACCGCACCGCCTACCATCAACAATGGAATCTGATAGCGTTCTATTTCCTGATTGGAGATATGCTCGGGGTAAGCTCCCAAATGGTCGGGAACAAATACGATGACCGTATTCTTCCACTGCGGAAGTTCGCGGTATTGTTTCACAAAATCACCTATACAACTATCGGTATATGCAAAAGCATTCAACCGTTCGTTCTCCAGACGTTGATAAGGAACTTCAAACGGTTCATGGCTGCTAGAAGTCTGTATCACCCGGAATTTCGCAGTACGGCTTGCCTGTACAGCATCAACAGTTTCAGCCTTCAAATCGTTCAGTAAACGACGGAACACGAGGTGATCGTGTACTCCCCACTTACTCAACCGTTCGGACACGGGAAAATCCTGGTCGGAAACAATATCTTCAAAACCCGATGACATCAGGTAAGAACGCATATTGGTAAAATCAGCATCGCCCCCATAATAGTATTTCGTATGATACCCCGCCTTCTTCAAGCTGCCGGCAATGGCAGGAATGGATTGTGTCTTACGGGGATATTTCATAATACTGGTAGTGGGCTGTGCCGGATAACCGCTCAATATGGCAACCAGTCCACGGTCGGTACGGAAACTATTAGCGTAGAAATTTGTAAAAAGAACACCTTCTTGCGCCAGGCTGTCCAGATGTACGGCAACATCCGGTTCACCTCCCAAAGCCGTCATCAGTCTGGAAGAGAAACTCTCCAATATCACAAAAAGCACATCGGGATGTTGCACGGTAAACAGTGAATGCAGTGAGTCTTGCATTTGCCGCAAAGAATCTGCTTGTACCATCTCTTTTCCCAAAACGGCGGAATCGACCAAACCGGAAAATATACGGTCAGCCTCATCCTCTTCCATAAAACGATATTGCTTACCGAAATCTTTCTGCTTGGCAAGAGACTCCATCAGGCTGAAAGCCGGATTAATAGCCGCATGGTTCAGGCGCTGGTCGGTGCTGAAATAGACTTTCCCCGTATTCATGGTGGACACCGTGAAGCCCCCGCGGATAGGGATGAAAAGCAGTCCCGTAAGCAGTAACATGGCGCCCGATACATTCACCGGACGGTAGGGCAGCTTCATCCGCTTGAAATATCCTTTCTGCAACAATACCACATAGAATATTCCATAAAGCACCAGAGCATAGACTGCCATCGCAAGGATTCCTCCTATCACCATCCAGACGCTGACACTTGCCACGGCATCCTTCGGAGAAGAAAAGAAATAGAATAAAGGCGTAGCATCCAACCGGAAGCCCCAATATTCATATAACCCTAAATCGACAGTGAATATGACGGAAAGCAGAATCGAGACAAAAAGGAAATAGCCGCACCAGATGCGGCGAAGAACGCCGGACAGCGTCCATGCCGAACAGATGAAAAGAAGACCGGGAATAGCCGTCAGATAACCTGCAAGAGATAAGTCCAATGGTAATCCGTGCCAAATCACGCTGAACCAGTCCGTCCACGAAATATCCGGATATAACGGTTGGTAATAAAGCATGAAGAACGGTTTCTGCAATACAAAAATGCAGACAACCAAAATATATGTCTTGAGGAATCCTATAAGTCTTTCTTTCATCAGTGTTTTTCTTAAGTCATAATATATTTGGCAAAAATAAAGTATTTTATTCTATTTATCGCCAATATTACCAAGAAATGCGGTAAAAGATAGACTTATAGGATATTTAAGTTATTCGTTTACACGTTTATAGTCTTCAAGAAATTGTTTCAAACCGGCATCCGTCAACGGATGTTTCAGCAAACCTTTTATTGCAGAAAGCGGACAGGTAGCGACATCCGCTCCCACTTCTATACATTGGATGATATGTGCCGTATGGCGGATAGAGGCGGCAAGCACCTGAGTGGGATAATCGTAATAACGGTACATCTCAACTATTTTACCCACCAAAGCAATACCGTCTTCACAAATGTCGTCAAGACGACCGACGAACGGAGAAACATACGTTGCCCCCGCTTTGGCGGCCAACAATGCTTGTCCCACTGAAAATACCAGCGTACAATTGGTGCGTATTCCTTTTCCCGAGAAGTATTTAATGGCTTTGATTCCGTCGGCAATGCAAGGCACTTTCACCACGATATGCGGATTGAGCGCCGCCAGTTCCTCACCTTCCTTAATCATACCTTCATAATCGGTGGCAATCACTTCAGCGCTTACGTCCCCATTCACAATGTTGCAGATGTCTACATAATGCTTACGTTGATTTTCCACGCCCTTGATACCTTCTTTCGCCATGAGCGAAGGGTTTGTAGTCACTCCGTCGAGCACACCCATATTATAGGCTTCCCGAATCTGATCCAAATTTGCAGTGTCGATAAAGAACTTCATGATATAAATAGTTTAAGAGTTGATTTTACAAATATAACGATTTACATCATAGTTTGTTCTTTATCTCCAGATACTTCTGAGAATTAACCGGCGGGTAAATATTAACCTGCGGTTCTTATTAAGAATTTCGGGGAAGTAATGAACATCAATTGTTATGCCGAACTCCGGTTACATAGTACGTTTCAGGTATAAACGGTCGCTTATCGTGGCCGGCAGTTCGTTTTCGTAGTGAGTGACCATAATCATAGTCTTGTCCTGACGACGGCAGAATGCTTCAATAATCTTCTTCACACGACGGCGGTTATAAGTATCCAGTCCGTGCAACGGTTCGTCGAGAATCAGCAGTTCGGGATCTTTCACGAAAGCGCGCGCCAACAATGCCAGACGTTGCTCTCCGCTGGAGAGTTGCAGGAACGGTTTGTCTTTCAGTTCGGCAATCCCGAATACATCCATCCACCATTCGCAAGTCGCCATTTGGTTGGGCTGCGGACGTTTATACAAGCCGATACTGTCGTGCAAGCCGGAAGCTACTATTTCAATAGCAGGCAGGTTCTTCAGATAGGCACGGTGCATTTCGGGACTGACATAGCCGATGTGTTTCTTGATTTCCCAGATACTCTCACCCGTTCCGCGCTTACGACCGAACAGACTGATGTCGCAAGCATAAGATTGCGGATTATCAGCGCATACCAGGCTCAACAAAGTCGATTTGCCCGCACCGTTCTCACCGCTCAACGCCCACTTCTGCCCACGCATCACCGTCCAGTCCAGTTCTTTCAGGATAGTGCGGTCATCATAGCGGATGCTTACTTTATTCAGTTTCACTACTTCGTCGGAGTTGAAATTCGTATTTTCGTAGGGAAGGTCTATAATGCGCCGCTGCAATTCACCGAAAGGTCGGGCATCAGCCTCCACACGCAGGACATCTTCCGTACGAAAGGCTTCCAGATATGCCTCACGTTCCATTTTCCCGCCCACTACTTTGTCTTCAACCGGAACAACGTGGGTGATGAAAGAAGGAATGTCGTCCATCATGGAAAGCACCAGCACGATTTGCAGGGAAGCAAGTTGCGTCAGCTTCTCCAGCACTTTGAAAAGCAGCTCACGCGTGGCGGCATCCAGGCCGATGAAAGGGTTATCCATGACGAGGATACGGGGAGCGGTAAGGAGCGTCTTCGTCAACTGGAACTTACGGAGCTCACCGCTACTGAGAAGAATGATTTTCTTGCCGAGCATCGGTTCGATGCGGAACAGGTCGAAAAGCTGTTGCCGGAGCGCTTCGTCTTTTACTTCGCCCAGCATGTCACGCACTTCGGGGGCATCTTCCTGGTCGTGGGCGTTCCATCGCTGTTGATAATAATAATTGGCGTCGGCCGAACCGTAAGTATCACGAAAGGCAATATATTTTATATTGTCGTAAGCGGTTTGCGTTGCCGAAGGGCGGAAGTCGTACGTCAACGTACCTTCGCGCAGAGGATACTTGCCCGTGAGTAAATCAACCAGCAGGCTCTTCCCTGCTCCGTTAGGACCTACGATGGCGATATGCTCCCCTTCCAGAAAATCAATATTAACGGGTTGTGCCAAGCGAACAAGCGGGTTACGCGCTACGCCCCCCGCCATGTGTATAGTGTGTTGCTGCATCATTTCAAAAATGTTTTTGCTTAATAGACGGTGCAAAGATACCAAGTTTATCGTTGTTTTGCCGCTAATCGTTGCAGATTATTTTGTACTTTCTTTCGTCTTGATACGAAAGAAAGGTACCAAAGAAAGCATCAAGGCTGCACTTACGGGGCTACTCCGGTAGCGGCAGAAGAGGACGGGGCGAAAACTCGCTTCGCTCGGACAAACGCCCCTTAAACCTCTTCTGCCGCCACCTGCGCTTACGCCCCTACAGTGAGGCCGGAGGGCGCAACACGAACGGCGGAAGGGGGTTGTCTCGGTGTTATACTTGTGAGACTCTTGGGAGATAGTAGTATTAAAGGTTACGAAGTACTTGTAGGATTGGATAAACTGAACTCGATACGGCTGATGCTCATTGCTTATCGGTTATGAAAGCCTCCCCCCCCTTGGGAGAGGGTTGGGGTGAAGCTCTCATTTCTTCCCCATTATACATTCATGTATATCGCCGCCTCTTTTGGAGTGTAACTTAAGCCTGTGTAAAAAGACGATAACCATAAATAAGCCTGAATTAGTTTCGCTAACGGCTAAATAAACGATAGATAATTTTACTTTTCACACAGCCTCCTTTGCAGTATTAACACCTTCACCGCTCAGCCCTCCGAGCATAGTCGCAGGTGCGTAAGCGTAGGCGCTGTCAGGCGCAGTAAGGGGCGTTTGTTTGAGCGAAGCGAGTTTTCGCCCCGTCTGTGTCTGGCAGTGTCGCAGTAGCACCGGAGACGAAGCCCGTGCCTCTTTCTTTTTGGTATCTTTTTCTTTCGGGACAAGCCGAAAGAAAAAGTACACTCCCAATACATCAAAAAAAAATGGCGGTAAATTTGAAAACCAACGCCATCTTTTTCAAATTTACCGCCATCTTTCTTTATTCTTCCGCCATCATTTATAGAAAATCAATGCCGACTGTGCCGGAACCGTGACTTCCGGACCATACATCGTCCCCAAGCCTTGCTCACTGATAAATCCGTCCCAGCAAACCAATGTATATTTGCCTTCGGGCACAGCCAGTTTGGCTGGTTCTTTACGTGAATTCAGCACAACATATATATCTTCCCAACTATCGCCACCAGCATGTTCTTTCAAACGGTAAGCCACAACATTACCGCCCTCGACAGGCAGAAATTCCAGGTGTTTGCGAACCTTTTCGGCATCTCCCAGACGGAAAGCCGGATGGTTCTTGCGTAACTGTATCAGTCCTTTATAATAGGCAAACACATCGGCATGCAACGTCTTGCGTTTCCAGTCGATGACGTTAATGGAATCGGGGCTTTCAAAGCTGTTATGCACCCCTTTCTTATCGCGCATCACTTCTTCACCGGCCTGTATAAAAGGTACGCCCTGCGAAGTAAACACCGCTGTTTGAGCCAGTTTGTCCAACCGGACAAGCTCTTCGGGGGTAATGCCGGGAACGCTCGATTTCAGTCTGTCCACCAAGCACATATCATCGTGGCAAGACACATAGCTAATCATCTGCGTAGGCTGTTCGGCCCACGGCGCTTTGCTGTAGTTCACCGAGTCATAGTTCACCTGCGGATGCTTGATAGCCCCTACAATGCCAAACTTGATACTTTCCTCCCCTCCCGGCAGCCCGGCAAGGAAAGCTCCCTGATGATTATCATTGAACGGGCCACGCAAAGCATCCCGCATTTCGTCCGAGAACGCGGCAATTCCCGGCATCTTATAGGTATTGGCTTTCATCGCCAGCGAGTCTTGCGACATCTGCGGAGCCGATGCCGCCCATCCTTCGCCATAAATAAAGATAGTGGGGTCTACGGCCGACGCGGCTTTACGTATCTCGTTCATGGTTTCTATGTCATGGATTCCCATGAGGTCGAAACGGAAACCGTCGATGTGGTACTCATTTATCCAGTGAAGCACGGATTCTACCATATATTTACGCATCATGGGACGGTTGCTTGCCGTCTCGTTGCCGCATGCCGAAGCGTCGGCAAATGTTCCGTCCGGCTTCTGACGATAGAAATAGCCGGGGGCGGTACGTTCAAAATTGCTTTCGGTCGTATTGAAGGTATGGTTATACACCACATCCAGCACCACGCGGATACCGGCTTTGTGCAAAGCCTGCACCATCTGCTTGAACTCACGGATGCGTACTTCGGGTTTATAGGGATTGGTAGAGTAAGAACCGTCGGGCACGTTATAGTTCTGTGGATCGTATCCCCAGTTATATTTGTTCTCGTCCAATTTTGTCTCGTCTACCGAAGCGTAGTCGTAGGAAGGAAGGATATGCACATGCGTCACTCCTAAATCTTTCAGATGATCGATACCTGTAGCCAGGTTATCAGGATTCACCGTACCCTTTTCTGTCAAGGCAAGGAACTTCCCTTTATGTACAATCCCCGAAGACGGGTCGACAGAAAAATCGCGATGGTGCATTTCGTAGATGATAACATCGGCAGGCGATGCCAACGGCGGGCGTTTGTCTTCCGCCCATCCTTCCGGGTCTGTCTTCTTCAGGTCGATGACAGCAGCCCGGCGCCCGTTCACTCCTACGGCTTTCGCATTGATTCCCGGTGTATCTCCCAACCATTTATCATTGATTTTCACATTGAATGTATAGAACTTTCCTTTCAAGTCTTGTTCTACTTTGGCTGTCCACGTACCTTCTTCCGTAAGAGTCATCGCAACCGTTTCATAGGCATGTCCGCCCTCACCGGCATCGTACAGCATCAGGCGCACTTCATCGGCCGTAGGCGCCCAAAGTGAGAACTGCGTTACGGCAGGCGTATATTCCATTTCCGTCAGACTCCCTGAACGGACAGGATAAAGTTCGTAGGAAGTATATTCCTTTTTCGAGGGAGCGCAACTCACGACTGTCGTCGCAGCTACTCCAATAATGACAAGATCGTTTAACTTCATGGCTATCAGATATTATTTTTCTCTTCTATTTCTTCACTTTGTCGGGGTTCTTGGCGATAAAATCTTTCCAGCCGTGATAGCCTTTCTCCACGGCAGGACGTCCCATTTGCAGGAAATGGCAATAGGCGGCGGCAAGTCCGTCAGTAGCATCCATAAATGTCGGCATATCTTCTTTTGGAAAATGGAGCATACGCTGCAACATATCCGCCACCTGTTCCTTGGATGCCTGCCCGTTACCGGTAATCGCCATCTTAATCTTCAAAGGGGCATATTCCGTAATTGGGATGTCACGGCTCAGGGCTGCTGCCATTGCCACTCCCTGCGCACGTCCCAGTTTCAGCATGGACTGCACGTTTTTCCCGAAGAAAGGGGCTTCAATGGCAAGCTCGTCCGGCAGGTAACTCTCGATAATGCTCAATACCCGTTCATGGATATGACGAAGTTTCAGATAATGGTTCCCGAATTTACGAAGGTCGATAATGCCCATGGCAATCATTTCGGGCTTTACACCTGCCACGCGCAACACTCCGTACCCCATAATGGTGGTACCGGGGTCGATGCCCAGAATTATTTTTTCCTTAACCGGTTGTATCACACTATAATCTCCATCAATGTAGGAAATCCAATCACTTTGTCCTTAAAAACTTTCAGCAATTCTTCATTCAATTTCACACCTTGTTCCTGGTGCCAGCGATGCAACCTGGCAGAATCTTCCACTTCAAACTGAACGGAAAAGCAGATACTCCCTTCTTCAATATGGCTCAAGATTCGTGCAACGCGCGGTGCTTGCAGTGTACCCTGCTTTTCTACTTCAGGAAGATAATATTCCTGCATCCAGGCCAGGAAGTATTTTTCCTGCCCTTCTTCCACGTGATAAGTAGTATTATATATAAGCATAATTCTATTTTCTATTTTTGTTTCGCAAACATAGCAATTATTTCAGAATAATGCATTATATTTGCGCCATCAAAAATACAGGTAGTTCTGCAAACGTTAGCAAAAAGCTATCATGTCATCACGGGGTATTAGCTCATCTGGCTAGAGCGCGACACTGGCAGTGTCGAGGTGATCGGTTCGAGTCCGATATGCTCCACATTTCAAAAGCAACAGATTCAAGATATCTGTAACACTCTTCAGGCTTTACTCATTCAAAGTATTCACATTCTGTTATATAGAAATTCAGTATTATTGATTTTCAGACTTATATCTGCGACGGCGACAAGCTGCTTTGCCGTGAAGTGAGGCGCGACCTCTGGCTGCCCAAACTCCACATCAACGACTGGTACTTCGTCATCATCCACCGCACGAAAGGCATCTCCATCAAGCAGATTTCATCGCAGGACGAAAGAGGAAACATCACCTGCCATTCGCTCAACGAACTGTTCAACGACTATGTTGTCAACCTCGACGAGGTGCTGGAGATATACAATGTAATCAAGGTAGTGGAACGCAGCCTGAGACTGTAACACTCCCCGAAAAATGCGAATGCGCCATCGCGGGCTTTTACACCTCGCAACGACGCATTCCATAATACGCAGTGCCGATACCGGAAAATACTATCCGAGCGGATTTTCCTCTTGTCCTTCTCCCGAACCGTCTCCGCCACTGCCTCCGTTGTTACCTCCCGAAGCCGAGGACTGTGCGCTGCGGGTAGCCACACGGGTATAGGCTACCGTCTTCGCCATATCCGTCAGCCCCTTGCCGGGACGAAAGTTGATATGCGCCTTCTTTATCATAGAAGCCGAGAAGTCTTCTTCTTTCTCCACTCCCTTACTGCTGATTCCCATTTGCAGGGAACCCAAATCGCCCAGACGGACGATGCGCCCCGCCTTCAAAGCACGCTTAGCCTCGTAGATAATACCCGCCAGAGCCGCACGCACGTCAGTCTCCGTACAGGTGGTGCGGCTTGTGATAGCCTCGCACATCTCCTCAAAATCCAACTCGCCCGACGCTTGCGCCAGGGCATAATACTTACCGGGTTCATCCTTCTTTAAAGGATTCTTACGAACCACTACCGAATAACTCATGGATGTTGCCATAATAATTCCAGAATTAAATTGTTAATAATTAATACCGGGAAGAGAAACGGAAAACATCCCTCTGCTCCTCCCGCATTTCAAAGATAACACTCCTGAAATTGCCCTGAGGCGCCAATGAAGCTTTACGACGCCCGGTGAAAATTAACACAGTCAAAAGTTTTCATATCTCACTTATTTTCAGTATATTTACTGTGTGATTTTAATAAACGACAACAATGGAAGAAGAAGAAAATATTTTTATTATACGCATCTATACCAAAGCCGAGCTGGCACATTTATATAACCCGCAACTCACCACAAAAAGCGCACTGCAAGTACTCCGCAGATGGATTCTGCATAATCAGGAGCTTCACGACCGCCTCACAAGGATAGGTTATCAAGACCGCAACCGGAGCTTCACGCCACGCCAGGTAGAAACGCTGGTTGAATTTCTGGGAGAACCGTAAAGCGGTTGCCCCCCCGCGCCTCCCAATCCTTTGCCGTAACACCCTGAAAGGATTAAAAAAGTTGGCGGAAGATTTCAAAAACAACGCTATGTTTTTAAAATCTTCCGCCAACTAAAAAAAAGAACTTGGAAAAAGCCCTTCTCTCCACACATTTTTTCCAGTTACATCTTCATTTTTTTTCGTACGATTTATATCGTCAAATCATTTTTTATTTAATGTATATCCCTAAAATAATATCATTTGTTTTCTGAATCCTATCAATCAATATAACCATTAGTCCGCAAGGAATCCTTATCACAGGGAATACCTCCGTTTATTGTCATCTTTCCCAATAATTTATCTGTAAAATACTCATTTAAATTATCCTTATGCTTCCAAACAGCAAGTTTCCCATCTCCAGAAGGAGCTAAATCCTTTATATCTGTACCAGACACACTATTATTACCAGAAGATGAGCTAATTGTACATGTAGTAAGAGGTATACTATCACTAGACACGCTACATGAAAAATCCGCTTGGGGTAATCCATCAACAATGCTTTCATTCTGGACCTCCACCGTATAATCAAGTACACTATAATTCCTCAATAATCTTTTTACCGGTTCTTCTACATAAGTGCTATGATTGCTATTGGCATCATTAGTAATTGGGTATAGATTAAGCGCCCAGCCAGGTCCTCCCAAATCATGATTAAGCAAATGTCCTTTGATATATCTATTATATGAGGTATTACAAGTAGGATTAGGTGTCCTTACGGGAGAATCATTTTTATATATTTCATTCATCAATAAATTTTGCTTCGTATCATTAGAAGCTTCAGACCCTTGTAAAGCATCACCCTTTTCTAAATGAGCTTCCATCTTTTTACCCACCTTAGCCGTTACTGCTCCAACAGTCAGAGTACCTGGAGTGCATGTAATAGAAGAAGCTCTTTGTAAAGTTGAACTTACCAAATGATTGACACCAAGATAATTCATCCTTGGATATGTCTGCTGTTGAATTATCGAAGACAATTTAGCTTGAGTAATAGAATTTTTCCGATTATCTTTAATCTGAAATCCCCCCTTTGTTTTACATTGCAAACATCTGCATAAATCATTATCATGATGCAACTTTTGAGCTTTCATAATTATACTTAGTCTTAAATAATATAATTGACAAATATAAAAATAAAAACAGACAGGATGAAAAACAACTTTCTAACAACGTTATTTATCGCATGAACAACAAAAAAACACACATAAACAACAAAATAAAGTTCTTAAAAATAACCTTTACATACTTCAACATATTCCGATTTGCCTCTTCTTTAAATTGGGCAGGAAGCACGCCACCAATCCCAGCAGGGGCATGAAGGCACAGACGTTGTACACCGACTCTATGCCGTACTTATCGGCCATTCCTCCCAACACCGCCGAAGCGATGCCGGCAATGCCGAACGCAAAGCCAAAGAACAGCCCGGAAATCAGCCCCAACTTATTGGGAAGCAATTCCTGCGCATACAGCAGTATGGCGGGAAACGCGGACGAAAGCATAAAGCCCACACAGAAGCTGAGTATCACCGTCCACTCAAGTCCGGCATGAGGCATCAACAAGCTGAAAGGCGCCGTTCCCACGATGGACGCCCAGATAACATATTTGCGCCCTATCTTGTCGCCAATAGGCCCGCCTACCAGCGTACCCACCGCCGTAGCCACCAGGAAGACAAACAGGAACAGTTGCGATTGCTGGATAGTAACACCGAACTTATGTATCAGGTAGAACGTATAATAACTCGTCAGGCTCGCCATGTAGATGTACTTGGAAAAAATAAGTATCAGCAGGATGGAAATGGCAAACACGGTCATGCGTGATGACAAAGGACGTTCCACTGCTTTCTGGGCAAGCAGCGGACGCCTCTTGATGTGGTTGAGGTACGAACGGTACCAACGGGAAATGGGCATCATCACCAGTATGGCCGCCACAGCGACGATGACAAACAGGACGATGTGCTGCCTGCCATAAGGGGCCACCAGCAGGGCCACCAGCAATGGGCCGAGCGAACCGCCCAAATTACCCCCTACCTGAAACAGGGACTGCGCCAGTCCGCGTTTGCCGCCGGATGCCAAGAAGGTGATGCGCGACGCTTCGGGGTGCAGCACCGAGGAACCGATACCGATTATAAACACCGAGGCCAGCAACCAATACAGGTTCGTGGCAAACGCCAGGTTCAAGATACCTACCAGCGTAAAGCTCATGCCCATAGGCAGTGACCAGGGAACAGGCCTCTTGTCAAAAATCAGTCCGATAACCGGCTGGAACACGGATGCGGACATCTGATAAACCAGGGTTATCAGCCCGATTTGCGCAAAGCTCAAGGACAGGTCTTCCTTGAATAATGGATATACGGCCGTTATGACGGATTGGAGCAAATCATTGAAACAATGCGAAACACTCAACGCTATCAGGATAGGAAAAGCTATTTTGCGGGTGGGCGGTCTTTGAGTCTGTATCATGCTGTAAGCGGTTTATCAAAATCGGGTGCAAAGGTACATATTTTTTTTAACCCCTCACTCCCCGGAAGGGGAAGATTGATAGTCCGTAATATCAATAGAGCCTCCATCTTCCACTTTAAGAGAAGGAGGGGACATATCTTTTCCTCCTAACTATTATTATAGTCTGGGTACAATATAAACTTTTGTTCGTTCCATTAAATAGTTCATTTCTGTAAGGTTATGAGCTAAAACTTGCGCCATCTTTGTTGAATCTTTTCTTAAAGATACGGTCTATTGGTAAATATTTGATTATCAATCGTCTATGAGATGACCCAGAAACTCACTGGCAATCGAGGCGAATGTCACTGGCAATCAGGGCGAAAGTCACTGGCAATCCACCCGATAGCCAGTGACATTTATAGAGAGCTAATATTTGTCGTATTGTATTGAATAAAATGAAGAATTCCGCGCCTAAAAATATATCCATTACTTATGGTTTTAAACTAAATAGGAATTTAATTCATTTCTGTACGATTATACGTCAACTCACTCATTATATTAGTTTCAATCCCCGTTATCCCACCTGCGTTTGTGTTGCGCCCTCCGGCCTCACTGTAGGGGCGTAAGCGCAGGTAGTGGCAGAAGAGGTTTAAGGGGCGTTTGTCCGAGCGAAGCGAGTTTTCGCCCCGTCCTCTTCTGCCACTACCGGAGTAGCCCCGGAAGTGCAGCCTTGATGCTTTCTTTGGTATCTTTCTTTCGTATCAAGACGAAAGAAAGTACTCCCCCTGCATCAAGGCACAAGAAAGTACAAAATAATATATAGCGATTAGCGGCAAAACAATGATAAAATTGTATCTTTGCACCGTTTTATGCATTTGGAGAATAAATAATAACAACGATATGATAGCTAAAATCAACCAGCTTCTGCAAGAAGTGGAAGCACTGAAAGCCGCTAACGCCGAGGAACTGGAAGCACTCCGCATCAAGTACCTCAGCAAGAAAGGAGCCATTAACGACCTGATGGCCGATTTTCGTAATGTAGCCGCCGACCAGAAGAAAGAAGTCGGCATGCGCCTGAACGAACTTAAAAACAAAGCGCAGGAAAAGATTGCCGCCCTGAAAGAGCAATTTGAAAGCCAGGACAACGGTTGCGACGACCTCGACCTCACCCGTTCGGCTTACCCCGTGAAACTGGGTACGCGCCATCCGCTCAGCATCGTAAAGAACGAAATTATCGACATATTCGCCCGTATGGGTTTCAGCATTGCCGAAGGTCCGGAGATTGAGGACGACTGGCATGTATTCTCTGCATTGAACTTTGCCGAAGACCATCCGGCACGTGACATGCAGGACACATTCTTTATCGAAGCGCATCCGGATGTAGTGCTGCGTACGCATACTTCTTCCGTACAAACCCGCGTCATGGAGACGTCACAACCTCCTGTCCGCATCATCTGTCCGGGACGTGTATACCGCAACGAAGCCATCAGCTACCGCGCGCACTGTTTCTTTCACCAGGTAGAGGCTTTGTATATAGATAAGGACGTATCTTTCACCGATTTGAAACAGGCATTGCTGCTATTCGCCAAAGAGATGTTCGGCGCTGACACTAAAATCCGTCTGCGTCCGTCGTACTTCCCGTTCACGGAGCCGAGCGCCGAAATGGACATCAGTTGTAACATTTGCGGCGGTAAGGGTTGCCCCTTCTGCAAGCATACCGGTTGGGTGGAAATCCTGGGTTGCGGTATGGTTGACCCTAACGTATTGGAAAGCAACGGAATCGACAGCAAGGTATATAGCGGATACGCCCTCGGTATGGGTATCGAGCGTATCACGAACCTGAAATACCAGGTAAAAGACCTCCGTATGTTCTCCGAAAACGATACGCGTTTCCTGAAGGAATTCGAGAGCGCATATTAATAATAGTGATTAGTGGTTAGTGATTAGTGGGCTGCGCAATGATGTTGCAAGGTACTAACCACTAATCACTAACCACTAATCACTAATCACTAAATAGGCGGCCATGGCAAAAGACAGATTAATCACCCCCAGCTATTGCTTTATCCTTACAGCCAACTTCCTGCTGTACTTCGGCTTCTGGCTGCTGATACCGGTGCTTCCTTTCTATTTGTCCGAGGTATTCAATGCCGGTAACTCAACAATCGGCATTATTCTTTCCTGTTATACGGTGGCGGCATTGTGCATCCGTCCTTTCTCCGGATATTTTCTGGACAGCTTTGCCCGTAAACCCCTCTATCTGCTGGCATACTTCATCTTTATGACGATGTTTGCCGGATATATCATTGCAAGCTCGTTGACGCTGTTTATCTTGTTCCGTATTATACATGGCGTATCTTTCGGCATGGTGACCGTAGGAGGCAATACGGTGGTTATCGACATTATGCCTTCGTCGCGGCGCGGAGAAGGCCTGGGCTACTACGGACTGTCCAACAATATCGCTATGGCGGTGGGTCCGATGTCGGGACTCTTCCTGCACGATGCCGGCATGAGCTATACCACCATCTTCTGCTGTTCGCTGGGTTCCTGCATCGCCGGGTTCCTTTGCGCTTCCCTGGTGAAGACGCCCTACAAGCCACCGGTAAAACGGGAACCGATTTCTCTCGACCGCTTCATTCTCCTGAAAGGTATTCCGGCGGGTATCAGTCTGCTGCTGCTGTCCATCCCTTATGGAATGACAACGAACTATGTAGCGATGTACGCCAAAGAAGTGGGCATCAACGCCACTACGGGATTCTTCTTTACCTTTATGGCGGTGGGCATGGCTATCTCCCGCATCTTTTCGGGAAAAATCGTTGACAAGGGGAAAATAACACAGGTCATTTCGGCAGGGCTTTATATCGTGGTATTCAGCTTCTTCCTGCTTTCGGCCTGCGTATATATCATCCGCTGGGATGTGATGATGTGCAATATCATCTTCTTTGCCGTGGCGTTGCTGCTGGGCATCGGTTTCGGCATTATGTTTCCGGCGTACAACACCCTGTTCGTCAACCTCGCCCCCAACAGCCAACGCGGTACGGCCACTTCCACTTACCTCACTTCGTGGGACGTGGGCATCGGTATCGGTATGCTTGCGGGCGGATACATTGCGGAAGTCAGCACTTTTGACAAAGCCTATTTATTCGGAGCTTGCCTCACCATCGTTTCGATGCTTTATTTCAACGGCAAAGTAGCTCCTCATTATCATAAAAACAAACTGCGATGAGAAAGAAAGAACGTTACGAGAAAATTCTCGCCTGGTTCAGAGAGAACCGTCCGGTGGCCGAAACCGAATTACATTACGGCGATCCGTTCGAACTGCTGATAGCGGTTATCCTTTCCGCCCAATGCACGGACAAACGGGTGAACATGATTACGCCCGCCCTCTACCGGGACTTCCCTACTCCCGAAGCTCTTGCCGCCACCACGCCCGAAGTGGTTTACGAATACATCCGCAGCGTGTCCTACCCCAATAACAAAGCAAAGCATCTTGTGGGCATGGCAAGGATGCTGGTAAAGGACTTCGGCAGCCAAGTGCCCGACACGCTGGAAGAACTTGTCAAGCTGCCCGGAGTGGGACGCAAGACGGCCAACGTGATACAGTCCGTCGTCTTCAACAAGGCAGCCATGGCGGTAGATACACACGTGTTCCGCGTGAGCCACCGTCTGGGACTGGTGTCCGACAAATGTACCACGCCTTTCAGTGTAGAGAAAGAGTTGGTGAAACAGATACCCGAAGCCGATATACCCATCGCCCATCATTGGCTCATCCTTCACGGACGCTACGTATGCCAAGCCCGTACGCCTCAATGTGATAACTGTGGTTTGCAATTGATGTGCAAATACTACTGCCAGAAATACAAGGTGACGGAGGAGGAAGGAGACAAGGGAACGAGGAGACAAGGGAATGAGGAGACGAGGAGATGAAGTATTCCCCTGGTAAACTCGTCAACTGCAACCTTGTCAACTAAAAAACAACAAATTCATAGCGAAAAAAAGAAATAAATAGTAACTTTGCGTCCACAAAAGAAATTTAGTAACACTTTTAAATAATATAGAATATTATGACAATTGATCAATTTAACTTTGCCGGAAAAAAGGCATTCGTTCGCGTGGACTTCAATGTGCCCCTGGACGAAAACTTTAACATCACAGATGATACCCGTATGCGTGCCGCTCTTCCTACGCTGAAGAAGATTTTGGCTGACGGCGGTAGTATAATTATCGGTTCTCACCTCGGTCGTCCGAAAGGCCCGGCTGACAAGTTCTCTTTGAAGCACATCCTGAAACATCTGTCGGATTTGCTGGGTGTTGAAGTACAATTTGCTAACGACTGTATGGGCGAAGAAGCCGCTGTTAAAGCTGCTGCTCTGCAACCGGGTGAAGTGCTGTTGCTCGAAAACCTTCGTTTCTATGCTGAAGAAGAAGGCAAACCCCGCGGTTTGGCCGAAGATGCAACAGACGAAGAAAAAGCCGCTGCCAAGAAAGCCGTTAAGGAAAGCCAGAAAGAATTTACCAAGAAATTGGCTTCTTACGCTGACTGCTACGTAAACGACGCATTCGGTACCGCTCACCGTGCACACGCTTCTACAGCATTGATCGCAAAATACTTCGACAAGGACAGCAAGATGTTCGGTTACCTGATGGAAAAAGAAGTGAAAGCTGTTGACAAGGTGTTGAATGACATCAAACGTCCGTTCACTGCTATCATGGGTGGCTCTAAGGTTTCTTCCAAAATCGAAATCATTGAAAACCTGCTGGACAAGGTAGACAACCTGATTATTGCCGGCGGTATGACTTATACTTTCACCAAGGCTATGGGTGGCAAGATCGGTATCTCTATCTGCGAAGATGATAAAATGGATCTGGCTCTCGACCTGATGAAGAAAGCAAAAGAAAAAGGCGTAAACCTTGTATTGGCTGTTGACGCTAAGATAGCCGACGCTTTCTCTAACGACGCCAACACCAAGTTCTGTGCAGTTGACGAAATTCCTGATGGATGGGAAGGTCTGGACATCGGTCCTAAGACTGAAGAACTCTTCGCTGAAGTTATCAAGAACTCCAAGACTATCCTTTGGAACGGTCCTACGGGTGTATTCGAATTCGAGAACTTCACTCACGGCTCACGTGCAGTAGGCGAAGCTATCGTTGAGGCTACCAAGAACGGCGCTTTCTCACTTGTAGGCGGTGGCGACTCTGTAGCTTGTGTCAACAAGTTCGGCCTGGCTGACGGCGTTTCTTACGTTTCAACAGGTGGTGGCGCATTGCTCGAAGCAATCGAAGGAAAAGTTCTTCCGGGTATCGCTGCTATCAACGAATAATCAAATCACATTTATACAGAAAGGCAGCTCTTTAAAAGAGTTGCCTTTTTTTAATCTATATCTATATCTTTATATAATGAGACGAATCTTACTATTTATCACTCTCCTTATTACTACTCACATCCTCACAGCACAAGAAACCACTACTCTAAATAAAGTGGTAAACACTTTGAAAGACCGCATCAGCCTTGCCGGCTACGTGCAAACGGGATATACTTACACTGACCTTGGTGAAGGCAGTAATACGTTCGATATCAAACGTATCATTGTCATGGCTGAAGGCAAAATAACCGATAAATGGCTATGCTACTTCATGTACAACTTCGCCGGTGGAGGAAGTTTGCTCGAAGCTTATACGGAATACAAATTCCTGCCGCAACTCACGGTTCGCGCAGGACAATTCAAAACAATGTTCAGTATCGAGAACCCGATGTCGCCCACCACAGTGGAACTGATAGACTGTTACTCACAAGCGGTAAGCTATCTGTCGGGGTTCAGCAACCCCTTGTATGAATCGTGCGGCGGACGCGATATGGGATTACTGGTTTACGGTGACTTGTTCGGTAAACTGGTGCGCTACAATCTTGCCGTTATGAACGGTCAAGGCATCAACGTAAAAGATAAGAATCACCAGAAAGATATTGTGGGAAATGTAATGGTAAACCCTCTTGAGTGGTTGTCGGTAGGCGGCTCTTTCATCAAAGGTAAAGGCAATGCGGTGAAAGTATCCGAAGTCAATCCGGATATTGCCGTAGGAGACAACTACACCCGCAACCGTTGGGCGCTGGGCGCTGTGGTAACGACCAAGCCCGTTGCCCTACGTACAGAATACCTTGCCGGAAAAGACGGAACAATAAAAAGTGAAGGTTATTACCTGACAGCTTGCGCCCATGTATTACCCAAATTTGATGTCATCGCCTCTTACGACTACCTGAACAAAGACAAAAACACTTCCGCATTCAAACAAACAAACTATGTGGCAGGCGTACAGTATTGGTTTTATCCCAAATGCAGGGTGCAGGCACAATACACATACACTAACCGCCATGTAGGAGAAAACTACAATACTTTACAGGCACAGATACAAGTAAGGTTCTAAATTTCACAGCGCATACGAGACTGCCTGCAACTTAGAACCTGCTTAGATTTTGCTCAGTATTTTTTGAGGGAAATTAAAACAGGCTCTTAATTCCTTACCAGTATCTTCGGGATGTAGCGAACTTTTTGGCATCCTTTTTGTACATTTGTAGAGTATATACCCTTTAAAGAATACAAATATATGAATGAGCAAGCCATACAAGAGCAATTTCAACATATCGTCAAACAACTGAAACAGAGACGCCTGAAAGAAGCGCAGACGCAACTGGAGGCTTTTCTGTGGAACAGCAATGACTGGTCTCTCCGCAACCGGCTGGAGCAGGCTAAGGTATCCTACCAATATATGTTGCAATATATGCGTCAGGGCGTGAACGACCCCGACCGTCCAAAGGTGTACCGGCAACTCCTTGCTGAAACCTGGGAGCTTGCCGAACAGGCACGCGTCAGCTTGCTCGACGAGGCTTCCACCCACTACTACCAATCGTTGCACAAGAACAGAAAAAACATCGTAGCCGGCTATGGTTTGGCTGACTGGTTGAAGGTTCTTGAGTCATTCCCTGACGATTTGGCTGTCTGCCAACTTATGCCGGACAACAAAGAAAGTTTGGACGGCGCATTGCAGCGGCACGAGGAAACCGGCCAATATCTTTTCCTCACCACATGGGGAAACAGCGGTTGGAGTGCAGAAGAAGAACAACAAGCGAAGACTTATCTGGATTCGGAGTTGATACCCGTCAACGATTTATGCCTGTTTACAGGTGCTATCCTGTTGAGCTTGATGGAATGTTTCGACGCCCGCAAGTTTTCATGGCTGCTGGATGCCACGACACATGCCGAAACTCAGGTCAGCCAACGTGCGTTAGTGGCTATCGCCCTTGTGCTGCATATTCATCCCGACCGGCTACCGCTTTATCCGGAACTGAAAGCACAGCTTTCACTGCTCAATGAGGACGGTAGTTTCGGCAAGCAGTTGAACCGTGTTTATATCCAACTGCTCCGCAGCCAGGAGACGGAAAAAATCGACAAGAAAATGCGGGAAGAAATTATCCCGGAGATGATGAAGAACGTCAACATCATGCGCAACATGAAGTATGGCTTCGAAGAGAATGCTGAAGAGAATGACTTGAATCCGGACTGGGAGAAAGCGTTCGAAGAGTCGGGACTGGGCAACAAGATACGCGAAATGAATGAACTGCAACTGGAAGGTGCCGATGTATATATGAGTACCTTTGCGCAACTCAAAAGTTATCCGTTCTTCCAGAATCCGCATAACTGGTTCTATCCGTTCGACATGCACCATTCCAGCATCATCAAGGAGTTCGGGCTAAAACCGACGGGAGATAATGCTGTCCTTTCCCTGATATTGGAATCGGGCTTCTTCTGCAACAGCGATAAGTACTCGTTGTGTTTCACAATGGCGCACATCCCGCAGGCTCAACGCAGCATGATGCTAAGCCAGATGACTTCGCAGGATTTGAACGAACTGATGGACGAAAGTAAATCATCGGGACTGAGACAACATGCGCAAAGACCGGAAGTTATCAGTAACCAGTATATCCACGACCTCTACCGTTTCTTCAAGTTGAGCCAACGCCGCCATGAATTCCGTGATGTCTTCAAGGAAGAAATCGCCTTGCATCGCATACCGGTACTGAAAGAGATATTGGGCAAACCGGAATTGCTGCTCGCCATCGCCGATTTTCATTTCCACAAGGAGCATCCGGCAGAAGCATTGGATATTTACAGGTGCTTGATAGATATGAATTATGCCAGCGCAGACATTTTCCAGAAGACGGGCTACTGCCTGCAAAAAGAGAAACGCTACAAAGAGGCCATCGATGCTTACCGGAAAGCGGATGTATTGAAGCCAGACCATATGTGGACAATCCGTCATCTTGCCACCTGCTACCGGCAGATGCATGACTTTACATCTGCATTGGAATACTACAAGAAGGCGGAAACGATACAGCCGGAGAATCGTAACATACTGTTTTTCATCGGCAGTTGCTTGGCCGAGCAGGAACGTTACGAGGATGCCTTACAGTATTTCTTCAAACTGGACCTTATGGAGAACAACTGCATCAAGGCATGGCGTGCCATTGGCTGGTGTTCGTTCGTCAGTGGGAAACAGGAGCAGGCCATGAAGTATTACGACAAGGTGCTTGCATTGAAGCCCATCGCTACGGATTATCTCAATGCGGGACACGTAGCATGGAAACTGGGAAATATAGAAAAAACAGCAATGTTATACGGTAAGACTGTTACAGAGACGGGTAGTCGTGAAACATTCCTCGAAATGTTCGATAAAGATAAAGAGACACTCATCAAGCAAGGCATAGACGAGAAGGATATTCCGTTGATGCTGGACTTGATTTAGTTGATAGATGATAGTTGATAAATGATAGTTGAAAGCTACTATGCAGAGTAATGACGCAACCTAACTATCATTTATCAACTATCATCTATCAACTAAATCAACTATCAACTAAACAAAGTTCCTTATACAGCCGTTGCACAGGTAGTCCCATTATGTTATAATAGCTTCCGGAGATATTCTCTACTCCGATAAAACCAATCCATTCCTGTACCCCATAAGCTCCCGCCTTATCCATAGGCTTGAACTGGTCTACGTAATAATTGATTTCTTCTTCGCTCAGGCTGGCAAAGCGTACTTCCGTCTGGGCAGTGAAGCTACGCTGCCATTCTGTCGTTGTGACACAAACGCCGGTAAACACTTCATGGGTACGTCCCGACATTTCCCGCAACATCCGCAGGGCATCTTCCCTGTCTGCCGGCTTTCCAAGCACTTTCCCGTCCAGCCAGACAATCGTATCGGCAGTAATCATCAATTCTCCCGGCTGCATCATGTTGAGATAAGCATCGGCCTTTTCTTTAGCGATATAAAGAGGGATGTCCGCCCCTTTCAATGTCTCAGGATAAGATTCGTCCACATCGGGCAGGGTACGTACTTCATAATCCACCCCCAACCCCGCCAGCAATTCTTTCCGGCGGGGAGAATTGGAAGCAAGGATAACTTTGTATTTCTTTAAATTGTCAAGCATAATGTTATAGTGATTAGTATTTGGTGATTACCACCCGAAAGCTCTTTCATCTGCCATCCAAAGTCCATTTACTTTCAAGACCTGTTCCACGATGTCACGCCCGCAACCATATCCACCGTCTCTGTGAGAGATATAACGGGACACCGCCTTGATCTCAGGAGCAGCATCTGCCGGACAACATGGCAGACCACAAGTACTCAGCACTTCAATATCCGGAATATCATCGCCTACATAGAGAATTTCTTCGTCCTTCAATCCATAGCGGTCACGGAAATCACGGTAATCGTGTATCTTTACCGAAGAACCCATGTAAATATTCTCTGCCGGTATACCTAAAGCAAGAAAACGTTTACGAACCGCTTCCGTACGTCCACCGGTGATGATAGCAACCGGGAAACCCATTTTAGCCGCCAAGTGCAAGGCATAGCCGTCCTTGATATTGACCGTACGCATCGGTTCGCCTTCCGTACTCATTGGAATAACATTGGAACTCAACACTCCGTCCACATCAAAGGCGAGGGCTTTTACGTTACTCAGGTCATAATTGATTGTACTCATATTCTATATCATTATTACATAGTGCAAACGCATCATCCGTTTTTCGTCCGATGAATATTCTTGCTTATCAGTTCATAGATTTCATGCATTTCCGGTTCATCCGCCAACATTTGCAAATGGCTGTTGATTACGTTCTCGTCATAGCGTATGGCCGGGCCCGTCTGTGCAAGGCGTGGTTCCAGTTCATGCACTTTACGGGCAGTCTCGTCTATCAACGGCAACATCACTTCAAACGGAAGTTGATATTTCTTCAACAGATCGGATGCAAGGGCATACATGTGATTCGTGAAATTACAGGTGAATACGGCCGCCAGATGTAAACTCTTCCGCTGCTCCGAGGTAGCTTCGTAGACTCTTTCGGAAAGTGCGGAAGCAATTTCTTTCAGAAAACAGGTATCCTCCACCGAGTTACTTTCTACGAAAACGGGAATATCCTGAAAATCGACCGCACGTTGCTTGCTGAAGGTCTGCATGGGATAAAAAACTCCATACCTGTCTGCCTGTCCTTCCCAAATATTCATCGGGATACTTCCGGCTGTATGTACCCATAGAGCGTCTTTCTTCCCTGATACGATTTGCGGTAACAGTTCCACAAAAGCCGCATCTTTCAAAGAAACGATATAAAGCCGGGCATCGCCTGCAACAGATGACAAGTCTGTGGTATAAGCCGCCTCTACCGCTTGTGCCAAGGTACGTGCCGATTCTTCCGTACGGCTATAAACCTGCACGATACGGAATCCTTTGCAGTAAAGTGCTTTTGCCAGATTTGTCGCCAGATTACCGGCTCCTATGAATACAATGGATGTATCTTCTATACTTCTTTTCATTTTATCTTGTTGACACCAGATACAAGATGCCGCCTACCACCAACAGTGCCACCGGTAAAAGGTAAGCGGATATTGTACCGAGCAATGCCGTTATCAATCCGAAATTCAAAACCAACCATAACCCGAGCAACACCAGTCCTATCGACTTATCGTGCTTGAACAACAAAAAGATAACCGCCGTATATAACAGGAAATTATCTTTGTTCATCACCCACGGCAGTCCCAATGCAGAGAAATGTATCAGTTTATCCATCAGATAAAGCACTCCGAATACAATCAGGGTGATAGCAGTGGCTCTATATGTATCTTTGTTATTGTTTGCTTTCGCCGCACTCACCGTTATTTTCCTCCATATTGGTTAAGATGAATCTTCTCCCACTGCAAATGTTCTTCATCGAAAGGTTTACGTTCCATTCCCTTATGTCCGATAGCTATGATGCTAAGTACTTGCAGTGGCAAAGGAATATCGAGCACGTTGTGTACATATTCATTGGAAGAAATCCCTGAAGCTGAATTTCGCTCGCGCACTTGTACCCAGCAACTTCCCAGTCCCATATCTTCTGCCTGAAGCTGAAGATAAATGGAAGCGATGGAAGCATCTTCTATCCAAACATCACTTGCCAACGGGTCGGCTGTCACCACCACTGCCAGTGCTGCATCCGCAATAAACTGCGATGCCTGCTCCTTGCAGTAGGACAGTTCTTTCAGTTTCTCCTTATCGTCCACCACAATAAACTGCCAGGCATTACTACGCTTCGAAGTAGGAGCCATCAACGCAGCTTTCATCAGTGCAACTACTTGTTCCTGAGTTAATTCTTCGTCTGTAAATTTCCGCATACTACGGCGGCCCTTTATCAATTCACTGAAACTTTCCATATTGTTAATGTGTTAATTTTACAAAGATAATGCAAACCGAGAGTAGAATAAAATGAACGAGTTTATTTTTTATACCAAGGTGCAGCTTATCTTCGCTTTTAAAGCAAAGATACAAGATTATTTTTTTAAATTTGCAGCAATGCCCTTGAAACTGACTACATATTACCGAGGGAATCAGGTGCCCGACTTACCGGGAACGAATACATTCCACTCCACAGAATTGTTTCACATCTACGAAGCAACTCCGGGATATACTCCCCTGCTCATCGTGGCTTCTGAAAACGGAGTTCCGGTAGCCAAGCTTCTTGCGGCTGTACGGAGAAGTATGCGCATTTTTCCACCGGACATCATCAAGCGATGCGAGATATACGGCACAGGAGAGTATTTTGAAGGGGCGAGCGATAAGGAGGCTATCTTTAGTGACATATTGCAGCGGCTTACGGATGAGGCTCTCCGGAATACATTTCTCGTAGAGTTCCGCAATCTGGACAATGCGATGTTCGGTTACAAGGCTTTTCGTGATAATCATTATTTCGCCATCAACTGGCTGCGCGTACGCAATTCACTGCATAATGTGGAAAAAGCGGAAGACCGTTTCAGCCCGTCACGCATCAGGCAAATCAAAAAAGGGTTGAAGAACGGTGCACAGGTAAGAGAGATACATACAGCAGAAGAAATCAAAGCATTCGCCCACATGCTCCATCATGTTTACTCCGCCAAGATACGCCGCCACTTTCCAAACATGGATTTCTTTGAACAACTGGAAAAGCAGATGACCAAGAGTCAGCAGGCACGTATCTTTATCGTAACTTATAAGGAAAAAATCATCGGTGGAAGTGCCTGCATCTATTCCGATGATTGTGCATACCTCTGGTTTTCGGGTGGCATGCGCAAGACGTATGCCCTGCAATATCCGGGAATCCTTGCGGTATGGAAAGCACTGCACGATGCCAAGGAACGGGGTTATCGCCATCTGGAGTTTATGGACGTGGGGCTTCCTTTCCGCAAACACGGCTACCGGGAGTTTGTGTTGCGCTTCGGTGGAAAACAAATCAGCACCCGTCGCTGGTTCCGTTTTCGTTGGGAATGGCTGAACAGGGTGCTGATAAAAATATATGAATAACTCTACCTATTGGGCTATCTTATAGACTACTGATGAATACCCGCCCAGTTTAATGGAAGTATTATCTCCGTCTTTTACCTGAACGGTTCCTGATATACCGACAATCTTTTCAATATTATCTACTAATGATAATTCAACGGCGGCATTTCCAAAGTTATGAAGTACAAGCATCTTCTCGTTATCTTTTGTCATATACCATGCTGCAATGGCCTTATATTTTTCATTCGACTCGTTATATACCGAATGTTTCGTCATTTTTCCTTGAGCTAAAGACGGATAGGTATTACGCAAACGAGTAAAGGAAATATAAGTGTTCAGCAGGGAATTAGCGTTATCCTTTTGTCCCGCTACGGATTTTATGTTTGAAGCCACCGTAGCGTCAATTTTATCCGTATAGGAAGTGGTATAATTATCTCCCCAGAGCATCGGGCTGCGTACATATTCATCCGCCTTTTCTTTTGTTCCATAGATACCCAGCTCTTCCCCATAATAAATATAAGGTTCACCCGGTGCAGTGAGTAATACAACCGCTGCAAGTTTACACTTGGCTTCCGATTTTCCCAGTTTGGACGCCGCACGATCTTCATCATGGTTGGAAAGTTTGGTGGCTTCTATATAATCTGTACGGTATTTTGCATATTTCTGTTGGAAAGACAGAATATCTTTTGCAAAGTAACAACCTGTCGAGTTAGCAATCGCCCAGTCCAGTTTATACCAGAAATCAAATTCAAACAACGCAGGAAGTCCCTGATAATAGGGCGCCACTTCGTCACTTCCCGAAAGGACTTCGCCCACGATATAAATATCATCCGTATGTCCCTTGGTTTTATAATATGTGTTCATATCGTCATAGAACATCTTCAGGAAACGGGGATTCTCATCTGATGTGGCACTATGATAAATATGCTTCACCGCATCTAAACGGAAGCCGTCAACGCCTTTGTCGATCCATCCCTTTGCCGCAGCGGATATGGCTTTGTATGCCGGAGAGTTGGCAGCATTCTCAATAGCACCGTAATTTAAGTCGGCAAACCAGTCGGTTTGGAAATGGGAGTGGAAATACCATGCCTCAACCGATGCAAACAAAATATCCTCCGGAGTTGCGTTGCTTAAGGTAAATGCTTGGCCCAACTGTACTTTATTTGTTTTGGACGGGGCACCATACTTCGTCCCATTGTCCCATGACGAATTACTTGTACGAATTAAAAAGCCCCAATCCGTATCTAAATCAACGGTCAACTCATACTTGTTATTATCTTTCGCATAAAATTTCTTGCAAAGACCTTCTCCATAATACAAATACTTAGCTCCTTGCGTCGTTACGTCAGGATTATCCGCATCCGGAGTATCTGCCGCCGTAACTGTTATTGTAGGACTTGCAGCATTAGACCAGTCGAGTACAAACTTATAACATCCTTTCATTTCATCGCCTATACCGGCCGAAAACCATTCGTTTGCATTATATCCCGTAGAACTCTCTCTCTTTATCATTGGAATTTTGCCGTCAGTTATGTCAGCTTTCGGATCTTGTGAGAAGATATAATAATCACGGTATGCATTATTCGGAGAAGTTTTAGCTTCTTTAAACCAGGGATGTGCACTCCCCGTATGATTCATCACATAATCCAGATAAATTTTAATACCAAGATTATGAGCTTTAGTGACTAATTCCTCAAAATCGGTCATCGTTCCATACTCCGGATTCAAGCCTGAATAGTCCGTCACATCATATCCATGATATGACATAGCCGGATGAATGGGTGATAACCAGATGGCCTTTATCCCTAAATTATTAAGATAATCCAACTTAGTAATAAGCCCCCTGATGTCTCCGCATTTATCACCGTCACTATCAGCGAAAGAGTATACCAGCAACTGATAAGATATATCCGCCCGTTTTTCGCCATCCCAGTTGGCAGGAGATGCTGCTACATCTATCCAACTGCCATCGTCATTGCCACTTCCACCCCCTACTTCATCATCACTGCACGCAATGAAGCAAAAGGGTATTATCCAAAACAAGAAAAGAAGAAGTAATTTTACCTTTTTCATACCATTAGATTTTTCTATTTGAAACTAATATAAGAAAGAAGAAAAGAGGCTACAACGAAGATTCACCCATTGTAGCCTCACTTTCTTTTTTTATTCTAAGGACTAATTGACACTACCGGTATTTGTCTTGAAATCGAGACTAACTGTTTTACCGGTTGTTACGGAAACGCGAGGTTCCTGATCACCACCCTTGCCACGATATTCAATGATACCTTCTCTTACTACTAACTCAGACTGCCACCAATCGACACCTTGAACTCCTGTGGCTACAAAAATACGCAAGTCACCGTCTCCGGCTGTTACAGCCTGATAATTGCCGTTTGCTGCCAAAGTAAACTCAACAACCGAATCATCCGGTCTACCTGCGCCAGCATCTGCCCATCCACCGGCACAAGCACCTCTTAAATAAATTTTCGGTTCAGCAAGGATAATTTTTCTGTTTACAGACTTCTTGTCTGCTGAAAGGGTACAAGATACAATTACCAGGTAATATCCTTCATCAGCAACTTTCAAGTTAGAACCACCGACCGGATATTCGCCATATCCTTTCAGATCTTCATTTTCTGCTCCAAAGTTATCACCGGTACTCCAACTCTTTTCATTGTTGAACTTCATTCCGTTTCCGGCATTCAAATAATAGATGCCCCAGAACATTCCGTCATGGCTATGAACAGGAGTCATCTCCGGAGCTGTACTCCAATCTTGTTGCCATCCCCAAGCATCACCATTTATGAACATCTTCTCGGGCAATGTAGCAGATGAAGTATCTTCTGCCGTACAAACAGCTTTGGCACTAAACTGACCGGTACGTAAATCCAACTTCAGCGTTACTGTATAAACACCTGCTTTACCCACTTGGAAGTTTGCTCCACCACCTTTGCACTCACTAAACGCTTCAGATATTGCAGATGCATTATCACCATTATATCCCATATTAGTGTGAAGTTTGACTTTGCCTCCTTGATAGGGAAACTCAAGTCCCCAATCACCGGAATAACGGAACTTCATTTCCTTCTTATCCAAAGTTACGTCACTAATAGTATACTCAACAGTGGCCTGAGCGTCATTATAACTTGCCTGCATAGCAGTTTCACCATTCCACTGCAAAGGAGTAGCATCACCAATAATACCAAAAGTAGCGGGTATAATGGTCAGTTGATTATCAGCTTTATTCATTGCTACGTAGTACAAACCGTCACTCGCAACAGTAAAAGGCGTACCACCGGCAGCCAGAGCTACCGTTTCAGCAGGAGTAGAAGCTATTACATCACCTTTACCATAAGTTACTTCATTTCCCTCGTCGTCTACATTCAAAATCGTAAAACTTCCGCTTGATTTCAGCCAGGTATAAATACCTACCACGTTTGTACCTTCCGGAGCTCCGTCCAACGGTGCAGCCACTAATTGGGATGACGTGGCCGTAGCACTATAAATCGTAGCATCACCAGTGATATAAGCTCCCGGTTGGGCATCAGTAATAATTCTCCAGTTATCATTACCTTCTTCACAACTTGTTCCCACTACCAACAGTAATAGGAGTGTTGCCATATATTGGAATATTCTTTTCATATTACTTTCCATTAAATCATTAATATTAATAACCGTAATTTTGAGTCAGTTTACCATTCAAGCTCAATACATCTTCATGAATCGGGAATACGGTAGTATAACCGGTATTTTCTTTCGCCAATTGAGGTCTGTCGGTATATGCACGGGTAAACTTACCAAAGCGGACTAAATCCTGACGACGAAGACCTTCCCAAGCAAACTCTCTCAAACGTTCGGCTAACAAATTATCAAGAGTGGCCGTTACATCCAGAGTAGCGCCGGCACGAGTCCTGACTTCTGTCAATTCAGCATCTCCATTCCCACCATTACGCACTTTAGCTTCACTCTTCATTAAAAGTACATCGGCATAACGGAACAGAACGATGTCATTGCTTTGAAGTTTACCGTCATTAGTAGCCGAAGCATCCAGTTCGTATTTCTTCATACGTGCACCTGCGGTCTTTTCTGAGGCTTTACCGGACAAATCCAAAGTTATTTCAGAAGGCATATATTCCAAATCAGTACCATCATCCAGTTTAATAACCCCACTCGGACCTTCTACTTTTCCTGCATAATAAGTCAAATCAAAACGCGGGTCTTGGGAAGAAGTGCCATAGCCAAAGGCGTCAAGAGCTTCTTTCGTTGCAGATGAGCCATTCCATCCTCCTTGACCGTAAGCATTACCATGATTATAATGACGAGAGCGAATCAGATTATAGAATTCATTTTTATAGAGATTTGCATCCATCGGAATAGTAAATATATTCTCTACTGACGATTCATTCTTAAGTGAGAAGTTAGATTCGAATTTAGGTTCCAACTTATATCCCAGGCTCGCAATCTTATCACAATATGCAATCGTTGCTTCCCAAGCATTCTTTTCAGCACCGTCTACTGTGAACTTGATGTTTTTACCATCTAATTTAGTGCCATCCGTCCAATTATCATCTGCATATACCTCAGCGTTTATAGCTAACTTAGCCAACAAGAAATATGCAACAGGCTTTGTTATTCTACCATAATATTCACCCGTCAAATTGCTATGTGCGTCGCTCAAATCTCCAACTGATTCTTCCAATTCTGTCTTTACAAAATTAAAAACCTCAGAACGTTCGGACTGTACTACATCTTCCATTGCCACGGAAGAAGAAGTAACCAATGGAACACGAGCAAACATATCCAACAAATAATAATAATACATCGCACGGAATGCACGTACTTCTGAAATATATTTTGGAACTGAAATATTCTCCGGATCATTTTCCAGGATTTCTTTTAACTTGTCCAATGATTGATTGGCTTGCGCAATCACCTTATAGAGATAATCCCAACTGCCTTTTACCAAATCATTCTTCGTACCCCAGTTATGAAGAAAAAGATTTTGCCACAAACCACCATCATACCAGTCACCACCACGTGTGGGAAGCATAGCTTCATCGGTAGTGAAAGTATTCAAGTCATAAAGGCCACGGTCAGTACCTTGCAGACCTGCACCTCCTCCATTGGCACCAACTTGTGTATAAAGGGATGCTACTGTATTCAAATACAATAAGGTAGAGTTTTGATAGGCTTGTTCTTCCGTTATCTGATCCTTTGGATTTTCTGCCAGGAAAGAGTCACAAGAAGATAAGCCAAGTGCCGTTGCTGCTGTAATCAACAAGCTATATAATATTCTTCTTTTCATAATATGTATCTAATTAAAAGTTAACACTAAGTCCTAATGAATAAGTACGTGACAAAGGATAGAAACGCTTATCATCAATACCAAGGTCACTGCCTACTGTTGTACTGTTTATCATCGGAGAAAGTCCTGAATATCCGGTAATCGTAGCCAAATTATTCACGGAGAAAGTAACACGTAAAGACTTGATAGCTTTCAAATTCTTTGTATTCAGGTTCCATCCCAATGTAACATAGTCGAAATGCAAATAATCGCCCTTTTCCAACCAATAATCGGTTACGGTTTGGTCTTTGATATTCTTCTGGGGAGCTTCAGCCAATACATTATAAGTCGGGAACTGGCTCATATTCATATAAGACAGAGAGGTACCATTATAAATCTTATGTCCAAAAGCACCATTCATTTGCACTTGAATATCAAATTGTTTGTAACGGAAACCAATATTTGCACCTAACAGTGCTTTCGGCATAGCCTGACCTGCAACATAACGGTCTTTTCCATCAGCCAAGTCAACACCCTCTACGCCATCGATATCTTGAACATGATAAGTATAATCGCCAAAACCATTATCAACTAATCCATCACACTTAGGCAAATAGAATACACCAACCGGTTGACCAACCATCTGATAAATAATTTGATTGTAGCCACCAATAAATCCGGCACCATTCATACCACCTAAATTCATATATTCCTTAGCTGTCATAGATTCACCCATGTACGTTCCGTTCAAAGAAAGTAACTTATTCTTCTGGAATGCAACATTCGCACTGATATTCAATTCCATATCTTTTGTTTTCAATGGAGTACCACTTATTGCAATTTCAAAACCTGTATTGCGCATTGCACCAAGGTTAGCAAGCAAAGTAGGATAAGTGAAAGGAGGAACCTTTACATCATAATTATACAATAAATCTGTTGTCTTAGAGTTATAATAGTCCAATGTCAAACTCAATCTTTCATCAAACATTCCAAAGTCTACACCTACGTCGAAAGTTTTCTTTACCTCCCATTTCAAGTCAGGGTTATAGTTACGGGTAACACCCATTGTAACTACCGGAAGCCCGTTTACTGTGGTTGTACCGTTAGGACTCATTAATGGCAATGAATTATAAGAACTGATGGCATCCTGGTTACCCGCAAGACCATAACCTGCTCTCACCTTCAAATTACTGATTATATCAACATCTTTCAAGAAAGATTCTTCTTTAATAACCCATGCAATAGATGCTGATGGGAAAAATGCCCATTTGTTATTCACTCCAACTTTGGATGAACCGTCGGTACGAGCATTTACAGTGACAATATACTTATCAGCATATGAATAATTGACACGTGCCATGAAAGATGCCAAACTCGGATCATTATAATAAGAAGTATTATCGCCCCACTTCAATACAGCACCAGCTTGCAGATTGTTATACAAGAAATCATCTGTACTGAATCCATGTACTGTAGCTCCAAAACCGGTATTAGTTACTCGTTGGATTTCTGCCAAACCTAAAGCATTGATATAATGCTTTCCAAAGCCTTTTTTATAGGTCAACATCAAATTAGCCAACATTGACTGGGATTTGTTATCACCACGATACGCTTCACCACGATTGCTTAAACCAGCTTTAATAGATGAAGGGATATATTTTTTGTTTTCCTTTACATTATAAGTATATGAGCCAAATGCGCTTAACTTCAAATCATCATTAATACTCCATGTAATGCGTGCATTAGTATTAACGAAAGCGTTTGTTTCACGGTCATCAATATCCAAACGTCCTAACGGATTTTGGACCTCGTTAGCATTAGCATTTTCATCCCACATACCTGTTTCAGGATTCTTGAAATTAGGGAAAGTAGGATTATAAGAGGCGGCAGAATAGAATGTCTTCTGATAGTCGTTCACATATCTATTCTCTTTCAATGAACCAAACATACCGAATTCCAACTTCAGCTTATTATTGAACATATTCTGCATAGCATCAATCTTAGCAGTATAGTTACGCATAGTATTATTCTTTATAATACCTTTCTGGTCTATAATACCAATAGAAGCACGGTAATTTGAATCATCATTACCATTAGAGAATGACAAACGGTGGTTTTGAGTGTAACCGGTCTGTTGCATTTCTTTGATAAAGTTAGTGTTATATCCCTTATCCAGTATGTCAATTCCCATACTCTGTGCGGTAGCCCTATACTGGTTAGCATCCAGCATTTCCAAATTCTTGTACACAGTTTCAATACCGAAACTACCATCGTAGCTCAAGCTCTTAACACCGTTTTTACCTTTGATAGTGGTAACTACAATAACACCGGAAGCACCACGAGAACCATACTGTGCTGTTTCGGACGCATCCTTCAATACGGTAAAGTTTTCAATATCGGCGGGAGAGATAGCGTTCAGCATATTCAAATCGCCAAAGACACCGTCAATAATAACCAATGGATCATTACCACCCGTCAGAGAAGTAGTACCACGAACACGAATAGCAGGAGCGGCTGTAGGGTCACCACCTGTCTTCTGAATATTCACACCGGCTACTTTACCTTTAATAGCTGATAGAGGATTTACAACGACACCAGCATTCATTTCTTCGCGGCCTACCTTCTGGACTGCACCGGAAATTGTCCGTTGACTTCCTGTAGCATAACCAATTACTACGACATCATCAAGGAGTTGAGTATCCTCTTTCAGAATAACATTAAGTATTGAGGATGCTTTTACTTCTGTAGGAAGGTATCCCACGAAAGAAACGACAAGAGTTGCACCTTTAGGTGCTTTCAATTGAAAGTTACCATCCAAATCGGTAATAGCCCCATTTGTGGTACCCTTTTCTACTACATTTGCGCCGATTACAGGTTCACCCATAGCATCTTTTACATTTCCTTTTACAGAAATCTGCTGTGCATAAACGCCAACTGACAAGAATAACCCTAACAATAGGGGAAGAATCGTTCGACAGATTCTAAGATTAACTTGCTTCATGCATTTAAAAATTAAAGTTAACAATATAAATTACCTATATATATTCGAAAAATCATTCTCATTTTTCGTTTACTCACGTCTTTTAAGTACTTATAGCATGACGCAACAAAAATATGATATATTAGCATAGAAAAGTATACAGAATATGCAAAATATGTAGTTGCAATAGCGCAAACGATTGCATTCAATTCCAAAAGAAAAAAAACAAGGAGAGCAAACAAAACAGTAACTCTTATGTATTAACCATATCATAGCTACACATTTTAAGCTCTCGTCTTCTCGTTTATAAATCAATAAATCAACATAATCTCTATTCACAGCTATTCTCAATGAGGCTATGAAGAGATTATACTATTTGTTTTGAATAGCCAGGCCCTTCAATGATTGGGGCTACGCCTTTTGCATAAAACGGGGTAGTATATTGCCTCGCTTGTTTACCTTCCACATCGTTTTTGGGTATTGCCTTATATAAATAAGGTATTTCGGGCATCAGAAACAAGAAGCATCTACCAGAATATTTTGTTCAAACAGCTACCTATGATAAATACAAAACGAGAATCAATGTACGCAAAAACTAAAATTTCATGAATTCTATAATCAATCCATTTTTCTGCAAATATAAATAAATTGAAAAACTTCTCCTCATCCTATGCGAAGCATTCCCAAAAGCATTGAAACATGCAATCGTTTGCACACTTACTTAACTCAATAATTGTCAACAGAAAAAACTATATTCTAAGATTCTCTTATTTTTGCATACGAATCGAAGTAGTTTAAAGTTTGTCAACAACCTAAGTTACATCTCGGCAATAAAAATAAGTAAACTTATTTTTGTACTGCATTCGGTTTGCATTACCTTTGGCTGAAAATAGAAATCATACTCATGAATAAACCGCAGATAACTATTAAGGATATTGCCCGGGCATTGAATGTCTCTCCATCCACTGTGTCGAGAGCACTCAAGGACAATCCTGATATCAGTCAGGAAACCCGTGATCTTATCCACGCATATGCAAACGAACACAATTATAAACCCAATGCACTTGCTGTTAACTTACGGTCAAGCCGGAGCAATACAATTGGTGTAATTGTACCCCAATTGGTCCATCATTTCTTTTCATGCGTATTAAGCGGTATTGAAACAGCGGCAGCCAAAGCCGGCTATAATATCATTGTAGCACAAAGCAGCGAATCCTATGAGCAAGAAGTGAAGATTGTTCATTCCTTCCTTGCCGCCCGTGTTTGCGGGGTAATCGCTTCTCTTGCCAAGAACACTTCGCAATATGATCATTACCAGGATTTATTGAACAATAATATTCCAATTGTCTTCTATGATCGTATTTGTACGGGGCTGAAAACCGAACGGGTAGTTGTAGATGATTATGCGGGTTCATTTGCTGCCGTAGAATATATGATCCAAACCGGATGTAAACGTATCTTCTTCTATGGCGCGGCACCCCACCTGGAAATAACCAAAAATCGCCGTAACGGTTATCTGGATGCCATGAAAAAATATAAAATGCCTGTCGATGACAGCATGATAAAATTATGTGATAATCGCGAACGTGCCATTGCCATCACGCCGGACTTATTGGAGGGCAACGAGCGTCCCGACGGCTTCTTTGCCATCAATGACGAAACGGCATCAGGGATATTGTATGCCTGCAAACTGGTTGGTCTGAAAGTACCGGACGAAGTTTCCATCTGTGGATTTACCGACGGGGCCATCGCACAAAGTACCGACCCGAAACTGACTACCGTAGAACAACATGGAGAAGAAGTCGGCAAAAGCGCTTTCAGCATACTCATAGATAAGCTGGAAGGTGCTGAAGAGAAAAGTACCAATAAGATTGTACGTACCAATTTAGTAGTAAGAGGAACAACTAAGTAGAAATTAAAACAATACCATAAAAACCATGAAAGTAAAACCCGATTTAAGTTTTTGGAAGCTGTGGAACATTAGCTTTGGATTCTTCGGAGTACAAATTGCGTATGCATTACAGAGTGCAAATATCAGCCGTATCTTTTCCACATTAGGCGCAGATCCTCACAATCTAAGTTATTTCTGGATACTGCCACCGTTGGCAGGTATTATCGTACAACCCATTGTAGGAGCTGCCAGCGATAAAACATGGACACGCTTCGGAAGGCGTATACCATATCTCTTCATAGGTTCACTGGTTGCAGTGCTTGTAATGTGCCTGTTACCCAACGCCGGAAGTTTCGGTATGGCAGTAAGTACAGCCATGATTTTCGGACTGGTATCTCTCATGTTTCTGGATACTTCCATTAATATGGCTATGCAACCGTTCAAAATGATGGTGGGCGATATGGTCAATGAGAAACAAAAAGGGCTGGCATATTCCATACAAAGTTTTCTATGTAATGCCGGTAGTTTAGTAGGCTATTTATTCCCCTTCATTTTTGCCTGGATAGGACTCAGCAATACAGCGCCACAAGGTGTTATTCCCGACTCCGTAATATATTCATTTTACATAGGAGCAGCTATTCTTATATTCTGTGTTATCTATACTACTGTAAAGGTTAAGGAGATGCCCCCTGCTGAATATGCAGAGTATCATGGTATTACAAAAGAGCAGGAACATGAAAAGACCAACATGCTGAAGTTACTGGTCAAAGCTCCCAAAGCATTCTGGACCGTAGGACTCGTGCAATTCTTCTGCTGGTTTGCTTTTATGTTCATGTGGACTTATACCAATGGAAGTATTGCAGCGAATGTATTTGATGCACCGACCGTTGAACACCTCGTTAATGGGGTTAACAGAATCGTTCTCGATACCAAAAGCCTGCAATATCAGGAAGCTGCCAACTGGGTAGGTGTATTATTTGCAGTACAGGCAATCGGTTCGGTACTTTGGGCTATATGTATCCCTATGTTCAAAGATCGCCGGTTCATATATTCCCTAAGCCTTATACTGGGAGGTATCGGATTCATATCTACATATTTTGTACATAGCCAATATGTATTATTCATATCTTTTATACTCATAGGTTGCGCATGGGCTGCCATGCTGGCACTACCTTTCACTATTCTTACCAACGCTCTATCAGGCGGTCATATGGGCACTTATCTCGGGCTGTTCAACGGTACCATCTGTATACCGCAAATAGTGGCGGCAACATTGGGCGGAAGCATCCTTGGGTTGTTTACTCCGGAAGGTATGCTGCCTCCTGAAATCAATATGTTGATTATGGCAGGTGTGATGTTGATTATCGGAGCTATTTGTGTATATTTAATCAAAGAAACTAAGGGAGAGAAATAAAATTGTTTATCTTTACGGCAATAACACTGAAATAAATTGCCATGAAGAAATACCTCAAAACCGATGAGTGGAATATCATCGAAGATAGTTTTCATGCCGACCATTTACGGACATCGGAAAGTATATTCAGCCTCGGGAACGGGCGTTTCGGACAAAGAGGAAATTTTGAAGAATCCTACAGTAGTGACAGCTACCGTGGTTCGTTCATAGCCGGTATCACCTACCTTGACAGAACTCGTGTAGGCTGGTGGAAGAATGGCTTCCCGCAATTTTATACCCGTATCCCCAATGCGCCGGACTGGAGTTGTATCGGTCTACGTCTTGTTGATGAAGAACTGGATTTAGCTCAATGGGACGTCAACAGTTTTAACCGACGTCTCGATATGAAAGCGGGTATCTCCTACCGGGATGTGGACGTCACCTCTCCCCGCGGACACAAGCTCCGTCTGCATGTGGAGCATATCACGGACATGGAACGCCCTAACCTTTGCCTCATCAAATATAGTGTTAGCTCGCTCAACTATACCGGTAAACTCTCTCTTGTACCTGTTTTAGACGGAAACGTAGTAGATGACACCGAACATCCGAAAGAAAAGATATGGAATATCTTACGTTCCGGTGCCACCAACGAATGTGCTTATCTATGGTCTCAAACACGTCGGGAAGATGCACAAGTATGCTATGCCATGACTTATCAGTTTTTCAAAAACAACAAAGAGACTGTAGCAAATCCCATACGGATAGAAAAAGAAAGACAAACGGGATTCAGCGTAGGTATCGATGTAAAACCTGATGACACAGTCACCCTCATTAAATATATCGCCATTACCTCTTCACTCTATTATGAACGGCAGGATTTGATAGAACAATCGGTCTCTGAAGCTCGCGAAGCCAAAAGCATCGGTTGGGACGTATTGGTAGAAGACCACCGGCAGGCCTGGCGAGAGATTTGGGATGAGACCGATGTAATCATTGATGGTGACCCGGAAGCACAACAAGGTATCCGTTACAATATTTTCCAACTGTATCAGACATATCGAGGAGACGACCCACGTCTGAATATTGGCCCCAAGGGATTCACCGGAGAAAAGTACGGAGGTAATACCTATTGGAATACCGAATTATGCTGCGTGCCGTTCTTCTTGCTATCTACCTCAAAAAAGATAGTGAGGAATTTGTTGATGTACCGCTATAAGCATCTTCCCAAAGCAATTGAGAATGCCAGGAAGTTAGGGTTCAATAACGGCGCCGCACTTTTTCCGCAAGTAACTAACAACGGGGAAGAATGTCATAGTGAATGGGAAATCACCTTTGAAGAAATTCATCGGAATAATATTATCGTTTATGCCATTGTCCAACATGCCACTCTAACCGGAACGTTGGATTACATCGCCCGATACGGTCTGGAAGTAATGATAGCCATCAGCCGTTTCTGGAGCCAGCGGGTATCATTCTCGCAACCGAAACAAAAATATGTCATACTAGGAGTTACCGGTCCGAATGAATACGAAAACAATGTAGACAATAACTGGTATACCAATTACTCCTGCATTCGTTGCCTGGAAACAACCCTTGAGTATCTTGAAATTATCGCACGCAATTATCCTGAGGAGTATGCGCAGATACGTCGTATTACCAACTTGAACTATGCGAAAGAAAGTGAACACTGGCGTGATATCATTGAACGAATGTATCTACCGGAAGATAAGGAACGTGGCATTTTTATCCAGAACGACGGCTATATGGATAAAGTTCTGGAAAGCACAGATATTATACCAGCCGGAGAACGCCCCATCAACCAACATTGGTCATGGGACCGCATACTTCGCTCCTGCTACATCAAGCAAAGTGATGTATTGCTCGGCTTATATTTATACTATTTCAACTTTGACACGGAAACCATTCGTCGCAATTTTGAATTTTATGAACCTATGACCGTACACGAATCTTCTCTTTCTCCTTACATCCATTCAATTCTTGCAGCACGTATCGGTAAAGTGGAAAAAGCATATCAACTCTTCCTGCATGCTACCCGCCTTGATTTGGACGACTATAATAATGAAGGAGAATACGGACTTCATATTACCAGTATGGCAGGTAGCTGGCTGGCAATAGTACGCGGTTTTTCTGGACTACAAGTGCAAGATAATAGCCTACGCTTTTCCCCTGTATTGCCACAGCAATGGAATAGCTATTCGTTCAAAGTAAATTTCCTGGGAAACACTTTGCGCATACAGATAAGTAAGGAAATAAAAATCTCACTCATAACCGGTTCGGAACTGAACATACAAGTGTATCAAAACGTTTATACGTTAAAACAAGGATTAGATTTAACTGTCAACACAGTACTATAATCCGACATTTTTGTTAAGAAAGCACAATTAATAAACTTGAAAACTATTTTAAGTTTTTCAGTTTATATCTTTGCGCCCGATTTGAACAAATAAATACTTGTTTTAACCAAAAGCAAATGAAAAAAATGTATCTGTTGGCCCTGGTCACGACGTTACTTATCACGTCTTGTGGGCAAAAGAAAGGAGAAGAAAGCTCTCCCATCCGACCTGTAAAAACCGCGACCGTAAGTTCTCAATCTGTTATCCGCAAAGACTTTTCGGGTATAGTAGAAGCGGTAGAATACGTAAAACTGGCTTTCCGTGTAAGCGGACAAATCATTAATCTGCCGGTGGTTGAAGGACAACGTGTCAAAAAGGGACAACTAATCGCAGCCATTGACCCGCGAGACATATCCTTGCAATATTCTGCTGATAAAGCAGCATACGAAACAGCTGCTGCACAAGTAGAGCGCAACAAGCGTCTTCTGGGACGCCAAGCTATTTCTGTACAGGAATATGAAATCAGTATGGCCAACTATCAAAAGGCTAAATCAGCTTATGAACTGTCTACCAATAATATGAGAGACACAAAGTTACTGGCTCCTTTCGATGGTTCTATTGAAAAACGTTTGGTAGAGAATTATCAACGTGTCAACTCCGGAGAAGGAATTGTTCAATTGGTAAATACTCAGAAATTACGTCTTAAATTTACCGTCCCGGACGATTATCTCTACCTGCTTCGTGCTAAAGATATTACTTTCAAAGTGGTATTCGATACTTATCCGGATAATGTCTTTAATGCCAAGTTGGAAGAATATCTTGACATATCTACTGACGGAACAGGTATACCTGTCACTATCACCATTGATGATCCTGCTTTCGACCGTAACAAATATGACGTAAAGCCGGGATTTACCTGCAAAATAAAGCTGGCATCGGACATAGCTCCATTCCTGGAAGAAAATTTGGTGAATGTACCTCTCAATGCAGTATTTGGTGACAGTGAAAACAAAAAGACATATGTATGGGTAGTCGATGGCAATAAGGTCAGCCTTCGTGAAGTAACGGTTTATTCGCCAACAGGAGAAGCCAACCTACTTATTTCCAAAGGACTGGAATCCGGAGAAACAGTAGTTATTGCGGGAGTACACCAACTGGTGGACGGACAAACGGTGAAAGTAATTAAATAAGATGATAGAGTGGTAAGATGATAAAATGGTAAAATTACCCTGTCACATTATAACATTATCATCTTACCATCCTATCACTCTATAACTTTATCACATTAAATATATGAATTTAGCCAAATATTCATTAGATAACACGAAGATAGTCTACTTCTTTTTAGCCGTACTACTTATCGGTGGTATATTCTCATTCGGCAGATTGGGAAAAAAAGAAGATGCACCTTTCGTCATAAAGACAGCGGTCATCATGACACGCTATCCGGGAGCAGAGCCCGCTGAAGTAGAGCGGCTCATCACCGAGCCAATCTCCCGCGAAATACAGAGTATGAGCGGAGTCTATAAGATTAAGTCGGAGTCTATGTACGGACTCTCCAAAATCACTTTTGAATTACAGCCATCACTTTCAGCCGCCTCTATCCCGCAAAAATGGGATGAGTTACGTCGCAAGGTACTGAATATTCAGCCGCAACTTCCTGCGGGTGCTTCCACACCAACAGTCTCTGATGATTTCGGTGACGTATTCGGTATCTATTACGGATTGGTAGGTGATGACGGTTTCTCTTATGAAGAAATGCGTAATTGGGCAGAACGTATCAAAACACAGGTCGTAACAGCCGATGGAGTAATGAAAGTAGCTCTTTTTGGTACGCAAACAGAGGTAATCAATATACTGATATCCGTCAACAAACTGGCGGGAATGGGTATTGATCCGAAACAACTCGCCAGCTTATTACAATCGCAAAACCAAATTATCAATACCGGCGAAATCAGTGCCGGTGAACAGCAATTACGAATAGTTGCCAACGGGACTTATACTACCGTCAACGACATCCGCAACCAAATCATCACAACTCCGGGCGGTCAGGTAAAACTGGGAGATATAGCTATTATTGAAAAAGGCTATATGGATCCTCCCGGTACCATAATGCACGTCAACGGAAAACGCGCTATCGGTATTGGAGTATCCACTGACCCTACCAAAGACGTGGTACTGACCGGCGAACTTGTCGACCAAAAACTTGCCGAACTATTGCCGCTTATTCCCGTAGGACTGGAATTGGAAAGTCTCTATCCGGAAAATGTCATTGCAAAAGAAGCAAACAACGGCTTTATCATCAATTTGATAGAATCCATTCTGATTGTAATTGTCATCATCATGTTGGTGATGGGTATGCGAGCCGGACTGTTAATAGGTTCTTCCCTGATATTCTCTATCGGTGGAACGCTACTTATCATGTCGTTCCTGGGTGTAGGATTAAACCGAACATCGTTGGCAGGCTTCATCATAGCCATGGGTATGTTGGTAGACAATGCCATAGTGGTGACTGATAATGCCCAAATAGCCATAGCCCGCGGTATAGACCGGCGCAAAGCTTTGATAAACGGTGCTACCGGCCCTCAATGGGGATTATTGGGAGCAACATTTATAGCCATTTGTTCATTCCTGCCGTTATATCTGGCACCTTCTGCCGTAGCCGAAATCGTAAAACCGCTGTTTGTGGTACTTGCCATTTCATTAGGTCTGAGTTGGGTGTTGGCATTGACGCAAACCACCACTTTCGGTAATTTCATACTGAAAGCCAAGTCGGACAATGCAGGTAAAGACCCTTACGATAAGCCTTTCTATCATAAGTTTGCGTCTATTCTCGGCATACTGATACGGAAGAAAATACTAACCCTTAGCAGTATGGTCGTATTGTTTATTTTGTCATTGGTCGTTATGGGGATGATGCCTCAAAATTTCTTCCCTTCACTTGACAAACCGTATTTCCGTGCCGATGTATTCTACCCGGACGGCTACAGTATACAAGATGTAGAGAAAGAAATGAAGAAAGTGGAAGCACATTTGCTGGAACAACCTGAAGTTAAACGGGTATCCGTTACTTTCGGAAGCACTCCGCTACGCTACTATCTGGCATCCACTTCCGTAGGACCGAAACCTAACTTCGCTAATATCCTGGTTGAACTGAAAGACAGTAAATATACTAAAGAGTATGAAGAGAACCTTGATACATACATGAAAGAGAATTATCCGAACGCTATTACGCGTACCATGTTGTTCAAGCTCTCTCCTGCCGTAGATGCCGCCATCGAAATCGGCTTTATCGGCAACAATGTGGATACGCTGGTAATGCTCACCAACAAGGCATTGGAAATAATGCATCGTGACGACGAACTTATCAATGTGCGTAACTCATGGGGAAATAAAATACCGGTATGGAAGCCTATCTACAGCCAGGAACGTGCGCAACCGTTAGGCGTTTCCCGCCAAAGTATGTCTCAAAGTATCCAGATAGGTACAAATGGAATGCCATTGGGCGAGTATCGTGAAGGCGACCAGGTATTACCTATCTTATTGAAAGATAAGACTATTGACAGCTTCCGTATCAATGATTTACGTACATTACCTGTCTTTGGAACCACGCGCGAAACAACGACATTGGAACAGGTTGTCAGTCAGTTTGACTTCCAATACCAATATTCCAATGTTAAAGATTATAATCGCCAGATGGTGATGATGGCACAGGCCGACCCCCGCCGGGGCGTGAATGCCATTGCCGCTTTCAACCGCATATGGAAACAGGTACAAGAAGAAATTGAAATACCCGAAGGATACACCTTGAAGTACTTTGGTGAACAGGAAAGCCAAGTTGAAAGTAACGAAGCATTGGCCGCCAACCTGCCGCTGACATTCTTCCTGATGTTCGTTACGCTGCTGTTCCTGTTCCGCACATACCGGAAGCCTATCGTCATTCTATTGATGTTACCGCTTATTTTTATCGGTATCGTTTTGGGATTGTTACTACTGGGCAAATCATTCGACTTCTTCGCCATCCTCGGTCTATTGGGATTGATTGGAATGAACATAAAGAACGCTATCGTATTGGTAGACCAGATTGACATTGAAGCCGCCTCCGGGAAAGCACCGCTTGACGCTGTTATCAGCGCAACAACCAGCCGTATCGTTCCGGTGGCAATGGCATCGGGTACAACTATCCTGGGTATGTTACCATTGCTGTTCGACGCCATGTTCGGCGGTATGGCGGCAACCATCATGGGTGGTCTCTTGGTAGCATCGGCCTTAACGTTGTTTGTACTGCCGGTAGCTTACTGTGCAATACACAAGATTAAAGGATAAAGACGGGTTAAACCCGATAATGATTAATGATTAGTGATTAGTTTATGAAGAAAACAATATTCACACTTATAGCAATCTGCACCTTAGGCACAAATGCCGGGGCGCAGCAAGCACACCTCAGTCGCGAGACATACCGCGACAAGGTAGAGGCATACAGCCAGATATTAAAGCAACAACGCCTCAAAGCTACGGCAAGCACCGAAGCCCGCAAGATTGCCCAGACTGGATTTCTGCCCAAGATAGACATTACCGCTGAGGGAACCGCCAATCTGAGCCATCTGGATGCATGGAACAGCCCTGCCGGACAGTACCGTCCCTACACCTATCAGGCATTGGCAACCTTAGGGCAGCCTCTCTATACCGGCGGTGCACTTATTGCCCAGAAGAAGATTGCCAAAGCAGATGAAGAACTGGACAAACTTGCCGTAGAGCTTACCCTCGACCAGATACACTATCAGAGCGATGCAATTTACTGGAACGCTTCGGCCGCATTGGCTACACTCGAAGCCGCCGCCCGTTTTGAGGAGATTGTCAACCAGCAGTACAACATAATCCAAGACCGCTTCAACGACGGTGCTATCAGCCGTACGGACTTACTGATGATTTCTACCCGTAAGAAAGAAGCCGAATTGCAATTCATCAAGGCTCGCCAGAACTATACCCTTGCCCTGCAGCAGCTAAATATCCTGATGGGGAGCAAGCCGGATACTCCGGTAGACAGTCTTTGTGAGATTGGTGTCTATTGTCCGCCTGTCGAGTTGTTAAGTTTTGATGAGGTATTAGGACGCCGTGCCGACTATGCCAGCACCGATGTCAATATTGCCAAGAGCGAAGCACAACGCAAGGCTGCCCTAAGCCAATATAACCCGCAACTCAGCATGTTCCTGGCCACCGGTTGGGATACCGGCATCGCCTATATGGGACAGGATGTACCGCATACGCCCGTCGCAGGTGTCAACCTCAACATTCCTATCTTCCGGTGGGGAGCACGCTTCAAGACCAGCCGCCAGCAAAAGGCATACATCGGTATTCAGAAACTGCAACAAAGCTATGTAGCCGACAATATTCTGGAAGAACTATCCGCAGCCACTACCAAACTGACTGAGACAGAGCAGCAAGTTAAAACTGCCGAAGAGAATATGACGCTTGCCGAAGAGAACCTCGACCTCATCACCTTCTCCTACAATGAAGGAAAGGCCAATATGGTGGATGTGCTTTCGGCACAGCTCTCGTGGACGCAGGCCCACAGCAATCTGATCAATGCATATCTGGCTGCCAAGATGGCAGTAGCGGAATACAGAAAGGCGATAAGTGAATAAGGCGGAAGCAATTCCGTAGAGGTCATAAAATGAGAGCTCCCCATGTAGCTTGCGTATAGCAAGTATTGCGTGGGGAGTTCTTCGTTGCTCAGAATGACAACAGGATAGGCCAACCAAAGTTTTAACACACTCTCGAGAGTATTATCCCCTATTCATATTAAAAATACCAGCGGTTGGTATCTTTAGTACCAAAGAGTGGTACTTCTCGTACCAAAGCGTGGTATTTCATGTACCAACCGTTGGTATTCTTAGTACCAAAGCATGGCATTTAGTTGGTATATGCATTCTATTCATTTAAAGATAGTTATGGGCTCCAAATGGATACGCGGACGACACGGATAATAAATTATTCCCAAACGAAATGATGGTTCGTTATGTTTAACGGCAAAGAAAGCAAACGATAAAAACAAAAGTTCCGGCGATATTCAGAATATCACCGGAACTTTTGTTTTTATCGTTATCCCTGTTTATCCCAGGAACGAAATCAGTACACCTGCCGCAACAGCCGAGCCGATAACGCCGGATATATTACTTGACATACAATAGTTCAATACATGGTTCTTCGGATCGTACTTCGTTGCAATGTCATTGCACACACGGCTTGCCATAGGCACAGCACTCAATCCGGTAGCACCGATCAGCGGATTAATCTTCTTCTTGGAGAACAGGTTGAACAACTTCACAAAGAAGATACCTCCGGTAATGGAAAGAGCAAATGCCAGGAAACCACCAACCACAATGCCGATAGTAGTCCAATTAAGGAACGCCTCACTTGTCATAGTAGCACCCACACTCAGTCCCAAGAAGATTGTTGCCGCATTCATAATACTGTTAGCAGCCGCATCAAACAAACGGCTGGTATCGGAACCAATTTCCTTAATCAAGTTACCAAACATCAACATACCAATCAGAGGTACAGCCGTAGGTACGAACAGCGCTACAACCGTAGTGACCGCTATCGGGAAGATAATCTTCAACACGCGCAGATTCTTTATCTCCGTCTTCGACGGATAAAGTTTCTCCTGCTCTTTCATATTAATCATCAATTCCTTCTTGGTACAGAATAACTTCACTACCAACGGAATAATCACCGGTACCAACGCCATGTATGAATAAGCTGCAATAGCAATCGGGCCCAACAGATGTGGGGCCAACTTAATGGTCGTAAAGATAGCCGTCGGACCATCGGCACCACCGATAATACCCAATGCACCGGCCTCTTGCGGAGTAAATCCTATCAATACGGCGCACAACAATACCGTAAAGATACCCAACTGCGCAGCCGCACCGAATATGGAGAGGCGCAAGTTACGGAGCATCGGACCGAAGTCTGTCAACGCACCTACCCCCATAAAGATAATAGGCGGCAAGAATCCCGTTTTAATCAACATATAGTATATGAAGTTCATCAGTCCCAGGTCGTGTGCAATCTCATGCAACGGCATGTCCCAGATGTTCTTCAACACCCCGTTCACCATTACCATACCGTTTTCATCTGCCTGAATGACACCCATATCGCCACCGGGGAAGTTAGCTATGAGCACACCGAAAGCGATGGGCACCAGCAACAACGGTTCGTAGTGTTTCTTGATGCCTAAATAAAGCAGAATGAAAGCAATGGCATACATCACGAGGAACGACGGATCAGCAATAATATTGCTGAACGCCGTCATATCATAAAGTCTTGCAAATATATCTTCCATTATCCAATTTTCATTAATACATCATCTTCAGAAACAGAATCACCCGGATTAACGCAAATAGCAGTGACCGTTCCGCCAAAATCGGCACGGATAGCATTATACGTCTTCATGGCTTCAATATAGCAAAGGAGGTCTCCCTTCTGCACCTTGTCACCCACCTTCAACGGAGCTTCCTGCGCATTCTTGGTCAGGAAGAACTTGCCTTCAAGGGGGGCAGGTACATCTTGTCCCTCTCCTACGGGTGCAGTCACCTTAGCAGTAGCATCGGCAGGCAGGTCAATATCGCCATAAGCCACCGTCACGCGGTAAGCCTGACCGTCCACCTGCACGGTAAGCGTTTTGGGCTTACTATCATCTTCGGGAGATTTGTCACGCTCTTTGCGTTTCTTTTCAACGTCTTCAAGGAAGTCTTCTTTTGCCTTACCACTCTTGTAAGCCTCGTACTGGGCCGGATGCATGGCATATTCAAAAAGTTCTTCGTCATCTTCACCAAGTTCCCACTTATTCTCTTTCATCAGCTTGCGATATTTATCCAGTGAATCCGGATAATTATCTTGCGGGTTACCGTTAAAGAACTTACGTCCTTCACGTTCAGCCTTTTCAATAATTTCAGGAGCCAATTCACCCGGTAACTTACCGGCCTTTCCAAGCAGCATATCCCAGATGTCGTCCGCAATCATGCCCCAACGCTCCTTACCTTTCTCCATAGCGATAACATTCATCATGGAAAGGTTTTTTACGTATTGGCTGAAAGGCGTTACCAACGGAGGATAACCCACACGCGGCCATACATAAGCCACTTCATTGAACAGCTTGATAAGCAACTGATCCTGCGTCATAAACGGCAGGTTACGTTTCGCCTTGTATTTATTGATAGATTCCAGATTGGATTCCAAATCCGCCATCAAGCTACCCATCATACCACCGGGTAGTCCGGGTCCTATCAGCAAAGAGTTCATCAAACGGTTCTTCGGGCTGATGTACAAGCCGAGGAAATCATCCATGAACTCCTGAATGAGGGCACGCACCTTCATATAAGCCTCCATGTTGACTTCGGGAACCTGGAATCCGGCATCCTTCAACATAGCTTGTACACTGAGCAAATCGGCATGTCCCGTACCCCAGGACAGCGGTTCCATACCCACGTCGATATAGTCGCAACCTGCCTCACATACTTCAAGAATACTTGCCATATTGAAACCGGGACCTGCGTGACTATGGTATTGAATCGGAATCTCCGGATGAGCCGCCTTGATATTAGCTACAATCTTACCCAGTGAAACCGGACGTCCGATACCGGCCATATCTTTAATGCAAATTTCATCGGCACCCAGCTTAATAAGCTGCAATGCCATATCCGTATAATACTCTACCGTATGGATAGGAGAATGGGTGATACAGAGCGAGCATTGGGAAATCATTCCCGCTTCCTTTGCATAAGTGATAGACGGGGCGATATTACGGACATCGTTCAATCCACAAAAAGTACGGGTAATATCCGTTCCCTGCGCTTTCTTTACTTTATAAAACAATTTACGTACATCAGCGGGTACAGGGCTCATGCGGAGTCCGTTCAATGCGCGATCCAGCATATGAGTCTGGATACCGGCTTCATGGAAAGGCTTCGTCCATTCACGTACAGCTTTATTCGGATTCTCCCCAAACAAAAGATTTACCTGTTCAAAACCACCGCCATTCGTTTCTACACGGGCAAAACATCCCATTTCAATAATGGCAGGAGCAACTTTAACCAACTGGTCTACACGAGGGACATATTTTCCGGCACTTTGCCACATATCCCTGAACACCAAGCTGAACTTGATTTCTTTTTTCATACTAAATTATTCGGTGTGTTTTTATATAAGATTATTATTTCAGATTTTCTCTACTTTTGATACTTTACCCTTACCCTGTGTCACCACTGTAACAGCAGCGTTAATAGCCGCTAAAATATTGCCGGGAATAGTTGCGGGATTATTTGCAGCAGGTTTGGCAGGTGCTACCTCTTCAGGAGCATATTTATTCACAAGTGCAATTAAGCCCTTTCCTAAGTAAATAACAATCAGCAGGATAGCAAAGACTGTAGCCATACCTACTACCATCAGCAGAAGCGCTGTATTCAAGTTTTCCATATTATAATATATTAGTTGTTCGGTCTGTTTTATAGAAAATTGTTCGAAATTAGCGATTATCCGTTAAAGCATTGCAGAAATGAAACATAAATTTTACTAAATCAACATAATGATAGTATAAAGAAACATACAGTTTTATTTGTGTAATATGGTAAATAACAAATCCTGTTATGCAATATTTATAAATTGTGACTAAAAAGAACATTCTTTCAATTAAAAAAGTGTAGATTTGCAATATCTATAAATATGACACAATATGAGATACATATTAGCGACAATACTTTTATTCGCCAGCACAATAATAGTTGCCACTAACACCACTCAGGCAACGGATAGCCTTTTATCCCTGCTAAAGACCAGTCATTCACCCAAACAAAGGATCCACATTTACAGAAATTTAGCTGATATTTCTTTAGATAAACCTGAATTTAAGGAATATCTCCTGAAGACCTATCATGAAGCATCGAACATCAACGACAAAAAAAGTATGTTGGATGCACTTAATGATATTATAATTGATGAAATCAATTTTGAGCGTAAAGATTCTGTCACAAAATATATCGGATACCTAAAGCAGGTCGCCTCTCCTAAAGAATTGGATTATTTGTTACCTTTATATCGTATGCGCCTTTTTGATTCATTGTGTTATTCGGAGAAAAGGAAAGAGACTATTAAGGAGGAATTGAGTCATATGAATTCAAAAACAAATGAAACGGATAATATCTATACCAATATAACTTCCGCTCATACCCTCGGCTCCAGTCTCTATTTCGACGGTCAGTTCAAAAAGGCATTGCCTTATCTGGAAAAAGCCATGAAATTAGCGGAAACGCTTCCGGAAGAGGAAAAATACACTTATGTGAAATCCATTTCCTGGAGGTTAGCCCTTACGTATGGACAAGCCAGTCAAAACAAAAAAGCAATCTCCATCATAGAACGCCTGATTCATTTGATGGAACAAAATTATAAAACAGAGTATCAAGAACGTCCTTTCTATAAAATAGAATTATATCTACTGCAATATTATTCTTTTATTATATCGAACATACAACACTTAACGGCAAAACAAGAACAATATTATTGGAATAGAATTCAGGAGATAGGTAAAACACTGGTCACTGATTTCGACAAATACAATTATTACTTAAGTATCAATAATTACTATTGCAATAATAGTACAAAGAAAGATTTACCCAAAGCAATAGCTGCTAATGACTCTTTAATCAAATATGCAAGAACTTTGGCACCGCAAAATCTTCCGCATCTTTATATTGTAAATGCCAAACTATATGAACAAATGAATGATCTCGGAAATGCGTTACGATATTTGAAGATTTCATCCAAGATTAAGGACTCATTAAGTTCTGAAACCGCCCACAAGCAACTCAACGAACTACAAGTTAAGTACAATCTCAATGCCCTCAATAATGAGAAAACAATACTGCAGATGAGGAACAAACAATATTTGGTAGTTTCCCTCTCTATCTTATTAATTATCTTGATTTCTATCTGTACCTATCTTTATTTCTCCTGGAAAAAGGAAAAAAAGATGAAGACAGAACTGAAAGCCCTGCATAACAAAGCACAGGAAAGTGAAAAAATGAAGCAGGAATTTATCAATTCAATCTGTCATGAAATACGTACTCCGCTCAACTCTATCGTAGGATTTTCAGACTTGATTGTCAATGAAGAAATAGATGCAGAAGTACGGCGGGAGTTTCCTGCCGAAATACAAAAAAGTACTACGCAACTCACGGCCCTTATCAGCAGTATGCTGGAAGTAGCCAACCTGGATGTTTCCGAAGAAAAGTTACCCTGTGAGATTACAAGTTTAAGAGATATCTGTATGCATGCCATGGAGCAAATCACAAGAAAAACCGATATAAAATACAGGCTTGAAATTATGGAGGATGACTTATATATCAAGACCAATGTACCTTATCTGACTCAAGTTATTGAACATTTACTCAGTAATGCAAACAAGTTCACAAAGCAAGGAAGTATAGTCTTAGGCTACAAATTAAACGAAACAAAAGATAAAGTTAACATATATGTTGAAGATACCGGTTGCGGAATTCCTGAAGATATGCACGAGGAGGTTTTTGGCCGTTTCTTCAAACTTGATACTTTTGTTCCCGGCAATGGATTAGGTTTATACCTTTGCCGTCTCATTACGAAACGGCTTGGGGGAGAAATAAAGATAGATGCCCAATATAAAGAGGGGACAAGAATGACGGTTACTTTACCTGTCGATTAAGAATAATCTACATCCATCATATTTATAATAAAAAATTCCCGTACTATCCTCAAGACTGCACGGGAATCTTTTTATTTAGACTGTACTCAATTATCGAGTAATTGAAAAATGCAAAGGAATGGTTATCCCAATGGATTTTCTTCCTGACCTTCACTGGAACCGCTACCACTGCCACCGTTACCGGAATCACCGCCTTGATTGGTATTGGTAGCCTTGCCCCATTCTTCCCAGGAAATATTGGTATTCACCATGCTACGAGTTGTTACTTGATTGCCACTATTACGTCCCACTTCCGGGAGGAAACGCACACGAACTCCATTAATCTGCGAAGCGCTACCCTCCGCAGCCGTTGCTACTCCTTTTTTACTGGAAGTAGCGGTATAATAAAAGGTACCTATACCGTCTATTTTCACAGTACGTCCATTTCCCATATAGTTACTCAATAACTGTTACAGATTGAGGATACCACAAGTTATTTACTTTCTTTTGAATTCTTTTAAAAATTTCATTGGTTTATACTTTGCATAATGAGATAAAAAACACGGATTATACGAGTTTGGCAGCTCAGCTAAAATAAGAGCCGCGCACATTCGTATAATCCGTGTCTCAAAAATAGTTATTCTTCCGCTACTACGGAATCAAAATTCGCTTGTAAAGTGAAACTTAATGTTTTTGAAGTCCATTTGCGCCATTTGCAGCACATATCCGCTATCCGCCAGGAATACATCCCTGCCCTCACGGTCTTTCGCCATGTACTGATATTTGCGTTTCTTAAAGGCTTCCAGTTCTTCGAGGTCGTCACTTTCAATCCAGCATGCTTTGTACAGGCTGAGTGGTTCCCAACGGCATTTCGCAGTGTACTCATTTTCCAGACGATACTGAATGACTTCGAACTGCAACTGTCCTACCGTACCGATAATTTTACGTCCATTGAACTGGTTGACAAACAACTGCGCCACACCTTCGTCCATCAACTGGTCAACGCCTTTGGCAAGTTGTTTCTGCTTCATAGGGTCGGCATTCTCAATATATTTAAACATCTCGGGCGAGAAACTCGGCAGACCACGGAAATGGAGCATTTCACCTTCGGTCAATGTGTCTCCAATCTTGAAAGTACCGTTATCGGGCAAACCGATAATATCGCCCGCCCATGCTTCGTCGATAGTGGTCTTACGCTGCGCCATAAACTGAGTGGGCGACGAGAAGCGCACGGTCTTACCATGACGGACATGCAGATAAGGAGCGTTACGGGTAAACTTACCGGAACATATCTTGCAGAATGCGATACAAGAACGGTGATTCGGGTCGATATTGGCGGTAATCTTGAAAATAAAACCGGTAAACTTGGATTCTTCCGGTTCTACTTCACGCTCTTCCGCCTTTACGGGACGCGGACTGGGAGCTATCTCTACGAAACAGTCCAGAAGTTCCTGCACACCGAAGTTGTTCAGTGCCGAGCCAAAGAATACGGGGGCCAATTCGCCTTTCAGGTATTCCCCTTTATCAAATTCCGGGTAAACACCGTCTATCAGTTCCAGTTCGCCACGCAGTTTATCTGCCAGTGTGGTGCCTATCTGCTTATCCAGTTCTTCGGTATGGATGTCAACCTCTACCTTCTCGGTCACAATCTGTTTGGAAGGTTGAAAGAGGTTCAAATTGTGTTCATAGATATTATAAACTCCTTTGAAACGGACACCGCTCTCAATAGGCCATGTCAACGGACGGACATGTATGGAAAGCTCTTCTTCCAACTCATCCAACAGGTCAAACGGGTCTTTGGCTTCACGGTCCATCTTGTTGACAAAGATAATAACGGGTGTATTACGCATACGGCATACTTCCATCAACTTACGTGTCTGGGTTTCCACACCCTTCGCACCATCCACTACGATGATAACGCTGTCTACTGCTGTCAGCGTACGGTAGGTATCTTCGGCAAAGTCCTGGTGACCCGGAGTATCAAGGATATTAATCTTATAATCCTGATAATCAAACTCCATCACAGAAGTGGTAACAGAGATACCACGCTGCTTTTCAATATCCATCCAGTCCGACGTTGCCGTCTTCTTTATCTTATTACTCTTTACGGCACCCGCTACCTGTATCTGACCTCCGAAAAGCAACAGCTTCTCCGTCAGTGATGTCTTACCGGCATCTGGGTGTGCGATGATCGCAAAGGTTCGTCTTCTTTCTATTTCAGCATTCATATCTTACTTTTTATCTTTTTCTTTATTCAATCTCATATTGATGAGAACTGCCAAAGTAGCTCCCAGCCCTATACCTGCTCCCAAATAATCAAAGATTATTCCCAATGCAGTGCCCAAAGCGACACAAACTGCAAAAGAAGCAATATCTTCATCACGAACTACAGACCTTTGATACACTCTACCAAACTGTCTTCCCAGTAGGGGATTTCAATATCATACGTCTCCTTTATTTTTGTCTTATCAAGTATAGAGTAGTTGGGACGTGGAGCTTTAGCAGGATATTCATAGGTATGCAGCGGCTTCACCTTGCAAGTGGTGATGCCTGCAATGCGGTGAATAGCTTTCGTAAAGTCGTACCACGAACAAACACCCTCATTACTGAAGTGATAAATGCCCGGCACTATACCTTTATTTATAGCAGCAAAGATGGCACGACCCAAGTCGCGCGCATAGGTCGGCGTACCTATCTGGTCGAATATCACCCCAAGCGCTTCACGCTCTTTGCCCAAGCGAATCATTGTTTTCACATAGTTATTGCCGAAAGTAGAATACAGCCATGCTGTACGAATCACCATTGCACGGCTACAGTGTTTCATCACCGCTTGCTCCCCTGCCAACTTCGTAGAGCCATAAACAGAGTTAGGGCATGAAGCAACTTCTTCGGTATAAGGGATGTGTGCCGTTCCGTCGAACACGTAGTCCGTAGACACCTGCACCATCGCAGCACCGCAAGCCTCAGCCGCAGCAGCCAGATAACCGGGGGCTATATGATTCAGTTTATCGCAAAATTCAGGGTCGTCTTCCGCCTTGTCTACGGCAGTATAGGCAGCGCAATTCACAATTACGTCTACCCTATTATCGACTACAAATGCACGAACAGCTTGCTCGTCGCAAATATCCAGTTCCTGTACATCTGTAAAAAAGTAGGTGTGCTGTTGATTTTCTGCGGAAAGCACCCGCATTTCATTACCAAGTTGTCCGTTGGCTCCGGTGACTAAGATATTCATGTTTTTATTACGATTGAACGATTTACTATTTACGGTTGAAGCGTGTTTAAGTGTGAGCTATGGCTTATACGTCTTCCAAATTCAGTTCCCCTTTGGCCTCTTTATCATAGTAGTTGGCAAGCAAAGAAATGAAATTGCTGATTGATTCGATAGCTTTGACAGTGCCCTGACTGATTTCCTTCTTCTGCAAACGCAGCAACAGTACACCATACAATGCTTCGAAACAGGTTTCCAGTTCCGGTTCCTCCATATTTCCATTCTTCTGGCGCAACTCTACAATGAAAGGCAACGCCTTGAAGTAAGCAGCATTATAAAAAGGGAACTTTGTGGACGACAACAACTCTGCATGCAAGTCAGTCAGATTACGGATTACATTCCGGTTTATCTGTAAGTGCCCCTTCTCCACGACTCCCTCCAGACGCATCATGTCCAAAAGGTTGCCATACCACTCTTCCAGTGGGGCATGTTCCTCTTCGGGATAACGGGAAATAACAGTACGGCGGACTTCATCGAGTTCGCACTTATTAGCACGAATCAAGTCTTCCACCTGCCACATATATATCAGATACTCGGCAATATTCTTTTTCTTCAGTTGTTGTGCAATCTTCATTTAACTATCCTCTATCACTTATACTCTAATAGAGTGATTCTCCCATCAATGTGAACACCAATCCAAGTGCAGAAACTATCATTACGATGCCTCCGATTACACGGTTCAATATCCAAATACCACGCAGGTTGAACTGCGTCCGGACTTTACTAACAAAAAAAGTAATGCCAAACCACCATGCCAATGCTCCCAAAGCAATAGCCAGATATCCCGTTACAGCCTCAAACACCAATACTCCCTCACTTACAAAAGCAAAGCGGGCGAAGAGACCAATATACAGGAAAATAACGAGTGGATTGGATAGAGTGACGGCAAACGCCGTAATGAGATTATGGAAATAAGTTCCTTTATTGGTAGAAACCGGACGAATGGATTGTACCGGATTACTGCGGAAAGTATAAATACCGAATGCCAGCAACAAGATGCTTCCAAAGAGTTGCAGATAAAAAATATTCTTATTGACGTAGTCGAACACAAAACTCATTCCGTAACCCGTCAGCAAAGCATAAGCTATGTCACTTAGCGAAGCTCCTATGCCGGTTACAAAACCATACCAGCGTCCCTTATTCAAAGTACGCTGGATGCATAAGACACCTACAGGACCCAACGGTGCAGACACTATCACACCAATTATGAATCCCTTCCACAATATATCGATCATGGTCTCTATCTGAATCATGGGCGCAAATATCGGACTTTTTTATGAGACGAGCACATTGTGTTAACGTTTTTTCGTCTGCTCAGTAAAATTTTCATGTGATATATAACATGGACTTCATAAAGTTGTTCTATTTCTTCTGAATATTCGTTGCAGTCTTGAACAGATCATTAGAGACAGTTACTCCTTTGTCTGATACAGACATTAACGTTATTACAGACAAGTCATTATCAACATCAGTATCAAGCTCTATCGTTTTATTACCGACAGAAGTTATCTTAAACCATAATCTTTTATACGAATATAACCGACTGGCCTTACTCTCACTCGATTGCCAAAACTCTGCTATATTACCCTGGGCAGATTCTTCTCTCAGATACTGAGTGTTTACACTGCATTCATAATATAACCACAAAGGATTGCTGGTAGATATAAACTCACCGTTGACTTTAGTAGATGCCGGTATATTAAAATTGAGCTTCACAGTTACCCATTTTAGCAATTCGGAGAGTGATGTAGGGGAATCATTGAATGTAAATACAGGGCGATCTTCATATCCGGGAATATTACTGCCGAGGGTTAACTTTCCGGGAATGGAAAATGTAGTATACGTGTCCTTAAAGCCGGTAGCCGAAAGCCGTACCTTTTCTCCATCATTTATATTCAGAGACTGTTTCAAGGAAAATTTTGCAGTCTGCTGCGCACTTGAAGCAACATGCATCCTATATTCATTGGATTTTCCGGTAGGCACAATACCACTTCCCGATGCCGGTTCCAGATATTGGGTTGTGAAAAAGATATCTACTCCATCCACAGCATAATAAGAGCCTGCCTCATCAAATGAAAAGAGTATATCTACCGGACTTCCTGCTGTTCCGCTGAGAACACTGGCCGACATATCTTTGAATTCACCTTGTTTGATGGTTCGCTTCATGCTTACAGACGCAAAACAGTCACCATCTAAACGGACATACTCGCCACTTTCGGCACGAGTGGTTTTGAATGTTATGTTTTGACTGCCGGCAGTATGAGTTGTATAACAATATGCTCCCATGGCATTATCCCATACACAATCCGTCCTGGCGGTAGAAACATATTCCAAATAATCGGTATGTATCCACATTTTGTATGGCAGGGGTTTATCTGTTACCTCCGGAATATCAAATGTCAAAACCACCGGTTGCTCCTTCAACTTTAATACCGGGTTCGGATCGAACTTAATATTGCTTAAAGCAGGCATATTCTCTGACTTGAGTTGAATGGGGACATCATTAAAATAGTCTGATGCCAGAATTACGTCTTCATTGGACGAAGGAGTAGAAGTAACCAGATATATCGCATGTGGCATAGGTACATCATTCTTATCATTGCCCAGATATGGTGCCATATATATATACCTGAAAGTCTTATCGGGGTTAGGGTCGACAGCAAGGGGCTGAATACCTTCTTTCGTCGGATCCGGTGATAATTTAGCAGAATAGACATAAACAGGCAAAGGAAAGATTTCCGGCGCAACGTCTGGTGGAAAACTAAATATTATCGTAACAGGCTGGCCAACTGCATTAGCCACTTTGCACAATCTGGGTTCAATTCCGGCATTGGGCATTGCCGACACATTCAGAAAAGTCATCGGTTTCCTCAAACGGATAGTAATCCTACGGGACAGATGCCTTCCATCCGACACGATAAATGCCATCTGATAAATATCGTTATTTACCGGAATATTAGCTGTTGTGCCCGATATAATACCATCTGAATAGCTATAATCTTTTATTACCCTCATGGTTTCTTTCTGCTCCATTGAGACCGTAACCTTTGTATTATCTATCCGGCCATTAATACCATCAAAATAAGAGTATTTTATTTGAAAATGCTGCCCTGAAGTTACGAACGTGAAAACTGCTTTTTCTATCTGAAGTATATTCGTTCCATCGGAGACGGAAGTATATTCGGCAACCTGAACCGATGCATTGATATTGTTTGATGCCGGATTGTTCATTGCCTCCTTCAGCGTCGGATACCCTTCCATAGCCACATCATTCACTCGTATGATGTAATGGCAATTACGCTCAATGTCAGGCAATGCACTGGAACTCTCGTTAGCAATATCAATTTTATAATACGAGGGGATTGTTGTATTTACTCCTGCAAGAGTGCTTTGGAAGAATGCCTTTATTATGATATAAGTTTGATTACGAGCCATCGAGTTTTTTCGCTCATAAACATATTTAGCATCCGATGGAGCGCCGGCAGAACCATTCTGTGCATTTAAAAATTCGCCTCCATCCGTAATGGAGACAATTTTGCCATCCAAAGCTTCCGTTACCGCTCCCTTTACAAACTTATAAGATGCCGTAGAATAGGGAGCGACTGTCCCCTTATCCATGTAATCTCCCACAGCAAATGTGACATCGGTAAGATATGTCTTGCCTTCTGGTTCATTCGTCAAATTTTCAACAGTAATCTTCGCTACATTCCGCAACAGGCTTACATCATTTTTCAGTGTAATAGTCGTTCCTTTATTTCCGACAAGCCCATCAGGCAACTCGACCCTTTGCCAGTACGTGACCCGGTCATTTGCTACCGTAAGCTTATTCATTACTTCGGCTTCACCTTTACCTATATTTGCCGCATCAGAAAACTCCGTCCAATCATAATTGGCTACAAAGTGGAGAATTAGCAGCTCATTGTCCTTTGTGACAGGCATGCCTCCAAACTTGTAGTTTGCATTAGCATCCGTACCCGATACCAATTCTCCATTATGCTTTGAAAGATATAACCCATTCTTATCGAATACCAACACACATAAAGACGATAATTCATCCTTAATGCCTGACCGCGTTTTCACAACAACAGGTTCGGGAATATCAAGACTGACTATGAGCTCCGATTCATTATTGAAATGAATACCGGTATTGTAATCCTGACATCCTGAAAACACGAGTGCCAATAGCACAAATATATAGATTCTATTTTTCATCTTCTTATTAATTAATCTCTCCATGAATCATGCACACAACGTACTGAGTTATTATCCTCAGGACGGTCAACACGAATGGCAGTAGCATCATTTTTATCACCCAAGACTACAGAAGAGCCTTGTTGGGAAGCCCACCAACCACTGGTGTATGTAGATTGGAATAATTCTTTTATCGCACTATTAGGATCCAGTTGCATTTTACGCACAAGTTTTAATTCGGCAAGTGTCGGCATGCGCCATGAACCGGCAGCAAATTGGGACTCCCGATAAGTTGCGCACCGCTGCCGGGCTACATCCCATGATTTAGTCGTAAAAGTGATGCCGCGCTGCGAAGCTATTACAAACTGAGGAGATACTATCTTGTTATGCTCGACATCAGTCTTTGAGCGGAAATAGGGTGACAATGGTTCCCATGATGTAAGATTGTAGCCTGTAACAACCTGGTCGCGATTATCAATCCCTCCCTTCGTACTCCCCAAGTGAGTAATCGCCTCTGTAGGGTCTCCTACTCTCATTCCCTCCTCTTCGTCTTCAAGGTCGAGTGATGTGACATGTACTGTAAAGAAATTGAAGTTTTTCTGAGGCGGAGTATCTGTGGGACCACCATTGGGGCTATTGTTTCCAGCATCAGCATTCAGTCCCTCCGGTGTCTGATAAGAGCCTGCCAACCAGATTGTCTTTCCGTCGAGAATTGCAGAAGCTGCATTTGAAGGAATAATACCCTTATCATCCGGATTTACCGATGTGTTATATCCGCCATAAGAATAAGAAGGTGTGACGTATATTTTGGGATATATTGTGAGCGAAATATCTGTCGAAAGTCCTGCCGAATTACTTACTCTGGCTGTAATATACAATGGAACATAGTTTATAGGCACCATTGACTCAAAGGTAAAATAAGTCTTATCCTCAACTTGCGAAAAGCTAATCCTTGGATATTGTAGATCACCAACTGAGTAATTTTTAGGATTTATCCCGCCATTAACATCAAATTCATCGCAATATACTTTGGTGATTGTAATTGTGACCGGTTGTTTGGAGGATTTATATTCCCATATGTTTGTCTTACGGTTATAGATTTCGACATTCGGATTATATACAAACAGGAAGTGATATTCAAGAATGGAAACTTCTACCTTTTTAGTTGTCCAGTCCACCAAATCGAAATTAGTAGAAATGTCTACCGCATCGGACGGATCAAGCCCACCCAAACGGCTGACATTAACTGCAAACTGATAAATATAATTGCGGTTTATCTTATACTGATGGACCTCGACATTGCCCTCAGCACGAATATAAGAGAAAGGGATACGATAGTAATAAGTTCTTGTTGTCTTGGTAGTAGCACTATACCAATCTAAAGCAATCAGAACATACGTCTCTTTATCCGGATATTTTTCCCAGTCATTGGCATAAGTATAAATAGGATTTTGTGGATCCATTGCAAACGGATTATCTGTCCCTCCCTTTGCAACAAGCGCTTTTGATGCCGATTTATAATTATCAGCATCACCTTCATGTTGATATTTAGCGCCTAATTTTGTTATATCCAGATAGTTTACAATCGTTACCTTTGCACCCATCGGAGTATACCCGTCTATCTTAGCACTTGTAATATCGACTATCACTTTAGCTGCTGCACGTTTAAGTAAAATCTTTCCCAAATTCTGATTAGACAGATTCCCATCAAAAGTAACCTCTATCTCTTCACTATCCATAAAAAAGTCACCAGGCTGTTTCGTGCCATTGAACTGTTTTCCTACGACATTATCCATCAACAGTTTTTTGACTTCTTCGAGTGTTTTATCAGCAAAGGCATCTCTTGACAACTGGCAATTAGCCAACATGTACACTTTACAGTCTCCTGCACTTCCCAGAGAAATCATCACGCTTTCCGGAACTCTGATAGTGACTTGATCGTCCTTAATAGCAATGTAGCTTGCATCCGGATAAAAAAGGCAGTTTGTGCCCGAGGTATCATAAAAGAATATATCGATACAGTTAACCGCCTTTTCATTATCAAGCACATCATCGACTGCACGTGTAGCCCTTGTTTCCTGCGCCGATGCCAATGAACTATAAAGAGTGAAGGTTATAGTGTTTTTGATTTGCGCCTGCGAATCGGATACCAGTTCATTTATACAGGAGCTCAACATAATTGCACACAGTAATATACAACCTAACAACGCGTTTCTCATATCTTAATTCGGATTTTGTTTGACAATAAATCTATACCCATTACCTGTACCGCTCTTAGTAAGATTTAACTCAACATTTTCAATACCATTGAAAACAGTGATATAAAATTCGGTTGTAACATCATTGGTTGAAACAGCAGTACGAGGCCTTATTTTTATTTTGTAAACAGTCCCTTCGGCAGTCGTGCCCTGGCGTACTCCACTATTGTTCAAGTCGAAATCAAAGTCTTGGACATTTGTCAGTTGCGCCATCCAGACAGCCCCAAAAGGATAACTAAGTGTAAATTCATAAGTCACCGATGTATTATTAGACACTGAAACCGTATTACCTGCAATATCTGTATCATCCTCCCATTTGCCTGAAAAAGTTACAGCGCCGGCTTCAAAGCTACCATTACCGGCATTCATCCATTGCACTACTTCATATTCAATGATTAAAGAGGAAACAGCCTCTGCCGGCTGTGTGATTGTTGCCGTAATGTTATAATGACAATTACGTTTAAGGCTATAATCCAAAGCATTTTGTCCTAAAACAGGAATGGTATAAACAACTTCGCGGGGCATACTTCCCAATTCTGTATAAGCAGCAGTTATAACCAATGCTGCCGCATCATCAGAAGATGCAGGTTTGGGTAAAAGATATTCAGGTACAATGTAATCGCTAAAAATAGACTTTGTCTCAGCGTTATTTACAAATGAGACAGCCGTACCCCCAAACGACACCTCGCTGTGCAGCACACCTGTATAAGCACTTCCCGGAATCAAGTGGCTATCGGAAGGAAGATTTATCAGCTCCACCTTTTTAATATCGAACTTGTCTTCGGGACGGGTAGTCAGCTTTTTTATTGCTAAAGATATCTTAGAAGCAACCCTTTCCAAGATCACCGTTACCATTGGCGGAGATACCCAGTTGTTTCCTCCATCAACTGAGACCTCTGCTTGTTCCGGTGCGGAAAAGGTTGCCCTAAGAATCATATCCATTGACTGATATAATACAATATTACTTTCTTGTGTAGGAGTAATTACCGTTATGGCATCCAGGTCTGATAGCTTTTGAACAGCGACAAGAGAGGACTTCATGGCTTCCGTCTCATTAGCTACCACACAAATTTTATACTTGCCTTGCCTAAGCCTGAAAATAAAATCGTTCGGCTGCTTATTTTGGTTATCAATCAACCTATTTACAACGATTATACTATTTCCCAAATTCATATCTGCAATTATTATCCTGACAGAATTAAGGGTTACACCTTCTACGGATTCTCCAACAAAGGCCTTGGTATTAACCCTGAAAGCCAGTTCTGCACTACTATCCACTTCGAGTATCTGCTCTTGTGCACAACTACTCATCATAAACAACAGCAGCATGTTCAATGCTGAAAGCAAATGCAGAACCAATGTATACTTTTTAATAAATAGTTCCATAATAGATTCAAATTTCAGGAATGACCATAACTATTTCCCAGCCTCTAATAAAAATTCTGACCTGCATATCCAACCCAATTCTAATCTCTATAGGGTGCTCATATTCCCGGTCAAAATCTGCCTGATTGCGATATATATAATTTCCTCCGGCATCCTTGGCTTGCATCAAGACATTCATTATATCAATAGGTTGCATTGGAAGCCTTTGTCTTGTAATAGAATCTTCTATGATTAGATATACAGGCTGAATCGTATGATTCTCAATATCCATTCGTACAATCTTGATATAAGCTTGCATTTCCCCCTCCGCCATCTGTTCCAAATATGGAATATAGCGAATAGGCTGCGCCTTTTCTTCAATCGAATTATCAAATTTGTAACAGCCATTTGCAGCTGTCACACAGACCCTGAATGGTAATGCCGCCTTGTTTCCTGCCATAGCTATATTTTCAAAGCCGGTAACAGTGACTTTTACTATATTGGTATTCCGAATAAGTTCAATATCCGCCTCCGTAATTTCCCCCGATTTAACGACAGTTTCATCCATCGTATATTTACTCGTTGTTTCATTACGTGTCCCATATACTCCGTACCAGAAATCATCGATTTCAGGGAAAATCGGAGCTATATTCTCCGGCAAGTCAGTGAGATGGTTGTGCCTCATAAACATAAGGAAATCTTCCATTCTGGTTACCCCAAGCACAACCCCTTCCTGATGATGGTCATGAATAGTGGTAGTATTCATATAAGCATCAAGAAACACACTTTCAGTATCCTGTGCACTACTGCCCCATACTATTATTTTGTACTTGCCAGGCGGTATATCCAAATGCATTACGTAATCATTGGGTAACGCTCCCAATAAGTTTGTCCCTGTCATAGTTTTGAGTTGATCGCGCAGCAAATAGCTATAAGTCAATGTTTGAGTATCATCCATTGCTTTTAACTGCAATATGCCCTGCTCATCAAACAGATAAACATATATCCTATTGACTTCATCCCCGAATTTATTACCTCCGTTGTTATGCAACGTAAAGCGAAATTTGAGTTTCAAGCCAGAGAAACAATCAGTTGTATCTTCTTTAGTACAACCATTCATTGCAGCAGTCAAAGCTATCAAGATCAACAATGGAACATATTTCCTTAGAAGCATATTTCTATTATGGAATAACAGGAGTCACATTAATAATTGTCCAAGGTTCGATAGATACATTCGCTACCAAATCGTAATAAATAGTATTGTCATAAGGTTCATTACCAATTTTATCGTAAGTAAGCGTCAAATTACCTAAATCTACATTATAAATCTTGCCTTTTACGATGGTCAAGTCTCCGGTATCTATCGAATCATAAGTAAACTTCTGAATAGTAAGAAAGCCTACATGGTCAGACTTAACAGCACCGTCCACACTGGTCTTATAGGTAATTTTCACAATTACATGCGGGGTATTTCCTTCGAAAACCTGATAGCCAAATCCTGAGTTATCATCTTGCATAGAAAACAGAGAACCATCTGTGCCGAAAAAAGCTGTTGACACCCAATCATCAACTCCATTCCCACGAGGTGATACCAAAGCGCCATTGCTATAAATATTGTTGATATAGACATTTGTAATAGCAATATCAGACACTGTAATGACACTTGTTCCTACAGTCTTAGTTCCACCAGTAGGGATACCTAATATTTGAATACGCCCAAGTTCCGGTGTAATTGTAACAGTTGCTGTCAAAAGGATGTGTGAGTCTGTGTTAACTCCATCTTGAATAATAGTAGCCTCTCCGTAATAAGGAACATTTACAAAGCCTCCTTTAGTTTCCGTATGATCCTTCTGCCACTTATTTATATCCAACTGCCCGGTTGCAAGCGTAGGCAGATTACTCTCCGACAAAGTACCCCAGTCATTTCCGGCAGTAACCGCATATACATAAACTTTCCCATCTATGAGATTTGCATCATTTGTTTTTTCAATGAGAACAATAGGAGAAGTAAAGTTGGATGTTACAACCTTAGTCGTAACAGGAATATTGTTTTTATCCTTTACAACAAGTATCATCTCTGCAATCTCTGCAAGAGGATTTGCTACATTTGCATCCCCTGCTCTGGTTAACTTGGGTATATCTATTTTTACGGAAAGACTCGCTTTCCCATTCACTGTTGCAACATTTTCATCTTCTTTATTACAAGCAAAAAGTGTTGTGGCAATAAAAGCCACTAAAAGAATTTTCTTCATTTCTTTCAATTTTTAAATAGTGATAAATAATAGCTCTCTTCTTTATTATTGTTATTCAGTCAACATCTGGTCTTTACACCTTCGATTCACTTCTTCCAGATTTAGCTTGGCTTCCTCCAGCCCCATTTGAGCTGCCTTTTCCAAATAGCCCACCGCCTTATCACAGTTTCCATCAATCATCTCCAGTACTCCCATCGTATTGTAATACTCTGGAATGTCAGGAATACTTTTCATCTTAGTCAAATATTGTTTAGCACATGGAATATCTCGACGTGAAAGTGCAGCAGAAGCAACATTCAGATTGGCTATAGCATCCTCAGGAAAGATACGTGCTGCCACTTCAAGTAAGTCAGTAAACTCTTTCGAGCCCTTTTCATTAGTACCTGCAACAAGATATATCTCATGCTGACTTAGATTCTGAGGATGAGTCTTAACGATCTCTTTTGCCAGAAGGACATCAAAATTCTTAACTTCAAAATCTATTTTACAAATCGCCTTACGAAGTGACGGAAAGAACGTGCGAAGCATATATAAATAGGGGGTACCACCAGCCAAATCCATCAGAGCCTTCTTGCGACTCGTTTTCGTCACATAATTTATTTCTGCCGGTACTGACTCGATTATATCAAGCACTTGTTGACGATAGGACATCTGAGACTCTTCAACAGATTCTTTTAACCCTTGCCAGTTTTCACCTCCAAACTCTACGTTGTAAAGACTTCGCGAATAGTCAAAATGCGGAAGCAAATATTCTACCAACGCTTTTGCGCGACCTTCGGAGAGCTGTTTATTACCCGCAATAGTACCTTCGGGCGATGCATAACCAATTACACTGATTGTACGAACAGTAATATTCCTATCATTTCGGACTTCTGAAATCATATCAGAGATTTTCTTTAGCTCCTGTGGATTATTCATATAGTCAGGCCTAATATCCGTCCTGTTTACTACAAAATCCAAGAAAACTCCCCCAATCATTTCACGTTGCTTGATTGTCTCAATGACGGGTTGAGCATATGCCAAATAAGGAGTCACTACATAAGGAACGATATCACTATTCTTCTCTAACAATATTTGGTTTATAAGCATTACCACCTCACTTCTCCGCGCAGGGCTACCACATCCACATACATCTTCATACATTTCCAATTTAGCATCTGCCATCCAAGGTTCATACTTTACTGCAATATTATATTCAAGTATTTTCACCTGTTTGGATTTAAACCCCGGCAAAACAGCATAAGGAGCACTTTCCGCATATACTACTTTTTTGTGATTACTCATTAATGCCATTTCACGTTGGTATACGTTATAATTCTCACGCCCTTTAATCGTTACCTCAGTCAAATCACGATGATTATCCGGAGCCACCAATACCGGTACCAAACTAATAGAACGGCGGGAATCGACATGAATATCCGAGAAATCAAACTTCAGGTTCACATAAACAGAGTCTCCTTTCTGTTGCAAAGAAAGTGGAGTAATATTTATCTGTCCCGAATATTCCTTTGGCTGTGCAAAGCTGTTCAGCATTCCCAACATAAGGATTACTACTATATATAGTTTTCTCATATTCATAGTTATTTAATGATGTATATCAGAGAAATACCGGCCTTTGTAGGACCAACATAATCTTTCTTTTCAGAACTTATTTTTGAACCACATTTCACACAATTATATTTATTGTAGGATAAACGAACATAACCAATACCAACATTTGCTTCAAGGTTCCATCGTTTACTCAGATAGAGCTGATAACCATAAGAGATACCTCCTCCATACCCATAACCTTCATAGCGATAATTTCGTGACCCTTTCTCAAATAGCAGCGGCAATTCATGTCCTCCAATATTGAACTGAGAGCCGAGAGCATGTATTCCTAAAAAATGTCCTGCAAACTTCTGGCACAGCCAGTAACGATATTCTATTTGTCCGAGCCAGTGGACAAGTTTCTTATTATCCTGTTCGTTTCCATATAGATTCCAGAGGTTGTAACCACCTCCAAATTCCAGTGTACTCTGTCTTCCCATCCCCATTTCAAAACTTAGGTTTGGAGTATAAGTATACGCCCCATAAAACAGATTAGTCTTCACTGCAGCTATTTGAGAATACCCTGCGACAGAAAAGCCAACCAAAACCAGAAGTACTAATAATTTTCTTTTCATGAACTACACCCTCGTATTACAATGTTCTTTACTACCTATGACTTATTCTGAAAACTTTTTCGTATATCGGTAGGAGAAGAGCCAAACATGGTCTTACAGTAACGGTTAAAATGGGAAGCGTCTGTAAATTTAAACTCTTTAGCTATTGTCGTAAATCTTTTATTAGTCAAAGACAACTCATAATAAATGTGCTTAGACTTTTGTTTAATCAGCCACTGATAAGGACTCATTTGAAAGTGAGACTTAAATTTCCTTTTAAAAGTTCCTATATTCATTCCGGATAGGTCTACAAATTCCTTCACCCCTTTCATTTTCAAATAGTTATTCATTATAAATGTCTCAAATTCATGGGTATTACGCACTGTTGGAAGGAAAAAGGTCATCAGTTCCTTGGGTACATAATAGGCTCTAAAAAGAGAGGATAGTTCCAATAGTTTAGCTTTATACAGATGAGGGCAACTGATTTCATCCTCCAGATAATTTATTATGGAGGAAAGGAACTGATTTAGCCTGGGCTTAATAAGTAGTGCATTAAAAGTAGGGGACACATCCAGCCACTTATCGGCATGTTCACTAAGTACCTTCCTGTCACATAAAGGAATTTCATTGGTTCCTTCGAGAACTATGCTTGTAGTATCTGTAATAGATTCCCAAGTACACATTGAATTCATAGGCCAAAGAACCATCTCTCCTTCATTAACAGGAATATCCACAAACTCATTACAAGATATAAGTGCTTTGCCTTTCAATACAAATAAAAGAGTGAATGTATCTAACATCTTAAATATATACTTCTCTTTTTCTTGAGTTTTAATGTATTTGAATCCCCCCTGGATTGTTTCCGTACATTTACTACAATCCTCGTGTCTATGAAACATTGTTTGCTTAGTCGACATATTATTTTCATTTATAGTTAATATAAAGGACTCAGTCATCGTTCAGTGCTTTTCTTAAAACTAGTATTACTTCAAAAATCCATCGTCCTTCAGGTATTTCTTTTAGCATTATTCTATTCAAATCATCAGGATGACGTTTCAACAATCCCGCTTTTTCCAGTTGATTTGTAATCAATTCAAGTTTTACTAAAGGAAAACCATGCTCTTTAGAAATATCATTTAAATAACCACCCTGCTCATAAAAAGCATCAGCCAAATAAATAAGAATTGTCAGTCCATGAGCCAAGCTCATCTTTTCTGTAGATTTGGGTTCAACCATCATTTTCAAAAAATCATCCATAAGGTTCATTTATATTTTGTCTTTCTACTATTGAAAAACAATAGTACCCTGCTTTTTATAAATAGTAGCGCAAAGTTATGTGATATGAAAATTTTCGGGAAAAATTACTATTAGTATAAAAAGGATGGTTATTTGGATAAAACGAACAAGCCTTAAATATAAATAGGTGGTTCTATATGAAGAATACAAAAAGATATATAGGCATAGGCAAAAAAGGCATCGGAAAAGTATCTTTTCCAATGCCTTTTTCAAACTATTATTTCTTCCTTCTATTGTGCAGCAATCAATGAAGCTTTCCTTATTTCGGTAGGAGAGGTTCCATACATAGATTTACAGTAGCGATTAAAGTGGGAGGCATCTGAGAAATGGAATTCCTTTGCTATTTCAGTAAAACTTTTATTAGTCAATGACAATTCCTGATAGACATGCTTAGCCCTCTGCTTTATGAGCCATTGATACGGGCTCTCTTTGAAGTGTTCTTTGAACTTACGATTAAACTGACTCAAATTCATTCCTGATAAATCAACAAACTCTTTCAAACCTTTCATTTTTAGATAGTTGTTCATCACAAACGTTTTAAATTCGTGGGTTTCACTGACTATTGGCAAAGAAAAAGGATATATTTCATCCGGGGTATAATACCCTCTAAAAATAAGTGACAATTCTTGTCGCTTCATCGTATGCATAAAAGAGCATGAAAAGCCATCAGCTAAATATCTCTTCACACTTCGCAGAAAGTCCTTTAATGCCGGCTTCACAGGCAATGGCTGAGAGGTAGGCATAGCATCCAGCCACGACTCCGCGTTCTCTTTTATTGCCCTCCTGTCAGATGGAAGGATATCGTTATCAAGAACCAAAATTATACAAGAGGTATCAAGAAGAGCTTTCCATTCACATCCGTTTTTTAGAGAATGAAGTATCATTTGCCCACTATGAAAATGCGCATTGTCATACTGTTTGCAGGAAACAGAAACTTCTCCGGTTAAGAAGAACACTAAATAATAAGTATTTTGAGGTTTGACAACAATTTTTTGGTCCTTACGAACTTCAATGTACCTAAATCCAGATTTTGTATTCGGTCCCCATTCTTTACTACCACTATTGATAATCTGTTTCATAATATTGGGTCTGTTAGAAGTTATAGCACACGCTATCAAACATAGAAATATATTCATTATTAAAAACAAATCAAGTGAAATTAAAGTTTAGAATAAGTCGCAATATTTTATCAGTAGTAATTCATTCTTAAAGTGCTCTTCTTACACGCAAAAGCTAAATATCTCTGAAGATTCTAATAACAGCTCGGTCGCATTTGCCATTTGACTGATGTTTTTTATTTCCTTTTCTTTCTCCTGCCCAACGATTTTGTATATCTTTGCAGCCAGGAAGAAAAGAGAAGAAGTTAACTTACAGACAGTAACTTCAATTGAAAATAACAAATCGTAAACTCTTAAATAAAAGTATGATTCTTTTTTTCAGAACCCCATCCAAGAGTGTGATTGCCGTTGAGTGCGACCACAACCTCACTCAGGCAGATAGTGACAAACTCTGCTGGCTTTTCGGAGATGCCACTCCCGAAAGTGAAGACAACCTGAAAGGACATTTCGTTGGTCCGCGTCGCGAAATGATTACCCCCTGGAGTACAAATGCCGTAGAAATCACCCAGAACATGGGATTGGAAGGCATCACACGCATCGAGGAGTATTTCCCCGTGAAAGATGAGAATGCTGACCGTGACCCGATGCTGCAACGCATGTACAAGGGACTGGATCAGAATGTATTTACCACCAACCGCCAACCCGAGCCTATCGTTCATATCCAGAATTTGGAAGAGTATAACGAGAAAGAAGGTTTGGCGCTCTCCAAAGAAGAAATGGACTACCTGAAGAAGATGGAAAAAGATCTGGGACGTCCGCTGACTGACTCCGAGGTATTCGGTTTCGCACAAATCAACTCTGAGCACTGCCGTCATAAAATCTTCGGCGGTACTTTCATCATTGACGGTGTGGAGCAGGAATCTTCCCTCTTCCAGATGATTAAGAAGACTACTCAGGAGAATCCCAATAAGATTATATCCGCTTATAAAGACAACGTAGCCTTTGCCGAAGGTCCCGTAGTGGAACAATTTGCTCCGGCAGACCACTCCAAGCCCGATTTCTTCCAGGTAAAGGACATCAAGAGCGTTATCTCACTGAAAGCTGAAACTCACAACTTCCCTACTACCGTAGAACCGTTTAACGGTGCTTCTACCGGTACGGGTGGTGAAATCCGCGACCGTATGGGTGGCGGTAAAGGTTCTATGCCGATTGCCGGAACTGCCGTGTACATGACTTCTTATCCCCGCACCGACGAAGACCGCGAATGGGAAGATATCCTGCCGGTACGCGAATGGCTGTACCAGACGCCGGAACAGATTCTTATCAAAGCATCCAACGGCGCCAGCGACTTCGGTAACAAGTTCGGTCAACCGCTAATTTGCGGTTCTGTGCTGACTTTTGAACACAAGGAGAAAAATGAAGTTTACGGTTACGACAAAGTTATCATGCTTGCCGGTGGTGTGGGTTACGGTACTCAACGTGACTGCCTGAAGGGTGCTCCCGAAGCCGGTAACAAAGTAGTCGTTATCGGTGGCGATAACTACCGTATCGGTTTGGGTGGCGGCTCGGTATCTTCGGTAGATACCGGACGTTACAGCAGCGGTATCGAATTGAACGCTGTGCAGCGCGCCAATGCCGAAATGCAGAAGCGTGCCTATAACGTAGTACGCGCACTCTGCGAAGAAGAGAATAACCCTGTTGTTTCTATCCACGACCATGGCTCGGCAGGACACGTCAACTGCCTGTCGGAATTGGTAGAGGAGTGCGGCGGCGTTATTCACATGGATAAATTGCCTATCGGTGACAAGACACTGTCTGCCAAAGAAATTATCGCCAATGAAAGTCAGGAACGCATGGGCTTGCTCATTCAGGAAGAAGCCATTGAACATGTGCGCAAGGTAGCCGAGCGCGAACGTGCTCCGATGTATGTGGTAGGTGAAACTACCGGAGACCATCGTTTTGCTTTTGAACAAGCCGACGGTGTACGTCCGTTCGACCTTGCCGTAGAGCAGATGTTCGGTTCTTCTCCGAAGACCTACATGATAGATAAAACCGTAGAACGCCACTATGAAATGCCCAAATACGAGCTTTCCAAGTTGCACGAGTACCTGACGAACGTACTTCAACTGGAAGCCGTTGCCTGTAAAGACTGGTTGACCAATAAGGTAGACCGCTCGGTGACAGGTAAGGTTGCCCGCCAACAATGCCAAGGCGAACTCCAATTACCGTTGAGCGACTGCGGTGTCGTAGCTTTGGACTATCGTGGAGAAAAAGGTATCGCCACTTCTTTGGGACATGCTCCCCAAGCTGCGCTTGCCGACCCGGCAGCAGGTTCTATCCTCTCCGTCAGCGAGGCATTGACTAATCTGATATGGGCTCCGCTTGCCGAAGGTCTGGACAGCGTATCTCTTTCAGCCAACTGGATGTGGCCCTGTCGCTCACAAGAAGGTGAAGATGCACGTCTCTATACGGCGGTCAAAGCATTGAGTGACTTCTGTTGCGCACTGCAAATCAACGTACCGACTGGCAAAGACTCTCTCTCCATGACACAGAAATATCCCGACGGAAGCAAAGTCATAGCTCCGGGTACGGTAATCGTATCTGCCGGTGGAGAAGTTTCCGACATAAAGAAGGTGGTATCTCCCGTATTGGTAAATAATGAGAAGACTACGCTTTACCACATTGACTTTAGCTTCGACAACCTGAAACTGGGTGGTTCAGCTTTTGCGCAATCTTTGGGTAAAGTCGGTGACGAAGTACCTTGCGTACAAGATGCCGAATATTTCCGTGATGCATTCCTGGCAGTACAAGAACTGGTAAACAAGGAATTAATCCTTGCTGGACATGACATTTCTGCCGGTGGCCTTATTACTACATTACTGGAAATGTGTTTCGCCAATGTAGAGGGCGGACTGGAAATCGACCTTGATAAAATTAAGGAACAAGACCTCATCAAGATATTGTTTGCAGAGAACCCAGGTATTGTTATCCAGGTAAGCGACAAGTATAAGGAAGAAGTAAAGAAGATTTTGGAAGAAGCAGGGGTAGGCTTCATCAAGTTGGGAAAACCGACCGACGAACGTCATATCCTGGTATCTAAAGACGGAGCTACTTACCAATTCGGCATAGACTATATGCGTGACGTATGGTATTCTTCTTCTTACTTGCTCGACCGTAAGCAGTCTATGAACGGCTGTGCCAAAAAACGTTTTGAGAACTACAAAATGCAACCGCTGGATCTGGCATTTCTTCCTGAATTCAAAGGCAAGTTCTCACAATACGGCATTGACCCGAACCGCCGTACTCCAACCGGCATCCGTGCCGCCATTATACGCGAGAAGGGAACCAATGGTGAACGCGAAATGGCTTATTCACTCTATCTTGCCGGTTTCGATGTAAAAGACGTAACCATGACTGACCTTATCAGCGGACGCGAGACTTTGGAAGATGTGAACATGGTGGTTTATTGCGGCGGTTTCTCTAACTCTGACGTACTTGGTTCTGCCAAGGGTTGGGCGGGAGCATTCCTCTTCAATCCAAAAGCCAAAGAAGCGCTCGACAAGTTCTATGCCCGTGAAGATACGCTTTCATTGGGTGTTTGCAACGGTTGCCAGTTGATGATGGAGTTAGGTCTTATCACTCCTGAACATAAGAAGCAAGGAAAGATGCTGCACAACGAGTCTCACAAGTTTGAATCTACTTTTATCGGTCTTACAATTCCCACTAACCGTAGTGTGATGTTCGGCTCGTTAAGCGGTAGCAAACTCGGAATCTGGGTAGCCCACGGAGAAGGAAAATTCTCACTACCTTATGACGAAAATAAATACAATGTAGTAGCGAAATTCACTTATAATGAATATCCAGGTAACCCGAACGGTTCAGACTATTCTATCGCTGCAATAGCAAGTGCAGACGGACGTCATCTGGCTATCATGCCCCATTTGGAGCGTTCTATTTTCCCATGGCAAAATGGCTATTATCCGGCAAACCGTGTACACAGCGACCAGATAACCCCATGGATAGAAGCATTTGTCAATGCACGTAAATGGGTGGAAGAGAAAAAGAAATAAAACTCTTTTCTATTATAATTAAAACAGGCGTGAGAGCTTCGGCATCTCACGCCTGTTTTGTTTTTCTTTCTTTACTTTCTTTTTTGCATATATCAAACAATTTTCCTACTTTTGTGTTAATTTTATGTCCCCCCAAGCGAACGTTCAAACTCAAATCTCTAATTAGGCTAATTATGAAGAAGCATTTCTTTCTCCTTATTTTCCTGTTATCGACTTTCTTTACCGCCGCTCAGACGTATAAATATATCGGCGTTGAGGATGGTTTGAGCAACAGGCGGATATATGCTATTCAAAAGGGACCAAAAGGTTATATGTGGTTTCTCACACATGACGGTATAGATCGTTACAACGGGAAAGAGTTCAAACAATATAAGTTAATGGACGGCGAAGAAGAAGCCAACTCCATGATGAACTTGAACTGGCTATATGTAGACCCCAAAGGCAGACTGTGGGAAATAGGTAAAAAAGGGCGTGTTTTTCGTTACGAAAGTAAGCATGACCGTTTCCAATTGATATACCGGATTCCTCAAGAGGAAACCAAAGGCATGCATACTCCCGTCAGCTATGGCTTTGTTGACAATAACTGTACCGTATGGTTATGCAACGATAAAAACATATATCTGTTCAACAGTGATACGGAACAATGTGTTACAATCAAAAACGCAATCGATGAAAGTATAACGGATATTGAACAAATTGATAAAACCCATTATTTTATCGGTACTGACGTAGGGATACACTACGCTGAATTAAAAAACAATATACTTGAACTCAGCCCTTGTGAGAAGTTAGATACATTAAAGCTACAAATTAATGAAGTATACTTCCATAAAAAAAGCAGAAAAGTATTTATCGGAACTTTCCAGAAAGGGGTTTATGTTTACGATTTAAACACACATCAGGCATTATCCCTGGATCCCGACCTCATGGATGTAAGCATTAATCGTATCTGCGCTTTTGGAGACAATGAAATATTAATAGCTACAGACGGTGCCGGGGTTTACAAAATGAACGTGGATACTTATAAATCCGAAGCGTACATTCTGGCAGACTACAACCGGTATAATGTCATGAACGGCAATACCATCAATGACATATACGTCGATGAAGAAAAACGTATCTGGATGGCTAACTATCCCATCGGCGTTACCGTACGTGATAATAGATATAGTGATTATCAATGGATAAAACATTCCGTTGGTAACAAGCAATCCCTCATCAACGACCAGGTGAATGCCATCATAGAAGATGAAGAAGGTGACTTATGGTATGCCACCAACAACGGTATCAGCTTGTATAACCATCGTACCCAGCAGTGGCATTCTTTCCTAAGTATCTTTAACGAAGACCATCATAACAAGAACCACACGTTTATTTCTTTATGCGAAGTAGTCCCCGGAGTGATATGGGCAGGTGGATACAGCTCCGGAATTTATCAAATTGACAAGAAAAAGCTTTCTGTAAGTTTCTTTACTCCCACCCTGTTCGGAAACTTAAATATCCGTCCGGATAAATATATACGGGCCATCACCAAAGACAGTCAAGGAAATATATGGTCGGGAGGTTATTATAATCTCAAAAAAATCGACTTGGTTCATAAAACAATAGACCTTATACCTGGGTTGGATTTTGTCACCGATATCAAAGAGAAGAACGAGCAATATATGTGGGTAGGTACGGCCAATGGTCTATACTTGCTTGAAAAAGCTACCGGGAAATACCAATATATTCCGATGCCGGTAGAATCTTTTTATATCTATACTTTATATCAAGCACCTAACGGATTACTATATATCGGAACCAATAATTCAGGTGTACTGATATACGATCCAGTCAAAAAGGCGTTCGAACATTTTCATACAGAGAATTGTGCACTTATTTCGAATAATATTTACGCTATTGTGTCGGATGGAGGTTCTTCTATATTTATAAGTACGGAACGTGGTCTGAGTTGCTTCAATACCAAAGATAAAAGTTTCCATAACTGGACAAAAGAACAAGGTCTACGCTCCGAGCACTTCAATGCAGCATCGGGTACAATACGTAAAAACGGAGACATTATCTTCGGAAGTACAGACGGAGCCATTGAGTTCAATAAAGGCATGGAACTGCCCCGTGACCATAAGTTCAAAATGATATTCAGTGATTTGCGGGTATTTTATCAAACGGTATATCCGAAAGACGAAGGTTCTCCCCTACTTCTGGACATTGACGAGACAAAAGCGTTGCGGTTGGAATACAACCAGAATATATTCTCACTTCAGGTATCGTCCATCAATTACGACTATCCTTCTCTCATTCTGTATTCATGGAAACTGGAAGGATTCTATGACGGTTGGAGCCGCCCCGGACAAGAAAACATTATCCGTTTTACCAACCTGAGTCCGGGAGAATATACGTTACGTGTCCGCGCCATATCCAACGAAGACCGCCGCATCGTCTTGGAGGAAAGGAGTATGCAGATTTACATAGAGCAGCCTATCTGGCTCAGTATATGGGCACTGCTGCTTTATGCCATAATCATTATATCCATTGCAAGTATCACTGTGCGTATTATCGTGCTTCGCAAACAGAGAAAGGTATCAGACGACAAGATCAGGTTCTTTGTCAACACGGCACATGACATCCGAACTCCGTTAACACTCATCAAAGCACCGCTGGAAGAGCTTATTGATCATGAAAGTTTGAGCGAAAACGGACGTAACAATATCAATACCTCCCTCCGTAATGTAAACGCGTTGTTACGGCTCACTACCAACCTCATTAACTTTGAACGCGCCGATACATATTCGGGTAATCTTTATGTATCAGAGTATGAGTTGAGTACTTATATGACGGAGACCATCAACGTCTTCCGTTCATACGCTAACGTAAAACATGTTAGCCTGACGTATGAAAGTAACTTTCGCTATCTAAATATCTGGTTGGACAAGGATAAAATGGATTCCATTTTAAAGAATGTCATATCCAACGCACTAAAATATACTCCTGAGGGAGGAAGCGTACATGTGTATGCGTCAGAAACAGAAGATTCGTGGAGCGTGGAAGTGAAAGATACGGGTATTGGTATTCCGACATCCGAACAGAAGAAACTGTTTAAGATGCACTTCCGCGGTAGTAATGCCATCAACTCCAAAGTTACCGGTAGTGGAATCGGTCTGTTGCTGGTGTGGAAGCTTGTACATATACATAAAGGTAAGTTAAGTTTCTCAAGCACTGAGGGCAAGGGTTCTTGTATCAAAGTCACTTTCCCGAAAAAGGAAAAGTACTACCGTAAAGCTATCCATCGTCCTCAGCCTGTAAGTGAGAAAGTAGTTTATTCGGAAGCCGGAGTACCCGTCAACACTAACACCACACCTCCTCCTGCTTACATGTATGAGCATGCCCAACAGCAAACATTGAATACCGAAAACTTTCAGAAGATTCTGATTGTGGAGGACAATGACGAACTAAGGGAATATTTACGTTGTACCCTGTCGGAAGCATACCACATACAAGTATGCAGCAACGGTAGAATAGCACTCGAAATCGTGAAAGAATATCTTCCCGACCTGATTATCTCGGATATTATGATGCCCGAAATGAGAGGTGACGAGTTCTGCCATGTTGTAAAGAACGACATCGATACATCTCATATCCCAGTGATTCTACTCACAGCGCTTAATACGGATAAGAATATTATTGAAGGGTTACAGACGGGTGCAGATGAATACATAGTGAAGCCGTTCAACATCGGAATCCTACGGGCTACGATTGCCAATCTATTGGCAAACCGTGCATTGTTACGCCACAGATATGGCAACCTGGAATTGAATGACGACGAACATAATACGGAATGCATAAATTGTTCTTCGGATCTGGATTGGAAGTTCATAGCTACCGTTAAAAAAGGTGTGGAAGACAATATGGACAATTCCAGCTTTAATGTCGATGTACTGTGTAACTTGCTTAATATGAGCCGAACCAGTTTCTATAACAAGATAAAAGCGTTGACCGACCAAGCTCCGGCTGATTACATCAGGTTTATCCGTCTTAAACACGCTGCACAATTACTGAAAGAGCAAAAACATACCATTACGGAAGTAGCCGAAATGACAGGATTTAGCGATGCAAAGTATTTCCGTGAAGTATTCAAGAAAAACTTCAATGTGAGTCCCAGCCAGTATGCTAAACAGGAAAGTAAGGAAGACAATAAGGAACAGAGTGATATAAAGTGATAGAGTGGTTTCATCACTCTACAACATTATAACATTATACAATATGAACATATATCTCGAAGCATTTTCCATTTTCTTTAAAATAGGAGCTTTTACCATAGGCGGTGGCTATGCCATGGTGCCGTTAATAGAAAATGAGATTGTAACCAAACGTAAATGGATATCTAAAGATGATTTTATCGATCTTCTCGCTATATCCCAGTCTGCACCGGGTATTCTTGCAGTCAATATATCCATATTTATCGGATACCGGCTACGGGGAATAAGAGGAAGTATCATTACTGCATTAGGTACAGTGCTGCCTTCGTTCCTCATCATCCTTGCCATTGCCCTGTTCTTTCATAACTTCAAGGACAACACTACCGTAGAACATATCTTCAAAGGCATTCGTCCGGCAGTCGTGGCACTCATAGCCGCTCCGACATTCAGTATGGCTAAGTCAGCAAAGATTAATCGTTATAATATCTGGATACCGGTTGTCTCCGCTTTACTCATTTGGTTACTCGGCTTCTCCCCTATCTGGATTATTATAGCTGCCGGTATAGGCGGATACCTGTTCGGAAGGTTACGCTCTCCAAAAGTGAAAAATTGAAAGGTAAGAGTTGAACGTATCACTAATCACTAATCGTTAATCACTAAACACTATTACACCAATGATTTTCCTCCAACTATTCTATACATTCTTTAAAATCGGTCTTTTCGGTTTTGGCGGCGGATACGCCATGCTGTCCATGATACAAGGTGAAGTTGTCACCCGCTATGGCTGGCTCACTCCTCAAGAATTCACTGATATTGTAGCTATCAGCCAGATGACTCCGGGTCCTATCGGTATCAATTCAGCCACCTACGTAGGTTTTACGGCAACGGGAAGCATATGGGGCTCTGTTATCGCCACTTTTGCGGTAGTATTACCTTCATTTATCCTGATGTTAACTATAAGCAAATTCTTCCTGAAGTACCAGAAACATCCGGCGGTAGAAGCTGTATTCAGTGGACTTCGTCCGGCAGTAGTAGGATTATTGGCATCGGCGGCACTGGTTCTTATGAATGCAGAAAACTTCAGTTCCCCTGATGAGGACCTGTACTCTTTCATTGTCAGCATCATCATATTCCTCGTTGCTTTTATAGGAACGAAGAAGTACAAAGCCAATCCTATATTGATGATTATAGCCTGCGGCATTGCAGGACTGATACTTTATTAGTGGTTAGTGATGAGTGATTAGTAGGCTGCGCAATGAAGGTGCAACGTAAAGGGCTACTTGAGGGAGCTAAAGGTCAACGTTACAAAGCTAAAGCAGACATTGCGCAGCCCACTAATCACTCATCACTAATCACTAACCGCTAAATTTTCACCTTCTTACTAACCGACTTTGATTCATTGTGCAAACGGTCAAGTGCCGTCACCACATAACGATACTTTGTCTTCCCATCGCCATAAGGCAACTTATAGAAAGGATTACGCGTAATGGCAACAATATGCGAAGGATCATCAATATCTACCTTCTCTTTAGAATCAAAGCGATAGACTACATACTGTACCGGACGATCCATTTCGTCCGCAAACTTCGGTGCCGTCCAGAACAATATATATCCGTCGGCAGTCCATACAGGTTTCAACTTGCGCACTTTATCCGGAGCTTTATTATCCATAAAATCAAAAACCGGAGGAAGAGCCGGATATTTATGATACTCGACCACCAAAGCATCCCGATAATTACCGACATTCTCCACCACTGCACTGGCAGGCCACTGGCAACTGCCTCCAATGGTTTGGTAAGCACGCTGCAAAGCCATCTTACGGGGAAGTTGGTTCATTGAAGGATTTTGCGGATCGGCATTCTGTACCGTATTCATAACAGACTGTCCAATAAACAAAGGACGATTTTCCGCATGCTTTGCCCACCATTTCACTAACGTTTCATAATCAGCAGCCGGATGTCCGATCTGCCAATATATCTGCGGAATGTTATAGTCAATCCATCCCTTACGTGTCCACAAAAGTACATCTGCATACAAATCATCATAGTTCTGCAAGCCTTTAGTCTTACTTCCCAACGGGTCACTACTTTCGTTACGATAAATACCGAAAGGACTGACCCCGAACTTCACCCACGGCTTTAATCCCCGAATCGTCTCATGTATCTTCTCAATCAGGATATTTACATTACTCCGACGCCAATCCGCTTTATTGCTGAAGCCACCGCCATAACGGGCAAAGCTTGCATCATCCGGAAAATCCTTCCCCTTAATAGGGTACGGATAGAAATAATCGTCCATATGAATAGCATCTACATCATAGCGAGATACAATATCAGTAATCACCTTATAAATATGATTACGGCTTTCGGGTAATGCCGGATCAAAATAAAGTTGATCGCCATAAGTCACAAACCACTCCGGATGAGTATTATACACATGGATAGGCGAAAGCTGATTTTTTAACGATGTCTTTACACGGTAAGGATTAATCCATGCATGGAATTCCAACCCACGCTTATGACATTCCTCAATCATAAATTGCATCGGGTCCCAATAAGGTTCGGGAGCTTTACCCTGCACACCGGTCAGGAAACGGCTCCATGGCTCCCACTGCGAAGCATACAACGCATCCGCCTCCGGACGTACCTGGAAGATAATGGCATTAATACCCGCCCCCTGTAAAGAATTCAATTGATTTATCAATGTCTGCTTCAACTGTTCTGTGGGTACACTGCGGAATTGTCCATTCACGGCCTGTATCCATGCGGCACGAAATTCACGTTTTGGATATTTAGCGCTCTGTACCTGCGCAAAAATTCCTCCCGCCAACAGAGACAAGAAGAACATACATAAAAGGGATTTTACTCTCATTTTTCAGTTATAACTTTATATACGAATTTTTATTATTCAAGCCTTATCTTGTAACGGCCATTCCATGATAAAACGACAGCCACCTTTATAAGTATCATCCAGATAAACACGCCCGCCTACCATCTCCATTATTTCACCAGCTATGGCAAGTCCCAAACCCGAACCTTTGGTAAAAATATCCGCTTTATAAAAGCGTTCAAATACATGCTCGACATCTTCGGGTTTTATACCGATTCCGGTATCTTCTATAACAAAGCGCAATAACCGATGCGCTCTATCTTCCTTACAGGAAACACGAATACCCCCCTCTTGAGTAAATTTCACTGCATTATCCAGTAAAGCAGTCAGCACTATCTTTAACCAGGAACGGACAGCATAGACAGTATGAACGGGCATAGAAGATTCACATTCCAACTCAACCCCAGGGTTCAAAGCCGGACGCAAACTGTCGGCACACTCCTTAAAACAATCGCTTACATTCACCTCTTCCCTCGGTAAATCCAGCACTTGCGAATCCATATCCGCAATCGTAATAATGTTTTCCATCAATCCCAACAGATAAACATTACTGCTTTCAACCTGAGATGCATACTCTTTCTTATCATTTTCGTCCACTTCTCCCTCGGCCAGCAGAGCAGAGAAGCCGACAATTGAGTTTAGAGGTGTACGTATCTCATGCGTAATATGCTGAATAAAAGAGCTCTTCACTTGGCTCAGTTTCTGTACCGCAGTACGTGCAGCCTTCAAATTACGGTTCATAGTGAGGGTGCGGATATACAGATAAGTAATAACCATCAATAAAACCAATACCAACCCGCCAGCTATCAAAGCCGTCGTCAGCCTGTCTTTACTTAACTGGGCGCTCAGTTCCAACTTCTCCATTTTCAGCCTGTCAACTTCAAACTGGGCTGTATACTTACTCAACTGTTCATCCAACTCAACCTTACGTATGGAATCAGTCGCCTGTGCATATTCAGCATAGCTGCGACAAGCAGCCTTGTAATCCCCCAATTGCACTTGTAACTCTGCTTTCATCGCATAATTATAGGGATAGCAGATACCCAATGACTGTTGGTAGTCCATCAAGGAATCCACATAAGCAATATTACCATTTAAATCACCCAGCAAACGGCAGCACATAATCTTATAGGCAAACCACGCTTCCGGGGTGGAACTTTGGGGATTCTGCCTATAAAAATGATCGGTAAGTTTTATATAGGGTTCAGCCACCTGTTTTCCTTTACTTGCCAATAAACTGATGACACGAAACTCACAAAAACGCAAATGTAACGCGGCATCTATCTCTATCTTTTCCTTGTTAAGTTTTTCTTCCAACTGTTCCAATTTATTGAGATATTTCTCGCCCTCAGCATACTCGCTGCGTGAAAGATAGGTCTGGATGATATTCAGCATTACAACATAGGCGTCCCTATAATGTTTACCCTCTTCAAAAAGTTTTAAAGCATTATTATAGTATTCTATACAAAGATCTACATTATTAGAAAAAACACGGTGATTATACCCGATACACATTTCCCCACAAGCCAGCCCGTACTTGCTCTTCGCTCGTTCGGCATCCTGATGCAAACGCGAGGTTTCAGCAATGGCTTCTTCCTGCATGTTTTTCTCTGTCATCCGCTGGATATATTGACGCCACTGAACATAACGTGTTTCCGGTTTATTATGCTTCCGACACCAGTCCATATACTCATAGGTAACTTGCTTCAAACTGTCGATGTCGCCCACTTGGTAATAGTGCGACGTCAAGTTATCATAAGCATCATTCATCTGCACGGTATCATTCAATTCACGGGCCAATTGCCTCCAGTGAGCATTTATAGCAGGCAGTTGTTCCTGTCCCAAGTTTTTCCGTGCGCTATCCGCCAAAGCACGCATCTCTTTGTGAAGATCGTTTGCCGGCAGAGTAAGAGGGAACAATCCAAACAACACTACTACAAAGATCCATTTAGCATCGAGCTTTATCATGTCTGACAATTGATTAATAGAGTTGAGGCGAATTTAATGCTTTTATTTAAAGTAATTTAGCAGTACTCTGAAAGTATAACAAATCTTAACCTTGCCAATTTGTACCTCAGCACAAAAAATGAACGAGTTCATTTTATTCTACTCTCAGTTTGCACTATCTTTGCAATCCAATTCACATAAGTGACCTTATCATGGCAGAAAATACGTCTATTATTATAAAAGGAGCTCGTGTCAATAATCTGAAAAACATTGACGTAGAGATACCTCGCAATAAACTTATAGTTATCACCGGGCTCTCCGGCTCCGGTAAATCTTCACTCGCATTCGATACTCTCTATGCCGAAGGACAACGGCGTTATGTAGAAAGCCTCAGCAGTTATGCCCGTCAGTTCCTGGGACGTATGAGCAAACCGGAATGTGACTTCATCAAAGGTATTCCACCTGCTATCGCCATCGAACAAAAAGTGAGCAGCCGCAATCCGCGTTCCACAGTAGGAACATCCACCGAAATATACGAATATTTACGTTTGCTTTATGCACGGGTAGGACGTACCTTCAGTCCCGTTAGCGGACAAGAAGTGAAGAAACATTCCACCGAAGATATCGTAAACTGCATGCTGGAGTATCCGGAAGGTACACGTTATACCGTTCTTACTCCGATATTGCTTCGTGAAGGCCGCACCTTGAAACAGCAGTTGGAAATAGACATGAAACAAGGGTTCAACCGCCTGGAAGTAAACGGTGAAATGATACGTATTGATGAATACCAGCCTAAGAACAAGGATACCGTATTCTTGTTGGTCGACCGTATGACGACCGCCAAGGACAAGGACTCCATCAGCCGGCTGACGGACTCTGCCGAAACCGCCATGTATGAAGGTGACGGTGCTTGCCTGCTGCGCTTTTATCAGCCCGACGGCAGCACCTGTTTGTACCGTTTCAGCACCAAGTTCGAAGCAGACGGCATCACCTTTGAAGAACCCAACGATCAGATGTTCTCATTCAACTCCCCTATCGGCGCCTGTCCCGAATGTGAAGGCTTCGGTCGTGTTATCGGTATTGATGAACATCTGGTAATTCCCAACCGCTCACTCTCCGTTTATGATGGCGCCGTAGTGTGCTGGCGTGGCGACAAGATGGGCGAATGGAAAGACATGGTAATCCGTGGTGCGGAGAAAGCAGGATTCCCCATTTTTACTCCTTACTATCAGTTGACCAACGAGCAGCGACAAATGTTATGGGAAGGTACCCGCTATTTCGAAGGTATCAACGCCTTCTTCAAGATGGTACAGGAAAACCAATACAAGATACAATACCGTGTCATGCTGGCGCGTTACCGTGGCAAGACGCTTTGTCCCAAGTGTCATGGTACACGATTGAAGCCCGAAGCCGGATACGTAAGAGTAGGCGGACGGAATATTTCCGAATTGGTAGACTTACCTATCACCGAACTGAAAATATTCTTCGACAAGCTGGAATTGGACAAACACGATGCCGACATTGCCCGCCGTATATTGATAGAAATAAACAACCGTATCCGTTTCCTTTTGGACGTAGGGTTGGGATACCTCACTCTGAACCGCCTCAGCAACTCGCTGTCAGGTGGTGAAAGTCAACGCATCAATCTGGCAACTTCCCTGGGAAGCAGTCTGGTGGGTAGTCTCTACATTTTAGACGAGCCGAGTATTGGACTCCACAGCCGTGATACGGACAAGCTGATACACGTTCTTCGCCAGTTACAACAACTGGGCAACACCGTGGTAGTGGTGGAGCATGACGAAGAAATTATCCGTGCCGCAGACTACATCATCGACATCGGTCCTAATGCCGGACGTCTCGGCGGTGAAGTAGTGTATCACGGAGATATGAAGGATATTTGGAGATACAAGGAAACAAGGGAACAAGTCGACAAGAAAGCCACTTCCCTTGTCAACTCGTCAACAGAGAACTTGTCAACTGAAAAAAGCTACACTGTGCGATATCTTCTGGGTGAAGAAACAATTCCCATCCCCGAAAGCCGTCGCCCGTGGAACCAATATATTGAGATTACGGGCGCCAGGGAGAACAATCTGAAAGGCGTGAACGTACGTTTCCCGCTAAATGTAATGACGGTTGTTACCGGTGTATCCGGTTCGGGTAAAAGTACGTTGGTACGCGACATCTTCTTCCGTGCTCTCAAGCGCGAGCTCGATGAATGTAGCGAACGTCCCGGGGAATTTGCGGCTATCAACGGAGATCTGCGTAACTTACGCAACGTAGAGTTCGTAGACCAAAACCCCATTGGCAAGTCTTCACGTTCCAACCCTGTGACTTACATCAAGGCTTACGATGAAATCCGTAAGTTGTGGGCAGAGCAACCGCTTGCCAAGCAAATGGGGTATACTGCGGGACACTTCAGCTTTAACAGTGAAGGCGGCCGTTGTGAAGAATGTAAAGGAGAAGGTACCATCACCGTAGAAATGCAATTCATGGCCGACCTCGTATTAGAGTGTGAATCTTGCCACGGCAAGCGTTTCAAGACAGATACTCTGGAAGTGAAGTTCCACGACACCAATATTTATGACGTACTGGAAATGACTGTCAACCAAGCCGTCGAGTTCTTTACCCAGCATGGACAAAAGAAAATCGTAAGACGTCTGCAACCTTTGCAGGATGTCGGGTTGGGCTACATCAAACTCGGTCAGTCTTCTTCCACTCTTTCCGGTGGTGAAAACCAACGTGTAAAACTGGCATATTACCTCAGCATGGAAAAGGCCGACCCGACTCTTTTCATATTCGACGAACCGACTACCGGTCTGCACTTCCATGACATACGCAAGTTGCTCGAGGCATTCGACGCATTGATACGACGTGGGCATTCCATCGTCATCATCGAACACAATCTGGACGTAGTGAAGTGCGCTGACCACGTTATTGACCTCGGTCCTGAGGGAGGTGATAAGGGCGGTAACATCGTTGCAACCGGTACTCCGGAAGAAGTAGCGGCATGTGCGGCAAGTTATACAGGACAATTTCTTAAAGAGAAGTTACAAGCAAACTGATAACTTACTTTAGTTATAAGGCAAACAAAGAAAACCGGCTCGTGGGATGAAAATATTTACCCCACGAGCCGGTTTTTTTCATCCCACGAGACAAAAAAAATCGTCCCCTAAGACGAATTTATTCATCTTAGGGGACGAAAATCTTTGCTCACTCAGAGCAATATTTCTTTAGAAATAGAAACCGAAGCCAACCTTCAAGCCAAATTCCGAACGGTCTTTATTGATATCCCAGAACACAGCCGGTTCTATCGTCACCGTGCGTGAAAGGAAGAACGCATAACCGGCTTCCATACCGAAGCCAAAACGGGTTTTGTCACCGCCATCCCAGTTCCAACGGTTCAAGTTGAGGTCAGCTCCCAAGAACACACCCACTTTATGGATATAATAACGTCCGCCTACACCCAATGTGTACACATCCGTACCGCCACCTTTCCATTGTGCACCGGCATGTATCAACAACGCTACATTATCCACGAGAAACGCACCGCCTTTAGCTTCAAGGCCGAAATTGGCTTTATCCGTTTCCGTATTATAGGTAAGGTTTAATCCGGTAATGGAAGTATTCACAAACCATTTTCCTTTCTCAAACTGCGCATGGGCAGCCATTGTGCCAATAAGCAGGCATACGATTAATGCAAGTCTTTTCATCTTGTTCTTATTTTTGAGTGAATAAAATTACTTTCTTCCTATTCCATCTTCCTCACGACGCTTCTGCTGCAACTGCTCCTTCTTACGAAGCACCAACCACAGTACAAGGACAATAATGTACGACACAGCTACGGTAACATACTTTTCCGTATCACTGATTTCCGTATTGCGCGGCAAGAAATAAGCCGCAGTAGCGGAAACATAAATTAGCAAGGCTACGGTCAATCCGGTAGATTTCTTAAATTTCTTCATCTGTTAAGAGTTTTAGTCTGTTTAGATTTCCAGACGATGAACCACACTAAAGCTATCGCAACACCGGACAACCCGATACCGTAAGCAACCGTATGAGACAAGCCGAAGCCCTCGGGTGCAATACAGATATAAGTTGTACAAACACATGTCATGAAAAGAGCGGGTATCAACGTCAAGTAATATTGTTTTTTCGCGAGCACCAAGTATACCGTGACAGCCCATAAAGTAAAGACTGACAGAGTCTGGTTAGCCCATGCAAAGTAACGCCAGATCATATCGAAACCGTCTTTATCACGCAAACTATACAGTAATAATCCGATAGCTACCAGGAACATCGGTACACATATATATAAACGACGACGCATCGTTTTTTGTTCCAATCCAAGAAAATCGGCTACGATAAGCCGTGCCGAGCGAAAAGCGGTATCTCCGCTGGTAATAGGTGCTGCGATAACTCCCAGAATAGCGAGCACACCGCCTACTGTTCCTAACCACTCTTTTGTTATACCATCGACGATAACAGCGGCATTCGTTTCACCCATGCCGTTCTTATGAAAGAAATAAGTAGCGGCGGCAGCCCAGATAAGGGCAACAATACCTTCAGTAATCATCGCCCCGTAAAAAACAGGACGCCCATGCCGTTCGCTCGTCATGCAGCGTGCCATCAAAGGACTTTGCGTGGCATGGAAGCCACTGATAGCGCCACAGGCAATACTGACAAACATAATAGGGAAAATCGGAAGCTCCGCTGCATTGGGATTAGTATTCTGTAAACCGTCCCATAACTCAGGCAAAGCAGGATGATGGACATAAAGCATCACAAGAATGCCTACCGCCATGAATAGCAAAGCAACGGCAAAAAGGGGATATATCTTACCGATAATCTTATCTACCGGCAATAAAGTTGCAAGGATATAATAGATAAAAACAACAACAATCCAGAAAGTTGCATCCATATAATCAGGGGTTAGCTTCGCCAACAGTCCGGCAGGCCCGGCAACGAAGACAGCACCTACCAATATCATCAAAATCACTGTAAAGCCGCGCATCACCTGTTTGGTAGTCAATCCGAGATAGCGACCGATAATTTCGGGAAGGCTCTCACCTCCATAACGCAAGGAAAGCATACCTGCAAAATAATCGTGTACCGCTCCGGCAAAGATACTGCCGAGCACAATCCACAGGTAAGATGCCGTACCGAACTTAGCTCCCATGATAGCACCAAAAATCGGTCCCAAACCGGCTATGTTGAGAAACTGTATCATAAATATTTTCCAGGTAGGCAGGGGAATATAGTCTACTCCGTCAGCTTTCGCAAGTGCGGGAGTTTTACGGTCATCAGGACCAAAGACGCGTTCGATAAAGCGTCCATAGATGAAATAGCCCGCTATCAACGCCAGCAGACATAGCGTAAATGTAATCATGGCGTGTTAATGTTTTTAATGTATGCAAATGTAACAGTTTCCAAGTAAACTACGCAAATTTATCAAGCGTTTTACTTATCTTCGCCGCAAATTATTGCACTTTCTTGTGCCTTGATACAAGAGGAGTACTTTCTTTCGTCTTGATACGAAAGAAAGATACCAAAGAAAGCATCAAGGCTGCACTTTCGGGGCTACTACGGCGGCATCAGAAGAGGACGGAGCGAAAACTCGCACTTCGTGCTCAAACAAACGCCCCTTAAACCTCTTCTGATACCACCTGCGCTTACGCCCCTACAGTGAGGCCGGAGGACGCAACACGAACACCGGAGGCAAAACTCCTCAGTCCCCTAAAGGGGAAGGAAGATAGTCTTGCCTTGAAATGTTTTAAATAAATATAAAGTGAAGTATCCCCCTTCCCCTTCAGGGGACCGAGGGGTACCATCACCGCGCAGCCTCCGAGCATAGTCGCAGGTGCGTAAGCGTAGGCACTGTCAGGCGCAGTAAAGGGCGTTTGTTTGAGCGAAGCGAGTTTTCGCCCCGTCTGTGTCTGGCAGTGTCGAAGTAGCACCAGAGACGAAGCCCGTGCCTCTTTCTTTTTGGTACTTTTTCTTTCGGGGCAAGCCGAAAGAAAAAGTACACACGGTAACTTAAAAACAAATAAATTATGAAACGCCTATTCTTCATTTTACTATATATAGCGATTCTGCTGCCCCTCACCGCCCAGCAGCCTCCCAAGTACGAAGTGCGTGCCGCTTGGGTTACCGCTGTCTACGGACTGGACTGGCCCCGTTCTCGCGCCACCTCTCCCGAAGGCATCCGCAAGCAACAGACCGAACTTATCGAAATACTGGACAAGCTGAAAGACGACAACTTCAATACCATACTGTTTCAGACCCGCACCCGTGGCGATGTTCTCTATAAATCCGCTATCGAACCCTATAACTCTATCCTGACTGGAAAGACAGGTGGCGATCCGGGTTACGACCCGCTTGCCTTTGCTGTGGAAGAATGTCATAAACGGGGGATGGAGTGCCACGCCTGGATGGTTACCATTCCGTTAGGAAACCGCAAGCACGTCGCTGCTTTGGGTAAAGAATCCGTCACCAAACGTAAGCCTGCTATCTGCGTCCCTTACAAAAGCGAATATTTCCTTAATCCGGGGCATCCGCAAACCAAAGAGTACTTGATGAGCCTTGTCCGTGAAGTCGTAGAACGTTATGACGTGGACGGGGTACACTTCGACTACCTGCGCTATCCCGAACATGCGCTCCGTTTCCCGGACACTTATGACTATAAGAAATACAGCAAAGGGCGTGACCTCGCTCAATGGCGGCGGGACAACATCACCGAAATCGTGCGTTATATATATAAAGGTGTAAAAGAGTTGAAACCCTGGGTAAAAGTAAGTACCTGTCCTGTTGGTAAATACCGTGATACATCCCGTTATTCCTCCCGTGGCTGGAACTCTTTCCACACTGTTTATCAGGATGTTCAAGGATGGTTGGGTGAAGGTATCCAAGACCAAATCTACCCCATGATGTATTTTCGTGGCAACGGCTTCTATCCGTTTGCCCTCGACTGGTTGGAACAAAGTAACGGACGGCAGGTTATTCCCGGATTGGGTATCTACTTCCTCGACCCCAGTGAAGGCAACTGGACGATAGACGAGATAGAACGTCAGATAAACTTCACCCGTGCTCACGGACTGGCAGGTGAAGGTCATTACCGTGTTAAATATCTGATGGACAACACGCAAGGGCTTTACGATATTCTGGAAAATGATTATTATACCGCCCCTGCCCTACAACCTGCTATGCCGTGGGTTGATAATGTTCCCCCTACTGCTCCTCAAAATCCGACGGTTGAAAAACAAGACAGCGGTTATTGGAAAATCACCTGGAGGCCCGCTACCGATAATGACAAGCGAAATGCCCCGACCTATGTGATTTATGGTTCCGATACCTATCCCGTAGATACATCCAACCCGGAAAATATACTGGCACAACGCATACAGGGAACAGAATACATCTACGCCCCCATTCGGCCATGGACTACCTGCAAATACTTTGCCGTCACTGCCGTAGACCGTTGCGGAAACGAAAGTCAAAAGGCCCCCTGCCGTTAAAAAGGCAGAGGGCGGAAAAAGGACACAAATGAAACACCAGGTTCAGCTCTTAACATAAGCTCTATAGCGACTTTTCGGTGCAATGGGAACTAATGGAAGATAACCGGATACCAGCCGTCCGTTCTCTATCACTAACTGAGCTGCTTCCATATCCCGGTGATGCTTTTCCTGCAAATCCCCAGTGGAAGGATGGTATTCTATCATAAACCGTCCTACTCTATCAGAAGCCAGAAAGTTCTGACAAAAACAATGAGCCACAACTCCCATATTCATGCGCAGATTTATTTCGACACAAGGATGAATAAGAAAACGGTCTTTGTCCTTGCACACCATCATATCCACTCCCAAATAACCTGTATAGTTAAAAGACTGGATAACTAAAATCTCTCGCAATCTTTCTCGTATCCGTTTCAAAGATAACAAAGGGATATATTGTATAATCCATTTTTCAAATTCTTCGGCAGAGAGTAATCGGTTGCCCATATAAGCACCGCTACTATTGGTAGAAAATAAAGAGTAGCCCACGAAAGACAACCGTCCGCAGCCATCGGAATAGAATTCCAGTGCAAAATCTTCCACTTTATTATATACAGGAGAAGCAGCAACAAGCCCTTGTTCACGCAAAACACGTTCGCACCAACCGGAAATGGAAGGAGTAAAATGACCTTTACACCAATTCAATCCCTTGCCGCTACCCGACCAGGGAGCTTTCAGCACAGAACGTTCGCAACCTTCGACAAACGTACGGCAATCGGAGAGGCAGGAGAGATTGAGAGACTCTCCGCAACATTCCTCATAACCAGTAAAAGATTCCAGTACATCCGCCACTTGCTTGCGTGATGCACATTCGCGATACCTGTTTAGTGTTTCCGGTGCAGGCAGTTTATCTTCCGCTATCCCTCCCCGCAACAGATACTTCCTGATAACCGGATTCCACCCCCACGGGATGACTTCAGCTTCCGCATAATCGTGCAGTTCCGGCTCTGTAACCAATCGCACCTCTAACGGAAATAATTGCTGCATCTGCTTCAGAAAACCGGCATTATAGGCGGAAGGTGCCAGCACTGCACTTCCCGGCTGTGCATACCACATAGGTAAAAGAGCCAGATCGTGCGCCATCATGCGGGCGGAAGCCGGAGCCATATAGTTCTCGTTATTGTCAGCAAGGGCAAGGTCGGCATCAGGATTGAAAAGATATAATTTCATAAAACGAAGCGGTAAAGTTTCACAAATAATAGTTCCTTATTATTCAATGCTGCAAACTTACGGAGAAAAAGAACAGCATACAAATATATAAAAGTTCACTAAGAAAAAGATATTTTGCTATCTCTACTTTGCAAATCCACAAAAAAGATATATATTTGTCGCCCGATAAACCGAATTTAGAGCATGGAAACATTTTATCGAACACACGCTTATCTGGTAGAGCATACGAATGCCCCCGTCCGTCGTGACCTTATGGATGAAATCGACTGGAACGACCGGCTTATCGGTATTAAAGGTACCCGAGGCGTAGGCAAGACCACTTTCCTGCTGCAATATGCCAAAGAAAAATTCGGTACCGACCGTTCCTGCCTCTTTATCAACATGAACAATTTCTATTTCTCCGGTCATAGCATAGTGGACTTCGCCTATGAATTTCAGCGTCGTGGCGGAAAGGTATTGTTGATAGACCAAGTATTCAAGTATCCCGATTGGAGCAAGGAACTGCGTCTGTGCTACGACCGCTTTCCTAACCTGAAGATTGTCTTTACCGGGTCGTCCGTGATGCGTTTGAAAGAAGAAAATCTGGAGTTGCGCGACATCGTGAAGAGCTATAACCTCCGGGGCTTCTCATTCCGTGAATATCTGAACCTGCAAACAGGCATGAAGTTCCGCTTTTACTCGCTGGAAGAGATTTTGAGCAATCACGAACAAATATCCAAAGGTATCCTCTCCAAGGTGCGTCCGCTGGATTTTTTCCAAGATTATCTGCACCACGGTTTCTATCCTTTCTTCCTTGAGAAACGTAATTTCTCGGAGAATTTGTTGAAGACGATGAATATGATGGTGGAAGTCGATATCTTATTAATCAAACAAATCGAGTTGAAATATCTTTCAAAGATAAAGAAATTGCTATATTTGTTGGCTGTAGACGGACCGAAAGCCCCTAATGTGAGTCAATTGGCTAACGACATACAGACATCCCGTGCCACGGTAATGAACTACATCAAGTATCTGGCAGATGCACGACTTATTAATATGGTATATCCCAAAGGAGAAGAATTCCCCAAGAAACCGTCGAAAATAATGATGCATAACTCCAACCTGATGTATTCTATCTATCCCGTGAAAGTGGAAGAACAGGATGTACTCGAGACTTTCTTTGTAAATACCATGTGGAAAGACCACAAAGTGAACAAAGGCGACAAAAACATTTCGTTCATGGTGGACGAAGTGATGCCTTTCAAGATTTGTCCGGAAGGCACCAAAATAAAGAATAACCCGGGAGTGACTTATGCTATGCAAAAAGCAGAAATAGGCCGGGGTAACCAGATACCGCTCTGGTTGTTCGGTTTTCTATATTAATAAAAAAAGGATGCTTAAGAAAATGAACAAAGGCAATACATTATACCAATTAGAAGAGAAGGCAGACAAAGAAAAAAGTCCGTCGAAAATATCCCTTCTTTTAGGAATAGAAGAAAGTTCATATCTTGCATTGATGAATTTTCTAATATTAATTCCTTTCATAGGATGGTTTGCGCCAATTATATTTTGGATATCAGATAAAAATGTATCAACCAAAATTAAAAAGCAAGGAAAATATATATTCAATTGGTATATTAGTTTGTTTTTGTACTATGTTATACTAAGTACCAGCATATATTTTATTACGATGACATCCTTAAGTGAGCTCATGGAATATTCTGCAACAATAAAAACTAATAGTATAAATTTATATCCTCTCTTCTTCAAGTTCTTTTTTGAGGATGTAACACTTACAATAGGAGGTATCTTAATAATAATAGAAATTGTTATATGCATACTAATCTTTTTATTTCCTATCATTGGGGGAATTAAAGGATTGAGTAAACAAACGTGGAAATATCCACTATCTATACCCTTTTTAAAATAATTTTTTTACTTAATAAATTCAATTTAGTTATGACTAAACAGAAGAAATTCATTACCTGTGATGGTAACCAAGCTGCTGCACATATCTCGTATATGTTCTCGGAAGTAGCTGCTATTTACCCCATCACTCCCTCCTCTACGATGGCTGAATACGTAGATGAATGGGCTGCCGCAGGTCGCAAAAACATCTTCGGCGAGACAGTATTAGTACAAGAAATGCAATCGGAAGCCGGTGCTGCCGGTGCCGTTCACGGTTCATTGCAAGCCGGTGCACTGACAAGTACTTACACTGCTTCTCAAGGTCTGTTGCTGATGATCCCAAACATGTACAAGATTGCCGGTGAATTCCTGCCTTGCGTGTTCCACGTATCAGCCCGTACTTTGGCAAGCCACGCATTGTGTATTTTCGGTGACCACCAGGACGTAATGTCTACCCGTATGACCGGTTTCGCAATGTTGGCTGAAGGTTCTGTACAGGAAGTAATGGACTTGTCTGGTGTTGCTCATCTGGCAACTATCAAAGCCCGTGTACCGTTTGTTAACTTCTTCGACGGTTTCCGTACTTCTCACGAAATCCAGAAGATTGAAATGTTGGAAAATGAAGACCTCGCTCCGCTGCTCGACCAGGAAGCATTGGCTGAATTCCGTGCCCGCGCGCTGAACCCGATGAATCCGGTAGCTCGTGGTATGGCTGAAAACCCCGACCACTTCTTCCAACACCGCGAATCATGCAACAGCTTCTACACTACCGTTCCGGAAATTGTAGAAGAATATATGAACGAAATTACCAAAATCACCGGTCGTAAATACGGATTGTTCGATTACTACGGTGCAGAAGATGCAGAGCGCGTAATTATCGCTATGGGTTCTGTAACAGAAGCTGCCCGCGAAGCTATCGACCACCTCGTTGCCAATGGCGAAAAGGTTGGTTTGGTTGCCGTTCACTTGTATCGTCCGTTCTCTGCCAAGCACTTCCTCGCTGCTGTACCTAAGACTGCTAAAACCATTGCAGTACTTGACCGTACAAAAGAACCGGGTGCTAACGGTGAACCATTGTACCTCGACGTAAAAGACTGCTACTATGGTGCAGAAAATGCTCCGGTTATCGTAGGCGGCCGTTACGGTTTGGGTTCAAAAGATACTACTCCCGCACAAATCATCGCAGTATTCAAGAACTTGGCTATGCCGATGCCGAAGAACCACTTTACTATCGGTATCGTAGACGACGTAACCTTTACTTCTCTTCCCCAAGAAGAAGAAATCGCATTGGGCGGTGAAGGTATGTTCGAAGCTAAATTCTACGGACTGGGTGCTGACGGTACAGTAGGCGCCAACAAGAACTCTGTAAAGATTATCGGTGACAACACCGACAAGCACTGTCAGGCTTACTTCTCTTACGACTCCAAGAAATCAGGTGGTTTCACTTGTTCCCACTTGCGTTTCGGTGATACTCCTATCCGTTCTACTTATTTGGTAAACACTCCGAACTTTGTGGCTTGCCACGTTCAGGCTTACCTGCACATGTACGACGTAACCCGTGGTTTGCGTAAGAATGGTTCATTCTTGCTGAACACCATCTGGGAAGGTGAAGAACTGGCTAAGAACTTGCCTAACAAAGTTAAGAAATATTTCGCACAGAACAACATCACTGTTTACTATATCAATGCAACTCAGATTGCACAGGAAATTGGTTTGGGCAACCGTACCAACACAATCCTGCAATCAGCGTTCTTCCGTATCACAGGCGTTATCCCCGCTGACTTGGCTGTTGAACAGATGAAGAAGTTCATCGTTAAGTCTTACGGTAAGAAGGGTGAAGACGTAGTTAACAAGAACTATGCTGCCGTTGACCGTGGTGGTGAATACAAACAACTGCCTGTTGATCCGGCATGGGCTAACCTGGCAGACGATGCAAAGGCCACCAACAACGATCCTGCATTCATCAACGAAGTAGTTCGTCCTATCAATGCACAAGACGGTGACCTGTTGCCGGTATCTGCATTCAAGGGTATCGAAGACGGTACTTGGGCACAAGGTACTTCTCAGTACGAGAAACGTGGTGTAGCAGCTTTCGTTCCTGAATGGAACCCCGAAAACTGTATCCAGTGTAACAAGTGTGCTTACGTTTGTCCTCACGCTTCTATCCGTCCGTTCGTACTCGACGCAGAAGAGCAGAAGGGTGCCAACTTCGAGATGCTGAAAGCTGTAGGTAAACAATTCGACGGCATGACATTCCGTATCCAGGTTGACGTTCTCGACTGTCTGGGTTGCGGTAACTGTGCCGACATCTGTCCGGGTAACCCGAAGAAGGGTGGCAAGGCTTTGGCTATGAAGCATCTTGAAAGCCAATTGGCACAAGCTGAAAACTGGAATTACTGTGTAGAAAACGTGAAGAGCAAACAACACTTGGTTGACATCAAAGCCAACGTGAAGAACTCTCAGTTCGCTACTCCGTTGTTTGAGTTCTCGGGCGCTTGTTCAGGTTGTGGTGAAACTCCGTACGTGAAACTGATTTCTCAGTTGTTCGGTGACCGTGAAATGGTTGCTAACGCTACAGGATGTTCTTCTATCTACTCCGGTTCAGTTCCTTCTACTCCGTACACTATGAACGAAAAGGGTCACGGTCCTGCATGGGCTAACTCCTTGTTCGAAGACTTCTGTGAATTTGGTCTGGGTATGGAACTGGCTAACGAAAAGATGCGTGCCCGTCTGGTGAAAGTAATGAACGAAGCTATCGCTTCTGATTGCTGCCCGGCTGAATACAAAGAAGTATTTGCTGAATGGATCAACAATATGCTGGATGCAGAAAAGACTAAGGAACTGGCCGAAAAGATCATTCCGATGGTAGAAGCTGCTAAAGATAAATGCAACCACTGCAAGCAAATCGCTGATCTGCAACAATATCTTGTTAAACGCAGCCAATGGATCATCGGTGGTGACGGTGCTTCTTATGATATCGGTTACGGTGGTCTTGACCATGTAATCGCTTCCGGTAAGGACGTTAACATCCTTGTTCTTGATACTGAGGTTTACTCTAACACAGGTGGTCAGTCTTCTAAGGCTACTCCGGTAGGCGCTATTGCTAAATTTGCCGCATCCGGTAAACGTGTACGCAAGAAAGACCTCGGTTTGATGGCTACTACTTACGGTTATGTTTATGTTGCTCAAATCGCTATGGGTGCTGACCAAGCTCAGACTTTGAAAGCTATCCGCGAAGCAGAAGCATATCCCGGACCGTCACTCATCATCGCTTACGCTCCATGTATCAACCATGGTTTGAAAGCCGGCATGGGTAAGAGCCAGGAAGAAGAAGAAAAGGCTGTTGCATGTGGCTACTGGCATTTGTGGCGCTACAACCCGGCTTTGGAAGCTGAAGGCAAGAATCCGTTCACGCTGGATAGCAAAGAACCGAATTGGGCTGACTTCCAACCGTTCTTGAAGAGCGAAGTTCGCTATTCTTCATTGATGAAGCAATATCCTGCTGAAGCCGGCGAACTGTTCCAGGCTGCCGAAGATAATGCTAAATGGCGTTTCAACAACTACAAGCGTCTGGCCAGCCAGGCTTGGGGCGCAGAAGTTGCCGGGTAATTTCAGTTACTGAAATAATAAACTAAAATAGAGACTGTTCCGTGAACCGGAAACAGTCTCTATTTGTTTTGATAAGAAACGAAAAATTATGATCGGATTCATTATTTGGATAGTCGGCGTAATCCTGACAATCAAAGCAGTCATTGAGATTATGCAATGGAATGTAGAGGGTACGGACCGGGGAAAGGACAACTTACCGCAGATGCTTAGATAATACCTTCCTTCCTTTTCAAGAAGTCCGTCGGACTTTCACCGAACTGCTCCTTATAGCACTTCGTAAAATAAGAAGGTGACGAGAAACCTACTTCGTAGGCAATCTCTGCAACAGTCATATCGGAAGCGGCGAGCAATGAAGCCGCTTTTTTCAATCGCATCTGTCGCAGTAGTTCATTAGGAGAGTAGTTGGTAAGCGACTTTAGTTTACGGTAAAGTTGCACGCGGCTCATACCCATATCACGTCCCAAATCTTCGACATTCAGCTCCGGATCCCTCATCTTCTCCTCTACCAAAGATTTAAAACGGGTTACAAAGTCCTTATCCAAGTCACTGATAGATTCTTTTTCAATAGTCTGATTATCACCAAAGAATGATTTCAACTGACGCCGGTTTGCAATCAGATTACGAATACGAGCCAGCAGCAGCTGTGAGTTAAAAGGCTTGGAGATATACGAATCAGCCCCACCGTCATATCCCTGAATACGCTGCTCATCCAGCGAACAGGCAGTGAGCAGAATCACAGGAATGTGACAAGTCTGCAACTCGTTCTTCAACCGGCGGCAACACTCCATACCATCCATTCCGGGCATCATTACATCGGAAACAATGACATCGGGAACGTACTTCATGGCAAGTTGTATGCCTGCCAGCCCGTCGGCAGCCTCGAGGACACGGTATTCTTTCGCAAGCAAGGATTTTATATAATGGCGGATATCGGCATTATCATCAATGATGAGTATCGTCGGGCTATCTGCTTCAACAGCTTCGTCTGTTACGGGAATCTCCGTATCTACCAAAGTAGAGGAAACTTCTTTTTCTTCGGCAGGCAAGGTCACCACCGTAGGATAATATTGGGAGACATCCTGTTTCGGGAAAATAATAGTGAAAGTAGTCCCCTTCTCATTACTATGAGCCATAATATTGCCGCCATGCATTTCTACAAAGGCACGTACCAACGCAAGCCCAATGCCTGTACCAGCCTGATGCCCATCTACCTGATAGAACCGCTCGAAGATTGCTTCGACATCGGTAGTAGATATATAACTGCCTGAGTTAAACACGGAGAGGCGGAAATGGCGTTCTTCCATTTCAAGACGGACAATAATCTTTCCATTCTCCTGTGTATATTTTACAGCATTGGAGAGAAGGTTAAAATAGATACGTTCCATTTTTTCCGGGTCCGCCATCATCCGGAAGGTAACACCGGGAGAAGGTTCGAAACTGAAACCGATATGTTTCTTCAACAGAGCCACCCGGAACGAATCATTCCATCCACTGAAACTGTCTAACAGGTCAAACGGTTCAAGATGAAGTTCCATACGTCCGTTCTCCACTTTACGAAAATCAAGAATCTGATTAACAAGACGAAGGAGAATATGTACATTCTTCTTCATCAACTCCAGTAGTTGATGTGGCTGTTCGCCGATGGAACGGTCGTCAAGCAGTTGCTCGATAGGATCGGCAATCAAAGTCAGCGGAGTACGGAAGTCATGGGAAATATTAGTGAAGAAAACCAGTTTGGCATGGGTGGCAGCTTCCAACTCACGGGACAGTTGCTCCAATTGATTCTTCTGTTGCTCCAACTGCTCCTTCTGTTGTTCCAACTGCTCCGTTTGTTGTATCAGCCGGTTTCTTTGTTCTTCCAGCTTTTCTTTCTGACGGGAGAGTTTACGATTCAGGCTATTCTTGGTACGTAGAGAGAGGTAGACGGCAACAAGCAAACCGACAACCAGAAGCAGCACCAGCAAACTGCCGAACAGTATGACTTGCTGCGTGGCGTAACGCGCCAGGTATTGGTTGATTCTACCATTCAGGGTTTCAATCTTCTCATCGAGGGTGGTGATATGCGCTGTCTGCATCTTCATGATAAGCGCATTGTCACTATCCACAACCGAAGTGCTCAGAAGAGTCTCCCGGGGAAAATCACGTTTATTCAAAATATCCATTGCAATCTGCATCACCCGGTCACCTCCTGTGGGATAAATAAAGGAAGCATCCAATCTGCCCGAAAGAATTTCTTCCACTCCATATCCCTCACCCGGAAGGGCATCCGTACCAATAAAACGCATCTCCTTTTCCCTATGCTTACGGGCAGCAGCCTCGTAAGCACCAGCCGCCATACGGTCATTCTGGGCATACACTATATCTATATGCGGAAAGCGGTTCATCAATGTATCCATTTTCTCCCCGGCACGCGGACGCAACCAGGCACCGTCTTCTTTTCCCAACAAACGAATATCAGGATAAGCCGTTATCGCACTCATAAATCCCTGATGGCGCTCCATCGCAGGGGTAGAGCCGGCCAAGCCGGTAATTTCCACGACTGTTCCTTTACCATGCAGTACATTAACGATATAGTTACCGATTGCTTTACCTATCTCATAGTTATCTGCACCGACATAAGCGGTATATTTATCCGAAAGGATTTTACGGTCTACCACAATCACCGGAATTCCTTTATTATAAGCATCTTCTACTGCCGGAGTAATGGGCGACGCTTCGTTCGGAGCGACAATCAGCAAGTCCACTCCTTCCTCTATAAATTGACGAATATCTTCCGCCTGTTTGGTATTGTCATCCTTGGAAGTACGGATTTCCACTTCCACCCCGTCATAAAACAGTGCTTCACGCAACATCTCATTATTCATCTGATGCCGCCACTCATCATCGCTGCATTGTGATATACCGATACGGAAACGGGGTTCGTGACGGGAACAAGATGCCAAAGCTCCCAAAAGCAAAGCCAGATAAAAGAAAAGCCGGAGGTTATATAGTTTCATCATCTTCCATTGTTTTAAGTAGTTGCATGTAAACAAAGATAGTAGAAAATGTGTTAGGAACAGACTTCTTTCAGTCACTTTTTTCTCCAACGGGAAGAATGGTTAATTCCATAGGTAATATCGCCATTTTTAACAATGTGCAACTACCGTACCTTTGTAACGTCAAATAAGAATAACTAAAATAGGAGTGGAAACATTATGAAAAAGGAAATGTTGATTTTGCTCGGACTGCTGGTTACAAGTATGGTACCGGCACAAAATGGAGGAAATATTATGAAGAAGTATGAAAATCAATTGCCCCAGGAAGGCAGGGGAAGCGTGCATGTAGCTTATCAAGGTAAGGCTATTGACCAGATGATTTATGAGTTTATGGAACAACAGGGAATACCGGGCATGACGCTTGCCATCATCCAAGCCCCTTACATCCCTCGCGTAGTTGGTTACGGAGTTACCGATTTCGAGAAAGGCAACCTCGCCGCAGCCAAGACGCTTTGGCCTATCGGTCCCGTTTCTCAAGGTTTCACAGCCGTTGCCGTAGTACAGCTTTATGAAAAAGGGAAATTGGATTTGAACGACCCTGTCGGTAAGTATTTGAAAGATATTCCCGAAAATTGGAAGCCGGTTACGCTCCTTCAACTGATGCAGCACAGTTCCGGCATAGCCGATTACCGGGAACAGAAAGGTTTCAATGTATCTTCGGACTATAAACCGGAACAGTTGATACAATTTGTAGAAGCAATCCCTCTGTCTTTCGAACCGGGAACAGATGTAAAACAGAGTGCAACCAACTTCTTGCTTCTAACCTCTGTCATCGAGAAAGTGGCAAAAGTGCCTTATCATGATTTTGTGAAGAAGAACCAGATTGAATACCTCGGACTGCAACAAACTTACTTCGGTGAAGACCTCGCCAAGGTGAAACAAGAAAATGTAACCACCACCGGCAACGTACACCAGACGTTCAAGAAGGATAAAGACTATATCAACCCTTCCGAAACAACTACAGGCTATATAGAGAAAGACGGAAAGTTGGTAGAAGCGCCTTCCATCAGTGCCACGGCCCTGAAAGGTTTCTCTGACATCTGGGCTTCCGCAGAGAATGTAAGCCATTGGGATATCGGATTGGCTGGCAGTGTACTGATTGCTAAACCCGAAAACCGTGATATTGTTTATAAACCGACTAAGCTGGCAAATGGAAAGGTCGTCCCTGCAATGGCAGGCTGGCAGTTCTACGGTCATAAGGGATTGATGGATATTAAGGGCAGTGTAGCTGGACATTCCGCATTCCTTAGTCGATTTACCGATGCTTCTGAATTAGTATGTGTCACGTTGCTTGCCAACAAGGAAGGCGTAGACCTCACCAACCTGGGACGCAAAATTGCCGCGGCTTTTGATAGTAACAAGATGGCGACGGGAGCTAACGACAACTTGCTCTTCACTTACGAAAGCCAGTTCAGTGTAGGAGAAACGATGGCAAGAATGGAACAAGTTCTTAAGACAATGGGTATCCCAGTATTTGCAAAGTTCGACCACGGCAAGAACGCAGAGGAAGTTGGTCTGAAGCTATTGCCTAACCAAGTCATCGTATTCGGTTCGCCCAAGGTAGGAACAGCCTTGATGCAAGAAAATCCAAGTATTTCCATCGAACTGCCTTTGAAGATTTCAGTGTGGGAAGATAAGAATGGCAGTGTATGGGCCACTTTCCCACAAATGAAGCAAATGGCTGCTAACTACGGCATGGAAGATAATCCGGTGATTGCCAAGATGCAGGAGCTGTTGGAAAAGATTGTAATAAAGTCGGCCAGCCAATATTAACCGGATGCAAATGTAAGAGTCCTATGAATCTCTTACTTTCTCATCCCTATGAGAATAAATTCTCATAGGGATGAGAAAAAAATCTCACTATGATGAGAAATTATTCTCACCATGGTGAGAATAATAATATGCCTAAGAGCGGATTTGTTTGTCCCCTGATAGAGATAATTCTGATACGCGAGCAAATGGCATTATTTTAATTAGCATGTTCAATTGTATTCTCTACGAGGCTTTTTGCCTTTTCTAATAACTGTTGACTTTCTTTTCTAAGGCTAAAACTACGCCGAATTGAATCAGAAATCTTTTGTTGTATAACCATTGGTAATATTGGAATAATTACATTTCCTATTTCAGATGGTTTCCAATGCTGTATAATTGAACCTCCTGCATCCCTCTCTGATTGTAACTTGACAATAATTGAATTTAAGACCAATGTTAAATAGTCGGGTAAGACTTTACTGTTTTTCAGTTTTAAATGAACTAATGCCCCCGAAGTAATGACATCGGTAGTTTCTTCCATTTTGTATGCAATACCCACACTTCCATCTTTCGATAACAGAATCGTATCTTTTTGCGGTCTGATAGTTTCTTTATAGACGATAGGATTCAAATATATAGATGGCTCAGATAAACCGAATTTTGATAGGTCTGACACTCGTATAAACGGTACGCCATTATCTTGATAGGCATCACTACCAGGTTCTATAGATTTGTTAATGTCGGCTATCTCATCTATTGTCAGTGTGTCAAACTTGTCAAGTTGCTTAAATAAATAATCATACTTTGGTTGATAATATTCCGCATCAAGCCTGCCACTCATCAAGAAACTTTCAGAAAGTGTTTTATATGCTTTTACAGTATTACTTTTTTGTTGTGCTTTAGATATTAATCCAAGCTCTGCTATAAGCAACCACTCTGCCTTTCTATATTCCTTAATGCGTTTATATATTAAGTCATTGTATATCAACAACTTCCCCCCCCTAATTCAATGGCTCTTTCTACGGTAAGTTTGGCATTTTCAAGTAGTTGCAACGCTTCTTTGCGTAGTGCAAAGCTTTTCTGTATATGTTGGGCTATTTCAGCTTGAACTTCTTTACAAATGATTGGAATTGGCAATTGTTCTAACTCAGCTTTGCTTATAGCTGTCAAAATAGTACCAGAGCATCCTTTTCTCATCAAGTTCTGCATTGGCAAAGATTTGAACAGAGTTAGCAGTGTTTCCGAGTTAAGCTTAGGTGATTGCAAAACATAAAATCCTGTAGAACATAGAGCATTTTCATATTCATCAGTAACTAACGCACAGCTATCCAAAGAACCCTCAATAGATGATACTATCACATCATTTTCATGAATTACCCTCCGTGCTCTTGTTGGAAGCATTTCACCATTTTGAATATTACAACCTGTTATATCACCCGACTTTCCAATATTTGCTAATTCAACATACTTGTATTGCACCCTATTTTTAGGCGAATAATTTGTATCGTTGATTTGGCACACTTTACCCAAAGGTTCGCAACCATTGGGATATGACAGAATCATATTGTAATAATCTTCATATTTCGGCAAGTAATACTCAGAGTCAAAACGCCCTGTTTCAAGAAATGATTCTTTCAGTGACTTTACGTTATAAGCTTCTGGATTTGCTGCAAAATCAGTCATGCTCAAACATTCTAAAAGATAAGATTCTGCAGATGAATACAATTGTTGTGAATCATTTCTAAGTTTTAGACTTTTAAGTATTATATTTCTTACTGTAAATTGCAAATCAGCAGGAGCTTTTACAATTTGTATATCATCAAATTCAATAAGTTTAATTTCAGGGCGTGTTGCCTTAATACCTCTTCTTCTAAATTGGTGATAGCCATATTGGCAATTGATAAATGTTGATAGATAATAAGGGTCTACATCATTATCACTTATCCTTAGAATGCCTACATGAGCACTTGTATTTGCTTCATGAAATCCACATGGAACTACTGCGCTTTTCCCAAAATATACACCAGTTTTAGATACAAGAACATCATTCTCCTTCAATGCCGATTTAGCAAGGGCTTTATGAATATTGGGCGAGATAAATCTATATATACTATCATCTATATATCCGCTTTTAATAGATTCACTTAGAAGATATTTAATACCATTATCCTTATAATCAGGAGCATTGTGATCTCCATCAGTTATCAAAGAACAAATTGATTCTAATTTTAATTTTGGATATTGACATTTTTCAATACAATCTATAATACTTACATAAAATTTCGAGTAGAATTCTGAGCCGATAGTAAAATTATTTTCTAATTTTTTTAGTCTAATCACTGTAGCTTCTAGCCCCTCCAATAAAGTATGATATTTTACTTCATCAAAGGGGCATCCACGAAAAAAGAAAGATGCTCTTTCTTTGCAAACTCAGCAAACGCCTCCGCTATGCCATCTTGTGTTTTACCGTCATGATTGAAAAGGTCGTGTTTTACTATCAAATGACCGTGGCTGTCAAGTAATGGTCGGCTATCAATAGTAGGCATTTTTATATTAACGTATTCAGCCTGTTCTTTCTGTGATAATTTATTATAAGCTTTACCGTCTATACAACCACTCAATGACAGCAATACTTCATTGGACATTTCTGTTAAATCCGTTTGCTTCATCTTATTATAAATAGGTTCTTGCATCCAAATAGCAGCGTTTTCTATAGAACCATATTTCTCGATAAAGTCTGCTTCTGTATATTCTTGCAGGTTGTGATTTTCAATATACTGTATTATCGTTTGTTGCCGATAAATCTTATCTCCGCTGTTGTCCTTGCTTGGTTCTTGCATTGTCGCAAAAAAGATATTGTAATCTTCCACTTTTGGACATAGTACATCATCCCATTTCTGAACAAAGAGAACACTTGTTTTAGTTCCTGTATGTGGTTTGAATACATTGCCGTGCAATCCAACTACTGCCAAAATACGACAACGGTCGGCTATATATTCACGCAAAGACTTGTCGCTACTATTGTTGAATCTGCCCTGTGGCAACACTATAGCCATTCGACCACCAGATTTTAAGAAATCAAGATTACGCTCCACAAACAAAATATCTCGGCTCATATTTGAAGCCTGTTTGAGCTTTGTTTTGCGGTAAGTTCCATCACTCACTTGATAGATTGTTTCCCCTGTGTTTGCCAATGCTTCAGGATATGTAGGCTCATCAATCACAATCTTAGAACCTGCAGGTGCTGTTTTTAGTTTTTCCAAAGATACACTACGGCTCAAATCGTATTTTGCGAGTATCCTACTTTCCTTTACATCACCTGCAAAAGGAGGATTTGCCATGATTATATCGAAATTAAAATCACGGTTACTATTCTTATCAGCTCTTAATTTCTTTAATTTAATCCAGCCTTGATAGTAAGTGTCTTGCCAATTTTCATCTTTTACAGTTTCATCCCAACGTTCATAATCAAGCGTATTAAGATGCATTACATTGGTCTGTCCATCTCCAGCTATCAAATTCAAAGTGCGAGCTACACGTACAGCCTTTTCATCAAAGTCAATAGCAAACACATTGTTTTGAACATATTCACTACATTCGGCAGGCTTCTTTTCCAAAGTGAATAAATGGCTACGTTTTAATCCCTTTGATTCTAATATGTTTTGCCAAACATGAAATATAGTGTGCACAGGGAATCCACAACTACCCGCTGCCGTGTCTATCATTTTTTCGTTAGCCTTAGGATTTAGCATCTTTACGCACATATCAATAACATAACGAGGTGTAAAGTATTGTCCCTTCTCTCCCTTACTACTTTTATTAATGAGATATTCAAACGCTTCATCTACAACATCAAGATTAGAGTTGAATAGTTTCACATCTTGCAAAGAAGCCACACATACAGAAAGATGTGATGGAGTAAGTAGAATTTTTGCATCTTCGGTAAATACTCCAGCCCATTTCTCTTTTGCATGGTCAAAAAGTATTTGCAGTTTATCTTTTAGCTCGGTTTCTGTATCGCCATAGTTACGAAATTCAAGATTGCGGTCTGGCTTACGTCCACTTTCCATTTCATCAAAAAGTTTGGTGAATATAAGTTTGAAGACTTCCTCAAACACATCAACACCAGCACCTGCCAAGACTTCGTCTTCCATTTCGAGAATCAAATCTTTCAGAGATTTTCTTTCGGTTACAAGCTTGTCTTTTTTAATAAGGTCGTCAATAGTCCATCTCTCAGAAAGTATGTCTGATAGTTTTTGGTCGGCTCTTGGAATGGCACTTAAATCCTCAAAATAATTCGGGTCTTTACGATGATAGTATGATATGCTTCTACCATTAGTCCAAACACCAATTGGTGTGCCTGTGGCATTACAATAACTTTTAAGTTGCTCTTTCCCATCTTTCAATTTTGGCTTCTTTACCTCCACTATGATAAATGGACTTGTAGTCTGTTGTTTGTCAAAGACAACAATATCAGCACGTTTTTTCTCTCTGCCAAATGTAACTTCATATTCAAGCTCCATTCTTGACACAGGATAACCAAAATCTTCGGTCAGAACTAACAAATATAATTGACGCACAACTTCTTCGGGAGTAAGTTTAATGTCTTTTTTACGTACAAGGCAAGATAAATAAACGTCTTGTCCTTTTTTGGTTGTACGTACTACAATACGACTTTCCAACTCAGAAATTTGCTTTTCTGTAAATAAACTAAGGTCATATTCAGACCCTTTGGTTATATCTGTTAATTTCATACAAATTCTTCTTATTCAGTTATTATCTTATTCGGTATAAGGAGTGTGCGAACATCTATATTCAGAAGTTCCGCAATCTGATATAAAACAGGTACAGGAGGTTGAACTCTATTTGTTGCATATAGATTGACCATATTAAAACTTTTACCAAGCATATTTGCCAATTCTGTTTGACTAATGCCCTTCTCGTCCAATACTTCCTTTATCCTGTTCATTAGATTTTCTCCTTATTTGGGTGCAAAAATACACAATTTTATTTGGTAAAAGGCTCAATTTCCAAGAAATGTATTGCCTTTGCAGTCGAAAAGAGTTATTTGACAGCGAAGCAAGGCACAGCAAACCGCAGAAATCATGACCGTCGCCAAATCATTACCCAAATTTCAAGGCAGGTTCATAAATCGCTTATTTCCAAATAATTCGTTCTTACGGTAGAATTTTCGTATAAAACAGCTTTTTCATAAGAAATCAAAATAATAAAAGTATGATATAAAAGTAATATTCAAAACACATATCACACTATTATACAATAAATTACAGGAAAACTACTTTGATATTCAATTATTAATAAATACCTGAATCCTTAGTCATTTCTAAATATCACAAACAAGGATTATTCTATGAGAAATGCCACATAAAAAGGAGTTCCCCTTTCTACCATTATATAATAACAGCAGAAAAGGGAACTCAAACTTGTTGTGCCCTATATTTTAAGAATGATATGTTATTCCATTAACCCAAGCGGTCTTTCAATATTTCCGGCAACTCCGGCATCGCTCCGCTTTGCGTACAGACATAAGCAGAGACTTCAACCGCCAGTTTATGAGCTTCGGGCACAGGCTTACCACTAAGTATGGCCGATGTAAAAGCGGCTGTAAACGAATCGCCCGCCCCCACTGTATCGGCCACCGGAACCCTCGGAGTCTCTTGGAAAGAGACAACTCCCGGAGTAAAGACATAACTGCCGTTTGTGCCACAGGTCAGGATAAGCATTTTTAAGTTGTACTTGGCAAGAAGAATCCAGCATTTATCTTGCAAGTCGATACCCGGATAACCGAAGATACGGCTTATCGTTACCAATTCTTCATCATTAATCTTAAGGATATTGCAACGCCGCATAGAGTCACAAAGTATCTCTTTCGTATAAAATCCCTGACGCAGATTAATATCGAAAATCTTTATCTGCTCCTCACCGTCGGGCATTGTATCGAGAAAACGGTTGATGGTAGTGCGGCTCACGGCATTGCGCTGCGCCAAAGAGCCGAAACAAACGGCACGGGTGTTCAGAGCCAGACGTTTCAATTCGTCCGTAAACGGTATATTATCCCATGCAACGCCTTCTTTTATTTCATAACAGGGCACACCGACGGCATCAAGCGTTACCTGTACCGTGCCCGTAGGATAAGGTACACGTTCTATCTGTGTACGTAGATTCTTTTTCGCAAACACATCCAATATTTCATCCCCGTCAGCATCTGTTCCTACTGCGCTGACCACACGGCTGTCAAAGCCGAACTGCGATACATGATAAGCAAAATTTGCCGGAGCACCACCAATTTTCTTTCCTTCGGGCAAGCAATCCCATAATGCTTCACCCATTCCTACTACAATCTGATTCATAGTAATTATAATTTATAAATTTATTCTTTTTCATATCTACTTTCTGAGGAGATTATTTCTGCTGTATATAGAGGGTATCTCTGTCGTATACTTAGGGTACCTCTGTAGTATACTTAGGGTACCCTCCCTCAGAAGCTATTGCAGGGCTGTTTTTATCATTAGCCCCGTTTGATTTTTGTCATATAGAAAAATAAGTACAGAACGCCTACCGCCATCACCGCTACGGCGCCGCTCTGACCGATAGCATCACTTGCCAGTCCCATAGCCAACGGGAAGACGGTTCCCCCGAACAAGCCCATAATCATCAGGCCGGAAACCTCGTTCTTCTTCTGTGGCAAAGCCAGTAACGCCTGGGAGAAAATGATGGGAAAGATATTCGAGTTGCCAAACCCGATGAGTGCGATACACACGTATATCATCGTCTTATCCTGGAAGACGAACAGCCCCACCATTGCCGCTAACATGCACAACACGCTGATTCCGAAGAAAGTTCGAGCCTGCATCTTCTGCAAAATGAATGCTCCCAGAAAACAACCCGCCGTACGGAATATGAAATATAGGCTGGTAGCAAAGCCTGCGTCGGCAAGCGACATACCCAGACGCTCCATCAATATCTTAGGCGCTGTAGTATTAGTGCCTACATCAATACCCACATGACACATGATACCCAGGAAGCAAAGTAATATGAACGATTTACCCAGCAACGCCAGACATTCGCCGAAGGTAGAAGGACGCCCCTCTTCTTTTTCTTCATGGATAGAGGTAGCACCCAACCACAAAACTGCAATCACCGCTATCACCATATAAATGGGGAACAGCACTCTCCACCCCATACCGCATGAAGGTATAGCCTGCATGGCTCCCCACATAGCGATATAAGGAGCGAGGAAAGACGCGATTGCTTTTACAAACTGCCCGAAAGTCAACGAGCTTGCCAATCGTTCACCGCTGACTACATTCGAAAGCAGCGGGTTAAGAGAGGTCTGCATCAACGCATTACCAATACCCAGCAAGGAGAAGGAAATCAGCATCAGTGCATATCCGTCGCCAAAAACCGGTAACAGCAAGGATGCAAAAGTTACAATAAGGCTGAGGAGCACCGTTTTCTTACGTCCGATGCGATTCATCAGCATGCCCGTGGGCACGGAGAAGATGAGGAACCAGAAGAAAACAAGTGACGGGAATATATTTGCCTGCGCATCTGTCAAGCCCAAATCGGCTTTCACGTAGTTGGAAGCAATACCCACCAAGTCTACAAAGCCCATAGCGAAGAAGCAAAGCATCATAGGCAGAAGCTTCGCCAAAGAATTATTTTTAGTATTCATCAAATGTCGGATTTTAGTTGTTTACTTTTAAAGGATTTATAGTCAGCTCGTTTACCTTGCAACGTCCTTTGTCCGTAGAAACGGAAATGGTAGTGTAAGGTTGCTGCGGGAAGACGAGGTTTGTCATAGCAAAACGTCCGTCACCCTCGAAAGCCTCGATACTGCAACGGTCTATGAACAGGCGCAGGCGTTGCTTCGCACCGGCGGGACAAGGTGCTGTCGTTACAACCGGAAAGTCTTTGCTGAAGTCCGTCAATCCGCTTGCAGTACGGTCCATGCTGAATGTATTATCAGCAAGATTATAAGTCATTACGGTCTGCTCATTCTTAGAGTTGGACAGGGTGATGTAGACTTTCTCCGTAGACGGAGCAGTCAGTTCCAGATTGATTTCACAGATACCACTGTTTTCTACGGGCAGTTTGCGGGATACCTTCTTTGTTCCGGCAGAGAAAGAACCATACTTCAAGGCTTTACCGACGCGCAAGGCATTGACTTCCTGAGCGGGAGTTACAGCCAGAAACAGCTCACCGTTACCGTCTTCGTAGAGTTCAAGGTCTCGTGGCAGGGAATTAGCGCTACGGAATTGCCTGGTAGGTACATTGTTAGCATATTGCCAATTACTCATCCATGCGATGACGGTAGCTCGTTTTTCGGGAGTATTACTCCAGGATACGGCTGCATAATGGTCTTTTCCGTAGTCCATCCACTTGGTTACTTCGGGTTTGGAATCGCAAGTGAAGGTCTTGCCGTCGAAGTCTCCCACAAAATATTGAGTGGCACTACCACCGAAGATACCACCGGGATTGAGATTACATATCAACACCCACTTCGTGCGGTCTGTGCCGCGAACAGGCAGTTCCATCAAGTCAGGACACTCCCAAATACCATCCTGAGCGCCATAACCATGACCGAAGCTGCTCTCCTTTGTCCAGTTCTTCAAATCGTCGGAAGAGTATATCCACATTTCTTTTTCTAAAGGAGCAGCCAGAATCAGAATCCATTTGCCACTCTTTTCGTGCCAGAACATATTGGGGTCGCGGCACTCTTTATCGGAAGAGATAATAGGATTCTTTTCATAGACTTGGAAGGTCATTCCATTGTCCGTGCTGTATGCAAGGCTCTGCATCTGGCTGGCACCTGCCGAAGTATAAATAGCGATTACGGCATCCTTGCCGAAGCCTGCCGTATTTTCCTTATCGACAACACTGCTTCCGCTAAATACGGTTCCCAATCCATTGGGCTGTATGGCTACCGGATGATGTTCCCAGTTTACCAAATCTCTGCTGGAAGAGTGTCCCCAATTCATATTACCCCACATGGAGCCGTAAGGGTTATACTGATAGTAAAGGTGATATGCACCATCCTTATAGAACATACCATTGGGGTCGTTCATCCATCCGTAACGGGGAGTATGATGAAAAAGCGGACGAAACTCTTCCCGGTTGGCCTCATCAAAAGTATCGGAGAGGCGAAGTTCTTTCCAGCAAGCGTCTGCCATGGCATCACGCACATTCGCCCGGCTATTGCCTGTATGTATGTCGAACGTTACAGTTTTACCCCGGTACTGTTCCAACGGGAACGGAACGAGATAGTCCACACGGTTCACGGCGAGTCTCACTTGGAGACTCTGGTCGCACTTGGTATTCACCAGCACATTAACGGTAGCTTCGGGAGCTGCTTCTTCTACCGGCAACAAGAGATATTTCTGCGGTTCCCCGACTTGTACCAGACTGTGGTTTGCCCCCAGATAATGTACTTTCAGTCCGGCAGATTGCGCACCGCAAATACTGATATTCATTATTATAATAAGAAAAATTGCAAATCTCTTTCCTGCAAAAGGAAGAAGTATTCTATGACTATGCTTCATTTTCAATATTCGGTATTAAATTTAATGTTTTCTTTATAAACTCGCTCAATGCCCGGGAAAGCACTTTGCAAAGAAACGGAATAAACACGAAAGAGGCTAACACAAATGTTACAAATGCTGGTAAAATTGATACCGGGTACGGAGGTATTTCGCGTCTTAAAATAAAAGAATCCGCTTAATCCGTGTCTAAAGAGTAGTTCATGTCTGCACCGTTATGAGCTAAAGTTCGCGCCACTCTTGTTGAATCTTTTCTTAAAGATGTGGTCTACTGATAAATATTTGATTATCAATCGTCTATAAGAAGCTCCAGAATGTCACTGGCAATCGATGCGAAAGTCACTGGCAATCCACCCGATAGCCAGTGACATTCATAGAAAGCTCAATATTTTTCGTTAGTAATTTAATTCACCACAGAGGACACAGAGGTCACAGAGGCTTTTATTTAAGTAGTAAATCTAATGACAAATACTAACTGGGGATAATAAAACTTCTGTGTCCTCTGTGGTGAAAGGAAAATTATCATTTACCTCATGTCTTTTCCATAATGAAACAAATTTAGCATCATCCGTATCATTTTTTATAGTACATTTCATTTCAAAGCATTTTCTTTGCATCATCAAAACAAACTCGGGAAAGCTGTTTTGAGAATTTCGAATCTAACTGTTAACACTAAATTTATAATGTATGCGAAAACTTAGCATTATGATGTTCCTCTTAGGATTGTGCAGCTTTATCTATGCACAAAATATCCAGATAAAAGGAACCGTAACTTCCGCTACCGACGGAGAACCTATCATCGGGGCTTCAGTCGTTGAAGAAAGCGACAAAACCAACGGCACCATTACCGACTTCAATGGAAACTTTACCCTTACGGTGAAACCGAATGCTAATATTATCCTATCTTATATCGGCTTCAAGTCACAGACATTGAAAGCCAAAGGTATCATGAGCATCGTACTTGTGGAAGATTCAGAGTTGCTGCAAGAAGTGGTAGTAACAGGATACACCACACAACGCAAAGCCGACCTTACCGGTTCAATATCCGTAGTAAGCATGGACGAAATAGCCAAGCAGAACGAGAACAATCCGATGAAAGCTTTGCAAGGTCGTGTGCCGGGTATGAATGTCACAGCAGACGGTAATCCGAGCGGCAGCACTACCATCCGCATCCGCGGTATCGGTACGCTGAACAATAACGACCCGCTTTACATCATCGACGGCGTACCCACTAAGGGTGGTATGCACGAACTGAACGGTAACGACATCGAATCCATCCAAGTATTGAAAGATGCGGCTTCCGCCTCTATCTACGGTTCGCGCGCAGCCAACGGCGTTATCATCATCACCACTAAGAAAGGAAAAGAAGGTCAGTTGAAGATTAATTTCGACGCTTCCGTATCGGCTTCCATGTACACCAACAAGATGGAGGTGCTGAACACAGAAGAATACGGCCGTGCCATGTGGCAAGCCTATGTAAACGAAGGACAAGATCCCAATACCAACGGACTTGGCTATAAATACAACTGGGGATACGATGCAAAAGGAACTCCGCAACTGAACGGCATCAGCATGTCCCGGTTCCTCGACTCCGCCAACACCACTCCGGCAGCCGATACCGACTGGTTCGACGAAACCACCCGTACAGGTATTGTACAGCAATACAATGTATCCGTTAGCAACGGCTCGGAGAAAGGTTCTTCTTTCTTCTCTTTAGGCTATTACAAAAACTTAGGTATTATCAAGACCTCGGACTTCGAACGTATCTCCGCTCGCATGAACTCTGATTATAACCTGATAGGAAAGTTCCTGACCATAGGTCAACACTTCACCGTGAACCGTACTTCCGAAGTACAGGCTCCGGGAGGATTCTTACAGAATGTCCTGCAATTTAATCCGTCATTGCCGGTATATACCATAGATGATAAATTTGCAGGCCCGGTAGGTGGTTACCCCGACCGTGAGAATCCGGTGGCACGCCTGGAACGTAATGCCGATAACCGTTACACCTACTGGCGTATGTTTGGTGACGCCTTTGTAAACCTGAATCCGTTCAAGAACTTCAACCTGCGTTCAACGTTCGGTATAGACTACTCGCAGAAACAACAGCGCATGTTTACTTACCCCGTAACAGAAGGTAACGTAGCCAATGACAAGAATGCAGTGGAAGCCAAGCAGGAACACTGGACCAAATGGATGTGGAATGCCATTGCCACCTATAACCTTGAAATAGGCAAACATCGTGGTGACGCAATGGCAGGTATGGAGCTTAACCGCGAAGACGATATTCACTTCTCCGGTTACAAAGAGGACTTCACCATTCTGAATCCCGACTTCATGTGGCCGGATGCCGGAGTAGGCACGGCACAATCATACGGTGCGGGCGAAGGTTATTCACTGGTTTCGTTCTTCGGAAAGTTGAATTATACGTATGACGAAAAATACTTAGTTTCACTGACTGTCCGTCGTGACGGCTCCTCCCGCTTCGGCAAGGATAATCGTTACGCCACCTTCCCGTCTGTTTCCGCCGGTTGGCGCATCAGTCAGGAAAACTTTATGAAAGGCATCGACTGGCTGGATGACTTGAAGCTACGTGCCTCTTGGGGACAGACCGGTAATCAAGAAATCTCGAATATATCACGTTATACGATTTATGTTCCCAATTACGGATTAACGGAATCGGGCGGCCAAAGCTACGGCACTTCTTATGACATCGCCGGAACGAATGGGGGAAGCATTCTGCAATCGGGTTTCAAACGCGACCAAATCGGCAACAACGGTATCAAGTGGGAAACCACTACACAAACTAACATAGGTATTGATTTTACGTTATTCAACCAAAGTTTATACGGTTCGTTCGACTGGTACTACAAGAAGACTACCGATATATTGCTGGAAATGGCGGGTATCGCCGCTATGGGTGAAGGCAGCAAGCAATGGATCAATGCCGGAGAAATGGAGAACAAAGGGTTGGAACTGAACCTCGGCTACCGCAGCAACACCAAGTTCGGGCTGAAATATGATGTAAATGCCAACCTGTCTTCCTATCGTAACAAAATTACCGCATTACCCGCCACCGTTGCAGCCAACGGTAAGTTCGGCGGTAACGGTGTGGAAAGCGTTATCGGGCATCCCAATGGTTCACAAGTGGGCTATGTAGCCGACGGCATCTTCAAGTCACAAGAAGAAATAGACAATCATGCCACGCAAGAAGGCGCCGGACTGGGACGTATCCGCTGGCGCGACCTTGACCACAACGGCATCATCAACGAAAAAGACCAGCAATGGATTTACAACCCTACTCCCGCCTTCAGCTACGGGCTCAACATCTATCTGGAATACAAGAACTTTGACCTGACGATGTTCTGGCAAGGTGTGCAAGGGGTTGATGTAATCAGCGACCTGAAAAAAGAGACTGACTTATGGAGCGGACTCAACATCGGTTTCCTGAATAAAGGAAAGCGCGTGCTCGACGCATGGTCTCCTAACAATATGGGTTCAAATATACCCGCCCTGTCACGCAGCGACAACAACAATGAAAAACGTGTATCCACTTATTTTGTAGAGAACGGTTCTTTCCTGAAACTGCGTAATATTCAGTTAGGCTATAATGTACCGAAGACATTTGCCCAAAAGATGAAAATGGAACGTCTGCGTTTCTACCTAAGCGCTCAGAATCTGCTCACTATCAAGAGCAAGGAATTTACCGGAGTAGACCCCGAAAATGCGAACTACGGTTATCCCATCCCTATGAATCTTACTTTCGGCATCAATGTAGGCTTTTAATCAGAACATAAATAAGAAAAACAATGAAGAATATAATATATACACTCATACTGGGAGTTGCATGGATATGTAGCAGTTGTACTGACTTTCTGGAAAATCAGGCTCCCCAAGGAACAATGAGCGACGAACAACTGAAAGACCCTGCTTATGTGGATAATCTGGTTATTTCGGCATACGCCGTATGGATTACCGCCGAAGATATCAACTCTTCATTTTCCATGTGGAATTACGACGTACGCTCCGACGATGCTTACAAAGGTGGAAACGGTACGGAAGATGGTGATGTATTCCATTCATTGGAGATTTCACAAGGCATCATGACTACCGCCTGGAACATCAGTGACATGTGGCAGCGTTTGTACAACTGTATCTCACGTGCCAACACGGCTTTGCAATTATTGAATCAGACTGACGAAGCCACCTATCCGCTGAAACAGCAACGTATCGCAGAAATGAAATTCCTGCGCGGACACGGTCATTTCCTGTTGAAACAATTATATAAGAAGATTCCATTCGCCAATGACGAAAACTTGTCGCCCGAGGAATACAACAATCTATCCAATACCGCTTACACCAATGATGAAGGCTGGCAACTGATTGCCGATGATTTCTTGTTTGCCTATAATAACCTGCCGGACAAACAGTCGGACAAAGGACGTCCCGCAAGAGCCGCCGCAGCTGCTTACCTGGCAAAAACATATCTGTACAAAGCCTATCGTCAGGACAATGCCGAAAACAATGAAGTGACAAGTATCAATGCGGACGACTTGAAGAAAGTAGTGCAATACACCGAAAAATCTATCATGGCTGCCGGAGGATATGACCTGGAATCTGATTATCATAATAACTTCCGCCCCGAACCTCAATACGAGAATGGGGTGGAATCACTGTGGGCCATGCAATATTCCATGAATGACGGAACCAAGAATGGTAACTGTAACTGGTCTAACGGCCTGATAGTTCCCAATATCCCGGGAGTGACCGACGGTGGTTGCGACTTCTACAAGCCCAGCCAGAATCTTGTAAATGCATTCCGTACCGATGCCAATGGAATCCCCTTGTTGGATACGTTCAACAATCAGGATTACGACAAGAGCAAAGAGTATGCAGACCCGCGTTTGTTCCTGACCGTCGGCATACCGGGACTCCCTTATGAATTTAACAAGAACTACCTCATGGACGAGTCTTCAACCTGGAGCCGCAGCAACGGACTTTACGGTTATTATGTAACCTTGAAACAGAATGTAGACCCCGATGGCGATTATCTGATTAAAGGTTCCTGGTGGGGTACTCCGATGAATCATATCGTATTGCGTTATGCAGACGTACTGCTGATGCGTGCCGAAGCCCTGATTCAACTGAACGACGGACGTATCGACGAAGCAGTCACCCTGATTAACCGCCTGCGTAACCGTGCCAAACAGAGTACGGCCATGATTAACAATTACGAAATGGATTATGGGGTACATATCAATGTACAACCTTATAGCGGTACTTTTAGCCAAGAGGAAGCTTTGAAGATGTTGAAGTTTGAACGCCGTGTGGAACTGGCAATGGAATGTGACCGTTTCTTTGACTTGGTACGTTGGGGAGAAGCTGCCGAAGTTCTGACCAAATACTATGCCGGTGAAGCTGACAACTGCGCTGTTTACTCCAGTGCTTCGTTCACCAAGAATAAGAATGAGTACCTGCCCGTTCCGTTTGCGCAAATGAGCGCCAGCAATGGCAACTATACGCAGAACTGCGGTAATTGGTAATAAATGAATCTTAAAAAGAATGACACTATGAAAGTAAAGATAAATACAATCAGTTCGCTGCTGTGTAGCCTCCTGCTGATGATTGCCATTGCAGGATGCAGCGACGATAACAAATCCGCTCTCCAATTAGAGGGAGATACCTGGATTACCGCCTTTGCACTGGATAATTACACCGGAACAATCAACCGCAGTAATAAGACGATAACGGTTGCCCTACCGGAAATATATGACACGGACGCGATGAAAGTTACCGCCATCGAAATATCCGAAGGGGCGGAAGCATCGGTAAAAGCCGGTGATATACTGAACTGTTCTTTCACGCAGATGATTAAGGTGGTTAATGGAAACACCAGCCTGGATTATACAGTGGTTATCAAGCACGATGAGGCCAAGATACTTACATTCAAACTGAATGACGCCTATTCGGGAGTAATAGACCAGACCACTCGTAATATTACCGTACGGGTTCCGGGTACTACGGATGTAACTAATATGATTCCGGTTCTGACGGCTTCCGCCGGTGCCGTAGTAACACCTGCATCCGGGCAGGCAATGGACTTTACAAATCCGGTTGACTTTGTGGTTTCGTATAACACGGCCTCCGCCGTTTACACGGTAACCGTTATTCCTTCCGATGCTCCAAGTGCCGTCTACGTAGGTCTTGCCACAGATATTGACCATCTGAATGCGGAGGAGAAAGAAGCGGCTACTTGGATGCTGAACAATATCCCCAACTCGCAGTATATCTCGTTCGAAGATGTTCAGGCTGGAAGAGTTGACCTGAGTGAATGTAAACTGATGTGGTGGCATCTGCACATAGACGGAGGTATTGACAACATGGATAAATTTGAGAAAGCCGCTCCCGCAGCCGTTAACGCACTCGTCAAAATGAAGGAACTGTATAACAACGGCATGAACTTGCTGTTGACCCGTTATGCTACTTACTATGCAGCCAAACTGGGGGCAACTCTGGATGGTAACAATCCTAACAACTGCTGGGGACAATCGGAAGAAACCGGTGAAATAGTTGGCGGTGCATGGAACTTCTTCATACAGGGACACGAGAATCATCCAATCTATCGGAATCTGATTATGAACGGCAGTGAAACCGACAAGGTTTATACATTCGATACCGGCTACCGAACTACCAACAGTACCGCACAATGGCACATCGGTTCCGATTGGGGTGGTTATGCCGACAATGCAGTATGGCGTGAGAAGACCGGCGGTGTCGATTTGGGATATGGTGGTGACGGTGCCATTGTAGCATGGGAATATCCTACGGACGGAACTAAAGGAGGTATTGTATGTCTCGGCTCAGGATGCTACGACTGGTATGCTTACGGAATAGATGCCTCGGCAGACAAGTACCATGCTAATGTAGGCAAAATGACAGAAAACGCAATTAATTATTTAACCGGTAAATAACAACTAATATATGAAAACAATGATATCTTCACTTACACTTGCCACCTTATTGCTGACTTCCCTAAGCGGCTGCAGCGATGACAACGATCCTGTGTTGACTCAAAAAGACTGGGACGGGACAGCCACCTACTTTGCTCCGACAGATGAAAACACATTCGGTACCTACTACAAGCCTTACGTAGGCTATGTAGGTGACCCGATGCCTTTCTATGATCCGGTAGAAAAAGACTTCAAAGTGCTCTATCTGCAAGACTTCCGTCCTAACCAGACGGGAACTTACCACCCTATATGGGGAGTAAGTACCAAAGATGCAGCTAACTATACTTCTTTGGGAGAATTGATTTCCTGCGGCGGACTGTATGAACAGGACGCGGCTATCGGAACAGGAAGTACCATCTACAATCCGGGTGACAAACTATACTACACATTTTATACAGGCAATAAATACCAACCGACTGCCGCCGACAACGGACAGGTAGTCATGATGGCTACTTCTCCCGACTTCAAGAACTGGACCAAAAGCCACACTTTCTATCTGAAAGGTAATGCCGACGGTTACAGTAAAAGCGATTTCCGCGACCCGTTTGTGTTTGAAGGAGAAGACGGTAACTATCACATGTTGGTATCTACCACTAAAGACGGTAAAGGTGTATTGGCTGAATACACCTCCACAGACATGAATACCTGGGAGCACGTGGGCATATTCATGCCTATGCACTGGGATCGCTTCTATGAATGTCCGGACGTATTCAAAATGGGCGACTGGTGGTATCTGGTTTATTCGGATATGCACAAGGCTTCCCGTAAAGTTCAATATTTCAAAGCCCGTACATTGGAAGAATTGAAGAAAACGACAGAACCGCTTGTCTTCCCCGATAACAAAGAAGGCGTATTGGACTCACGAGGATTCTATGCGGGCAAAACGGCTTCCGACGGAACTAACCGTTATATTTGGGGATGGTGTCCTACCCGCTCCGGCAATGACAATACCGAAGTCGGCGCGTATCCTAATGAGCCGGAATGGGCTGGTAATTTGATAGCCCATAAGGTTATTCAGCATGAAGACGGAACATTATCCTTAGGTTTGGCCGAAAGCATCAGTAACAAATTTACCACCGAGTCCACCGTCAAAGTGATGGAACAAAGTGAAAGAGCTGCTTATAATGATGGTAAATATACATTGAGCAATGAAGCATACATGCTATTCAATCGTCTGAATATACATAATAAGGTTTCATTTACCGTAACAACATCAGGCAAAACCGACAAGTTCGGCTTCTCATTTGTACGCGGTAAAGACTCTGAAAAGTATTATACCATTGTTGTTAATCCTGAAGACAATGGCAACAAACGGAAAATTAACTTTGAAGAAGAAGGTAAAAAAGGTGAAGGCTTCATTGCCGGAATAGACGGATACCCGTTTGATACCCCTGCCGACAATGTGTATAATGTAACTGTCTATACGGACAACTCCGTCTGCGTAGTGTACATTAACGATAATGTGGCATATACCAACCGTATTTACGGAATACAAAAGAACTGCTGGTCTATCAATTCCTATACAGGAAGTATACAAGTCAGCAATCTGAAAGTGAGCTATTTTTAAAAGAAGGATTTGCTAATACCATTAAATAAAAGACCATGAAAAAATATCTCTTAGCAATAACCGCATCGGCACTAATGTTTGCGGCATGCAGCAATGACGAAAATATTCTTGATGAGAATGATAATAATCCGGTGACAAATCCCGTTACTGTCAACTTCTCTGCCGGTATAGCCAGCCGCGCCATTGGAAACACATGGCAGAAAGATGACCTCATAGGAATCTCTACTACCGGAACGGATAATATAGCTTATACAAATGTTCAATATAAAGTAGCGGAGGATGGTGCATCCGCTACTTTCAACGCAGTAAACTCAGAACAGGCCATCTGTTTCCAAAATACCGGTGCTATGGTTTTCAGCGCTTACCATCCTTATGCAGATGTAAGTACCACCGACGGTAAGATTGCAAAGAATACGGCACAGACTCAGGACGGTGTCGATTTCTTATGGGCAAAAATAGATAATGTGAACTATTCTGAGAATCCTATTGTGAATTTTACATTCATCCACAAGATGTCTCAAATCAATGTGAAACTTACCCCGGCGGCAGGAGTTGACATAAGCGGGAAAGACATCGTAATAGGAGGTTTAAAGCATGACGGAACTTTCAATACGGCAAACGGACAAGCTACTGCTAATACAGGTGCGGTACCTGAAAACTGGACCGTCGGCACTCCGGCAAGTAATGGTGAATTCACTTATACAGGACTTATCTATCCACAGAATGCAAATAGTTTGACACTGACTGTCGGTGACAAGACCGCTACTCTGAGACTGGATGGAGACAAGTTCGACCCGGGACACAAATATACCATAACCGCTACTGCAGAGAATAACAGGATAAATGCCAAGATAACGATTGAAGGAAACACTATTCAGGATTGGGAAGATGGTTCGGGAATTGTAAAAAGCAAAATAGCATTTATTAGTAATTCTCCTAATATTGGGACACTTGATGAAGAAGCTAAAGCTGCTTATAATTGGTTAACAAGTAACGATAGCTATGAAGTAACATATCTTCCTATCAGTGAAGATAATGTCGATGCTAATTTAGACCAATACAAAATGATCTGGGCACACTTCGACTATGACGACGGCAACAAGAGCGGTGGAATAAACAATGCAATTAACGCCTATTATACCAGTGGTGGTGCCATTCTTGCATCACGGGAAGCTATGAACAGTCTTGTTACGTGGGGAATTGTACCAGAAGCTAATAAAATTAATTGGGTATGGGGGAATAATGGCGACACAAGGAAACAGCTTGATTGGGATGGAACACAAGGATTAACCATTACCGATACAAGCCACCCATTATTTAAGGAATTGGACACCCCTTATTTAATACTGCACCACCGTGAATATGAATGCATAAGAAAAATGCGCGGATGGGGCGAAAATTATACAGAAACGGAACTCACCGATTGGAAAAATGTTATCAATGCAAAGCAACTCACTCGTGATAGCGGAAAGCCCTATTCTATCACTACAGCTGAAATAATCAAAACAGACTCTCATGGTTGTGCAATCGCCATAGGTGACCCTGCATACGAATGGTTTGGAGTAACACCAGCAACTCCACATTCTGGTAATTTGTACAAAATCACCGCCAATGCTATCGACTATTTAATCAGTCAATCTACTAAATAGCGATAGTTTGTATTAGATATTTTAATTACTCCCCGCCAGACATTACATTGTTCAGACGGGGAGTTTTTTGTTCTCATCTATTCAAATCGAAAAGCATCCGCACAAGCATACCCTTCTTCATATAGTTCCGTCAATTTGTGAACATCCCGTTCAATACGATCTACCATAACAGGTTTCTGTGGACGAATAACGGTTATCTCTCCCGCCTCTTCCAGTCGTTCTACTAAATCAAGTTGTTCATTATATACATGGCTGCGCATATTAATAGCTTTACGCAAATGGGGATATTTCCTATAAATAAAAGGAGGCACCTTTGTTCCTTGAATCTCTTTCCGATATCCTTTGTTGCGCGTCAGCACTACTACATTACGTGTATATCCATCCTGCCGGGCACGCATTAGCGGAATACTGTCCACAATACCGCCATCGAGCATCGGAACATCATCCACATAAGTAATGGGACAAACAAAAGGAAGACTGCTTGAAGCCCGGACAATATCAATCACCCGGTCTTTATTCTGCTTCTCCTCAAAATAGCTTGCTTTACCTGTCAGGCAATTTGTAGTTACCATAACATAACGTTCCCGGCAGTTGAAATACGCATCATAATCATATGGCAGGATATGCTCCGGAAATTCCTGAAAGAGCAGGTCAAAATCCATGATATTCCTCTTTTTAAGGAGATATTTTAATCCGATGTAATTGTATTTCTCCAACAAGTCGATATTACTGTATTTGGCACGCCCGCGTTGACCGGACATATACGAAAGTCCGTTACATGCGCCGGCACTCACACCGATTGCATAAGGGAAGCGAATTCCCCGGTCCATAAAGTTATCAAGCACACCGCAAGTGAAGACACCACGCATACCTCCACCCTCAAGAACCAGACCGCTACGGTTATCTATACATATTAAATTATCCATAAGTGTCAGAATTAACGCACCAAAGATAGCTTTTGTTTACGATATTCTACCTATATTTGCAGTTACAACTATAAATCAATTACATTTTATCATGATGAAAAAGTCTATATTAATTGCCACACTGGGATTGCTTAGCTTGAATATGATGGCGCAAGACACTCCCAAAGAAGAAGGATTTGTCTTTACAACCGTAAAAGAAAACCCTATTACTTCCGTCAAAAATCAGAACCGCTCGTCTACATGTTGGAGCTTCTCCAGTATCGGTTTTCTGGAAAGCGAACTGTTGCGTATGGGTAAAGGTACCTATGACCTTTCTGAAATGTTCGTGGTACACCATACCATGAACGACCGTGGCGTGAACTACGTACGTTATCACGGTGACAGTTCTTTCTCTCCGGGCGGAAGTTTCTACGACGTAATGTACTGCCTGAAGAATTATGGAATGGTACCGCAAGAAGCAATGCCGGGTATCATGTACGGTGACACATTGCCTGTTCATAATGAACTCGATGCCGTAGCAGGTGCTTATGTAGACGCTGTTATTAAAGGTAAGAAGTTAACTCCGGTATGGAAGAAAGGCTTGAGCGCTATCTATGATACATATCTCGGTCAGTGTCCCGAGAAGTTCACTTATCAGGGAAAAGAATATACTCCGAAAACATTCGCAGAATCTCTCGGTATTAATCCGGATGATTATGTATCATTGACTTCTTTCACCCATCATCCTTTCTATACCCAGATGAACATCGAAATCCAGGACAACTGGCGTAATGGTCTTTCCTGGAATCTTCCGTTAATGGAATTTATGTCTGTTATAGAAAATGCCGTAAAGAACGGTTATACCGTAGCTTGGGGTAGTGACGTGAGCGAAGACGGATTTACGCGCGACGGTATCGCCGTAATGCCCGACGCTGCACGTGGTGCCGAACTGACAGGTTCTGATATGGCACGCTGGACAGGTATGAAAGCCGAAGACAAGCGTAAAGAATTAACTTCAAAACCGTTGCCCGAAATCACCGTAACGCAGGAAATGCGTCAGACTGCTTTCGATAACTGGGAAACAACCGATGACCACGGTATGCTTATCTACGGTATCGCCAAAGACCAGAACGGAAAAGAATATTACATGGTAAAGAACTCCTGGGGAACAAACAATCCATATAAAGGAACCTGGTATGCTTCTAAACCATTCGTTGCTTACAAGACCATCAATGTCCTTGTTCATAAAGATGCCGTACCTAAGGCAATCCTGAAGAAGTTGGGTATCAAATAAAATTATATGGTATTTAATATCGTATAGTTTTGAATTAAGTATTCACCACAGAGGACACAGAGAATTGAAGTAGAACTCAAAATACAAATTTTGATAAAAACTCTGTGTTCTCTGTGTCCTTTGTGGTGAAAATTTAATTATCATTTAGCATATTTCCGCACTTAAACAGTAAAGCCCTGCCTCAACCTATTTAACCCTTCCATCATTACTTGTCGAGGACAGGCAATGTTAATTCGGATAAATCCCTCACCCGCCTCTCCATACATGCTTCCTTCGTTCAGCCAAAGTTTCTCCTCTTTCAGCAGTTCTTCTACTATCTCTAATGACGACTTTTGCCAAGACCTGCAGTCCACCCACACCAGATAAGTACCTTCCAGCTTTACTACCGGAAACTGTGGCAGATACTTACTAAAGTAAGCTTTCAAATAGGTATAATTAGCAAAAAGATAATGATTTAATTCATCCAGCCACTCCTCACCTTCATTATAAGCAGCTATCAACGCTTCCACCCCGAAAGGATTCACATCACAAACTTCATTGGTATTAATTGCCTTGTCTATCTTCCTGCGTACATCCGCATCGGCTGCAATGATATTTGCAATTTGCAAACCAGCCAAGTTAAACGCCTTACTCGGTGAGGTACAGGTAACGGAATGCATCTGAAATTCATGTGAGAGTGAAGCAAACGGAATATAGTGGTGGCTTGGAAATACCAATTCGCAATGGATTTCATCCGCCACCACCATCACATTATTACGAAGACAGATTTCACCCATTCGTATCAGTTCTTCCCGTTTCCACACCCTTCCTGCCGGGTTATGCGGATTACACAGCAATAAGAGTTTCGCTTTCGGATCGGCAGCTTTACGTTCCAAATCATCAAAGTCCATGCGGTAAGTTTCGTCCTCATAAATCAGAGGACTGGCAATAACTTCACAGCCATTGTTACGGATAGAAGAAAAAAAGCAATTATAAACAGGAGTTTGTACCAATATCCGGTCACCCGGTACGGTCAGCGCTTTGATGACAGCCGACAGAGCCGGAACTACACCGGATGTATAGATAATCCAGTCTTTCTCTATCTGCCAATTATGCCGCCGGAAAAACCAGTGCGTTACAGCTTCATAATAGGCCACAGGCACTTTTGTATAACCGAAAACACCATGCTCTACCCGCTTGCGCAATGCTTCCACCACAGGAGGAGCCGTACGGAAATCCATATCGGCTACCCACATTGGCAGAACATTCTCTTCCGCTGCCGAATCCCATTTATAGGAATTGGTACCTCGACGGGAGACTATCTGGTCGAAATCATATTTCATGCGCTAAAGCAAGTTACGTTATCCCACAAATTCAACTCACAGTCACCCGGAGCTTTCATATTCCGGTCGATGATGATTTGACCGTAACTCTGGGCTATGATACTACCGGTACGAGGGTTCTTCACACTGTGTACTGGACCGTTGATAGTAGCCTGTAGACTACTGTATTCAAAACAAAGGTCGGCATCATCAGCCATTACACAGTTCTCCATTACAAGGTTGTCGGCATAACAGAGGGCTTGTGTTCCCGAAATCTTACAATTCACCAGACGTAAGTTGCGCGAATGCCAGCCCAGATACTCACCGTTCAGTTCGGAGTCATATACGGTAACATTCTCCGTATTCCAAAAAGCGTCTTTGGAATGAATAACAGCATTACGAATCTCCACGTTCTTACAATATTGAAAAGAGTAGTTTCCTTTCTGACTATAATTCTCAATATGGATATTCTCGCTGTGCATAAAAAGATAGTCAGCCTGTTCTATCTGTACATTCTTCAATACCACATTGCGACAATGCCAAAGAGTTTCCAACGCATTGGGAAGCTGAACATTTTCCAGTCTGATGCCATCCATCTCACGGAACATTTTCGGAGCTTCCACCACGGTATCCGCCATTTGCAGGTTTTGCGAATACCACAAGGCGGCACGTGCTCCCTCGGTAAAGAAGCTGTTCTTCACAATAAAGCCGTTAGTATGCCAAAAGGGGTACTTGCCTTCAAAGCGACAGTTCACTGCTATAATATTACTACATTCTTTCAGTGCGGATTCTCCGGTATGAATCGTTACATTTTCCAGTTGCAGGTCGTGTGTGGCAAACAAAGGACGCTCACCGCCAAATTCTTTATCTTTAATGATTTCCATAAATTATCTATTTCTATTATATAAGTAAATGATTAAAATCTGTTCATACTATTTATTGTAATTCAAAAGTCACCGTTACATTACCCGAACCCAAAGCAGTTGCCAATCCCGAAGGATTATCCACACGCCCAAGGCGCGTATAACTATAAGAAGTGCGAAAAGTCTCATAAAACAGCACTAAACACGACCTACCGTAAAGCATTAGGTCGCCCACTTGAATGGTTCCGGGATTGACGGAGGCGGTAGGCAGACTACCAGACAAATAATAGTATTTTTCGTTTCCGTTCATCTCGGACATATTCACTGTCATCGGCAACAAAGCTTTGAATGCCGCAGTTGCCGCATTATCATCCAGAGTTACATTAAACGCAACAGAGCCGATGGTTATTTTAAGATTGTTACTCATAGACGTATTATTGTTATTATCATCATTACCGGAATTAGAATTTCCGCCATTAATACCACTGCTATTATCCTCCTCATTATCGTTTGGAAGATTGGGCGTATCGTTATGGTCTTTATCAACAGGTGGCACGGGTTGTTCCGTTTTCTGCATAGGATCATCGTCACTACACGATGCCACCCCCGCAGGTAGAATCAACATCCATAGCATCAAAATAAGTCTTGTATACAAACGTTTCATCATAAATATCAAACTCAAATTATTTCAAATACTCCTGAAAGAAAGCCCCCAGCTTATCAAACGGGATAAGACCGACACGGTCGTAAAGGTCTACATGACCTGCACCGGGCACGATATAGAGTTCTTTCGGCTCGGCAGCCAGCCGATAAGCATCCTCGCTGAATTCACGTGAATGAGCATTCTCTCCCGCAATGAAAAGCATAGGACGGGGTGAAATGTTCTCAATATCTTCAAAGGGATAGAAGTTCATAAACTTCACGTTACTGGTAAGTGTGGGGTGCGTGGTAGTCAACGGGGTTGCTCCCTCGGGAGTGACCTCACCACGGGAAGTACGGTAGAACTCATAAAACTCGCGTTCTATCGGACTGGACTTTGCTGTCAGTTCGTGTACAGTGCCGCCGGTATATTTCGTTTCTCCGCCCAGAAATTCGGCATAACGTTGCTCCGCAGCCTCTGCAATGATTTGTTTCCGCTGTTCCAGGGTCAGCCCATGTTTCAAACCGTTACGGCTGGCTGTTCCCATGTTATACATACTAATGGTTGCAATAGCTCTCAAGCGCGGGTCTATTTTAGCAGCACTGATAGCAAAACTTCCACTACCACAAATTCCGATTACACCGATAGCTTCACGATTGATAAACGTACGTGTGCCTAAAAAATCTACCGCAGCACTGAAATCTTCGGCATAAACTTCCGGTAAAACGGCATTGCGAGGTTCACCCTCGCTCCCACCCCAGAAAGACAAGTCGATGGATAAGGTAACAAAACCCCGTTCCGCCATCTTCGTGGCATACAGGTTAGCGCTTTGCTCTTTGACAGCTCCCATCGGATGACCTACAATGATTGCAGGATACTTCTCTCCCTCTTTCATCGTTTTAGGTAAGAAGAGGTTTCCCGCCACTTTCATCTTGTACTGATTAAGAAAGGTTACTTTCTCCACATTTACCGCATCGCTCTTATAGAAGTTATCCGCATCTGTCTGTGCATAAGAAACTCTTGTTCCGAACATCGTAAGGAATGCCGATGTTAAAAATAATACTCTTTTCATATTCGCTTTGTTTAAGTGATTGATTTACCAATTATCTACATTGCAAATGTACGACGGAGAAAAGAGATACGATGTAGACAGATTACAGACATCATAACCCTAATTACAGATTCCAATATCCTCATTCAAATTGATAAAAGATATTGAGACTTATACAAAGGCAACCCAACCATCATCCCGAAGGTCGCCTACATTCGGACTGAAGGTTGCCTACATTCGAGTCGATAGTCGCCTACCTTCGCCCTGATGGTAACCGGTCAAGCACGAACCTTCTTTAAAAATAATAAACAAGGGCAGTATCCGCAATTTATCATTGCAACACTGCCCTTACCATTACAGAGTCTTAATAACTCAAGCCGCTTTATACTTTTCTTCCCATTTCATAAGCCTCCTGTAACGCCGGATTGCCTTTAATTTCACCGACATGCCACACACCGGTAGCAAGCACTTTTCCACGGACAACCGGATTTTCCAGGCAGTCAATAAAGCCCATAAGATTATCGAACGTGCGCTCCAACATCCCACGTCCCTCTTCGCCTTCGGCAGCAGCAGCGAGAAAATAAAATTCTTTATTCTTCATCTCCGTATACAGCCCGCAACAACGGTCAAGGAATGTCTTCAACTGCGCACTCATCGCATAAAAATAGACAGGGGTGCTCAGGACGATTACATCGGCAGCCAACATCTTTTCAATAATACCGGCAGCATCGTCCTTTTGAGGACAAGGTTTCCCATGCAAACTGCAGGTGCTACATCCGTTACAATAGTGAATAGTTTTGTCACGCAAAAAAATCTTCTCCACTTCATTTCCGGCTTCCACGGCTCCACGCATAAACTCATCGCAAAGTGTGTCGGAATTGCCACCACGACGGGGGCTGGAAGATAAAATCAATACTTTCTTACTCATAATCATTCATTATTTGGTTTACAATATCTATTTCATTTTTATCATTGTACTACCGCTTCCGTCTTCATTTGTCCGAATACTTGCGTTGTACGGATTCTCAAAGTCACAAATATAATGCCAATTCCTAAAAACAGCAGGGAACCGAGAACAGAATAACGCGTATCAAGGAAAGTGATAAATAATCCGCAGACAGCGGCCCCCATTGTTGTGCCGAGATTGGCAGACAACAGAAATAATCCGTTGGCAAAATCCGGTGCTTCGGGAGCAGCATCGGTTATCATGTACTGCATGGTGTTCTGACCATATCCCGCCAGAATGCCAAGCAAAAGAATGATAACAGCTATTGCAGCCAACCATTCGCCCAACACAAACAAACATATATAGAAAGCAAAAAGCGCAAACGGGATGAACACCATGCTACGTATGGGATTAACCGCCAACTGTTTTCCCGCAATGACATTTCCCACAATATTGGCAAGACCGTATACCAGCAAAAGCATGCTTATTACATTATAAGAAACCTCTGTCACCATCTTTAGAAAATCAGACATATAACTGAAGAAACCGAACAAGGCCCCATTAATCAATGTCACGGCAGCAATGGAATACCACATTACCTTTTTCTTCAGAACATCGAGCTGTTTGCCATAAGACAGCTTCTCCCCGACTGGCATGGAAGGTACAAAAAATATTGTTGCCACAAATGCCAAAGCATTGACCACAGCAAAGAACATCATTCCCATCGTAAAAGAGACTTCACTCGCTATATAGCTCGTTACCGGTACTCCCAATACCATTCCGGCAGAGACACCGATAAAGACTTTAGCCACAGCCTTCGGAGCTTTTTCTTTACTGACAGAGGCGGCAGCTACGGTAAAAGCCATTGATACATATACGGGATGCAAAAAAGCCGGAAGTGCCCTGGCTATCAGCAGTATCACAAAATCAGAAGTAAACATCGATATGACATTACTTAAGGTAAAAACTCCCAAAGCCAGCAACATTACTTTCTTCCGGTTGACTCCTGAAAACAGTAACGGCATGACGGGAGCGGATATGGCTACCACTAACGCAAATATACTCACCGTCCATCCCGCCTGGGGAACAGTCACATGGAAGGTATCAGCTATTAAAGGTAAAATACCGATTACTCCCATCTCAGTATTGATTATCCCGAATACACCGACGGTGAGAATAAATACAAGCAAAGCACCCGAACGGGGTTTTAATTGGTTCTTTTGTTTCATGATTCAGTTCGTTCTGTTATATGATTATTTCGACACTGCAAAGTTCAGGAGAATCAACGGATGTTCTTGTAGACGGATTACAGAGAAAACAACCTCTATTACGGATTATGAAAACTTTCTGCCAAAGCATAAAAATCCGTCCTGCTGAACGAATAAAATCATCCCATGGGACGAAAAAAATCATCTCGCAAGATGAAATAATTCATCTCACGGGACGGAATAATTTATCCCGTAAGACGAAAAAGAATGTTCCACAATACAATAACGATTAAATATTATACCCAAATTACAGATAATACAACCCCGAATACAGACTCCCTATTCTTCATTAAAAAATATTCTTACCTTTGTTGCTGTTCAAATACGTAATGCTTATGGATACCGTAATAAAATTAGATAATGTAGGTCAGTATAACAGTTTGTACGGACTCGAAACGTTACACCCCCTGGTAAGTGTCGTTGACTTGACGAAGGCTACCAAAGCCATCAATCATGTTCAAATAAACTACGGACTCTATGCCCTATTCCTAAAACAGACTAAGAGTTGCGACATTAAATACGGCCGCAATGTTTATGATTATCAGGAAGGGACCATTGTTTGCTTCGCCCCGGGACAGGCGGTTTGCGTGGAAAACGTGGATAACAATATTAATCCGGCAGTCTATGGTCTTCTTTTCCACCCCGATCTTATTCGTGGAACCTCATTAGGCAAGAATATCAAGAACTACGGATTTTTTTCTTATGCCGTCAATGAGGCTTTGCATTTGTCCGACCAAGAGAAGAGTATCGTCATGGACTGTCTGGAGAAAATCAGCATTGAGCTTGAGCATGCCATAGACAAACATAGCAAGTCCCTAATTGCAATGAACATTGAACTATTGCTCAACTATTGCATGCGTTTTTATGAACGACAGTTCATCACGCGTAGTAACGTAAACCGGGATGCCCTCACTCAATTTGAACAACTTCTGGACGAGTATTACCAAAGCCAACTACCGATGCAGGATGGTCTGCCTACTGTAAAATACTTTGCCGACAAAGCCTGCCTCTCTCCCAATTATTTCGGAGATATGGTAAAAAAAGAAACCGGAAAGACTCCGCAAGAACATATTCAGGAGAAAGTAATAGAGCTGGCTAAAGAACGTATGGCCGAAACAGGCGAGACCATCAGTCAAATTGCATATGCACTGGGATTTCAGTATCCTCAACATCTCTCCCGTCTATTCAAAAAACGCGTTGGTTGTACCCCTAATGAGTACAGGGTACAGAACAAGCTGTTTTTATGAACCGGAAAGTGCTGAACATAGAAACCGTACACCAGTGTAACTGTTGTTTAGGATGTAAAACCTTGCATCCACTGGTAAGTATCATTGACTTGTCTAAAGCCAATCTTGAGCAACGTTCCATCAAATTCGATTTTTATGCCATCCTATTGATAGAGAGCGATGCCAATGATTATATATATGGACGGAAATATTACGATTACTCCACCGCCGCATTGGTATTTCTCACTCCCGGAGAGTCCATCAAGATAGATAAGCGGAAAATACTTTCCCCGAAAGGCTGGTTATTAGCTTTTCATCCTGATTTGCTCCGGTATACTTCACTGGGTAAAAATATAAAGTGTTATTCATTTTTCTTTTATAAGCTAAACGAGGCTTTACATCTTTCTTTACGCGAAAAAGCAAAAGCCGTTGAATGCTTGCAAAACATTGGAGAAGAATTACAACATGCCATTGACTGCCATAGCAAAACGATTATCTCAAGATACATAGAGCTGCTGCTGGATTATTGCGCACGCTTCTATGAACGTCAATTCATTACACGTTGCGAAGCCAATAAAGTTACTGTCGGGCAAACTGATATGTTACTGGATGAATATATACAGTCGGGCAAACTGAGAAACGGCATACTGCCTTCGGCCGAATATTGTGCAAAGGAACTCCAACTATCCGCCCATTACCTGAATGATTTACTAAGATTTGAAACGGGAAAAAACATAGACGAATATTTTCAACTGAAACGATTGGAAGCATCCAAGAAAATGCTGACGACGGAAAACACCACCGTTAGTATGGTTGTGGAAAAGTTAGGATATGCCAACGTACAGAGTTTCAGCCGCCTTTTTAAAAAAGTAACGGGAGTGGCTCCCAACGAATATAAATTCACCCGAAACTAACATTCCGGTTCATCTTTTTTGCTCAAAAGCGTCAATCTTGTGCACATTTTCACCCCGTTTTCTTGTCAAACCCAACTCTTTGCGTAAATTTGCACGCTGATAGTTAACCGGATAATTTCAGTAGCAGGATACTACTACTCCTATTTCCCGGCACTGACATGATAAAAATACTAATACTAATAATTAATAGCATGAGTTTGAAAATTGTTGTATTGGCAAAACAAGTTCCCGACACACGTAACGTTGGGAAAGATGCCATGAAAGCCGACGGAACTATTAACCGTGCGGCACTCCCTGCCATCTTCAACCCCGAAGACCTGAATGCTCTTGAGCAGGCTCTCCGGTTGAAAGATGAACATCCGGGCTCCACCGTAACCATTCTGACTATGGGACCGGGACGTGCAGCCGAAGTTATCCGTGAAGGACTTTACCGTGGTGCCGACAACGGCTATTTGTTGACCGACCGTGCTTTTGCCGGTGCGGACACATTGGCCACATCATACGCACTTGCTACCGCTATCAAAAAAATCGGTGATTATGACATTATTGTCGGTGGTCGCCAAGCTATTGACGGTGATACGGCGCAAGTAGGTCCCCAGGTTGCTGAAAAGCTGGGATTGACGCAAATTACATATGCGGAAGAGGTTCTGAATGTGGATAAAGCAGCTAACAAAATTACTGTAAAACGTCATATCGATGGTGGTGTAGAGACTGTAGAAGGTCCGTTGCCTATCGTTATCACCGTTAACGGTAGCGCTGCCGCCTGCCGTCCGCGCAATGCCAAACTGGTGCAAAAATATAAACGTGCCCTCGGTGCACAGGAAAAGGCTGCCATCACCAAAGAAGGTGAAACCTTGCAGTATGCCGACCTGTACGAGAAATATCCTTATCTGAACATCGTAGAATGGAGTGTGGCTGATGTCTGCGGCGACCTTGTACAATGCGGATTAAGCGGTTCACCCACAAAGGTGAAGACTATCCAGAACATTTCATTCCAGGCAAAAGAAAGTAAAACGCTGACCGGTAGCGACAGTGATGTAGAAGATTTGATTGTTGAACTGTTAGCTAACCACACGATAGGATAAGATTATGAATAATGTATTTGTATATTTAGAGATAGAAGGCACTACGGTTGCCGATGTCAGTCTCGAACTCTTGACCAAAGGTCGTAAATTGGCTAATCAGTTGGGTTGCCAACTGGAAGCAGTCGCTGTCGGTAGCAATCTGGCAGGTATTGAAAAGCATGTATTGCCTTTCGGTGTCGACAAACTTCATATATTCGATGCTCCGGGCTTATTCCCTTATACTTCCCTTCCCCACTCTTCTGTTCTTATCAACCTGTTCAAGGAAGAACAACCGCAAATCTGTCTAATGGGTGCAACCGTTATCGGTCGTGACCTCGGTCCGCGCGTTTCTTCTGCATTGACCAGTGGATTGACCGCAGACTGTACTTCTCTGGAAATCGGTGACCACGAGGACAAGAAGGAAGGTAAAGTTTATGAGAACCTATTGTATCAGATTCGTCCCGCATTCGGTGGTAACATCGTAGCAACCATCGTAAACCCTGAACACCGTCCGCAAATGGCGACCGTACGTGAAGGGGTAATGAAGAAAGAAATTCTGGACGCTAACTACAAGGGTGAAGTCGTAAACCATGACGTAGCCAAATATGTTCCTGAAACAGACTATGTAGTAAAGGTTATCGACCGTCATGTAGAAAAAGCCAAGCATAACCTGAAAGGTGCTCCTATCGTGATTGCCGGTGGTTATGGTATGGGAAGCCGTGAAAGCTTCAATATGCTGTTTGAACTGGCAAAAGAACTTCACGCCGAAGTAGGTGCCAGCCGTGCCGCAGTGGATGCAGGCTTTGCCGATCACGACCGCCAAATCGGTCAGACAGGTGTAACGGTTCGTCCGAAACTGTATATCGCTTGTGGTATCTCCGGCCAAATCCAGCACATTGCCGGTATGCAGGAGAGTGGTATTATCATCTCCGTCAATAACGACGAAAATGCTCCTATCAACACGATTGCAGATTATGTTATCAATGGTACGGTAGAAGAAGTTATTCCGAAGATGATTAAGTATTACAAACAGAATAGTAAGTAAGGAAATTATGGCTAATTTTTATACAGATATTCCGGAACTCAAGTTCCACTTGAACAATCCGATGATGGAACGTATCTGCGAACTGAAAGAGCGCGAATACGAAGACAAAGATAAATTTGAATATGCTCCCCAGGATTATGCGGATGCTATCGATTCTTACGACAAGGTGCTCGAAATCACCGGTGAGATTACCGGTGAAATCATTGCTCCTAACGCTGAAGGTGTAGACGAGGAAGGTCCTCACTGTGCCGATGGTCGTGTGGAATATGCCAGTGGTACGAAGCAGAACCTCGATGCCATGGTAAAAGCCGGTTTGAACGGTATGACCATGCCGCGTCGTTTCGGCGGATTGAACTTCCCGATTACTCCGTATACCATGTGTGCGGAAATCGTAGCTGCCGCTGATGCAGGCTTCGGTAACATCTGGTCTTTGCAGGACTGTATCGAAACTTTGTATGAATTCGGTAACGAAGAACAGCATAGCCGTTTCATACCCCGTATCTGCCAGGGCGAAACTATGTCTATGGACTTGACCGAACCGGATGCAGGCTCCGACCTCCAAAGCGTAATGCTGAAAGCAACCTACGACGAAGCTAACAACTGCTGGCGTCTGAACGGTGTAAAACGTTTCATCACGAATGGTGACGCTGACTTGCACCTCGTATTGGCACGTTCGGAAGAAGGTACCAAAGACGGTCGTGGTCTTTCCATGTTTATCTATGATAAGCGTGACGGTGGCGTAAACGTTCGCCGCATCGAGAACAAGTTGGGTATTCACGGTTCTCCTACTTGTGAGCTTGTTTACAAGAATGCAAAATGCGAACTTTGCGGTGACCGCAAACTCGGTCTGATTAAATATGTAATGGCTTTGATGAACGGCGCCCGTCTGGGTATCGCTGCTCAGTCAGTAGGTTTGAGTCAGGCTGCTTACAATGAAGGTTTGGCTTATGCTAAAGACCGCAAGCAGTTCGGCAAGGCCATTATTGAATTCCCCGCAGTATATGACATGCTGGCTATCATGAAAGCTAAGTTGGATGCAGGCCGTGCATTGTTGTATCAGACTTCACGCTACGTAGACATCTATAAAGCATTGGATGACATCGCCCGTGAACGCAAACTTACTCCGGAAGAACGTCAGGAACAAAAGAAGTATGCCAAATTAGCCGACAGCTTCACTCCTCTGGCTAAAGGTATGAACTCTGAATATGCCAACCAAAATGCTTATGACAGTATTCAGATTCACGGTGGTTCCGGTTTCATGTTGGAATATGCTTGCCAGCGTATCTATCGCGACGCACGTATTACCTCTATTTATGAGGGTACTACGCAGTTGCAGACAGTCGCCGCTATCCGTTATGTAACCAATGGTTCATATTCCGCTACCTTGCGGGAGTACGAACTGATTCCTTGCAGCGAAAAAATGCAACCGTTGTTGGATCGTGTAAAGGAAATGACAAATAAGTTCGAAGCTGTTACCAATGCGGTAAAAGAAACTCAAAACCAAGAGTTACTGGACTTCGTTGCTCGCCGTCTCTATGAAATGGCAGCCGTGTGTATCATGTCTCACCTGCTTATTCAAGACGCAACAAAAGCTCCTGAGCTGTTTGCTAAGTCCGCCTTGGTTTATGTGAACTATGCAGAAGCAGAAGTAGAAAAACATTTCAACTTTATCCGCAAGTTCAAGGCCGAAGAATTGGAAAGCTACCAGAAGTAATCCATTTAATTCTCTATAATAAAGGGCTGCTTACATGTTGTAAGCAGCCCTTTCTACATAAATAAACTATCAATTATATCCTGCTCAGGATAAACACATTACATATTAATCATCCCGGTAATTCCTTCCAAAGTTCCAGGTACCATTTCTTTAGCCATAAGGTATTCGGCCGGAAAACTTTCGTGGTGAATACCATACAGTTGGGTTAGTTTGTATCCGAATCTTTGGTAATAATCAGGATCACCTAACAGGAAAGCAGTGGTGTATCCCATTCTTTCCGCAATGCGGAAACCTTCTTTCATCAATGCAGAGCCAATCCCCATCTTACGATACTCAATCAAGACGGATAAAGGAGCAACCATAAATGTATCATATTTGCTACCGTCCGGCAGGGTTACATACGTCTTGGTAAACATGATATGTCCGGCCGGTTTCCCATCAACTTCTGCAACCAAGTCCAGTTCCGGAAGATAATTCATACCATTACGCAGGTCCACAGCGTAATCCTGTTCGGTGCCGTCTTTATGTTCAGCCGTTTCAAAAGCTGTTTTGATTAAATGATATACAGTAGAATAATCCGCTTCAGTTGTTTGTCTTACTATAATATTTGCTTTCATTTTTAATAGTTTTATTGAAATACATAATGAATCATTACGGAGTATCCCTCCGAATAATTTGCCTTAAATAAAAAGATACGAAAAACTTATCCGATACATACATTGTATGTCGAACAAAACTAAATGGTCCAGCCTGAATAAAAAAATATCAGGCTGTTATTACGCGGATATTTTAGAATTTTGTTGTTTCACGCTGCAAATGTATGAAATATAAAGGACTTTGGCAAGCAAGGTGGAGAATCAAGTGGGTAATCAAGTGAGTAGTTAACTACTCACTCAATTCCCTCAAACAGCCTCAACCTGCTATGTAATGAATGAATTTCCCGTTGCATTCCTTCCATACGCTCCAATAAATGATGAATGGCGTCGATACCTTCTATATTGATGGATAAGTCATAATACATCCGGCTATAACGTTCTACATCCGGCAATTGGGAGAATAATAAATAACGTTCTCCGGCTTCCGTCTGAATATCTATCAGACCACCTTCCTGCAACATGTCTATGAAAGACGGTTCTATATGGCATTTGCTGCAATATTCACTAATTATAATCACTTCGTTCTGCATAGTGCTGACATTTTTTAGTTCATACTTTGAATCTTACGGAACAGTTCTTTCTGTTCTTCCGTTAGGTTTGTAGGCAACTTCACGGAATAAGTCACGATAAGATCACCATACTGCCCTTCTTTCTTATATACCGGAAACCCTTTGCCTTTCAACTTAACTTTGGTTCCGCTCTGTGTCTCCGGTTTTACTTTCAACTTCACTTTACCGTTCAGCGTGTCTACCACCTTCTCGCCGCCCAAAAGTGCCGTATAAAGGTCAACGGAAATATCCACATACAAATCATCACCCAAACGTTTGAAAACAGGATCATCAGCGATAACAAATGTAATGTACAAATCGCCCGCAGGTCCACCATTGACACCTTCGCTACCATAACCTTTCAGTTTGATTACCTGCCCATTTGCCACCCCTGCAGGAATGGTAATACGTACATTTTTACCATTGATCGTCAGAACCTGCTTATGAGTTTCTGCGGCATCACGAAGTGATAAGTTCAGGTCTGCATGATAATCCTGCCCGCGAAAACCGGCATTAGCTCCACCACCGCTACGTGAACGATGTCCGAACATTTGTTCAAAAAAGTCAGAGAATCCTCCGGCATTATTACCCGAGAACTCCTGTCCGTCGGAAGAATACCAATAGCTACCGCCACCATCAGAGCCAAAGCCACCACCCGAGCCACCAAAACCTGCTCCGCCGAAGCCTCCAAAGCCACCGGCGCCGGCTTGTTGTTGTGCTCGTTTCTGTGCTTCAAATTCATCTGCATGTTTCCAGTGTTCACCGTATTCATCGTATTTCTTTCGTTTCTCAGGATCACTCAACACTTCATTTGCTTCGTTGATTGCCTGAAATTTGTCCTTAGCCGTAGCATCATTCGGATTCAAATCAGGATGATGCTTGCGTGCCAATTTACGGAACGCTTTCTTTATGTCATCCTGAGATGCCTTTTTGTCCACCCCAAGGACTTGATAATAATCAATATAAGCCATAGTTTATAAGTTTTTTAATCTAAGAATGGTAAAACAAATAATACGCCAACATTGTTTGGTTGAAGCTAAAATACGTAAACGAAAATTAAAAACAATTTCATCACAGCATAAACATATAATATACAAACACATACACTTTACACAGCATTCATTTCACACCCAATTAATACTAAAATATTGTAAACAACACGTAATATCAACTAATTATTCACCCTAATTCTTCCTAAAATTGATAGAAACTGCTTTATTTGTAATAGATAAAAACATTTTTTATAGTACAAACACCAACCTTAAATTAAGAATGCCCCCGTATGAAAAGTAATTATTGGCTCCTAACAGTAATATTAGCATTGGTAGCACTCCCCGGAAAAGCGGATGAGTGGATTAGAATTAATCAACTTGGCTACTTGCCACAGTCTGTCAAAGTGGCTGTATTTATGAGTGAAGACGAAACCAACGTAAAAGACTATGCATTGGTCGATGCTTTTACAGGAAAGACCGTATACATTTTTACCAGTCCGAAAGCTACCGGCAAATCAGGAGGAATGAAAACCACCTACCGATTGGATTTCAGTAAATTTCAAGAACCAGGGACTTATTATTTAAAAGCAGGAAAAGCTGTATCTCCCCGTTTCCCCATCAATGCACAAGTTTATAATGGCACGGCAGATTTCTTGCTGAACTATATGCGCCAACAGCGCTGTGGCTATAATCCATTTTTGAAAGATAGCTGCCATGTACACGACGGATATATAGTATACCACCCCACCAAAACCGGACAGCATATTGATGTTCGCGGTGGCTGGCATGATGCTACGGATTATTTGCAATATACCACTACTTCTGCCAACGCCATTTATCAGATGATGTTTGCCTATCAGGAAAATCCGGAGTCTTTCGGTGACGCTTATAATGCAAACGGGCATCCGGGCGCAAACGGTATTCCTGACATTGTAGATGAAATTAAATGGGGATTGGACTGGTTAAACCGTATGAATCCTACTCCCGGCGAACTTTATAACCAGATTGCGGACGACCGTGACCATGCAGGCATGCGTCTGCCTAATAAAGACGAAGTTGACTATGGTTATGGTCCGGGTAAAGGACGTCCTGTTTATTTTTGTAGTGGAGAACCGCAAGTTCGCGGACAGTTTATAAATGCAACCACGGGTGTAGCAAGTACGGCCGGTAAATTTGCATCCTGTTTTGCATTAGGCGCTAAAGTCTTGAAGGATTTTTATCCTGAATTTGCCACTCAAATAGGAGAAAAGGCTGATGCCGCTTATCAGGAAGGTGTGAAGAAACCGGGTGTGTGCCAGACTGCTTCCGTAAAATCACCTTACATCTATGAAGAAGACAACTGGGTAGACGACATGGAACTGGGAGCCATGGAGCTATATAAAACGACAGGCGACTCCAAGTATCTTGACCAAGCTCTTGAATATGGACGTTGTGAACCTATTACTCCGTGGATGGGAGCTGACAGTGCACGACACTACCAATGGTATCCGTTTATGAACATGGGACATTATCATCTGGCTACAGTTAATAACAAGCGTATTAATAAAGAATTTATCCGTAATATGCGCACGGGCATTGAACGTACGTATGAAAAAGCCGTTGAAAGTCCATTTTTGCACGGCATCCCATACATCTGGTGTTCCAACAACCTGACAACAGCCATGTTAACGCAATGCCGCTTGTATCGTGAAACGACCGGTGATGAGACTTATGCCGAAATGGAAGCAGCCCTCCGTGACTGGTTATTCGGTTGTAATCCGTGGGGAACCAGTATGATTGTAGAACTCCCATTATACGGAGATTACCCCTCGCAACCGCACTCATCCTTGCTGAACGCAGGAGTAGGCAATACCACCGGTGGATTGGTAGATGGTCCCGTTTATCGTAGCATCTTTGAAAGTCTGCGAGGTGTCAATATGACTGGTATCCCCGGCACTCCCGGACAAGATTATGAACGTTTCCAACCGGACTTGATGGTTTACCATGATGCCATTCATGACTATTCCACGAACGAGCCTACTATGGATGGAACAGCCTGCCTCACCTATTATCTCTCTTCCATGCAGAAGGATGGTATGAAGCAAGCTAAAATACAAGAAGAGAAAAATGTATACGTTAACGGCGGCATCATACGTACCGATCCTTCCAAAAAACAAATCACGCTTGTGTTTACCGCTGCTGACAAAGCGGATGGTGCCGATGCCATTATCAACACTTTGAAGAAACATAACATCAAAGGTGGATTCTTCTTTACTGGTGAGTTCTACGAACTTTTCCCCGATGTGGTAAAGCGTTTGCTTAATGAAGGTCATCTGGTAGGCAGCCACAGTTACGGGCATCTGCTTTATATGCCATGGGAAAACCGTGACTCTCTGCTCGTAACACGTGACGAGTTTGAAAAGGATATGCTGAAAAGCTATGAAACTATGCGCAAGGCGGGAATTGAATACAAAGATGCACCTATTTACATCCCGCCCTATGAATATTATAATAAAGAAATAGCGTCATGGGCAAAAAGTATGGGTATTCAAATCATCAATTACACACCCGGTACTATGAGCAATGCTGATTATACCACTCCCGACATGGGTCCCAAATACCGAAGTAGTAAATTCATCTATGACAAAATCATGGAAGTGGAGAAAAAAGAAGGTCTTAACGGACACTTGATGCTAATACACTTCGGTACGGACGACCGTCGCACAGATAAGTTCTATAACAATTATCTGGATAAAATGATAAAAACTCTAAAGCGGAAAGGCTACACCTTTGTTCCCGTCCGCGAAGCAGTAGGTATTTAGACTATAATTTATAAGAAGGTTAGTTAAAAGGTTATCATGTAAAGGTATTTAAGGTAATATTCAATCGGTTTGTTTTCAGAAAACCTCCCCTCACCCCCAAGAGGGGAAGGTTTTTAGGTTAAGTCCCCAGCCTGCGAAGGTATGGGGCTTTTCTTTCGCTCCGAAATATTGACGCCCAAACAGAGCTGAAAACTCCATTAATAAATTCACTTGAAATTTTGCTAGAATTATGAGGGAATTCTAGTAAAATTCTATAATAATTATAGTAGATTTTTTTTCACCGCCTGCAACAGCTCTTCAATATCTTTTTCAGTTGTATCAAAAGATGTTACAAAACGGATTTCATTACACGCCTCATCCCAGAAATAAAAAAAGTAGTTTTCCAGAAGTTTATCGATAACAGGACGGGGCATCGTAAGGAAAAGTTGGTTACTTTCCATTTTCTGGGTGAAGTGCACACCCGGCAAATCTTTTAAAGCTTCATACAACTGCCAAGCCATTTTATTGGCATGAGCAGCATTTTTCAACCAAAGGTCATCAGTCAGATATGCTGTAAACTGGCACGACAGATAACGTTGTTTGGATGCAAGTTGTGCAGACTGCTTACGTACGAAATAAGCCTCTTTCTTCAATGCAGGATTAAAAATTATCACACTTTCTCCAAGCATCAAGCCGTTCTTTGTACCGCCGAAACTCAGAATATCGATACCACAATCAACCGTAAGTTCTTTGAAACTAAGATTCAATGCGGCACATGCATTGGCAAGGCGTGCACCATCCATGTGAACATACATACCATGATGATGGGCTAATTCCGTCAGAGCACAAAGTTCGTCGGGCTTGTAAATAGTTCCCAACTCCGTACATTGTGAAATGTAAATGGCTCCTGGCTGAGAATGATGCTGTTCACCGAAGTGGCAGAGGTAAGGACGTATCAATTCAGGAGTGAGTTTACCGTCAGAGGTTGCAATAGGTCGTATCTGACAACCTGTCATGCGGGCAGGAGAGCCGCATTCGTCTACATAGACATGTGCAGTCTCAGCACATATAATAGAATTGAACGAACGTGTACAAAGCTGTAAAGCGACAGCATTACTACCGGTTCCGTTGAATACAAACAAAGGTTCACAATCGGGAGTAAATGATTCCTTGATTTTACTGACAGCTTCTTTCGTCCAGAAATCGTCACCATACCCTATGGCATGGTCCTGATTAGCCCGGCTCAAAGCCTCCATTACCAAAGGATGCACACCGGAATTATTATCTGAAGCAAAACTTCTCATTATTGTTTCTATTTTATTTTTTTAAAGAATATGCAAAGAAAACAATAATCTACCAAATGAAAAAACAAAGGGACGCAGATTTCACGACGATAGAAAATCTTTCCCACGCTGCAAAATCCACATCAACTTTAAATTTAAGCTGCTTAATTTAACCGGTCATTCTTTACCCGATATATACGTTTACCCCTAATGAAATGTAAAGTTCATCCTCTTCCTGATAGAACTCGATTTTCTCTTCACGGGCAAGCCAGCCTAAAGCAGCACCTAGCTCTATGTCTTTCAAGCCAGAATTTTTCTTCAATGCCCCGTAACTCCATTTGGCATAGTTACTAAGCAACTGCCAGACTTTACCTGCATTTACTCCAATTTCATTTTTATTCATTTTACTTTCTAAATTAAAGAGATTAATAGTTTGTTGATTAGGTTACCTTTACGGGCATAAAGATATTATCTTTAACTATAACAACACAAAAAGCGAGTAAAGGATATCAAAATTAATCACTTTTGTAACTGTTTCGTCATTTTATACAATTACAAATGACATATATATAAAAAAGCCGCAATATCCTTTCATGGATATCGCGGCCAATTTATAAATTTAAAAAATCAGGGGAAAAACGATCTTACATCATTCCGCCCATACCTCCCATTCCGGGAGCACCCATCGGCATTTCAGGCTTGTCTTCTTTCTTTTCTACGATCACACATTCGGTAGTCAGGAACATACCTGCGATAGATGCAGCATTCTCAAGAGCTACACGGGTAACCTTAGCAGGATCTACTACACCGGCAGCATGCAAGTTTTCGTAAACATCAGTACGGGCATTGTATCCGTAGTCAGCCTTGCCTTCGCGTACTTTCTGTACGACAACAGCACCTTCTTTCCCGGCATTAGCAACAATCTGACGCAACGGTTCTTCAATAGCGCGTTTGATAATATCAATACCGGTAGTCTCATCGATATTGTCACCCTTCATACCTTCCAAAACATCGAGCGCACGGATGTAAGCTACACCACCACCTGCAACGATACCTTCTTCAATAGCAGCACGAGTGGCACGCAAAGCGTCATCTACACGGTCTTTCTTTTCTTTCATCTCAACTTCGGACGCAGCACCTACATAAAGAACAGCTACACCACCTGACAACTTAGCCAAACGTTCCTGCAGTTTTTCTTTATCATAGTCGGACTTAGTAGCAGCAATCTGAGCCTTGATTTGTTCGCAACGTTCCTTAATATTGGCTTTCTCACCGGCACCGTTTACAATAGTTGTATTATCTTTAGATACAGTTACTTTGTCGGCAGTACCCAACATTTCAATAGTCGCTTGTTCCAGCTTCAAACCTTTTTCCTCGCTGATAACAACACCACCGGTCAATACAGCGATATCTTCCAACATTTCTTTACGACGGTCACCGAAGCCCGGAGCCTTCACTGCACATATCTTTAACTGAGAACGCAGACGGTTCACAACCAATGTAGTCAACGCTTCGCTATCTACATCTTCCGCAATTACCAACAGAGGGCGCCCCGTTTGAACAGCCGGTTCAAGGATAGGCAAGAAATCTTTCAAGTTAGAAATCTTCTTGTCATAAATCAAGATGTACGGTTTCTCCATTTCGCATTCCATCTTTTCAGTATTGGTAACGAAATAAGCGGAAAGATAACCACGGTCGAACTGCATACCTTCTACTACACCAATAGTAGTATCTGTACCCTTAGCCTCTTCGATAGTGATAACACCGTCTTTAGAAACTTTGCGCATAGCATCGGCAATCAATTTACCGATAACCGGATCATTGTTGGCAGAAACAGAAGCAACCTGTTCAATCTTATCATAGTTGTCACCAACTTTCTCAGCTTGGCCCTTAATAGATTCAACTACTTTGGCAACAGCCTTATCGATACCGCGTTTGATATCCATAGGACTTGCACCGGCAGTTACGTTCTTCAAACCTTCAGCTACGATAGCCTGAGCCAAAACTGTAGCAGTAGTAGTACCGTCACCTGCATCGTCACCTGTCTTGGAAGCTACTTCCTTAACCAGTTGTGCACCGGTATTCTGGTAAGCATCAGCCAATTCAACTTCTTTTGCAACTGTCACACCATCTTTTGTGATGTGAGGAGCACCAAATTTCTTTTCAATGATCACGTTACGTCCTTTAGGACCAAGGGTCACTTTTACTGCATTCGCCAGTGTATCGATACCTTTTTTCAATTGGTCACGGGCATCGATATTAAATAATATTTCTTTTGCCATAATATTTATCTATTTACTAATTATAAATTACTAATTACAAATTATCCCAAAACAGCGAGCACATCGCTTTGACGCATAATAAGGTATTTGGTATTTTCAACTTCCAATTCTGTACCGGCATACTTGCCATACAATACCGTATCGCCGACTTTCAACACCATTTCTTCGTCTTTTGTTCCGTTGCCTACTGCAATCACTTCACCTTTCAAGGGCTTTTCTTTTGCTGTATCAGGAATAATGATACCGCCAATAGTCTTTTCTTCTGCAGGTGCAGGGAGTATCAGCACTCTGTCTGCCAATGGTTTAATGTTCATAGTTCTTTTCGTTTTTATATGTTATACATTTTAATTATATATAGTAATTTTGCTTTATACAAGCGATAAACAACTTGCGAAAACCGTGCCAAACGAGAAAGCTGTTCGTTTGGCAGATAAAGGCTGACAAAATGGCAAAGAATAAAACGGTAATTGCTATATTTACAGCTTCTAAAAATCAAGTCTTGTTTATGAATGCAATATGGACAGTTCTCCCCATTCTCACTCTATTGATGTTTGAACTGGGACTGACATTACAAGTAGAAGATTTCAAATTGTTTCGCAAGCGTCCCCGCCCAATTATTGCCGGCTTGATCGGACAGATTATTTTTCTGCCTGTATTGGCATTTATCTTAGGCAAGATATTTCATCTTGAACCGCTGTTTTTCATCGGAATCATACTTATCGCTTGCTCTCCCGGAGGTAGTTCTTCCAATATCTTTTCTATGATAGTCAAAGGTGACGTAGCTTTATCTGTATCATTAACAGCATTTAGCAGCATCATTACCTTATTTACTATTCCTTTAATAATGGAGCTTACCACTCATTTTATAGACAGCCAACTTACTATAAACGTACACCTTCCGGTCGGCAGCCTCATCATGCAGAATTTAGCGCTCATGCTTTTGCCTATCGTAGCAGGTATCTTTTTAAAACGACACCGCCTTCAGATAGCGGAGAAAATACATAAAATACTATCCAAAGTAGCTTTTCCTGCACTTATCCTACTGGCAACATTTTTTTTCATTCAACATCATAACACTATCACAGTTCAATTCGGCAAGTTAGGGTTATGCATTTCAGTTCTCATCTTGGCAGCTATGGGAGGTGGGGCCATGTTATCGAAATCAATGCGTCTCAACTCAAAAGAGCAGCGTACGCTTATCATAGAAATAGGTATGCAAAATGCCGCTCAAGCCATTGCTGTTGCCAGTAGTCCGTTCGTTTTCAATAACGATATCATAGCAATACCTGCTATTATTTATGCATTGATGATGAATGTGATTTTAATTATTTATGTAGGTATAGTCAAAAAAATATAATGATTGCTTCATCGTCCTTTTTCTACCAGCAATTATATAATATTCTTTCAACTCAGAGATAATCTGCCAACTGATATCTTCCCTTCCTCCTCGTAGATTTACCATACTGTATCACCTTTTGGGGACAAACATGAACACAAGCCATACAATGAATACATTGTTTGCCCCACACCGGACTACCATTAGTCATCAAAATATTCTTTACAGGACACACTTGGCTACATTTACCACAAGAAATACATCCCTCATCCAAATGAAAATTCTTGGAACTAACAACAAACCACACAAACAAAGGATTCACAACGTATGTTTTCAACCATGCCACACTACCTTCGTGCACATTCCATACTTTTTTCTGCCGAAGTACATCTTCTGCAATCGAAGTAATCATATGCCGTGCATTCTCTATTTTTTTAAGGCAAAGTTCATCAGTATCCAAATTAAACATGGGGATATAGGTATTAGGCATAGCAACAGACCATGCTGCATCCAAAGGAAAATGTTTCACCAAACGATTCATTCCTTTTCCCATATCATCACCACAAGTACATACTGCATAGCGATACTTACAGCATTCTAACTGAAGCTTCGACAAAAAATCTATTACCACACGTGGTGCATACCATGAATGTACCGGAAAAACAACACCTATCTTTTCGGCCTTTATCAACTCTTCAGGTAACTGAACACATCTAAGACAGTCAGCAATATTGCAAACTACATCATTTGCAGCCTCTGCAAGCTGTTCCGCAATCCAGCGGGAGTTCCCAGTACCGGTAAAATAAAGTATCATAACTAAAAAATATCCTCATGCTTCATTCTGATACATTAGACAATATCAGTATAGCCATGGGGATGCTTTATATTTATTATATTGCTTTGTTAATCCAGCAATTCCTCTATGGAATAGCTTTCCCAAAATGCTTTGGTAGAATGCACCAATGAACTGCCCATATAAAGCAGAAACAATACCGCTAAGACAATCATCAAGAAACTGACGAGGGCATTGTGTTTTTCTTGCTTGAATTCAATAGAAACCATAAAAACCTCCTTTTTTTATTGTCATTGCAAAGATAAATAGCGGACATTACATTTCCGAAACACGTGCATGACAAATATACAAAAAAAGGAACACAATTGTGCTCCTTTTTAAATGTATTTCAGTTTTTATTAACTCAATTTGCTAATTAATTCCTGAGAAGTGACCAGCTTCTGCTCGCCAGTTTCCATATTTTTCAATGTAACCTTACCCTCATTCATTTCATTCTCTCCCACCAACGCTACAAATGGAATAGCCTTAGAATTAGCATAACTCATTTGCTTCTTCATCTTACTATCATCGGGGAAAATCTCCGCACGAATGCCTGCAGCACGTACCTGAGCAAGGACATTCATGGAAAATGCCGCCTCCTTCCCTCCAAAATTGATAAACAAAAGCTGTGTACCGTTTACAGCTTCTTTAGGATAAAGTTCAAGCTGGTTCAGTACATCAAAAATACGGTCTGCACCGAAAGATATTCCTACACCTGAAACACCAGTCATACCAAACACGCCTGTCAAGTTATCATAACGACCACCACCAGTAATACTTCCAATTTGTACATCCAAAGCTTTTACTTCAAAAATAGCACCGGTATAATAGTTTAAGCCACGGGCAAGTGTCAAATCAAGCTCAATTTCATTCTTCAAACCGAGAGCAGAAAGAGTTTTCAATATGAATTCACTCTCTTCCACCCCTTTTATTCCGATTTCGCTACCTGCAAGCACTTGTTTTAAGGTAGTCAATTTATCTTCATTGCTACCATTCAACAGAATAATAGGTTGCAATTTAGCAATGGCTTCATCACTAATTCCCTTTTCTTTCAATTCTGTATTGACATTGTCCAAACCTACTTTATCCAGTTTGTCAATAGCCACCGTAATATCCACAATCTTATCCGCCTCACCGATAATCTCAGCAATACCGCTTAAAATTTTACGGTTGTTTATTTTGATACAAACACGAATATCGAAACGGGTAAACACTGTATCCACAATTTGCATCAACTCTACTTCGTTCAACAAGGAGTCACTACCTACAACGTCAGCATCACATTGATAAAACTCACGATAACGCCCTTTTTGCGGACGGTCGGCACGCCAAACAGGTTGTATCTGATAACGTTTGAATGGAAAAATTATTTCATCACGATGCATCACTACGTAGCGCGCAAAAGGTACTGTAAGATCATAACGCAGTCCTTTCTCACAGAACTTACTGGCAAGTTTCACCGCATTACGACTTAACAACTCTTCATCAGTCAGTCCGGAAAAATAGTCACCTGAATTTTGTATTTTAAATAGTAACTTATCACCCTCTTCTCCGTATTTTCCCATCAGGGTAGAAAGCATTTCCATAGACGGAGTCTCTATCTGCTGGAAGCCATAAAGGTGATATACATCTCGAATTGTATTGAATATATAGTTACGCTTCGCCATTTCTACAGGCGAGAAGTCACGGGTTCCTTTCGGAATACTGGGTTTTGCTGCCATAATCGTTTCGATAACTTTAAAAATCGGTTGACAAAGTTACAGCATTTTATTGAGGATGGAAAGAGAAAACAAAGGAATTTGGAAAACACATGCTCTGTTTACCCCGAACAGAGCATATATTTAAGACAAACAGACCATCTATTTCAATCGAATAGATGGTCTGTTTTAGTCTTATAGAACATTCAATTAGTCTCTGCGTCCCAGGAATATCATAACATAGTAAATCAATGTAGCCAATGAACCAAGCGCAGCTACCACATAAGTATATGCAGCTGAACGAAGTGCATCCTCTGCCTGAGCATGATTATACGAGTTAGTTATTCCTGAATTACTCAACCATACCAGTGCACGTTTACTTGCATTGATTTCTACCGGAAGCGTAATGAAACTAAACAGCGTTGTCATGGCAAACAAGATAATACCCGCCAACAACAATTGCGGAAATGTGTTAAGCAACAAGATACCACCGAGAAGCACCCATGTCATAATGTTAGATGCAAATGATACCACCGGAACCAATTTGCTACGCATTGTCAACGGAGCATATGCACGTGCATGCTGCACAGCGTGCCCGCATTCATGAGCCGCAACGGCAGCTGCCATTATACTGTTACCCTCATACACCCCTTCGCTTAAATTCACTGTCTTATTGGCAGGATTATAATGGTCAGTCAAGTGTCCCGGTGTATGCGTCACGGTAACATCATAAATACCGTTATCATGCAACATCTTTAACGCTACATCACGTCCCGTCATTCCATTACCGGTAGGGATCTTAGAGTATTTCTTAAATTTATTTTGCAGGTTCATCTGTACCAGCCAACTAACAAGGGCGATACCAATAAAGATAATCCATTGTATTCCTATCATTCCTGTACCCATATTCTTATTTTTCTTTTTAGTGAATAATTATGTCGTTTCTAATTACATAACAAATTACTTGCCAAAAATAAAGGGAAACTGTGAGCAATGCTACAGTTTCCCTTATCTTTTAGGAAGAATTAGCTAAAATATCATTCCTCCGTATAGCGTTCAATAGTCTGCTCACGGTCAGGACCCACTGATACAATCTTTACAGGTACCCCAAGTTGCTCTTCCAAAAAGGACAAATAAGCATTAAATTCTTCAGGGAATTCGTCTTCGCTCTGCATTTTAGTCATGTCAGTTTCCCAACCGGGTAATTCTACGTAAACCGGTTCTACGCCTTCAGCAATATCAAATGGATAATAATCGATTTCTTCCCCATTCATTTTATAAGCTACACAAGCTTTGATTGTTTCGAAAGAGTCGAGTACATCACTCTTCATCATTATCAGTTTAGTAACACCGTCTATCATAATGGCATATTTTAATGCCACCAAATCAATCCAGCCACAACGACGCTTACGTCCGGTTACCGAGCCGAACTCATGTCCCAATGTACAAATTTGGTCACCGGTCTTGTCAAACAATTCCGTAGGGAACGGACCTGCACCTACACGCGTACAATATGCTTTAAAAATACCATATACTTCACCTATCTTATTAGGAGCTATACCCAAGCCGGTACAAGCACCTGCACAAATTGTATTGGAAGAAGTAACAAACGGGTAGGAACCGAAATCCACATCGAGCATCGTTCCTTGTGCACCTTCACACAAAACAGACTTACCTTCTTTCAGCAAACCATTAATTTCGTGCTCACTGTCTACCAATTTAAACTGTTTCAAGTATTCAATACCTTCGAGCCATGTTTTTTCTAACTCCGCCAAATCATATTCATAATTCAGACTTTTCAAGATTTGTTCGTGACGAGCTTTAGCAGCAGCATACTTTTCATCAAAATCATACAAAATATCACCTACACGTACACCATTGCGACTTACTTTATCCGTATAAGTGGGACCAATGCCTTTACCGGTTGTTCCTACTTTCGCATCTCCTTTGGCAGCTTCATATGCAGCATCCAGAATACGGTGGGTAGGCAAAATGAGATGCGCCTTCTTAGAAATGTGCAAGCGCTCTTTCAAATTATGACCTGAAGCTTCCAATGCTTCTGCTTCGGCCTTGAAAAGTGCCGGATCAAGTACTACACCATTACCGATGATGTTTACTTTGTCGCCTTGAAAAATTCCCGAAGGAATAGAACGAAGTACATACTTCTGACCTTCGAATTCCAATGTATGTCCGGCATTCGGTCCACCTTGGAAACGTGCCACTACATCGTATCTCGGAGTTAATACGTCAACGACTTTACCTTTACCTTCGTCGCCCCATTGCAATCCTAATAGAATGTCTACTTTCATTTTTCTTTCTTATGGTTATTATTTTTCTTCTTTCGTTTATTCGCACGGTCACACTTACTACACAATCCATACATATATAATGAATAATGTGTCAAATTGAAACGGCCCAACTTTGAATTCTCAATAGCATGTTGTAATTCTTCATTCTGAAACTCAACGACTTTACCGCACTGCGTACAGATTTGATGGTGATGGGTATCACGATTATAACATTTTTCGTATTGAGAAGAATTTCCAAACTGGTGTTTAATAACCAGATGGGCATTGATAAGTAGTATAATAGTATTATAGAGAGTCGCACGGCTGACGCGAAAATTCTCCTGATCGGCCATTTGCGAATATAAAGTATCAATGTCAAAATGCCCTTCAATAGAGTAAATAGTGTCGAGTATGGCGTAGCGTTCGGGAGTCTTGCGATGCCCGTTCGCATTGAGATATTCGGTGAATATCTGCCTAACCGTATCTTTCACATTCTGACTTTCCATTTGACGGAGCAGTTTTTTACAGCCAACAAAGTTAAGCCTTTTTTGCGGAAAGCAAACGAGAATGGAAGAAAATAATAGGTTAGGATAATAAAAAGTGGTAAGGTAATAATATGATAGAGTGACATCACTTCACCACACTATCAAAATACACATTACCACCGTATAACCCTAACCTACCGTTGTTTCAAATAATTTCCGCTTTCACTGCATCATAGAGTAGACGTTCCGCTTCCTGGGGAGAATCCTCCATCACTTCCACCTTTCTGCATATCTTAAATGCATGTTCCTCACTATGCTGCATATAACGGCGAATAGCAGTCATAGCAGCATTACGCACATGATATGAACCGGATATGAAAGCTGTAATGGCTTGATCTATGAATTCATTTTCAGCACGTTCGTTCATATCCCCCTTTGTCATCAACAAACGGGCGATAGTAAGAAAGCCGCAAACTTGTACATACTCTCTTTCGTCGGCAATCCAATGAAAGGACTTAGCTGGGGAGTATAGAAGATATTGGAAAAGATTCATACAAGTAAGTTCCGCTATCTCGATATTCCGAATATCTTCTACCCAAATATCCGCAATTTCTGGTAGAAAGCTGTCTATCGGCTGTAAAAGCCCTGCCATAATTTTACATTCGCGAATATCTTCTTTCCACAAAGCTTGCGCCAATGCATGCTCTTTCTCATAAGAGGCGGCAATGCTTTTAATACGGGGAAGCTCCACACCGAAATTCAATTTATAGACTAATCCCTTTTCACGCATGCTTTGAGACACAGCCCCATTCATAGAAAGACGAAGCTGTGTCTTAATATCTTTTATTTTTTCGTGTAGTTCCATATGATAAAAATCTAATAAAATGTCTGTCGCTAATTGATGGATGGTAAAGTAGAATAATCCTTGCCATAACGCAACATTTGTTCGGGATAAGTTTCATCATAAGTCACTTTGATGTCGATAATCTTACCATCAGTATCTTTAACTTCTTGATACTTCGGATTGATAAATCCTTTATATGGAGCCAGATTCAACTTCTTATAACGTCCCACTATCTCGGCATGAAGAATAGGATCTACTTTGACAGCATACGTTTCTACCAGTTCATGAGCAGCCGCATAGTCTCCGGTAGATTTGATACGCTGTATTTCGGCAAGCAACTTACCAAACAATTCGCGCAACTTCTCATAATCATTTACCTTAACATAGGTTTTTCCGTCTTTCTGTACCAATTCTACCACTTTATCAGCAGCACCCTTCTCAAATACCCAACGAGCAATTAGCTGACGGTTACGCATATGAGCTTCTTCTACATTGTTTCCAGGCTCAATACGAACTAATTGCGTCATCAATCCATTCATCAGATATGTATAATATTCGGCTTTATAAGCATCGCTATTGGGAGTCAAGCGCAATTCAACTAATTTCGGATCAGCCACATAATATAATCCGAATAAATCCGCACGGGCTTCCTCGATTGTAGAGCCATAAGCCTTCAATGCATCAGGATCAACGCCCGGAAGAAGTTTTCCCGAACCATGTCCCAAACATTCGTGTAAATCTGTATGTAAGTCACCGGTCAGGTCAGCATATTTATCAATCAGTTGCAATTCGGCATCGCTATAAACAAACTCTTCGTTAAAACCATTGCCATGTGCAGCCTTGTTATAGGCATCTGTAATATTACCGATCGTTACCGACTTCGAGCCATGATGACTGCGTATCCAGTTTGCATTAGGCAGATTGATTCCGATGGCAGTAGCCGGATACAGGTCGCCGGCGAGAATAGCCGCTGTAATAACCTTTGCTGAAACGCCTTTCACCGTTTCTTTCTTGAATTGTTTATCTACGGGTGAGTTATCTTCAAACCATTGTGCATTACCACTGATTAACTCCGTACGGCGGGTAGCATCCATATCTTTAAAGTTAACCAAAGATTCCCAGCTTGCTTTCATACCCAGCGGGTCACCATAGCTCTCTGTAAATCCATTAACAAAATCAATGTGAGAATTCAAATCTTTTACCCAAAGGATGGCATAATCATCAAATGTCTTCAGGTCTCCAGTTTCATAGAACTCAACCAACTTGGCAATCACAGCCTTCTGTTCGGGATTTTCAGTCACACCTTCCGCTTTTTTCAGCCAATAAATAATTTTATCAATAGCAGAACCATACAAACCGCCTGATTTCCATACCTTCTCCTGCACTTGACCGTCTACTTTCACCAAACGACTGTTCAAACCATAGGAAACAGGTGTTTCATTCTTAGGATCCTTCATTGCATTATAAAAGTCCTCTGCTTCTTTTTGTGTAACTCCGTCATAATAGTTACATGCCGAAGTCAAAACCAAATCTTCACCTGCAGCTTGATTAACCCGCTTCGGCATGACTTCAGGGTCAAAAATAACAGGAAATATCTCATCACAAAGCTGCTCTACCGTCTGTCCCTCAGCCAGTGGAAGAGTAGAGGCATCCACACTCAATAATGCTTGTTTAAAAAACTCGGGAGTAAAGCCGGGTACAAACTTTTCACTGCCATAATGATGATGTATTCCGTTTGAAAACCATACTCGTTTCAGATATACTTCCATTGCTTTGAAATCTGCTGTATTTTTATCACCTGCATATCCTGTATAAACGGTTTCCAGCATACGGCGAATCCGCAAGTTATATTTTCCATTCTGATCGAACAGAATATCACGCCCCTGCAAAGCTGCTTCCGTAAGATAATATACTAATTCTTTCTGTTTGAGAGACAAATCCTCAAAACCAGGGACGCGATAGCGTAATATCTGTAAATCTGCAAATTGTTCCACTGTATAATCAAATTTTTCTGCCTCGGCAGTAGTTTTCGATGTTCCGCCACAAGCGGTCAACAAAGACAAGGCGGTCACCATAGAAATTAGTTGTTTTTTCATGTGTCGGGATAAGAGATAGTTTAGCATTAAAAAGATAAAAGGAAGTATTCTGAAGCTCTCGTTTCAAAATATTTCCTTTTAAAGATTCAGTCTCACTGTATTATTTGCTTTTCAGTGCATGTTTTTTACGATATCCGTTAGGGGTTTCACCTACATTTTTATAAAAAGCCGCATAAAACGACTGGCGATTGGCAAAACCAACCATTGTACTGATTTCTTCTACATTTTTGTCACCATATCTTTTGTCTGTCAATAAATGCAAAGCATCTTTCACTCTGTATTCATTTAACAAACAAGAGTAATTCATACCAAAACGAGAGTTCACAACAGCTGACAAATAACGGGTGTTAGTTTGCAACTCTTTTGCCAAGTCTTTAGCTGAATAATTAGGATCTCTGTACTTCTTCTGCACAACGATGATATTCAATATCCTGTCATACAATTCATCTGCCAGTTCCGGACGAATCAGAGAACGATAGGCAGCCTTTTTTTCTTTCTTTTCGCGCAGGTTATATGGACGCTTCTTTGGAGCCCCCTCCTGTACTTTTTTTTCTAAATCACTCATTGAATTAACTGGTTAGGGTTGTTTAAAAATAGAAATCCAAAGGAGTTTCCTTTAGACCATACAAAAGTCTGACATTTTTTTGTAATACGCAACTTTTGCCGTATAATTTTTTGATATATAAACAACGAAAAAGCTTGAAAAGAAGCCTACTATACCAATTAATAAGATTATTTAACTTTATCACCATAAATCTTACATTTTACAACTAACCAATATTCTATTTGCATTTTATACAATAATTAATGTACCTTTGCTTCCTCAAAAAAAGTTATCACAATTATGTTACAAACGCTTAAAACATACTTCGGTTATGATTGTTTCCGCCCGTTACAAGAAGAGATTATCCAACATGTTCTGGATGGAAAAGATGCGCTTGTATTAATGCCTACCGGTGGTGGAAAATCCATCTGCTACCAGTTACCGGCTCTGCTGTGCGAAGGTACAGCCGTAGTTGTTTCTCCCCTTATCTCGTTGATGAAAGATCAGGTGGAAACCCTGTGTGCTAACGGAATTTCTGCTGGTGCGCTCAACAGCAGTAACGATGAAACCGAAAATGCCGCATTACGCCGTGCCTGTATGGAAGGTAAGTTAAAATTACTATACATTTCACCGGAAAAGTTGATAACCGAAGCCAATTATCTCCTTCGGGATATGCAAATCTCACTTTTCGCAATTGACGAAGCACACTGTATATCGCAATGGGGACACGATTTCCGCCGGGAATATGCGCAATTAGGTTTACTCCACCAACAATTTCCACATATACCCATCATCGCCCTGACTGCGACTGCGGACAAGATTACCCGCGAAGATATTATTAAACAATTACAACTCGACCAGCCACGAATATTTATTTCCTCTTTCGACAGACCCAATTTAAGTCTGACAGTAAAACGAGGGTACCAACAAAAGGAAAAAACCAAGACAATTCTTGACTTTATAGCCCGTCATCCCGGAGAAAGCGGTATCATTTATTGCATGAGTCGCAACAAAACGGAATCTGTTGCACAAATGCTGCAAAAACAAGGTATTCGTACATCTATCTATCATGCCGGGTTGTCCCCTGCACGCAGGAACGAAGCACAAAATGATTTTATCAACGACCGTGTGCAAGTAGTATGTGCCACTATTGCTTTCGGCATGGGAATTGATAAAAGTAATGTACGCTGGGTTATTCATTACAATCTACCCAAAAGTATCGAGAGTTTTTATCAAGAGATAGGACGTGCGGGGCGCGATGGTCTGCCCAGTGATACATTATTATTCTACTCGCTTGCCGACCTTATCCTTCTGACCAAATTTGCAACAGAGAGTGGACAACAAGACATTAATTTAGAAAAATTACAACGTATGCAACAATATGCCGAAGCGGATATTTGCCGTCGTCGCATACTGTTAAGTTATTTCGGAGAAAATTCCAAGCAGGATTGCTGTAATTGCGACGTTTGTAAGAATCCGCCGGAACGTTTTGACGGAACTATCATCGTACAGAAAGCACTTAGTGCCATTGTCCGTACGGAACAGCAGGTCAGCACCGGCATACTAATTGATATTCTAAGAGGAAATCTTAATGCAGAGATTAACGACAAAGGATATCAGCATCTGAAAACATTCGGTGCGGGACGTGAGGTTCCGGCTCGTGACTGGCAAGATTATTTATTACAGATGTTACAGCTTGGATACTTCGAAATTGCCTATAACGAGAATAATCACTTGAAGATTACTTCTACAGGTAGTGATATACTTTTTGGCAGAGCTACCGCACAACTGGTTGTCATTCGCCGGGAAGAAACTGCCGACAATAAGGGGAAACGTAAACGAAAGACGGCTACACCGATCAAAGAACTTCCGCTGGGACTTCCGGATGCAGAAAATGGAGACCTTTTCGAAGCTTTACGTGAACTCCGCAAACGCCTCGCCGATGAGGAAGCATTACCGGCATATATTGTTTTGTCTGATAAAGTACTCCATCTTCTCAGTACCTCTTGCCCTACTACTATGGAAGAATTCGGCAATATCAGTGGTATCGGAGATTATAAAAAGAAAAAATACGGCAAAGAGTTTATTAATCTGATCCGAAAATATGTCTGACTTACTTACATTGCTGCAACAAATCCCGCAAATCAGCTTGGGGTATTCCAAGTGATATCGCTTTTTCAAAATCCCGTTTAGCCAGTTCTTTCTTTTTCTGGGCAAGATAAATCTCACCACGTATCAGATAGGCTTCTATCTGTGATTCATCCAAGTGAATCGCTTCCGCCAGATCTAACAGCGCCATATCCGTATGTTGCATATCCTTCTCCACCCCAGCACGAGCAACGTACAACATAGCCCGTTGAAAATCAGATAACTGCGAATGTTCTCCTTTCGCAGCAAGCATATCATTTAGGATAACAAGTGCTTCTTCATATTTAGCTTCTTTCTGCTCTAATGTCGCCAAACCCAAACGAGCGTTATAATTAGCCGGATTTATCCGCAGCAAACGTTCATAATCAGTCTTCGCCATCTTATAGTCTCGCTGTTGCATATAAATATAAGCACGCATCAGCAATGCTTCTTCATTGTCTTTTTCCAGATCTAAAACCAGCGAATAATCCGCTTGTGCCAGATTATTCTTACCCAACTCGAGATAAATAGCGGCACGATTTAACAATATAGGCACTGTTCTTGGTGCTATATTTAATGCAAAATTATAAGACTCCAAAGCCTGCTCATACTGATGTTGACGACGTTGTATCGTACCGAGGTTAGAGAAAAGAAGTGCATTATGAGGATTTGCTGGTTCCAGCTTCAATGCTTGCCGGATATACTCTTCCGCCTGCGACAGACTGTCTTGTTCCGTACAAGCAATGGCTCGGTCACAAAACTTTTGATACGATTGTGCAAAAACAGGAACTAATGTACATGACAATAATAAAACAAAAATAAATTTCTTCATAACCAAGGTATCTATTAATAAAATCACTACCGGAAAAAGACCATTTTATCCTATTTACCTTATTCCAAAGGATAGGTATCAAAAGCAAATAACTCTGTTGACAAATATCTTTCCCCCGTATCAGGTAATAACGCAACCACTTGCTTATTCTTAAACTCCGGACGCTGTGCCAACAAACGTGCTGCGTATACTGCCGCTCCGGAAGAAATTCCAGCCAGCAATCCTTCAGTAGAAGCTAATTCACGTCCGGCACGAATGGCTTCGTCATCAACAACAGGAATAACTTCATCAACTACGGATGAATCATAAATGGACGGTATAAAGTTCGCCCCTATTCCCTGTATACGATGCGGAGCCGCCTCTCCCCCTTGAAGCACCGGAGATGATGCCGGCTCTACGGCCACGATATAAATGTTTGGATTATGTTTCTTCAAAGCGCGGGCTACTCCACATACCGTCCCTCCAGTACCGACTCCTGCAATAAAAACATCTACTTTCCCATCCGTATCTGTCCAGATTTCTTCACCGGTAGTAAATTCATGTACCTTCGCATTGGCGGGATTTTCAAACTGTTGCAAAATTACGGCACCGGGTATCTTATTTCTCAGGTCTTTCGCTTTGGCAATAGAGCCTGCCATACCCGTCAAACCATCCGTCAAAACAATCTCTGCACCTAAAGCTTTCAGTAGATTACGACGTTCAATACTCATAGTCTCGGGCATAGTCAATATCAAGTGATAACCCTTTACAGTTGCCACCATTGCCAAGCCTACACCGGTATTACCACTGGTAGGCTCTATTATAGTAGCACCGGGGGTCAGTACCCCACGCGCTTCGGCATCTTCAATCATTGCCAGTCCCACACGATCTTTAACACTGCCCGCCGGATTAAAAGACTCCAGTTTTGCAACTATATTCCGCTGTAATCCGTACTTCCCGCTATACTCCGCTAATTCCATCAATGGTGTATGACCGATAAGTTCTGTCAAGTTCTTTGCTATTTTTGCCATAATCATTACTTATAAAATAAGGCTGTATCAGAACTATTTCTGATACAGCCTTACAAAGGTAGAAAAAAAACGTTTGTACCTTTCTTTCCTTAATAAAGATTAGTGTTTGATATAATCAACAATCCAAGCACCAACTTCCTTCGTTCCATATTTCGCACCGCTTTCTACCTGAATTTCCGGCGTACGGACATCGGCATCAAGGGAAGCGTCTACTGCCTTACGAATTAAAGCACCTTCTTCCTTCAGGTCGAAATATTCAAACAGCATGGCAACAGAAAGAATCTGAGCCAAAGGATTTGCGATATTCAGCCCTTTAGCTTGCGGCCATGAACCGTGAATAGGCTCGAACACCGGAGTGCTTTCACCCGTAGAAGCAGAAGGCAACAATCCCATCGAACCGCTGATAACAGAGCCTTCGTCAGTAAGAATATCCCCAAAAGTATTTTCTGTAACCATTACATCAAAGAACTTCGGTTCCTGAATCATCTTCATGGCAGCATTGTCTACAAACATATAATCAGTATTTACTTCAGGATATTGTGGAGCCATCTCCTGAGCAATCTGTCTCCACAAACGGGAAGAGGCAAGCACATTAGCCTTATCTACTACCGTAAGGTGTTTATTGCGCTTCATGGCATACTCAAAAGCGACTTTCAGGATACGTTCTATTTCGGGACGGGTGTACATATTCGTATCATAGGCTTTATCATTATCCTGATACTTCTCGCCGAAATACATACCACCGGTCAGTTCGCGTATACAAAGAAAATCTGCGCCATCTACCAACTCGGCACGGAGAGGAGATTTATGAAGCAAGCATTTGAAAGTTTGTACCGGACGAATATTAGCAAACAATCCGAGTTTCTTACGCATAGCCAATAACCCTTGTTCCGGACGCACTTTAGCTGTAGGATCATTATCAAACTTCGGATCGCCTACGGCAGAGAATAATACCGCATCGGCATCCTTACAAACCTGATAGGTAGCCTCTGGAAAAGGGTCACCTACTTTATCAATGGCATCTGCCCCACAAATGGCGAATTCATAGTTTACTTTATGTCCGAATTTCTCGCAAACGGCAGTCATTACGTCTACGCCTACTACTGAGATTTCCGGTCCGATGCCGTCACCGGCCAATACTGCAATTTTAAAGTCCATTGTTACTGATTTATTTTTTATTTTTATTCTTATTAATCCTATATATAAGACAATTACTGATACTTATCGGCAGTGAAAGAGCCAAACTATTCAAAATAAGTTCATTCAAGTCTTCCTTATTATGCTTCAACACCCAATGCAATGCAAAAGTAAATGCAAAAGTACCCACCACAATCAATGCGTACTTTATCCAGTCTCTCATAATTCTTCCACATTATATTCATTTTCAATGATATTCAGCATTTTCATTGTAGCCTTAATGGCAGCCTCCGTCTGGTCGGCATCCAGCCCACGGGTACGAAACACCTTATCTTCAAAGCTCCATGTAATAACTGTCTGTACAAAAGCATCGGTACGTCCACCGGGAGGGATTGTCACCGCATAGTTCGTCAGCATCGGGAATTTACGTCCCAACGTTACTTTATACACCTTGCGCAAAGCACGTACAAAAGCATCATACTGGCCGTCGCCACTGGAACTTTCTTCATATTCCTTGCCATTGATTTCAATTCGTAAGGAAGCCACAGGTTTTAGCCCCGAAGCCAAGTTGACAATATAACTTTTGAGATTCACCCGTTCGTTCATCACCCCATGCTTCAAAACATCGGAAACAATATAAGGCAAGTCTTCCTGGGTTACCAGTTCTTTCTTATCGCCCAATTCGATGATACGTTCGGTAACTTTCCGCATGGCATCTTCGTCCAATTCCAGTCCCAGGTCTTCAAGGTTCTTACGAATATTGGCTTTGCCACTGTTCTTACCCAATGCATACTCGCGTTTACGTCCAAAACGTTCGGGTAGCAAATCGTTACAGTAAAGGTTATTCTTGTTATCGCCATCAGCATGTACACCAGCTACCTGCGTAAACACGTTTTCACCTACAATCGGTTTATTGGCAGGGATAGCGATACCCGAGTAGGATTCTACCACCCGGCTCACCTCATTCAAACGGCTTTCATCAATATTAGTAATGGCGCTAAAGTGATCTTTCAGGATGGCTTGTACACTGGCAAGCGATGCATTCCCCGCACGCTCTCCCAAGCCATTAATAGTGGTATGCAGCCCTTTACTACCACTGAGCACGGCCGCCAACACATTGCTCACAGCAAGGTCATAGTCATTGTGGGCATGGAAGTCAAAATGAGCGTTTGGATAGCGTTTCACCATTTTCCGCATAAACTCAATGACTTGCAACGGGTTCAATATTCCTAATGTATCAGGCAACATATAGCGTTTGATATTGGTCTGAACCAGTGAGTCCATCAACTGAAAAACGTACTCCGGAGAATTTTTCATACCGTTGCTCCAGTCTTCCAGATAGACATTTACTTCCATGTCTTGTTCACTTGCATAGTCTACCACCGCCAGAATATCTTCAATATGTTCTTCGGGGTTCTTTTTCAACTGACAATTACAATGCTTCAACGAACCTTTACACAGTAGATTGATGACACGGCAACCGGTGGCATGTATCCAGTCTACCGATGTATGTCCATCCACAAAACCAAGCACTTCCACTCTTGGTAACATGTTACGACGAGCAGCCCAGTCACATATCATTTTCACTGCATCGAACTCCCCTTCAGATACCCGCGCAGAAGCGACTTCCACCCGGTCTACTTTCAGTTCTTCCAGCAACAAACGGGCAATCATCAACTTCTCATGGGGCACAAAAGATACTCCGCTGGTCTGTTCACCATCGCGGAGTGTGGTGTCCATGATTTCTATTTTCGGATGATTATGCTTCATTTTTATTCTCCCAAGCTTCTATCTTATTTTTGTTCTCTACCAGAAAATCAATATCGTCCAAACCGTTCATCAGACAATGTTTTTTATATGCATTGATTTCGAAATGCTCACTCTTACCCGTGGCTTTATTGGTAATAGTCTGTTCAGGCAAGTTCACTTCCACTTCTATTTTAGGATTGGCAAGTATAGAGTCAAAGAGTTCTTTCAGAAATGGCTCACTGACTACCACCGGAAGAACGAAATTATTCAGCTCATTGTTCTTGTGAATATCAGCGAAGAAGCTGCTGACCACCACCCGAAAGCCATAGTCGGCAATAGCCCACGCCGCATGTTCACGGCTACTTCCCGAACCGAAATTCTTTCCTGCTACCAGAATTTGTCCTCCATAAGTAGGATCATTCAGCACGAAAGATTCTATTTTATTACCTTGTTTGTCATAACGCCAGTCACGGAACAGGTTTTCGCCAAAGCCATCTTTCGTAGTGGCTTTAAGAAAACGTGCAGGGATTATCTGGTCTGTATCTACGTTTTCTAATGGAAGAGGCACGCAAGTACTGGTGATAATATCGAATTTTTGTTTCATTATTTATATGTATTAAAATTAAGAATGATATGGTAAAACTACTCTTCTCTGCCTTAAAAGGAACGAAGAATTAAATCAATTCTCTCGGGTCTGTAATCACTCCCGTCACAGCAGCAGCTGCAGCAACCAGCGGGCTGGCAAGCAACGTACGTGAGCCTGGTCCCTGGCGCCCTTCAAAATTACGATTACTGGTAGAAACCGCATATTTACCACTGGGCACTTTATCATCGTTCATGGCCAGACAAGCCGAACATCCCGGTTGGCGAATAACAAATCCCGCATTTTCCAGTATCTTATCCAAACCTTCTTCACGGATTTGTGCATCCACCATCCATGACCCCGGAACCAGCCATGCCACCACTCCTTCTGCTTTCTTACGACCTTTTGCAATCGAAGCAAATGCACGGAAATCTTCAATGCGCCCATTTGTACAGGCTCCCAGGAATACATAGTCAATCTTCTTACCTAATAATGATTCACCCGGCTGGAATCCCATATAATTCATAGATTTCATAAAAGAGACTTTTGCAGCTTCACCCATGCCCTCAGTCGTAGGAATATGTTGTGTCACTCCCATGCCCATACCCGGATTAGTACCATAAGTAATCATCGGCTCAATATCTGCAGCATCAAAACGAACTTCTTTATCGAACACAGCATCATCGTTACTCTTCAATGTTTTCCAATAAGCTAATGCTTCGTCCCATTTTTCACCGGTCGGAGCATATTCACGTCCCTGAATATAAGCAAAAGTCGTTTCATCCGGAGCAACCATACCACCACGTGCACCCATTTCTATACTTAGATTACACAGTGTCAAGCGCCCCTCCATTGTCAGATTGCGAACTGCTTCTCCGGCATACTCCACAAAATATCCCGTAGCACCACTTGTTGTCATCTTAGACATCATATACAGCGCCATATCTTTCGCCGTTACTCCTTTACCCAGCTTACCGTCTACGGTAATGCGCATCGTCATCGGACGCGTCTGAAGGATACATTGCGAAGCCATTACCATCTCCACCTCGCTCGTACCGATACCGAAAGCCACCGCTCCCATTGCACCATGAGTAGAAGTATGCGAATCACCACATACAATTGTCATACCCGGCAAAGTTAAAGCACGTTCCGGACCCACCACATGGATAATTCCATTTTTCTTGTCCATCATGCCGAAGTGTGCCAAACCGAAATCATCGGCATTTTTAGCCAAAGTATCGACTTGTGTTTTCGAAATAGGATCTTCAATAGGTTTATCCTGATCGTGCGTCGGTGTATTATGGTCGGGCATGCAAAATATCTTTTCCGGACGGAAACATTTAATTCCGCGCGAACGCAATCCGGCAAAAGCCTGCGGACTCGTTACCTCATGACAATAAAGACGGTCTATATAAAGTTGTGTGGGCCCATCTTTCACCTTTTGTACCACGTGGGCATCCCAGATTTTATCAAATAATGTATTCATCAGATCGATTATTAGTTAATTATTAATTATGAAATATAAGGTATAAATAAGATTATCATCCTATCACTTAATCCCTCTATCACATTTGCATCACATTTTAAACTTGTTGATACAGTCAATATAAGCTTCTACAGACGCAGCAATAATATCGGTATTTGCACCGAAACCGTAATAAATCTGCTTATCATATTCCACTTGCATATGCACTTTACCCATATCATCGCTACCCTTGCTAATGGCTTGAATCGTAAATTCCTTCAATGTCATGTGACGGTCTATGATTTTTTTCAAAGCTTTGATAGCAGCATCTACCGGACCATTTCCACTGGCAGCAGCCTCGAACTTCTCACCGGAAATATTCAGTCCTATACTGGCTACAGAACGAACACCTACTCCACTTGTCACCTGTAAGTATTCCAGTTTGATACGATGATTCTGCGTACGGTCAGCGCCTGCCAATACAAGAATATCATCATCATTAATATCTTTCTTCTTATCGGCAAGTTTCAAGAAATCTTCATAAACCTGATCCAGTTTCTCCTGGTCTAATGTCACTCCCAATACTTGCAAGCGGTTCTTCAACGCTGCACGTCCGCTGCGAGCAGTCAATACGATAGAGTTATCATCAATACCCACATCGCGCGGGTCAATAATCTCATAAGTCTGTACATTCTTCAATACGCCATCCTGATGAATGCCCGATGAATGTGCAAAAGCATTACGACCTACAATTGCCTTATTGGGTTGTACCGGCATATTCATCAAACTGGATACCATACGGCTGGTCGGATAAATTTTCTGTGTATTGATATTTGTTTCAATATCAATATCCTTATGACACTTAATAATCATCGCCACCTCTTCAAGTGAAGTATTTCCAGCACGTTCACCTATACCGTTGATAGTAACTTCTACCTGACGTGCACCATTCAATACACCAGCCATCGTATTAGCAGTCGCCATACCCAAATCATTGTGACAATGAGTAGAAATCACAGCATTATGAATACCGTTCACATTCTCCATCAAATACTTGATCTTAGCCCCATATTCTCCCGGCAAACAATATCCTGTCGTATCTGGAATATTCACTACCGTAGCTCCTGCTTTGATAACCGCTTCTACCACACGAGCCAGATATTCGTTATCCGTACGACCGGCATCTTCAGCATAGAACTCCACGTCATCCACAAATCTGCGGGCATATTTCACGGCAGCTACCGCACGCTCTATAATTTCATCACGGTTGGAGTTGAATTTATACTTAATATGTGAATCGGAAGTTCCGATACCGGTATGAATACGCTTATGCTTGGCAAACTGCAAAGCCTCTGCCGCCACATCAATATCTTTCTGTACAGCACGTGTCAAGGCACAAATCGTAGGCCATGTCACTGCTTTCGAAATTTCAATTACCGAGTTAAAATCTCCCGGACTTGATATTGGAAATCCTGCTTCAATCACATCCACCCCCAATACTTCCAATTGTTTAGCTACCTGAATTTTTTCCACTGTATTCAATTGGCATCCCGGAACTTGCTCACCGTCACGGAGAGTTGTGTCGAAAATAAATAATTTGTCACTCATTGCTATATTGTATTTATAATTTATATTCCATAAAAAAAGCCTTTCACACGTGGAAGTGAGAAAGGCTTTTGTATATTGTTATATCTTACATATATTTACGCACAGCACTCACTTCCACTAAACCTTGCCAGTAGAATAATAATACCACACAGTAGAATATATATAAAGTTCTGATTCATCTTGTTTTTTATTTTAACGATGCAAAGGTAGGCATTATTTTATAGCATGCAAATTAATTCGTTACTTTTTTACCTAAAAAAGCTCCATTTTATAAGTTAACATTCATTTATCACTTTAATATATCACAAAGAAGGCATACCGAATGGTATGCCTTCTCCCTATATTTCAGCTCTATACAAGTTCTGAATTACTTCTTTTCGCAAGGCTTGTCACATGCAGCTTTCTTTTCGCAATCAGCCTTCTTTTCGCAAGTAGCAGAGTCAGCAGGACAACAAGTTTTGGCAGAGTCACATACTTGTTCGGTCTTTGCAGCGCAGCAAGAATCCGCAGCAGCATCTTCAGAGCCGGTAGCCTTTTTGTTACTACAAGATGTTACAGCGAAAGAAAAAGCAACTGCCACAGCAGCTAATAAAAATTTAGTCTTCATAATTCAATTTGCTTTAAACGTTGATAAAAAATTAGTTCATTTGCAAAGATAATAAAAAAGTCGAAATTTACAAAACGTATAAAGCCCCCGCATCATATGACTGATGCGGGGGCTTCTTCAAAAACGG
>CAJMPR010000002.1 GCA_905215345.1 uncultured bacterium
ATTCGACAAACTGTTATTTTTCTATCTATTTATTTGGGTGGGAAACTTTAGTTATATATAGCAAAAGTAGAGAATTGTGATAATGGGTAGGGGGAATTTTTGTGTATAAAGGGGGAATTACTGCTTTGGGATGTTGTGTGGTGGGTATCAGATGTTGCCATTATTGGTATTTGTATGTGGAAATAATGTCATTTCCACCTATTACGATAATTTTTCCTCCTTTAACAATTCTTGTTTTCTGATTTTTGTGAACGGAATTTAAAAAGGTACTTATTAAATAGTTAACAAGAAGATGATGGATATGAAACACACACTGTTGGTATTATTCTCTTTGTCACTCGGTGGAATTAATAACATGTATGCTTCTCATTTTGAAAAGATATTAGGAAAAATAAATAATTGGAAATAATCTATTGTTAAACCAAAGTAATGCTATCATGAAACAAAAAGTAGAAAAAATGAGAAGTAAATTACTTTTGCTACTGGCACTCTTATTAATGGTGCCTGTCGGAGTATTTGCTCAGAACATTACAGTAAAGGGTACAGTATTAGATTCTCAGGGAGAATCTATTATCGGTGCCACTGTAGTGGAAAAAGGTAAAACCTCAAATGGTGTTACCACTGACTTAGATGGTCACTTTACGTTGACTGTCGGTAAAGGAAAGAAATTAGTTATTTCTTTTGTAGGTATGGAAACCCAAGAAGTGGATGCCACTGCCGGTAAAGAAATGAAAATCGTTTTAAAAGATGATTCACAAGCACTGGAAGAAGTTGTAGTTATCGGTTATGGTGGTAGCAAAGCCCGTAAGGATTTGACGGGTTCTGTCGGTTCTATCTCAGGAGCTAAACTGGCTGCTGTTCCTGTAACCTCTGCTGCTGTTGCCTTACAGGGTAAAATTGCCGGTGTGCAGGTTACTACGGTCGATGGTGCACCGGGTGCGGATATTAACATCCGTGTTCGTGGGGGGACGTCAGTGACCCAGAGTAATGAACCGCTTTATATTGTCGATGGTTTCCAAACGGACAATATCAATGATATTCCTCCTTCCGATATTGCTTCTATCGACGTGTTGAAGGATGCTTCTTTAACTGCAATTTATGGTGCCAAAGGTGGTAATGGTGTAGTTGTGGTTACTACTAAATCTGCTAAAGAGGGTAAGGTAACTGTCGGTTTGAATGCACAAATGTCCATCAGCAAGCTTTCAAAAGAATTGAAATTGATGGATGCATATGATTTTACCCGTTATCAGTATGACTGGGCTGCCGCTAATGGTAACCGTAGTTCTAATGCTAAATTTTTCCGTGCTAATTTTGGCAATCCACTTGATCTTGATATTTATAAGCGTGCTACTACACACGATTGGCAAGATGAAGTAATGGGGGAGACACCTTTGAATTATTCTACTAATGTTACGGTAGGTGGAGGTAGTGAGAAGTTCCGCTTCAATGCCTCTCTTACCAATTCAGAGGATAACGGTATTATCTTGGGATCTGGTGTCCGTCGTACAAACTTGAATATCAAAATGAATATTCAGTTGACAAAGAACTTGTCTCTATCGTTGAATCCTAAGTTTACCTATCGTCGTGATACTGGTGCTGGTGGAGATAAAGTGGGTAGCGGTGGTATTATTGATGTATTGCAATATCGTCCAACTAATGGGTTACGTGAATTTGCTTTTTGGGATCCGGCAACTGTCGATCCCGATGATGAGGCTATATTTGAGTATAGTAATCCCAAAAGTGACATTGGGCAGAATACATTGAAAAAACATGCTTATAGTTATACTAATCAGTTTGCTTTGGAATGGATTCCTATCAAAGGTCTGGTGTTACGTACAGAAGCTGCCCACTATATAGACTTCAAAGATGAAAATTCTTTTCATGGAGCTTTGACTGATGAGGGCAAAAAGAATAATAAACTTGGAGTTGCAGAAATTAAGAATAAGAGAACAGAAAGATATCTTTGGACAAACACTGCATCTTATGCTTTCGATTTAAATCACTTGCATAATTTTTCTTTGTTGTTAGGTCAGGAAATTCAAAATAAGGAGACTAAAGAAAATTATATGAAGAATCGCTATTTTGCACGTAATATTTCTGGCGGTAAAGCTCTTGAAAATATGGGATTGGGTACTCCATGGGTTTCTACTACTTCCATTTCAACTCCGGATCGTACTGCATCTTTCTTTGGTCAGGCAAGCTATAATTATGACCATAAGTACTTGGCTTCAGTAACAATGCGTGCTGACGGCTCTACTAAATTTGCTCCGGGTGAACAATGGGGATATTTCCCCTCTGTATCTGCTGCTTGGGTTATCTCAAAAGAAGGCTTTTTGGAAAATAATGATATAATCAGTAACTTGAAGTTGCGTGCTGCTATTGGTATGGCTGGTAACAACCGCATTGATGATGATATGTGGCGTTATCTTTATTCGATGAATACAACAGGGGGACCAAACTTTGGAGAAGCATATGAAGATGGAGATAAGTGGTATGGTAATTCCGGTGATAAAACATTGGCAAATCCTAAAATTAAATGGGAAACAACTTTGACGCGTAACATCGCTTTTGACTTGGGACTGTTTAATGACCGTTTGACTATTACCCCCGAGTTCTATTGGAATACAACCAAGGATTTGCTTTATAAATCGGATGTCGCTACCACTTCCGGTTATACTCAGCAGATGCGAAATATTGGTCAGGTAACCAATAAGGGATTTGAATTGAGTATCAACGGTGATATACTTCGCGGTAAAGACTATGTGTTGAGTGGTAATGTGACATTTGGCTTTAATAAAATGATTGTTGACAAATTGAACGATACGGATGATGTAATCTGGGATCAGAATAGCCGTTGGAAATCAAGTTACAATGATTATTGTTTGAAGGTAGGTGATCAGGTAGGATTGATTTATGGTTTTATTTATGATGGCTTGTATAGTCCGGATGAATTTGATTTTGATCCTAATCAGAATTTCTTAGCTGTACCTAAAGAAGGTACTATTATTAATACAGTATATGATAGCAGCAATTCCGGTGAAGCAACACTTCCCGGTAAAATAAAGTTCAAAGATATTAGTGGACCCGATGGGAAACCAGACGGAATTATTGATGAAAATGACCGTACGGTTATCGGTAATACCAATCCTAAATTTCAAGGAGGTTTTGGCTTGAGTGGACAGTGGAAAGGTATCGACTTTACTGCGAACTTTAACTATATGGTTGGTTTTGATGTCAACAACGCTACTGCTTATCAGTTGTCTTCTTCAGAAGGTAACAAGAATAATTTCAATAATATTCTTGCCAAATTTGAAAACCGTTGGGCTTATACGCGTGAAGATGGTGAATGTATGTATAAGAATACTTATCTTGAAAATACTGTAGAACAATACCTTGCTATGAATGCCGGTAAAACATTATGGAATCCGACCGATGTAACTAAGAAAGTCACTCATTCCTATTTTATCGAAGACGGTTCATTCTTGCGTTGCCAAGATATTACAATTGGCTATACATTTCCCAAACAGTTAACAAAGAAGTGTGGACTTTCAAAATTACGTCTCTATGTCAGTGCTTCCAATCCATTTATTATAACAGGGTATTCTGGATATGATCCAGAGGTGGATGTACAGACTGGCTTGACTTGCGGTATGGACTATAACCGTTACCCGCGTAGTCGCAGCTTTGTGTTTGGAACCAATATTACTTTCTAATACATAAAAGACAAATTACTTATGAAAATTAAAAATATACTTATCGCCGGTCTGCTTGTATGGTTTTCTTCTTCCTGTAGCGATTATTTGGAGGTGGAACCAGGATCAAAGTATGAATACGATTTTGTTTTTAGTGACAAGAACGAGGCGAGTCGTGCGTTGAATGGCGTTTATGCCCAGTTATTGACGAGCGATACTTATGGAAAGGCATATTTAAGTACTTTCTGTTTGAATAGTGATGTAGATATGTGGATTTCTTCCAATGAAATGTCCACCAATACCGGTTATCGCCGTTTTGACTGTAACAGCAATGGAGGAGATATAGACAAGGCTTGGTCTGCTGCCTATCGTGGTGTAGAATATGCGAATAACTACATTTATAATCTGGAACATGGCTCTATTTATAATACAGAGGATAGTGAAGTTATGCAAATGCTGGGTGAAGCCAAAGTGCTGCGTGCTATGTTTTATCATGATTTAGTAGTGATGTTTGGTGATATACCCTATTCATTGCTTCCTAATCAGGCTTTGGAAAATAGCATTATGCCTGTGACAGATCGTGAAACTGTTTATAAAGAACTTATTGCGGATTTGAAAGAAATAGCTCCTTATATGGAGTTTGCAAGTGACTTGAGCGATGGTGTGGAACGCGTTTCCAAAGAAATGTGTTGGTCTATGATTGCTCGTCTGGCACTAACTTGCGGCGGATACTCACTTCATCCGGACAAGGAAAACCCTAAAAGCCATGGGACGATGGAACGTCCTGCTAATTACAAAGAGTATTATGATATTACCCGTCAGTATTGCGATTCTGTAATGACTAAAAGCAATCATCATCTGAATCTTTCTTATCGGCAGGTATTTCTTAATGAGTGTAATTATATCGTGATAAACAATGATGATCCTATTTTTGAAATTCCGTTTGGAAAGAATTCTAATGGAAGCATCGGATATATTCATGGACCAAAAAGTGAATTGTCTGAGGGAGTTACTACCAATAAGAATATCTGGGGGGAAGCGAAAGGGGATGCCCGTTTAAATGCTTTCTATCGTTTTTCATTTGCCGAGGATGATTTGCGTCGTGACTATGTAAATGGTTTGTGGGGATATCAGTTTGATGGTACCCCGGTTATATTGACAGATTATACCGTGTATAATAATAAATGGTCTAAACTTTGGTCTACTCAAAGTCTGGGTAACAATAGTACGGACAATACCGGCATAAACTTCCCTTACATGCGCTACGCTGATGTGCTTTTAATGTATGCTGAGGCTGTAAACGAAGTAGAAGAGGGCGTGAGCGGGGCTAATGGCGATAAGGCGATTGATGCGTTGCGTCAAGTTCGCAAACGTGCATTCGAGACTGTGGATGAAGCATATATCACTAAGGCGAAAGCTACCAAAGAAACTTTCTTAAAAGCTGTCTTGAATGAGCGTAAGTGGGAATTTGCCGGTGAAAATATGCGCTGGCGTGACTTGGTACGTAATAACCTTTATAGCGAGGTGACTTATTATAATTTCTTGCGTTATTTTGCTACGGCAGAGAATGCTGGCGGTTCTTCCGATTATATTGATATGGTAGAGGAATATGACGCTGAAAATGGTTATAAAGAAGGGTATCTGAGTAACCTCCCTGCTGCGATGTATTATCAGAAAGATAAACCTAATCCGGGTGATGTTAATGAGTATCCTAATACTTCCATGGATATTTTGGGCTTGTATAATCCTTATGAAAATGCAAAGAATCCAAGTGATAAAATACATACGGAGACTGGTAATTTCTATGATTGGTATGATGCTAACTTGGGATTCCCCAAAAGCCAATGTCTTTATTCTTTCTATGGATTTATGAGAGGGGATGCAGTAACAGGCCAGATTTATATGATTGGAAACGATGGAAATGTCGGACCGGAGAATGGACCGGAGAATTTGCCGGTAGTACGCTATATCCTTCCTTATCCGAGGACTGCGATTCAGCGCTCAGCAGGAGTTTATAAGAACTATTACGGTTATGCAGATTAATCTTAATTAGAACAGATAATATGAAAAAGAATTTTTATTATATATTAATGCTACTCTTGACTACTTCGGTTTATTCGTGCAAGGACGATGAGGTGGTGACCGGTACGGATTCTCCCGAAAGAGAGTTCATGACAATGTTTCGTGTGGACAATAATACGGGGAAAGGGGATGCCGATCCCTATCGTTGTCAGGTTGTGGACTTGAACGATGTTCAACTTTACTGGTATGGTGTGAAGGATTGCGCTGGATATGAAATAAAGTATGCCTTGCAACCCAATGTCTCCTCCGGTTTGGCATCGGACTGGGAGAATCCTGAACATATTTTGTTCGATACAATTGTGGGACCGGATGTATTGGACTTGAAGATAAAAGACCTTCAGTATAGTACAGATTATCGTTTCGCAATTCGTACTTTGTCTAAGAAAGGTGAAGGATATCATTCTAAATGGTATGGATATGGTAGTGGACGCCAATGGGCAGACTTCATGGGACAAACTACCGCAGAACGGTATGCTATTCCTGATGTAATTACTGCTGAAAATATTACGAAAACGACTTTCCGTCTGAACATAGAACGTGAATTGTCTGCATTTGGTAGTGCTGCAATTATTGAAAATAATGATTTTGAGAAGAATTATGAGGTGAAGGACGGTAACTTTGTGATGCAGGTTATTACTGTTGAAGCATCACCTACTAATCCTAATGCCACAGTGCCTGATAAATGGAAAGAATATCAACTGACTGAGGCGGATTTTAATCGCGGATATGTTGACATAGACGGCTTGCAGGAAAACTGTGTATATGTGGTGAATGCGGTAAACAAGAATGTAGTTGTACATTGGGATGCCATTTACAATACGTGTATCGTACGTATGGAAGGTACATTAGGTGAACCTATCTTGATAAAACATGTTTGTGATCCTAATGATACGATTCCGGGAGCGGCAGATTATAATGCTTGTCGAATTGATACTATCCTTTCAAATTATAACTCGGATGCATCTTTGGCTGAAGGTACTGTTTTTGAATTGGAAGCAGGAAAAACCTATTATTGTGCAACGAATGTTTCATTATGTAAGGGGCTTACTTTGCGCACCAGAGACGATGGTAGTGGCAAGCATGCTAAAGTCCTTATGGGGGGGATGTCCGTATTTAATGGGACGGTTCAGTCTTGTAACTTTATGTTTGGGCGTCAGCCTCAATCAGGAGAATTGGGCGATATTGTCATCAAGAAATTGATTTTTGAAGATATAGACTTTGATTGTCCTTTGGCTGTTCAATATAACGGGGCGAATGGAACGGGTAACTATTTCATCAATATGTATTCAAATGGTATGCCGGTCATTCTTCAATCTTTTGAAATAAAAGATTGTACATTCCAGCGTATGATTCGTGGCTTTGTTCGTGTTCAGGGAACGAAACGTAAAATTTTTAGTAACTTCTTAGTTGATGATTGTTTGTTCTATAATTGTGGTTTCTATGACAATAATGGGCGTGGATATGCTTGGATTGCTGGTGATGGTGCATCTCCCCAGTCTAATATCTATGCGAATATGATTTTCCGTAACAATACATTCTATGACTCTCCACGCACCTCTTTCTTTAATGATAATGGGAAGAATTTGGATTGGCTGGAGAGTGTGAGCTACAATATTACTCTTGAGAACAATACATTTGTGAACTTCAGTTCTCGCTCCTCCGGACGTAATATATTCGATTTGCGATATTTACCCAGCGGCAGTAAGATAACGATAAAGAAGAATCTTTTTATTCAAACAAAGAGTAATGGAGATGATCGTAATCTTTATCTTCAGGGTATGGATATTCGTCAAATTAACGGTGCTGCACAAGAAATCACTTTTGATATTGCTGATAACTACTCTTCTTGCAGTGAAAGTGGTAAACAGGTTACAGATAAGGTATTTACTGGTGGCGCATTCTCTGCTTCAAAGAACAGTGCGGGAGCGTTTGGTAAGTTTAAACCAGGTATTATTAATGGTACGACTGAGTTGAAGATAAAAGTAGGAGCTATTCCTATTGCTCCGACTGAGTTGATGAAGAGCCCCAATCCTCCTTATCTGAGTCCGGCTGAGAATATGCATCAGGTTGACAATCTTGATGGTCTTTATTATAATAAGACTGATAAAGTTTTGAATCATGAGATTTATAAATTGGGTATCGGTGCTCCAAGGTGGAGACAATAGCGCAATAGGTATTATCAGACATATTTGTTTTTACGAAGTCGTGAGATTTTGTTAGACATTCTTTGCGTAGAGGGCATCTTTCGAGAGGTGCCCTCTTTTGCTATAAAAAGATATAATATCATTTTCTCTACATTTTTAGTTGAATATTCCCCTTCTATGTTATTTAGAATGGCGAATTTTACATTATTGAATAACCAACAATTAATTAAAAAGATACAATTATGAAAAACATGATGATGGTATTGTACTGTCTGCTATTCAGTTTATCAGTTACGGGGCAGCAAATACCGAAAAAAAATGCTTTACGTGAAACGGATAAGGAATTCTTTAAAACCGTAGAGGCACGCCAGATAGGCGACCAGGTATTAGCTTATCAGCGTTGCACCGGTGGATGGCCCAAGAATATCGATATGGCCCGGACAATAGGTGATGAAGAACTGCTACAGATTCAGGAGGAGAAATCTCGTCGTGATGATTCTACAATCGACAATAACGCAACTACTATGCAGATGACCTATCTGGCTCGTTTGTATCAGCAGACTGGTGATATTCGTTATCGTGACGCTTTTCGTCGGGGTGTGGAATATCTCTTAGACGGGCAGTACGGTAATGGTGGATGGCCGCAATTTTGGCCGGACATGCACGGCTATCAAATCCATATCACTTTTAATGATGATGCCATAGTCAATACGCTGGAAATATTGCGAGATATTAAGACTTTAAAAGTTCCTTATAATGGTACTCTGGTTGATAAAGCTTTGTGCCAACGGGCTTCGAATGCTTTCAATAAGGGTATTGAATGTATACTGAAAACACAGGTTGTGACTAACGGGCAGCTTACCGTATGGTGTCAACAACATGACCGCGAGACAATGAAGCCTGCACCGGCGCGTGCTTTTGAATTGCCCGCATATTGTACATTGGAAAGCGCCGCTATCGTGCGCCTGCTTATGGAACTGCCGAATCCCAATACAGAGGTAAAACAAGCTGTTCACGCAGCAATGAAATGGTTCGATACTTATAAACTTACAGGTTTGCGATGTGAACGCTCGAGAGAGAATGGGGTGGTAAATACTCGTCTTGTGGAAGATACCCAAGCAACTCCGATATGGGCTCGTTTTTATGATTTAGACTATTGCGAACCTTTTGTATGCGATCGTGACGGACTGCCACGACGTCATTTGGAAGAGATAGGCACGGAACGTCGTAATGGATACAGTTGGTATAACAGTCGTCCTGCTGAACTTTTTGAACGGTACGAAGTATGGGTTGCCCGATATGATGCAAAGCATAAATTAAACGTAAGCCTGAAAACCAAAGGCGCCAATGAGAATGGAACCATCGAAATGTTCCGCCGTCCGGTGATTAATCATACCGCTTTTGATGCAATAGTAAAACCGGGAGAAAGTATTCAGGTGGCTATTGAGAAAGCTCCTGTTACACCGACCAGCCCCTTCAAAATTTTAATTCTGAAGGGTACATATAATCAGAAAGTAATCATCGACCGGCCTAACATAGTCTTGGTAGGTGAGAATCGTGATAGTACAATGATTGTCTTAGCCGAAACTGCCCAAACCCGGGCTATCACTGAATATCATGGACGTTCTGTGGGTAATGGTGTAATTGTGCTACAAGAAGGTGCAGACGACTGTGTTATTAGTGGATTGACAGTCTATAATAATTATGGAACTACCATTGAAAATACTACCACTCATCAAATGTCCATCTTTGGAAGGGCCACGCGTACGATTGTTATCAACTGTAATGTTTGGGCGGATGGGAACGATGCGCTTTCGCTTTGGGCGCCGGAAAGTAATGGAATGTATTATCATGCCGACCTTTTTCTGCGCTGTCCGGGTGTCGATTTCCTTTGTCCGCGCGGATGGTGTTATGCTACCCGTTGCCAGTTCTATGGTGATAGCCGTGCAATAATCTGGCATGATGGTCGGGGTGACAAGAGTAAAAAACTGGTGATTACCAACTCTTTTTTTGATGCTAAGTCGCCTACTATACTTGGGCGTTGGCATCACGATTCACAGTTTTTCATTACTCATTGTAAGATGTCGAAACAAATTTTGGACTGTAATATCAGCTATGCCTACTCGGATAAAGTGCTTGACCCGTGTCCGTGGGGACAACGAACTTATTATTATGGTTGCATTCGTGAAGGAGGTAACACTGGCTGGTTGAAGAATAATTTGCAGGAATCAGAGAGTACTCCGGAATTTTATGCCATCACTGCCCGGTGGACGTTCGATAATAAGTGGGATCCGGAGCAACGCATTCGTGACTTATGGAATATACTGGCTTATAGCACCTTTGATACGCATATAAACTTCTGATACATGAGGATAAACTTCGTCTTCCCTTATGTATTTTGTACTTATACTTCATAGGAAACTTCGTTTTGCAATTGCATAGCCCGCAATTGTAAAACGAAGTTTTCTATGAAGCATAATAACCTTTTCAACGTTTTTTGGTGATAAAAGGAACGGAATTAACGGGAATTTTCCTCGTTAATTCTCTTTATGGTACTCCGAAGGTTTCACTCCATACTTCTTCTTGAAGCATTTACTAAAGTATTTGGGATCATTAAATCCTGTCATATAAGCTATTGAGGAGACATTATACTCTCCGCTTTCAATCAATTGTTTGGCACGCTTAATACGCATTTCCCGAATAAAGTCAATGGGTGATAAACCGAAAAGACCTTTTATTTTTTGATAGAATACGGTACGTCCCATGCCTAATTCCTGTGCAAACTCATCAACTGTTAGCTCGGAATTTTCCATTTGTGTTTCCATTATTTTCATTACTCGCTGTACGAACTGTTCGTCAAATGAAGTGATCTGAGGCTTTTCGGGCTCTATTACCATCATTGGGACGGTAATATCTTTTTGCTTTTCAGACCATTGCTTCAGGTAAAGTTCTTGCAAATGTTTCCGCTGTGACAGCAGATATTTTATGCGGGTCTTCAAATAGGTGGAACTGAAAGGTTTAGTGATATAGTCGTCAATACCATGCTCCAATCCGGAAATACGGTCATCTAAAGAAGATTTGGCGGAAAGCAGGATGATAGGGATATGGCAAATGTCTTGATTTTCTTTGATAGCTTTTACCATATCCAGACCATCCATGATGGGCATCATGACATCACTGATAATGAAATCAGGTATGAATTGAAGAGCAAGTTCCAAGCCTTTTTGTCCGTTGCCGGCTTGAATAACCTTATACGTTCCCGATAAAATATCATACAAGAAGCTTCTCAGTTCTATATTGTCTTCTACAATTAATACGGTAGTCTCTTCTTTATCTACATTTTCATATTCTGGTTCAATATTTTCCTGAGGATTTTTTGGGTTATTATCCCAATGAATGGTTGGGGGATTGGAGCCTGTTTCTTTAGTATCTATCGAACTGTCATTTAGAATGAATTCTGTATTTTCTTTACCTTCGTATAGTTGCTTGTCAAGCGGTAGTGTGACGGTGAATTCGCTGCCTATTCCTATTTGGCTACTCACATGAATGTGCCCTTGGTGTAGCTCTATCAATTCTTTGGCTAATGATAGTCCGATACCCGAAGATGGTTGCAGAATATTACTATGCACTAACGTTTCAAATCTTTGGAATAGGTTTTGTTGCTTTTGGTAATCTATACCTATGCCTTCGTCAGTTACAGAAACTATTAATTCGTTTTCCACTATCTTGACGGATATGGTGATTGATTTATTGGCGGGGGTATATTTGAATGCATTAGATATTAAATTGAAGACTATCTTTTCAAACTTATCTTGGTCTATCCACGCATGTATGGCTTCCTGGCTGCTTTGTAAATTGAAGTTTATATTCTTTTCTTCGGCTATGAGGCGGAAACTATCCATTACACGATGCAAAAGTGTAATGATTTCTGTATCTTCTAACAGCAGCCTCATTTTCTTATTCTCAATTTTGCGGAAATCGAGTATTTGATTGATTAATCGTAACATACGTTCCGTGTTCTTATGTACAAGCATCAGATGTTTACGGGCGTTTGGTGAAAGAGGCTCATCTTCCAGAACTTCACTCACCGGACTGGTTATGAGGGTGAGAGGAGTACGTAACTCATGTGATATATCTGTAAAGAATCGTAGTTTGATATTGGTTAATTGCTGTTCAAGGTTAATCTGATGACGCAACTTATAAATATATAAAATGATATAGACAATAGTTGCTGTGAACAGAATGAACAAGACGATATATAGCAATATAGCCCAATAAGTTTCCCAAAAAGTGGGAATGACATTGACGGTAAGGCATCTTGTATTCTCAGTCCAAATGCCGTCACTATTGGTTGAGCGTATTTGCAATTCATAGGTACCCGGTGATAGATTGATATAACTGGCTCTACGGCTATTATCTACTTCATTCCATTTATTCTCCAAACCTTTCAAACGGTATGCGTAATTGATGGAAGTGGGATCAACATAGTCTAATGCGGCAAACTCGAAAGTAACATTTCTCTCATTAGGTCTAAGTTCTAATACTTCCAGATCGTCTATATTCAAGTCTTGTTGAATACCTTGTATTCTCAGTCCGGTGAATGTTATGGAGGGGGTATAAGTACTTTTATTGAGTGATGCGAGATTTATACTTACAATGCCGGCTTCTGTACCCACTATTAATTGATTTTGGAGTAAAACAGGTATTGCTTCGCTGAAGTTTATTTCCCTTTGTAGATATTTCCGGTCGTAATTGTTAAAGGAACCGTTTTCAGGATTGAATCTTGATATGGCATTTTCTGATATAACCCATAAGTCCTTTTGAGGATCTTCAATCATGGATAATACTAGGTCAGAAGCTAAACCATTTCTTTTTGTATAAGCTTTGAATTGAATATACTCGGTCAACAGATTTTTTGAGACAATCTGATTGACTCCCCCTGTGAAAGTTAATACATAGGTGTTTTTTCGGCTATCGGTATATATATGGGTAACATCGTTGCTGCTAAGACTTGATGCAATGTTAGGCATACGTACATTCGAAAAGAATTTGATGTTTTCGACACGGTCAAAATCACAAGAGAAGGTAAGTAGCCCTTCAGTACTTCCTACCAATATAGTTTGATTTACTTCTTTTATGATTCGAATCTTGGAGAATTTGTTTTTAGAATATCCTTTCAACTGATTACCGTTATGGAAGAAACGTATTTCTCCTTCTGGAGTTTCTTGTAAAAGGTTCAGACCGCCACCGTGTGTGCCAATCCAAATTCGTTTATGGCTGTCCTGATAAATAGAATAGACGCTATTATTGCTCAGACTGTATGGATTGTTTTCCTCATGAACATATTTTTTTATCTGGAAATCTCCATTGCCTTTATCTCTGAGTCGGTAAATTCCGTTCTTTTTGGTTCCTAACCAAATATCTCCTTGATGGTCTTCCATGAAGCAATAAACATTTTTGGAGAAGGAAATAGTATTTGCCGTAATTTTTCCTTCCGGTGTCAGATAGCCTTTTAAACTACGATCACGATTGAATATGCGTACAAATCCTTTTTTACTGGCTGTCCAGAAGTTGTTTTGCTTATCTATTAAGAATGCACGTGTTTCAAATCCGTTATCATAAGGTGTCAGTTGGCAAGCATTAGGGAAGAAAGAGACTTTATTCATCTCAAAGGTATTGGCAAACCAGAAATTATTCTGTTTGTCTATAAAGTAGTTTAAAATGACTGGAGCAAACTGCGAGTTTGGATTATTGATATCAGTGTAGTAAGTCTTTAACTGTTTACTGTCCCGGTCATAATAACTAAGAGAGCCCATGTGGGGTACTATCCATAATGTCCCTTGGTTGTCTTCAAAAAAGACGTCCCGGCTATTCCTTTCAGTTTTCGGTATATTCTGCAGAGGAGTTTGATAATATTGTCTCTCATCAGTTGCAGGGTTATATCTCATGACTCCGGGAACATCTGAAAATATCCAGAACTCGTTGTGACTGTCCTTAAATATTCTTTGAATATTGGGAGAAGGTTGTGTTGCAGTACAAGCAGGAACTCGTTTGAATCGATTTTCTTTTGTGAAAAATAAGATAGCATCATTATCTGTACCTATTCCGATAATATTATTTCCTAAATTTTGTATGCTATTTAGCTGTGAGTAAGAATATGGGATACTTTTAAATTTAAATTCTTTTGCCTGAAAATCAAAAATAGCAAACCGATTATCAGTGGATATTAAATACATTTTTTTATTGACTTCACAGGCATTCCTGAATTCGCTCTTCTCAGAAACAGCTTTTTTGCCGATAACATGGACACCCTTATTAGTAAGTATCCATTCGTCTCCTTCGGAATCTTGAAGTATATTGGATATAGTTTCACCGGGTAGATTACCGTTTGTAGGGCTATAAAGAGTTATACTTTCGCTATTGTCTGCACTATCTTTAAAGGTCTCTTCGTCTATACGGAATGCTCCATGATCACATGCAATCCAGCTGACACCTTTGGGGAGTGTATAGATTTTGCGTACTACATAGGTTGTACTATTGGCTTTCTCAAGAGGTTGGAGAATGTCAATAAACTTTTCATGTCGACTGTCGAATAGATATACCCGATAGTCGTATGTCTGACACCAAATATTACAATGTTGATTTTGTATGATACCAAGTAGACGGTTACTGGTTAATGTACAACCATCACCGGGGTATGCCTTATAATTCTTGAATGTATAACCATCGAATTTGTTTAAACCATTCCAGGTAGAGAACCAAATAAATCCTTTTGGATCTTGCACTATATCTGTAACCGTTCTTTGTGTTAAACCGTTATATGCGGAAAAATGTTGAATCTGGCATATAGATTGTGCGCCGAGGCTGGTAGATATGAACAGCACAATGCTGATGAACAAAGCATTGATAGTATTTTTCATGTTATATATTTATTATAATTGCAGTAAAGATACGAAAAAAACAATGTGTTTATTAATTATCTTTAATGTCTTCTTGTAAAAAATAGTTTACCTAAACTATATCAGTCGCTTATTCCCATTAGTAAGGGGCTGTCGTTTCAACTGTAACCTTTTAGATTGTTATAGTAGGGAGCTTTCTGACATTTTGTTATAGAAAATAGGAGATTAATAGAGTTTGCTCTTTGGAATTAATGAATATTCTTATGTAAAAGCCGAGATCTTTCGTACTTTTGCGTGTGTTTAATATACTAAAATGTATTCAATGAAAAAGCATTCTTTTAAAGATTGGATGATAGCCGTGCGTCCCTGGTCATTCCCTGCCTCGGCTATGCCGGTGTTTGTAACCTTGGCATATTTGTTTTGGATGCCGGAAGATATCAACTGGATAAATGGTGTATGGGCACTGCTGAATATCGTTATATTTCATGCTGCCGGAAATACGTGGAGTGATTATTTTGACTATAAAAAAGGTGTCGATATGCAGGATACTTTCGGTGTGAAGACACTGACCGGTGGCATGTTTGCGCCTAAAGAGATTTATTGTCTTTCGTTAGGATTATTGTTGGTAGCTCTTATCGCAGGTTTGGGACTGATGTTACGTACTGGATTACCGTTACTTTATATCGGCATAGGTGGAACTGCCTGTGCATTGCTTTATCCGCCGTTGAAGTATCATGCGCTAGGGGATGTGGTTATATTTCTGGCTTATGCTTTTTTACCGACTTTAGGAACTGTATATGTTGCCACAGGCTTCATTATTTGGGATGTGCTTTGGGTAGCTGTTCCGGTAGGACTGATAACAGTGGCTATTCTTCATGCTAATAATACCCGTGACATAAAGACTGATGGGCGTGCCAGTATCAAGACATTGGCTATGGAATTAGGTGGAAAAACGTCCATATACCTGTATTGTGCTGAGGTACTGTTCCCGTTTGGATGGATTATTGGTTGTGCAGTTACCGGAACTTTTCCTTGGTGGACACTTTTGGTTTGGTTGGCACTGATACCTGCTGTCGGTAATGTTCGCATCATGTCTCAGTTTTCCCGTAAAGGAGTTGCTGCTATAGCCAATCTGGATGAAATGACTGCAAAACTTCAGTTGCTGTTTAGTTTGTTATTTGCATTGTCGTTTGTTATAGCCGCTTTGTTACCATGAGAAGATTAGTTTTTACTATCGTATTGGCTGCGGTGCTGTGGACTATTATGTTTTCGCCGTGGACAGCCCCTTTGGTGAATTTTTGGTGGATGATGACAGGCTCTGCGCTGACTTTGTCTGTACTTGCTACTATGTTCTGTCCCGGTTGGTGGCGGGAAGTGAAATGGAGTTTTTCCAATATTTTATTGGGTATAGGCATTGCCGTTGTTTTATGGGGTATTTTCTGGATAGGCGATAAGGTCTCTATTTGGCTGTTCGACTTTGCCCGACCGCAAGTCAATGCTATCTATGGCATGAAAGAAGGCGAATCTCCCTGGCTATTGGCTGCTTTGATGTTGCTGCTGATAGGGCCGGCGGAAGAAATCTTCTGGCGTGGATATGTGCAACGTACACTTTCCGAACGTTGGAGGAACCCGAATCTGGGATTTGCAGTAGCTACGGCATTATATGCTTTGGTACATGCCGGTTCGTGTAACTTTATGCTGATTATGGCTGCGTTAGTGGCCGGTGTGGTATGGGGAACACTTTATCGTTTCTTTCCAAACCGTTTTGCTGCTATTATTGTTTCTCATTCTTTGTGGGATGTGGCAGTTTTTATATTTTTCCCGATTTAAAGGATTTCGCCACAGATTACAAGGATTAACACAGAGATTTCAACTATTTTATGCAGATAAATCTGTGCTCATCCATGTAATCTGTGGTGAATAAAAAAGAGTAATATGAAATATAATTTTGATGAAGTGATTGAACGTCGTGGTACAGACTCTGTAAAGTGGGACGGCGTAAAAAATATCTGGGGAAGTGATGATCTTATTCCTATGTGGGTAGCGGATATGGATTTCCGTACCCCGCCTTTTGTTATAGAAGCTCTGCGGAAACGACTTGAGCATGAGATATTGGGATATACATTTGCTTGTGAAGAGTGGTATACCTCCATTTTTGATTGGTTACAACGTCGTCATCAATGGGAGGTAACGCGTGAGATGCTGACTTTTGTGCCCGGTATTGTCCGGGGGCAGGCATTTGCCCTGCAATGTTTCACCAATCTCGGTGATAAAGTAATGGTGATGACACCGGTTTATCATCCTTTTTTTCTGGTGACAGAACGTATGGGGAGAGAGGTGGTCTATTCTCCGCTGGACTTATATGACGGTCATTATCAGATTGATTTTGAGCGTTTTTCTAAAGATATTCAAGGCTGTAAAGTACTTATTCTTTGTAACCCTCACAATCCCGGTGGTCGGGTATGGACGGTTGAAGAGTTGCGCCGGATAGCCGCTATCTGTAAGGACAATGGGGTGCTGGTTATTTCCGACGAGATACATGCCGACCTTACTTTGCCACCATACAAACATTACCCGTTTGCTACCGTTTCAGAGGCTGCTGCACAGATTTCTCTGACTTTTATGGCTCCCAGCAAAGCATTTAATATGCCGGGTTTGTGTAGTTCGTATGCCATAGTGGTCGATGAAGAATTGCGTAATCGCTTCCAAACGTTTATGGAAGCCGGTGAATTTAGTGAAGGGCATCTGTTTGCATACATTGGTACCGCTGCGGCCTATATGCATGGCGAAGAATGGCTGGAGCAGATGCTCGATTATATACAAGGCAACATCGACTTTACGGATAATTATTTAAAGACGTATATTCCTCAGATTAAGATGATACGTCCGCAGGCTTCCTATCTTGTTTTTCTGGATTGCCGTGCACTACACCTCAATCAGGAGGACTTGACTATACTCTTTTCCGATAAAGCGCACTTGGCATTGAATGACGGTAGAATGTTTGGTAAGCCGGGTGAAGGGTTTATGCGTTTGAATATAGGTTGTCCCCGTTCCGTATTGGAACAGGCATTGCGCCAATTGGCTGAGGCTCTTGCATGATTTGAACTATGAAGATACAGAGGCTTCAATTTGCCTTTTGCAGATTTATCTGATAGTTATATAATTATATTGTTTACTGGTATATACATGCCGAGGTAATAGCTTTTACCTCGGCATGTAATCTTTTATCACTTTCTACGGGTGATGATACCTAATTGTGACTATTTCTTCCATCGTTATACACAGTTTTAGGTATTGTCACCCTTTTTAACGACCACTACCTTTGTCCCAACAAAATTTAAGATAAAAGATGAGAAAATTAACTGGCTTATTTATCCTTTGCTTTACGCTATCTGCTAATGCTTTGCAGGCTGCTGAACCCGAGAAAATAACTTCAACGGAAGAAAGCACTGAAATGGCGACTAAAAAAGAGAAAAAGTTAAAGAGCATTGATAGTAATGATGATTACGAAAAATTTCGTTTCGGTGGATACGGAGAGATGCTTGGTAAGTTTATGAACTACGGAACAAATCGTTTCTATGGGGGTACGGACAATAGCGATCACCGTAACTCGGTATCTATTCCCCGCTTTGTATTGGCTTTCGATTATAAATTTACTTCGAAATGGATATTGGGAGCCGAAATAGAATTTGAAGCCGGTGGTGTAGGGATTGAAACAGAATTAGAGAATTCTGAGAACGGTGAGTATGAAACTGAAATGGAAAAGGGTGGAGAAGTGGCTCTCGAACAATTTCACATTACCCGCCTGATACTTCCGGCTTTCAATGTTCGTGTAGGACATTTGATTGTTCCTGTGGGGTTGACAAATGCTCACCATGAACCGATTAACTTTTTCGGAACATCCCGTCCTGAAGGAGAAACAACTATTATTCCCTCTACCTGGCATGAAACGGGTATGGAATTCTTCGGTTCTTTCGGTCGCGGATACGGTCGTTTTAATTATCAAGCGCTGATTGTTGCCGGTTTAAATGCCGATGGTTTCGGTCGTGACAACTGGGTAGCCGGTGGTAAGCAAGGACTTTTCGAAACAGATAATTTTACTTCACCGGCTTATGTAGCCCGATTGGATTATAAGGGAGTACCGGGGTTGCGTGTAGGCGCATCAATCTACTATTGCAATGACGTTACGGCAAATGCTGATAAACCTTATAAATACAGTAGTGTAGGACGTTCGGCCGTAACCATTTATTCTGCCGATGCACAATATAAGAATAAATATGTCACTGCTCGCGGTAATATAATCCGCGGAACGGTGAGTAATGCTGACAAGATTGGTGCAGTAACTCTTTCCAATAATTCCAGTTACTATCATGGTGCTATGCGTAAGGTTGCCAAAGTGGCTACCTGCTACGGTGTTGAGGCCGGTATTAATCTGAGTGCTTTCTTCCCACAGAAAAAATGTCCAGTGATTTATCCTTATGCCCGCTATGAATATTACAATCCGCAAGAGGAGGGAGCAGGTACCGCTACGGTAGAGAAACGCTGTCAGGTGAGTAAGTGGACGGCAGGTCTCAACTGGTTTGCTTTGCCCAATCTGGTAGTCAAGGCAGATTATACTACCCGTCAGATAGGTACCGGCAAAGTGTTTGGTTCTACTAAGTATCAGGCAGAGAATGAATTTGCTATTGGTATTGCCTATATAGGCTGGTTTACTAAGAAATAATAATGAATAAGAATCTATAAATTAAAAGTTAAAGTAAAATGAAAAAGTTTTTTTATTTGTCTGCTCTTGCATTGGGCTTGATGTTTACTGCTACTGGTTGTAGCGATGAAGATACCACATCAGTCGATATAAAAAATCTGGATTACTCTACAGAGAATGCAGAAAGTTGGGGTAACTACATGAGTGCTGTTGCGAAACTGTTAGTCACTGATGCTACTACGCTTAATAATGACTGGACTGTGAAATACAATGAAGGCGGAAGCTATGCGAAATTTTTCAAGGAGCAAGATGCACTGAAAAGTGTTGAGCAATTGATTGACGGATGTTATGACATTGCCAATGAAGTAGGTACCGCCAAAATTGGTGATCCATACGATTATTATGTAAGTGGAGATACTGAAAGAGCTTTGTATGCAGTAGAATCATGGTATAGCTGGCACTCTCGTGAGGATTACCGTAACAATATCTATTCTATCCGTAATGCTTATTATGGAACTCGTAACGGTGTGATTAGCGATGTATCTCTTTCAAAGGCTGTCGCTGCCGTGAATGCCTCTCTTGATACCGAAGTAAAAGCAGCTATAACTGCTGCCGCTGCCGCCATTTGGGATATCCCTTCACCTTTCCGCAATAACATTAATAGCAGTGAAGCTAAAGCGGCAATGGCAGCTTGTACTGAACTGGGGGAAATTCTAAAAGGGGATTTGAAAACATGTGTTGGAGATATTGATAAAGTTGTTTTATCAAAAGTAGTAGGAAATTATGTCGATGTGGTAGTATTACCTACTTATACAGACTTGGTAAAATATAATAATGAGTTACTTGCTGCGGTAGAAGCCTTCCGCAAATCTCCCAGCAACGCTAACTTCAAGGTATGTGCCAATGCATGGCTTACTGCCCGTGAGCCGTGGGAAACCAGTGAAGCATTCCTTTTCGGTCCTGTTGCTGACAAAGGTCTTGACCCAAATATGGATAGCTGGCCACTCGACCAGGATGCTATCGTACAGATTCTGACTTCCGGTAATTACGACGGTTTGAATTGGGGCGGTGATTATGATGAAAATGATGATAAAATAGCTTCGGCACAAGGAGTTCGTGGTTTTCACACATTGGAGTTCTTAATATTCAAAGATGGACAGGCTCGTGTCATTGATTAAAAGGTTGCTTTTCTCTTTGGAGAATTAAATATTTTGCGGATCGGTTGGAATGAATTAATTCATTCCGCCGCTTCCGCAAACTATGCGTTAAAAAGATAAATGATAGTTACGTATATGTTGCAACAATAATTCAGAAACGAATGAATAATCTATTAAAATACTCATTACCTGTCTGTTGCTTGTTTTTCTCGCTGAGTGCATGCGAAAGCGATGGCATGGGTGCGGAGGACATCGAAGTACCTGCCGGCTATGCTCTCTCTGCTGGGACGGCTACTAATTTCCTCAAATCTTCGTTTGCTTATGATACTCCCGCCGATTGGATAACCGGTGCATATGACAAGCGTTTTACCCGTGGCGATAAGTTGTATGACGATAGTCGAACGAGTGGTAATGGCATTGGTGGTGGCTTGGGACCTGCTTATGCAGGTTACTCTTGCGGTAGTTGCCACAGAAATGCAGGGCGTACCCAACCTACTTTGTGGAGCGAGGGCGGTTCCGGAGCTTCCGGATTTTCGTCTATGCTGGTTTACATCAGCCGCAAAAACGGTGCATTCTTTAAAGACTACGGACGTGTGCTTCATGACCAGGCTATCTACGGTGTAAAGCCGGAGGGTAAACTGAGAGTGGAATACACCAAAGAGAGTTTTCAGTTCCCCGATGGTGAAGAATATGAACTCTGTAAACCTGCGTATACCATCACCGACTGGTATGCCGATGAGATTAAGCCCGAAGATTTGTTCTGTACGGTGCGCATCCCTTTGCGTCACGTCGGCATGGGACAGATGATGGCTCTTGACCCCACAGAAATAGAAAAGCTTGCAGCTAAGAGCAATTATCCGGAGTATGGCATTAGCGGTCGTTGCAATTACATCACCGAACGAGGTGTACTGAGTCTGGGGCTGTCCGGCAATAAAGCCCAGCATGCCGACCTGACTGTGGAACTTGGTTTCTCCAGCGATATGGGTGCAACGAACAGCCGCTATCCCGAAGAAATTTGTGAGGGACAAGCCCAGGTAAATCAAGGCAGCATGATGGGACTCTCTTATGCCCAACTGGATGTATCGACCGAAGAAATGGAAAATGTAGACCTCTATATGCAGAGTCTTAGCGTTCCGGCACGCCGTAATGTGAACGATCCGCAAGTTATCAAAGGTGAACAAAAGTTCTATGAAGCCAAGTGTCACCTTTGCCATGTTACCACACTTCACACGAAGCCACGCGGTTCTGTGCTGTTGAATGGAAGCCACCTTCCGTGGTTGGGTAGCCAGACTGTTCATCCTTATTCCGATTACCTTCTTCATGATATGGGTTCTGAAATTATGGGTGTCGGCTTAAACGACAACTACGTTAGTGGGTTAGCACGCGGAAATGAATGGCGTACGACTCCTCTTTGGGGAATCGGTCTGCAAGAAACAGTGAATGGTCATACCTACTTCCTGCACGATGGACGTGCCCGCAATTATGTAGAGGCTATCATGTGGCATGGAGGTGAAGGAGAAGCGTCGAAGAACCTTTTCAAGAACATGAATAAGGAAGATCGTGACGCACTGGTTGCCTTTCTGAAGTCACTTTAATATTGAACAATAGATAACTATTAGTATATAAAGACATATTTATGAAGAAATCAATAATTTTGGCTGCACTGGCTTTCATGCCATTGTTTGCTATGGCACAACATGAAGAAGATACCGAGAATGGGGTGGTATCCTTGGCCGGTCGCGATGGATTTACCATTTCCAGCAAGAAGGGTGACTTTGTATTCAAGCCCTATCTGTTGGTACAAGCCAGTGGAAACTTTAACTGGTATGATGATGAAGGTCTGGATAAGGCTTATAATCAGGACAATATTGCAAATTCAGGTTTTGCTATTCCTTATGCGGTATTGGGCTTTACCGGTAAGGCTTTCGGAAAAGTATCTTTTAACCTTTCTATCAATGCGGCAGCCAGTGGAGGTGCATTGCTTCAACAGGCATGGTTCGACGTTCAGTTTAAGAAAGAGTTGGCGTTGCGTGTCGGTAAGTTCAAGACTCCGTTCTCACACGCTTACCTCACTACACTGGGCGAAACATTGCTCCCGCAATTACCGGTTTCATTGACTTCTTCGGTTATTATGCCTTACTCGCTGAATGCCGTATCACCGAATATCAGTACAGGCTTTGATTTAGGGGTGGAATTGCACGGATTGGTAGGTGAGAAGTTCGGCTATGAAGTAGGCTTGTTCAACGGTACAGGTATTTCGGTAAACACGGCTTCCAAGACCATGAGCGACGATTGGCACATTCCTTCTCTGCTCTATGCCGGACGTCTGACTTATATGCCTAAGGGTGTGATGCCTGCTACGCAAGGTAATCCCAACCGTTTGAAGGAAGATAAAATCCTGTTCGGCCTTTCCGGTTCTATTAATGTGGAGAGCGAAAGTGAAAGTACCAATGATACCCGCGTGGGATTGGAGTTTGCCATGCTGAAGAATAAGCTGTATTTGGCGGCCGAAGCCTATTATATGAATATAGGTTTCACCAAACGCCAGAAAATCAATGAATCATATAACTACTTGGGCGGTTATGTACAAGGCGGTTATTTTGTTGCTCCCAGAGTACAGGTTGCCGCACGCTATGATATATTCAATCGTAACGGAGCGGGAGATGATGGTTTCCTGAATATGCCGGCTGTGGGAATGAACTATTTCTTCAAAGGCTGTAACTTGAAATTGCAAGCCATGTATCAGTATGTAGCCCGTTGGGGACACGATACACAACTTGACCGTGACAACGACAATTTAGGTTTGGCTACTCATTCCGCCACCGTTTTGCTTCAATATACATTCTAAACAACGGGTAAAAGATGTTATGAAGAAATTACTTATTTTTCTTACTTTTGTCTTGATGGTTCTGACAGCATGTGACGAAGGCAGAATTTATGAGAAGACGATTACGGTGGAGCGTGGTGGTCGTGTCGTGAAGCTGAACGGTACATTCAGTGGCATTAAGAATTGGACGGATGATTACAGCGTGGTAGTTGCCGGTTTCAGTGATGACAATGAATATGCCATGGTTACTAAATCACTTCCCATCGATAAGGCAGAGGGGGGGGAGATTGAATTAGTCTTGAGCGGAATTAGCGACGATGTTACATCCTTGAAACTTTGTGTCATCAACCGACTTCGGGAGTGCATTGTCAGTTTCAAGACGATAGAGGACAATGAACTTGCTGTCGGCACCGATACGATTAGGATGGATGTGGGTACGTTGGATGTAGGCATGTATAGTGCCATCCAAACGCAGGTATTTAATAATAAATGTACGGCATGTCATGGTAATACAGGTTCTGCGGCTGCCGGATTATTCCTGACTCAAGACAAGAGTTACAATGCACTGGTTAACCATACAGCCCATGTAAATAGTAGTATGTTGCTGGTCAGCCCCGGTAACGTGGAAGAAAGTTTTTTGCATTTTGTATTGAACAGAGATGGCGATACGAATATGCATCATATGGATATGTTTTCTGCTAATGAGCAAGCTATGTTGACATTAATTGACAAATGGATTGATGGAGGAGCTTTTCTCAGCAAACAATAATAATTTTTGATATGAATAACAATAAGCAACCAATCAGCCAATCTAAAAATACACTAACCGAGATATTCAGGTACGAGGTGGAAGCGGGTGTATCCGAATATCACGTTATGATTCATGCCACTGCACCCGAGGCAACTTATGAAGAACAACTCACCGCCGTAGTAGATGCTTACTATAAATTGCGCGAAAGTGAATTAAGTGGTGCTGTTGCCGTCTTCAAACGATACTTCCTGAGCGATGCCGCTAATCAGGAAAGTACTTTGCTGGCTCTTACCACCGAAAGTTCCGATTGTGCGCTATCCATTGTAGAGCAACCACCATTGAACGGAACCAAGATAGCCCTTTGGGCATATCTGCAAACCAATGTGCAAACTCGTGTATTGCACAATGGATTATTCGAAGTGAAGCATGGTACTTATCGTCATTTGTGGGGCGGAAGTGCCTTTAACCGTGCTGCAAATTCCGAATATCAAACTCGTCTGTTGCTGAATGATTATGTGATGCAGCTCATGGAACAAGGTTGTAAATTGGCAGACAACTGTATTCGTACCTGGTTCTTTGTGCAGAATGTAGATGTGAACTATGCCGGGGTGGTAAAGGCGCGTAATGAAGTCTTTGTTACCCAGAATCTGACGGAGAATACACATTATATAGCCAGTACCGGTATTGGCGGGCGCCATGCCGATCCTAAAGTTCTGGTACAGATGGATACTTATGCCGTCGATGGCCTGAAACCGGGACAAGTTAATTTCCTGTATGCTCCAACGCATTTGAATCCGACTTACGAGTATGGTGTCAGTTTCGAACGGGGTACGTATGTGGATTATGCCGACCGTCGCCACGTATTCATTTCCGGTACGGCAAGTATTAATAATAAAGGGGAGGTAGTGTATCCGGGAGATATTCGTAAACAGACGGAACGGATGTGGGACAATGTGGAAGTTCTGCTGAAAGAGGCCGGTTGTACGTTCGACGACTTAGGGCAGATGATTGTCTATCTGCGGGATATAGCAGATTATGCAGTCGTAAAGGCGATGTACGACAAACGCTTCCCCGACATGCCAAAAGTGTTTGTAAAAGCTCCGGTATGCCGTCCCGGGTGGTTGATAGAAATGGAGTGTATGGGAGTAAAACCGCTTGAAAATAAGGAGTATGCCCCATTCTAAGGGAGTCTGCTATTAGGGTTCTGTTAATGGCTATACCTACTTATAATGACTCATATTCTTTATTATACCTATTTTGAGCGATTGTAGGATATTGGCCAATGCTGTATCTTTGCAGTATCAGAATTAGAAAATGAATTAGTTAGTCATAATTACGTAACCACTTTTATGAAAATAGAAGGATCCCCGCTTTCCGATGCGATATCGTAAAGCGGGGATTTTGTATCACGGTACTACCGCTCTTTTCTCTTTTGAACTGTCAGATGACAGGAGTAATGAAGTATAGTTTGTGCCACCCCTTTGGCACAACTGTGCCTATTCAGTGGCACAAGATTGCCAATGCGATGGCACAACTGTGCCAACAAGGTGGCACAAATGTTAAAATTAAAGGGGCGTTTTTATAGCGTATCTTTAATGTCTTGCAGTTCTACCAACTTATTAACGATGGCATATATAGTTAGCCCTGCAGGAGAATGGATTTGCAGTTTGCGCGCAATGTTGCGGCGATGGGTGATAACTGTATGAATCGAAAGATATAATTTATCGGCAATAGCTTTGTTGGTCATGCCCTTTACAACACAGGTAATAATCTCTTTTTCGCGTTGACTGAGTGTTTCTTGCTCGTTATCTTTCTCTTCTTCCTCTTCGGTATGCAGCAAATGATTGATTCTGGTAGTGATGACATCAATGTCATCGCAGATGGCGAAACTCTCGTCGTACTCTTTCAATGCATTATTGTCGATGACGGAACATATCAGGGCAATATATTTGACACCCGACTTTCCATTATCGGATTTGAAAGCCTGCAAGTCGAACCATCCGCCGAAAGTGGGATTCACAATGACGATATCGGGAGTGTGAAGATAAATGTAGTTTTGTAATGTTTCGGGTGAGGAAACTTCTATGGGATGTGCATTCAGGTTGGGAATGCGCTTCAATACAGCTGTAAGGCCACTTCGTATAATAACCGAAGTTTCAGCAACAACTATTTTCAAAGAAGAATTATTGTTCATCTCTCAGTCTCCTTTCTATTTGTGCCACAGCGGGAACAAACATGTAATCTTCTACTTGGCAATGCGAAGCGAGGTCTTGTTCGCAATTGAAAATGTCGAATAAAACAGCGTTAAGGAGGTTATTGTTTTCTTTTTCCGGGTAATATTTGATGATGATGTTCTTCAACTCTTTCAGCTTGGTCTCTATCTGATTGTGCTTGCTGGCAAAAGTTGCGATGTCATAATCGTCTGAAAGCTTGCCTTTCAGCAGTTGCTCTACATAGGTAAACACCGCTTCGTTCTCGTACTCCATGTGGCGGCGGACTTCTTTGGCATATTCATCGAAGAACTTCAAAATGAGGAATGCAACATCGTTATCCGTACCGGAACAATCGATGGCCTCAATGAGCTTGCGGCGCATGACGGGCAGATTGAAGTCCAGGAAATAAGCATGTGCCTGTTTTAAGTAATTCATAAGAGCAGGAATGGAGAATGTACTTTCGTCTCCACTATATGAATACTGTTCTTCGCTGATGAAATTGGCTACGGCAAGGAATGTGCGATAGTCTACATTTTGCGCCTCACATACGTCCTTTACATTCTTATCTCCGAATCCTAATGACAGACCGAAACGGCTCATCACCATTAATAGGGAGTAATTGTCACAGATGAGATCGCTCATCTTGTCTGTGGCGCGATACTTATGTTGCTCAATCATTGTTGATTAATTCTTTATAGAATAATATTGTAGGTGCAAAGTAACGGCTTTTCTTTTAAAACGGCAATCGCTATTTGTAGGTATTTTGCTTGTTCTTTAATCCGTTCTCTCTCGTGATAGTTCTTTCTCTCCCTCGCGATAAGTATCTCTCTTTCGGCAGGCAAACTAAAGCCTTTAGTTTAGTTTAACTAAAAAGATTAGTTATTGAACTAAATTATTTAGTTATTTGCGGAAAAGAAGAAAGAAATATGAAAGGATTGACTGCGAAGGAAGAAGAAATCATGGGTTTTTTCTGGGAGAAGGGGCCATTGTTCGTAAAAGAAATGCTGGCGTTCTATGAAGAGCCGAAACCGCATTTCAATACTCTCTCTACGATTGTACGAGGATTGGAAGAAAAAGGTTTTCTAAGCCACAAAACTTTTGGAAATACCTATCAGTATTATGCGATTGTGAGTGAAGAAGATTTCCGTAAAGGAACGTTACGAAACGTAATTAGCAAATACTTCAATAACTCTTATCTTACTGCGGTGTCTTCGCTGGTAAAAGAAGAACAAATTTCTCTTGATGACTTGAAGCAATTGATACAGGAAGTGGAAAAGGGAAAACATTCTGATTCTTAAACCGTCAGTTTATATAATACTATACTATGGGCATATTCTTTGTTTACATACTTAAATCATCCATTTGCCTGGCGGCATTCTACCTGTTTTATCGTTTGCTGCTGAGCCGTGAAACGTTTCACCGGTTTAACCGTTTTACCTTGCTGAGTCTTTTGTTATTGTCGTGTCTGTTACCATTGGTGGAAATCAGCGTGAAACAGCAGTCGGAAGTACATCAAACGATGATGACGCTGGAACAATGGTTATTGTTGGCAGATATGATGAGCGACGCGAACCAGGCGACGCAAGTACAGGAAAGCACCTTAACATGGATACAGATAGCATTTCTGGTATATCTGGCGGGTATCTTTTTCTTTGTACTCCGTAATCTATATTCATTGTTCCGGTTGGCGTTATTGCTGAAATCAGGAAAGAAAGAGGATATTAGTCAATATGTTACTATCGGAAGACGGGTTACTTTGATTGTGCATAGTAAAGAAATAGCTCCGTTCAGTTGGATGAACTACATTGTAATCGCTCAAAAGGATTTGGAAGAGAACGGGCGTGAGATACTGATTCATGAGTTGGCGCATATCCGTAACCGGCATTCGTGGGATTTATTGGTAGCGGATATTTGCATATTTATTCAGTGGTTTAATCCGGCTTCGTGGTTATTGAAACAGGAATTGCAGAATATACATGAGTACGAAGCTGATGAAACGGTTATCAACGAAGGCGTAGATGCGAAACAATACCAATTATTATTAATAAAAAAAGCCGTTGGCACAAGGCTCTACTCTATGGCCAACAGCTTTAATCACAGTAAACTTAAAAAACGTATCACTATGATGTTAAAAGAAAAATCAAGCCCGTGGGCACGTTTGAAGTACCTTTATGTACTTCCGGTAGCTGCTATTGCAATAACAGCCTTTGCCCGTCCCGAAGTCTCCAATGCAACAGAAGAGATTTCTGCCGTCAAAGTTAATGATTTTGCGGCGATTGTAGAAAAGAAAGTCGCGGAAAATGCAGTGCCGAAAGACACGTTGAAGCCGAAGCAGATACCGACGGCTCGACTTGAACCTGTGGTAGTGGTAGGCTACAAAGCGGATGAAGTATCGGAAGCGGATACTCCCGTGTTTGAGGTGGTGGAGCAGATGCCTGAATATTCTGGAGGAGGCATGGGAGAGCTGATGAAGTATCTTGCCATGAATGTTCGTTACCCGAGGGCTGCACAGGAAGCCGGTGTACAGGGGCGCGTGATGGTGCAGTTTATTGTAGACAAGGAGGGTAATATCACTCATCCTAATGTTATTCGCCCGGTTAATAAAGAACTGGATGCGGAAGCCATCCGGGTTGTCAAGGCAATGCCTCGCTGGAAACCGGGCAAGCAGAAAGGAGAGGCTGTAGCTGTGAAATTTACGATACCCGTTATGTTCCTGCTACAAGACCGTGTTCCGAAGGAGGACACCACCAAACCACTGTGCTTTGTGAACGGTAAGGAAGTGGATGCTTTAGTGATGAGTGCCTTGGATCCGAACAAAATAGAAAGTGTATCTGTATTGAAAGATAAGGAGGTGCTTGAAGCCTACGGTGAGAGGGGAAAGAAGAACGGTGTGGTTCTAATAAAGTTGAAACCTACCGCTACGCTGACCGTAACTGCCTCAGAGTCCGGCGCAAATGTCCTGCCATAAAGATACCATGAGTAGGAGGAATTGATAAGCATTCTCGTCTGCCCCTTGCAATGAAACAGATTGCAGGGGCTTTTATTATTACTATCTCAAGTGCAAATAATCACCATTTTTTAGGAACTTCTTATCGAAAGTCTTATTTTTGTGTTGACTCCCTAATATTGGAAATTTATGTCGAAAAGAATATTTTTAATAGCCTTGTATGTAGTAATCTCTGCTTGGTGGGCTGAACCGTTGACAGCCTGTACCTCTGCCGTTATATCCGGCAAGATAACCTCTGATGGACGCCCTTTGTTATGGAAAAACCGGGATACCGACTTTCCGCAAAACTGTGTAAAGTATTTCCAGGGGATGCGTTATCCGTTTGTCGCTATTGTTAATAGTGTGGAAGATAGCCCTACGGACGTGTGGATAGGAACGAACGCTGCCGGATTCTCCCTCATGAATACCCAATCTTATAATCTGGTTGAGGTGAAAGACGGTGAAGAACGTGGTGAAGCCAATGGACGCGTGATGCGCCGTGCACTGGAGATATGTGCTACGGTGGACGATTTTTGTCATTTCCTGGACACGATAACAAAACCCAGTCTGATTGAAGCCAATTTCGGTGTGATTGACGCCAAAGGCGGAGCGGCCATGTTTGAAGTGGATTATTATAAATACGTCATGTTCGATGCCAATAACCCCAAGGATGCCCCTTGCGGTTATATAGCCCGTACCAACTTTTCTTTCTCCGGCAAAGTGAATGATGGCGCCGGCTATGTACGCTTCATGCAGGAAGACAAACTGCTGATGCCGGCTTCAGCTACCGGACAAATCACACCGCAATGGATATTCAGCGAATTGTCCCGTTCATTCGCTAACCCAATGTTGGGAATTGATTTGAAGTCGGGTGACTTCAACCGCCCTAAGACAAACGGGTGGTTTGTAGACCAGGACTTCATAGCCCGTAGCAGTACGGCAAGTTCGGTAGTGGTGCAGGGAGTGAAGCCGGGTGAGAACCCGGAGTTGACTATCATGTGGACGATATTGGGTTATCCTCCTACCGGAGTGGCAATGCCTGTTTGGGTAAAAGGAGCCGATAAGAATTTGCCAAAACTTCTTGTACGTGACACGGTTAAGAAAGTTGCTCCTTTGGGAGACTGGTCGGTGATACTCGCGGGTGACGTCTTCTCTTATAGGCAGGGCATGGGCAGTAGCCGCTATATGAATTGGGAAAAACTTTATAATGCCGATAAGAGCGGCATTATGCAATTACTCGCTCCGGTAGAAGAAGAAGTATTCGGAAAGACCGAACCGGTTCTGAAAGAATGGCGAAAGAAGGGAAACATTGACCTTAAAGGCATGCAGCAGCTATATAGTGAGTTGGATACCTTTATCGATACGAAATACGCGGATTTATTTGAACTTTAAATATTTATATTAACTATTTCTACATGAGACACAAACTTTTGATTGGGGTTTCCATACTCTGTTTAGGGTTGACCGGGAATCTGCACGCACAAAACAAAAAAATAGTCCAAAAAGGTTGGATTGACTTTAATAAGAACGGGGTAAAAGATATCTATGAAGATTCCTCCCAGCCGATTGAAAAACGGGTTACCGACTTGTTGTCACAGATGACTGTGGAAGAGAAGACCTGCCAACTGGCTACCTTATACGGTTACGGACGTGTTTTAAAGGATTCGTTGCCTACCGCCGGATGGAAGAATGAAATATGGAAGGATGGAATTGCTAACATAGACGAGATGTTGAACGGAGTAGGGAAGAAGTCGGCTCTTGTACCAGGTTTATTATATCCCTTCAGTAACCATGCCGAGGCTATAAATACCGTACAACGTTGGTTTATAGAAGAAACCCGCTTAGGCATCCCCGTAGATTTCAGTAATGAAGGTATTCATGGCTTAAATCATACAAAAGCAACACCGTTGCCGGCTCCTATCGCTATCGGAAGTACGTGGAACAAAGAATTGGTTCGTCGTGCGGGAACTATCGCCGGGCAGGAAGCCAAAGCGTTGGGCTACACCAATGTATATGCTCCTATTCTGGATGTAGTACGAGACCCGCGTTGGGGACGTACCTTGGAGTGCTACGGAGAAGAACCTTACTTGATTGCTGCTTTAGGTACGGAGATGGTAAACGGAATCCAGTCGCAGGGAGTAGCCGCTACCTTAAAGCATTATGCCGTTTACAGTGTGCCTAAAGGCGGTCGTGACGGAAATTGCCGTACAGACCCTCATGTAGCACCGCGTGAGTTGCATCAACTTTTCCTTTATCCTTTTAAGCAGGTTATCCGGAAAGCTCATCCTATGGGCGTAATGAGCAGTTATAATGACTGGGATGGCGTGCCCGTATCTGCCAGTTACTATTTCCTCACTGAGCTGTTGCGCGAAGAATATGGTTTTGACGGCTATGTAGTGAGCGATAGCGAAGCGGTGGAGTATGTACAGACCAAACATCATGTGGCAGATACTTACGATGAGGCTGTGCGTCAGGTATTGGAAGCCGGTTTGAATGTGCGTACCCATTTTACCAAACCTTCGGATTTCATCTTACCCATCCGTCGATTATTGGAAGAAAAAAAAATATCGATGGCTACCGTTGATAAGCGTGTGGCGGAAGTGTTACGGGTTAAATTCCGTCTGGGATTGTTCGACCAACCCTATGTGGCTGATACCAAAGCCTCCGATAAGGTGGGTGGGGTAGACCGTAATATGGATTTTGTAAAACAGATACAACAGCAAGCTCTTGTATTATTGAAGAATGAGAATAACTTGCTGCCGCTGGATAAACAGCAGGTAAAGAAGGTCTTGGTAGCCGGACCTTTGGCCGATGAAGATAACTTTATGACCAGCCGCTATGGTCCGAACGGATTGAATACGGTCACTGTTCTTGCCGGTTTGCGCAATTACCTGAAAGGTGTCGCCGAGGTGGATTATGTCAAAGGATGTGAGATAGTAGATACCGGCTGGCCTGCTACGGAGATATTGCCTGTCCCTATGAACGACCAGGAAAAACAGGGAATTGCCGAAGCTGTTGAAAGAGCTCAAGAGAGTGATGTCATTATTGCCGTACTTGGTGAAGACGAATACCGCACGGGCGAAAGCCGTTCACGTACTTCACTCGACTTACCCGGTCGTCAGCAACAGCTACTGGAAGCTTTGCATGCGACGGGAAAACCCGTTGTTCTGGTACTGATTAACGGTCAACCGCTTACCATTAATTGGGCGAACGCTTATGTCCCTGCCATTTTGGAATCATGGTTTCCCGGGTGTCAGGGCGGAACGGTTATTGCCGAGACACTATTCGGTGAGCATAATCCCGGTGGTAAACTGACGGTTACTTTCCCGAAGAGTGTAGGGCAGATTGAACTGAACTTCCCCTTCAAACCCGGTTCGCATGGCAATCAACCCCATTCCGGTCCTAACGGTGCAGGCGCTACACGTGTGCTGGGCGAACTTTATCCTTTTGGGTACGGTTTAAGCTATACCACTTTTGCCTACTCCAACCTGGAGATTTCTCCGTTGAAACAGCCTACACAGGGAGATTATACTGTCAAGGTGAATGTTACAAATACCGGAATGCGTGCGGGGGATGAGGTTGTACAGTTGTATGTACGTGACAAGGTGAGTAGTGTTATCACCTACGATTCACAGTTGCGCGGTTTTGAGCGGGTGTCTTTACAGCCAGGTGAAACCAAGCAAGTAACATTTACTTTAACTCCTGAAGATTTGCAGTTGCTGGACCGTAATATGAACTGGACGGTAGAGCCGGGTGAGTTTGAAGTGCTGATAGGAGCTTCCAGTCAGGATATACGATTGAAAGAAACCATCACTGCATTGCCATAGGAGAGAATGTATTTTGTCCCACGAGGTGAATAAATTCGTCTCGTGAGACAAAAATAATCATCCCATAAGACGAAATAATTCATCTCGTAAGATGAAATCGCTTGTCTCAGGCGAAGAAAGCGGACTGCTTTGTATGAATCAGATTTGTGAACGGAGGTAGGCAACTATCTCCGTTTCCTGTTCCGGGTGGAACCAACGGATTTCCTTATCCCGCTTGAACCAGGTCATCTGTTTACGGGAGTAGATGCGGGAATTCTGCTGAATTTTCTCGATAGCAAAAGGTAGTGTCCATTCACCGTCGAGGTATTTGAATATTTCTTTGTATCCTACTGTGTTCAGGGAGTTAAGTGCCCGGTGTGGGTAAACGAGGCGTGCCTCTTCCACCAATCCATCTTCTATCATTTGTTCTACACGGCGATTGATGCGGTCGTAAAGTTCTTCACGGTCACGTGTTAATCCGATTTTCAGGATACGGAAGGGGCGTTCTTTCTTCCGCTGTGTACGGAAAGACGTGTAGGTCTTTCCCGTCATATAGCAGATTTCCAGTGCATGGATTACTCGTTTGGGGTTCTTTAAGTCTACAATTTTGTAGTATTCAGGGTCTAATAACTTCAGCTCGGCACACAGCCTGTCCAAACCTTCCGTTTCGTATTTTTCCAAGAGGAGTTGACGGGTTTCGGCATCAATGGTAGGGATGTCATCTATGCCTTTGCATACGGCATCCACATACATCATGGAACCACCGGTCATCAATACAACGTCATGTTCGGTATAAAGTTTTTCGAGCAGTTGCAGTACTTCTGTCTCGTATTGGGCGGCACTGTAATAGTCGGTAAGTTGCAACGTTTCGACAAAATAATGCCGCACCCGCTTTAGCTGTTCGGGAGTAGGAGCGGCTGTGCCTATTTTCAGCTCGGCATAAAGTTGTCTTGAGTCGGCTGAGACAATGCAGGTTTTGAATTGTTCGGCCAACCGGAGACTGAGTTCCGTTTTGCCTACCCCGGTAGGTCCGATAAGCACTATTAATGTTTTCATTTGCAGAAATTATTTAGGCACGGATTGCACGAAGATACACGGTTCTGTAAGTTATCCGTGAAAATCCGTGTAATCCGTGCCTAATATATCTTTAGACTGTTATTTCAGAGTCTTTCTTCTTCGTAAGGAACATCACTGCCACCTTCTTCCAATCCACCGAAACCTTCTTTATCAAAGTCTTCCATGTCGAAGTCCTGGTCACCATAAAAGTTCTCATCCAAATCGAGTGAACCACCCGCTGCCGCCATCTCTTCAAAGTCAATGGTTTGCTTGGGAGCTTCCCCTGCTTTCTTAGTGCATTGTGCACCCGTCATGTCTTTTCCGGTGATAATCTCGGACAGCTCAATGAAGAAACAACGTTCGGTCATGTAGTCGAATACATAAAGCAACTTTTGCTTTTCGTCTTCTACCAGTTCGCTGATCGGGGTATCTTTCATTACCCAGCTATCCATTTCGGGATTGTCGTCCATTTCTTCAAGAGTAACCTCTTTTTCCTTTTCCCAGTCGTCATCGCAGATGAAGAAAGAAGTCATCTGGTCGTTAGTGTAATTTACTGACTTTAGAATGGCTTCATGCAAGTCATAGAATGTAGCTTCCGGGTCAATTTGTATTTCTCTTACGAAGTCGTCTACTTCATCGGAGATGATTGTAAATCTGTATATCATAGTGCTAATTTTTTTATTTACCTGCGGGAATGATACCACGGGCTGATTCGCGTATAAAATTTACGATATAGCTGATTTCAGGAGTCATTTCAAATTCCTCCTCAATCTTTTTCAAGGCATCCGTATTATTCAATCCACTTTGGTAGATAATACGATAAGCATTGTGGATCGCTTCGATAGTTTCGTTGGAAAGACCACGGCGGCGGAGGCCTACAATGTTGATACCTGCATAGCAGATGGGTTCACGTCCGGCTATAATGTACGGCGGTATATCCTTACTGAAACGGCATCCGCCCTGTATCATGCCAAACCCGCCTACGCGGCAAAATTGATGCATCAGTACGTTGGCGCTGATAATGGAGTGGTCGTCTATCACAATTTCACCCGCCATCTTGGTGGAGTTACCAATAATACAGCCATTGCCGATAAGTGCGTCATGTGCAACGTGTACACTTTCCATCAACAGGTTATTGCTGCCTACTACGGTTTTCCCTTTGGCAGCCGTTCCGCGGTTGATGGTTACATTTTCCCGGATAATATTGTTATCACCTATTTCGGCAGTGGTATCTTCCCCTCTGAACTTTAAGTCTTGTGGAATGGCACCTATTACTGCTCCCGGAAAAATGGTATTTCCGTTGCCGATGCGTGCACCGTATAGAATGTTGGCATTCGCCATAATCTTATTGTTATCACCGATTACCACATTCTTGTCGATAAAAACAAAAGGAGCAATCTCTACGTTTTCTCCGATTTTTGCTTCGGGATGAATATACGCTAAGGGACTTATCATGTTGGTTATTTATTAATTATCAATTATTAATTATCAATTATCAGGATGAAAGCGCTTAAATGATAGGTGCGCAGCCAATTAATAATTAATACTTAATACCTAATATTTATATTCACTTGTTTTTGACTATTTGTGCCATAAACTCGGCCTCGCAAACTACCTTCTCGCCTACGAATACGTAGCCTTTCATCGTAGAGATACCACGACGGATAGGGGCCAGCAGTTCCACGCGGAAAATTAACGTGTCTCCCGGTACTACTTTCTGGCGGAACTTTACACCGTCAATCTTCATGAAGTAGGTAGAATAACGTTCAGGGTCGTCCACAGAGTTCAGTACAAGCAATCCGCCGGTCTGCGCCATAGCTTCTACCTGTAATACTCCCGGCATTACGGGCTCTTGGGGAAAATGTCCCTGGAAGAAAGGTTCGTTACCGGTTACATTCTTAATACCTACGATATAGTTGGCGCCGATTTCAATCACCTTGTCAACTAGTTGGAAAGGGTAGCGGTGGGGCAGTAATTCACGGATACGGTTCACGTCCATAACGGGCTCACGGGTACAGTCGTACGTTGGAGCCTGGATTTCGTGCAAACGAATTTCCTTACGCATCTGGCGGGCGAACTTGTTGTTGATAGTGTGTCCCGGACGGGTAGCGATAATACGACCTTTGATCGGTTTACCAATCAAGGCGAGGTCACCGATAACATCCAGCAATTTGTGGCGGGCACATTCATTGGGCCATACCAAAGGCTTGTGATTAATGTAACCTAACTGCTTGGCGTCCATGTGAGGAACTCCCATTACATCGGCAAGTTTATCGTAAGCATCCTGCGGCATTTCGCGCTCGTAGATAACGATGGCATTATCAAGGTCACCACCTTTGATGAGACCGGCTTGCAACAGAGGTTCTATTTCGCGTACAAATACAAAAGTACGGCTGGCGGCTACTTCATCCTTGAACTTCGCCATATCTTCCAAAGTGGCGAACTGGTTAGGGATAATGGTAGAATCATAGGATACCAATACATTCAAACTGAAATTCTCATCAGGCAATACAATGATAGAAGAACCGGTTGTATCGTCGCGGAATTCAATCTTTGACTTGATGATATAGAAATCTTTGATGGCATCTTGTTCTACTGTGCCGACACGTTCGATTTCGTTGACATAATATTGAGCGCTTCCGTCCAGAATAGGAAATTCGGGACCGTTAACTTGAATCAGGCAGTTGTCTATACCCAATGCATAAAGGGCTGCCATGCCATGCTCTATCGTGCTCACCTTTACTCCGTTTTTAGAGAGTACGGTGCCACGGGTTGTTTCGGTCACGTTATCAGCTACGGCATCGATGATAGGTTGACCTTCTACGTCTATGCGCTGAATTTTGTATCCGTGATTGTCCGGGGCAGGGTTGAAAGTAACGGTCAGATCAAGTCCTGTGTGAAGACCTTTTCCACTGAGCGAAAAGCTATCTTTCAGAGTCTTTTGTTTCAACATGGGTTACTTATTTAATTGTTTTTTTAATTCATCCAGTTCCTTGCGGAGTGCATTCAGTTCAAAGTACATATCCGGCAATTTGCGGAATACGGACTGTGATTTGAAATAAGGTTTCATTTCCATGGGCGGTGTGCCAATGAGCTGGCTACCTTCCTTGATGCTGCTGGGAACGCCTGACTGTGCACCAAGATTTACTTTATTTCCGATATGGATGTGTCCGGCTATACCAACCTGGCCACCGAACATACACCATTCGCCAATCTTGGTAGAGCCTGCAATGCCCACCTGGGCGGCCATTACCGTGTGCGAACCGATTTCGTCATTATGAGCTACCTGTACCAGATTATCCAGTTTCACCCCGCTATGTACAATGGTTGCTCCCATTGTTGCACGGTCTACACAGGTATTTGCACCGATCTCCACATTATCTTCCAATATTGTGATACCGATTTGAGGAATCTTTTCATAACCTTCGGGAGTGGGAGCGAAGCCGAATCCATCTGCACCGATTACGCAACCGGCATGCAGAATGCAATGATTACCTATCCGGCAATCATGATAGATTGTTGCATTGGAATATATGATACAGTCGTTTCCTACTTTTGCGCCGCTTCCGATAGTGGCATGCGGGTGAATAACTGTATTGTCACCCACTACTGCATGTTCACCCACACAAGCAAATGGTGCAATGTAAACATCCTTGCCTATCTGTGCAGTCTCGGCAACGAAAGCTCGCGGGTCGATACCGGTGCGCTTTGGTTTGCTTTGTTCGTACAGATTGAGCAGTTTTGCAAGACTTTCATAAGCATTGTCTACTTTTATTATCGTAGCTTTAACTTCCTGCTCAGGAATGAAATCCTTGTTTACCAGAACGATACTCGACTGGGTTTCGTATAAATAAGGTATATATTTAGGATTAGACAGGAAAGAGATTGCTCCAGGTATCCCTTCCTCAATTTTAGCGAAGGTGTGCACGGTTGCATTCTCATCTCCAACGATTTCTCCCTGGATAAATGTTGCAATTTGTTTGGCAGAGAACTCCATTTCTTATAATTGTTAGATGGTTTCAAAACACAAATAACGGACTTTTTTTTTATATTTCCTTGTCCTGTGATGAATATTTTATACTTATCTGTGCAAACGTTGGTAGCATAAGTAGTACTTTTTTACTTTTCTTGATAGTAGGGAAATGTTGAGCATATCCGATGCTTCGGCAATATTTTTGATAGAACCGTCATTGTAAAGAATGTCTATGCTATCGTCTGCCTCGTCGTACATATTCTTCTCGATACTGGGAGTAGAGATGAAATACCTCGCTTCGGAGAGAGGTATGTCCAGTTGTTCGCAGATCTGCAAAGTTAAATCTTTTTTCTTATCTTCACTGAAGGGTTCGGAAGAAATCTCTACTTTGAAAATGTTGCGATTAATCATGCCCAGGCTTAAAGTGGAAAGAACTTTGTCGGAATGAGTGCTCCATACCTTCAAAGCTGTCCAGATGTCATTGTCATCCAACTGGATAAAATGCTCCAGACAATCAGGATTGTTGTAAAACGTCTCCCGGTTTATGTCATTATAAAGGAAGAATTTTAGAGCCGGTGATGCGAACAACTCAATACCTTTTCCTGCCAGTTCTTTGGCACGCAGCAATGTGCTGATGAGCATCTTCTCGTAGGCTACCGATGTTTTATGCAGATATACCTGCCAATACATCAGGCGGCGGGCGGTGAGAAAGTTTTCGATAGAATAGATACCTTTGGATTCAATGACGAGGTGGTCGTCTTTCACGTCGAGCATCTTGATGATACGTGCCGAGCCTATATTGCCTTCTGTGACTCCGGTGTAGAAGCTGTCGCGACGCAGGTAATCCAGGCGATCCATATCCAGTTGTCCGCTAACTAACTGGTGCAGGAAGCGTTTGGGATATTCGTCTTTGAATATCTGGATGGCAAGGGTCAGTTGGCCGTTCATTTCCTTGTTGATACGTTCCATCAACATTAAAGAAATGTCTTCATGGGAAACCCCTCTTACAATCGTATCTTCGAGCACATGCGAGAAAGGACCGTGTCCGATGTCGTGCATCAGAATAGCGGCTTGTACCGCCTCCGCTTCACTGTCGAAGATGAAGTTTCCTTTGGTTGCAAGTTGCTGGATAGCTTCACTCATCAGGTAGAAAGCGCCCAACGAATGTTGAAACCTTGTGTGCTGTGCACCGGGATATACCACGGAGGACAGACCTAACTGGTGGATACGGTTTAAACGTTGCAAAAGGGGATGCCGTACGATGTCGTAAAGCAACCCCTTCGGTATATTGATAAACCCGAATACCGGGTCGTTAATAATCTTTCTTTCGTGAGACATTATAAAATTGCTTTCAGTTGCTCTGCCATCTGCTGCTGTACTTCCTGTGCAGCCTTGCGGGCAGCGGAAGCAAAGTTCTCGGTCTTATCTACATAGATGATACCGCGACTGGAGTTCACAATCAGTCCGCAAGTTTGGTTCATGCCGTACTTGCAAACTTCTTCCAACGAGCCGCCTTGTGCACCCACTCCCGGAACCAACAGGAAATGATTGGGCACAATCTTGCGAATGTCTTCGAAGGCGCGTCCCTGTGTAGCACCAACTACATACATCATCTGCTCGTCGCTTGCCCATTCCTGGGATTTACGCAGGACTTTCTCAAAAAGGCGTTCACCGTCTTTGTCTTCTGTTAGCTGGAAGTCATGAGAACCTTTGTTACTGGTCAATGCGAGCAGAATCACCCATTTGCCTTCGTAAGTAAGGAACGGGGTAACACTGTCTTCACCCATGTACGGAGCCACGGTCACGGAATCAATGTCCAGTTCTTCAAAAAACGTACGGGCATACATGGCGGAGGTATTTCCGATGTCACCACGTTTGGCGTCGGCAATGATAAATTGGTCAGGATAATTCTGTTTGATATAGTTTACGGTTTTTTCAAATGCAATCCAACCTTTCACACCCATACTTTCATAGAAAGCGAGGTTGGGTTTATAGGCAATACAAAGGTCTGCCGTTGCATCGATGATAGCCTTGTTAAAGGTGAAGATAGGATCTTCTTCTTTCAAAAGATGTTCGGGTATCTTCTTGATATCCGTATCTAAACCTACGCAAAGGAATGATTGTTTGCGTTTGATATTTTCAAATAATTGTTGCTTATTCATGTCGAATATATTTTTAGTTTTTTATTTCTTAAACAGGTAGCCGTCTATGCTTAATCGTATATCATTGTCTTCCTGCATGTAGTATGTCAGGTAGAAAGAGGTAAGCATAAAGAGAGCTTTGTCGGAGTTACATTTGAATTTGGCAGGTTGCATTTCGCCATACTTACTGGAGGCAAGTCTTTCAAGCGTTTTGAGGTCGATGTATACCGTATCGTTCCTGTTTCCCGTTTGCGTACGCAGGTATATAGGAACCATTCCTGTTTCAATATATGAAGTACTGATATCTTTGCCGGATATACTGATATCTGAAATCGGTATGAATTGATCGTACCCATTGGGTAGCTTGATGGATTTTTGGGAATTTGTATGTCCATTGTAAGAGATAGGGGACTCTTCTATGGTATCCGCATCCGTCTTGTATCGGTATTTGGCGTTGTAAAAAGACACATTGCCTACCAGGTCGGATACGCTTTTCTGACCGAACCAGTTCTCCAGGTACATGAATTTATCGTTGATTTGCCATGCGGTTTCTTTGGGCAGGGAGTCCAGCCAGTTATTATATTCGTCGTATGAGAGTGGCATTTCTGCCTTACAAGTACGTTCCATCTCCTTTTCAATGTCACTGCGGAGGGTGTTCCGGGTAATACTTGCATAGTTGACCGGTAGCACCGAAGTCAGCAGGAAGATGAGGGAGAACGAAACGGGAATCCAGTAGATGCGGCGGGCTTTGGTAAAGAATAGTCCGATACAAACGAGGTAGAACCAGATATTCAGAGTGATAAGATAAAGACGGTTGATTGTTATGCCGTAATCATTGAAACGGCGTGCGATTCCCACCGTCATTAACATTAACAATGGCAATACTAAAGCCGGCAACCAGCGTGCAATCCATTCGTCCGTGCGTTTCGCTTCTTTGATGCGTACGGGGTATAGTCCGAACTCAATGGCAATGCAACCGGCCATGAGTGCCACGACAAGCCACGATACCCAGCCGATGGGTAATTCCCAACTGGCGAGAATACGGGCGGTATAAATATATAGAACGATGAGGTATCCGGCTATGAGCGGCAGGAAAAGGAAGTGTATAACACCGCTCAGGAAACCTGAAGAATGTGCTTGCCGGTTGTGTTTACGGGCATCCTGGGGCAACAAGCCGAGAAAAAGTAATATAGGCAGCAGTACGCTACATATAATAAGGATATATAAATAGCAGTCCTTGTCGATATTCGCATCGAAAAGCATGTGCAGTGAAAATACCAGTAGACTGATTCCACCACTCATAACGTATCCTATGAGATTGGCAATAACAAAAGAACTTATTGTGTATGAAGTGAAGTTCCAGCTCGGAATATCGTTCTTCTCCCTGGTAAATGAAAGGAAGAATACGGATATGCCCAATGCAAGGATACCTGCTCCGTGGGCTATTCCTATCTCTATATACGATTGGTCTGGAGAAAGATTGTACAGGAATATGGCATCTGCAATCAGCAAAGCATGCGCTACCGTATGTACCACTATCTTTCTTACGCTGCTCTTTATTTCCTCACTCCAAAGGTGGAGAGTCAGTGATAGCAGCATGCCGATGGAAAAGTAATACCCCAAGACGGCAAGCAGTTTATCTTCACTCCTGGCGTCGGTGGCTACTAAATAGCATAAAAAGACAGTGAGAGCAAGGACAAAACACACTGTAATCGGAAAACGTTTCAGGCAATTTTGAAACGCTTCAATCATTGTGTGGAATGTTCTTTGCAAAAAGTGTTCTTTCATATGCGCCGCTTTTTAGATGGAAGTTACAATTCGCTTTCTTTCAACCGTTCCGCATTTTCCGCGACTATGAGGTGGTCGATACAATCCTGAATGTCTCCATCCATGAAGGCAGAAAGGTTATAGATGGTATAATTGATGCGATGGTCGGTAATACGCCCCTGCGGATAGTTGTAGGTACGTATCTTTGCCGAACGGTCACCGGTGGAAACCATTGTCTTGCGTTTGGAAGCGATGTCGTCAATGTACTTTTGATGTTCCTTGTCGTAAATAAAGGTACGAAGACGTGAAAGGGCGCGTTCCTTGTTCTTCGGCTGGTCGCGTGTTTCGGTACATTCAATAAGGATTTCTTCTACGGCACCTGTATTGGGGTTCTTCCAGTTATAACGCAGACGTACACCGGATTCCACCTTGTTTACATTCTGACCTCCGGCGCCACCGCTTCTGAAAGTGTCCCATTTGATTTCGCCTTCATTGATGATTACATCAAATTCTTCGGCTTCGGGCAGTACGGCTACGGATGCGGCCGAAGTGTGCACACGTCCTTGTGTCTCGGTTGCCGGTACACGTTGTACACGGTGCACTCCTGATTCGTATTTCAACGTTCCGTATACATTATCGCCTGTTACGGAACAGATAATTTCCTTAAAACCACCTGCTGCTCCTTCGTTGGCACTGGATATTTCCATGCGCCAGCCTTTTGTTTCGCAATATTTGGTGTACATACGGAAGAGGTCACCTGCAAAAATAGCGGCTTCGTCGCCTCCCGTACCACCACGTATTTCAAGAATAGCATTGCGTCCGTCTTGCGGGTCGGCAGGCACAAGTAACAGCTTGATTTGTTCTTCCAGTTCCGGTTGACGGGTTTGGCAGAGGTCAAGCTCTTCGCGAGCCATATCGCGCATTTCCTGATCTGTTTCGTTGGCTATAATTTCTTTGGCTTCTTCAATGCCGGCCAGTACTTGCATGTACTCTTTACGGGCATTCATCAGGTCGCCCAGTTCTTTGTATTCCTTCGTGAGTTTGACATAACGCTTTTGGTCGGCAATCACTGCCGGGTCTGTAATCAGCGTGGATACTTCTTCAAAGCGGGCAACGAGCCCTTCTAATTTTTCGAGTATGGTGTTGTTATCTGCCATATCTGAATTCTCCGAACTCACTTTTAATAATCAATTCTTTCTTATCACTTTCCTCGATGCGTCCCACAATCTGTGCGTCGATATTGAAGCTTTTGCTGATAGCAATCACTTCTTCGGCATGTTCGGGAGAAAGATATACCTCGAGTCGGTGTCCCATATTGAATACCTTGTACATTTCACTCCAATCCGTGTCACTCTGTTCCTTAATGGTTTTGAACAACGGGGGAACGGGGAAAAGGTTATCTTTAATTACGCGGCAATTATCACCGATGAAATGCAGCACTTTGGTCTGTGCGCCACCGGAACAATGTACCATACCGTGAATCTCGGGACGAAGTGCGTCGAGCAATTTCTTTACTACCGGTGCATAGGTGCGGGTAGCCGAGAGTACTAATTTGCCTGCATCCAGCGGACTGCCTTCCACTTTGTCGGTCAGTTTCAGCGCACCACTGTAAACCAATTCGTCGGGCACTGCCTTATCATAGCTTTCGGGATATTTTTCTGCCAGGTATTTGGCGAATACATCGTGACGGGCAGAAGTCAGTCCATTACTACCCATACCGCCATTGTATTCTTTTTCATAAGTAGCCTGACCGCAAGATGAAAGACCGACAATCACGTCTCCCGGACGGATATTGGCATTGTTAACGACATCACTGCGCTTCATACGGCAAGTAACCGTAGAGTCTACGATAATGGTACGTACCAAGTCGCCTACATCAGCAGTTTCGCCACCGGTGGCATATACTCCTACACCCATTTCGCGAAGTTCGGCAAGCAGTTCGTCCGTACCGTTAATGATGGCGGAAATTACTTCGCCCGGAATCAACAGCTTGTTACGTCCAATGGTGGATGATACCAGAATATTGTCTACCGCACCTATGCAGAGCAAGTCGTCAATGTTCATAATCAGGGCATCTTGCGCAATACCTTTCCATACGCTGAGGTCGCCTGTCTCTTTCCAGTACATATATGCCAAGCTGGATTTAGTACCTGCTCCATCGGCATGCATGATGTTGCAATACTCCGGATCACCTCCCAGAATGTCAGGGATAATTTTGCAGAAGGCCTGCGGGAAAATACCTTTGTCGATGTTCTTGATGGCGTTGTGCACATCTTCTTTTGATGCACTAACACCGCGCATCATGTATCGTTGATTACTCATGAGTTAATAAGTTAGTTCAATTGAATGTGCAAAAATAGTGATTATTTCGCGTATAGCCTTAGCTTTATATAAGAATTTAGCAGATTTGCCCGGTTGGAAATAGAGAGATGTACGTAATGTAATGCCTGTAAACCATACCCGTTTCCTTTGAGTATCCGAGTCTCTTTCTTTCTCACCGCTTTGAGAAAATATTCTCACCATGGTGAGAAAGTATTCTCAAAGCGGTGAGAAAAAGTTCTCATTACAGTGAGAATATTTATGTTTCAAGAGATGATTTTGTCTATATAGAATTCCCCTTCCGTAATTCGGAGTTACCTTTGGGGTGATTCCGGTACGGAAGGGGAATTGTACTATTGTACTTGAATGGAGTCTCTTTCTTAAAACTCTACCTTCGGCGCTTGTTCGCTGCCTTCGGCAGCTTCAAAGTAAGCGCGTTTTCCAAAACCGAAAAGACCGGCAAGGATATTTCTGGGGAAACGGCGGATAGCTGTATTGAAGCTTTGGGCTGCATTGTTAAAATTGGTACGTGCCACGTTGATACGGTTTTCAGTACCTTCCAGTTGTGCTTGCAGTTCAAGGAAGTTTTGGTTAGCCTTCAAGTCGGGGTAGTTCTCGGTGAGGGCAAGTAACTTGCCGAGTGCGGATGTAACTGCACCCTGTGCTTTCTGATATTCAGTCAACTTTTCAGGTGTCAGGTCGTTAGCATTTACGGTAATCTGAGTTGCTTTACTACGTGCTTCTACTACGCCTTCGAGTGTCTCCTTCTCATGTGAAGCATACCCTTTGACGGTACTTACCAGATTTGGAATTAAATCGGCACGGCGTTGGTATTGTGTTTCTACGTTTGACCATTGTCCGCTGACGTTTTCTTCCATAGTTACGAGTCCGTTGTAACCGGTAACGCCCCAAATAGCAAGCAAGGCTACAACAATAATAATGATAATGGTTGATTTCTTCATACTTTTCATTTTTTAGCCTCACCTCCGCCGCCTCTCCGAAAGAGAGGGGAGGAGGAAAGTGTGATTATTATTTTTTTCCTTAGAATCTTGAGCCTGCTCCGCCTCCGCCGCCCATGCCACCGCCGAAGCTGCCGCCACTAAAGCCACCACCTCCACCGCTGAAGCCTCTTCCGCTGCCGAAGATGATGGGACCGCCTCCGCCACCGCCTCTACCACGATAATTCTCGTCATAGGATTGCTGGCGACGAACCACTTTGTGCCCGCAGTTGCGGCAAGTATAAGTCACATCTTCTGTCTTTACTCCGTTGCTTCGGGAGACAAGTGTGCTGCCGCTACGTTGTAGTTTATGCTGCCCGCAGTTAGGACATTTACTGGCTGCGCGTGCTTTTAGTATTCCCACTATGATTGCTACTGCAAAGAAACCTATGACTGCGAGGATTACCCCTATTGGGAAGTCTTCGTTCTCTCCGCTTGTATCGTCGTTTACCATCGAACCATCCAAGCGGGCACAAACAGCACGTACACCGGCTACCATACCGGCATCCCAGTTACCGTCTTTCAGGTAGGGAATCATATCACGCGTTTGGATTCTTTTACAGATGGCATCTGGTAAATCGCCTTCCAGACCATATCCTGTGTAAAACTGGATACAACGCTGGTCAGTCACCAACAGAATAACCAAACCGTTGTTCTTGCCTTTCTTTCCCACTCCCCATTCGTTGAGTAACCGATGTGCAAAGTCAAAACAGTCTTCGCTGCCGATGGACGGGACTACGGCTACTACAGTTTCTATTCCGGTCTGCTGTTCCAATGCATAGAGCATATGGTCAATACTGTCGCATGCCGCTGTGGAGAGAATACCGGCAGGATTACAGACGTAGCGTGTCTTGTCCTGAAGATGAACTTTGGGAATGTTTTGGGTAGTGTAAATCTCCTGCGCCTGCAAGGAAATGAGCAGACACAAGAAAAATGATATGGAAATAATTCGTTTCATACTATTGTATTTGTAGCAGCGAAGATAGGAAAAATCACATCAACGGATGTATTTCCCTACGAAATTCTTCACACGCTCTGTATATTCTTGTGGATAATCTCTATAAGACATAGCATGAGTGGCACCAGGAACAATCCACAATTCTTTCGGTTCACTCTTGGCGTCGTAGAGAGGATAGACCATCCAGGTAGGCACGTACGTGTCGGCATCGCCATGTATGAAGAACATGGGTAATTTGCTTTTCTTGACTTGATTCAGAGAAGATGCTTCCTGGAAGTTCCAACCGTATTTTGCATTACATAGCAAACTGGTGGTATACATCAATGGGAAGGCGGGCAGACTGAACTGGTTTTTTAGCTCATGGGAAAACTCGTCCCACACACTGGTATAGCCACAATCTTCTACGAAGCATTTTACGAAAGGTTGCTGCGGTTCTCCTGATACCATCATGGTAGTAGCTGCACCCATAGAAATACCATGTACCACCATTTGGGTAGTGACATTTTGAGGAGAAGGTTCGCTCTTGTTTTCCATACTGTCACTGGACTTTCCAAAGATATTGTTGGCAATGTTCATCCAGTTTAATACATCAAGGCGGTCTTTCCAACCCATTTGAATAGCAGGACCTTCACTTAATCCCTGATCTTGCAGGTCGGGCAGGAAAATGTTATATTTTAAATCTTTGTTATAAAGATAGCCTATCATGAGCATACGGATGGCATTGTCAGTATAGCCATGCACAATGACAGCGGTTTTATCCGTCGGTTCGGGGGCAACGGCAAAAATAGCATGCAGTTGCCGTCCTTCGGGATTGATGATAAAAGTATCACGTAAAGCACCGACTGTTTGTAAACTGTCCAGCCATGACTCAATAAACGGGTATTCGCTGCGCATGTATTCGTAGGAGCCGGGGATGTCTTTCCCTTTATTATCCTTTGGTGTCAGCGAGAAACCAAGCATGTAAAAACTTCCCCCGATGAGGACGATAATAATCAATATAATTAGTCCGGCCAGACTGTATTTGAACTTCTTCTTCATGTTACTTCTTCCAAATTTCCCATGCAGCAAAGGCTTGTAACAGCAGCATCTCCAATCCGTTCTTAGTAACGGCTCCATGTGCCTGGCCTTTCTTCATGAAAAGAGTTTCATTTGGATTGTATAACAAATCGTAGAGTAAATGGTTGGGAGTAAGCTCTTCATAAGGAATGTCCGGACAGAAGTCTACTTTAGGGAACATGCCGACAGGGGTACAGTTTACAATGACGGTATATTCTTTCATAATCTCCGGAGTCAATTCTTCGTATGTCAAGAACTTCGAATCTTTCTTAGTACGCGAAACGAATGTACTTTCAATACCTAAGTTCTCTAATCCGCGGTATACGGCTTTGGAAGCACCGCCTGTGCCGAGGATTAATGCTTTCTTATGGCAGGGTTGCAAAAGGGGTTCAATAGATTGGGTAAATCCGATGATATCCGAATTATAGCCGACAAGCTTTACCTTACCTTTGGGAAGACGGATAATCTTGATAACATTAATAGCCCCTATCTTTGCGGCATCCTTGTCCAGTTCATCAAGAAATGGGATGACTTGCTCCTTGTAGGGAATGGTTACGTTAAGTCCGTACAAATTGGGATTCTCTTCTATTACTTCCATAAAGTCATTGATGTCGGGGATTTCGAAATTGAAATATTCCGCATCAATGTTTTCTGCTTTGAATTTTTCATTGAAGTATCCGATAGAGAACGAATGTTTCAACGGGTAACCGATTAAACCATATTTTTGCATATCAATGTGTGTTAAAGGGGGAATAGTGGCTATTTTGTAGCAAAATATAACGTGCAGATTCCGAAAGTCAATCGCTTGAATTGTACTTGGCTGAATCCTGCCTTACGGATAACTTTCTGCATCACTTCACCTTGTGGAAAAGCTCGGATGCTCTGGGGCAAGTAGGTATAAGCACTGTTGTCTTTCGAAATACATTTACCGATCAGGGGAATAACAACTTTGGAATAAAGGGTGAAGAGTTGTTTCATTGGAAAAGAATCCGGGGTGGAAAGTTCCAAAATGACGAGATGACCGCCAGGTGTCAACACCCGGCACATCTCGGAAAGTCCTTTATCCAGTCCGTCGAAATTGCGGATGCCGAACGCCACGGTTACGGCGTCGAAGCTTCCGTCGGCAAATGAGAGGGAGGTGCAATCCTCCCGGGCAAAAGATATTTTGTCCGAGAGGTGCGCCTGCTTCACTTTTTCAAGACCCACATTCATCATACCTTCGGAGATGTCGGTGCCAATCAATGCGTCAGGTTGCAGTTCGCGGCATGCGAGAATAGCGAAATCACCGGTGCCGGTAGCCACATCCATGATACGTAGGGGATGGAAAGGACGGAGCATATTGATCGCTTTCTGGCGCCAACTACGGTCTATACCCAATGACAAGGTATGATTAAGCTGGTCGTAGGCAGGGGCGATATTGTCGAACATTTCTTCGACTTGCTCACTCTTTTTACCTTCGTTACCGTAAGGTTTGATATGTTCCTGAGGGTAATTCATTATGTTATGTGATAATGTGGTAAAACGGTAAAGTGATAGGCGGTGTTTCATCACCTGCCACTTCATCACTCTATCACTTTAGATAATCAGTAACATTTTTTTCGATACGCTCGGCAATGTTGCTGGTATCTTCTTTCACAAACTTCTCACCAGTGATGTGCTCGTACAATTCGATGTAACGGTCGCTGATAGAAGTAACGATTTCTTCGGTCATTTCGGGAACTTGTTGTCCTTCTTTGCCCTGAAAACCATTATCCATTAACCATTCGCGTACGAACTCCTTGGAAAGTTGCTTTTGCGGCTCGCCTTTTTCAAAGCGATCCTGATAGCCTTCGGAGTAAAAATAACGGCTTGAGTCAGGAGTATGTATTTCGTCCATCAGATAGATAGTGCCGTTATGCTTGCCAAATTCGTATTTGGTATCTACTAAGATAAGACCACGTTCCGCAGCGATTTCAGTGCCTCTCTTGAAGAGTGCTAATGTATATTTCTCCAAAATGGCATATTCTTCAGGAGTAGCCAAACCTTGTGCAAGGATTTCTTCTTTAGAGATATCAGCATCGTGCTCGCCTATTTCTGCCTTGGTGGTAGGAGTGACAATGGGTTCGGGGAACTTTTGGTTTTCCTTCATACCTTCCGGCAGCTTGATGCCACAGATTTCACGAACACCGCTCTTATAGGCACGCCATGCACTGCCACAGAGGTAGCCACGTACAATCATTTCAATAGGAAAGCCTTCGCACATCACACCTACGGTAACCATAGGGTCGGGAGTAGCCTGTTTCCAGTTAGGGCATATGTCGGTAGTGGCATCCAGGAACTTTGCTGCAATCTGGTTCAGCATTTGTCCTTTAAAAGGAATACCTTTCGGCAATACTACGTCGAAGGCTGAGATGCGGTCTGTTGCGACCATTACTAACTTTTCACCATTGATGTTGTACACATCACGCACTTTACCGTGGTACACGCTTTTCTGACCCGGAAAGTTGAAATCTGTTTTAGTTAATGCTTTCATCTTTGTAATATTTTAGATTTGAAAATTTGCAAACTATGAATAGGACTATTTCTCTGCCATTTCTTCTTTTCTTTTTTCCCGTTCGGCTTTGACTTCTTTGTCGTACCGTTCGTAAGCCTCAACTATGTGTGTTACCAGCTTATGACGTACGATGTCTTTTTTGTTCAGTTCGATAAAACTGATGCCTTTAACGCCTTTCAGAATCTTCAAGGCTTGTACCAGGCCGGAAGTCTGTGATTGCGGTAAGTCAATCTGCGTCATATCTCCCGTAACTATCATCTTGGTGTTCGTCCCCATACGGGTGAGGAACATCTTGATTTGCTGTGTAGTGGTATTCTGCGCTTCATCCAGAATAACGACGGCGTCGTTCAGGGTACGTCCACGCATAAAGGCGAGGGGAGCAATCTGAATGATATTCAGTTCCATATATTCTTTTAACTTGGCAGCCGGTATCATGTCCTGCAACGCATCATAGAGTGGTTGCAGATACGGATCTATTTTATCTTTCATGTCTCCCGGCAGAAAACCGAGTTTCTCTCCGGCTTCTACGGCAGGACGGCTGAGGATGATTTTCTTTATTTCTTTATTCTTTAATGCACGTACAGCAAGGGCGATAGCGGTATATGTTTTACCGGAACCGGCAGGACCGATGGCAAATACCATATCATTCTTTGCAAAAGCTTCTACCAACTTTAACTGGTTTTCACTTCGTGGGATTATGGGTTTTCCGGTCACACTGAAAACAATGACGTTTCCTGATTTCTCGGCTTGTGGGGCATTGCCTTTGATGATATCGATAATAACTTCCTCTTTGAGCGAATTATATTCGGCGCAGTATTTTTCCAGTTTGGTAATGTTTTCTTCAAATGCGCACATTTCCTCTTCATCTCCCAATACTTTAATGACATTGCCACGGGCAACGATACGGAGTTTGGGATACAAGGCTTTTATTAATTGCATGTTGGCGTTGTTTACGCCATAAAAAATTACCGGGTCTATATCCTCAAGAACAATCAGTTTTTCTATCATTGATATGCTTTAAAATTCAGTTCTGTTTCAATAAGGTAAAACGTTCTGCAAATGTAGTGAAACGTTTGGATACTTAGGCTGTTCCATAAGTTATTTTTTTGTTACCGGCTTCACTACGATACCGTTTCCGTTCTTGGTACAACGGATACAATCTTTTCTTAAAGTGCGCTCTTGCATGTTGAAGATAATATTCGGATTGAAGTGCTGTCCGTTGATACGGGTTTCAAAGTGCAGATGTTCGGTAGTTGCACGTCCGGTACGTCCGGTTAAAGCAATAGCTTGTCCGGCCTTGACAGTATCTCCACTGTGCACCAGGTTCTTGAAGTTATGGCTATATATGGTTTCCAACCCGAAAGGGTGGCGTACAACAATGACATTACCATAGGCACTATAAGGTTTGGACATTCGTACTATGCCGTTAAAGGCGCAACGAATCGTGTCTTTGGCGCATGTCTTGATGTCAATGCCGGAATGATGCCCTTTGCCTCGTCCATAGTTGGAAATGACTTTTCCGTTAGGTAACGGAAATGCATAATTCTTATCACACAGACTATCTAAGTGTATTTCTATGTTCTTGTTTTTGTCGAATAGCCCTGGAGTAGCTACACGGATATGGTTAATCTCCATGAAAGAGAATGTCGGCTTATTGTCTTTCACTGTACCCGTGAAGGCGACAACCAGAAAGGGGATGAGAATTAGTTTCATGGCAGTTATTTATTCAAAATATTGTATGGTTCCACCGTTGGATGAGGCGTACTTTCTTAATAGCTCTTGTATCATTTCTGCTGCTTCTTGCAGTCCCTCTTGCCCGTTATAACCGTTAACTATGGCAAGGATATGGCGTGTGTCGAGTCCCATTTTAGTGCGCTCGTTATCACTGGTGGGAGTACCGATGCCTCCTATCTTATCACGATAAACAGGTAATCCATCAATGTTCAGCACTCCGCGCCCGATGCCTTCAAACGCTTCTTCTGCATGTCCAATACCGAGCTCAAGGTTAACTCCCTGTATCTTATCTGCATCAAATCCTCCAATGGAGTGACCAGTACGGAGGGAAACGAGATTGATAAGGTCTACCAATGTATTGATTTGGTAAAGAGCCAATCCTTTCATAAGGCGACGGCGCAATGCTTCTGCCGAAGGACGGTAACGGCTCGGATCTTTACCGCAACATTTATATGCTTCACGGGTGGCGGCAATAACAGGTTGAAGTTTGATGTCTTCCGGCTGAGTAGTGGAAACAAGTTTATGGGTGAAAGCATTTATTTCTTCCCACAGTCCTTCACTGAAGATGGTATTGGTGACTTCCGCATAAACGGCTGCACCCTTGAAGCCGGGGCAGGCTTTCTTTATGGCTTCTGATACGGTAATGTTATGCATATTTAATTTAGCTATGAGTTATAAGTTATTTGTCGATGGTGATTTGTACATATATGCTGAGCAAATACCTCATAACTTAATAAACACCTCGATTTATCATAATCCCCGACAAGATACGTCCGGACTTGATACCCAATCGTCGTGCCGAGAAAAAATCTTCATGTTGTTGATAGGTGCAGATACCGGCACTTTCTATTTGATTGTCCGGTATTCCAAAGTCTGATAGTTGCAATCGGTTGGCTGCCCATAGGTCAATGTGATATTTGTGTGTCTCCGGCTTCCACTCTGAAACGTATTCCATTGGGAAATCTTTTTCCCGGAAAGCTTCGTATACTTCGTCGCCTACCTCGAAAGAGGGAAGTGAAATGCCAGGACCTATGCAGGCAATTACATCTTTACCTGTTGTGCCGTATAGGGTATGCATCCTATCAAGTGTGTGTCCGAGGATACGGTTAACTGTTCCCCGCCAGCCGGCATGAATAGCGGCTATGGCCTGATGCTCCTTGTCATATAATAGTATGGGGATGCAGTCTGCTGTTGAGATACAGATGCAACAACCCGCTTCCTGCGTAATTAGTGCGTCGATACTTTGCAACATCGTGTGACGTCCTTCATCCGTAGCATGTAAGTATGTCTCATCTATAATAAGTATTTGGGTATCATGTGTCTGAAACGGTATGATTAATTCTTTCGGACGTTGCGGTAAAGAAGAACAAAGTATTTCCCGGTTACGGCGAACGCATTCTGCGTCGTCACCGGTATAAGGGGTACAATTGAACGAACTGTAGTTACCTTTGCTGTATCCGCCATGTCGGGTGGTGACAAAACAAGAAATGTTGGGATACGTGGCAAGCACCTCATATCCCAACATTCGTTTATCTTTTGCAAGAGAAATCATTTTTCGTCTTCCTCCCAATCTTCTTCTTCGTATTCGAAGTCTTCAAGATCTTCTATATCTTCGTCATCATCGACATATTCATAGCTGAGATCTTCATCTTCGCCCTCTTCCTTCAACTCTTGTTGCAGGTGGCTGACATCTTTAGGGCGGTGTACGATGTTCTCGATTTTATTGCTCTCCTTGTTCAGCTCTTCCCAAAGAATATCTTTCAGTACGGAAATACCCATACCGGAAATAGCGGAAATAAACACATGCGGGATATTTTCCGGTAGTGTCGGCTCTATTTCATCCATTAGTTCCTGATCGAGCATGTCACATTTGGTAATAGCCAGTACACGCTGCTTGTCCAGCATTTCCGGGTTGAATGTACGCAATTCATTCAGCAATATTTCGTATTCTTTGCGAATATCATCGCTGTCGGCAGGCACCATGAACAATAACAATGAGTTACGTTCAATATGGCGCAAAAACCGCAAGCCCAAACCTTTACCCGCACTGGCGCCTTCGATAATACCGGGAATATCAGCCATGACGAATGATTTGCCGTCACGATAGGATACGATACCCAGATTAGGTTCTAACGTAGTAAATGGATAATTCGCAATCTTGGGTTTTGCCGCGGAGACGGCGGCTAACAGGGTGGATTTTCCTGCGTTGGGAAACCCTACCAAACCGACATCTGCCAATAACTTCAACTCCATGATGACCGTCATTTCCTGCATCGGTTCGCCCGGTTGGGCAAAACGGGGAGCTTGACGGGTAGCAGTCTTAAAATGCCAGTTGCCCAAGCCGCCTCGTCCGCCTTTCAGCAGAATAACTTCTTGTCCATGCTCGGTGACGTCGCAAATGTATTCACCGGTTTCGGCATTATAAACTACTGTTCCACAAGGAACTTCGATAACCTTGTCTTCACCGTCTTTACCAAAACTCCGTCCCTTACTACCCGATTCTCCATGTCCGGCCATGATATGACGGTCGTAACGCAAGTGTAGCAATGTCCAGTAATTACGGTTACCGCGCAAGATAACATGACCTCCTCGTCCTCCGTCACCTCCGTCGGGGCCTCCATTGGGTATGTATTTCTCACGCCGCATGTGCGTGGAGCCTCGTCCGCCCTTTCCGGAGCGGCAATATATTTTTACGTAGTCAACAAAATTCGATTCAGCCATACTCTTTTTTTATTTTACTCTATTAATCGCATTGCAAACATCTGCAAAGATTTCATCTAAAATACCGAAACCTTTGATATGTTGGTATTTGCCGTCTTGCTTGTACCAATCAATCAGCGGAGAAGTTTGAGTGTGATAAACAACGAGACGTTTCTTGATTGTTTCTTCATTGTCATCGGCACGTCCTGATTCAAGACCGCGTTTAATAAGGCGTTTCATTAATTCTTCTTCAGGTACATCAAGGTCAAGCATCACGCTTACTTCCTGTCCACGTTCAGCCAACATTTTCTTTAATGCTTCAGCTTGGGCAATTGTTCTGGGAAAGCCATCGAAAATAACGCCTTTGCTATCTTTGAAACCGTCTAATGTACTTGCCAGAATATCAATCATTAATTCGTCAGGGATTAATTGACCTTGGTCGATGTAGCCTTTGGCAGTTTTACCTAATTCTGTACCGTTCTTAATTTCAGCACGTAATACATCACCGGTAGAGATGTGGTTTATGCCATATTGCTTTACAATCAAATCACTTTGTGTTCCCTTACCTGAACCGGGAGCACCGAAAATTACAATGTTCAACATTTTGTTTAGTTATTATTTAAATGATTTACTATAATTATTCTACTACTGTATAGATGTCGGGATAATTACGGCCGAAACCGTCATAATCCAGTCCGTAACCCACGATGAAGTCGTTTGGAATACTCATGGCGACGTAATCGATATCCAGTTTTACTTTCAACTTTTCCGGTTTCAACAGGAGGGAAGCAATGCGAATTTCCTTTGGATTGCGTGTACCGAGTGTTTCGAGCAAACGTTGCATGGTAAATCCGGTATCCACAATGTCTTCTACAATCACAACGGTGCGGCCGGTAAGGTCCTCATTGATACCAATTACTTCTTTGATAACTCCCGTAGAGGAAACACCCTGATAAGATGCCAACTTGATAAATGAAATTTCGCAAGGTATTGTTATACGTTTCATTAAATCGGCGGTAAACATGAACGAACCATTTAGTACGCTGAGGAACAATGGATTCTTTCCTGCCAAATCGCGGTTGATTTCATTTGCTACACGGGTTACCTCTTTCAAAATGTCCTGTTCTTTGATAGAGACAGTGAACATTTTATCTTTTATCTGTATAGTGTCCATAGATGGAAATTTTAGAAAGTTGTCGCAAAAATACGATTTTTATTCCACTCCATGCATCATCTTCTGCAATTTCTTTGAAAGCAGGAAGAGGATTAGTGACGCCACAGCGGACATAACAACGAATACCATGAAGAAGTCGTACATGTTCTCAATACGGAAACCGAGCAATGTTTTTACTTTTCCAGGTTCGGGATACAAGCCACTCAACGTACCTGCAAATTTGTTGGCAGTGGCCATTGAAAGATACCAGATGCCCATCATTAAGGAAGCAAAGCGGATAGGGGTGAGTTTGCTTACCATAGACAACCCGATGGGGGAGAGGACTATTTCGCCCATGGTGTGGATAAAGTAAAGTCCCGTTAGCCAAATGAGGCTTACTTTGATGCCGGGTTGAACATCTTTCACTCCGAAGCAGATTACCAGATACCCCAAAGATAGTAGTAGCAAGCCGATAGCCTGCTTAGTAGGCGAAGCCGGTTCTAATCCCCGTTTGCCTAATGCGCCCCATACACCGGGCATGATGGCTGCAAGTATCACCACAAAGAACGGATTGAAAGATTGTATCCAGGAGGCAGGCATTTCCCATCCTAAGATGACGCGGTCGGTCTGTTCCGAAGCGAAGAGTGTTAATGAAGCGCCGGCTTGCTCGTAGGCTGACCAAAAGAAGATAACAAAAAAGGCGATGATGTAGATTACAAAGATACGACTACGTTCGATTTTGGTGAGTGAACCTTCCAGTAGAATGCTGACGGGAAACAGGATACAGGCTGTGAAAATGCCGATACTAATCCAGTCGTTGCCGAAACACCAGTAGAAGAAAATGATAAGTGTAATGGAGAACAAGCTGAGAATCAGGAAACTGCGCTTTTTCTTACTACTGTCGATTGCTGTTTGTTGGCTGCTCTTGGCAGCTTGCGGCTGTTTTAACCTGGCATCGGGGATGATGCCGAGTTGCTGCCCTTCCGGACCGATGAGGTATTTGTTCTTTTGCGTTTCAAATAAGATAACTGTAAGGACAGTGACAATGGCTGCTATTAGAAATCCCCATTTAAAGTCGTGCGGGTCCCCCGTCTCTCCGAAATAACCGCAAACCAGCGGAGCCAGGAATGAACCTACATTTACACCCATATAAAAGATAGTATAGGCGGAATCCAACCGCCGGTCGCCGGGTTCGTAGAGTTGTCCTACAAGAGAGGTTACGGTTGGTTTAAAACATCCGTTCCCTAAAATAAGAAAAGTAAGTCCACCGTACATCAGCCAGTGTGACAGCTGAACGGCGTCGAGCATAGAAGCGCTGGCAAACATCAGAAATTGACCTACAGCCATCATCATCGCTCCCCAGAATACGGAGCGGCGGATACCCCAATACTTGTCCGCTATATAGCCACCGATAAGCGGTGTCAGATAGACCAGTCCGGTATAACTGCCGTAGATAGAGGCGGCATGTTCCTTATCGAACAGCAATGCTTGTGTTAGGAACAAGATAAAAATTGCACGCATGCCATAGTAGCTGAAACGTTCTGCCGTGCTGGTTGCAAAGATGAAGTAAAGACCTTTCGGGTGTTTGGATGTACTCATTGAAACAGTTTTTATTGTCTTGGGTTTCTTTTTATGTTGAAGCTGCAAAATTAATTATTCTTTGGGAGACAGCCTTGCTTTTTCTGCTCTTTATATTTGCTCGGTCAAGTTGTACGAATTGAAAAACACCTGCCGATATTATATTTGTGTTATATAAATATTACATTAATGCTACATAATAAAGTGCCCTGATAATTAAATACATAATTAATAGATATTCATTTTTTCAGTAGTGGCTCTGTTCTACTTTTGCTTCCGAAATCAAAGAGAACAAAATGAAAACAGTTGCCAATATTAGAGCGAAATTACTTTTAAATAAGAAGATGTCCGACTTTGTATTTATCCTTTGGGCGGGAAGTGCGGCACTTCTTTCTTATTCTTTGGTATATGCTTTACGCAAGCCTTTCACGGCAGCTACCTTCGATGGACTGGAGGTTTTTGGGCTGGATTATAAAGTAATGACTACTATTATTCAGATTTTGGGTTATCTTATTGCTAAGTTTGTCGGAATCAAGCTAATCTCCGAGTTGAAGAAAGAGCATAAAATGAAGTTTATCCTGGTTTCTATTCTCGTGGCTGAATTGTCTCTTGTTCTGTTTGGTTTACTGCCTACTCCTTATAATATATTCGCGATGTTTTTTAATGGCTTGTCTTTGGGATGTATGTGGGGGGTAATATTCAGCTTTATTGAAGGAAGGCGTACTACTGATATTCTTGCAAGCCTGTTGGGAATCAGTATTGTAATCAGTTCGGGAGTGGCAAAATCCGTCGGACTGTTCGTAATGGATACATTGCATATCGGAGAATTCTGGATGCCTGCCTTTATTGGTGCTTTTGCATTACCTCTACTGGCATTGCTGGGATATATCCTGAACCGATTGCCACAACCTACTTCACAAGATATTGCAGCTAAGAGCCAGCGTGTTACACTGAACGGTAAACAGCGCAAGGAACTATTTATGAACTTCTTACCCGTATTGATTTTGCTGTTTGTCGCCAATTTGATGTTAGTAATCCTCCGTGATATAAAAGAAGATTTCCTGGTGAAGATAATCGACATGAGCGAACACTCCTCCTGGCTTTTTGCACAAGTAGACAGTATTGTTACCCTTATCATACTGGCACTTTTCGGTATGATGGTCTTTGTAAAAAGTAATATAAAGGTATTGGTTATCCTGCTGAGTATGGTAGTGGCAGGAACGGCCACCATGAGTTTTGTTTCTTTAAATTATAACATCCTACAACTTGATACCATTACTTGGCTGTTTATTCAGAGTTTAAGCCTTTACATTGCTTATTTGTGTTTCCAAAGTATCTTCTTCGACCGCTTTATAGCTTGTTTTAAAATCAAAGGAAACGTAGGCTTCTTCATTGTCACCATTGATTTCATCGGATATACAGGTACAGTACTTGTGCTGATGGTCAAGGAGTTTTTCAATACGGATATCAACTGGCTGGACTTTTACAACCAGATGTCGGGATATGTTGGTATCATTTGTTCCATCGCATTTACTTGCTCTATTATCTATCTGGTACAACGTCATAACAGGGAGACGCTTTTGCAAAACGGAGTGGTGGAAGTGGAAGAACCCGAAGTATTACAATCTGCTTTCTCTACCGTACCTAAATAGCTCCTTATAGATGAAGTATCTTTCTAAGTCCTTCTTGTGTATGTCGGCAGTTCTTGTATGTATGAATGCCGCAGCACAAGAACCCCTTTCTGATAAACCGGAATGTAAACTTACCGGACGTATGTTGATGGATGGTGGCATATTTCTGGAAAACGATAACCATTTTGGCAATGGAACAGAATTCAATGATTTGCGGGTAGGTGTGAAAGCGTCTTACCGGCAATGGGATATGAAAGTTGAAATAGGTTATACGGGTAACAAAGTTTCCATTAAGGATGCTTTTGCAACTTATACTTCCGGCAATCATATCATTCAGGTAGGGCAATTTTATGAGCCGTTTACCATGGATATGCTTTGCAGTACGTTCGAACTTCGTTTTCATCAGTCACCCGGTGCGGTACTGGCAATGACCAACAGTCGCCGTCTGGGAGTGGCTCATACCTATAATACACAACATTATTATGCTTGCGGCGGCTTTTTTACCGACAATGATATCAATAATCTAAAGAATACTTCGCAAGGTTATGCCATAGACGTACGTTTGGTCTATCGTCCTGTGAACGGAGCGGGGAAATTGCTTCATTTGGGGGTAGCCGCTGTCTATCGTACTCCTGATAGTGCATTGCCGGATGATGACAACATAAACACTTTTATTTATAAATCTCCCGGTGTGAGTACAATTGATAACCGCAACCAGATTTATGCAGAGGTAAGCAATGCCCGTTATCAGTTTAAGTTAGGAACCGAACTTCTTATTTATTACCGGAAATTCTTTTTGCAGAGTGAATATATTCGCACACAGGTAAGAAGGCAAGAAGGATTGACCGCTTACACAGGACAAGGAGGTTATGTACAATGTTCGTGGCTGTTGATAGGTGATGAGTATGCTTATGATGCTTCTCTTGCATGTCCTGCCCGTCCCGTGGGGCGTGCGTTGGAACTCTGCGGACGCTTTAATACGGTTGATATGAACGACCGGAAAGCGGATATCCGGGGTGGAGCGCAAAAAGACATTTCTTTAGGCTTGAACTATTATATAAACAAGTACATTGGCGTCAAGGTAAATTATAGCTATGTTATGCCCGGAAGTCACATAAAGGAAATCAGTGATAAAAACTTCGGAGTACTCCAGGCGAGGTTCCAGTTTATTTTATAAAATCCGGTCGGTCGGGAAATTATTTATCGATGCGTAGCGGGAGGGTACATTGAGTTTTTTTGTACCTTTGCTCTTAACTTTAATGGATAAGCTACGATGATGAAAATATTTCCTACAACGAAAATCAAAGAACTGGATACCTACACCATAGAGAATGAGCCGATTGCATCTGTTGATTTAATGGAACGCGCCTCGCAGGCATTGGCGAAAGCTATCTCCGGACGTTGGGATACGGGAACTCCGTTTACGGTATTTGCCGGACCCGGCAATAACGGTGGGGATGCATTGGCTGTTTCACGCCTGTTGGCAGAACAGGGGTATCGAGTGGAAGTTTATCTTTTCAACACAAAAGGAACATTGTCACCGGATTGTGAGGTGAATAAGGAACGGTTATCCGGAGTACCGGGTGTCGATTTTCATGAAGTAACTTCGCAATTCGTACCGCCAGCATTGACGGCGGAACATGTGGTTATCGACGGGTTGTTCGGAAGCGGACTTAATAAAGCGTTGGGTGGTGGCTTTGCCGCAGTAGTAAAGTACATTAATGCATCCCCGGCCAAGGTGGTTGCTATCGATATCCCCTCCGGATTGATGGGGGAAGATAATACTTATAATATACAGACTAATATTATCCGTGCCGATTTAACCTTAAGTTTGCAGTTGCCGAAGCTGGCATTTCTTTTTGCCGAGAACGAACCTTTCGTCGGTGAATGGGAACTACTGGATATCGGATTAAGTGAAGAGGCTATTGAGGAGACTGAAACAGATTTCTATTTGTTGGAGAACGAGGATATGCCTTATTTGCTGAAGCCTCGGAATAAGTATGCACATAAAGGCGATTTCGGGCGTGCATTATTAATTGCCGGTTCCCAGGGAATGGCGGGTGCTTCGATACTTGCCGCCCGTGCTTGTTTGCGTTCCGGTGTGGGATTACTGACAATACATGTACCTTTCTGTAATAATACGATTGTGCAGTCTTCGGTGCCCGAGGCTATGACAGAATTGGATATCAACGATACCTGTTTCGCTTCTTCTACAGATACGGATGAATACCAGGCGGTGGGAATAGGTCCCGGATTAGGAAAATCGGCGGAAACGGAAACAGCTTTGCTGGAACAGATCGGTCATTGTCAGACTCCGATGGTAGTAGATGCCGATGCCCTGAATCTTTTGGGAGAACACCGCAGTTATATCGGACGTTTACCCCAAGGAAGTATTCTTACACCGCATCCTAAGGAACTGGAACGATTGGTTGGAAAATGCCAGAATTCGTATGAACGTTTAATGAAAGCCCGTGAGTTGGCAAAGAGTGCTGGAGTCCATATCATATTGAAAGGGGCGTATTCTGCTATTATCGCTCCTTCGGGAAAGTGTTGGTTTAATATCACGGGTAATCCCGGGATGGCTACAGGCGGCAGTGGTGACGTGCTGACGGGAATTGTATTAGCCTTGATGGCACAAGGGTATGATACGGAAACAACTGCCTTGCTGGCTACTTATGTGCATGGCCTCGCAGGAGATATCGCTTGTAAGAAACAAGGGATGACAGGTATGACGTCCGGAGATATTGTAACTTGGCTGCCGATGGCGTGGAAGATGATGGGGGAAAGTTATTAGTTATTGGTGATTAGTGGGCTGCGCAATTATGCCGCATGGCTAATCACTAATCACTAATCACCTCCCTTTCCTTGCCGTAATATGAAAGCATCCTTGTTTTAATTCATACTTTACGTAGCACTTGTCTTTTTGTTTCAGGTCGCGTAATACTTCAGAGAGCACCAGTTTCAATGTGTCCGAATTAACATCCTGCAACGGACGTCCATCTTCATCTTCCACTTTCTGGAATCGCTTCCAGCTTACATCAAATGTGGTACCGTAGAAATGGGCGGAGTTTTCGGAAGCATTTCCGTTACGGCGGCGCAAGCGTTTTACATCATCTTTGGTGCGGAGAACGGAGGTTATCACCACTTTATTCGGGTTTAATCCTTTGGCTGATAATGAATCGAGAAAATTATAACCGATGGTATCCAGTAAGGTGGCGGCATCCGGGACCAGATAGGGGATGGAGTGCGTCAGCGAGTCAACGACATAAAGGTCATTGGTAACGATGTGTTGTAATTCTCCTTTCATGGCTTCTGCTTCTTCCCGCGATGTAAGCGGACGGACACCGATGGCTTGCGCTATGTTCAGATGCTTTTCGTTCAAATCGCCAAAGGAACGCTTGTAGCTGATAACTCCACGAATATTACGCGGTTCGTTCAGTTTGAGTGACATATCTTTCTTTTTACATCCGGCAAAGCTGAAAGTCAGTGCCATGCCTGTTAATAAAAGGAGAATGAAAATGCGGCTGTTATTGTATATCTTCATTTTATCTATGTAATCTGTGGTAAAACGTATGCAAAGATAGCCCAATCTCTCAAACAATGGGAATGGATAATCGTTTTTTTGATGTCTTTTGGCTCTAAATTTGCTTCTGTTTCGGGTTTACACTACCTTTGCGCTGAAAAATAAAGAGAAAGCGTGCAACGATATTTTATCTATTTGGCATATGACGGAACAGCCTATCATGGCTGGCAGATTCAACCTAACGGTGTTAGTGTACAGGAATGTCTGATGAAGGCTCTTGGTACTTTGCTGCGTCGTGAAGTAGAAGTAATCGGTGCGGGACGTACGGATGCCGGGGTGCATGCTTCTTTAATGGTGGCTCATTTCGATAGTGAACAATCGTTGGACACGGTTTTTATGACGGACAAACTGAACCGTCTGCTTCCTCCCGATATCTCTGTGTATCGTTTGCGCCCTGTACGATTGGATGCGCATGCGCGTTTTGACGCTACGGCGCGGATGTATAAGTATTATGTTACTACGGCAAAGATGCCTTTTGAGCGTCAGTATCGGTGCCGTCTTTTCCAGACACCGGATTTTGAGCGGATGAATGAAGCCGCCCGGACTTTGTTCGACTATACTGATTTTACCAGCTTTAGTAAATTGCATACCGATGTTAAGACTAATAATTGCAAGATTATGCATGCAGCCTGGACCCAGGTGGATGATGTTACGTGGGTATTTACCATTCAGGCCGACCGTTTCCTGCGGAATATGGTACGTGCCGTTGTGGGTACATTGCTCGAAGTAGGACGTGGCAAACTTACCATAGAAGGTTTTCGCAATGTTATCGAGCGGAAAGACCGTTGCCAAGCGGGAACTTCTGTGCCCGGTAATGCCTTGTTTCTGGTAGATGTTGCCTACCCCGAAGAAACGTTTGTTGGTGATTAGTGGTGAGTGATTAGTGATTAATAGTAAGTAGTTGGTTCTCTTTTAGCGTAGCCAACTCATAATTTATAATTCATAATTCATAATTAAATAAATGTGGTTACTCTTAGCCTTCCTCTCGGCAGCATTGCTGGGGTTTTATGATGCATTTAAGAAACAAGCGCTCAAAGACAATGCAGTGCTTCCTGTCTTATTCTTGAACACGATATTTTCCAGTTTGATATTCCTGCCGTTTATTCTTATCTCAGCTTTTGCTCCTACGGTGTTGGGCGGAACGATGTTTGAAGCGCCCGTAGTAGGCTGGGATGTGCATAAGTTCATCATCATCAAGTCATTCATTGTCCTTTCTTCATGGATATTCGGATATTTTGGAATGAAGCATCTGCCGCTTACCATTGTAGGGCCTATCAATGCTACCCGTCCTGTGATGGTGCTCGTGGGTGCAATGTTGCTATTTGGCGAGCGGTTGAACCTTTATCAGTGGATAGGCGTGTTGCTTGCCGTGCTTTCTTTCTTTATGCTGAGCCGTTCGGGAAAGAAGGAGGGGATTGACTTCAAACATAATAAATGGATTTTCTTTATAGTGCTTGCGGCGATAACGGGGGCTGTTAGCGGATTATATGACAAGTTCCTGATGAAGGAACTCAATCCGATGGTAGTACAATCGTGGTATAATGTATATCAGGTATTTATCATGTGTCCCATTATCTTGTTGCTGTGGTATCCTAAAAGGAAAGAAAGCACTCCCTTTCATTGGGACTGGACTATCATTGGTATATCGGTCTTCCTTTGTGCGGCAGACTTCGCCTATTTCTATGCTTTGAGCTATCAGGACTCCATGATTTCCATCGTGTCGATGGTGCGCCGCAGCAGCGTGGTGGTTTCTTTCCTCTTTGGAGCTCTCTTCTTCCGTGAAAAGAATTTAAAAAGTAAGGCTGTCGACCTTATTTTAGTGTTGATTGGAATGTTCTTCCTATATTTGGGAAGTAAATAGATTTGATAAGAATTATGGCGGAAGACTTATATATAGGCAGTGGCAGTAAGGATGAAAAGTATCGTACGTTGCTTCCACAAATCAAAAGTCTGATTGCGGGTGAGACGAATCGTATTGCCAATCTGGCTAATGTTTCGGCTGCGCTGAAAGATACTTTTCACTTCTTTTGGGTAGGTTTCTACCTGGTGGAAGGTGAAGAACTGGTGCTCGGACCTTTCCAGGGGCCGATAGCCTGCACCCGTATAAAGAAAGGGCGGGGCGTTTGTGGCACGGCGTGGGCGAAAGCGGAAACGCTGGTTGTGCCTGATGTGGATGACTTCCCCGGACACATTGCTTGCAGTTCTTTGTCGCGTTCCGAGATTGTAGTTCCTCTTTTTAATGCCGATGGGAAAGTCTGGGGCGTACTTGATATAGATAGTGAGATGCTGAATAGTTTCGATGAGGCCGACGCATCTTTTCTGGAGGAAATCTGTTCTTATCTGTAAAATACCGGTTGATAAATAATATTAGTTTAGAATAATAGAAAGATAATATAATGAAGAAGTTGGTAATCTTTTCGTTCATGACCTGTATATGGATGGTTTCTTTACAGGCGCAACAGGCAAAAACTCTTTTTACCAATATGCCCGATTCCCTGAGCCCGTTGCTTACTGCGGTGAATCGTGCGGACTGTATAGATTTTCTGGAGAGCAAGATGAAAGCGGAGGTTACCAATCGTTTTGGAGGTAAGTCTGAAATGACAGAACTGGCGGCTGACTACATCCGTGTACAAATGACGCCCCAAAGCTCCTGGCAAATGAAGTTGCTGGCCGTCAATGATAGTACGAAGCTCATTTGCACCGTTTCTACCGCTTGTGCTCCGGCTTGTGACAGCGATATTCATTTCTATACTACTGACTGGAAGGAGTTGCCTGCAGCGTCCTACTTGCCGGCGTTGCCTGTTATGGATGATTTCATTATGGCTGCTCCCGATACGGTGGATATATATGATTATCAATCTGCCCGTCGTCAGGCAGACATGCTTTTGATGAAAGCAGACTTGTCGGCAAAAGATGCCACGTTGACTTTCAGTTTCTCTACCCTTGATTATATGCAAAAAGAAGAGGCGGAAAAACTGAAACCGTTTCTCCGCCAACCTGTAAAGTATGTCTGGAAAGAAGGGAAGTTCACCTTCATTTCACCTTTATCTTGTCAAATCCTTCTCCGTAAACTCCGATGACTGCACTCTGCGACACGAATGCATTAGGGTCTATATCTTTTATTAACCGGAAGATAATGGTCGATTCCCGTTTTTTGGCAAGGATAAACAGCATCTTCTGTTCTTTTCCGGTATAGAAGCCGGAAGCATTGATTACCGTCGCTCCACGGTGGGGATATACATTGATATGTTGGGCAATTTCCTTATATTTATCGCTGATGATGAAGAACTGTACCGATTGGCGTGCACTATTCACAACTTGATCCAGTACAAAGCTGCAAATATACAGTGTAACATACCCATATACCACCTTTTCCCAATCGCGCAATACAAAATAACTGGAAGAGATGATAATTAAATCGCATATCAGCATTACCCTGCCCAATGTGATGTCCCGATATTTATTGATAATAGCTGCAATGATGTCTGTTCCGCCTGTACTGCCGTTTGAGGAGAATGCAATTCCGATACCTCCACCGCAGAACGATGCACCGATGACGCAAGCCATAAACGGTTGGTTTTGCAGTAAATGCACTCCCTCTGTCAGTTTCTGAATAACAGATAGAAAGAACGTCAGCACAAATACGGCAAAGATTGTCTTGATACTGAACTTCCAGCCTAAAATCCGGATAGCAAGCAACAGCAGCAAGGCATTGATGCCGAAATAAACATACTGTACAGGAAGTCCTGAAGCAAAGTAAACGATGGAGGCAATACCCGGTACGCCACCTGTTGTAATATCGTTGGGAAGTAAGAATACAGTCCACCCGATACCATACATAATCATGCCTAAGGCAATCATCAAATAATCCCTCATTTCACGGAGTATATTCTGTCGGGAGGGCACTGGTACAATTGTTTTCATTCTGTCACTTTAAATTTTCGACAAAGATAATGAATATTAAGAATTAGAATTCTTTGAGGTTAATAATATATGCGAACCGGGAGTTGAAATTAACTCTTTCTTTTCCAGTTTTACGCTAAATGACAAAAGAATTATTTTTAGACAGAAGAACAAAAGAACATATTCAGAGTAATATATAGCTTATGTTTTCTTATTTGTTCTTATGTCTAAAAATGTTCATGTCTTTCCCGTTATTAGCTAAAATTCTTATCTTTTTGTTTTATTTTTTCTTAATTGTAGGGCTTGTTGACAAATATCTAATTATCAAGTGCTTAAAAGATATTCTGAAGGTTAGTAGGTATCGTAGTGAAGGTCAGTGATAATCGGGGTGATTGCCAGTGACAATCGAGGTGAATGCCAGTGAGTATCGTAGCGAAGGTAGGCGATATTCCACAGAGTTCAATATTTTTCAATTTGTGTGCATCTATCCGTTTCATTCACAACTTTCACGTTTTGCACGTTTATCCGCGTCGTTTTATACACTTAACTGCGTCGCCTCACGCACTTATCTGCGTAAGCCCACACAGATAGGTGTGTGATTTCACATAAAATACTCCTTTCTTTCCCGTTATGAATCATTCTCAACTCCTGATTTGCATAATATATACTATGGTTATAGGGTACAAACAAAAAAAGTCAGGGGTTCTGCAACTAAACTTCTCCTCTTTGCGTCTAATAAATAAAAAGTAAGAATTATGAAACTAAATTTTTCAATGGAAGAAATCCGCGTTAAGGTGGAAGAGTATATAAAGAAAGGTGGTCGTGCTGCCGGTCGTCCAGTACTTACAACTTATTACGTAATGACTGCTGATACAACTCCTGAGAGTGAACGGTCGAATATTATGATTGCTCTGGTGGCTGTTGTGCTTCCGATCAGTGTTGAAAACCTCTTTGGACAGGCTTTTATGGTAGGAAAAGGAATAGCCGCTGTATATGCTTATAAGAAAGTGAAGAAATTTATTACTCCTCAGATAAAGGATAAAGTAGAAGCAAAACTGGATGAATGGTTTCATGAGAATGTGAAGGAGGTGAAACCGCTCTATCTTGAATAGGTTTATTCTAAAATCTCTCCTATTTCCGGTTTGCATCTTGGTTTACGGGATGTATACCGGAAATCAGAGAGATGCCGGACTATCCTAAAAGAAGAAATCCTGAACTCCAATTACTTGGTTTTCAGGATTCTCTTGAGAGCGGAAGACGGGGCTCAAACCCGCGACCCTCAGCTTGGAAGGCTAATGCTCTATCAACTGAGCTACTTCCGCATTTTTTGTGGGCGAAGATGGATTCGAACCACCGAAGTCGAAAGACAACTGAGTTACAGTCAGTCCCATTTGGCCACTCTGGTATTCGCCCTTTTGCTTTTGAGTTTATCAGGTGAAGCACCTTGTTCTCTCAATTGCGGTGCAAAGATACGACTATTTTTGTAAACTCCAAGCGAAATCAATCATTTTTATTGCAGTAATTGCACATTCATCGCCTTTGTTACCGAGCTTGCCGCCTGCACGGTCTTCGGCTTGCTCCATTGTATTGGTAGTAATTAATCCGTAAATTACTGGAACATCGCCACTTGCGTTGAGTTGTGTAATGCCTTGAGTAACTCCCATACAAACATAGTCAAAATGGGGGGTATCTCCACGAACTACACAACCGATAGCGATTACTGCATCTACTTCACTGTATTCAATCAGTTGGTTAGCTCCAAAAGTCAGTTCAAAACTGCCCGGTACTGTTTTTACCATAATATTCTCGTCCGTTGCTCCATGTTTCTTTAATGTGTCGATAGCACCTTTCAAAAGAGCGCCGGTAATATTGTAGTTCCATTCAGACACGACAATACCAAATTTCATACTTTCCGCATTAGGTACGGAATTGAAATCGTAATCGGAAAGGTTATGATAAGCTGTGGCCATGAGATTAAATATTAATTATTAGTATTGAATATTAATTGCAGAAAAAAGCACGGATTACATGGCATTCACGGTTCTAACATCCGTGTGTCCGTGTAATCCGTGCTCGAAGTATATCTTGTATAATAAGGTATAGAATTACTTCTTCAACAGTTTGGCTTGTTCGATGTATTTATCGATATCCATAGCCTGATAAGAACGGAAGTATTTATCCTTAATATCTGTATATGCTTTGATAGCATCATCATATTTACCTTGCTTTACCAGGATTTCACCGGCTTGTTTCAGGTATATGGGGCTGAGCGTATTGTTATCAGCTTCATCAGCGGCTTTTATCAACATAGATGCGGCTTTGTCGAGCTGACCCAATTGAGCGTAGCAGTTACCCATAGCGCCTTTCATGGCAGGAGCTATCATCTGGTCGTTTCCGCTAAAGCTATCCAATGCCTTTACAGCTTCTTCGAATTTACCGAGGTGTGCGTAGCAGATACCTGCATATGCTTTTGCCAGATTGGCGGCGTCAGTACCGCTGAATTGGTCGGCGATTTTGAGGAAACCCACATAACCGATGCTGTCACCGTTCAATGCTTCGGCATAAGCGTCGGCTTCAAAATATTGTTGTCCTTTAAACAGAGCGGCTTGTGCTTTTTCTTCACGAGGTCCGGCATAAAGGTTCTTGTACATCACTACACCGGCTACGATAATAATTACAGCTAAAATTGCACCGATGATTGCCTTTTTGTTCTTGATGAGAAATGCCTCTGATTGTGTAAGTGCGTCTTCCACGTTTAAGGCGTCATTCGTCTTTTTTTGTTCTGCCATTTTTATATATTCTTTTTGTTATTATTCATTAATAGCTAATTCGACCCGCAAAAGTAAGTTTTTTATAGCTATCAACGAAATTTAGCGGCATCTTTTTTTGCTTTACATCCGAAATCTTACGAGTTAACAAGGTCGTGGTTGGCAAGTTTACATAAAAATAAGTCCGCTTATTTTGTACTGCCTGGGGTTTAGATTATCTTTGTAACCGAACTGACCGTTGTTATATGATACTGAAACGTATATCCATACTCAATTATAAGAATCTGGAGCAGGTAGAACTTGCTTTTTCTCCGAAACTGAATTGCTTTTTCGGGCAGAATGGCATGGGAAAAACAAATCTGCTGGATGCCGTCTATTTCCTTTCCTTCTGTAAGAGTGCCGGAAATCCTATCGACTCGCAAAACATCAGGCACGATGCTGACTTTTTTGTCGTTCAAGGTTTTTATGAGGCGAGCGATGGAACACCCGAGGAAATATATTGCGGTATGAAGCGTCGGCAGAAGAAGCAATTTAAGCGGAACAAGAAGGAGTATACCCGTCTGTCCGATCATATCGGATTTCTGCCTTTAGTAATGGTGTCGCCTGCCGATTCTGCTTTGATAAACGATGGTAGTGATGAACGTCGTCGTTTTATGGATGTAGTGATTTCGCAATATGATAAGGAGTATCTGGATGCTTTGATACGTTATAATAAGGCGTTGGTACAACGTAATACTTTATTGAAAAGCGAGACTCCCGTGGAGGAGGAACTTTTTCTGGTATGGGAAGAAATGATGGCGCAGGCAGGTGAAGTGGTGTTCCGTAAGCGTGAAGAGTTTATTCAGGAATTCATACCCATTTTCCAATCTTTTTATTCATTTATTTCTCAGGATAAGGAGCGGGTGGGCCTGACGTATGATTCGCATGCGCGCAATGCTTCCCTTCTGGATGTTCTGAAAGAGAGCCGGGTGCGCGACCGGATTATGGGCTTTTCCCTTCGTGGCGTCCATAAGGATGAGTTGAATATGCTTTTGGGAGATTTCCCGATTAAGCGTGAGGGGTCACAGGGACAGAACAAAACGTTTCTTGTGGCGTTGAAGTTGGCTCAGTTTGATTTCCTGAAACGAACGGGAAGTACTATACCGTTACTTTTGCTGGATGATATATTCGACAAGTTGGACGCTTCGCGTGTAGAACAGATTATAAAGTTGGTTGCCGGAGATAACTTCGGTCAAATCTTCATCACCGATACTAATCGTGAACATTTGGATTGCATTTTGCATAAAGTGGGGAGTGATTATAAAATGTTCCGTGTGGAGCAGGGGGATGTAAATGAAATGCAGGGAAATACCTTATCTTATGAGGAGACTGAAGCATGAAAAGGAATGATGCCGAACAGATAGGTAAATTGATACAGAACTTTCTCCGACAGGAAAGCCTGGAATCGCCCCTCAATGAACGACGGCTCATCAACTCGTGGGGTGAGGTACTGGGGCCTGCTATCGCTTCTTATACCCGTGAACTCTATATTAAAAATCAGGTGCTTTATGTACATCTGACTTCTGCCGCCCTTCGCCAGGAACTGATGATGGGACGGGAGCTGCTGGTACGAAATTTAAATCGGCACGTAGGGGCGCAGGTTATTACTAATATCATTTTCCGATAAAGCTGAATGATAATTTTTTAGGTGCGGATCATGCGAATCTTACAAATTAGAACCGTGAAATTCCGTGTAATCCGTGCCTAAAAGAAAGTATTAAAAGGGTTTTGATACACTTTCCTATTAAGGCGATTCTATTTATCGTAGCATCTTCAGCGTATCCGTGGTTTTAATTCTCAGTTCTTTTAATATCCGAAGGGCACGTTCGTAATAAGCGGAGTCTTCTAAATCTTTATTATCGTGGGCGTCAAGCCCAATGATAGCCGTACAACCTTCGTTAGCGGCAATCTTCCAAAACTCCGGTGCAGGATAGGTTGCCGTATCACCGGTCTCGTCAAGATACCAACGTCCGATATTGTATTCCAGCGGAATATTAAGTCGTGCGGCAGTGCGGCAGATGTGGCCGCTGATGGTTGTGCAATGATGATCCCACTTCGGGAATGAACGCATGAAAAGATCAGGGTGGGCAAGACAACTATACAATCCGCTCTCCATACCGTCAATGGCACTTTCCTCATAGAGGTCGAGCATGTCGTGACTATTGGTGTGACGTCCGAAGTAGGGAAACTTTTCGTCGGTGTGGTAGTGGTGGTTGCCAAGGATGATATAATCTAACTGATATTTCTTTATTTGTTCTTTCAGCCAAAGAATATAATCGGGGAAGTATTCACATTCCAGTCCTATCCTGATGTCAATTTGATTGCGATATTTCTCCCGGAGTGCTTGCAGGCTTTCTATATAACCGGGAAGTTCATCGGGAAGCATACGCATATCGGCTATATAATCGGAATGGTACTTCCAAGGAGTATGGTCAGAAAAACCGAGAACCTGAAAACCGCCTTTGATGGCACTGCGGACGTAATCTTCGTCGCTTCCTGTGGCATGCATGCAGCGGGTAGTATGGGTGTGATAATTAGTTTTCATTGTAATGTTATGATTTCGTCCATGCGAACATCAAATGTATCCGCGGGAACTTCCTCTACTATTTGAAAGGGGAAACAGATTCCGACCTTGTAAGCGGACGGAATGTGAGGAAGCAAACGGTCATAATAACCTTTGCCACGTCCCAACCGGTTACCGTGTCGGTCGAAAGCTACACCGGGTACAGCTATGAAATCAATAGAGCTGTAGTCGGTAATCAATTCCCCTGTAGGTTCTTCAATACCATAAGAACCGGTAGCAAGCTCTTCCAATCCCGTATATATACGAAGCTCCAGGTCGTCACCTACCACGACAGGAAGCAGAATTTGTTTCTTGTCACTCCATTTCTTGATAAAGTCGTGAGTGTATACCTCATCCGGCAGTGAATGGTAGAGTAGTACGGTATGTGCCGCCCTGAAAGCAGGGTGTGCTTCAAGGGCGGCAATTATTTCAGCAGACTGTAACTGATGCGTAGTGGAGGATTTGTGAAGGGTCTTCAACAAAGCCATACGCTTGCGCAGTTCTTTTTTCTTTTCCATCATTGTTTATCTCTTCTTTCTGCTCAGTTTGTTCCGGAGCTTTGGGGAAGGCTTCGCCACGTTCCAGAATATCCAATGCTTTCTTTACGGTAGCGTCGCTTTCATTGGCGTAGCGGATATAAGCTTCTTTGCCAAGCATATTATAGATGATATTGCCGTAGAGATTACGTTCCAGTAGTTTATAAGAACGGTGTATCAACAGGTTGCGTCTTTTCACGCCTTTGGAATCGGCAAAACGTACAAACTGTTCTACGATGCCTTGACGACGTAGATATTTCAACAACTCTTGTTCGTCCTGAAATTCGCTTAACTTGGCGCGGTTATGATCGGTATATTGAAAACTGAATTGCAGTATCACTCCCTTGTTGCTGGCTTCTATCAGGTAAGAAGAAACACCGGTGGTATCTTGCGGTACAAATATATCGGGCATGATACCTCCTCCACCATAAACGGGACGTCCCAATCCGGTGGAATAACGTAGGTTTTCATCGAGCTTGATGCTGTCCTTAGAGAAGAATTCGCCATGTTCGTAACGGGTTAACCAGTCCATTTCGTATTTGGAATCCTTTCCACTTTCATACGGACGCTGGATGCAACGACCTGATGGAGTATAGTAGCGGGCGATTGTCAGGCGGATGGCAGAACCGTCACTAAAGTCTATAGGTTGCTGTACCAATCCCTTACCGAAAGAACGGCGGCCGATAATAGTTCCACGGTCGTTGTCCTGGATAGCACCGGCAAAGATTTCGCTGGCAGAGGCAGAGCCTTCGTCCACCAAGACTACAAGAGGCATCTTTTGGCAACTCCCTGTTCCGTTGGCATATTCTTCCATACGCGGATATTTACGTCCCTGGGTGTAAACAATCAGTTTACCTTCGGGCAGGAATTCGTTCACCATGCGGGTGGCGGCTTCCATGTAACCTCCGGTATTGCCACGCAGGTCGATGATAAGGCCTTTACACTTTTGATGGCTCAGTTGGGCAATTGCATTAAGCAGTTCCACATGAGTAGTACGTCCGAACTTGCTGACCTGTATATAACCGTAGCCGTCATTGATAAGATAGGCGGCGTCAATCGTATTCTGCGGAATATCTCCGCGGGTAATGGTGAAATCAAGTAATTCCGGTTCCGTAATACGCTTGATACCAAGCTTGACTTGAGAGCCTTTAGGCCCTTTCAGGTTGCGCATGGCTTTTTCATTTGTCAATCCCTTACCTACAAACAAGCTGTCGTTTACCATGACAATCCGGTCGCCCGCCATCAGCCCGACTTTCTCAGAAGGACCACCTTGTATAACGCTGTTCACATGAATAGTGTCCTCTTGTATGGTAAATTGGATACCGATACCGCTAAAGCTGCCTTCCAACTCGGAGTTGACTTCTTCCAATTTTTGTGCGGGAATATAGGTGGAGTGCGGGTCGAGTTCTGCCAGAATCTGTGGCATAGCTTTTTCTACCAGGTCTGTCATGTTAACACTGTCTACATACTGGTCATCTACTACTCGCAACAAGGCATTCAACTTGTTGGATGAGCCGTTGATGATGCCTAAACGATTTCCGGCGAAATGTTTGGCATAAAACGTTCCGATAAGGATACCCGCGACTACACTGATTGCAATAACAAGCGGGGTAAAACGGGAAGAATTCTTTGTACCCATGATATTATTTACGATTTTACTATTTACTATTTAGCTATGCATGAATGGCTATCAATTATCAATTGAAATGAATACCACTTCAATGCCTGCACGTTTCAGCAGTTCTATACCGTCTTCCAGGCGGTACTTTTCCGAGTAAACCACACGCTTGATACCTGCCTGGATAATGAGCTTGGCGCATTCTATACAGGGGGAAGCTGTGACATACATGGTAGCACCGTTACTGCTATTGTTGGAACGGGCTATTTTGGTAATGGCATTGGCTTCGGCATGGAGCACATACGGCTTGGTGACATTGTTTTCATCCTCACATACATTCTCAAAGCCGGAAGGAGTGCCATTGTAGCCGTCGGAGATAATCATTTTGTCTTTGACGATAAGTGCGCCCACCTGTCGGCGTATGCAATATGAGTTCTCGGCCCATATACTTGCCATTCGTATATAACGTTTGTCTAATGCTTCTTGTTTGGCTTTAGCAGAGTTGTCCATGGTTGTTTGCTGTTTAATTATTGGGGCTTGAATCCTATTACTCTCGTTATTCCATTATCATCGAAAAACAGAGTTAAAGAGTTAGCATCCCCTTCGTATTTATAAACTTTTTGTAGCCCTGCGATAAATGCTTTAGCTAAGACATCGCTTTCCGAACCACTGGATTTTATGTTAATGTTCATTGAATTAGACTTCCCATCGGCACTCCATGTTCCGCTGAAAGACGAGTTGACACCCCGCCCGGAAACAGTTGTGCCCATTAATTCCCCATTTATTTCGCTGCCTTCAAAAGAAAGGGTGAAAGTGTTTTTTTCATTGTTAAGAAGGCTTAGGCTTTTATTCTGCGCCGTCTTATCACCATTCCAAAGGCCTTGATAAAAGCGATCACTGCTATCTTTATCGGTAAGGCGGCTGAGCTTCCATGTTTTACCTGTGAAAATCTCTACAATATCATCTTCGTTATTGCATCCGCTTATTATGGGCAATAATGAGAGTACGAGTAACAGGTAACTGATATTTCTTATTATTCTTTTCATTTCTTTATTCCGTTTCTAATTAATAATGCATCAATAGTTGGCTCCTGACCGCGAAAGCGCTTGTATAGAGTCATTGGATGTTCTGTGCCACCTTTGGACAGGATGTTCTCACGGAAGGACTGAGCTACTTCCGGGTTGAAAATTCCACGTTGCTTGAATAACGAGAAAGCATCTGCATCCAGCACCTCCGCCCACTTGTAGCTATAATATCCGGCAGAATAGCCACCGGCAAAGATGTGTGAGAACTGAGTACTCATACAAGTCTCTTCCACTGTGGGAAGGATTTGTGCTTTCTCCCACGCCTTTTTCTCGTATGCTTTCACGTCGCCTTCAAACGGGGTATTACGCGTGTACCAAGCCATGTCGAGCAGTCCGAAGCTCACTTGGCGCAGACAGGCATAAGCTGCATTGAAGTTTGAAGAATCGACAATTCGTTGTACCAGTTCGTCGGGAATTAGCTCACCGGTCTGATAGTGGCGGGCAAACGTATGCAGGAAATCTTTCTCGATAGCAAAGTTCTCCATGAATTGAGAAGGAAGCTCAACAAAATCCCAGTATACATTGGTTCCGCTCAAACTTTCATAGGTTGAATCCGCAAATATTTCATGCAGGCTGTGTCCAAACTCATGCAGGAAAGTTTCTACCTCATTGAATGTCAGTAAGGCAGGTTTGCTTTGAGTCGGTTTGGTAAAGTTCATTACGATAGATACATGAGGACGGCTGTTTTCACCGGTCTCTTCATCTATCCACTGCCCTTTGTAACTTGTCATCCATGCACCCGAACGTTTTCCGGCTCTGGGATGAAAATCCGTATAAAGTACTGCAAGGTATTTACCGTCTTTATCGTATACTTCGTATGCTTCTACATCTTTGTGATAAACAGGGATGGTTGTATTCTTCTTGAACGTGATACCGTAAAGTTTACTTGCTAAACCAAAGACACCATCTTTGACATTGTTTAGCTCAAAATAAGGGCGAAGCATTTCGTCGTTGATATTGAACTTCCGGTCTTTCAACTTTTGTGAGTAATAACTCCAGTCCCAAGGCATCAGTTCGAAATCATTCCCCCTTTCCAAGCGTGCAAGGTCTTGCACTTCAGCATATTCTTTCTGTGCGGCAGGCGTATAGGCTTCCAATAATTGATTGAGTAGTTTGTAGACCGCATCGCTGTTTTGAGCCATGCGTTCCTTCAAGTTATATTCGGCAAAGTTGTTGTAGCCTAATAGTTGCGCAATCTCCAGATGAGTATTGGCTATCTGCTTCACAATCTCCAGATTGTTATATGCCTTGTCATGGGTACACTTCGTATTGTAAGCCATATAGAGCTCGTGGCGTAAATCACGATTGTCGGCATATGTCATGAAAGGACTGTAACTTGGAGCGTGCAGGGTAAATGCCCATCCTTCGAGCCCTTTTTCCTGTGCAGTCTCGGCTGCAGCGTCAATTGTGCTTTCAGGTAATCCGGATAATTGCGCTACGTCAGTCAGCACGAGCTGGTAGTCGTTTGTTTCTTTCAGACTGTTTTCGCTGAATTGTAATGTCAGCAAACTCAGGTCTCTGCATAATTCGCGATACTTGTCTTTCGCCTCCCCCTGTAAGTTTGCGCCATTACGTACGAAGCCGTTGTATATATCTTCCAGTAGCTTGGATTGCTCTGGGTTGAGATTCTCTTTGTCTTTTTGTTCATAAACGGTTTTAATGCGTGCAAACAGTTCCTCGTTCAGGCTGATATTATTTTCATGCTCACTCATCAGTGGCATGATTCCTTTAGCAAGTTCCTGTAACTCATCGTTGGTTTCTGCACTGAGCATATTACCGAAAACGGCATTGACACGATGAAGCAGTTCTCCCGACTTTTCGTAAGGCAATAAGGTGTTGCCGAAAGTCGGAGTTTCCGGATTATGAATGATAGCATCAATCTCCTCGTTTTGACGACGGATGCCCTCCCGGATAGCGGGTTCGTAATGTTCGATTTTTATCCGGTCGAAAGGGACGGTGCCGTGAGGAGTCGAATAAATTTCAAAGAAAGGGTTTAAGTCTTGTATTATGTTCATCATTGATCAAGCGAAATTAATGTTTAGTTTGATTATGCCTTGCCTTCGATTTATCTGGTAAAGAATAATCTAATTGCAAAAGTGCAAAAAAAATAGGCGACTTCTACCGAAGCCGCCTATTTTTTATTATTTTCTAACTGTATATTACTTGTTTACAGTAGCCATATGAGCGATCAGGTCAAGAACCTTGTTAGAATAACCGATTTCGTTATCATACCAAGATACAACCTTAACGAAAGTGTCAGTCAAAGCGATACCAGCTTTAGCATCGAAGATAGAAGTACGAGCGTCACCCAAGAAGTCAGAAGAAACTACTGCATCTTCAGTGTAACCCAGGATACCCTTCAATTCGCCTTCAGAAGCTTCTTTCATTGCAGCGCAGATTTCAGCGTAAGTAGCCGGTTTAGCCAAGTTAACAGTCAAGTCAACTACAGAAACGTCCAAAGTCGGAACACGCATAGACATACCAGTCAGTTTACCGTTCAAAGCCGGGATTACTTTACCTACAGCTTTAGCAGCACCAGTAGAAGAAGGGATGATGTTGCCAGAAGCAGCACGACCACCTCTCCAGTCTTTCATAGAAGGACCGTCAACTGTTTTCTGAGTAGCAGTTGTAGAGTGAACTGTAGTCATCAAACCGTCAAGGATACCGAACTTGTCGTTCAATACTTTAGCGATAGGAGCCAAACAGTTAGTAGTACAAGAAGCGTTAGATACGAATTGAGTACCCTTAACGTAAGTCTTTTCGTTAACACCGCAAACGAACATCGGAGTGTCATCCTTAGAAGGAGCAGACATTACAACGTATTTTGCACCAGCTTCGATATGAGCCTGAGCTTTGTCTTTGCTCAAGAACAGACCTGTAGATTCAACTACATACTCAGCACCAACAGCATCCCATTTCAAGTCAGCCGGGTTTCTTTCTGCAGTGATACGGATAGCTTGACCGTTAACGATCAATTTGCTGTTTTCAACGTCTGCTTCGATAGTACCATCGAATTGACCGTGCATAGTGTCATACTTCAACATATAAGCCAAGTAATCTACCGGGCAAAGGTCGTTGATACCTACGATTTGAATATCGTTTCTCTTCATTGCAGCGCGGAAAACGAAACGTCCGATACGTCCGAATCCATTAATACCTACTTTAATCATTTTGTTTAAACTTTTAAGGGTTTTATAATGTTTAAAAATAAACTTTCGTTTGTTTCTTGCAATTCTTTTGGAATTGCGGTGCAAAAGTAAGAAAATGTTTTTATATTCGTACCTAAAATCATAATTAAATATTTTAAATAATGGGAAAAAGTACTTTTTTACAGGATTTTAAGGCTTTTGCCATGAAGGGAAATGTCGTTGATATGGCTGTCGGTGTAATCATTGGCGGTGCATTCGGCAAAATCGTGTCCTCTGTGGTTGCAGATTTAATTATGCCCCCTCTGGGTTTGTTGATTGGCGGCGTAAACTTTACGGATTTGAAGTGGATAATGAAGCCGGCGGAAGTAGTTGATGGAAAAGAAATTGCTGCCGTAACGTTGAACTACGGTAACTTTTTGCAGGCTACGTTCGACTTTCTGATCATTGCATTTTCCATATTCATGTTTATTAAATTGATTACGCGCCTCACTGCGAAAAAGGAAGAAGCGCCTGCTGCTCCGCCGGCACCTCCTGCACCGACTAAGGAAGAAGTGCTGCTCACTGAGATTCGTGATATATTGAAGGAAAAGCAATAATTTGTTACTTTATAACAGGATATCCCCGGAAGCACATTGAAAGATCTTCCGGGGATATCCTGTTTAATCGGCATTTGAAAATAGAGTACTAATCTTTGTCATTCAGATTGTATTTCAATTGTTGGTATTTACGTATAGTTTCCCGTTGCAGATTCTCCAAAGTACTGACTTCAATAGATAGCTGACGTAATTCGGAGTCTGACTCTTGAAGAATACGTGTTATGCTATATTCACTAAGATCCGGCACGACTTCCCGGTTACTTTTACATTCGTTTAATAAATAGGATGCGCAAGCGATGTAATGTTCCTTTAGAGCGTTTCTTCTCTTTTCAAGTAAGGGCCGGTATGCTGTATCTTCTTTGTATATACGTTGATAGAATCCGTCTAATGCAACTTTTCTGTTTTTTTTCTGCTCGGTGTTTTCTGCTCTTTTGTATAAGGAATCAAGGACGATATATTCTGGATACGATTTCAACAGTTGAGTCAACTCTTCACCCAACTTTTCGTAGGCTAACCTTAAAGGTTCCAGTTCTTTCGACTTTCTGGCAGTGGCAATCTGTACCAAGCGAGGCTCTTTATTGAAGTTCGTAATCTTGGAAAGCTTCTTACAATAATCGATATACCTTTCTGTTAACTTCCAGTTATATTGCAGAGTCTTTTCCTGTAAGTCAGTCCGAATATTTGCCAGTGTGTTTTCCAACCGGGTAAGTTCGTCCTTTTGTGAATCGTCCTTTACTGTTGATAGATTTTGTGATATTGCTTCCAATGAACAACAAACGGTAAATATCAATAATAAGATACTTCTTCTCATAGTATTAGATGTATTTCAATGAGTTATTTATTCACAAAAATAGATTTTCCGCTTGGTTATTCCAATTATTTCCCTGCTTTTTTCTACTTTTGCAGACCAATTAATAAAATTCATAAAGACTAAAATGCAAGAAAAGATTATTATTCTTGATTTCGGTTCACAGACAACGCAACTTATTGGTCGTCGTGTCCGTGAGTTGAATGTATATTGTGAAATTGTACCTTATAATAAGTTTCCGCAGGGGGATGAAAGTGTAAAGGGAGTTATTCTTTCGGGTAGTCCGTTCTCTGTATATGATGAAAGTGCGTTTAAAATAGATTTGAACGAGATTCGTGGTAAATATCCCATTTTGGGTATTTGCTATGGTGCACAGTTTATAGCCTACACTAATAATGGAAAAGTGGAACCTGCCGGTAGCCGTGAATACGGACGCGCGCATCTGGGTTCTTTTGATAAAAATAATGTGCTTTTTCATGGGGTAAAAGAAAATACCCAGGTGTGGATGAGCCATGGTGATACGATTACTGCGATTCCCTCCAATTTCAAGACGATAGCTTCTACGGATAAAGTGAAAATTGCCGCTTATCAGGTAGAAGGTGAGAAGATGTGGGGGGTACAGTTCCACCCGGAGGTGTTTCATAGTGAGGACGGTACACAGATGTTGAAGAATTTTGTTGTGGAAGTCTGCGGATGTAAGCAGGACTGGAGTGCGGCTTCATTTATTGAAACCACCGTTGCTCAATTGAAAGAGCAGGTAGGTGATGATAAGGTAGTGCTTGGTTTAAGTGGCGGAGTTGATTCTTCCGTTGCTGCCGTATTGCTGAACCGTGCTATCGGCAAGAATTTGACTTGTATCTTTGTAGATCACGGTATGCTGCGTAAAAATGAGTTTAAGAACGTGATGCACGACTATGAATGTCTCGGCTTGAATGTGATTGGTGTGGATGCCAGTGCCAAGTTCTTTGCAGAATTGGCCGGTGTGACGGAGCCGGAAGAAAAGCGTAAGATTATAGGTAAAGGCTTTATTGATGTGTTTGATGAAGAAGCTCATAAGATTAAGGATGTAAAATGGTTGGCACAAGGAACGATTTATCCTGATTGTATTGAGTCGCTTTCCATTACAGGTACGGTTATCAAGAGCCATCACAACGTAGGCGGTTTGCCTGAGAAGATGCACTTGAAGTTATGTGAACCGTTACGTCTGCTGTTTAAGGACGAAGTACGCCGCGTGGGACGTGAATTGGGTATGCCGGAACATTTGATTACCCGTCATCCTTTCCCCGGTCCTGGTTTGGCTGTTCGTATTCTGGGTGATATTACTCCTGAGAAAGTTCGTATTCTGCAAGATACCGATGATATTTTTATTCAGGGTTTGCGCGACTGGAAGGTGAAAGATGCCGAAGGCAATGAAACAGCGTTGTATCATCAGGTTTGGCAGGCGGGTGTTATCCTGTTGCCGGTGCAGTCTGTAGGTGTAATGGGTGATGAACGTACTTATGAACGTGCTGTTGCTCTGCGTGCGGTAACTTCTACTGATGCCATGACCGCCGACTGGGCACATCTGCCTTATGAATTCCTGGGTAAAGTCTCTAATGATATTATCAACAAGGTAAAAGGTGTAAACCGCGTTACCTATGATATTTCGTCAAAACCACCTGCAACGATTGAGTGGGAGTGAGAAAAAATATGAGTTATAAGTGATGAGTTATGAGTTATTTGTTTATAATGGACATACCCCCAAAAGCATGAACAAATGACTCATAACTTATAACTCACAAAGTCTCTCCGAATCCAATATCACAATTTCTCCTCGATGTAACTCAATCAGACCTCTTTCCTGCATTCCGTTCAGAGCTTTCGATATACCTATACGGGTTTCGTTAACAACTTGAGCTAAATCTTCCATTTTAATTTTCAAGACTTTCTCTCCCGAAAGACGTTCAGCATGGCTGAGGATGAAATAAGCAATGCGGGCTTCAAGACTATTGCCTGGAATATTCCACAACCGGCTATGTAACATTTGTGCCCGGTTGCTGACGATGTTCATATAGTTCAGGCGGAATATATCATAACTGAATAGTTCTTTCATAACGAAAGTCTTACTGATGCTGACGGTATGTACTTCTGTCTTTGCCCGGTAGGTGGAAATATAAGACGTATTCATTCCGAACATGGCATATGGTTCTATTAGATAAGGAGCAGGAAGGTATTCCACAAAACTAAATGAACCGTCAACGGATGATGTGGAAGATGATATTTCTCCTTTCAGCACAAACATGAGTTCATTGCAATCGGTTCCTCCTTTTAAAAGAACCTCTCCCGGTTTATGCTTTGTGAAATGTAATTTGACCTTTTCCAGAATGCGGGTGAAATCTTCCTGGGCAAGTCCTTGAAAGAGGGGCAATTGGAGTAAGGTATCGAACATAGTTTCCATATCATTTTTATCTTCTGGTTTCAGAGCAAAAGTAGATATAATCAAGGTCTGCCGTAAACACTTGCCCTCTCTTTTTGTTTTTTTTATTATTTCTTAAGCGTGCTATCCATTCGCTTTTAAGAAATATTGCGAAATGCATAAAAATAGACTATCTTTGCAAAAAAAAAGGAGGAGTATATGTTTTCAACATTTAATTGGCAACAGATGACCAGCGCTTTTATCGTGCTATTTGCTGTGATAGATATTATAGGCTCTATTCCTATCATCATCAATCTGAAGGAGAAAGGGAAGGATGTGAACGCTTTAAAGGCTACTCTGATATCGTTTGCATTGCTGATAGGCTTCTTCTATGCCGGAGATATGATGTTGAAACTGTTTCATGTAGATATCGAGTCTTTTGCCGTGGCAGGTGCATTTGTTATCTTCCTGATGTCATTGGAAATGATTCTAGATATCGAGATATTCAAAAATCAGGGACCGATTAAGGAAGCTACATTAGTTCCATTAGTATTTCCTTTGTTGGCAGGAGCCGGGGCTTTTACTACTCTGCTTTCATTGCGTGCGGAGTATGCCAGCATTAATATCATAATTGCGTTGATATTGAATATGATATGGGTGTTTTTCGTGGTTAGCATGACCGGACGCGTTGAACGTTTTCTGGGTAAAGGCGGTATCTATATCATTCGTAAGTTCTTTGGTATCATTCTGTTGGCTATATCTGTGAGACTGTTTACCGCAAATATTACATTATTGTTAGAAGCTTTGCAAAAACATTGATTTATCTGTTTTTCCAAAATCCCGGATAGAATAGCAACAATACACAAAACATTTCCAAACGTCCAATCAGCATAAGGAAAGAAAGAATCCATTTAGCTGCATCAGGTAGTGCATTCCAGGAAAAAGCAGGTCCAAAGCTGCCCAGTCCCGGACCTACATTGCCTATGCTTGAAACTACCGTGCCAAAAGCTTCAGCAAAGCCTACTCCAAGAAACAATAGTAATGTCCATCCTACCAGAATGAAGAAGAGATAAAATCCTACGAATATGGCTACTGCCATGACAATGTTAGGGGCAACAGCTTGTTGATTCACTCTGATGGGTAGTACTGCATTGGGATGGAGTATCTTCTTGAAGTTGTTCCGGACTCCTTTTGTCATCATTAATAACCTCATATTCTTGATACCACCGCTTGTGGAACCGGTACATCCACCGGCTAACATGGCAAATATCAATAACATCCATGTGAAAGGCGGCCAAAGGGTATAGTCGTCTGTTCCGAAACCGCAGGAAGTATGTGCGGTAGCTACTTGGAAGAGGGCTTTGCGGAAGGCTGTTTCAATGTCATAATGATTCTGAAAGATGAGTGCCAGAGTAATGAGGGCTGTTAATATACCTACTGAATAAAGAAACCAGCGGAGTTCTTCATCGCGGAGTATTTTTTCTCCTTTTCCTTTCAGACATAAGAAGTAAAGAGAGAAGTTAACACCGGATAATATCATAAAAATGGCAATAACGTATTCAATGAAAGGGGAGTTCCAATAAGCAACACTGGCTTGTTTGGTAGAATATCCACCTGTTGCAGTGGTGGAGAAGGAGTGGCAGACGGCATCGAATAAGTCCATGCCTCCGATACAGAGTAAGATGGTTTCGCTGACAGTCAATATGACGTAAACAGCCCATATCCACTTGGTCATGATGCTGATTTTAGGGTGGATTTTATCATGGGTGACTCCGATGGATTCTGCTGAGAAAAGTTGCATGTTTCCTTCGCTGAAAATAGGTAGGACGGCAATGGCAAAGCATACGATTCCCAGCCCGCCGATCCATTGCGTCAGGCTCCGCCAGAAGAGTATTCCATGTGATTGTGCGTCTATGTTATCCATAATCGTGGCTCCAGTGGTAGTAAAGCCCGACATTGTTTCAAAGAAGGCATTCGTAATGCTTTCTACGCTTCCGCTTAAATAGAAAGGCAACATACCGAACAAGCTGAAAAGTACCCATGCCAAGCTGGCAATACAGTAACCATCCCGCTTTCCGAGCCGTTTCTCGGCACCGCGACTGAATAGTAATAACAATCCACCGACGAGGGTGTTAATACCGGCTGTGAGTAAAAAAGTCAGAGCTTCTTTTTCGCCATATCCCCATGATACGGCAGCACAAATAAGAAACATGCCCATTTCTACGAGTAATAGAACTCCCAATACCCGGAAAATCATTTTTCTGTTGATGAGGCTGTTGCTTCGGTTTCTGTTGTTGGTGTATAAGCTATCAGATATAAATCCTTCCATTTTGGTATGCCATATTTGGACTTGCTTTAGCGAATAGTATGCCAGAATGAAAGGAAGGATGGTAGGTGATTGTATATTAGCTCTTTATAAATATGCTACAGGATGAGGGGTAACGAACGACCTTTTCAAAATGGAAGGGTGTTTTCAAAATGGTAGGATGTGCCGGGTTAATTCTCTATTATTTTTATTTCGTCATTATCTTCCGGTTTCTCCTCTTCGATATCACTGTCTTCTTCATCAGCAAACGGATAGGGACGCTGAGGCCCATGTTTCATAAATGCTACAGCGCAGAGCGTACCGATGATGGCCCCGCTGAGATGGCCTTCCCAGGAGGTCGTGATTTTGGCGAATTGAGGTAACATGTTCCATATTAATCCGCCATAAAGGAAAGTGACCAATAGTGAAATGGCGATGAGGGGGACATGTTTGCGCAACAATCCGCTGAAGAAGAGGAAAAAGGCGAGTCCGTAAATAATTCCGCTGGCTCCGATATGCCATCCGGGTTTACCTATAAGAAAGGTGAGTACCCCGCAACCTATCCAGATACTGAAGAATATATAAGGTGCAATATCGCGATAGAAATAGAACAGACACCATGAAAGGAAAAACAGCGGTAGCGTATTCGCAAAAAGGTGTTTGAAGCTACTATGAACCAGTGGATGTGCAAATACTCCGAAGACTCCACGTTTTTCCATGGGATATACACCTAATCTGGTAAAATCCCAGTCCATGCCGATTTCAAGGAATTTGAGAATATAAAGAATAAACAGTAAAAAAAGTGGGATGACCGCTGCCAGAGCTATTCGTCGTATGTCATGCTTCATATATCGTACAGGGATTTATTATTTTCGTACAATGCTACGAATTATTTACTTGAAAAACGAAAAAAAACTGACTTTTTATTTTGCGTGTAGGCTTTAATTCGTATTTTTGGGCATCGCTACAAGCTTTGTAGCGCATGATACCTGAATAATTAACCTTTAAATAATGCACAACTATGAGTTATTTACGATTTGACAAGACCCTGATGATTAATCTGGAAGAATCTTTGCCAAGGGAGATACTTCGGACTAATAAAGCTGGGGCCTATCATTGTACAACAATTGTAGATTGTAACACACGCAAATATCACGGTCTGTTGGTGATTCCTGTCCCCAATTTGGATGATGAAAACCATGTGCTGCTGTCTTCTTTGGATGAAACGGTAATTCAACACGGTGCAGAGTTTAATCTGGGGCTGCACAAGTATCAAGGAAACAACTTTAGTCCGAACGGACACAAGTATATCCGCGAATTTGACTGTGAACATACTCCGGCAACAACTTACCGTGTAGGAGGTGTAATCCTCCGTAAAGAGAAAATTTTTGTACACCACGAGAACCGTATCTTGATACGTTATACTTTGGTCGATGCCCATTCGGCAACAACACTTCGTTTTCGCCCGTTTCTGGCGTTCCGCAGCGTACGCGAATATACGCATGAGAATACACAAGCAAGCCGGGAGTACCAACTGGTGGAGAACGGTATAAAAACCTGCATGTATTCCGGTTATCCGGAACTTTTCATGCAACTGAATAAAAAGAATGAGTTTCATTTCCAACCGGACTGGTATCGGGGTATTGAATATCCCAAAGAACAGGAGCGTGGATACGACTTCAATGAGGATCTTTATGTACCCGGTTATTTTGAAGTAGATATAAAGAAAGGTGAGAGCATTGTCTTTTCTGCAGGTATCTCGGAAATCTCTCCGCGTAAGTTGAAACAAATATTTGAGATGGAAACAGCAGACCGTACCCCACGTGATAGTTTTTATCACTGTTTGAAGAATTCTGCACATCAATTCCATAATAAACAAGGGGAAGAACATTATGTACTTGCCGGTTACCCCTGGTTCAAATGCCGTGCACGCGACTTGTTTATATCATTGCCGGGGTTGACGTTGGCGGTGGATGAACGGGACGAATTTGAGGATGTAATGAAGACGGCCGAAAAGGCTATCCGGAATTTTATGGAAGATAAGCCGGCTGTTTACAAAATCTATGAGATGGAACATCCTGATGTGTTGTTGTGGGCTATATGGGCGTTGCAGCAATATGCTAAGGATACCTCGCGTGAACAATGCCGTTTGATGTATGGTAAGTTGTTGGAAGATATCATGGATTATATCCGTGATCGCAAACATGATAATCTTTTTTTGCATGAAAATGGTTTATTATATACCAATGGCACGGAAAAGGCTGTTACCTGGATGAATTCTACGGTTAACGGGCGTCCGGTAATTCCTCGTACGGGATATATCGTAGAGGTAAATTCCTTGTGGTATAATGCTTTGCGCTTTGTGGCAGATATGATGCGTGAAGGTGGGGATAACTCGCTTGCTGATGAACTGGATGCACAGGCCGAGATTACCGGAAAAGCGTTTGTGGAAGTTTTCCGTAACGAGTACGGTTATTTGTTTGACTATGTGGATGGTTATATGATGGATTGGAGTGTTCGTCCCAATATGATTTTCGCTGTAGCCTTTGACTATTCTCCATTGGACAGGGTACAAAAGAAACAGGTGCTCGATATTGTGACGAAGGAGTTGCTTACCCCGAAAGGGTTGCGTACGCTGAGTCCGAAGAGTGGTGGCTATAATCCGAATTATGTTGGTCCCCAGCTCCAACGGGATTACGCTTATCATCAGGGAACAGCTTGGCCTTGGTTGATGGGATTCTATATGGAGGCATATTTGCGTATATATAAGATGAGTGGTATTTCGTTTGTGGAACGTTATTTGATTGGATTCGAAGATGAGATGACAAGTCATTGCATCAGTTCGCTTCCTGAATTGTTTGACGGGAACCCTCCTTTTAAAGGACGTGGAGCTATTTCGTTTGCAATGAATATAGCGGAAATACTGCGTATTTTGAAGTTATTATCTAAGTATTATAATTCATAAGAGAGGAGGAATGAAGATGAAAGTTTTAATGTTTGGATGGGAATTTCCTCCCAAAATATATGGTGGTCTTGCAGTCGCATCTTATGGAATTACCAAGGGGTTGAGTTTGCAGGGAGATATGGAAACAGTTTTCTGTATGCCTAAGCCTTGTGGAGAAGAAGAAAAGTTCTTGAAGATAATCAGTATGAGTCATGTACCTATTGTATGGCGTGATGCTGATTATGATTATTTGAAATCTCGTTTGCCTAATTGTATGACACCGGAGGATTATTACTCTCTCCGTGACCATATCTATTCTGATTTTTCTTATATGCATGTCAATGACTTGGGTTGCATGGAGTTTGCAGGTGGCTATCCCGGAAATCTGCACGAAGAAATAAATAATTTCTCTGTCATTGCAGGAGTTATAGCCCGTCAACAGGAGTTTGATATTATTCATGCACATGATTGGCTGACATATCCCGCCGGTGTGCATGCCAAGATGGTAAGCGGAAAACCGCTCTGTATTCATGTGCATGCTACGGACTTTGACCGTTCACGTGGAAAAGTCAATCCGACTGTTTATGCGATGGAGAAGAATGGTATGGACTATGCCGATTGTATAATGTGTGTATCTGAACTTACTCGCCGTACGGTTATAAATGAATATCATCAGGACCCGAGAAAGGTGTTTGCCATGCATAATGCCGTTTATCCGTTGTCACAGGAGTTGCAGGATATTCCGCGACCCGATCATTCTAAAGAGAAAGTAGTGACATTTCTGGGACGTATCACGATGCAGAAAGGGCCGGAGTATTTTGTAGAAGCAGCGGCGCTTGTATTGAAGCGTACACGTAATATACGTTTCGTAATGGCAGGTTCGGGAGATATGCTGAATGCCATGATTAATCTGGTTGCCGAGAGGGGCATTGCGGATCGTTTCCACTTCCCGGGCTTCATGAAGGGTAAACAGGTTTATGAGGTTTATAAAAATAGCGATGTGTTCGTTATGCCTTCCGTATCCGAGCCTTTCGGTATCGCTCCGCTTGAAGCTATGCAGTGTGGAACTCCTTCTATCATATCAAAGCAATCGGGTTGTGGCGAAATTCTCGATAAGGTGATTAAAACCGATTATTGGGATATTCATGCTATAGCAGATGCTATTTATTCCATCTGTACCAATCCGTCTCTTTTCCATTATCTTCAGGAGGAAGGAAAGGAAGAAGTGGATGGGATCACTTGGGAGAAAGTCGGCTTGAAAATCCGTGCCCTCTATGAGGATGTATTAAGAAACTATGGTAAATAACGAAATAATAAATAAATATGAGAACGATCTGTCTTTATTTTGAAATACATCAAATTATTCATCTGAAACGCTATCGTTTCTTTGATATCGGTACTAACCATTATTACTATGATGATTATGCCAATGAGACCAGTATCAACGAAGTTGCCGAACGCTCGTATATCCCTGCCTTGAATGCGCTTATCGAAATGGTAAAGAATTCGGGTGGTACGTTTAAGGTTGCTTTATCAATATCTGGTGTAGCTTTGGAACAATTGGAAATCCATGCACCTGCCGTTATTGACCTGCTTCATCAGTTAAATGATACAGGTTGCTGTGAATTCCTAGCTGAACCTTATTCTCATGGTCTTTCTTCTCTGGCAAACGAAGATTGTTTCAAGGAAGAAGTAATGCGCCAGAGTGCAAAGATGAAACAGATGTTTGGAAAAGCTCCGAAGGTTTTCCGTAATTCGAGTTTGATTTATAATGATGAAATAGGTGCAATTGTTGCTGGCTTAGGGTTCAAAGGAATGTTGACAGAAGGTGCCAAGCATGTGCTGGGCTGGAAGAGTCCGCATTATGTGTACCACTGCAATATGAACCCGAACTTGAAGTTATTGTTGCGTGATTTCAAATTATCTGATGATATCAGTTTACGTTTTTCTAATTCAGAGTGGAGCGAATATCCTTTGTTTGCTGATAAGTACATCAATTGGATTGATGCTTTGCCGCAAGAGGAACAGGTAATCAATATCTTTATGGAACTTTGTGCATTGGGGATGTCACAACCATTGTCTTCCAATATCCTGGAATTCCTGAAGGCGTTGCCGGCTTGTGCTAAGGAACGAGGCATTACTTTCTCTACTCCTACTGAGATTGTTACCAAATTGAAATCGGTTTCCCAATTGGATGTTCCGTATCCGATGTCATGGGTGGATGAAGAAAGAGATACGAGTTGTTGGTTGGGTAACGTAATGCAGCGTGAGGCTTTTAATAAACTGTATAGTGTGGCTGGACGTGTACATATTTGTGACGACCGTCGTATCAAGCAGGATTGGGATTATCTGCAGGCAAGTAATAATTTTCGTTTTATGACTACTAAGAAGAGTGGAATCTGGTTGAATCGTGGAATCTATGAATCTCCTTATGATGCATTCACTAACTATATGAATATTTTGGGTGACTTTATTAAACGTGTTGATTCGCTCTACCCGGAAGATATTGATAACGAAGAATTGAATGCTTTGTTGACGACTATCAAGAACCAAGGTGATGAGATAGAAGAACTGCATAAAGAAGTTGAAAAATTACAAGCTAAACAGGAAAAAGCAAAGATAGCCAAGTCCAAAACTCCCGAGAAAGTAAAGGATGTTACTCCTAAAGTGACTGTTCCTAAGACTGCAGCGAAGAAACCTGCAGCCAAAAAGTCAGTAGCTAAACAAGAGAAAAAGTAAGATAACTCCTTAAAAAATACGCCCCTCGGAACATTTCAGTTTTGAGGGGCGTATCCTTTTATGTATAATATGCTTTATTTTTTGTCAGTAAAGCTCGTATATGTAACTTCTATTTTCAGTGAAGGACCATCAGTCCCACCTTCCAACTTGGTGGCAGTCGGTCTTAAATCGTGCTGTATTCCGGTCATCGTCGGAGAAGTGGTATTTGTATCATAAGTTACACTAACAGGAATTAACATAACTTTATTCCAATCCTGATTCTCTTTTGTCCATTGCTCCTCATTCCAGGAAGCACCGGCTTTTATCTTGGCAGCTTTCTTTTCGTTGATACAGGTACTGACCAGACGAGCAATATTCTTGAATGTATATTGATTGGTCGCTACATTATTATGAGACGCGACAAATGAGGTTACATTGTCTGTGAGCTCATTGTTTATAAAGAATGTGTCCATATCTTTTTTACGTACTAACAGCACTGTTTGAGGCGCACTCATACTGAACTTATATTTATTTTCCTGATTATAGTTCGTGAAAGTCAGTTTGACAGCATTCAAGGTGTCGTTAGTCAACTTATTATAAATATCGTCATAGGGCAGAGTTGCTTCCGTGAATATTCCTGCAGGGGATTTGAGATAGGTATGTTTTGTCTCATTTGCCCGATCTTTTAATATATTGGAATTCTTGAACTGATTAGCTTGGATAACTTCTTTGGTGGAAGCAAATACTGTTGCCATACTGTAATATAAGGAATCCTCACCGACTTTACCTTTATCATCGGTAACTTTCTTCGTCAATTTCAATCCCAAACTGTCTACGTAGTGGAATTGGAATTGCATCTGCAAGTCTACACGGTCCACATAAAGAATCGTTCCGTCTCCATAGTCCGTTTTGATATAAACGCCTTTCAGTACATTTTGAATAAACTTCTCGGAATTCTTGAAGTAGTCATTTTCGCCTCTTTCAAAAGCACGGTTCAATTGTAATATCTTGTTGCCGTATTCTTTACTTAAGGGGAAAGTAATATTGGGGTAATAAAGGCTATTTCCATTGGAGTCGGTGGCGTTTCTTACCGAGTCGGGAACTGAAGTATCATAAGCCGTATATGCTTTGTGAAGTGTAAACCCTTCTGTATCACTATAATAATCGCCTGGGTTGATGTTTGTATCATGGGCTGTTTTTATATCCAATATTCTATTCAATTCATGGACCGTCATTCTGCATGCATTCAGCGAGTCTCCAAACCATGAAGAATAATACACTGTTAATTGTATGGCGGTAACTTCATCGCTGACCATACTTCCCGTTCCACTTTTCCCGTCTGCATTTTCTTTATAAACGGCTGGGAAAGTAAAGTTATCGGTACAATTCAACTGAGTCAGGAAGCTGGCTTCATAATCACCAAATCCTTTGGGATCGGGATCTGTAAACCTGCCTACATAACCGGTACTAGTTTTGGCATAAACTTTTTCTGCAAGGAAAGATTTTGTAGTGACGTCGAAAGTCATAGTTTGAGCGGTAATGCCATCTGAATCAGGCAACATTCCCATACCCAGTGTTCCGGTATTATCTTCGCATCCATAGAAAGTCAGGATTGCTAAAAGCAATATTCCTAAATATTTTACTTTCATAATTCTTTGTCTTGAAATCAACTTTATTCTTGTTCTGCTTCCCATACTTTGTCGTAGAAGTCGTTGCAGGCATCAGCAAAGTTTTCGGGAGATTGATATTCTAAAATAGGCTTCCCGGCTTTACGGGCATATTCCATAACTTCCTCATTAACATGTTCACTTTGTTGAATAACACCATCGGAATAGTCAATGGCCAGTTTACAGAGAGCAACATAATCAATCGGTTCTTTCAAATCGGCGATGTCTTTCTTGGTGATGCCTTTCAACATAAGTTTGGTGGCAAAATCGGCATGGAACGGTTCTTTGAAATCATTGTCATAAAGAGAAAATACTACTTTGGCGTCTCTGAATGAAGGTTCGTCTTTATATGCTTTCTTAATATATAAAGGAGCTAATGCCGTCATCCAGCCCTGACAATGGATTACATCCGGACACCAACGTAGTTTCTTGACTGTTTCCAATACACCACGGGCATAGAAGATGGCGCGTGCGTCATTATCTTCATATTCAACACCATTCTCATCGACTTCCTGCATGCGATTCTGGAAATAATCATCATTATCGATAAAATAAACCTGCATGCGAGCCGCTTGTATGGATGCTACTTTAATGATAAGTGGATGGTCTGTATCGTCAATGATAAGGTTCATACCGGAAAGGCGTATCACTTCGTGCAGTTGGTTTCTGCGTTCGTTGATGTTTCCCCATTTAGGCATGAACGTTCTGATTTCTCTGCCTTTCTCTTGGATTGCCTGAGGCAGATTTCTGCCTGCAAGGGACATTTCGGATTCTGGAACGTAGGGGGTAATCTCTTGTGTAATAAATAAAACCTTATTCGCCTTTGTCATATTAACAATGTTCTCAATTATTCTGCAAAGATATAAAAAAAATCGGGCAATAAAGCAAACAGAGCCAATCTATAATTCCTTATGATTTGTTAACTGCTTGTTTATCAGTGAAACATGTGACGGAGGTGGCTCTTGATGACCGGGTAAGTTTTGCATTAATTTGCGATATTTCTTCTTTATATGGTAAATAATGGTTTATTTTGCACCGCTTTTGCGAACAACTAAGTTATTTTATAACCAATAAAAATGGAAATAGTACATACTATCAAGGACTTGCAGGCCAAACTTTCGGCTTTGAGAGCCCAAGGTAAAGAGGTAGGTTTAGTGCCTACGATGGGAGCCTTGCATGCCGGTCATGCCTCATTGGTGGAACGTTCTGTAGCAGAAAATGATGCCACTGTCGTGAGCGTTTTTGTAAATCCGACTCAGTTTAATGATAAGAATGATTTAGTAAAGTATCCACGTACTCTCGAGGCTGATTGCCATTTATTGGAGGGATGTGGAGCGGCTTATGTTTTTGCTCCTTCGGTAGAAGAAGTGTATCCGGAACCTGATACGCGACAGTTTAATTATGCACCGCTGGATACGGTGATGGAAGGGGCGTTCCGTCCGGGACACTTTAATGGCGTATGCCAGATTGTGAGTAAGTTATTTGATACGGTAAAGCCGGATCGTGCCTATTTCGGTGAAAAAGATTTTCAGCAGTTGGCTATTATTCGCGAGATGGTTCGTCAGATGAAATATCCGTTGGAAATTGTGGGTTGTCCTATTGTACGTGAAGAAGATGGCTTGGCGTTGAGTAGTCGTAATGCCCGCTTATCTGCTGGAGAACGCAAAAATGCTTTAAAAATATCGCAAACTTTATTTGAAAGTCGTACCTTTGCAGCCTCTCATACGGTAGCTGAGACACAAAAGTTTGTAGAAGATGCCATTGCGACCGCTCCTGGCTTGCGTCTGGAATACTTTGAACTGGTGGACGGTAATACGTTGCAGAGGATTGCCAATTGGGAAGATACTACTTATGCTGTGGGATGTATCACAGTATTCTGTGGGGATGTTCGCCTGATTGACAATATCAAGTACAAGTTTTAAATTTTAAAAATTATGATGATTGAAGTGTTGAAGTCGAAAATCCATTGTGCTCGTGTTACGGAAGCCAATCTCAATTATATGGGAAGCATTACGATTGACGAGGATTTGATGGATGCCGCCAACATGATTGCCGGCGAAAAGGTGTACATTGCCGACAACAATAACGGTGAGCGTTTTGAAACCTATATTATTAAGGGGGAACGTGGTTCGGGTAAGATTTGCCTGAATGGTGCGGCTGCCCGTAAGGTTCAACCGGACGATATCGTTATTATTATGTCGTATGCATTAATGGATTTTGAAGAAGCCAAATCGTTTAAACCATCAGTGATTTTTCCCGATCCGGTAACGAATAAGGTAGTAGAGTAATGTTTCTTCATTCAAATACTAAAGAAAAGTCCCGCTTGTATCAATTGCAAGCGGGACTTTTTTATTGTTCCTGGATTTTATGGAGCAGGGAAGGTATTGCTGTGTGAGCATTTATGCTTATAAATACATAGACCTACACGTTGATTTATGTAAGCTTATGCTTTTATCTGCTATTTCCGTAGTTGTTCATTCATAGCTGCGGCAGCTTTCCGCCCGTCGCCCATAGCAAGGATTACCGTAGCGCCACCACGTACTATATCACCACCTGCATAAATGGTTGGTATAGACGATTGCATGCTGTCATTGACGGTTATCGTTCCTTTACGTCCTACTTCCAGGCCTTTGATAGAACTCGGAACAATCGGATTAGGAGATACACCCACGCTGACAATGGCAAGGTCAATATCAATCGTTTCGGTTGCGCCGGGGATGGCTATTGGACTGCGGCGTCCGGATGCATCCGGTTCTCCAAGTTCCATCTTTTGCAGGATTACTTGTTTAACCTTTCCTTGCTCATCCGCGATATATTCTATCGGATTATGGAGTGTCAGGAATTCGATTCCTTCCTCTTTGGCATGTTTTACCTCTTCAATACGCGCCGGCATTTCTTCTTCCGAACGGCGATAGATAATCATGGCACGCTCTGCACCGAGACGACGTGCTGTACGTACCGAGTCCATCGCTGTGTTACCGCCACCGATAACCGCTACACGTTTGCCGAAAGGGACAGGGGTGTCGGAATCTTCGCTTGCGGCGTCCATTAGGTTGACGCGAGTCAGGTATTCATTGGAAGACAGAATATTAATAGAGTTCTCACCGGGAATATTCATAAAGTTGGGTAATCCGGCACCGCTGGCTACGAAAACTCCTTTGAAGCCTTCTTCTTCCAGTTGTTCCACGCTGATGGTCTTACCGATGATACAGTCTTTGATAAATGCAACACCCATCTTGGCGAGATTGTCTATTTCTACATCTACAATCTTATTAGGTAAGCGGAATTCTGGGATACCGTATTTCAATACGCCTCCGATTTCATGCAATGCTTCAAATACCGTAACATCATAACCGTATTTAGCCATATCGCCTGCAAATGACAGACCGGCAGGACCGGAACCGATAACAGCTACTTTGATACCGTTCTTTTCTTTGCTTTCGGGTACGGAGATTTGACCGCTTTCTCTTTCATAATCAGCAGCAAAACGTTCCAAATAACCGATGGCTACCGGTTTCTCGTTCATTTTCAAATGGATACACTTGGATTCACATTGCTTTTCTTGCGGACAAACACGACCGCAAACGGCTGGCAGTGCGCTGGTCTCTTTTAATGTCTTGGCTGCTTCAAGGAATTCACCGCGTTCTATATTCTTGATGAAACGGGGAATGTCGATACCTACAGGGCAGCCTTCCATACAACCCGGGTTGGCACAGTCCAGACAACGCTTGGCCTCTGTCAAAGCCTGTTCTTCCGTCAATCCTTGGTTTACTTCTTCTTTGCGGCTGTGTGAACGGTATTCAGCATTCAGTTCGTTCATTTCCACACGGGGAATGGCGGTACGTTCCTTCGCCTTCATAGCTTTACGCAATTCCTGTCGCCAGGCAGCGTTACGGCTTTTGTCATCTGTTTCCTGTATGTTTTCACCGGTTGCCTGGCAGGTTTGCGGGTCTTCCAGCTTGTGCATTTCTTCGCGTTCAATACTCTTGAATGCCCCCATACGTTTCAACATCTCGTCGAAGTCTACCTGGTGACCGTCGAATTCGGGTCCGTCTACGCATACAAACTTGGTTTTTCCACCGATAGTGATACGGCAAGCGCCACACATACCGGTTCCATCTACCATAATCGTATTCAAAGATACATCGGTGGGGATTTCATATTTCTTTGTCAACAGACAAACGAACTTCATCATAATGGCAGGGCCAATACAGAAACATTTGTCCACTTTCTCGCGTTTAATAACTTCTTCTACGCCTTCTGTCACCAGACCTTTGCGACCGTATGAACCGTCATCTGTCATAATGATTACTTCGTCGGAACTTTCCCGCATCTCTTTTTCGAGGATGATAAGTTCTTTAGTACGACCGGCCAGTACGGTAATTACGCGGTTACCCGCTGCTTTCAGTGCTTGTACGATAGGGAGCATTGGAGCAACGCCTACACCACCTCCGGCACAAACCACTGTTCCGAAGTTTTCAATATGGGTAGCTTGTCCCAGCGGACCTACAACATCCGTAATATAATCGCCTTCGTTCAATTCACACAAACGGGTGGAAGAAAGTCCTACTTCCTGTACTACCAAAGTGATAGTACCTTTTACCGGATCGGCAGCAGCGATGGTCAACGGCATGCGTTCGCCTTTTTCACCTACGCGTACAATTACAAAGTGTCCTGCCTTACGTGATTTAGCAATTAACGGTGCTTCAATAACTAATTTGAAGACCTTTTCAGAGAAATGTTCTTTGCTAATGATTTTGTTCATTATCTATAATTTTTGTTGGTATAATTACGTAATTACTTTCAGATTGTAATGGTCTGCAAAGATACGGGTTATTTGATAAAAACAAAGAATGTAGTGTGGAAAAAGAAGCGCTGGGGTGAAAAGAGACGGGTGGTTTGTGGAAGTGTGCGTATATTGTAGTCAATCGGCTTGATAAGGTAAAACTGAAATGCCCGGTAGGAAAGGAGCGGATTTTAATGCAGGTTTACATAATGTAAAGGTCTACATTATAACGTTAAAGTAGACCTTTAGCGTTGTAGTGTAGACCTTTATTTTCTTTGTTTTTTAGTCGATAATGTCAAATCCGGTGTATGGAACCAATGCTTTCGGGATGCGAATTCCTTCCGGTGTCTGGTTGTTCTCCAACAATGCTGCAACAATACGAGGCAAAGCCAATGCAGAGCCATTTAATGTATGGCAAAGTTCGGTCTTCTTCTCTGCGGTACGGTAACGGCATTTCAGGCGGTTAGCTTGGTAAGTATCAAAGTTGGATACGGAGCTAACTTCCAGCCAACGTTTCTGTGCTTCGGAGTAAACTTCGAAGTCAAAGCAAAGGGCGGCTGTAAAACTCATATCGCCGCCGCACAAGCGGAGAATGCGATAAGGCAGTTCAAGCTTCTGGAGCAATCCTTCTACATGGTCCAGCATTTCCTGATGTGATTGCTTGGAGTGTTCCGGCTTGTCGATACGTACCAATTCTACTTTAGAAAATTCGTGCAGACGGTTCAGCCCGCGTACATCTTTTCCGTAAGAACCTGCTTCGCGACGGAAACATTGAGTGTATGCACAGTTCTTGATAGGTAACTGCTTTTCGTCCAAGATTACATCACGGTATATATTGGTCACAGGAACTTCTGCTGTGGGAATCAAGTATAAATCATCCACTTCGCAGTGATACATTTGTCCCTCTTTGTCAGGAAGCTGTCCTGTTCCGTAACCGGAAGCTGCATTTACAACGGTCGGTGGCATGATTTCCATATAACCGGATTTGCGTGCTTCATCCAGGAAGAAGTTGATGAGTGCACGTTGCAACTGCGCACCTTTACCTTTGTATACGGGGAAACCAGCACCGGTAATTTTCACACCGAGGTCAAAATCAATTAAATCATATTTTTTAGTGAGTTCCCAGTGGGGAAGAGCATCTTTGGGGAGTTCGGTTTCCATACCACCCATTTTCTCTACAACATTGTCTTCGGCTGCTACACCTTCGGGTACTTCGTCGTAAGGAACGTTAGGAATGGTATAGAGTATATTTTGCATATCTTCCGCAGCTTGGTCCATTTCAGTCTGCAATGCTTTGCTGGCTTCTTTTAGTTCTGCTACACGGTTCTTGGCAATTTCAGCTTCTTCCTTTTTGCCTTCTTTCATTAACAGTCCGATGGATTTGGAGAGAGAGTTTACCTCCGAGAGGTTCTTATCTAAGATTGTTTGAGTGTTACGTCTTTTATCGTTTGCTTCCAGCACTTGTCCGATGGTTTCTTTTGCATTCTTGAAGTGCTTTTTCTCCAGTCCGCGGATGACTGCGTCGGTATCTTCTGTAATTTGTTTAATGGTAAGCATATCTTATACTTGTTTTATAATACTCCGTTTTGCGAGTACAAAGATACATAAAAATAAGAAATCGAAGCGGTTCGGTATGAAAATATGCTTATTATTCTGTAGTGTTGGAAATAGTAGAAGCATCTTTTCTCTATTTTATTGTGTAGATAGAAGATGCTTCAAACTTATTTGTAGCGCAAGTGCTTACTTTTTAGAAAAGCGCTTTTTCATTTTAGTAAAGAAGGAGTTTGATTCTGATGCCTGATAAACTGCTTTTTTCTGGATTTGTGTGGGTGCTATTGCTCGCAAAGCTTCCAGATCTTCTTTTGTGGCTTTTCTGAAATCTTTGAATTTGGCGGGGTAACCGGTAACAGTCAATGTCCTTGTCCCGTAAGGCACTTTGGTGTATACAACTTGTTTTTCGAGCAGTACATCAGCACCATTACTTTTGATAATGTCAGCTACAAGGTTTGTTTCTCTGTTATTCAAAGAAGGTTGTCCAAAATTGAATGGCGTATAATTCCATGATATTACTGTATCGACTTTTTGCAATACATTCAAATCGGTAACCGTAGGGTACTGGTGGATTTCGGAGATCACTCGTAGATCAGTCGCTGTACTCTCCTTCATCGTAGAGCAGGAAGAGAGGAATAGCCCGATGAATGAGTATATTATTAATGTATTCCTTTTCATGTGAGTTTATTTTGAGTTTTTGATTGTGAAGTTTTTGTAAGTGCCCGGATAGCCTGTGATTGTAACAGATTTGATTTTGGGACCTCTGAATAATCTTGTTCTTTTTACAATTTCATATTGTCTTTCAACCAGGATGTCGGCATCTCCATTGGCTTTAAGTGCGGCGGCTGTCGCATTGTTTATAATATGCTTTTGTCCGGCTTTACGGTCTTGTTTGCTTGGAGTGTATTTGAATGAAATTTTATTGTCAGATACACTCAAATCAGCTTCTGTGTAACTCTGTACGGCAGAATCAACATTAAGAACTGTTGCCGATGATGTTCTGAACATAGAACAAGAACTGGCTGTAAGCATAAGTAATGCTCCTAAAATTAACTTTTTCATAATATACATATTAGATATAAACAGGAGGTATTATTATTGCCACTCATTGGGTGCCTCCTATAACCAATAGTGGCGGTAGTGAAATTTAGTTGACATCAAAATGTGTTAGCAAAGATAGATAGGTCTTAAAAATAATAAAACCGCTGTTTTATTTTATTGGAGCCAAATGAGTGTAATGTGATGCTATCTGTATGAAAAAAAAGACTATGTGGTATGATTTTGCGAAAGAAGAAACTGTGTTGACGTTCAATAAAAATGAAAAAGGCTGTAATCAACGAGGATTACAGCCTTTATTATTCTGTTCGGAAAACTTATGCTTCTGCGTTTTCAGCGGGAATAATAGAAACAGATCTTCTATCTTCTTTGCTTACTTTGAACTGTACAGTTCCGTCTACCAAAGCGAAAAGAGTGTGGTCTTTACCCATACCGATGTTGTTACCCGGGTGGAATTCAGTACCTCTTTGACGAACGATGATGTTACCTGCTTTGCAAGCTTCGCCACCAAATATCTTAACGCCTAATCTCTTGCTATGTGATTCACGGCCGTTCTTAGAACTACCAACACCTTTTTTATGTGCCATTTCTTCTTACTTTTTAATTGATTAAGCTACTACTTCTGTGATTGTTAACTCTGTGAATTGTTGACGATGACCGTTCAACTTGCGGTGACCTTTTCTTCTTTTCTTGTGGAAAACGAGAACTTTCTCACCTTTAACCATGCTTGTTACTACTTGGCAAACTACCTTAGCACCTTCTACAGTAGGAGCGCCTACGGTGATAGCACCGTCTTTGTCTACCAAAAGAACTTTTTCAAACTCTACTGTTGCACCGTTTTCTGCTTCCTGCATGTGGTGTACAAACAGCTTTTTACCAGCTTCAGCTTTGAACTGCTGACCGTTGATTTCTACAATTGCGTACATTGCTTATAGATTGTATAAGTTAGCTCCGGCGGGTGGTTTCTAATCACTTAGAAAGCACTTGATTGAACCCGTTGCGGAATAATCGGGCACAAAATTACTTTTTTTATTTGGAACAGGCAAGTATTTGCTACGTTTTTTTATTCCTCCAGTAATTCTTCCAAGGTACCCATTATTTTTTTATGCGGATATTGTCGTAACTCTTCAGCGGTAGTTATTCCGTGTGTCACTCCTGCAAAGTCTACGCCGGCAGCTTGTGCGGTTTGAGCATCTACCGTGCTGTCACCGATGTATAATGTTTCTGCTTTGGAGACGCGTAGCTGTTTGATGGCGGACAATAGCCCCTCCGGAGACGGCTTATGGCTTTTGACGTCCTCTCCGCCGATGATGACGTCCATAAAGTTACCCGGGAAATGTAAATCGAGCAATTCTTTAATCCGAAAACGATATTTAGTGGAGATAATTCCTATACGTGCATCGGCGTCTTTTAACGCAATCAATACGGATTTCGTTTCAAGAAAAAGCATCGTATTGATGGTCATATGCGTATCCGCTTCTTTAGTATATTCTTGCTTGAATTCCGCGAGTTGTTTCTCGTCTGTCACTCCGGTGAGAATTGAAAAAGAATCTTCCAGGGTTTTCCCGATGGTTCGTTTGATGTCATCGTCTGTGGGGGCGGTGTATCCGTGACGGTTCAGTACATTACGAAAACAAGTGACAATTCCACGAGAGGAGTCAGCGAGAGTATAGTCAAAGTCGAAAAGGTACGTAGTATAATTCATAGGTAGCTTTTTGCCTGCAAAGTTATGAATTAATCGGAATTTTGTATTATTTTTGCTTATCAGTTTTTTCGACGTGAAGGGAATAAGTGTTTTGTCGGATTGAGTTGTTATAGTGTATAAGTTAACTATTAATATTATGAAATTACTGAAATCTTCTTGTCTCCTTGTCATTATTTTATCTTTTTCGGCTTGCATTTCCCACACGTCGAATGTTGAAAGTGAATGCTATGCCGATTATGTAAATCCTCTTATCGGTACGGACTTTACGGGTAATACATATCCCGGTGCACAGGCTCCTTTTGGAATGGTGCAACTTAGTCCGGATAATGGACTGCCGGGATGGGACCGCATCTCCGGTTATTACTATCCCGATAGTACGATTGCCGGTTTTAGTCACACACATCTTTCCGGTACAGGAGCAGGTGATTTATATGATATATCTTATATGCCTGTCACCTTGCCTTATAAAGAAGTGGAAGCACCGTTGGGTATTCATTCTTTGTTTTCCCATTCCGAAGAATCGGCAAGTGCCGGATACTATCAGGTTCGATTGAAGGATTATGATATCAATGTGGAACTGACTGCTACCGAGCGTTGTGGCATTCAGCGTTATACTTTCCCTGAAGCCGATGCAGCCATTATTCTCAATTTGAGAAAGGCTATGAATTGGGATTTTACAAATGATACGCATGTCGAGGTAGTAGATTCCGTAACCATTCAGGGGTATCGTTTCTCCGACGGTTGGGCACGCGACCAGCATATTTATTTCCGTACCCGTTTCTCAAAACCGTTTGCCACTATGCTATTCGATACTGTTGCTATTCAAAAGGACGGTAAGCAGATTGGTACCTCTGCTATTGCGCGCTTTAATTTTCATACGGCACAAGGAGAGCAGATATTGGTCAGTACTGCTATTTCCGGTGTAAGTATGGAAGGGGCAGCCCGTAACCTTGCTGTCGAAGTGCCCGATGACGACTTTGACAAGTATTTGGCTACTACGAGGAAGAACTGGAATGAACAACTTTCCAAAATAGAAATAAAATGTGGGGACAAGGATGAGAAAGTCAAGTTCTATACGGCCTTGTATCATTCAATGTTAGCTCCTACTATTTATAGCGATGTGAACGGGGCTTATTATGGCCCTGATAAAAAGGTACACCAAGCTGACGGGTGGACAAATTACAGCACTTTTTCGTTATGGGATACTTTTCGGGCGGCACATCCGCTTTATACTTACATTGAACCGGCCCGTGTCAATGACATGGTAAAATCCTTTCTTGCCTTTTATGAACAGAACGGACGCCTCCCGGTATGGAATTTTCAAGGTAGCGAGACGGATATGATGATAGGGTATCATTCGGTACCGGTTATTGTTGATGCTTACTTGAAAGAAGTAGGGGATTTTGATGCCGAAAAGGTATTGGATGCTTGTATTGCAACCGCCAATATTGATACCTATAGAGGTATCGGTTTTTATAAAAAGTACGGCTATGTACCCTATAATGTAACGGATAATTATAATTCGGAAAACTGGTCGCTCTCTAAGACGCTGGAATATGCCTATGATGATTACTGCATAGCCCGTATGGCAGAGAAGATGGGTAAAAAGCAGATTGCCGATGAATTCTACAAGCGTTCACAAAATTACCGGAATGTATATAATCCGCAGACTTCTTTTATGCAACCTCGAGATGATAAAGGGAACTTTATCAGTAACTTCTCACCGGACGATTATACACCGCATATTTGTGAAAGCAACGGTTGGCAATATTTCTGGTCTGTACAGCACGATGTGGACGGATTGATTGCGTTGACCGGAGGAAAAGAACGGTTTGCGGAGAAATTGGATAGTATGTTTACTTATAATCCTTCTGCGGATGATACGTTGCCCATTTTCAGCACGGGGATGATTGGGCAATATGCACACGGCAATGAACCGAGCCATCATGTCATTTACTTGTTCAATGCTGTGGGGCAGCCCTGGAAAACCCAGAAATATGCGGCAAAAGTGATGCACGAGTTGTACAAAAACGAACCGGCCGGTTTGTGTGGCAATGAAGATTGCGGTCAGATGTCTGCCTGGTATGTATTTAGTGCTATGGGATTCTATCCGGTGGATCCGATTAGTGGTAAATACGAAATAGGTACTCCGATGTATCCTGAAATGAAGATGCATTTGGCAAATGGTAAAACATTTGTTATTCAAGCTCCGGCTGTGAGCAAAGAAAACTGTTATATCCGGTCGGTGAAGTTGAATGGAGAGCCTTATGATAAAAGTTATATTACCCATGAACAGATTATGCAAGGCAGTGTGCTTGAATTTGAAATGGGGGATAAGCCGGGTAGGGTGTGGTATTAGGATGAGAAGGTGATGAGGTGATAGAGTGATAGGACTATAAGGTGATATTTAGATATATGATGGAATTATGGGTGAGAATTTTGAGGTAACTTATAAACTCCTGTTCCGCAGATACTACTCCAATCTGCTGTTCTATGCCACGCGTATCGTGGGAGAAGAAGAAGCGGAAGATGTGGTACAAGACGTATTTACGGAATTGTGGCGGCGGCAAGCAATCGTAGAGGTAGGGGAGCAGATACAAGCGTTTCTCTACCGCGCTGTATATACCCGTGCGCTGAATGTATTGAAACATCGGGATATTCAGAACAGTTACGAGGCTGTCCTGATGGATATTCATAAACGAAGGGTCGAGTTTTATCAACCTGACAGTAATGATGTGGTCAAACGGATAGAAGACTGTGAACTGAGGCGACAGCTTACCGAAGCCATTAATGAACTTCCTGATAAATGTAAGACGGTGTTCAAACTCAGTTATCTGCATGACATGAAGAATAAGGATATAGCTGAGGCAATGGGAATATCCTTGCGTACGGTGGAAGCTCACATGTATAAGGCATTGAAACTTCTGCGGGATAGATTGGGGTATCTGAACCTGATGCTTGCGCTGTTTTTTCTGGGTAAAGTAAGTGTTTTTATAGAGAACGTTGTTTTATTATCATGATGAAGGAAAGAATGAATAAGTTGGATGAGGAATTAATCGTTAGATTCTTGATGGGGCAATGTTCGGAAGACGAGCTTCACAAGGTAAAAGCATGGCTGGATGAGTCAGATGCAAATGCACATGAACTATTCAGAATAGAAGAAATATATCATTTGGGAAAACGTAATGAATTCCTGGAAGAACAAAAGATAGAGAAGGCGGAAAGACACTTGTTTAAGAAACTCAATAAGGAAAGAGCAAAACAGCATAAGACACGGAGAATTTATGGTTGGATGCGCTATGCAGCCATGTTTGTAAGTGTTTTCCTTTTAGGAGGTTTTGCTTACCTTGTTTATCAGGCTAATAATCCGTCGGAAGCCTTACTGGCTGTTACTACGAAAAATGAGATAAAAGAATTGAAGTTACCTGATGGAACGAAAGTATGGCTGAATAAACATACTACTTTGAAGTATCCTTATGAATTCTCTGAGAAAAAGCGGCAGGTATATCTGGAAGGTGAGGGTTATTTTGAGGTGATGAAAAATCCGGATAAGCCTTTTATAGTACAAAGTGAAGCGATGCAGGTCAGGGTACTGGGTACCGTTTTCAATTTCAAGTCTGATAAGGCAAAGATGTCAGCCGTAGCTACTCTCTTAAAAGGAGAAATTGAAGTAAAAGGCAATCATGAGGAAGGTATGATAATTCTTGCACCGGGACAAAAAGCAGAACTGAACGGTATTACCCGCCGACTGGTTGTGAAACAGGTGGATACCGGTATTGAGAATTGGCACAATAACCAGTTTGTATTCGAAAAAGCGGATATATTTACCATTGCCCGTACACTGGAAAACTCTTATGGCGTGAAAATTATCCTGGCACCGGATATGAATATGGACAAGACTTATTCGGGGACATTGAAGAAGAAAGATAATGTGGAGGCTGTGTTGAACCTTATAAAGAATGCCATACCGATAGAATATAAGATAGTAGGAAACAGTGTATTTGTTTCTTCCAAGTAATAAGAAAGTAAACCAACAATATCTAATAGTATGAGAAAATTATTCCTGTTAATTTGTCTTTTGAGAGGCATGCTTTGTATGCAAGCCCAAGATTTCACACAATATGTCAGTCCGTTAGTGGGAACATTATCCACTTTCGAACTGTCTACCGGTAATACTTATCCGGCTATTGCCCGTCCATGGGGCATGAATTTCTGGACACCCCAGACCGGTAAGATGGGAGATGGCTGGCAATATGTATATACTGCCAATAAAATACGGGGTTTCAAGCAAACCCATCAACCCAGTCCCTGGATAAATGATTATGGTCAGTTTTCTATAATGCCTGTAGTGGGTAAACCGGAATTCGATGAAGAAAAACGTGCCAGTTGGTTCTCTCATAAAGGAGAGGTAGCGTTACCTCATTATTATAAGGTATATCTGGCGGAACATGATGTAGTAACAGAGTTTACTCCTACAGACCGTGCGGTTTTGTTTCGTTTCACATTTCCCGAGAACGATCATTCTTATATCGTGGTCGATGCTTTTGACAAAGGTTCGTACATTAAAATACTTCCTGAACAGAACCGGATTATAGGTTATACTACTCGTAATAGTGGAGGAGTGCCCGATAACTTCAAGAACTATTTCGTGATTGAATTCGACAAACCCTTTACTTATAAGGCTTCCGTAACCAATGGCGTTTTGAAAGAGAATCAGAACGAACAGATGACGGAACATGCCGGAGCTATCATCGGTTTTAAAACCCGTAAGGGAGAAATCGTGCATGCCCGTGTAGCATCTTCTTTTATCAGCTTCGAGCAGGCCGATAGAAATCTGAAAGAATTGGGTAACGATGGCTTTGAATCGTTGGTGCAGAAGGGGCAGGATGCCTGGAATAAAGTTTTGGGTAAGATTGAAGTAGAGGGAGGAAGCCTTGACCAATATCGTACATTCTACTCTTGCCTGTATCGTTCGGTACTTTTTCCACGTGCTTTTTATGAATTGGATGAGGCAGGAAAGCCTGTTCATTACAGCCCTTATAACGGACAAGTTTTACCTGGATATATGTATACCGATACCGGTTTCTGGGATACATTCCGTTGCTTGTTTCCTTTCCTTAACCTGATGTATCCATCCGTAAATAAGCAGATACAGGAAGGTTTGATCAATACCTATAAAGAAAGTGGTTTCTTCCCTGAATGGGCAAGTCCAGGACATCGTGGTTGCATGATTGGTAACAATTCTGCTTCCGTGCTTGCCGACGCCTATTTAAAAGGAGTTAAAGTAGACGATGTACAGACTCTTTATGAAGGACTACTTCACGGAACCAAAAATGTACACCCCGAAGTTTCTTCTACAGGACGGCAAGGTTACGAATATTACAATGAGTTAGGTTACGTACCTTACGATGTGAAAATCAATGAGAACGCTGCACGTACCTTGGAATACGCATACGATGACTGGTGTATCTATCAAATGGCTAAAGCCTTGAACCGCCCGAAGAAAGAGTTGAAGCTCTTTGCCGGTCGTGCCATGAACTATAAGAATGTGTTCGACAAGGAAAGCAAACTGATGCGTGGACGAAATAAAGACGGGCAGTTCCAAGCACCTTTCTCTCCATTGAAATGGGGAGATGCGTTTACCGAAGGAAACAGTTGGCACTATTCCTGGTCAGTCTTCCATGATCCTCAAGGTTTGATAGACCTGATGGGTGGTAAAGAATCGTTCGTTCAGATGTTGGATTCTGTTTTTATTGTTCCGCCTTTGTTCGATGACAGTTATTATGGACAGGTTATTCACGAAATACGTGAAATGACAGTGATGAACATGGGGAATTATGCGCATGGCAACCAACCCGTTCAGCACATGATTTACCTCTATAATTATGCCGGACAGCCCTGGAAAACACAGTATTGGTTGCGTCAGGTGATGAACCGTATGTATACCTCCGGTCCCGATGGCTATTGTGGTGATGAGGATAACGGACAGACTTCTGCCTGGTATGTTTTCTCTGCATTAGGTTTCTATCCGGTATGTCCCGGAACGGATGAATATGTACTGGGTGCTCCTTTGTTTAAGAAAGCTACTTTACACTTTGAAAATGGAAATTCATTGGTGATTGACGCTGCGGGTAATAGTGCGGAGAATATGTATGTTAAATCACTCCGCCTGAACGGAACCGAGGAAACTAAGAATTACCTGAAACATGGAGATTTGCTGAAGGGAGGTGTCCTGAAATTTGAAATGGACAAAGAACCCAATCTGCAACGCGGAACCCAATCGACAGATTATCCGTATTCTTTCTCCAGTGAATTGAAGAAATAAACGTTTGAAGTTAATAATGTGTAGATGAAAAGGGGAGTAGGAATGAAAACTATTCCCTTTTTCATTTAATGAAAAAAAATATCATTTTGTAGTAAGTGTATTTTTAAGCCTCGTTGTTTTATATACAACAAGCAAGAGAATGTGTCTCTTGAATAGTTGAATTTAATCAATGTGTAACCTTTAATTTTTGTTTATGAAAGACAATCATGCTTTTCTAAGTTCGACTTTTCTGCGGACTTTATTAGTTTTGTTGTTCATGGCATTTTCTGTTCAGTGGGTTTCTGCCCAGTTGAATTTGAATGTATCCCGTGCTACATTGGGAACAGTCATCGAACAAATCAAATCTCAATCCAAGTATCAATTTTTCTATGACGACAAGCTGGCAACGCTGCCTGTAGAAAATGTGAAGTTGCAAAACGCATCAGTAGAAGATGCATTGAATGTAATTCTAAAAGGGAAAAACGTTTCGTTTAAGGTAGAAGATAATACTGTTTATCTTTCGGAAAAAACTAAGTCCGATCAGAATGGACAATCACAGGGCAAAGAACGGAAAGTTACAGGACAAGTAGTAGATGACCTGGGCGAGCCGTTAATCGGTGTAAACGTCTTGATAAAAGGAACCAGTACGGGGTGTATAACTGATATTGATGGAAATTATACCCTGACTGTCAGTGAGGCGAATCCGGTGCTTGTGTTTTCTTACATCGGCTGTACTTCGCAGGAAGTTGCGGTGAAGGGGCAAAATGCAGTTAATGTGAAGATGCTCCCTGACACCCAGATGATTGATGAAGTGGTGGTAACGGCTTTGGGTATCAAACGTGAAAAGAAAATGCTGGGGTATGCCGTTCAGGAAGTGAAGAGCGATCAGTTGAATAAGACGGGTGACCCTTCCGTAACAAGCGCTTTGCAAGGTAAAGTAGCCGGGCTGCAAATGAATACCGCCAGTACAGGGTTGGGTGGTTCCACTAAAATCACGATTCGCGGTAACTCTTCTTTGTCAGATAATAACCAACCGTTGTGGATTATCGACGGAGTTCCATTCAGTGATACCAACACTTCGGATGCGTCATTCTATGGTGGTGTTGACCGTGGTGGATCAGCGGTAGATATTAACCCGGAAGATATTGAATCTATTTCTGTACTGAAAGGGCCTAATGCCGCAGCGTTATACGGTTCGCGTGCCGGTAATGGTGTAATTTTGGTAACTACGAAAAAAGGAAGTGAAAAAGAAGGTTTCGGAGTTAGATATAGTGGTAATATGACTTGGAGTCAGGTGGCTGAAACACTTGACATGCAGGAAAAATATGGGCAAGGAGCTAATGGCGTATACGATAAAACTGCCGGAAGTAGTTGGGGTGGTGTACTCGATGGTAGTATGGTAGAAGCTTGGAATGGTGAGAAGCGTGCTTACTCGGCACATGGCGATAAGATGAAAGACTTCTTTAATAACGGTTTTGCTCATACCCATAATGTATCTGTTAGCGGTGTTACTGATAAGTCCCATTTCCGCGCTTCTTTCGGCAGTTCGAACAATAAAGGTCTGTTCCCTGACGAGAAGCTGAACAAAATCAATCTTGATTTGAATGCGGGAATGGAAATGAATAAGTATCTGTCAATGGATGGTAAGATTTCATTGTCACGTACCAAGGCAGAAAACCGTCCTTACTTCGGTTCGTTCGGTATTATCTCCCAGTTGATTGGTATCCCCCAGAACATAGACTTGGCTGATTTGAAACAATATTCTACGGATGAGTATGCCCACGTTAACTGGAATGGTCCGGTACCGGGCAGATGGAATCCGTATTATATCCAGCACCAACGTCAGAACAGTGACGAGCGTTGGAGAGCTTTCGGTTACTATGCAGCGAAGATTAACTTTACGGACTGGTTGCACTTCAGTGCAAAGTATGCCTTCGATTATTACCATACACGTGTACAGGACACAAACTTGAGTGACGGTATCAAGATTGCTGTAGACGACATCGTAAATGATGAAATGAACCGTAGTGAAGAGACTTTCTTTGAATCTAATGCTGAGTTTATCCTGATGGGCGACAACCGCATAGGTGAGAAGTTCCGTATCGGATATACATTGGGCGCGAATTTCATGTATCAGAAGTTTGAAACATTGTCTGCTATGACCGGTAATATGATTACCAAGAATCAATGGATGCTGAATGCAGCCAAATTGCTGAAGAGCGCCAGCAATACAGGACATGAACGTGCCACTAATTCAGTATTTGCATCCGCACAGTTTGCTTATAATGAATATCTGGCATTAGACCTGACAGCCCGTAACGACTGGTCGTCTACACTGCCTTCAAGCAATAATTCATTCTTCTATCCGTCTGCCAACCTCAGCTTTGTGATATCAGACTTTATCCGTTCATTGGACAAGTCGTTGCCTTCATGGATTACCTTTGCCAAAGTACGTTTGTCTGCTGCACAAGTAGGTAAGGACACTGATCCTTATAACTTGTATAACACGATGAACTACATCTATAATAACGGAACATTGGTTCCCGGCAAGTCGGATATCAAACTGAATGACCAGCTTAAACCGGAAATTTCTTCTTCTTATGAAGCCGGTCTGGATATGAAGTTCCTCAATAACCGTCTGGGTTTCGACTTGACATATTATAACAGCCGTACCAAGAACCAAATTATGAAAGTACCTGCTCCGGCTCCCTGGAGTGGCGGACAGATGATTAATTCCGGTTTGATTGTGAACCAGGGCTTCGAGTTGATGCTCTATTCAACTATCGTGCAGAATAAAGACTTCACTTTCGACATGAACGTAAACTTGTCTAAGAATGTGTCCAAAGTGAAAGAACTGGCCGATGGCGTGGACTATATGTTCTTCAGCGGTGACTCTTACTTCCCGATAAATGTAGGAACACGTGTGGGACATCGCTTGGGCGAAATTTATGCCAAGTCTTTGTACAAGCGTGACGAAAACGGTAATGTGGTCGTTAACTCTAAGGGGCGTCCGATGAAAGTATCCGGTGCGGATGCCTTCCAGTATACCCTCGACCATCCGATAGGTAATATCGAACCGAAGATGCTGATGTCCGTGGCTCCTTCGTTCAGCTACAAAGGTATTTCCCTTTCTATGCTGTTGGATATGAAGTTTGGCGGTGATATAGTATCTGTATCCGAATCAGTAGCAACCGGCAATGGTCTGGCCAAGCGTACCGAGAACCGTGGTTCGGCTGATAACAACTGGATGATTACTGTCCCCGGAGCTTATGCTGACGGAACTCCCAATGCTACTCCTATGAGCGCTGAGAAATACTATACCTCGTTAAGCGGTATGGCCGAAGAGTTCGTTTACGATGCCTCTTACATCAAGCTCAAGGAAATCGCTTTAGGATATACTTTCCCTAAGTCTATGTTGAGAAAGACACCGCTTAACTCGTTGAATGTATCGTTCGTAGCCCGTAATCTGGCATACCTGATGAAACATACTCCGGGCACAAGCCCCGAAGGCGGATATGATACAAGCATGTTCTCGCAGGCTATTGACTACATGGCAGTACCCTATACCCGTACATTCGGTTTTTCCATTAACTTAGGTTTCTAAACACATTAAGCTATAAAAGATATGAAATTCAACATCTATAAAACATTGGTATTATCCTCTTTGGTACTGGTCTCGGCTTGTACCGACCTGGAAGAAATGAATATCGATCCCTATAATCCTCCTTACGTACCGGGAGCATCGGCTACAGATGTGAACCCTGAGGGGATTGACCTGGACTACGAACTGTCGGATGCCGATTTGAAAGCATTGAAAGAAGCGGAAAGTTCTATGGGCTCCCTGTTCCGTAACCTGACAAATGAAGGTCCGTATAATGATTATCAGATTGCAACCAACCTGACACATGATATCTACTCCGGTTACCTGGCAAATAATGTAAAGAGCTTTGTGGAACGTTCCCCATCCTATGTCTATTGGGACGATTGGTCCAAGAGCCGTTGGAATCACTTCTACAATGACCGCCTGGCGTCAGAGTATACTCAAATTATCAAGATTTGCCATTTCGTAAATCCTGAAAAGTATCATAACGAGTTCTATGTGGCACGTATTTACTTTACTTTCCTGACATTGATGCAGACCGATACCTATGGTGATATTCCTCTGAATTACTACGTTAAAGGCGTACTGCCACCGGATAAAAACATGTCTTATATGCCTCAGAAGGATGTATACGACACTATGTTCCAGTTACTGGACGAAGCAATCAAGAACATTGACCCGGCTAAAGGGTTGGACTGGGGTAGCGGTGACAAAGGTACTAATGACCGGTGCTACGGCAGCGATATTAATAAATGGTTACGCTTTGCCAACACCCTGCGCCTGCGGTTAGCCCTGCGTATCTCTAACGTTGATCCTGAGGAGGCAGCCAAGCAAGGTAAAGCAGCTATCGAGAACAAATACGGACTGATGCAAAGTAATGCCGACAATATGCGTACCGTACCCAAATGCGCTCCTGTTGAACTTGGTGGTGAAGGTGGCGGTGGTTCCGAGAACATTTATGCCCTGCTCTTTGAATGGAATGCACAGACGTTGATGTCTAAGAACCTGGAGGTAGCTTATAAAGGAGAATCCGATAAACTCGATCCCCGCTGCGAAATCCTCTTTTGGAGAACCGGAAACTATGATACTAATCTAAGTAAAGGCATTGACGGTACAGGAGATTATGTAGGATGTCCCACAGGTAATCCCGATATCCAAGAAGCAGCTTCTACGGCCGATTTCTCTGCTATGAAGTCCGATTTGACTAATAAACTGTCACTGGACGATACCCGTTGGTTTAGCCAGGCACGTGAGTTGGTATGGATGAGCTATGCCGAAAGCCGTTTCCTCTTGGCCGAAGCTGCCCTGCGCGGGTGGACTGCCCAGTCTCCGGAAACATACTATCTGGAAGGTGTCCGTGCCTCTATGGATTATTATCATATCCCGTCGGCTAAGTCAGAGGAGTACATTAGTGGCTTAAAGAATCGTACAGCCGTGTCCGGTACAGATAAAGAAGCGGCTTTGAAGGCAATAATCACCCAGAAGTGGCTGGCAATCTTCCCGAATGGTAATGAAGGTTGGGCTGAATTCCGTCGTACGGACTATCCCGAACTGGCAAATATCGTTGAAAATAACTCGGACGGTGAAGTACCGGAAGGTAAATTTATTAAACGAATTGATTATCCACAGAGTGAAGCCAATAACCCCAATCGTCCAGTGCAACTGGACAATCAAGGTACCAAAGTATGGTGGGATATTGCCGACACTAATGACGATGAAGGGAAACGTATGAAACCTGATAATTTCCGTCAAGGTACCATAAGCAAGATGTTTAGATAATCAGCATCAGAAGATTTAAGAGGAACTCGAGTCAGCGACAAGACAACTACAAGTCGCTGACTCAAGCACCGCTTGTCGGCGACATCCCCGTCGTATTTCAACACTTTTCAATTCTTAAGTATGTTCCCGATATCATTCAAAGTATGAAACAGTACCTTATCTATATAGTATCTTTTCTTGCTATTCTCACAGGTTGTACTAACCCTAAACCGACGGAAGTAACTTCACCTGACGGAAGCATCCGTTTGATATTTGCTCTGGACGACAATAACCGCATGACCTATCAGATACAGGTAAACGACACGGCATTTATCACCCCCTCTCCGTTAGGTTTCAAGGCAAAAGACGGGATTAATCTTTCGGACAAATTTCACGTTACCGGTACTGACTTCGATACCGTAGACGAAACTTGGACACAACCGTGGGGAGAGAATAAAACCCTTCGCAATCATTATAACGAAATGGCTGTTCATCTGTCAGACTCGGTTGATACAAAGCTAACCATCCGCTTCCGTATCTTTGACGATGGACTGGGATTTCGCTATGAATATCAGGTTCCGGGCGCTGACAGCATTCTGATAACCGATGAGTTGACAGCTTTCAACATTGCGCAAGAAGGCACGTCATGGTCTATCCCTGCCAACTATGAAACGTATGAACTGCTGTATCGTACACTACCAATTAATAAGGTGGAAAATGCCAATACCCCTATGACTTTCAAGTGCGGTACTACCTATGCCAGCATCCATGAAGCCGCTCTGACCGATTTTCCTGAGATGACTTTGAAGAACATGGGTGACCGCCGGTTCAAATCCGAATTGGCTCCCTGGCCCGATGGTATCAAGGCGCGTATCAGTGGCGATAGTTTCAAAACTCCCTGGCGTACTTTGCAGATATCCCCCAAAGCGGTGGGACTGATAAACTCCGCCCTTATTCTGAACTTGAACGAGCCTTGTGCTTTGGAAACTACCGACTGGATTCGTCCGGTGAAATACGTCGGTGTGTGGTGGGGAATGCATTTAGGTGTAGAGAGTTGGGTGATTAACGACCGTCACGGCGCTACTACTGCTAATGCAAAACGCTATATAGATTTTGCCGCCGCTAACAACATAGAAGCTGTGATGTTTGAAGGTTGGAACGAAGGTTGGGAAAACTGGGGAGGAACACAGGCATTTGATTATACTAAACCCTATGCTGATTTTGATATAAAGGAGATTGCCGACTATGCAAAAGAGAAGGGGATTCAAATTATCGGGCATCATGAAACGGGAGGAAATATTTATAATTATGAGAGACAGTTGGATAAAGCCTATAAATGGTATGCCGACTTGGGTATTCATAGTGTAAAGACCGGTTATGCCGGAGGACTGCCTGACGGATACAATCATCATGGGCAATTCAATGTACGGCATTACCGTAAGGTTGTAAAGACAGCCGCGAAATACCACACCACCCTTGATGTGCACGAACCCATTAAGGATACCGGGATACGCCGTACTTATCCTAACATGATGACCCGCGAAGGTGCCCGTGGCATGGAGTGGAACGCATGGAGCGAAGGTAATCCGCCCGAACACCACGTGATGTTGCCTTTCACCCGTCTGCTGGCGGGTCCGATGGACTATACTCCCGGTATCTTCGATGTGCTTTATGAACGTGCCAAGAAGTCTCCCGACCGCAAACAGTGGAATATGAAAGACAGCAAGGATTGCCGCATCAATACCACGCTTGCCAAGCAGATAGCCAATTGGGTGATACTTTATTCTCCTTTGCAGATGGCAGCAGATATGATAGAGAATTACGAAGGACATCCCGCTTTCCGGTTCTTCCGTGACTTTGATGCTGATTGTGATTGGTCGGAAGCATTGGCAGGCGAACCGGGTGAGTTTGTAGTGATTGTGCGTAAGGCAAAAGATAACTATTTCCTCGGTGCGGCAACTAATGAAGCAGCTCGGGAAGTGACTATTCCTCTGAACTTCCTGGAACAGGGAAAGACTTACAAGGCGGTTATCTATGCCGATGGCGAAGGCGCCGACTGGGAAACAAATCCTACGGCTTATCAAATTACAGAGAAGCAAGTCATTGCGGGCGACACTCTCACAATTAATATGGCAAGAGGTGGTGGACAGGCCATCAGCTTTATGCCGAACTAACATTCAAACATAAATATAACAAATGATATGAAAAACAGGAAGTCTATTTCTATACGGATGAGTTGCCTTCTTATGTTAGGTATGGCGATATATGGCTGTACTCCCACGGAACAGGACTATTCATCGTATGTAAATCCGTTTATCGGAACAGGCGGGCATGGACATACTTATCCCGGAGCAGTAGTTCCTAACGGGATGATTCAACCCAGTCCGGATACCCGTATTTACGAGTGGGACGCTTGTTCCGGATACTATTATGCAGATTCTACCATCAATGGTTTTTCACATACGCATGTCAGTGGTACGGGATGCGGCGACTATGGCGATGTATTGCTGATGCCTACCGTGGGTAAGCAAGATTATCATGCCATGGGGACAAAGAGCCAGCAGATGGCTTACGCTTCCGCCTTCTCACATGAAAATGAGATAGCACAGCCCGGTTATTACTCCGTATTCTTAGACCGTTATCAGGTGAAAGCCGAACTGACATCCACCCGTCGGGCGGCTATTCATCGTTACACTTTCCCGCAAGCGGAAGATGCCGGCTTTATTCTCGACCTGGATTATAGTCTGCAACGCCAGAAGAATGAGGAAATGGAACTGGAGGTTATCAGTGATACGGAAATCCGTGGACGCAAGAAAACCGTATATTGGGCATTCGACCAATACATCAACTTTTACGCAAAATTCTCTAAACCGTTTACTTATACACTGGTAACCGACTCTATGGCATTGGACGAAGGCGGACCACTCTTTCCTACCGCTAAAGTATTGATTCAATTTCAGACAAAGAAGAACGAAGAGGTATTTGTAAAAGTAGGTGTTTCCGCCGTAGATATGGAGGGTGCCCGTAAGAATGTAGAAGCCGAGATACCCGACTGGAATTTCGACGGGGTGCGCCAGTCGGCCCGCCAACAATGGAATGACTATCTTTCCAAAATAGATATTAAGACGAAAGATGCCGATCAACGGGTAATGTTCTATACGGCGCTCTATCATACGGGGATGCAACCCAATCTCTTTACCGATGCAGACGGGCGTTACCTGGGTATGGACCTAAAACCCCATCAAGGCAGTGTAGACAAGCCGGTTTATACTATTTTCTCCCTTTGGGATACTTTCCGTGCATACCATCCGCTGATGACGATTATTGACCCGGAACTGAATGAGGCATTTATCCGTTCGCTCATCCTGAAACAGAAAGAAGGAGGTATTTTCCCCATGTGGGAACTTGCCGGTAATTATACCGGAACGATGATTGGCTATCATGCGGCGTCTCTCATTGCCGATTCTTATGTGAAAGGCTATCGCAACTTCGACCTCAAGGAAGCCTATCGTGCTTGCCTCCGAACGGCGGAATATGATACGACCGGCATCCTCTGTCCTCCTTTGGTGTTGCCGCATTTGATGCCCCAAGCCAAATATTGGAAAAATAAGATAGGGTATGTGCCTTGCGACAAGGACAACGAATCTGTAGCGAAGGCTTTGGAATATGCTTACGATGACTGGTGTATTTCAATTTTGGCAGGTGCCATGAGCGACGAGGTCAATCGGGATAAATATGCTGCCTTTGCCGAAGGTTATAAGGTCTATTTCGATCCGAGTACCCGCTTCATGCGTGGATTGGACAGTGAGGGTAATTGGCGTACGCCTTTCAATCCCCGTTCTTCCAATCACCGTAACGACGACTATTGTGAAGGTACTGCCTGGCAGTGGACTTGGTTTGTTCCTCACGATGTAGACGGATTGGTAGAACTGATGGGAGGACGTGATGCCTTTATCAATAAACTGGATTCGCTGTTTATCGCTGACTCTGCTTTAGAGGGTGAGGCTGCTTCAGTTGATATTTCCGGACTGATAGGTCAGTATGCGCATGGCAATGAACCGAGTCATCACATTGCACATCTGTACAATTACGTAGGTCAACCGTATCGGACTCAGGAATTGGTAGACAGCGTGCTTCATACGCTCTACTTCAACGACCCGGACGGACTTTCAGGTAACGAAGATTGCGGGCAGATGTCTGCTTGGTATGTCCTCAATGCAATGGGTTTCTATCAGGTATGTCCCGGAAAACCGGTATATTCCATCGGGCGTCCGCTATTTGATGAGGCAACCGTCCATTTGAGAGATGGAAAAACATTTAAAGTGATAACGCATAACAACAGTCGTACCAATAAGTATATCCAAAGTATTGTCTTGAATGGAAAGCAGTTGAATACTCCGTTCTTCACTCATCAGGATATTGTGGGCGGTGGTACGCTGGAGGTGACGATGGGAGGACTACCTCTTAGATGATAAAAGAAGAATGAACCCGAAGAAACATAATCCTATAACCTGGGTACCCACCGTCTATTTTGCGATGGGTTTACCCTTTGTGGTGCTCAATATGGTATCCGTACTGATGTTCAAGGGAATGGGAGTAAGTGATGCCCGCATAGCCCTGTGGACATCGCTTATCATGCTTCCCTGGACCCTGAAATTTCTTTGGAGTCCGTTCCTGGAGATGTATAGGACGAAGAAATTCTTTGTGGTGCTGACTCAGTTGGTTACCGGTATAGGCTTTGCACTGGTAGCATTGGCACTGAACCTGCCTGCCTACTTTGCCGTTTGCATTGCCTTGCTGGCAGTGATTGCTTTCAGTGGAGCTACACACGATGTAGCTACGGATGGTGTCTATATTACGGAACTTAACAAACAGGAGCAAGCCCGGTATATCGGTTGGCAGGGAGCGTTCTACAACATAGCCAAGATTGTAGCTTCCGGCGGATTGGTATGGTTGGCTGGTTGGTTGTTGAAAAGATTTGGTGGAGTAGAGGGGGCTACGGAAGCTGTACACCATGAAGCTACGATACAGGCATGGATGATAGTGATGTTTTTGATGGCGGGAGTTATGATACTCTTGGGATTTTATCACATGCGCACTTTGCCCACAGGCGGCGCTGCTGCAAAGGAGACAGTATCGGCACACGAAACCTTGGAAAAACTTATCGGCGTTATTAAAGATTTCTTCCGGAAGAAACATATAGCCTATTATATCGCTTTCATCATCCTTTATCGCTTCGCCGAAGGCTTTGTCATGAAGATTGTTCCCCTTTTCTTGAAGGCAGAGCGTTCGGCGGGCGGCTTGGGATTGAACGAACAGCAGATAGGTTTGTATTATGGTACATACGGTGCGGCGGCTTTTGTGTTGGGCTCGTTGTTGGCGGGATATTATATTTCGCATCGCGGATTGAGTAAGACGCTGTTCTCGTTGTGTTGTATTTTCAATCTGCCGTTTGTTGCTTATACACTGCTTGCCATTTATCAGCCGGAGAACGGATTGTTGATAGGCGGGGCTATTGTATTGGAGTACTTCGGTTACGGTTTTGGATTTGTGGGGCTGATGCTGTTTATGATGCAACAAGTAGCGCCGGGCAAACACCAGATGGCGCATTATGCTTTTGCTTCGGGTATTATGAATTTGGGAGTGATGTTACCGGGAACGATAAGCGGGTATCTTAGTGACTATTGGGGATATGAGCGGTTTTTCGTATTCACGTTGTTTGCTACCATTCCGGCATTCCTTATTACGTACTTTCTGCCGTTTACGTATCCCGATGAAAAGAAAGATATATGATGATTTAGCGATTAGGCTTTACTTTTTATAAAAGTTACATCCTTTCTTTATTTTCATGCCTAACAAAATCTTCCCAGTTGTACAACTGGTCGTGTATGAGTTGTACAACTGGAGCAGTATGAGTTGTACAATTGGGAAGATTTTACTTGCAAGCAAAAAAAGAACTCATAGTATCTCGACAAATTCCCATTTATTATATGATGCTAACTAATATAACTGATTAAAATAAATATAATTATGAATAGTAAAATTTCAATGCCTTGGGAAGAACGGCCGGAAGATTGCAAAGATGTTATGTGGCGTTATTCCAAGAACCCCGTCATCGGTCGGTATCATATCCCGTCTTCAAACAGTATTTTCAATAGTGCGGTAGTACCTTTTGGAGAAGGATTTGCTGGAGTGTTCCGTTGTGATAACAAAGCGGTGCAGATGAATATCTTTGCCGGTTTCAGTCAGGACGGTATCAATTGGGAAATCAGTCACGAACCCATCCGCTTTGAAGCGGGAAATACGAAAATGATAGAGTCCGAATATAAGTACGATCCTCGTGTTACGTGGATTGAAGACCGTTACTGGATAACCTGGTGCAACGGCTATCACGGACCTACTATTGGCATCGGCTATACGTTTGACTTCAAAGAGTTCTTCCAATGCGAAAACGCTTTTCTGCCTTTCAACCGTAACGGGGTACTTTTCCCGCGGAAGATAGACGGGCGATATGCCATGTTGAGCCGTCCCAGCGACAATGGGCATACTCCTTTCGGCGATATTTATATCAGCTACAGTCCGGACATGAAGTATTGGGGCGAACATCGCAGCGTGATGAAAGTAACCCCATTTCCTGAAAGCGCCTGGCAGTGCACCAAAATTGGTGCGGGTTCTGTTCCATTCCTTACGGAAGAAGGCTGGTTGATATTCTATCATGGCGTTATCACCACTTGCAACGGTTTCCGTTATTCTATGGGAAGCGCGATATTGGACAAAGAACATCCGGAAAAGGTGCTGTACCGTACCCGTGAATATCTGCTTGCACCCGCCGCTCCTTATGAATTACAAGGCGATGTACCTAATGTAGTATTTCCATGTGCCGCTTTACAGGACGGAGACAGGGTGGCTGCTTATTATGGCGCTGCCGATACGGTTGTAGGAATGGCTTTCGGATACATCTCCGAGATTATAGAGTTTACTAAACGGACGAGCATTGTTTAAAATACAATTACCATGAAACGAGCAATTACTTCTTGTCTATTATCTTTCTGCTTGCTTGCCATGCCGTTGGCGGCGGGAACGAGGCCTTCGCCTGTAGATTACGTCAATCCTTTTATTGGGACCACGAATTTCGGTACTACCAATCCGGGGGCTGTTTGTCCCAATGGTATGATGTCCGTAGTACCTTTTAATGTGATGGGGTCGGCAGATAATAAGTACGACAAAGATGCCCGTTGGTGGTCTACTCCCTATGAATACCATAATTGTTTCTTTACCGGATATTCGCATGTCAATCTGAGTGGAGTAGGTTGTCCCGAATTAGGCTCTCTGCTTCTGATGCCCACTACGGGCGAACTGTCTGTGGATTATAAAGAGTATGGCAGCCGTTACAAGGATGAGCAAGCCTCGCCCGGATATTATAGTAATTTCCTCACCCGTTATGGTATAAAGACCGAAGTAACCGCAACGCCCCGGACGGGTGTATCGCGTTTTACTTTTCCTGCCGGACAGAGTCACATTTTATTGAATTTAGGCGAAGGTCTGACCAATGAGACAGGAGCTTTCTTGCGCCAGGTGAATGAGGCTGAGTTTGAGGGAATGAAACTATTGGGCACTTTCTGTTACAATCCACAAGCTGTATTTCCCATTTATTTTGTAATGCGGGTCAATAAACGACCTGCATCTTCAGGTTATTGGAAGAAGCAACGCCCTATGACTGGTGTTGAGGCGGAATGGGACCCGGATAACGGTCGTTATAAACTCTATACCCGTTATAAGAAGGAGATTGCAGGGGATGACATAGGAGCTTTTCTCACTTTTGATACCGGGGAGGGGGAGCAGATAGAGGTACAGATGGGTGTTTCTTTTGTCAGCATAGAGAATGCACGACTTAATCTGGATACTGAGCAGAAAGAAAAGGACTTCGGTGTAGTATTGGATGAGAGTCGCCGGAAGTGGAATGATGATTTGTCGCGTATTCTTGTTGAAGGCGGAACAAAGGAACAAAAGACAGTATTTTACACCGCTCTATACCATTTGTTGATACACCCCAATATCTTGCAGGATGTCAATGGACAATATCCTGCCATGGAAAGCGACAGAATCCTGACAACAAATGGTGACCGTTATACTGTATTCTCCTTGTGGGATACTTACCGCAATGTACACCAACTTCTAACGCTGGTTTATCCCGAACGTCAGGTACAGATGGTACGTACCATGCTTGATATGTATCGGGAGCACGGCTGGCTGCCTAAGTGGGAACTATATGGACGGGAAACATTAACGATGGAGGGTGATCCTTCTATCCCCGTTATTGTAGATACCTGGCTGAAGGGATTGCGTGATTTTGACATTGAACTTGCTTATGAAGCCATGCGTAAGGGAGCCACTTTGCCGGGTGCGGAGAACCTGCTCCGGCCGGATAATGATGATTACTTGTCTCTGGGTTATGTTCCTTTGCGTCAGCAATATGATAATTCTGTGTCTCATGCTTTGGAATATTACATTGCCGATAATGCGCTTTCACGTCTTGCCGATGCGCTTGGTAAGCAGGCAGATGCACAGGGAAAGAAAGATGTAGCCCGTAAGTATCAGGCAGATGCCCGTCTCTTCTATAATCGCTCATTAGGATATAAGCATTATTACAGTAAAGAGTTCGGTACTTTCCGTCCTATCCTTCCCAACGGACAGTTTTATTCTCCTTTCAATCCAATGGAAGGTGAGAACTTCGAGCCCAGTCCGGGTTTCCATGAAGGTAACTCTTGGAATTACACTTTCTATGTTCCCCATGATGTCAAAGGACTGGCACGCTTGATGGGAGGAGAGAAGCCTTTCATTAACAAACTTCAACGTGTGTTTGATGACGGACTTTATGACCCTGCCAATGAGCCTGATATTGCTTATGCCCATCTATTCTCTTACTTTAAAGGTGAGGAGTGGCGTACTCAAAAAGAATTACACCGTCTTTTGAACAAGTATTTTAAAAACACACCGGATGGCATTCCCGGTAATGATGATACGGGCACCATGTCAGCTTGGGCTATCTTTAATATGATGGGCTTTTATCCCGATTGTCCCGGTGAACCGGCTTATACGCTTTCTACTCCGGTATTCGATAAAGTGACTATAACTCTTGATGCAAAACAATGGGGACGGGACAAATTGGTGATAAAAACGGAACGCCCGACGGCAGAAGCCTTGTATATTCACCGGATGGAGTTGGGAGGAAAACCTTTATCACGTTACCGTATCACTCATGAAGAGCTACTAAATGGTAGTGAATTACGCTTTATACTTCGCTGAAGCTGTTTTACTATATAAATAAAGAGAGTGTTTCCATCACGGAGACACTCTCTTTGTCATTGTTAGAGATAATTTATTAGAGATTCATTTCATGGCTTCCACGCTGTAGCCTTGTAGTTTCAGTAAATTAAGTACTCCGTTGGCTCCCGGTAAGTGCCCGGCACCTACAACAAAGAAGGTGGGAGCTTCAGTCATAATGGCAGGCATTTTGTTTGCCCATACGATGTTGCGGTTGTCAATCAATGCTTCCATTTCCTCCGGTAGAGGGTCGCAGGAGGTATTTTCACGCTCTTCCATCAGTTTCAACACTTCATCCAGATTCTGTGCCTGATAGCTTTTAATCAGTTGCTTGATTTGGGCTATAGTCTTATCAATGTTACTGGCTGTGCAGTATAGTAAATTAGCTTGGCGGTGCAAAGACTGACTATTAAACAGAAGTTCTATTTGCGACTGAGTTGTTTCCAAGCCACCTACTTTCTTACCTTGTTGTTGCGCTTGTTGTTGAAAGAAACTGTCGAGTTGCTCCTGCGGATTATACCCTGGAGTCTGTTTCATATAAAGCAATAGAGCGAGTTGCTGGTTGATAGCGGCAGGTTTTAGCTGCCTCAGCATGGCGACGTCTACCATCATATTGTCTTTTATAACCTTACCTAACTTTTCGTACTGTTCAGGAGTAAAAAGACTTTGCAGTGTACTGTCTTTGGGCATCATCATCAGTCGCTGTGCATTTTGTAAGAAAGTGGGGGATGTCATATCGCTCATGACAATTTCACCGTAAACCTGCGATGTTTCTTTTATTGCCTGTGGCATACTGGCGATGCTGTCTTTTATACTGAGTGGAGAAAGGTGATAAGTGCCGAAAATGTAAGATGGTTTTTCTAATCCTTTACCGGAAATTTTCCATAAGAGTTGTGCATTGGCATTTAATGTAATGCTGATAAAAAGCAGTATTCCTAAAATTTTCTTCATTATTTTCTTCTTTATCGGGTTTATTCTGAAATATCAGTCGGAAAAGAATGAAGAAAATCACAAGAGGTGTTTTTTTATTTAACTCTTCCGCCGCAGAGCCAATATTGAGTGTAATATTTTTCTTTGAGATCGCTCACAATAACTCCCTGACTGGTACTGGCATGGATAAATTTCCCATCTTTAAGGTAAATGCCGACATGTGCCACTTTTTTGTAGGAACTTCGACTGGTAAAAAATACAAGATCTCCCTCACGCAAGTTGCGGCGGGAGATTTTGCTACTTTCTTTTAATTGCTCATCCGTACTTCTGGATAACCGAGTGTGATACACTTTCCTGTAAAGTTGCGAAACTAATCCGGAGCAATCCGTTCCGCGTTTACTTTCACCGCCCGCCCGGTAGGGAGTACCGATCCATTCGGCGGCATTGATGTACAAATTGTGGTTGTCTGTAAGGTCAATATCTATACCGAGGCGTACCGATGACTTTGCCAGTGCTTTGTAGTCCACCCGGGGAGCAGATGTATGGCATGAACTCAGACTGATAATCAACCCGCAGAGGGCAACTGTGTAGGAAAGAATTTTTCTCATGCTTCTGCCGTAACCGATGTTTCGTTAGTCATTGTAGTGCCTGTTGTTTCTTCTTCTTCTGAATTTTCAATAACATCTTCTTCTACGTTGATATTGAAGTAAGCTTCCAACTCTTTTTCTGCTGAGTTATTCTGATTCTGTATATCGCGGATAATGACACCATGTTCCAGCAAGGCAATGCGTGGACATACGTCTACTGTATGATTCAGGTTATGGCTGGAGATAATGACAGTAGCACCATGCTCTTCATTATATTTTTTCAGTAAATGTTTGATGACGGATTGGGAACTTGGATCAAGGAAGTTGAACGGCTCGTCCAGAATAAGTAACTGTGGATGGTGCAGCATGGCGGAAATAATTCCGATTTTCTGTTTATTTCCTGCGGAGAAATTACGGATAAACTTCTTTTGTCCCATTACCTCTCCATTCATAAACCGTTCAAAAGGAGCTATGCGTTCGTCTACTTCCTCTTTTTTCAATCCGTACATTTTTCCGATGAAATAGAAATATTCTTCGGGAGTAAGATAGTCTATCAGGAAACCGTCGTCGATAAAAGCGCCTGTGAAACCCTTCCAATCTTCACTTTTGCACACGTCAATATCATTGATGACAACATTGCCATGGTCGGCTTGCAGTAGATCCAATATCAGGCGGAAAAGAGTAGTCTTCCCAGCCCCATTGTTACCTACTAATCCCAACATATCACCTTGGTTGATGAAATATTTATCAATATCTACGGCTCTCTTATTACCGAAGTTTTTTTGAAGATTATTAATCTGTATCATAATTTAGTTATTAGTTATTAGTTTTCAGTGATTAGAGGTTGATGATGAGCAAATCATTAATCACCAGTCACTAATCACTATTATTTATTGTCTGCTGTCCCTAAATCCTTCCATATTTTTGTAACGGCGTTTCATGAAACGGTGATAAACATTCTTCAACCAGAAGCGGGAAGTCAGGATGAAACCGGCACCGGTCACGATTAATACCCATGCAGTGGCTGTTTCTCCCAGAAAAGTAGTCAGTACATAGTTTAAAATCAAAGGAACACCAAAAGCGGCGCCCGCTATCAGATTTTGTAATCCTGTTCCCATGTTATGGCGATTTGTCATTTTAGCATTCAAGTTGACAGTCTTGACGTTGTATACCGCCAATTGGAACAGGCAGAAGTAAACACCACCTGCAACAAATATAGCCCATGCGATGCAACTCAATATGGATAATTTGCCGGTTGCCATAGCAGGAATCATTAGTATTAATGGAATCAGTATTGCAATGCTGTAAAGAGTATATTTGGCACGGAGCAGTGTGTAGATAGATTCTTTACGACTCATTAATCCGTCTATATAGTTCCCTTCGTAGCTCATTAGGTTGGAGAGGAACAAGATACCAAAGATTATGAAGTTGTAAACGATGATGAAACCTTTCATTCTCTGCCCATCATAGGCTTCAGTGAAACTGAGAATACCGGTGAAAAGAATTACTACCAGGAATGCCGAACGCAGAGCTGTTTTGCAAACTTTGTTACGTAGCAGCATTTTCAGCTCCAAACGCATGTATTCGCCTATTTCGCCATAGCGGTCAAGGAACTTATATTCTGAAACATGTTTTACTTTTGTGTCTTCTACCTTATTAAGTTCATCATACACTAACCTCACCATCAAGGCGCGATTGATAAGCCACATAACGGTGATTGCTATCAACACTCCAAGGAATGTGAGTAGATTGCCCGTAATAAATCCTTCTCCAAGGTTTACCGAATATTCGAATAAAGGACTATTATCCGGAATGAACATCCCGGCAGCGATACCACCGTACACAAGCACCGGAAGGATTATCCACCAGATACGTTGGTCAATCAGCGTGCGACACAACAAAAACCAATAGTTGTTGAAAACCATCAGCAACCAGATGCCTATGCAGTAGGTTAATACACCGGTAATACCATAAAATTTGGTAATGGTAATGATGGCAAACGGAACAAAGAGGAATAACCAGATAAAGTTGAATCCACTCAGCCCGGAACGTATCAGTAAGAAGTCGATGAGGCGATTTCGTCTTATTGGTAGCAGTAGATAAGGCTTAACTTCTTGCGTCGGCGTTTTCTGGAATAGGAAACGCATCAAGAAGTCGATTGCCATCACAAATATCAGTCCGCTGTTGAGAACATGATAGGCTTCTGTGGCACCACCATCGAAAGCAAAAGCAAAAGTTGTTCCAAAGAACATCAGATAACCGGCCCAGAATATTGCCATAAGGAACATCCAGAACTTGCCGAATTTATTCTTTTCGTACATCGGATTGCGTTTGGCAGCCAGTTTCCCATGCTTGCGTAATTCTATAAAAAGACTCATTGTGTAGATGATTAGAGTATATAAAAAAGGCTGCGCTGCTTTATGAACAACGCAGCCTCTTATGCTATATTTTTATTATTCCTGATTAGGGCTGATCATGGATACCTCAATCTCATTCTTCTGTTTGAGCAGGTCATTCATAAACTTCTGAATATCCTTTGTAGTAATACTATTAACGATTTGTTCGTAGTCTTTAGTGATATTCATACCGGTAAACAAATATTCATCAATGCTTCCCAACCAGTAATCGTTTTCTTTCAGTTCTTCGGCATGTTTTTTCAACATGAATTCTTTTACCTTCTTCAAGTCTGTTTCCGATGGGCCTACCTTAGCCATATTATTAGCTTCGGCAAAGATGATCTGCATCAGTTTCTCTCTCTTCTCAGGAGCCGTTTCGAAAGAAATCTGCATAACCGCTTTCTCAGTAGGATACTTCATTAATTGACCGTAAACTCCAACACCATAAGTACCGCCCTCGTCTTCACGAACTTTTTCTGTATAGACTAAGTTCAAAATCTGGCCGAGCATATCCATCATTATATTGTTTTTCAAGTCGTATTTGCAAGTTCCATTAAGGAATACGAAATTGGAGGCTTTGGCAGTTTCCTGTTTTCTTATGAACTCATTCTTGTAAATGCCTTGACGCATATTAACCTTATTGTCTTTGAATGTTTCCTTGCGGTTGATAGCAGGAAGGGCACCCAGATAAGTTGCAATCATCGGCTTCATAGCTTCTACATCTACATTACCTACAAAGATAAAGGTAAAGTCACTGGCATCTTTGTAACGGTCTTGATACATGGATAAGATTTTGTCATAATCCATTTTGTCAATCATGTCAGCTTTCAATCTTTCTCTTCTTGGATGATTCATATAGATACCTACTTGTATGGAATCGCTGAATGCAATTTTCGGATTCATTTCCATATTCTGCAAAGCAGCTTTGTTACGATTCTTATAGGAAGCGAAAGCTTCATCATCACGGCGTGGAGCTGTGAATGTTAAATAGGTGAGTTGCATCATAGTCTCAAAATCCTTGGGAGAACAACTACCGTTAACTGTTTCGGTCTTGTCACCGATGCCATAGCTTACCGAGGCTTTCTTACCTGCCAGGACTTTATCAAGATCTACAGCGCTAAAATTACCTAAACCACCTACAGATACAGCATCCAGTCCGTTGATATTGATAATTTCTGAATCCGGGAACAAAGAACTGCCACCTAAGCTAACACCTTTCATACGGATTTCGTCTGCTTTGAAGTCTGTCTTCTTGATGATTACCTTTACACCGTTTGATAATGTCAATGTTGTTGTACCGAATATATTATCATTTTGTTCAGATACGATTTTACCACCCTTGGGCGTTTCTTTGATTAAAGGTTCGTTTGATACTTTATCAACGTAAGGTGTCAGCTTCTCAGCTTTTACGTCTTTCAACATCTTCTTAATTGATTCTTCTGTCGGCATTTTCAAACCTTCTTTTTCAGGACCGAAGATAGCGACTACCTGGTTACTGTCAGTTACCAGCTCTTGCATCATCTGATTCAATGCAGCCACAGGAATGGCGGGAGCCATCTGGTTGACAATAGCATATTCGGTTTCAATACCCGGAATTGGTTCGTTGTCGAGGAAATGACGGACATATTCCTTTACGTATTGTTCATTTTTACTTTTGTCTCGTTCGTTGAATGCCGATTCCAGTTGACGCAAATATTCGGCACGGGCACGAGTATATTCACTTTCGGTAAATCCGAATTGGCGTGCGCGTTCCATTTCGCGAAGTACGGTTGCAATGCTGTTTTCCGGATTATCTTCTTTGCAGATAACTACCCCTGTAAAGGCGTCTTTTGTTTTTGCTACAAAGAAATCATCGTCATAGGTTACCCCATAGATAAAGGGAGGGTTGGCTACCTGGAGCAGTTCATTCAGACGTGCATTCAACATATTACATATCAGAGTGACAGCATAATCCTGTGCAAGGTATTGTATACTGTTTTTCTGATCGTTCGGAGTTGCTTCGTGCTTATTGAAAATGAAAGCTTGCATATAAGGCTGTTCTTTGTCCTGAGCAACCAATATGATGGGTTCCTTATTGTCATTTACCGGATAATATACCCGCTCTGCTGCGTTTGGCTGCGCGGGAATATCAGAGAATACTTTCTTGATTTGTGCTTCGATAGCGTCTACGTCAATGTCACCTACTACTACGATACCTTGAAGGTCAGGACGATACCATTTTTCATAATAATCCCTCAATGTTTGAGGCTTGAAGTTCATCACTACGTCCATCGTACCGATAGGGAAGCAGGTAGCATATTTTGTACCGGCATACATAGCCGGAAGCATCTTTTCTTGGAAACGTTGCATGGCACTCATGCGGGTACGCCATTCTTCATTGATAACTCCGCGTTCCTTGTCGATTTCTTTAGGGTCCAAAGTCAAATCATTACTCCAATCGTGCAGAATCAGTAAACAAGAATCTATGGCTCCCGGAGTATTAACTGGTACGTTAGAGATATTATAAACGGTTTCGTCTATAGAAGTATAAGCATTCAAATTTTCTCCGAATTTTACTCCGATACGTTCCAAATATTGTTTCAAAGCATCACCTGGAAAATGTGTCGTTCCATTGAAACACATATGTTCCAGAAAGTGGGCGAGACCACGCTGATTAGCTTCTTCTTGTATGGAACCAACTTTTTGGGCAATATAAAAATCAGCCCGGTTGGCAGGAAGGTTGTTTTTGCGGATGTAGTAAGTCAATCCATTATCGAGTTTACCGATACGGACATTCTTATCAACGGGAATAGGAGGCATTTGTTGGGCAAATACCTGTTGGAAATTACAGCATATGATTAATGCTGCTACCCATAAACTACGAAATAAATGCTTCATCATTATATAATTTTTAATTGTTCTTGCTTTATCTGTCGAAGCGTTAAAAGATAAATCACAGAATTTCCTATTTTTTTATTTGATAGCTTCGCGGATACGTACCAGTTTGGTTAACAAATCTTCCAATAAATCCAATTTCAGCATATTGGCACCGTCACTTTTAGCTACAGCCGGATTTTCGTGAGTTTCGATGAACAGACCATCTGCTCCTACGGCAATACCAGCTTTAGCAACGGTTTCGATAAGTTGCGGCATACCACCTGTGACACCACTGGTCTGATTAGGTTGCTGTAAGGAATGGGTTACATCCAAAATTACGGGAAAACCGAATGACTGCATTTCGGGGATAGCCCGATAGTCAACAACCAAATCCTGATAACCGAAAGTGGTTCCACGTTCTGTTATCAGGACATTTTTATTGCCGGCCTCTACGACTTTGTCTGCTGCAAAACGCATGGCAAAAGGAGAGAGAAATTGTCCTTTCTTTATATTAATGATTTTTCCTGTCTTTGCGGCAGCTACTAATAAATCCGTCTGGCGACAAAGAAAAGCCGGTATTTGCAATATATCCACATATTCGGCAGCCATAATTGCTTCTTCCGGAGCATGAATGTCTGTAACGGTAGGTATTCCAAATGTATCGTGTACTTTCTTTAGTATCTTCAACGCTGTTTCGTCACCTATTCCCATGAAAGAATCCAAGCGCGAACGGTTGGCTTTACGGTAAGAGCCTTTAAATACATAAGGAATTTGAAGCTTTTCAGTGATTGTTACTACACGTTCGGCAATACGCATTGCCATTTCTTCTCCTTCAATGACGCAAGGACCTGCTAACAGAAAGAAATTTCCGGCAGGATTATTTTTCAGTTCAATCATTTCTTTTGAATTATAAGTTATGGGTTATTTGCTATTAAGTTAATTATGAGTTATAAATTACAAGCATATAACTCATAACATTGTTAGTTTGGTATTATCAGCGTTATCGCTTCGTGCAGTACCCCGATATCCAGTGGAAAATGCCGGTCGAGAATACGTCCGTCCAAGTCGACTGAAGCGTTCTGAGCGCGTAGTACTTTTACCTTTTGGGTACGGTAAGGCATTACAACTTTATGGTTCAGTATTCTTCCTTCAATGAGCATCCACATACCGGAAAACAGTTGCAACAACTCTGGGCGATAGATAACCGATACGTCCAACCAACCGTTGTAAGGTACTGCACTGGGGGCTTGTCCGTATCCCCATGCACTGCCAATACATACAGTCATGATACGTCCCCGTATATGTTCACCATTTATTTTGAGGTGCATACGGTAGAGTTTACGTTCAAAAATCATGGAAATAAATGCCATAAAGTAGGAAAGGTATTTCACTCCCCAGAAACGTTTGGTCTGATCGGTAATTTTTACGATACGGGCTCCGAGCCCTATGTTGATAGCGTTAAGAAAGTAACGTGTCCGGTGCTTTTCGCCGTCGTAGTAGTAACAGGTTCCTACATCTATCTTACGGCGGCGATTGTTGATGATGCAGTCAACCGCTTCTTTATACTCCGAACTCATTTCCCAATATTTGGCAAAATCATTACCAATTCCGTTAGGAATAATGCCTATGGCTATGTTTTCTTTATCTTCGGCATTGGAAAGCATAATACCATTAATAGCATCATTCAGTGCGCCATCACCACCTACTACAACAATGGTACGGTAACCGTTATTGGCGAGAATTCCGGCCAGACGCTCTACCGAACCGAACCCTTCGGACTGTACGTAGTCATAAGACACGCCCTTACTGTCCATATATTCCTTAATTTCTTTCCACCGTTTCTGCACTTTTCGCGTTCCGGCTTTGGGGTTATATATTACACCCCACTTGTTGGGTTCTACACTCATAAGCTCGTTTCTTTCAGTAAGTCTAACATTTTCAATCCCATTTGCGCTTTTCCAGCCCTGCCGCCAAAGATAGTGCAAATTGAAGACAAAACATTCAAGCTTGCTTGAAAAGTTTTGTTGAGACGCAGCCTATCTTCTCTAAAGATACTAAATCTCTTTGAGTTTTGACTTTACAAAGGCAATCTTTTCTTCCATCGGCCACCGGGCATTCATCCAGTGAATGGTAAATCCCCGTCTTTCCATTCCACGGAACCAAGTCATCTGGCGTTTGGCAAATTGATGGATGGCGATTTCCAGTTGGTTGAACATTGCGTCATAACTTAGCTTGCCAATAATGTAAAGCGTCAGATATTTGTATTCCAGTCCGTAATAGATAAGATCGTCTGGTTGTATTCCTTGTTCGATCAGGCGGCGTACTTCATCTACCATACCTTCTTCCAGACGTTGGTGTAAGCGGCGGGTTATCTTTTCACGTCGCAATTCACGGTCTATATCCACACCGATGATGAGGCTGTTCAATTGTGGAAACGAGCGTTCTTCTGTGGTTGTATGGATGTAATATTCTTCTATCTCGATAGCACGGATTGCACGTTTGACAGTATCCACGTCAGTTGTATTATGCAGATTCTTGTAATCAGCCAGAATAGCGGTCAACTCTTCCAAGGATTTATCAGCCAAGCGGGCACGCAACTCCGGATTTTCAGGTACAGGTAATAGTTTATAACCTTTTAATACCGATTCCAGATACATGCCGGTACCGCCACATACAACGGGCAAGCAACCTTTTTGTTTAATAGTCTCGTATGCTTTTAGAAAATCACGTTGATATTCAAAAACGTTGTATTTATAACCCGGATCGGCTATGTCGATAAGATGATAAGGGATTTGTTTACCATTTATGGTGTAATCGGCAATGTCTTTTCCTGTACCGATATCCATATTCCGATAAATTTGTCTGGAATCGGCACTGATGATTTCAGTGTTAAGCTCGTCTGCAAGTGCTGCAGCAAATGGAGTTTTACCGGAGGCGGTAGGACCTAATATGGCAATTAAATCATAGTCAGGCATATATGAATCTTTGTTAATCAAGTAACTTGTCTTTGCTTTTTCTGCAAAGATAGCATAAATCGAATGTAGTACAATCAAAGTCTGTTCAAAATTATATTACTGAAATTTGGATTGTATTTGGAAAATGAAATTAGTTTGCCTGTATTCATTAGGTGAACATCCTACCACTTTCTTGAATAACCTTGTAAAATGTGGATATTTGAATCCTAAATCCATAAGCAATTTAACAGATGGATTTATTCGGGTTATAAATCCGCTCTTTAGCGTTTTTTATTAGTTTTAATTGGATATGTTCCTGAGGAGATGTCTTTAAAAAAGATAGATTTAGTTTTGTGGTATAATCTGTTGATATATAATGATATATATCTTTTTCTGTAACATGAGCAAAATGTAATGTAACATCAAAAAGAAAAATGTAATATTGCTTAAAAAACGTGTAACATATCTAATAGATCATGTTAAGTGTAATTCATACATTTGTTGCGGAAAAGGCCGATTCTAATATAAGGGAAGACATAAGTATGAAAAACACTTTCCTTCAAATGGCTCGAAGTACAAATATACTAATAATAATAAAATCGAGTTTTGATGAAGAAACAAATTTTTAAAATCCAGTTGGTATTATTGATTTTTGCCGGGGCATGGGGAGGAATATGCTCGTGCAATTCCGCTAAGGCAGCAAGTAAAAAACCTGTTGTTGGAAAGTCCGTAGCTCTTTTCGATAACTTTACTTATAAAGGTGATGATCTTTTTTATAAAGAGAATCCGTTGCCGGATGATGAATCTTTTTATAGTCCGATTCTGCCGGGATGGTATTCCGATCCCAGTATTTGTACGAATGGTGAGGGGGACTATTTCTTAGTTACTTCTACCTTTACTTATTTCCCTGGAGTACCTATCTTTCATAGTAAAGATCTTGTAAATTGGAAACAGATCGGTCATGTTCTCAGTCGACCTTCCCAATTGGTTAATATGAAAGGGCAACACGTGAGTGGAGGTGTTTTTGCTCCGGCCATCGAGTATAACCCTCATAATAAGACTTATTATATGATTACGACCAATGTAGGCGCCGGGAATTTTTTTGTTAAGACACAAAATCCGTTTGGCGAATGGTCAGATCCTATCAAATTACCCGAGGTAGGAGGTATTGATCCTTCTTTCTTTTTTGACGAAGATGGTAGAGCCTATATTGTAAATAATGATGATGCACCGGATAATAAACCGGAATATAGCGGACATCGTACCATACGCGTTCAGGAATTTGATGTAAAAACAGACAAGACTATCGGTCCCCGCAAGATTCTGGTAAATAAAGGTGTACATCCGGCTGAGAAACCCATTTGGATAGAAGGGCCTCACATGTATAAGATTAATGGTAAATACTTTCTGATGGATGCTGAAGGCGGTACGAGCAATTGGCATTCAGAAGTTATCTTCCGTGGTGATTCTCCGATGGGAACATTCACACCATGGGATAAGAATCCGATATTGACACAGAGGCATCTTAATGCACGTCGTCCGAATCCTGTCACTTGTGCCGGTCATGCTGATTTGGTACAGGCAAAAGAAGGTGATTGGTGGGCTGTATTTTTGGCATGTCGTCCCATTAATAACAAATTTGAAAATCTGGGACGTGAAACTTTCCTGATGCCGGTGAGATGGAGTGAAGACGGATTCCCTTACATGACGCAGGGTGATGAAGCCGTTCCTATGGTTTTGAAGCGGCCAGGGGTGAAGCGCACTGAGGAGGTTACATTTGGTAATTTTGAAAAGAATGAAAATTTTGATACACCCTCTTTGGATATGCAATGGATGACTTTGCGTACCCCTGGTTCTGAATTATATTCTTTGTCCGAAACTCCTGGATATTTGACATTGAAGTGTGCAGATGTCAGTGCCAAGGAAAAAGCTACGCCTGCATTTATTTGCCGTCGTATGCAGCATCATAATTTTGAATGTACTACTCGTATGCTTTTTGAACCATCTGATGATAAAGAGGCTGCAGGCTTATTATTATTTAAAGATGAAAAGCATCAATATTTCTTGGCGATCAATAAGCCCGGAGCGAAAAAGCAAATTTCTCTGAAGAAAATAGGAGATAAGGATCAAGTTTTGGCATCAGCCACTCTTCCTGACAATTTGAATGAAATTTACTTAAGAGTCGTTTCCAAAGGAACTCATTATGATTTCTATTATTCATTGAAGGATGGTAATGATTGGACGCTGTTGTGTAAAAATATTGATGCAAAGTATTTGTCTACGGCTACTGCGGGGGGATTCACTGGTAGCACAATAGGATTGTATGCTACTCGTAAATAAAATATTTCCTCTTTTAATAAATCTTGAATACTAAATGAAAAAATGAGACACATGTTTGATGACAGCTAAGGCTGCACAGTAATGATTGATGATTAGAGAACAATGTAGTTTATTAACATCTTAAACTAATGGTAATGAAAAATGTAACAAAGAAAATTCAAAAGATTCCTTACCTGTTTTTGCTTATGCTGTTCAGTTGTTTGACGGTATCGGCGCAGAAAGGAGTAACGGTAAAAGGAACTGTCTTTGACAGTAACGGTGAGACAATCATTGGCGCCTCGGTAGTTTTAAAAGGTAATAATTCAATAGGTACAATATCAGATATAGATGGCAATTTTATGTTGACCGTACCCAATGAGAACTCTACTCTTATCGTTTCGTTTGTGGGAATGAAAGCTAAAGAAGTAAAAGCGACTTCGAAAGGCTTGATTAAGGTGACGTTGGAAGATGACTCCCAACAGTTGGAAGAAGTGGTTGTTGTAGGTTATGGCCAGCAGAAGAAAGCGTCGGTGGTAGGTGCTATTACGCAAACCACAGGTAAAGTACTGGAACGCGCAGCCGGTGTTTCGGATATTGGTGCTGCCTTGACGGGTAATCTGCCCGGCGTTGTTACTACTCAAGGTACGGGTATGCCTGGTGAAGAAGAACCGAAAATAACTATTCGTGGTGCAAGTTCATGGAACAACAATGAAGATCCGTTAGTGCTGGTTGATGGTATCGAACGCCCTATGAGTTCAGTGGATATTAGTTCTGTGCAATCTATTTCTGTTTTGAAAGATGCTTCGGCAACCGCTGTTTATGGTGTAAAGGGTGCCAATGGTGTAATTCTTGTAACAACCAAACGCGGTACCGAGGGTAGTGCAAAAATAGATGTAGGTTTCAATGCTACTTTAAAATCTCCATCCAAATTGCCTAACAAGTATGATTCTTACGATGCATTGATGTTCCGTAATACAGCTATTGAGCACGAACTGGCTTTACGACCGGATTCTTGGGAGTATATTCGTTCTCAATCGTTTATTGAAAACTATCGTAATCAGACTACTGTGGAACAGAGAGAACGTTATCCTAACGTAGATTGGCAAAAAGCTTTGTTCAAAGACAATACAATGTCTTATAATGCTAATATAAATATCAGTGGCGGTACGAAATTTGTAAAGTACTTTGCTTCGGCTGATTATGTGCATGAAGGAGATCTTTTTAGAATGTATGACAACGGTCGCGACTATAATTCCGGTTATGGATATGATCGTATTAACGTGCGCAGTAATTTAGATTTCAATATCACAAAAACGACTGTGTTGAAAGTGAATCTTGCCGGATCTAACGCTATTCGTAAGGCTCCATGGAGTAATACAGGAAATTCGGAATGGCAGATTGGACAACAGTGGTCGGGTGCATACAACATTGCTCCGGATGTATTTCTTCCACAATATTCTGACGGAAGTTGGGGAATGTATCCGCTTGTTTCCAATACTACCAACTCGGCGGAAAATATATCTTTAGGTGGTACGATGCAACTCACAACAACTCGTATTAATACGGATTTTACGTTGGAACAGGATCTGAAGTTTATAACCAAAGGCCTTTCTGCTCGGGCTACTGTTTCTTGGGATAATGTCTTTGTGGAAAACAATCGTGGTATCAACGACCTGTTTAATAGTGCGCAGCGCAAATGGATAGATCCGGATACTGGTCAGGAAAGGTATGAGCAATCTTATGATACCAATAATGGTTTTGACTGGACTCAAGGAGTTAATTGGACTACCTCTCCCGGTGCTGTAGACAACAGTCAGACGGTTCGTAACCTTTATTATCAGGCACAACTGAACTGGGGGCGTGACTTTGGCAAACATTATGTGACAGCTATGGGATTGTTTAGCCGTCAGGAAAACGCAAGGGGAAGCGTAATGCCTACCTATCGTGAAGACTGGGCATTCCGTACTACTTATAATTACGCTGATCGTTATTTTATTGAATATAACGGTGCATACAACGGATCTGAAAAATTCAGTCCGGAAAATCGTTTTGCTTTTTTCAATTCCGGAGCTATTGGTTGGATGGTCAGTGAAGAACCTTTCATGAAATTCTTCCGGGAAAAGAAGATTGTAGATATGTTGAAGGTGCGTGCTTCTTATGGTGAAATCGGTTCTGACCAGTTAGGTCCCAATCCTTTTGATTCAAGTCGTCGCTGGCTCTATATGAATCAGTGGGCTTATGGCGGACACACTACGATGGATCTTAATCAGACGCAAAGTATTTATACATGGTATCGCGAGTCTGCTATTGGAAATAAAGATATTCAATGGGAAGTTGTGAAAAAGTTGAATATAGGTATAGACTATTCGTTCCTTGAAGGGTTGTTTGCCGGTAGTGTGGAATTTTTCCGTGATGTACGTTCTAACATTTTTGTTTATGGTGGTGACCGCTCCATTCCTTCTTATTTTGGTGGAACGCCTCCGTCCGTAAATAAAGGTAAGATTCGTACGAACGGATATGAATTGGAATTGCGCATCAATAAGTCGTTTGCTAATAATTTGCGTGTTTGGGGTAATTTCAGTATGACCCATGCAAGGAATAAGGTTCTTGTGAAAGATGACCAAGCTTTGCGTCCCGGATATCAGAAAGCTGCCGGACATGGTGTAAATCAATACACTTCTTATATTGATGCCGGTTTTATTCAAAATTACGACCAATTATATGGTACTCCTGCTCACGATGCTAACGATTCTCAAAAATTGGTGGGCGACTACTACATTGTCGATTTCAATGGCGATGGTGTGGTGGATAATAAGGATCAGGCGCCTTATGGTTATACTAATTCTCCTGAGAATACATTTAATGCAACAGTCGGATTCGAATGGAAAGGATTCAGTGCATTCGCACAGTTCTATGGGGTAACTAACATAACCCGTGATGTTGCTCTCAATAGCTTTGGAAGCAAATTAAATACTGTATTCGATACTGGTACATGGTGGTCACAAGCTACTCCTAATGCGGATGTCGTAGTGCCCCGCTGGAATTCTACACCGAGTTACAATGACGGTACTCAATTCTTGTATGATGGTTCCTACATCCGTTTGAAGAACGTAGAGTTAGCCTATACCTGGAATAAGGGTTGGATTAGAAAACTTGGATTGGGTAACCTGAAGATTTATCTCAATGGTAATAATCTTTGGTTGTGGACACGTATGCCGGATGATCGTGAAGCTAATCTTTCCGGTGCCGGTTATCTGGGTGCCTACCCCACGGTGAAGCGTTATAATTTAGGTATTAAATTCACATTATAATAATGTACAAGATGAAATATAATATATATAAGACTCTTTTTTGTGCAGGTCTTTTGTCTCTCTCGATAGGATTCTGCATGACATCTTGCGAAGACTATTTGGACAAAAGCCCGGAAGCTACTGTTTCCGAGGATGATGCATTCAAGAACTTCCGCAATTTTCAAGGGTTCATAGAAGAAATATACAACTGTATACCTGATAAGGAGAAATGTAACTATTGTACATCTTGGAATTGGGGTGATGATGAGCTTTTCAACTCCATGGGAGATGCCCACATGACACATCAGGCCGATTTGGGTAATTTTCGTGCTTGGCAAAGTAATGGTCAGTGTTGGTTATACAAAGGTTCCAGTAATCCTGCTTCTACCAATGCGTTTGACCATTCTTTGTGGCCACACTCTTGGTATTGTATCCGTAAAGCTAATGTAGGTCTTGCCAATTTGGATAAAATGGTAGGTACACAGGAGGAAAAAGATATGATTGCCGGTCAACTTTATTTCTTCCGTGCATGGTGGCATTTCGAATTGATGACTTATTGGGGTGGTTTGCCTTATGTTGATCAGGTTCTTGATGCTACACAAGAATTAAATCTGCCTCGTCTGAGCTATCAGGAGTGTGCAGATAAAGCTGCGGCTGATTTCCGCCGTGCTGCTGATTTGCTTCCGGTTGATTGGGACAAGACGTCCACCGGTAAAGCCACGGAAGGCAAGAATCAGTTGCGCGTTAATAAAATCATGGCATTGGGCTATCTTGGTAAGAACTATCTGTGGGCAGGAAGTCCTTTAATGAAGAACGGTGCGCAGCTTGGAGGTGCTAATACTTACAATTACGATGAAGAATATTGTAAAAAGGCTGCACAAGCGTTCGGTGAATTGCTTACTTTGGTAGAGGGAGGACAGACTCAATATGCACTTGCTGAGTTTAAGTATAAGAACGTCTATGACCACGAGAAGGCAAGTGATGCTAAGACTTGCTATTCCGATATTTTCTATACCCGTCGTCAAGGCTGGCTGATGCCCGGTACGGTCGAGGCTATATTCCGTGGACCTTCCGGTAGTGATGGTAATGCTAATAACAGTAACTGGAATATGACGAAAATATGGGGACCGAAGGTTGCAGGTCTTGTTTCTCATGACAAGATTATCCATTTACCTACTGCTAATCTTGTGAAAATGTATGGTATGGCAAATGGTCTTCCTGTTGACGATCCCGACTCAGGATTTGATGAAAGATATCCTTTTAAGAACAGAGATCCGCGCTTCTATCACGATATCGTGTTTGACGGTTTCCATTTTGTATTGGCAGAGGATAAATTGTCCGATGTACAAAAGCCTTATGCTTATTGTGATCTTTCTACAGGTGCAGATATGCGTTCGGCAGATCTTGGCAGCCGTACCGGTTATTTTTTCCAGAAGTTTGTTCCCCACACTTGTAATGAAGGCGATAAGGAATATGATTGGGGTAGCAACTTGCACACCTATTTGCCATACATGCGTTTGGCGGATATTTATCTGATGTATTCTGAAAGTTGTGCGGCTGTTGGTGGTGCATCTGCCAAGTCTGACAATTGTACACTTACCGCTCTTGATGCAATTAACAAAATCCGTACTCGCTGTGGTGCCGAAGGCGTTCATTCTTCTTATATCGCAGATAATAAGAAGTTCATGGATGAAATTCGTCGTGAGCGTGCTGTGGAACTCTCTATGGAAGGTTTCCGTTTCAATGACCTTCAGCGCTGGCTGCTGCTTTCCGAATCTCCTTATACAGAGAAGTATTCTGTAGAATTCGACCGTGTAGAGGCTCCGGAATTCTATAAAACAAACGATCCGGCAGAAGCGGAAGTTGCCAACTTCCGTCATGAGTTGATAGTGAAGCGTGTTTTCGGTACGAAGCATTATTGGTTCCCCTTGCCTGATAACGATGTTTATCTTTATCCTGAATTCGGGCAAAATCCCGGTTGGTAATCGTGGAAAGCTATAAAGTATGTTTAATAATAAATGAATAAACAATGAAATATATACAAGCAAGATTCATTCTCTGTGCCATGCTGGCTGCCTCTCCGGTATTTGCCAGTGCGCAGGACGCAGATCGGAATGAAACCGATTCATTGGCAAACAAAGAAGACCGGATGGTACAGGTAGCTTTCCGCAAGGTGGCTCAGAAAGACCTCTTGGGTGGTGTCTCTGTGGTCAATGTAGAGGAACTTACGAAAAAGAATTATAATACCTATAGCTTGGATAATATGCAGGGCTATATAGGTGGTTGGAATGGTAACTCGTTATGGGGCATGGATGGTGATAATGCCGGATATTTGGTCTTGGTTGACGGTGTACCTCGCGAAGCGAGCAATGTAATGCCTTCTGAGATAGCTCAGATTTCATTCTTGAAAGGTGCTCAGGCAGTGGTTCTTTATGGTAGCAAAGCCGCTAAAGGCGCCGTAGTAATCACCACTAAACGTGGTAATGTGGAGGGATTGAATGTCAGCGTCAGAGCTAATACCGGATTTCATGTGGCAAAAGCATTTCCGGAATATCTGGGTTCTGCCGAATACATGACTCTATATAATGAAGCTCTTTTGAATGATGATCCTACTGCGAAACCTCTTTATTCGGCAGAACAGATTTATAATCATGGTTCGGGATTGAACCCCTATCGTTTCCCGGATATCAATTATTATTCTTCGGACTATGTGAAGAAAGTATATAATCGTTCGGAAGTGACCGCCGAAATTACCGGTGGCGGCAAGCGTGCGCGTTTCTATAGTAATGTGAGCTACTATCGTAATGGAGACTTCCTTGACTTTGGCGAGGCTAAGGATAATATGGTAGACCGCTTTAATGTACGTGGTAATGTAGACGTGGATATCAATAGTTTTATCAGTGCTTATATCAACGCAAATGCTACGTTCTATAACGCAAAGAGCGCGAAAGGCGATTTTTGGAATGCTGCTGCTACAATACGGCCTAATTTTCCGCAAAATGCTGCTCCGCTTATTCCTCTGGACATGATTGATCCTAATGCTTCGGCTGCATGGGAGCTATTGGGTACTACTGCCAATATCATCGACGGTAAATATTTCTTGTCCGGTAGTCAGGCAAATCCTACGAATGCGTTTGCCGATAGCTATGCAGCCGGAAGCAGCAAGTGGACAAGTCGTCAGTTTCAGTTCGATACAGGTGTGAATGTCAATTTGGACAAGGTTTTGAAAGGTCTTTCTTTTAATGCCATGTTTGCAGTAGATTATGCTACTTCCTATTCAACATCTTTTGATAATAACTATGCAGTATTTATTCCTACCTGGGCGAACTACGGTGGCAAAGATGTCATTGTAGCACTCACCAAAGAGGGTAATGATGAGAAACCGGGTACTCAAAATGTTGGTGGAAGCTCTGATAAACAGACCATTGCGTTTTCCGGACAATTTAATTATCAAAATACGTTCAAAAAGCATCATAATGTGTCGGCTATGCTTATAGCTAATGGCTATCAGCAGACAATCTCAGCTCAATATCATCGTATCAGCAATGCCAATCTGGCTTTGCAGTTGGGCTATAATTATCAGCAACGTTATTATGCCGATTTTGGTGCGGCGCTCATTCACTCGGCCAAACTTGCTGAAGGACATCGTCAGGCTCTTTCTCCTTCACTGACATTGGGGTGGCGTTTGAGTGGTGAAAACTTCCTGAAAGATTCTCCTGTTGTCGATGATTTGTTGTTCAGCGTATCGGGTAGTATTCTAAATCAGGATATTGACTTGGTAATGGGTGATAAGGAGTTTTATCTTTATGAATCGGTATGGACACAAAATGACGGCTATTCATGGTATGACGGTCCGGCAGGTAAATATACTATCTCTACCAGAGGTCAGAACAATGGTCTTTCATTTATCAAGCGCAAAGAGTTTTCGGCAAATTTGAAAACCTCGCTTTGGAAGAAGTTGATTACGGCAGATGCTTCGTTCTTTATTAATTCTACTGAGGGATATTTGATTAATCAGCCCACATTCTTCCCGTCACATCTTAACACCGGTTATCCTGAAGCTTCATTTATGGCTGTCATGAATTATAACAATAATCGGCGTATAGGTTTTGATTTCAGCGTGAATGCCAATAAGCGTTTCGGAGAGGTTGATTTGTCACTTGGTGTATCAGGAACATACTATGATACCAAAATCACCAAACGCGATGAAATCTACGATGATGCTTATCGCTATCGTGAAGGCAAGCCCATTGATGGTGTCTGGGGACTACAAAGTGCAGGATTATTCCAAAGCAAAGAAGAGATTGCAGAAAGTCCCGAACAGAAACTTGGTAGTACAGTTCAACCCGGTGATATAAAATATGTTGATCAGAATGGTGACAATGTGATTGATGAGAAAGATGAGATTTACTTAGGTAAAGGAGGATGGTATGGTTCACCTTTCACTCTTGGTATTAATCTTACGGCTAAGTGGAAAAACTTCACGTTTTTTGCGCTGGGTACGGGTGGTTTCGGTGCTAATGGTATGAAGAACAGTTCCTATTATTGGGTAGACGGAGACGACAAATATTCCGCCGTGGTTCGTAATCGTTGGACTGAAGAGACGGCTGTTACTGCAACTTATCCGCGTTTATCAGCTAAAAGTTCAAGCAATAATTTCCGTTATTCTGACTATTGGATCTATAAGACCGATCGTTTTGATTTGGCGAAAGTGCAGATAACATACGACTTGCCTAAGCGTGTATTGCGTAATACTTTCATTAGTGAGTTTTCTGCTTATGTGAGTGGTGCAAACTTACTTACTATTTCGAAAGAGCGTAAACACATGGAGATGAGTGTTGGAAGTGCTCCGCAAACCCGATTTTATAATATTGGTGTAAAAGCAGTATTTTAATTAAAAAAAATGGTACAAATGAAACTAAGAAATATCATATTATCTACGGTTCTGTTGGCTACTCTTTCAGCGTGCGAGGATATGTTCGAACCTGCCAAAGAGAATAACCGAGGCATTGAAGAAATGCTCTCAGATCCCAATTATGCAGCCGGATTACTGGGGTATGGTTATGCTATGCTGCCGTATGAGAATTCAAGCGTAAGTGATGTGGCTACAGACGATGCGGTAACCAATGACAAGGGAAGCAATTACTCAAAAATGGCTCTTGGCACATGGGCGTCAAACAATAATCCTATGGAGCAGTGGCAAGCCCGTAAGGCGGCTATACAATATCTCAATACATTCCTGAGTATTGTAGATCAGGTGAGTTGGGCGGAAAATGAGGTTACGAATAAGATGTTCATTGATAAACTCAGTGGAGAAGCTTATGCATTGCGTGCTTTGAACTATTATTATCTGCTGATGGCTCATGGTGGTTGGACGGCAGACGGGCAATTATTGGGTGTACCAATACTTCTTGAACCGGAAAATAGCAGTTCCGATTTCAATCAGGCACGTGCTTCTTTCAGTGATTGTGTGAAGCAAATATTTGAGGACTTGAAGCTGGCATCCGATCTTTTGCCGTTGGATTATGAAAATATCAGCAGTGATGCCGATGTACCTGCCAAGTATAAAGAAATCGGTGCTAAGTTAGGTAATTACAATCTTGTCTTCGGTACTTATCAGCGCGGCCGTTTCACAGCAAGAATTGCTGAAGCTGTCAAGGCACAAGTGGCATTGCTTGCTGCCAGTCCTGCGTACAGAGAGGGATCGGAAATTACTTCGGAAGCTGCTGCAAACTATGCGGCTACCGTACTGAACCGTATCGGTGGAGTGGCAGGGCTTGATCCTAAAGGCAACACTTGGTACATGAATACAAGTGTACTTGACGGTTTAGGTTCGGGCGAAGTTACTGCCGAAATACTTTGGAGAGGAAATAAAAGTAACGGAACCCAAGATTGGGATATGGGTATCAAGCAAGAAAAAGATAATTTCCCCCCTACATTTTATGGTAGCGGGCGTATCAACCCTACTCAGAATCTGGTAGATGCTTTTCCTATGGCAAATGGTTATCCTATTGCTGATAAAGCTAATAGCGGCTATTCGGAAAGTACTCCTTATACAGGTCGTGACCCTCGTTTGGAGAAATATATTTTGTTCAACGGTACTAAATTTAAGGAGAAGACTATTATTACCGGCCTCTACCCCGATGCAGACAATAAACAAGATAACGGACTGAACCAGTTGAGCACTTCTACGCGTACAGGCTATTATATGCGTAAGTTGTTGCGTGAAGATTGTAATGCCAATCCAAGTTCGCTCAATGCCAAATACCATATTCCTGTCCGTATTCGTTACACGGAGATATTCCTCGCTTATGCCGAAGCGGCCAATGATGCTTGGGGACCGACAGGTAAGGGTAACAATGCCTACAGTGCCTATGATGTAATTAAAGCTATTCGTGCCCGTGGCGGAGTAGGAACTGATAATGGAGACGCTTACTTGGAGAGTGTTAAGGGAGACAAGGATAAAATGGCTCAGCTTATCCGTAACGAACGTCGCATTGAACTTTGTTTTGAAAACAAGCGCTTTTGGGACATCCGTCGTTGGAAAATGCCTTTGGATGAGAAAGCTAAAGGTATGCAGATAGAGAAAGCGGGTGAGAGCTTAAATTATAAAGTGATTGAGGTGGAAGAGAGAAATTACAAAGATTATATGTATTATGGTCCTGTTCCTTATAGCGAAATGTTGAAATGGAGTAATTTGCAACAAAATAAAGGATGGTAATTTCATAATTGTAAAATGATAAAAATATGGAAATGAAACTATATAAATTATTAACTATAATGGCTTTTGGGGGCATGACATTTGCTTTTTCTTCATGTGAGAATGCAGATAAATCTTTCCCCGACTATGAGGGCGGTACTTCGGTGTATTTCGCCTATCAGTATCCGGTACGTACGATAGTGCTTGGCAATGATGAGATTGTGGATAATTCTCTTGACCGTCAGCATAAGTGTGCTATCTATGCTACTATGGGAGGAGCGTACGGTGGTAGAAATATTACCGTAGACATTGCCGTAGACAATACGCTTTGTGACAACCTCTATTTTGAAGACGGGATTACACCGATATTACCAATGCCTTCTGCCTATTATACGCTGGCCGGAGATAAAATAGATTATAAAGGTGAACATTGGGGAAATATAGAGGTACAACTCACCGATGCTTTCTTTGCCGACGAAAAGGCGCTGGAATGCAATTATGTCATTCCTGTGGTAATGAAGAAACAGACCGGGGCAGACCGTATTCTGACAGGTACTCCTGTTGTAGAAGGGGATACTCCGCAACGTACTAACTCCGATTATAATTATTGGAGTGTATTTCCGAAGGATTATGTTCTCTACTGTGTGAAGTATATGAATCCGTGGCATGCTTCTTACCTGCGTCGTGGACTAGATAAGATTACAGAGAATGGAGTAGTAACGACCTCTGTACGTCATGCTCAGTCTGTGGAGAAGGATGAAGTTTGCGGTATTACTACCCGTTCGTTGAAGGTATCTGTCTTTCCTGTTAGTACGAAAACTGCGGACGGTACTACTGTGAATTGTGACCTGTTGTTGACATTTAATGATAACAACGAATGTACCGTTACTTCAGGTACAACTGGAATTTCGGCAACCGGTTCCGGTAAGTTTGTAGAAGACGGAGAGAAAAAAGCATGGGGAAACAAAGATCGGGATGCTATCTATCTCGAATATAACGTAGATTTTGGGACGAAACAGATTGCTACGAAAGATACGTTGGTGCTGCAGACGCGCGGAACGAACAAGATAGAAACTTTTGTCCCTAAGTATCTCGTCAATTGAACGGAAACGTTTAAACGACCAATTAACATAATATTGGATAATAACTAAAAATATTCAATCATGAAAAAACTTTTAATATCTATATTTTTATGTCTTCCTCTTCTGCTTTGGGCACAAAGCGGACCGGCTGTCAATATCACGGGAAGTTATACCGCAGTGTTATATGACCCTGCTACGCCTTCTATAACGGCTGATTTAGATAACCATATGTATCTGAATGCCTTGTCCGGATTTGTCCGTATCGTAATGGACGTGCCGGATAGTTCATTGCATTATGAATGGGAAGCTTATTCTTCGGATGGTTCGGAGGTTTCTTTGCAATATTCTGGATTACATAATGAGCGTTATCTGAGCTTGAACGGTACGCCCAGAAGTGTAACAATACGTGTATTGTTGAAGAAGGATACAGGTCCGAATTATGTGGTGAATGATAGAAGTTTTACATTTACCACTTATCGTTACCCTTGATTGCATATTGACGAAAAGAATAAGAAATATGTTAATAAATGATTATACAATGAAAACAATTAAATACTCATTATCCTTGGGTTTATTGCTGTTGCTTGCCTCTTGTGCCGATGAAACGTTTGTCGACTTCAAGACGGAGAAACCGGAAAGTATTGCCCAGTATGAATATCTCAATGCATACGACGCATTGAAAACGTATATAGACCGTACTGCCCATCCCGACTTTAAGTTGGGAGCGGGCATCACGGCGAGTGAGTTCTTGAAAGGAGAAATGGTGCGTAGCGTGGCTGTTGCTAATTTTGATGAAATGGTAGCAGGTAATGCAATGAAATATGCATCGTGTGTAGCAAATGACGGAACAATGGACTTTGCCACAGTGACAAAGTTTGTGGAAGCTGCCAAAGTTGCGGGCTTGGGTGTCTACGGTCATACGCTTTGTTGGCATTCGCAGCAGAATAACAAGTATCTGAATTCATTGATTAAAGATAAAGAGATAGATGTAGATCCTGATGCGAAAGTTGATATCGAGGACTATGTAGTGGATTACTCTAAAGATCCTTACACTTTCTGGCAGCAAATAGATAAGTCACTAGAAGGAACAGCTAGTATCGGAAAGAATGATGCCGAGGGTTGCCTTGAGATTAAAACTTCTGTTGCCGCTACACAGAATTACTTTATGCAGTATTTTACTGCTGACGGTCTTCCAACTGTTAAAGATAAAGAGTATAAGTTGAAAATGATGATAAAGGGCTCCAGTAAAGGTCAGCTTACTGTTGGTGTAGGTCCTTGGTCAGGTAGAGCAGAAGGTGGTAAATTTGATTTCGATACAGAATGGAAAGAATATGAGTTTGCTTTCAAGGCGATGGCCGATGGTGGTCACGTGATGACTCAATCTGGGCTTTTTGTAGGAACTATTCAAATTAAGTATGTTAAGATTACCCACTCAGAAGCTCCTGCTGTAGAAGTTGAACAAGAAAAGGTAATGCGAACTTACCAAGATGGTCCATTTCCATTCTATGCGATGGGTTGTGAACCTCCTGTTATAGATGGCTGTATACATTTTGTACCTAATGGTGAATGGAGTCAATTCTTTGTTCTTCCTGGCGGTGAGAATAAACTTGACGAAGGAAATTATGTTTTTTATCTTGATATAAAGTCTTCTAAGGATGCATCCGGTGTAGATTTAACTATACAGAATGGTTGGGGAGCAGGGAGTCAGCAGATAACAGCTTCTGTTCCTATTAAGGCAGGTAGTCATGTTGTTAAGTTGAACTTCTCTAATGTTGTAGGTGGCAATTACGATGTTATTCTTAAACCACAGACTGCTGATGCAACACTTGATGTTAAGTCAGTAAAGGTTTGTCAGATTGTCAAGATGAATTCTATTCCTTTAACACCCGAAGAAAAAGCAGAAAAGCTGACCAACGAACTTGAACGTTGGATCAAAGGCATGATGGAAGCTTGCGGTGGCTATGTAAAAGCATGGGATGTCGTGAATGAGCCTGTTTCAGGTGGTGGCGATGATGGTAATGGAAATTATGCCCTTCAATCAGCTACTAATCCGGATGACAATGGAGTAGGTGGTCAAAACTTCTATTGGCAAGACTTCTTAGGTAATGACTTTGCTCGTATTCCAATTAAGTTTGCTCGTAAGTATTTTGCAGAGTATGGTGGTAACGCATCTGACTTGAAACTTTTCATTAACGATTACAATTTAGAATCTTGGTGGGACGATAACAAGAAAGTGAAGAGCTTGATTAAATGGATTGAACGTTGGGAATCTGACGGTGAAACCAAGATTGATGGTATTGGTACGCAGATGCATGTTAGCTATATCATCAATGAGGAAGACCAGAAACGTCAAGAAGCATCTATTGTTAAGATGTTCGAGTTATTGGCTGCAAGTGGTAAACTGATTAAGATTACAGAATTAGATATGGGCATTGTAGAAAAAGCATTCGGTGAAGGCGTTAAAACTGAACTGGTTACTTTCGAGCAACATCAAAAGATGTCCGACTTCTACAAATTCATCATTCAGAAGTATTTCGAAATCATTCCGGTTGCTCAGCAATATGGTATTACGCAGTGGGCTACTACAGACAGTCCTGCGGATTCCGGTTGGAGAAAAGGTCAGCCCATAGGTCTTTGGGATTTGAACTATAATCGTAAACCTGCTTATGCTGGTTTTACTGATGGTTTGGCTGGTAAATAATAGAGTTCTATAAGAGGAGGCGGCGGGATTCGCAGGACGAAACCGTCGCCTTTATAACTTTATTAAAAATTGAATTACAATGAAAAATATTTTATTTGTTTTAAGTTTGATTCTTTGGTGCAGTTGTAGTAATGACTTGCTGGAAACCATAGAAAGTAATGAAGAAGTAATGACTAGAGCTACTTCTTCAGATGGTTATTACTTTGGTAATTCTTCAAATACACCATTAACTGATATAGTGGTTAATAATGAAGGTGTTTCTCATCAAAGCTGTTATACAATATTATCCTATCAAGAAACTGGTGGTACTTTTGCAGATATAGACCCTCAAATCCTAAGTGCACCGTCTTGGATAAGTATTGACTGTCAACATGTATATTATAAAACATACGTTATATTCGTTACTGTAGAAGCAAATACATCTAATGAAAGATACGGTTATGTCTCTTTAAAGCAGCCGGGATCCAATAATACATTATCTTTTGGAATAGTTCAAGACAGTTATAATAATAATGCGTATATAACGGCTGAAAAATTGTCATTAGGACGTTTTAAAATTAAAGTCTCAACACAGTACCCGGTAAAATCAGGTACGGTATTCTTTGTTTATTATTCAACTTTTAATGGTAAAGATACTGGTTCAGCATTTACAATGCTCACTGTGTTACCAGGAGAAAGTAATGCCTTTACTACCATTGATCATAGTAAGGAAGAAATTTATGGTAATTATTTTTCTATTACTATGACTGATGTTAAATGTTATCCCGATACATCTGTTGATAAATATCATTATGTAACCAATATTGATAATAGTGGTCTTCGATAAACAGTGTGAAAAAATAAGTGACTTATAGTTTTGTTCGTTATTGGTAATTAGATTAGTATATTAGGTTAGTTAATTCGGTAAGGTTGTGCCGTGAGGCACAGCCTTATCTTTTCAAAACAATTTGATGGAAACTTTTCAGAACTTATTAGTTCTGTGATACCGATGAAAAAGAGAACAACATTGTTAAAAATACCGAAGGATGTGATTAGTATTAAAAATTAGGAAAACATTTAATTGAAAAAACCATGAAAAATGTAGTAAGCCTTCTTTTATTCTTGTGCGTGTTTCTTTCCGCTTGTTCAGATGATTTGATGCAGGAGGAATTAAACCCTGAACCTCCCAAGCCTGATGTGGAAGAACCGGAATCCGACAATAGTTCGGGAAATAACGGAAATAATCAATACAGTGTGTTACCCACTCTGAGTGTGGTAGGTCGTTATCTGAAAAATGAAAAGGGAGAAATCATTAATCTGCATGGTTTCACGCAGACTTATAGCCCTTTCTTTAATAATAATGCTTGGAATAATTATGATATGCAGGGCTGTCTTAATTATAACAAAAGTATGGTGGACGGAATTCTGTCTGCCGGATGGAAGTTTAACTTTGTTCGAATGCACCTCGACCCTTATTGGAGCGATGATCCTGCTATGCAGTCTGTGCGGTATGAGGGGCACGAACGTTTCTCCGAAACCCGTTTCCGGAAGTATCTTGATGAATTGTTTGTACCGATGGCGGAATATTTTATGTCCAAAGGTATGTATGTGGTGATGCGTCCACCGGGTGTATGTCCCAGTGAAGCGCCCTATCAGGGTATTGAGTTGGGAGACTCTTATCAGCAGTTTCTACTTAAGGTATGGAATATCGTTTCGCAACATCCCAAATTGAAAAATAATACGGGTATTATGTTCGAACTTGCCAATGAACCAGTCAGGATAAAAGGCACGGACGGTACTTATGGAAGTACGGGCGACGGACACTTCCGGAACCTTCAACTTTATTTCCAAGCCATAGTCGATAAGATACGTACCAACTGCCGTAATATCATTTGGGTACCGGGATTGTCTTATCAGTCGTCCTATGCCGGTTATGCTACCCACCGTATTGAAGGTGAAAATATTGGTTTTGCCGTGCATTGTTATCCCGGTTGGTATGGTAGTGATGCCGAGGAGGATAGCGGTGAAGGTATAGGTTCGTCAACGGGAGGAGGTTATGAAAGCTTCCAACGTGGTTGGGACGCACAAGTAGGGCCTGTGGCGGCTTTTGCTCCTGTCATGGTGACCGAAATAGATTGGGCACCCAAAAAGTACGATGCTACTTGGGGGAAAAGTATAACGGGAGTGGCAGGAAACAGGGGCTTCGGTGCCAACTTCAAATATATTGCCGATAATTCAGGTAATGTGTCCTGGCTTTTCTTTACCACGAGATCACATGAGTTGGCTGCATTCAAAGATATACCGGGTACTCCCGGTAATTATACCTTCCTCAATGATCCCGAGGCTTGCCCGTGGGCTATTTACCATTGGTTTAAGGAGTATGCCGATGGTACGGTAGTGAATGGTGCACCCGTAAGATTGGAACTCATGGGGCAGGAGGGAGCTTTGAGTCTGCCGATGGGTGGAGTGAATTATCTTAAAGTACGTGCTGTCTATTCCGATAGCTCTACGCGAATGGTTACGGCAGAAGCTGAAATCAACAGTTCCAATCCTTCTGTACTGGCTGTGGAACGGGCAGGTAAACTGGTAGGAGTTGCTCCGGGAAATGCCACGGTGACAGTGACTTATCAGCATCCTGTTACGAGAGCTTCCAGTGTGTTGACACTTGCCGTCACGGTTCTTCATCCTTTTGCGTTAACAAAAGAAGCCTTTAATCCCTCTATTTGGGAAAAAGGGAGTTTTGATGAAAATACCCGTACGTTGATTACCGGTCAGTATGGCTTTGGTGGTTGGCAATTCTCTTCCGGACTGAATCTTTCCGCCTATCGCACCATTACAGTTGAATTGGGCAATGATAATACAAGTAGCGTTTCTTTCCGTCTCTTTGACAAGACCAGCTATTGGACAGAGCCTGCCAAATACGATTTCGGTTCCTCGCGTAAAATTACAGTAGACTTGCAAAATATGAAAGACGATGCTGGGGCGAAGATTGATCCTTCCCATTTATACATCGTCGGATTCTGGTCTATGGGTAATAAACCGATTATTATAGACCGGATAAACTTGGAATGACATCTATAAACCTCTATTTTTTTAATAACTAATAAACAAAAAAGACATGAAGAACAAAAATACACTGCTTGTATGCTTAGCTGCACTCGCTCTGACGGCTTGTGGCATTCAAACTACTACAAAGAAAGAAACTTCTCTGAAAGATGTACTGGGTGATAAATTCCTTATCGGAGTTGCGCTGAACACAAGACAATCGTCAGGCGTAGATACTGCCGCTGTAAAAATAGTGAAGCAACACTTCAACGCTGTTGTTGCTGAAAACTGCATGAAGTGCCAGGTTATCCATCCCGAAGAAGACCGTTACGACTTCCGTCTGGCAGACGAATTTGTGAAATTCGGTGAAGATAACGGAATGTATATCACGGGACATTGCTTAATCTGGCATTCGCAACTTGCACGGTGGTTCTGTGTAGATAAGGATGGTAAGAATGTTTCGCCGGAAGTTTTGAAACAACGGATGAAAGATCATATCACTACCGTTGTGAGCCGTTATAAGGGGCGTATCAAGGGTTGGGACGTTGTGAACGAAGCAATTATGGAAGACGGCTCTTACCGTAAGAGCAAGTTCTATGAGATATTGGGAGAGGAGTTTATTCCACTTGCATTTCAGTATGCTCACGAAGCCGATCCGGATGTTGAATTGTATTATAATGATTATAATATGCATGAAGCCGGAAAGCGTGCAACCGTAGTGAAATTGGTGAAAGATATGAAGGCGAAAGGTTTGCGTGTAGATGGTATAGGAATGCAGGGACATGTGGGACTGGACTATCCTAATATGAAAGATTTTGAAGACAGTATGCTTGCTTATGGTTCAACCGGTGCTAAAGTTATGATTACGGAATGGGACATGAGTGCATTGCCTACTGTGAAACGTACTTCCAATATCGCTGATACGGTGGCCTACAAAAAGATGTTGAATCCTTATCCCGAATCCTTACCCGAAAACGTTTCCCAACAATGGAATAACCGTATGTCGGATTTCCTTAATCTCTTTATCAAACATGCTGATATCGTCAGCCGTGTTACAGCATGGGGGGTAAGCGATGGTGACTCTTGGAAAAATGGTTTCCCGGTAAGAGGACGTAAGGATTATGCCCTGCTCTTCGACCGCGAATATCAACCAAAGGATTTTATAAAGAAAATATTAGAATAGGTTGGGTTTTCTACGATAATTGCCGACACGCAGCACTTGCAAATGCAAATTGCTGAAGTATAACAGTTGGTTTTTGTTGGTAATCATGTATATAAGTGGCGGCAAGTAATTGTCGCCACTTATCATTTATAAAAACTTAGGGCTTTGCTACATGTATTTTATACCTCTGTTTGTCCTTTTTTGATTCCTAATATTAAATAAGAGTTTTATATAAGAATTTTAAGTAATGGGTAGAAATATAGCGGTTACTTATGGTTCTCTTTCTTTCTCATCGTGATGAGAATTTATTCTTATTATGATGAGAAAAAAATCTCACTGCGATGAGAAAATATTCTCACCATAGTGAGAATAGCTATGTTTCTATAATATGTAACACAGGCAAAAATATCTGAAACATGTTTATGGGATAAATTAATAAAAGATGCTTTTCTTTGTAATAGGTAATAGTGACTTTGTTGTTTTTAATTAATATATTAAACTTCGACTGAAATGAATGTGAATAATTTTATTTCTTTTTTTATCATACTATTATTGGGAATATGCACCGTCAAGAGCAATTCTCTTATAGATGCTCAACAAAAAGATACAGAAAAGTTAGGTACAATATCTGCTTCAGATAGCCTATCGACAGAATTACATTTGCTTCGAATGCTTGACAAAAAAGACTTTTTCAGGCTTGAAACTCTATTGCACGAGAAAAGACATGAATTACCTCCGTATATTGTATTGTATCTTGATGCTAATTTACAGAATGCCTTCAATCAAACAGAACAATCTTTGCAAACTATCGACAAGTTACTTGGTAATTATAGTAAATCTTTGAGTGATGCTCTACTTCATAGAGTTTTTGTGATTAAGTATGACAATTTATTTAAGCAATATCATTATAAAAAGGCAGCCGAAGCATTGAAGATTGCTATTGACAAATATGGTTATGCTGTAGATAGTGTCGGATTGACCATGTTGCGTGAAGAAAATTACAATTTTGTCAAGTCGTTAAAAAAGTTCCCGGTACAAAAAATGCATATAACTGCTGATGTAAGTATTCCTGTATCGCTCAATCAATACAATCACATGATAATAAATGTATCAAATGGCGGGCAATCAGAAAATTTTATTTTTGATACGGGGGCTTCGAATGTTGTATCTGAGAGTAGTGCCCGAAGATTGGGAATTCGAATACTTGAATCAGAGGCAAGTACAGTAGGAGCAGTAGATAAGAATGTTAAATTGAAAGTTGGTTTAGCTGACAAACTGTGGATTGGTGACTTAATGTTTGAAAACGTCGCTTTCAAGGTAATGCCTGACGAATTACTCTCATTTCCGGAAGCTAATTATGTAATTCATGGGATTATAGGTTTTCCTATTTTGAACCAGATGAAGGAAATAGAGATATGTCAAAATAGAAATATTACTGTAGTTGCTCATCCCCAAAAAACTCATCCCCGCAATCTGTTTTTGGATAACGCCATGCCGATTGTCCAATTCGAAGCGAATCGCGATACGGTACTTTTTGTATTAGATACAGGTGCCAATACTACCAAGTTTTCCGCAAATTATTTTGCTGCGCATAACGCTGAAATAAAAGAGAAAGCTACTAAAAATACAATACGACGGGGAGGAATAGGCGGTTTTGTAGATAATGAAGTGTATGAATTGAAAAACGTTCCATTGAATATCGGAGGACAGGAAATGACAATTCCCACCATTGTGGTATTAACTGACAAACTCTCGTATCTTACAAATTATGATGGTCATTTAGGGCAGGATATATTGATGCATTTCAATAAACTAACTCTGAATTTTGAGGATATGTATTTGTCATTTGATAACTAAAGAAAATAGGTGTTATATGAGAAACAAGTTAATTATCTTTTTGTTATCAATTTCTGTTCCTCTTTTCGCACAACAGCAGGAGGAAGATTCAACTTTGTTTTTTGGGAACACTCCGCTGAATTACGGGACTGTGCTAAACTTCCTGAATGGTTGGTATGTGGTATCAGGTGACTCTTTTGTTGATTCCACGACAACCTATAACGGTCATAAGTCATTGTGTATAACATCCTCCAAGTCTTCTTACTCACAACTTTTTGCAGGCTATTATATTCGCATGGATGATATCGGGGCGGACTCTATAACCTTTGAGTGTAAGTACAAATTTGATCCTGAAAATAAAGCAAGATTGTATATAGGGATTCAGCAACTTTATAACAATCCGACCAATTTTAAGCGTGATACTACATCTCGGAAAATGGTGGATGATACATCGGCAGATGTAAGAGAATGGCAGGATTTTTCAATCAAAGAGGCGATTAAGCCAAACACGGAGGGTATTTTTATATCGGCTCTCACTGCAGGAAGCAATACCAAGATGTGGCTTAATGACTGCAAGGTATATTTGGATAATAAGCCTTTAGCCGATTATGTGAATGTAAAATATAAGGCGGATGATGACAAGGAGTTCGACAAAGCATCGGGCATTGGGTTAGCACCCATAACACCTGCAATGATAGAAAATCTCGAAGTTCTTGGGAAAGTTTGGGGCTTCTTGAAATACTACCACCCGGAAGTTGCAAAAGGAAATTACAATTGGGATTATGAACTCTTTAGAGTGCTTCCGCAAATTGCGAACGTAAAAAATAAAAAAGAGAGAAACAAGCTCCTTAATAGGTGGATTGATAAATATGGGAAAATAGAGGAAACTAAAGATTACGGTATTTCTGATTCGTCGACGTATTCGCATCTAATTAATCTGGATTGGCTTTACGATAAGAAAATGTTTGGGGATGAATTAGTGTCAAAATTCAATCGGATACGAAGCGCTAAACGTACTAACTTCCATTATTATATACAAAATTATTCTTCGGTCACTGACTTAAACAAATGCCGGGAACCTCAATACTTAGATATTTCTTGGGAAGATCAAGGCTTCCGTATATTGACTTTGTTCAAGTTCTGGAATGCAATGGAATATAATTTCCCGTTTGTTGAAATCACAGATCGACCTTGGAATTCACTCCTGAAAGAATTTCTTCCTCGCTTTGTAGAACCGGAAAATAAAAAAGACTATCAAAATACTTTCCTCGAATTGTTTGCCTGTATCAATGATTCACATACGTTCTACACTCCGTCTTCTGATTTCTTATCCGGTGATTCTAACTCGGACTATTCTATTTTGCCGGTTCAAGTGGCTTATACATTTGATCATCGGGTGGTTGTTGCAAACTCTTTAGTCAATGAATTAAAACGAGGAGACGTTATCCTGAAAATTGATAATAAAGATATTGATTCTATATTTGAACGGGAAGTACGTTATATAAGTGCTTCCATTCCCTCAACTATGATTTATACTATTCTCAACCAACTGTTTATAACAATGAATTCTCAGGTTACAGTCACCTATATGCGTTCCGGCAACGAAAAAACAATCATAATCGATACAACTCCATATAAAGGAAAAGAGCTGTTACCTCCCGTACTTGGTGACAATTATGCAGAAGAGCGTAAACTTGCCTCAAAAAATATAGCATATATCAATATGAATACTATGGAGGATAGTGATATTGGGGATTTTATCGAAAAGAATCAATCGGCCAAAGGAATTATTATCGATATGAGACATCATTTGGGACATCGATTCGGAGTGAATGATGCTTTAATAAGATGGCTGATTCCGAAAGAAGTTGTTTATCTTTGGTCATCTGTTAATGACAGGTCCAATCCCGGTAATTTTATCTGTAATAACAAAATAATTACAGGAACAAATAATCCGGATCACTTTACCGGGAAAGTCGCTATTCTTGTCAATCAGGCAACAATGAGTGTTGGAGAGATTCGATCCATGGCATACCGGAATGCAATTAACAGTAAAGTGATAGGAACAACAACTGCCGGGGCGGTAGGCCCTGTCAGTCACTTCAATTTACCTATGGGTGTCGATTTTTCATATTCGGCAAATGGTATGTATTATCCTGGTTGGGAACCTTTCCAGAGAAAAGGGGTGAAAATAGATATTCCGGTAAAAGAAACCGTGGAAGATATCCGTGATGGCAAAGATGTATGGATGGAAGAAGCTATTCGATATATTGAGAATAATTGATACAATAGGAATATCCCTTTTTACAAAATTAAAGCGAAACATTATGGGGAAGCGTTTAGGTGTTTGGATAAGTGGAATAGCATTAATGTTGATAAGTTTATATCTTTATCTTAAAAATCCGTTGGAAGTACAATGTAATTTAACTTTGGTAATACTGATATGGGCTACTATTATTTTAATAGTAGGTTACTTGTTCCGAAATAATAAGGTTTATGGAAATATAAAGGCTATTATAAAATTTGTTGTTTGTATTGCTATCTATTTAATGCTTGCAATGTGTGAACATTTATTGCTGGGATGGTAATGTGTTTTTCTGCAACATGTAACACAAGCACAAGTTTCTGCAACATGCTTTATAATTGGATTGACAAAGAATGACTTTCTTTGTATAAAAAGAATAGTTATGAATAGTAGAATGAAACACAGAAAAAAACAACTTTTATTTTGTATTGTTGTATGTCTGGTAAGCGTAAGTTCACCGATTTATGCACAAGTGGTGGAAGACTTCAAACCGTCGGAAGTGAATCAGTTAGGTAAAGAATTTCCTCAAGTCAATTCCGAGGGCAGGGTGCGTGTTCAGATTTATGCGCCTGGGGCTCAAAAAGTACAACTCGATTTGGGAGGAGTGAAATATGACTTGGCTAAGAACGATAAGGATGTTTGGATCGGGGACTCCGAGCCACAACAGGAAGGTTTTCATTATTATCAATTGAATGTGGATGGGGCGTCTGTTCCCGATCCGGGTACGAAATACTTTTATGGTGCAGGGCGTTGGGGTAGTGGAATCGAAATTCCGGCGCATGATGCGGCTTTCTATGCATTGCAAGATGTGCCTCATGGTTTGCTGAGCGAGTTGAACTATTACTCCAAAATCACACAATCGTGGAGGCGCTGTTTTGTTTATACTCCGGCAGGGTATGAAACCGATACAGAGAAGCGTTATCCGGTACTTTATCTGCAACATGGCAGTTTTGAGGATGAAACGGGTTGGGGAAGTCAAGGTAAAGCGAATTTGATATTGGATAATCTGATTGCCTCAAAGAGGGCAGTACCGATGTTGGTTGTTATGGACAATGGATATGCAACCAAACCCGGTAAGCAAAGTCTATTCCAGACAACCGTTTTCGAAGAGGTGTTGATGCAGGAGATTATTCCGATGATTGACACGAAATTTCGTACGCTTTCTCACCGTGAGAACCGTGCTATTGCCGGATTGTCGATGGGAGCCAATCAAACGATGCGTATCGCTATGAATCATCCGGAGAGTTTTGCTTATTATGGTGGTTTCAGCGGTACGTCCAACTATCCGAGTACGGAACCTTTGAATGCAGATGTTTTCTTGGACGGGAGCTTTAAGAACGGAAAAGTGGTTAATGAACAGTTCAAAGTGCTTTTTCTGGGTCTGGGAACAACAGAGCCTGTTCCTTTTCCGGGGGTGGTGAAGGCTTTCAGACAGATGTTGGACAAACAGGGAATTAAATATGTCTATTACGAATCTCCTGAGACTGCTCATGAATGGTTGACTTGGCGCAGGGCGCTGTATCAGTATGCACAGTTATTGTTCCGATAATTTTTTTACTGATTTTCTTTCACATATAGCAATAATTGTCTTATTTATTATAATTACCATCACTTGATTTTTTAGAAAATTCAAGACTTTATACATGATATTGTACATCTTTGCTCGTCCAGTGTCATCCGGAAAGTATCTGTAGAAATAGCATTGAATTGTGTGTTTTAAAGAAACATGTAACACAAGCAAAAGTTTTTGATACATGCTTTATAATTGGATTGTCTTAGAATGACCTATCTTTGTATATATGTAAATTTTGACTACTTCAAGATAGAAGACCGGATTTATAGAAATATGTCGGAGTGTGTAATTTAGAAAGTATTTATAAACAGAATAAAACCATGAATAAAACCATGAACAAAACCATGAATAAAACATTTACTATTCTATTATTAATATGTGCAACCACAGGGACAAATGCACAAGATAAATTGTATTCCAACGAGTTTCCGCTCTCGCAAATAACACTTCTCGAAGGACCGTTGAAACATGCCCGTGACCTGAATATCGAGACATTGCTCAAGTACGACTGCGACCGTTTGATAGCTCCCTATCGAAAAGAGGCGGGGTTGACACCCAAAGCAAAATGCTATCCCAACTGGGACGGATTGGATGGACATGTGGGAGGACATTACCTCACAGCTATGGCCATCAATGCAGCCACGGGCAATGAAGAATGCCGCAAGCGTATGGAATACATTATCAGTGAGATTGCCGAATGCGCCGAAGCCAATTGCAAGAACCATCCCCAATGGGGTGTTGGCTACATGGGTGGAATGCCTAACAGCCAGAATATCTGGAATAGCTTTAAAGACGGAGACTTCCGCGTATACAGCGGCTCGTGGGCACCGTTCTACAATTTGCATAAGATGTATGCCGGCTTGCGCGACGCATGGCTATATTGCGGCAACGAGCAGGCAAAGACTCTTTTTCTGCAGTTCTGTAATTGGGTAATCCATATCACATCGGGCCTGTCGGACGAACAGATGGAACAGATGCTTGGCAATGAACATGGCGGCATGAACGAGGTGCTTGCCGATGCATATGCCATTACTCACGAACAGAAATACCTTGACTGCGCAAAGCGTTTCTCTCACAAACGATTGCTTACTCCTATGTCGCAGCGACAGGATTGCCTCGACAATATGCACGCCAATACGCAAGTACCCAAAGCTATCGGTTTTGAACGTATAGCAGAACTGTCGGGAAATGAGGATTTTCATGTAGCAAGTTCATTCTTCTGGGATATCGTAACGGGCGAGCGCAGCCTTGCATTTGGCGGGAATAGCCGTCGTGAACATTTTCCCGCCAAGAATGCTTGTTTGGATTTCATCAACGACATCGATGGTCCTGAGAGCTGCAACACCAACAATATGTTGAAACTTACAGAAGACCTCCACCGTCGTAATCCTGAAGCACGGTATGCCGACTATTACGAGCTTGCTACATTCAACCACATACTCTCTACCCAGCATCCGGAACATGGAGGTTACGTCTATTTCACACCTGCCCGTCCCCGCCACTATCGCAACTACTCCGCTCCTAATGAAGCAATGTGGTGTTGTGTGGGCACCGGCATGGAGAACCATGGCAAGTATGGACAGTTCATTTACACCCATGCGGGCGATGCCCTTTTTGTGAATCTATATACGGCTTCACAACTTGACTGGAAAGAACGCGGCATTACGTTACGTCAGGAGACGGCTTTTCCTTATTCTGAAAACAGCACTATTACTATTGCAGAAGGCAAAGGTACATTTAATCTCATGGTGCGCTATCCGGGATGGGTACATCCGGGCAAATTCAAGGTCAGTGTAAACGGAAAGCCTGTCGACATCATTACTGGTCCGTCATCATACGTCAGCATCAATCGCAAGTGGAAAAAAGGCGATGTGGTGAGTATCCATTTCCCAATGCACTCATCCCTGCGTTATTTACCCAACGAACCGCAGTACGTTGCTCTCATGCATGGGCCTATCCTTCTCGGTATGAAAACGGGAACAGAGTCGATGGTTTCACTCATAGCCGATGATAGCCGTTTCGGGCAGTATGCAGGCGGTCCGAAGCAGCCTATTGATAAAGCTCCAATCCTCATTAACAATGACATTGCCAGCATTCCGTCACAGCTCACTCCTGTGCCTGGCAAACCGCTGCATTTCACACTCAGCACCCACATGGAGAACAAGATTGAAGGAGAATTGCAACCATTCTTCGAAATTCATGACTCTCGTTACATGATGTATTGGCTTGCTCTCACCGAAGGTAGCTACAAGCAGTATATCGATAATATTGCCAAGCAGGAGCAGGAGCGTCAGGCGCTCGAAGTAAGCACTGTCGACAAAGTGCAGCCAGGCGAACAGCAACCGGAGACCGACCACAAGATGGAGACCGACGAGTCATACACCGGTAATACCAATAATGTCTTTTACCGCGACGCCCGCAACGGACATTATTTTAGCTACCTCATGCAAACCGACGGTCTGACTGACCTCAAGCTGCGGCTCAAGTATTGGGGAGTGGGCGAATGGAAAAGTCATGAGTTCGATATTTATATTGATGATGTGTTGCTCTGCTCTATCAATAACACCGGTAAATATCGCATATCAGAGTTCAAAGCAGAAACCTATGACATTCCAGCTTCTCTCTTGCAGAATAAAAAACAAGTGCGCGTCAAATTTGTGGCAAAACCAGACAAACAAATAGGAGAGATATATGAAGTAAGATTAATTAAACAGTAGCTGGATAGCTACTGTTTAATTTCTTTTCCAATACGGATACAAGCTCCGCCACCTGGCGCTAACTTTATATTCAAAACTTCATTTCGGGTTACTTTCTTTTTTGAAACCTTAATCGTTTCTCTGTTACTCAAGTAATGGGCATTCTCTCCATCTTCTACAATTTCCGCTTCATAGTCTCCTTTACCTAAGAAAGACAGCGGCACATGTAAAGTTCTACTTTCTTCGTTAGTTACCGCTCCTACCAAGAATACTTCATCTTCCGCTTGACGCATCATTACGATATATTCCCCTATTTCGCCATCTAAAGTCTTACTTTCCAGCCAAGGCATTTTCTGTGCAGACAAAAAGCGGAGTAAAGCGGGATATTTACGATAATATTCAGGAATATCCGGAATAATCGTTGCGCCGGAGAAAGTAATCAATGTCCGTGCAGCTTCCGATGTCACCGTCGAAGGTACTTCTTGATTATTATCCGAACGTGTCGTTCTTCCCTGCCGAAGATCGAACATACCATTATTCATATCAATCGGACCGGCTACCATATTTACAAATACCGAAGTAACAAAAGTTTTGGGATAGAAGATTTCATGCCCGTCTAATTGAGCTTTGCAATATTCGCGTGTCACAGCATTAGGCCATGTCCGCATCTGCCCATAGGGATGCACCGGATAGTCATGAAAATCCACTAATAACTTATATCGTGCACATATCTCTGTTATGCTTTTCGTTCTGGTATTCTTCTCTTCAGGGTTTCCGGCCATAAAACCATATTTCACCCCGGCAGCTCCCCATGCGCCATATTGCTTTAAGGTTTCCTCCAACGGATAATTACGTCCTCCTACATCATTCAGATACAACCAAATACCCACTCCTTTCTGTTTCCCATATTGAATCAACTTTCGCACATCCCTGGCTTTATCTCCCTTAATGGGGTCTGAATCCTGCTTAAACTCGGGTCCATACCAGTTGGCATCAAGAACCAGATAAGCAAATCCCTGCTCTGCGGCAAAATTAACCATTCTTTCCCAGGAAGGATAGGACATCGTATAATTAAATCCTTCCCACTGAGCACCATTCATACGCCAGTCCCATAATGCAATTCCGGGTTTTACCCATGAAAAATCATACTCTCCGGCAGGTTCCGGATTCAGCAGTTCCAAGAGATGAGAGTCCACCAAGTCGCCCGGCCGGTTGCCACAAAGCACCACACGCCATGCCGATTGATACCCTGCACGCAGTAAATGTGGTTTCGCAGAAATAGAAAACAAGCATTGCCCTTTTTCCGATTTCAGTTTCAAGGGTTCCCCTTCATCCAGACATGCCTCATGTACAGCCAGATATAAATCTTCCGCAGCCTTTACCGTCATCACGGGCAAGCGCTCGCCATCCGTTTCGGTCAATCGTTCCGGACCGATATTATGTCTTTCTCCATTATAATACCATGCGGTATAGTCGCCTGCAAAATTGAAAGTGGTAAGTTCCAAAGCAGAACCTGCGTCTTGAGGCAACATATAGCGAAAAGCCACTCCTTCATTGTAGGCCCGTACTACTATCTTCAACGCATCCGATGATTCCGCTTTATTCATAAAAGACAGCTTCATCTCATTGTATTTATCGGGCACCACGGCACGCTTCCCCCACAAAGGTTTCCAAACGGAATTTACTTTGCTGCGAACAACCTTTCCCATTTTCCATCCCCGGGAAGGGAAGGACAACCCATCTTCTGTCTTAAACCCCAATGCAGATGCAACAATCACTTGTTTACGCTTTACGGATAGTTGGTAGGTTAGTTCGCCTATATCGGTTTGAGTAATTGTTAACTGTATCTTTCTGTCAGGCGAATCAACCGTGTAGCTTCTTTCACCGGCATAACAATATGTTCCTATCAATAAGAACAACAAACATAATTTTCTCATGATCCGAATTTGTTACATCAATAAACTTTCTTTTTGTATTTGCTAAGCTGAGTTGAATGGATAAAAAGGCTGTTTCGTTATTACAACTTAACTTTTACTTTCTTTCCTGTATAAGTCACAGTTTTACTTTTGCCATCCGTTGTTTTCACAATGAATTGGCGTTTCTCTAACATACCGTTGTAGTGTCCTTTACGCGTACCAATCGTAAGTGTATTATTGGTATTGTTCCAGGTCATAGGAATCTCGGTATAAGCCCCGTTTTCGTAGTTATAGTTGTCTCCCTCGTCCTCATAAAGTGTGAAATTGCCGTTCTCGCCGGGATATACACATAGTGTCAGGTTATCCCACTTCTTTTCGCCGGTGTACTGAACATCCGGTCCCAACGGAACGATGCTACCTGCGCGTACAAAGAGAGGAATGCGGTTTAAAGTAGTGGGGATAGCAAGCTTCTGTCCGCCTTCTGTTACTTCGTTAGTCCAGAAGTTATACCACCGGGTATCGGCGGGCAAGTAGACTTCCATACTTTTAGCTTGGGTAAAGTCGGCAAGTATAGGCGTATCGGCTGCCTTTTTATCATCACGGTTCCAGCCTTCATTTTCTTTCAAGTTTTTCTGTTGTACTTCCGGAGTGTATTGGGCATGAAGCACGGGGGCTACGAGAAATGCCTTTCCAAACATGTATTCGTCGTTTACATTCCATGTTTGCTTATCATTCACGAAGTCCATAAAGAGGGCACGCATAAAGGTGGATTGATTTCGCGTAACATCCCAGGAAGTAGAGTAGATGTAAGGTAATAAAGCATAACGTAGTTTGACAGCATCTACCAGAGCGTCATAAACGGGTTCGCCTGCTTTGCCATACCAATAAAATTCACGAGGAACATCAGCACCGTGACTACGCATCATGGGACAGAAACCGCCGAACTGTACCCAACGGACATAAAGCTCCTGATACATCGGATTACGGGTGGCACTGTTATCTGCCCAACCTTTGTTATACGAACCTGCAAAGAAACCTCCGAGGTCGGAATTCCAATGTGGCATACCAGTGAGAGAGAAGTTCAATCCTGCCGTTATCTGTCTGCGGAACATGTCCCAAGAAGACTGTACGTCGCCCGACCAAACGTTAGAACCATAACGTTGTTGTCCCAGGAATCCGGAACGGGTAAGGATGATAACACGTTTATCTTGGGTTAAAGCGCGTTGGTGATCGGAAACACCGCCTACCGTGACAAGTGGATAGGCATTGCGGACACTGCGATAAGAACCAAGGTATGTTTGATGGTCGAAATCGCTTTCCTTGTGATTAAAGTGGTCGGGCTCGGTAGAGTCCATCCACCAACCGTCCATGCCGAGTTGAAATATCCCTTTATTCAAATGTTCCCAATAGATGTCCCGGGCTTTGGGACTGTAGGCATCATAAACACGCACTCCGGAGGGATATTCCAAATTGGGGGGCCAGCCGTCAACTCCGGATTGAGGCCAGGTTTCGATGTCAAAGAGCAATCCCTCCTTATCCAAGGCCCTGTAAGGTTTGGTGGCGGGGCCGAATGACGACCAGATAGAAATCATCATACGGGCATTCAGGGCATGCACTTCATCAATCATATCTTTGGGGCGGCTGAAGGTGGGATTCTGGAAATCCATGCCATTCCAAAGGTAATTATGTCCCCAGTACTGCCAGTCCTGAATGATACAGTCCAAAGGAATCCCCAGTTCGCGATACTTTTTCACTACTCCTACTGTTTCCTCCTGGCTTTTATAACGCTCTTTACTTTGCATAAATCCATAACTCCACAGTGGCATCATCGGTACATCACCGGTTAGTATACGTACTTCGGCTATTACTTTGTCGGCAGAGCCGCCATACATAAAGTAGTAATCAATGCAATCACCTACTTCAGAGCGGAAGGAGGTTTCCCGCTCATTGTCGGTGTAGGTAGTGCCTGAATAGTTGTCCCAAAACAATCCGTATCCTTTGGTGGATTGGAAGAAAGGGGAAACATCTTCTACGTTACCTTGAACCAGATGCTTGGTCATGCCACGTTGCATCATTTGCCCGTTCTGCAATTGTCCGAGTCCGTATAGCCCTTCTTCCTTATCCGTTGTGAAGCCTTGATAAACGGCATAGGTAGGGCGTCCGGCATCGCTGACAGTTGTGAAAGCTTTGAGATTCTCTTGCTCTTTGAGCAATGTGGTGCCATCTGGCTTGGCATAGGTAATAATACCGGTTTTGGTGTCGAGCGTTACGGCAAGTGATGGACTCTTCATTACAATCAGACCGTTTCCGGGAGTTGTCACTTTTATATTACTTTCTTTGGGTTGAGCAATGACGGAAAGACTTTTCTTTTCCATAACTTTACCCTGGGGCGTTTTAAGAACGCGAAGCGTGTTAGGAGTAAACCACTGAATCTCTATATCGGTCTGTTTATCAGCAATCGAAGTTTTTATACCCGATGCTGTCTTTTGATAGTCTTGTGTCCACGCCCATGACGTGAGCAGACATAAAGCTATAATTGTAAAACTTCTTTTCATATTAGTAACTGTTCCTTTATTATTCTATTTAAACTCCCACCAGTCCAGCATGAACAGGTTCTTTTTCTGTGCTTTGCTTCCTTTAAATACAAAGTAGAGGTCATGTATCCCTTTGATATTTTTTACGGTGGTTTCAAATTCTTTCAATTCACTCTTTGTATTGGTAATATTGACAGTGCCTATGCACGGTCCCTCTGCTGAATCGATATGGATTTCAAGGTTGCCTCCGTAAAGATGACAAGAGGCGGATACTTTGAACAAGGAAGTACCTTTCTTAAAGTCTACGCCTTTGACCATTAAGTATTCGTCATTGTCGATGTCGGTTACCAACTGGTTCCAACGGTCACGACTCCATAAATTTTTGGGAGTCGTTTTCAGCCCGTATCCCCAAGCCATGGTTTCTGCTTCTATCTTGCGGTAAGGATTGAAACTTGAAATCTGTTCCAATTTGCAATCCTGGAAGTAAGGAAGTTCCCGGATGGTGCCGTCTGCATTGTATTGCATCTCAGCCACTGAAACCGAACGGCGCTCCGCATGACGGCTGGTTTCGAGACGGAAGATGTCATAGTTCAGGCCGAAGCAATAGGACTTGCCTTTGTAGTCGATAATACCGGGATGATTACCACGGGTGCGGGGAGTGTGATTCATAATGTGCCCTTTGTGTTCCCACGGTCCGGTGGGACTGTCGCTCATGGCATAGCCGATTCCTTCAGGACAACAGGTCGAGGCAAATGCCATGTAATAGTGCTTCCCGCGTTTATAAAACCAGGGACCTTCCTGATAATCTTCAATCTTCGGAGTCTTTACGATGTCGCCCGAACAAGAAATCATGTTCTCATTGAGTTTTACATAATAGAGATTCGGATTTCCCCAATACATATATGCTTGTCCGTCATCGTCTATAAAGACGGTAGGGTCAATATCGTCCCAATGTTCTTTCTGCCATACAAGAGGTTTTCCTATCGGATCTTTGAACGGTCCGTAAGGTGAATCAGCCACCAATACACCGATGCCGTGACCATGGATAGGACAATACATATACCACTTGCCGTTGCGCTCTACCACGCATTCGGCCCATGCTCCATTGTCGCCTTTATACCATTCGAAGTCTTTGAGGGAAGCTACAGCCCCGCGGTCTTGCCAATTTACCATGTCAGTAGAAGTATAGAGCAACCAGTCTCTCATCTTGAAACCTTCTGCGTCGTCTTCATCGTGGGTAGTGTACAGGTAAACTGTGTCATTGTGCACCATTGGTGCAGGATCGGCTGTGTACTTTGTCTGGATAACAGGCATGTTCAAATCCGGTCGTGCACCGTCAATATTTTGTGCCGTTAGCCAGCCGGAGATAAGAAGCGATATTCCGGCAATGCCTACTTTTGCATTTCTCATAATATTTTATTTTTAAGTTTGAATGATAATGCAAAAATAGCCTGTTGCAGGTTGAGTACCGGTTACAAATGTTGCAGAAAGCAACACTCTCGTTGAAATGAAACCGATTTTACCGGGATTTCCACTGATTTATGTATTGTGACGGGCGCATGCCGAACTCTTCCTGGAAACATTTACTCAGATAGCTGGAAGTACTGAATCCGACGCGGTCGGCAACTTCGGCTACCGTGTATCCTTCTTTTAAAAGTTGGGCCGCACGCTTCAAGCGTATGGAACGGATAAAGTTAGTCGGCGTTTTTCCCACTACCGATATAAGTTTGCGATATAACCCGGTGCGATCCATCCCCATATCCCGACTCAATAACTCTACCGAATATTCTGGATTATCGAGATTCAGTTCTACATATTCCAGCACTTTGTGAAGAAAGGCTTCGTCGACAATCGACAACGAGGAATTGTTCGGTGTAGATTGTCGCAACATTTCAAGTTGTTCTTTCAGTTCCTTATTGACGTTTTGCAAGAAAGCGGTTTTCATCTCGTTCAGTTTCTCTTTTTGCTCGCGTAGCAGTTTCCGGCGTTTATACCTTATATATAGAAAAATGAAAAGCATGATATTTCCTGCTGTAAACAGTACGTAGAAAATATAGGCATATGTCGTTTTCCAGAATGGGGCTTTTACTGTTATCCTCATTTCTGCATACTTGTCCTTCCATGTCTCATTATTATCGGTGGCTTGCACCCGGAAAGTATAGATACCGGGAGGTACATTGGTATAAGTGGCGTATCCTTTGCCGGCCGAAGAACGAATTTCTCTCTCAGAATGGTCGATGCCCATTAGTTGGTAACGGTAATATGTTTGTGTCGGGTTGATATAGTTTAAAGCGGAGAATTCTAAAGTAAAGAAATTCTGGTTATGGTCCAGGATAATTTCTTTGGTCTGGGTTATGGGACGGCAGAGTATCTGGTTGCCATTGTACATCTTACCATTCTCCACCTGCTCTCCCAATAATTGAAACCCAACGAATAAAGGTGCGGAATATGCCCTTTCAATTCCGGAGGGAGAAGGTGTGTACCTGTTAAACCCATTGATTCCGCCCCAGTAAAGAGTCCCATCGGCTGAAATAAAGACAGAACGTTCGCTAAACTCATCTGTAATTACACCGTCATATTGATTGAAGTTGGCAAATGAATAGGAGAAAGGTTCTTGCCTTCCGGTTGCGGCGATGCGTGTTATTCCATTGGAAGTAGATACCCATACAGCATTATCTTCTGTTTGAATAATAGACCGTATGGAATTATTGATTAATCCGTCAGTGGTATAGAATGTGTGCTGCTGTCCGGTATCTATATTCCATAGTAACAATCCGTCTTCCAAACCAATCCAGATATGTTTTTTTCTGTCTGCCATGATAGAATTACATACATGGGAACTGGCTGTGTAGCTGTATTTTTTCTTTTTACGGTCATAGATAAACCATCCTTTTCGCGTGATGCCTGCTATACTGTCCTTTCCCAATGGGGTAATCTGGTAGACTGTGGAATGGTCTTCCTGAGATATACTTGCTTCCTTTTCAAACTTTCCGGTTTCGGGAGAGAATATGCCGAAACCCTGATTATTGAGACATAAATATAATGTTCTGTCCGGCAGTTCCATTATGGAATGGATGCTTTGCCCGTGCAATGTATAACACTTGATTTCTCCATCCGGCGTAATGCAATACAGTTCCTGTCCGGCAGTTCCCAGCCAGATGCGTTTCCGGCTGTCTTTAAACAAAGTATTGCAGTTGATAACGGAGAACTCTCTTGAATACGGATGTAAGCTGTCGTCGGAGGGATTATAGTAAAACAGTCCTTTCCTTGTACCTACTAATGTGTTTCCATGGTTATCTGTAGTAAAGCAGTTTACATATATATTTATATCCTCAGGATTGGTAAATAAGGTTTTGCCTATATTCTGAAAACGGAAACGATTGGGATGATAATAGAGTATTCCCTGATTTAGGGTTCCTAACCACATTCCTCCCTGATTATCGTTATAAAGTGTGCTTACTTCCGTATGAATAGTACGCCCGTCCACCAGTTTCAAATTAGGGATGTACTGCTTTTTCTTTAGTCCTGCATCAATGTTCCACAAACCCATATAGCAACTGACCCATATGCTACCGTCTTTATCTATGGAAAGGCTGTTCAGCCAGTAGTCGGTTTGAAACACTACCTCCCAATTTCTCTTTGTTACATTGTAATTCAGCATTACACCGCCCTTGTCGCCATTGCGTAGTTGATAGAAAGTATTATTTCCGGGTACTACATAGGATGTATTCTCATATTTCCCTTCCGGGAGTTCGTCAGGTAGTTTTTGCCGATATATTTCTTTCTGTGATTTCAGATTATAACAAATCAATAAACCGGAACGGTAAAAGAGGTATAATTGCTCTCCCAATACCCCAATATCATATACCTGGTCCATAGCATTACCGATTGAAGAAACATGGGTAAGGAAGGTTTTTGCTTTCAGATTCACTTTGTCTATGCGAACCAGCTCATCCTTATCCGTTATAATCCATATATTTTTAGCTTTGTCCATAAAGAAGTCCTTCATCGGAGAATCAATACCCCATAAGGCAAGTAGGCTGTCAGGTTGCTCAACAAAGCGTTCAAGGGCGACATCCACTACCATTAATTGATGCTGATTCTTGAACCATAGGTGTCCGTGGGCGTCTATATATTCGTGGTGAAACCCTGAATATTCCGATAATTGGCAAATATGCTTTTTCCCGTAATGCAGATAACTGAAATCGGTTCCATCATATAAGTTTAATAATCCTTCGGTTATTATCATCATGCGTCCATCCGGTAATTGGCTGATATTGCGTACCCGATTTCCACCCAAACCGTTTGTTCCGTTTATCGGAGTGAAAACACAGTATTTTTCTGCAATGGTGGGTAATGAGATGAATAGGAATAATAGATAGATTATGTATTTCATAATAGTCGGTTCGCTATGTTGCTCACTGACGACAAAATTATGGAAACTTTTGTTATATACGATGAATTCTGCCAAGTTTCTTCCGGCTATTAAATGCTTTTAGAGGAGGTTTACGCGTAAAAGAACTCAATATGTAACATAGGTGAAAGAATTTGAAACGTGTTTTGAAGATAGATTGGTAAAGGATGCCTTCCTTTGCAATATGTTGTTAGCTAAAAGGAATAAATATGAAAACACGATTATCAACTTGTCGATTTATTAATGAATCATTAGATAGAAATAAGAAAGTAATAGTAATAGCTATCGGTTTGTTCTGTTCATTTATGTGTTGGGGACAGGGGTTTAAAAATCCGGTTCTTCCGGGCTTTCATGCCGATCCCAGCGTGTGTAGGGCAGGAGATGACTTTTATTTGGTAAACAGTACATTTCAATATTTTCCGGGAGTTCCGGTTTTTCATAGTAAAGACCTGATTCATTGGGAGCAGATAGGGGCATGCCTGACACGTCCTTCCCAAATGAATCTGGAAAATATGGATGGTAATAATGGAATATATGCTCCCACCATCCGTTATCATGAGGGAACATTTTATATGATAACAACAATTTTCCCTACACGGAAGCATTTCTATGTTCATACAGATAATCCGGCAGGCGAGTGGTCTGAACCGATTGTGATTGATTTTGTAACAGGTAGTTGTGACCCAACACTTTTCTTTGACGAAGGTAAGTGTTACTTTCTTTGGAAAGACGGGACGATTAATATCTGCGAGATTGATGTGAAAACCGGCAAGCAGTTATCTCCTATTAAGCGGCTGTGGTCGGGAATGGGAGGACGTTATCCGGAAGGACCTCATTTATATAAAAAGGACGGATATTATTATCTGTTGTTAGCCGAAGGAGGTACAGAGCACGGGCATCATGTGACATTGGCGCGTAGCCGTTATCTGGAAGGGCCTTATACACCGTGTCCGTCAAATCCTATCTTATCCCATTTTAATAATGAGATGCAGAACAGTCCTATACAAGGTTTGGGACATGCTGATTTTATACAAGCTCCGGATGATTCCTGGTGGATGATTTGCCTGGGTTATCGTACACATGGTTATCTGCAGCATGTGATGGGACGCGAAACGTTTTTGGCTCCCGTACAATGGGAGAAGGATAGTTGGCCTGTGGTGAACAGGAACGGAACCATTCAGATTGAAATGGATTGCAAAACTTTGCCGCAAGTCGAAATGCCGGTAGACCCTGAAACGGATGATTTTTCTAAATCAAAGCTGGCTTGGTGTTGGAGTTACCTATGCAATCCCGTATTTGAAAATTATTCATTGACAGAACGTAAGGGGTATTTACGTTTGAAAACGAGTGAGAAAACGATTGATGAGGTAGGATCGCCTACTTTCGTTGGGCGGAGGCAGACTGAACCTGTTTTCCAGGCAACAGCGGCCATGGATGTGTCTTCTCTTAAAGAAGGAGCAGAAGCCGGAATTACAACTTATGCGGCTCATACCAATCACTATGATGTTGTAGTGGGTTGCCGCGGTGGAAAGAAATATGTCCGGGCAAATATACGTATCGGACAAGTGAAACATACTGAAAAAGAATTACCATTGAATACAAACCAAGTTTATCTTCATATAGAGGGCGATTATAACTATTACTATTTATCTTATTCGGAGGATAACCGCCGGTTTATACCTTTAGCCAAAATGGAATATCGTTATCTTAGTACGGAGACTATCGGAGGTTTTACAGGAGTTCATTTGGGAGTCTTTGCACAGGCTGATAATAAACAGGGGGGAAGTGTTGATATTGACTGGTTTCGCTATCATGTGACAGAATAAAACAGAATGAACATACTAATCAAAATAGAATAGATGATGAAAATCAGAAATATACTCTCTTCCTTATTGTGGATGATATTATTCCTCCCTGTATCCTCAATATGGGCTGCCGATGGTTTTGTCGCTTTTAATTCACAGGATGCCCAATTTGCATTGGTTACCCCACAGAGCAAGGCATTTGCCGTCTGGTGTGACAAAACAGAACATAAGGGTGTGTTGACTGCCGTGCAAAATCTGCAAACAGACTTTGAGAAAGTAACGACTGTGCGACCTGTCATGGTGCATAATCTCGGTAAAGAAGTACGTATAATAGTAGGTTCTTATGATAAAAGCCCATTGGTTCGTCAACTGATGAAAGCCGGAAAGCTGGATGCAGGGCTACTGAAAGACAAGAATGAGAAATTTATCATTACTACTCTTCATGCACCGTTAAAGGGGCTGGAAGGTGAAATTTTACTGATAGCCGGAAGCGATAAACGGGGGACTATCTATGGGGTATATGAACTATCGCGTCAGATGGGGGTGTCACCGTGGTATTGGTGGGCTGATGTTCCTGTATCCCATCAAGATGCCATTTATATTAAAGAGGGTATATATACGGATGGGGAGCCGGCAGTAAAATATCGTGGTATTTTTATTAATGATGAGTGGCCGTGTATGGGCGGGTGGACCACTGAAAAGTTCGGCGGATTCAATAGTAAGATGTACGTGCATATGTATGAACTTTTACTTCGTCTGAAAGCTAACTTTCTGTGGCCGGCTATGTGGAATGCAGCATTTTATGTCGATGATCCGATGAATAGCCCGTTGGCGGATGAGATGGGGATCATTATCGGGACTTCCCATCATGAACCTATGGCGCGTAATCATCAGGAATATGTCCGTAACCGGGAAGCTTACGGTGCTTGGAATTATCAGACCAACAAGGAAAATATAAACCGCTTCTTCCGTGAAGGTATCGAACGAATGAAAGGTAAAGAAGAAGTGGTAACTATTGCCATGCGAGGTGACGGGGATGCACCGATGGGACCTGATACGGATACTCGTCTGTTGGAGAATATAGTGAAAGAACAGCGCAAAATCATAGCCGATGTGACAGGCAAACCAGCCAAGCAAACGCCTCAATTATGGGCACTTTATAGTGAAGTACTTGAATACTATGATAAAGGAATGAAGATTCCTGAAGATGTAATGATTCTGCTTTGTGATGACAACTGGGGAGATGTGCGCCGTTTGCCTGACTTGAACGATAAAAAACATCCGGGAGGGTATGGCATGTATTATCATGTAGACCTTCACGGAGCACCCCGTGCCTATCAATGGCTGAACATGACACAAATTCAGCATATGTGGGAACAATTGTATCTGACATATACTTACGGGGTAGATAAAATGTGGATTCTGAATGTGGGGGATTTGAAACCGAATGAGTTCCCTACTGATTTCTTCCTGAATATGGCATGGAATCCGGAGCGGTTCAATGCTGATAATCTGCTGGATTATACCCGTGACTTTTGCAAACAACAGTTGGGAGACAAGTATGCCGTAGAGGCTGCCCGTATTCTTAATCTGTATTGTAAATATGCCGCCCGTGTTACTGCTGAAATGCTGGATAGCCATACTTACAATCTCTCCAGTGGGGAGTTTAAAGCTGTAACCGATGAATTTTTGGCATTGGAGGCATACGCATACCGTCAATTTTTGACTCTACCCGAAAATCTGAAGGATACTTATAAGGAGTTAATTCTGTTCCCTATACAAGCGATGGCGAATCTTTATGAAATGTATTATGCAGTTGCCATGAACCGGCAATTAGCTTCCGAAGGAAATCCACGTGCGAATGATTGGGCAGACCGGGTAGAATATTGCTTCAAGCGCGACGCAGAACTTTGCGATGATTATAACCATAATATTGCTGGTGGAAAGTGGAATCATATGATGGATCAGACACACATCGGCTATACTACCTGGGATGAACCGAAAGAGGGTAATGTGATACCGCAAGTGAACCGGGTGGACGCTTCAGCGTATATCCCCGGTGGTTATGAATATGAGGAGACGGGAGGGGTAGTAGTGATGGAGGCTGAACGGTTTGCGGAAAGCAGGCAAAGTAGTAATACGCATTGGACGGTCATTCGAGATTTAGGCCGTACACTTTCCGGTGTGGCGTTGATGCCTTATACTTTGCCGGTAGACAGTGCTTCACTGACTTATCGGATGAACCTGAAATCAGAAATGAAAGATTTGCGTTTACGCTTGATTCTGGATAGTACATTACCCTTTGTCAAAGGAGGACATAGTTATGCTGTCAGTCTGGATGGAGGGAAAGAACAGATTATCAATTATAATTCGGAAATGACTTGGGCTAATTGTTATACCAAGATGTATCCTGCAGGTGCTGCCCGGATTATAGAATCAGTGGTCGATTTTCCGGATGTGAATTTAAAGGAAGGCAAGCACACTTTGAGGATTCGTCCTTTGGTACCTGCTATTGTATTGCATAAAATTATAGTAGATTGTGGTGGTGACGGGCAGGGTAGGCTGAATCTTCATGAAAGTCCTTATCGGAAAGAATAAGTTAGATTGCGGGATGATAAAGCTGTGTTGAACAAGAATACTTTAAATAAATATAGAACATGATGGAACGAAGAAAAATGAAAGCAGTTTTGATAACTTTGCTATTAACTCAACTATCAGTCTTTGGACAAGAAAGAATTCCTTTAGTGTATGATAAGGAGAGTGTGAGTGATAAATATCCTGTTCAGGAAATGTTGCCGATAGACAAGTTGCCGGAAATAAAAACTCTTCCCGATCCCTTTGCCTGGGCGGATGGAAGTGGGCGGTCGACGGTTTTTAAAGACTGGGGGCGCCGTCGTTCTGAGATTGCTTGTCAATTACAGCATTATGAATTGGGGAAGAAACCTAATGTTTCGAAAGATAGTATAGAGGCGATTTTGGAAAATGATACCTTAAAAGTAATGGTACATGAAAAGGGAGAAACACTGGTTTTAAAGGCTGCTATTAAGTATCCGGAAGGAGATGGACCATTCCCTGCCATTATTGGGATAGGTATGCCAACTGGTTCTCTTCCTCGTGAACTCTTTGACAAGAGAGGAGTGGCACAGATAGCTTTTAACTTTACACAAGTCATGTCGCATACTCAAAAACGCGGGGAAGAACCGATAAACCGTTTGTATCCCGATCAGACAGATATGGGAGCTTACATTGCCTGGCCGTGGGGAGTGAGCCGGTTGATTGACGGAATAGAAAAGCTGGGTAGTAAATCTCGTATTGACCTTTCTCATTTGGCTATATCCGGTTGTTCTTTTGCTGGTAAGATGGCGTTGTTTGCAGGTGCTTTTGACGAGCGTATTGCGCTGACCATTGCTCAAGAGCCTGGAGGGGGTGGAGTAGATGCTTGGCGGGTATCTGAAACTTTGGGAAATGTAGAGACACTCGGACGTACCAATTATGCATGGTTTTTAGAGAGTATGCGTGAGTTTGCAGGCGAAAAAGTGAGCCGTCTGCCTATCGACCATCATGAACTAGCGGCGCTGATTGCACCGCGTGCTTTGCTGGTATTAGGGAATACAGACTATGAATGGTTGGCGGAAGAGTCTAATTATGTGTCTTGCCAGGCGGCACGGCAAGTGTGGAAAACTTTCGGCATAGAAGACCGCATGGGATTCTCTATTCAGGGAGGGCATATGCATTGTGTTTTACCTGCGAGTCAATATCCGGAAGTGGAAGCATTTATTGATAAGTTCTTATTAGGCAAAACGGATGTTGATACTTCTGTAACCAAAGCGGATATATTTGAAAATGTAGATTATCTGAAATGGATGCCATGGGCTGATAAATAAAATTATAAATAATTCAACAGTATGAATACCTTTTTGAAAATGATGATGAGTGGAGTAGGATTAGCTTTTGCCGGAGTGTTGCAGGGGCAAAATCCAATAATACAAACTTGTTATACAACTGACCCTGCTCCGATGGTGCATGACGGGACTCTATATGTGTATACAGGACATGATGAAGACAAAGCCGATTTCTTCTGGATGCAGGAGTGGCGGGTCTATTCTACGAAAGATATGGTGAATTGGACCGACCACGGTTCTCCACTTGCCATCGAATCGTTTGCTTGGGCGGATGACCGTGCTTGGGCGGCGCAAACCATAGAACGTAATGGCAAGTTTTATTGGTATGTCTGTCTTCACTCTAAGTTGACCAATGCAATGGCTATAGGTGTAGCAGTGGGTGATAGTCCGACAGGACCGTTCAAGGATGCTATCGGGAAGCCGCTTTATGACGGTAGCTGGGACTTTATCGATCCCACTGTATATATGGATGATGACGGACAGGCTTATCTTTATTGGGGGAATCCGAATATTTACTATGCAAAGTTAAATGACGATATGGTTTCTTTGAAAGGTGAAGTACAGAAGGTGGAACAAACTGTTGAGAGTTTCGGTGCTCCCAGTCCTGATAAACGCGTAAAAGGAGAGAAGTATAAAGACACTTATACTGAAGGTCCGTGGTTTTATAAGCGCAATGGGAAGTATTACCTGCTGTATGCTGCGGGTGGAGTTCCTGAACACTTGGCTTATTCTATGAGTAACGGTCCGTTGGGTCCATGGAAGTATATGGGAGAAATTATGCCGTTGCAGGACACCGGCTCATTTACCAACCACTGTGGGGTGACGGACTATAAAGGTAATTCTTATTTCTTCTATCATACGGGTAAACTACCGGGTGGAGGTGGTTTTGGACGTAGCGTGGCAGTGGAACAGTTTAAATATAATGCTGACGGAACTTTCCCTATAATCAATGCGACTACAGAAGGAGTTGTTCCGGTAAGTACATTGAATCCTTACCGGCGTGTGGAGGCCGAAACAATAGCTTTCTCTAAAGGGGTTAAATCTGAACCGAATGCAATAACCGGCATCTATATATCAGAAGTTCATAATGGTGATTATATAAAAGTACGTGAGGCGGATTTCGGAAAACAATCTCCTGAAAGTTTCACAATAGCTGCTGCCAGTGCATTACGTGGCGGTATAATTGAGGTACATACAGATAGTATAGGCGGTGAGATGATTGCTCAGATTACCGTTCCTCATACAGGGGGGTGGGAGTGTTGGAAGACATTGAAAGTAAATATATTGAAGCCGGTGACAGGCATACATGATATTTACTTTGTATTTAAAGGGCGTAAAGGTTGTAAATTGTTTAACCTTGATTGGTGGCAGTTTAATGGAAATGAATAGGAAATAAATAAAAGATTGAGAAATGAATAAAATTCTTTTTTTTCTAGTAGTTAGCTTTTTACTGACAGCTTCAGTATGTGCTGTAGAAAAACAATTGTATAGTCCGGATGGAAAGTTGAGAGTAGTAGTTACCGATGAGGGAGGAAAACCTTCATACAGTGTATCTTATGGAGAAAAGCAATTTTTACTTTCTTCTCCCTTGGGATTAGTTACCGATTTAGGCGATTATACTCAGGAACTTGACTTGACCGGGACTTCAGGACTTTCTTATGTTAATGAGGAATATGAATTGCCGAATATCAAGACATCCAGGGTAGCTTATCAAGCTAATGTACAGTCGTTTACTTTCTCAAAAGCGGGAAAAGCTGTATTTGAGATCCTTTTTCAGGTGAGTGACAATAATGTAGCTTTCAAATATAAACTTTATCCGCAGGAAAAGACCTTTTGTTGTACGGTACTTCGTGAGGCTACGGGCTTTGTTATGCCGGATGGAACTACTACTTTCTTATGTCCGCAGAGTAAACCGATGGGAGGATTTGCACGTACTTCTCCAAGTTATGAGACTTCATACCGGATAGATGAGGCTATGGGCAACAATGGATGGGGTGAGGGTTATACATTTCCCTGCTTATTCCGTAATGGTGATAAGGGATGGGTCTTAATTTCGGAAACCGGTACGGATGGAAGGTATTGCGGTTGTCGTTTGTTGGGACATAAAGACGGGCTTTATACCATTGGTCTTCCGCAAGAAGGCGAAATGAATGGAAACGGAACGGTTGCACCTGGGTTGGCATTGCCGGGCGAGACGCCATGGCGCACTATAACCGTGGGTGAGACACTGGCGCCGATTGTAGAAACGACTGTGGCATTTGATGTGGTAAAGCCCAAATATGAGGCTTCTCAAAAATATGAATATGGTAAAGGTTCCTGGAGTTGGATTATCGGTATGGATGGTAGTACAAACTATGAAGACCAACTCCGGTATATCGACTTCTCTGCAAATATGGGATATCAGTCTGTTTTAGTAGATGCTTTGTGGGATACCCAGATAGGGTATGAAAAAATAGAAAAGTTGGCTAAGTATGGAAGACAAAAAGGAGTAGCTCTTTATTTGTGGTATAATTCCAACGGGTATTGGAACGATGCTCCTCAAACGCCGCGCGGTATTATGGATAATGCCATTGCCCGTCGGCGTGAAATGGCTTGGATGCAACGTATCGGGATACGTGGTATCAAAGTTGATTTCTTCGGTAGTGACAAACAAGTGATGATGCAACTGTATGAAGATATAATGGCGGATGCCAATGATTATGGATTGCTCGTTATTTTCCATGGTTGTACATTGCCTCGAGGTTGGGAACGAATGTATCCCAATTATGCGGCAAGTGAGGCGGTACTGGCTAGTGAAAATCTGCATTTTTCACAAGGTAGTTGTGATGCGGAAGCTTTCAATGCCTGTCTGCATCCATTCATTCGCAATACCGTAGGAAGTATAGATTTTGGCGGCAGTGCATTGAATCAGTATTATAATGCAAAAAATAAGCCGCAAGGGAGCCGCCGTGTAACTTCTGATGTATTCGCTTTGGCTACTGCGGTGTTGTTTCAAAGTGCGGTACAGCATTTTGCTTTAGCTCCGAATAATCTGACGGATGCTCCGGCTTGGGCTATTGATTTTATGAAACAGGTACCGACCACATGGGATGAAGTACGTTTCATTGATGGCTATCCTGGCAAGTATGTAATTCTGGCTCGTCGTCATGCAGATAAGTGGTATATTGCGGGAGTTAATGCACAACAGGAGACACTGAAATTGAAAGTGAAGTTACCCATGCTAAATGCCGGTACGGAAATTCAAATTTACCAAGACAACGCATCGTTGCAAGGAAGCGTGAAGCAGTCGAAATTGAATAAAAAGCAAGAAGTAGAGTTGAGTATTCCATGTAATGGAGGAATATTGCTGATAAATTAAAAACAAGATAAAACAGAATTTTGAATATTATATATTATGAAAAACAGAGTTTTAAAGTTGTTGTTGATATGTTTATTACTGAGTTGGCAGTTGGCCTACGCACAAGATAAGAACTTTCATATTTATCTTTGTTTCGGTCAATCCAATATGGAAGGTAATGCAAGAATTGAGCCGCAAGACACTTGTGATGTTAGTGATCGTTTCCGGGTTATGGCTGCTGTGGATTGTCCGGAACTTGGCAGGAAGCAAGGACAATGGTACCGAGCTGTACCTCCATTGGCACGTTGCCATACCGGTTTGACACCTGCTGATTATTTCGGTCGTACCATGGTGGAATATCTGCCTTCAGATGTGAAGGTTGGAATAATCAATGTAGCGGTCGGGGGATGTAAGATTGAACTCTTTGATAAAGTACATTACAAAGAACATATTCTTTCTGAACCGGATTGGCTGAAAAATATGGTGAAGTCGTATGATAACAATCCATACGGGCGATTAGTGGAATTGGCTAAACTGGCGCAGAAAGACGGGGTTATCAAAGGTATTCTATTACATCAGGGTGAATCGAATACAGGTGATAGGACATGGCCTCAAAAAGTAAAAGGAGTGTATGAAAATCTACTGAACGATTTGGGATTGAATGCTAAAGATGTGCCTTTGCTGGCAGGTGAAGTGGTTCATGCAGAACAAAATGGTAAGTGTGCCAGTATGAACCCCATCATTGATACATTGCCGGAGACAATCTCTACGGCATATGTTATTCCTTCTGCAGGATGTTTCGTTGCAACGGATAATCTGCACTTTACAGCGGAAGGTTACAGAATGCTTGGCAAAAGATATGCTACTAAAATGCTTTCATTGTTGAAGGCTGATATGCCTCGGCAAATGAAAACAGTGGAGATATTCCGCAATCCGGTAATCTATGCAGATGTACCCGATATGTCCATTACCCGTGCGGGAGATTATTATTATATGGTAAGTACAACTATGCACTTGATGCCGGGAGCACCTGTTATGCGTTCCAAAGATTTAGTACATTGGGAAACTATCAGTTATGTATTTGATAAACTGACCGATCTTCCTCGGTATGATTTGCAGGAAGGTACTGTATATGGACGTGGGCAATGGGCATCGTCCATTCGATATCATTACGGACGCTTTTATGTCTGGTTTTCGCCCAATGACGAACCTCATCGGGGATATATCTATACGACGAAAGATCCTGCAGGGGAATGGACATTGCTGTCGCGATTACCTCATTTCCATGATGCATCGCTCTTCTTTGACGATGACGGAAAGGTATATTTATTCTATGGCACCGGTCAGTTAAGGGAATTGAAACCAAATCTTACGGATGTACAGCCGGGAGGGGTGGATATGAAAATATTTGAACGTGATGCAGATGAACGGGGACTGCTGGAAGGTAGTCAGGTGGTGAAATATAATGGAAAGTACTATTTGCTGATGATTTCTATGGATTGGAGTATTCCGGGACGTGTACGTCGGCAGGTTTGTTATCGTGCTGATAAAATAACCGGCCCATATGAGAAGAAAGTTATTTTGGAACATGATTTTGATGGTTTTGGTGGTGTAGGACAAGGTTGTATCATTGACTCTCCGAAAGGTGATTGGTATGGTTTCATATTTCAGGATCGTGGTGGAGTAGGACGGGTTCCTACGCTGATGCCTTGTCGTTGGGTGGATGGTTGGCCCATGTTGGGGGATGAAAATGGTCATGTACCTACTTATATGACTAAGACTACTTATCCGTATGTTAATACGAAAGGTATAATGGGTAACGATGATTTCAATGACTCTAAACTGTCACTGTATTGGCAATGGAATCATAATCCGATAGATAATTGTTGGTCACTGACAGAGCGACCGGGTTTTCTTCGCCTGAAAACCGGACGCATGGTCGAGAATCTTTTTCTGGCTCCTAATACTTTGACTCAACGTATGGAGGGGCCTAAATGTAGTGGAGTGGTTGCAATGGATGTTTCGCAGATGAAGGACGGTGATGTAGCCGGTTTCAGTGCTTTTAACGGATTGGCGGGAGTAATTTCCGTGATACAGAAGGGAAGGAAAAAATATCTGGCAATGTCAACGCAATTAGTCAGCCTTTCAGAAAAAGACAAACGGGTTACCGATGTTAAGGTGAAAGAAAAAGAACGTGTGGAATGTAAAAGCAATGTGGTATATTTGCGTATTGACGGTGATTTCATGAAAGGGAAAGACGAAGCTTCATTTTATTACAGTTATGACTGTAAAGACTGGAAGCAATTGGGAGAACCTTGCAAAATGATTTTTGATTATACCAAGCTTTTTATGGGAAGTAAGTTTGCTATATTTAATTATGCAACGAAAGCTCTGGGAGGTTTTGTAGATATAGATTACTTTGAATATAATAAATAACGGAGATACTATGAAAATGAAAAATTGTTTGGCAGCATTGCTGTTTGTAATGTTGTGTCTGAATGTACAGGCCATTGACCATAAAGGTATAACCTTTTCTCAATTGGTTCCTGAACGTTTTACACTGGTAGAAAATGGAATACCCAATACTATTTTGGTCGATGAACAAGAGGATATTGGTGTGATGATAGCAGCTAAAAATCTTCAGAATGATTTTGAAAAGGTAACCGGTAGGGCTGCTGAATTACTATTTGAACCCGGTATAAAACGCATGATTATTGTGGGAACGCTTCAGAGCCGCTACATAAAGGCTTTGGCAAAATCTAAAAAGATAGACGTATCGGGGTTGAACGGCAAACGTGAGAAATATTTGCTGACGGTTGTACCGGCTCCTTTGAAGGGGGTGGATGAGGCGCTTGTTATTGTAGGAAGCGATAAGCGTGGAACCATTTACGGTATCTATGAACTTTCGGAACAAATAGGCGTCTCACCTTGGTACGACTGGGCTGATGTGCCCGTGAAGCATCAGGAAAATCTCTCCATCGCCCGTGGAAGTTATACGGCGGGAGAACCGGCGGTACAATATCGAGGTATTTTCCTGAACGACGAAGCTCCCTGTCTAACAGGGTGGGTAAAGCATACTTATGGAACTGATTACGGTGATCATCGGTTTTATGGACGTGTCTTTGAACTAATTCTTCGTCTACGTGGTAATTTTATGTGGCCTGCCATGTGGAATTGGAGTTTTTATGCAGATGATCCTGAAAACAGTAAGACAGCGAATGAGATGGGGGTCATTATGGGAACCTCTCATCATGAGCCTATGGCGCGTAATCATCAGGAATGGGCGAGAAAACGCAAGGAATATGGTGTCTGGGATTATACTTCCAACCAAAAAGTAATTGATCAATTCTTTCGTGAGGGTATAGAAAGAGCGGTTAGTACAGAAGATTTAATAACCATTGGTATGCGTGGTGATGGTGATGCTCCTATGGGAGGAAAGGAAGGAGAAGATGATAAGTATGTGGCGCAGGATAAAAAGAATATACGTTTGATGGAGAAAATATTCAAGAACCAGCGTCAGATTATTAAAGAGGTAACAGGTAAGGCACCTCAGAAACGTCCACAGGTATGGGCTATTTACAAGGAGGTGCAGCGCTACTATGATCAAGGGCTTAGAGTACCCGATGATGTTATTATGTTACTGAGTGATGATAATTGGGGCGATGTGCGTCGTTTGCCGAATGCCGAAGAAAGAAATCATCCCGGAGGTTGGGGTATGTATTATCATGTGGATTATGTAGGTGCGCCCCGTAATACAAAATGGCTGAATGTTACTCCTATTCAGAATATGTGGGAACAGCTTCAACTGACTTATGATTATGGAGTTGACAAGTTGTGGGTGTTGAATGTAGGAGATTTGAAACCGATGGAATACCCTATTACTCTCTTTCTGGATATGGCTTGGAATCCTAAACGTTTTACTGCCGATAACTTGTTGGAGCATACACGTGAGTTTTGTGCACAGCAGTTTGGTAGGGAGCAGGCAGATGAGGCTATGCGCATTATGAATCTGTATTGCAAATATGCCGGGCGTGTCACACCCGAAATGTTAGACAGTAAAACATATAATCTGGAAACGGGAGAGTGGAAACAGGTATCGGACGAGTATATCAAGTTGGAAGCGGAAGCCTTACGTCAGTACATGATACTTGCTCCTGAGTATCGGGACGCTTACAAGCAATTGATTCTTTTCCCCGTTCAGGCAATGGCAAATCTATATGAGATGTACTATGCGCAAGCCATGAATCACAAACTCTACAAAGAGAATAATCCTGCGGCTAATCACTGGGCGGATAAGGTTGAGCAGACCTTTAAGCGGGATAAAGATTTGTGTGATGACTATAATAATGTAATGTCAAATGGTAAGTGGAAAAACATGATGATACAGAAGCATATCGGCTATACTTCCTGGAATGATAATTTCCCGGCCGATATACTACCGAAAATCTATCGTATGGAGGAACCGGAAAAGGCGGTGGGAGGTTATGTGTTCACATCGTGTAACGGAGTAGTGGCAATGGAAGCTGAACACTATTTTGAGAAAAAGGATGCTCCGGAAGCATATTGGACGGTGATTCCTTATATGGGGCGTACGCTGAGCGGTATTGCTCTGATGCCTTACTCAAGGGAAGTAGCGGATGCCTCTCTTTCTTATAAAATGGAACTTCCTAAAGATATAAAAGAAGTAACGGTACATGTCGTTGTGAAATCGACTTTGGCTTTTCATGATACAAAAGGTCATGAGTATGAAATTGGGTTTGATGGTAGTAAGCCGGAAACCATTAATTTCAATTTCAATCTGAATGAAGAACCTGCGAATGTGTATACTTTCCTTTATCCGACAGTAGCCAGAAGAGTAGTAGAAAAGGAGGTGAAACTAAACCTTCCGGCAACAGCGGATAATCTTTACACTCTTACATTGAAACCTTTGGATCCGGGAATAGTCTTTGAAAAAATAGTTGTGGATTGCGGAGGTTATCAGAAGACGTATTTGTTCATGAATGAATCTCCCTGTAAAAGAGTTGATTAATAAAATATAGGCTATTTAATAATACAGAGTATGCTGAACTTGGGATGTTGAACGTCCGTTGTGAGCATACTCTGTTTTTTTATTCTGTGTCGGATAAAGTTGAATTTAGATTTTGCTCCATATACGCAGTAGGGGTCATTCCATATAAATCTTTGAAAGCCGTTGAAAAGTAAGCAACATTAGTGAATCCGGTTAAAGCGGCCACTTCATTGATACTTTGACGCTTGCTGGCTAGCAGAGTTGCGGCCTGTTTTAACCGGACATTACGTATCAAGTCACGGGTTGACTGATTAGTAAGTTCTTTTAGTTTACGATGCAGATGGACACGGCTGATACCGATACTTTCAGCTATTTCTTCAACACTCAGATTGGGATTGCCTATATTATCATTGATAACTTTCATTACCCGATTCAGTAAACGTTCGTCAGGTGATTCTACCGCTATTTTTTGTACCCGTACATCTTGTTCCTGGTTGCCTTGGAAACTGTTTTTCAGTACTTCCCGGCTTTTAATCAGATTACATGCTGTTTGTCGGAGTATTTCAATACTGAATGGTTTTGTAATATAAGCATCGGCACCGATGCTTAAACCTTCCAGGTTATCTTCTTCACGGCTTTTAGCCGTAAGCAGGATAACGGGTATGTGATTTATGTTAATATTTTGTTTGATTTTAGAGCAAAGGGTTATGCCATCCATTTCCGGCATCATAATATCACTGATAACCAAATCCGGCACTTTATTTAAAACGAGTGCAAGCGCTTCTTTGCCATTGCTACATTCTTGCATGTGGAAGTTGGCGTTTAATTCCTGACATATATAGCGGCGTATTTCTTCATCATCTTCCACTACTAATATACGATATTTGGACTTGGAACGCATTTTCTCATTTTCTTCTTCTATAACGGGTGACGTGGGCAATGCTGTTGCTATATGTACCGGTCCTTGTTTCATTGTCTTATCTTCAAATTCTTCTGAAGTCAGATGTTCTTTACCCAAAGGTAATCGGATAATGAATCGGCAGCCGGGAACTTCCTGATTGTTTTCTGCTGTAATAGTACCGTGATGCAGTTCTACTAATGAGCGAGTAAGGTGTAGACCGATACCTGTACCAATGTTGGAATTGTTCAGACTGTTGCGTATCTGATAAAAGCGATCGAATATACGCTCTATTTCAGTTTCATTGATACCTATGCCGTCATCTTCTATAATAATTTCAAAATATCGGCGCAGATGGATTTGGGTATTACTGATATCTTCACCGGTACGTAAATAGATGTTTATATTTCCCCTTTCTTTCGTAAATTTGAAAGCGTTGGAAAGTATATTTAGAATGACTTTGTCAAAGTTTTTTGGATCAATCCAAGCTTTTAATTCGTCTACTTCATGCTGAAAAGTTAACTCGATATGTTTGGTAGTGGCCTGATATTCGAAAGTATAGTATAAATCTCGGATGAAAGTTACTATATCTGTCTCCTGAAATTTAAGTCGCATTTGCCCTTTGTCTATCTTTCGGATATCCATAAGCTGATTTACAAGCTGGAGAATGCGTTCCGCGTTGCGGTGGATAGTGCTATAGCTACGTTGGCGTTCTTTGTCCTGATCGGTTGTCATGAGCTTTTGCAGTGGGCTTATAATGAGTGACATCGGAGTACGTATCTCATGAGAGATATTGATAAAGAATTGCAGTTTGGCTTCATTTAGCTGTTCGGCATGCATATACTCCAGCATTTCCTGACGGGCACGATAGCGTTGTTTTACCTGTAGTACGATGAGGATGATAATACAGATCGTGATGAAAAAATATATTGTTTTTGCCCACCATGAAGCATACCAAGGTGGATAGATAATGATCGTGAGGTCTTTTACTTCCGAATAGGAATTATAGTTTCTGGCCTTTACCTGAAAATGATAAGTGCCCGGTGCCAAGTCACTAAATGAAACGCGGTTAACACCGGGTTGCAGGTTTACCCATGTATCGCTATTGAAAGAGTAAGTATAACTTATCCGCTCGGGACTGTAGAATTCCATAGCTGAGAATTCAATGCTGAAAGAGTTATCTTTATGAGAAAGATGGAATTTATCGGCATCTATGACGGCTGTTGTTACAATGTCATAACCGCCTGATTGCATACCTAATCTTACAACCTTATCATGTATATAGAAATCACTTATTCGTATTTCCGGTTTCTTCTTGGGACTGGCAATTTCCTTCGGGTTGAAGTAGGTAATACCGTTAGTACCTCCGAATATAATTTCTCCTCGTGTTCCCTGGAAAGCTGCTCCTTTGGTAAATTCATTTCCTTGCAGTCCGTCACTGGCATAGAAATTGACGAAAGTCCGGGTTTTCAGGTTAAAACGGGAAATACCATAATTAGTACTTATCCATAAATTACCGTTTCCATCTCCTTTGATTCCTGAAATAGAATTACTGGGCAACCCGTCTGCTATTGTATATTCCTGAATTTCGCGAGTCTTTGGATTAATTACGTTAAGTCCCTGTGAAGTTCCTATCCAGATATTTCCTATCTCGTCTTCATAAAGTGCATAAATTACCTTTCCTTCTAATAGGCGGTTGGTATGATAGGTAGACACAAAGTTCATTGTAGGGATATCAAGGCATCCCATTCCATCGTAAGTGCCTATATACAATTTGTCATCGTTGGTATGGAGTAAACAATTAATCCAAGCATTGTGCAGTATATTCTTCCGTGTGGTGTAATCTAGGCCGCTTTCAACCATTGTGCAAGATTTTATCTCACTGGTGCGCATATTCATATAATACAATCCCGTACCCATCGCCGCTATCCATAATTGTTTATGGTTATCTTCAACTATGCTATAAATATCCTGAGCGCTTTTTCCGTTTATGTCTTTCAGATGCAGGTATTCACAAGCTCCGGTTGACTTGTTTAACTTTGCAATACCGTTGCGGTAAGAACCGACCCAAATATTATTGTCTGAATCTTCGTAGATACTCATAACTGTAGACGGAGCGGAATGTTCTGTTGTTTTATTTGGTGAAAAATGTGACTGCTGTGTACCGTCAGGCTTTACTGCATAAATTCCATCATTATCTGTTCCTACCCAAAGTGTTCCATTCTTCCCTTTGAAGACAGACATTATACAACATGAACCTATAGTGTTGTGAATAGGTGATTTATGTCCTATATAGTTGAAGTGATTGGTCACTGGAGGCACTATCATCACTCCTTTTTGGAAAAGTCCTAACCATATGTTGTTTTGCTGATCTTTCAGAATGGTATGTACTTTAGCTTTGTCAAAATCAAAAGAGACAATATTTAAGTTGTTGCTTTCAATCTTCTTTGTATCAATGTGGTAAGTTTTCATTCCATTCCCGTCAGTACCGATGTAAATTTCGTCCTGATGGGTATAATATAAATATTTAACGGGTAGGTTTGGATATGGCGTATAAATAATAGGAATAAAGGAATCAGTTTTCGGGTTGTATTGAAAGAATCCGTTGTTCAGACTACCCACATAAATATTTCCATGTTTATCTTCACAAATATTGCTGAGACGACTTATATCTTTATTCTTAAAATAATCTTTTATATGACCGGAAGGTGACATACATAGTATGCCTTTTTCGGCAGTGACAACCCATAAGTTTCCTCTTTTGTCCTCATGTATGTCGTCAATGAAATTCCCGAATGCAGGTTCGACTGTTTGTACGGCTATAATGCTGTCTCCTTGGGTTCTCAAAGAGAATATGCTATGACCGGAAGTACCTACGAGAACTTCTCCGTTGGCGCGTTCCATAATTACGGAAACATTAATACCCATGTAACCTCCTTGTTTGAATATCCTTGGAATCGTTTTGAATATACCTGTTGCCCGGTCATAAATTTGAAGTCCGTTCAAGGTACCTACAAATAAACGTCCTTTACTATCTTCAAAGAGAGTACGGGTATAATTATTCAACAAAGAGCGTTCATCTCCCTCGTTATGTCTGTAAACTGTGAATTTAGCACCGTCATATCGGTTCAGTCCATCTTCGGTGGCTATCCAGATGATTCCGTCTTTATCTTGATATATGCTATTAATCATACTGCTTGACAACTCATTATCCACAGTAAAGAGTTTACCTTTTTGTCCATAACCCATTACAGACATCAACAGGAATAGAAATATCAATAGTGATTGTTTTCCCATAGCATGTTATTTCCGCCTACAAATTTATATAAAAAACATCAATAATATACCGATGTATAGTTTGAATAGTTATCAAAAGGTTATTAAAAGAAAAATCTCTTCTTATTTATTCATTATTGGCATCTGTCATTCAGAGCGTATAAAAGTTAATTATATTGATGTACTTATCTGTTTTTGTTTAATAATTCTTTCGATGGACATTCAAAATTGTTAATAGGGAGATGTACCTTTTGTAAATCTTTCAGCTCATGTATCGGTCGCTCAACATCGTAAGGTATGGGCATACCTGAGAATTTCTGGAAATAAAGCAAACAGGCATCTTTCCACCATACGGCATCGCGTACCTGTATCTTTAAAGCTGTCTGTATCTCATGAAAACGTTGTGCATCGATATATTTTTCAGCACTATCCCAAGTCTTTTGAAAGTTCCGGACTTGTTGCACACCATGGTCATAGTGATAGCATAGTTCGTCCCACAAATTACGGCCGCTTTTCATTTGATGCGTCCAGGGTACATGATGAAACCAAAGAATGTACTCTTCCGGACATGTATCAAGTGCATCATATAACTCAGCTAACTGTGCAGGATACTGTGCAACAGCATTGCTTCCCGTGCTACTACGATTGAAGCCGATGCCTTGCGCATCCGCTTTATGGTAGTAAGAAGGTAACCAGTCGGGGCGTGCACCGGGAATCGTGCACCAAGGTTCGGGACCGTAATGATGTCCCCAAGCAAAGAGGTGGTGAAGACCGAGTGGCATCATATAATCTACTACGGCTTCACGGCTGGAAAGCATCATGTTCTTTAATGAAGAATGAATAATGGGGAATGAAGAGTCATTATATAACGTTTGCTTCAACCATTCGTCGGCTATTGTTTCGGAAGACAGCGATGGATTCCAGGCCAGGCGTCCGAATGCGTACCAATTTGATTGTGCAAAAGTATGACCGCACCAGTTGATATCTGTACCGATGTTGGCAACACCGGCAATCGCTTTTAAAGAAGTGGGAGGTACAAATTCAAAGAACTCTTTCCACATGGGGGCCAGATAAGCCAGGTGATTGGAGTGGCCTAAATATTCTTGGGTAATCTGGAATTCTGCCATCAACGGAGTATGCTGCATAGCGCCAAAAAGAGGACTGTATGGTTCGCGGGGCTGAAAATCTACCGGTCCGTTTTTTACTTGTACAATAACATTGTCACGAAATTGTCCGTCCAAAGGCTTGAACTCCAGATATGCTTGCTTGGCACGGTCGGCATCGGAAGGGCTATATACAAAAGCTCTCCACATGACTATACCTTTGTAGGGTTTCAGTGCTTGCGCCATCATGTTAGCACCTTCGGCATGTGTACGGTTAAAATCACAAGGACCGGGTTGTCCCTCGGAGTTGGCTTTTACCAGAAAACCACCGAAATCAGGGATGAGGCGATAAATTTCTTTGGCCTTGTTTTTCCACCAACGAATCACCTCTTTGTTTAGCGGGTCGGCCGTAGGCAGACTATCTAAAACCATAGGGGAGGCGAAGTTCACTGAAAGATAAACGCGCAGACCATAAGGACGGAACTCGTCGGCTAATGCTTTCACTTTATACAGATATTCGGAAGAGAGTATTTGGGGAGAAGCATTCACGTTGTTCAGTACCGTACCATTTATGCCGATAGAGGCATTAGCACGGGCATATTCTTTGTATCTGTTGGAGAGAATGCCCGGTAGCTCGTCCCAATTCCAAAGAGACTGACCGGCATATCCGCGTTCGACGGTACGGTCAAGATTATCCCAATGATTGAGGATACGAATACTGTAAGCCGGATTCTCTGTCAGTTGAAAGTCGGACTGTAAAGTAGCAGTCTCTTGCAATCGTAGCAGGTGATAGGCACCATACAGTATTCCTGCTTCGGTAGGTGAGAAGATGGCAATTTTTCCATTCTCACTTTGGATGCAATACCCGTCTTGCTTCAATCGTTTATCTTTCTTTATGGTAAGCACGATGGGATTTCCTTTCCATGCCCGACGCAGTTCACCGGCAGCCAAGTCCAGCGTTGCCGACTGATAGGGCAGAGTTACCTGAGCTTTGGCATCGGATGCTTGTCGAAGCCATAAGCGACTACCATCTTCCGCTGCTATTTGTACTATAAAAAAGAATATGAGATAAATGAGTGATAAGATTCTGTATTTCATAACTAATATTGTTCGATAAACCCCTCACTCCCCTAAAGGGGAAGATTGATAGTGTATAATATTGATAGGCTATTCATCTTCCTCTTTAGGGGAGTGAGGGGTACTTATTATTGATTGTTTTCTAAGCCTTCAATTGTGATAATTCTTCCATCGGCATCATATTCCAATTCGCAAACTTTCAGACTTCGAAGCCAGGTTTGTCCGTTGGAAGGCACACAGTCGTGGTGGAACAAATACCATTTTCCTTTGTATTCTACAATGGCATGATGTGTGGTCCAACCTACTACCGGAGTGAGGATAACACCCTGATAGGTAAAAGGTCCATAAGGGTTATCACCAATAGCATAACATAGACGGTGGGTATCACCGGTGGAGTAGGAAAAATAGTATTTACCGTTATACTTATGCATCCAGCTGGCTTCAAAGAATCTGCGTTCGCTATCACCCGCAGTTAACGGTTCTCCGTTTTCGTCTAATATAACGAGCGCTTTGGGTTCCTCTACAAATTCCAGCATATCTTTGCTGAGTTTTGCTACGCGTGCAGGGAGGGCGGGTTCATTACCTTCGGGCAATGCAGCACATTCCAACGCTTTGTTATCGCGGTAACGTTGTAGCTGTCCACCCCATAGTCCACCGAAGTACATGTAATAATTGCCGTCACCATCATCCAGAATAGCAGGGTCGATACTGTAACTACCTTTCATTGGGGCGGGTTGCGGAATGAACGGTCCTTCAGGACGGTCACTTATGGCCACTCCGATACGGAAGATGTCATTCTGGTCTTTCAAGGGGAAATACATATAATATTTTCCGTCTTTCAGTGCTACATCACAATCCCATAACTGACGACCTGCCCAAGGTATATCCTCTACCTGAAGTACCAAACCGTGATCTTTTATCTCTCCGTGCATCACATCGTCGGTAGAGAAAACATGATAGTCTTTCATGTTGAAGTGGTCGCCATTATCATTTTCTGCAATACCGCTTTCCCAGTCATGACTGGGATAAATATAAACTTTACCGTTAAAAACGTGTACGGCAGGGTCTGCCATGTAATCTCCCGGAACTAAGTATCTCATTTCTTTTTTCATAATGAAGCAAATTTAGTGAAAAGTTATTTTACTTGTTAATTCTGTTTTGATTATTTGTAGTTGACAGTAACTCTTGTACAAACGGTTTGGGTTCATAGTTACGGTCAAAAAGTAGCGGATATTCTTTACGGCCTTTTACGGGGAAATTGTTTTTCCACGAATCACCGTCATTAACTCCCCATGCAGTTACACGAGTGATAACATCGGCATGTTTCACGAAAAGGTCGAAGAATGACTTCATCCGTGCATTCCATACTTTCGATACGGAGTCGGGCAATGCTTCCGGATAGGGATTCATAGCTTTCCGGAAAGCGACCGTATCTGTTATGTTTGCGCCTTGTTTTACTGTAGGCAACGCACTCATATCCCATTCCGTAATCATTACCTTGGCACCAGTTCCTGCAAAAGCGAGGATGCTTTGTTCGAAGTCTTCCAGTGTAGGATAGTCCATACCCATGTGTCCTTGCATACCGACAGCATCAATACGGAGTCCTTTTTCTTTGAGTGAGTTTACCAATTTAACCACTGCGTCTCTACGTCCCTGAACGTTCATTCCGTAGTCATTGTAGTAGAGTTCGGTTTCAGGGTCGGCCTCGTGGGCATATTGGAAAGCGAGCGGAATATATTCTTCACCAAGAATCTCATAAAACTTGGTCTTGCGATATGAACCGTCTTCAAGAATAGCTTCGTTTACCACATCCCATCCGTGAATACGTCCTTTGTATCGGCTTACAACGGTAGTGATATGATCTTTCATCCGCTGTTTCAACACTTCGGGAGAGACATTCTTGCCATCCTTATCCACGCAGAACCAAGGTGCCAATTGTGAATGCCAGATAAGACAATGCCCGATAATGGCCATGTTGTTTGCTTCACCGAAATTTACCAAAGAGTCGGCCGGGATAAAGTTATATTTGTCCTCTTCGGGGTGAATAACCATGCTTTTCATGCAATTCTCGGCTACGATGGAGTTGAAGTGTCGTTTCACGAGCATTGCGGCGATGGAATCTTCGCCTGAAGCCTGGCGTGTGTTAATAGCTGCACCTATGAGGAATTTATCGCCAACAGCGTCTCTCAGTGAAGATTCTGTCGTAGTGGTTTGTTTTCCGCCGCTACAGGCAGTCAGTGCTATTGCAATGACATAAAGGGAGATGTGTCTCAGTTTCATGATATTTTGTTTTTAGTAATATATTCTTATAAGTGTTTAAATCTAAGCTGCTATTTTGTCGAAAGTCGCCTGCTATCAGTCCGAAGGTTGCCTACCTTCGGACCGATAGTCGCCTACTATCGTATGATGATCAATTCGTGATATATATCGCTTTGATTATCATTGTTTTATTGGTTTTACCCCTTTGTAGCGAAATTGTGATACAAAGGAATCGGTTGAACCTTCGTTAATAGTCGGCTTTGCTTCTTCGCTCGTTCAGCTCGGCCTGCATTTGCTCATTATATGTCTTCGTAATAGGATAGAAGTAGAGAGCGATGACTCCCACAAAGAAAGTGGCGGCGGGAATAAGGCTGGACGAAAGTACAATACCGTGAATGGCTGATGTAGTCTGTGCCGTACCGGCTCCGCTGACGTATCCGAATCCGGAAAGCAAGAAACCTAAAATTGCTCCACCGATGCCCAAGCCCGCTTTCAGGGCAAATACTACACCGGCAAATACGAAACCTGTTGCACGACGATAGTTTACGTATTCTGAATGGTCGGCAACGTCGGCTATCATGGCCCAAAGCAAAGGAACTGTCGGTGCATAAGCAAGGCTTTTCAGGAAATTGAGTATGAACATGGTTTCTACATCCGTTTCGTTAGGGAAGTAGAAGAAAGCAGTAAACAAAGCTGTCAGCGCCAGACAGATAATGAACACACGTTTCTTGCCGTAACGGTTGGCAAGGAAGCTGGAAAGGAAGATAACTCCGAAGAATTGTACCAACGCGCCGAGCATGTTGAATACACCGAATCCCACCTCGTAACATTTATCGGGGCTGCTGACTATCAAGCCGAATGCATTTAGTATGGTATAGCTTATGCCGTCATTGGCTTCGGTTGCTACCAGTCCTATCTTGTCAAGGAAAGCATAAAGCGCACCTGAATCCACATAATTCTCGAAATAGTAATTCATAGCACTTCCCCACATGGCGAGGGTGGTAAAGAGGAATATCGTTAATATGAACATTGCCCGCCAGGGGATACTCTTGAATACATCTTTTATATCTTTTCGTGTGTCTGTCTTCTGATTAGTCGGTGGCGTAATACGTTCACGGGCAGAGAAGAATGTGACAATGAAGAATACAAAGCCAATGGCTGCAAACAAAGAGATGGTACATAGCCATCCGTGTCCCTTATCGCCATCTGCGCCTGCAAATTTACTCACTAACGGTAAGGTCAAGCCTTGTACAACGAACTGTGCGATGGTAGCTGCCACGAACCTGACACTGGTAATACTGTTGCGTTCTTTAATGTCGCTCGTCATCACACCACCCAATGAGGCATAAGGCGTATTGTTAAACGAATACAGGGTCATTAATAAGGTATAAGAGATTGTAGCATATACGGCTACCAATCCTTTATCTTCAATACCCGGGTTGTAGAAAGCCAGGATGTAGAATACCATGAATGGAAGAGCTGTCCAAAGTACCCATGGGCGATACTTTCCCCATTTGGTTCGAGTACGGTCGGACAGGATACCGACAGTAGGGTCTACGAAAGCGTCGACTATACGGGCTATCAGCATGACGCTTCCTGCAATGGCTCCTTCCAAACCGAATACATCGGTATAAAACTTTGTTTGATAGATCATCATCATCTGGAACACGAGGTTCGCAGAGCAATCACCCAGACTATAGCCAATCTTCTCGGCCATGGACACTTTTTGGTTCAGTGTGTTCATAATATAATTTAGTTTATAATTTGTCTTATTGTTGAATGGCGTTACCACCCTATCATTTTACCACTTTATCGTTTTTCAACACTGCTTCTACAACACGCTTACCCAGTGTCTTCTTATCCAATGGATGAATATCGTTCCATTCTCCCAAATCACTGTTTTTGATAAGTGTGGCATGAGTATTCATCTCGGCAGCTTTGGCCTGTTCCTGGCGCATTTCCGCCCATTCCTTCCGGCCGTTGATGTCGTTCTTATGCAGGAAGTCTGCAAGTTCTACAATGTAAAACGGAAGTTCCGGATTATTGAAAGTTCGCCTCCAGTCGGTAATCATTGCCGTTAGTAAGGAAGCATATTCGTTACGACGTGATACATTTGATTCTCCCTGATACCATATTGCACCACGTACTGCATAGTTCTTCAGCGGGGCAATCATGGCATTATACAAACATATGGGTTTGTAGCAAAAGAACATCATATCCGGCGCATTCGGCATAGGAGCTCCCAAACGGTATTTCCATTCTCCTTCCAGACTTACTTCTTCATTACCGCAGATTATTTTGTAGGGTTTCTCCTGTACAAAACTCGGTTGACCGCCATTACTGATAAGGCGAACGGTTACATTGTTTGTTCCCGCCTTCAGTACACCGGCAGGTATCCGGTAAATACGGGGTGGGTATTGATAACCGGTGGTTCCTACGAATACTCCGTTTACATATACCGAGTCGGCATCTACGATGCACCCCAAGCGCAGGACTGCTTCCTTCCCATTCCAGGTTTGCGGTATTTCTACATCCTTACGTAACCAATGTGAACCTCCTGTCGGATTCAGTCCGTTATTACCCCATGTAGGGGAGAACATGTTTACTTTTTGCCAGTTACTGTCGTCATAGTTGGCGGCATACCAGGGGGTAGATTCATGCAGTCCGACATCTCCACGGTATAAAGCCAGGTTCCAGCGGTAAAAGCTTTCACCTTCCACCTTCTTTATATTCGAACAGTAGTTGTCGTCTTCATACAATCGTTTGGCATTGATGTATAAGGGAAACTCTTTCAACCCTTCTTCACTAATCCATGCTTCTACGGGAGTACCTCCCCAACTGGAGTTGATGAGTCCGATGGGCGCTCCGGTCTTTTCGTACATTTCTTTGGCAAAGAAGTAGGCAAGGGCGGAGAACTCCATAACGCTTTCCTGTGTCAGTTTTTTCCAGTTTGTTGCCGGTATCCCTTCCTGTGGCGTATGAAAGTTATACACCTTGGGTATGATGATGTGACGAATCTTTTCATTGGAATATGCCGCTATCTCTTGTGCAAACATATCCGTAACCCGGCCTACGGGTAATTCCATATTGGACTGACCGGAACAGAGCCAAACATCACCTATCAATATGTCATGTAACTTGATATCGTTGATTTCCATTAGATAAGGTCCGCCCGCTTTCAAGGGTGGCAGGGTGATGTCCCATTTACCGTCGACATTGGCGGTAGTATTGTAGGTCTTTTTCATGAACTTTACGGTAATATTCTCTCCTGCGTCTGCCGTTCCCCATACTTTGAGAGGTTGTTCACGCTGTAATACCATTCCGTCCGAAATTAAAGCAGGCAACTTTACCTTTGCATCTACCCATGAGACAGCGCAAAGGCAAAGTAGCACTGCCACTCCTAACCTAAACTTATCATGATTCAAACTTTTCATATCTTTATATCTTATATATTTATGTTACTCCTTTATGCACTTCATCTATTTATATTCATACAGCTTTACGTGTAATATCTTGAAATCTCCTACTGAGATACGTACATGACGACCTTGGTGAGCTTGGTCTCCGTTCAGCCGACGGATATAACCGAGGCTACCGTCAGGGTTTACTTTCACTTCGTCCACGAAGCCGATACCACAGCGTGCTCCCTGCCATTTATTGTTTACCGTCTTATTATTCTTACCACTCTCATCGCTCTTATCGCCTTTCTGCATGAATCCGTCTTCTCCCAATGGCTTCTTCGATTCGGCAACTGCCTTTTCCGTAGTCTTGGCAAATTCTATCACGATACCACTACCTGCTACGAGGTACTCGTCCTTTGCAAGTTTCAGGAGCACTCCTCCGCCTTCGGGCCATACGCTGCCGTTTGTAGCCCGTGGGTCCCAAGGTAAAGTAAAGTAATGGCGGCAGGTAATCGTCAAGTCCTCGTCTGCAATGACGCGTTCTTTATTTTCCTGGTCGAAAAGGATTCCTTTCATGACACCTTTACCTTGATATTTAGTAAGTAAAGGCATCAACTCTTGTAACTTGGTATAACTTTGTACCAGAGGGTTATTTGGTGAATCGGAGCCATCTTCTATAGAAAAGGGGCTGATTCCAATGGCATCGTGCTCTCCGAATATATAGAAAGCTCTGACTCCGTTATCATCCGTCAGACGGATTTCAGGGATAAAAAGAGGATTGTTGTGCCGTTTGTATTGCGCTACCCAGTTGGTGAAATCATTGTCGTACAAGTCAGGTGCCAGAATTTCTATACCGGGTGCTCCGCAATGCCATACATCAATTAAATGTGCTAACGGACCGGCTGAAGGATATTCACCCGGTTTGCGCCCCCGACTGTTCATGGCGGCATTGACAAATAAGGGAACGTCGTAGATAGAACGGGCTGTCTGTGATAGTTGTTGTACATATTTGGCATAGTGCCATGCCATGAATATCTCGTCGGTATAAATATCTGCTCCGAATACTTCTTGCCAGTTACCTTGCTTTTTATACCCTTGACTTTCCCATTTCTTCAACATTTGGGGATGGAGGGTCTTCTTATTCTTTTGAAGATAATTCATGAGTTCAACCGGTACAGCAGCATTAAAAGCCTTGTTAGCCTCGTGCGAATAATCACGTGCATCCTCTAACATGCCGATTTCATTTTCTATTTGTATCATAATGACCGTACCCTCTTCTTTGTCAGTCATTGCGATGTGTTGTACCCATTGGGAGAAGGCGTGGTTGTCGGCTTTGAGTACGGCTTCGGAAAATGCACTGGCTATCTCAAGCGGTTTTCCGCTTTGGGTATATGCACGCGGGTATTTTTTGTAGTTCTCTTTAAACCATAGGGGAACATAGCAACTCATGGAATTCTTCCAGGCTCCGAACCATAGAAAGACTATTTTTAAATGGTGCTTACGTGCTTGTTGCAAGACTCTATCTGTCAGTGTAAAGTCAAAGTTGCCTTCGGAAGGTTCTGTCAAATCCCAATATGCCGGAACTAATACGGTATTCAATCCCATTCGTTGCAGTTTAGGGAAGATACGTTCGATATCTTGCACACAAGCCGCGGACGAATTACCCAGTTCACCACCTAATATAAGAAAAGGTTTACCATCTACTACCAGTTGAGTAGCGGTACCTTGCTTACATAGCTTGCTCTTTTGTGCGAAGCCATATGCGGTGTTCAGGCTACATAGAATTAATAATAAGACTAATTTCTTCATATGTTTTCCAAATGGGATTAAACTCATGTTTTGAAAGTTTACAAAAGTAGCTAACTGCTTTTTAATTTGTTTTGGAGTATGTATCACAAACCTTATTGTATGTTACATCTTCTTTCTTAAATGGTGCATAACTTATTCTAAAGCGTTATGTACTTTGTTTTTTGAATATTCTATCTGCCGAAATCTATTGTTAGGCGAGTCAATAAGGAGCCGGATGTAAACTTGTAAGTAAGGAGGGTTACAGATAAAATAATGCTTTAGCGTATGCTTTTTTTAATGCATTTACTATCAATGATATACAAGCGCTACTGCTTTCCATTATGGTGGAACTTTTTTCCCATGCGTTGGGACTTTATTCCCACCTTATTGGGAAAAAAGTCCCATCATATTGGGAATAAGTTCTCAGCATGATGGTGATAACAGGGGATTGTTACATAGAAAAAAGAAAATGTAACGCGCTTAATAAGCTATATCAAAAGGGTTTTGTAAATTTGGAGTAGAGAATAGACATCTCTACAAACTATTTATTCTAATATAGTATATATGAAAAACTTATTTTTTATAATTTGCTTTTTTCTTTTGTCTTGTGCAACTGCACAGCCGCTATCGGCTAAAGTGCGCCTTCCTCGCTTGGTAAGCGACCGGATGGTGTTGCAGCGTGATACCGAACTGAAAATATGGGGTTGGGCTTCTCCCGGAGAAAAAATCACTGTACGTTTCCGGGGAAAACACTATGACACGGAGGCTGATGCGGACGGTAACTGGCTGGCTCTTTTGCCACCTCAGCAACCTGGTGGTCCCTTTGTCATGGAAGTGAACGAACTTGTGATTCGTGATGTTCTGGTGGGTGACGTATGGCTTTGTTCCGGCCAATCCAATCAGGAGACACCCATCGCGCGTCTTACTGATAGGTTTCCGGAAATCAATGTATCAAACAATCACATGATACGGCACTATAAAGTACCTACCCAGAACTCGGCAGGAGAGTTGAAAGATGAGATTGCAGGCGATGCTATTTGGCATTCTGCCACAGCTTCTGATGTGATGAACTGGACTTCACTCGCTTATTTCTTTGCTCAGGAAGCGTATGATAGGTATAAGGTGCCCGTAGGAATGCTGGTTTCCAGTCTGGGAGGTTCAGCCATAGAAAGCTGGGTGAGCCAGGAACATCTTCAGATGTTCCCGGAACTGTTGTTTGATAAGGTGGCTTTGGACAGCATGAAACTGGCAAAGCAAGATAAGGGAGCGGGTAAATGGTATCTGAAAGATTGGAACGATATGGATTGGGAAACAATGGAGATTCCGGGATATTGGTATGAAAATGATATCCGGGTAAAAGGTACTATGTGGTACAGGAAAACTTTTAGTGTTCCCGTTTCTATGGTAGGCAGGCATGCCCGGCTGTATATGGGAACGTTAGTCGACAGTGATTCCGTTTTTGTGAATGGCACCTTTGTAGGCGCTACTTCTTATACATATCCTCCGCGCAAATATGATATACCAGCAGGTGTTTTAACACAGGATGGGAATGTGATAACTGTAAAGCTTACGGCTAATTCACCCAACGGTGGTTTTGTAAAGGATAAGAAATATAAAATAGTGGGGGATGATGCGGAGGTAGACCTTACCGGTGCATGGAAATATAAAATGGGAATCAATCAGACCGAAGTCGAGAAATATACCGGAAGATTAAAGAATTTGAGGAGAGCAGGCTCCGGTCTTTATAACGGAATGATTTATCCTATCTGTAACTATCAGGTCAAAGGTGTTATCTGGTATCAGGGTGAAAGCAATTCGGGACATCCACAAACATACGCTTCTATGCTGAAAGCGTTGATAACGAACTGGCGAGAACTATGGAAGCAGCCTAAACTGCCATTTCTACTGGTACAGTTGCCCAATTTTATGGAGAAAAGTGACCGGCCTGTCGATAGTGGTTGGGCAAGAATCCGTGAAGCGCAGTTTAAAACTGCATTGAGCGTTCCTTTTACCGCTTTGGCGGTGACCTATGATGTAGGTGAATGGAACGATATTCATCCGTTAAATAAAAAGGCCGTTGCGCAACGACTATTTTTAGGTGCCCGCAAACTGGTATATGGCGAAAAGACGGTCAGTTCAGGACCCTTGTATAAAGAGATGAAAGTGGAAGGGAATAAAATCATTCTTACCTTTACTGAAACAGGGCGAGGGTTGGCTTGTAAAGAGAAGGAACTGAAGCATTTTGCCATAGCCGGTGAAGACCGTGAATTTGTTTGGGCGGAGGCTGTGATAAGCGGTGATAAGGTGGTTGTGAGCAGTAAAGAGGTGAAGCATCCGGTAGCAGTACGTTATGCTTGGAGCAATAATCCGGAGGATGCCAATTTGTGTAATAAAGAAGGACTATTGGCATCACCTTTCCGGACCGATGATTGGTAATGGTCTGCTCTTTATGAATTAATCTCCTTATAAACGAGTTGATTAAAAGTATTAACTTCTGAAATGAACACCTATGAAGAATATTTTACGAATAGCCTTTCTATTGTTTACTTTATTATTGGTGTCTTGTAAGGAAAGCGCTTCTATTTATTTTGATGCTAATTCCCGAGAAGAATCTTATGCGGCCCGGATGTTAACTAAATCCTTGCGGGAACAGGGGTATAAAGTAAGCGAGAGTGGTGGAGATTACTCGATCAATTTTTCTATTGACGAAAATGGTTATGATGCCGAGGCGTTTGCTATTGTTCCGGAAGAGAATACAATCAATATTACAGGGGGAGATTATCGGGGGTTGATTTACGGTGCTTTGTCGTTGGCAGAAGATTTACGAAATAAGGTTTCACTAAATAATGCAATAGCTCGGAATGAAAAGCCGAAGCTAATGCTGCGAGCGGTAAAATACGATCTCCCATGGGATACATATCGGCATAGCGAAGCACTAAATCTGCATGATGAAACCTGTCGTGATCCGAAATATTGGGAAGCGTTTCTCGATATGATGGCCGAGAATCGACTGAACTGTTTGTCGCTTTGGAACCTGCATCCATATCCGTTTATGATTATACCGAAGAACTATCCGGAGGCCAGCCCATTTACAGAAAAAGAATTTAAAGAGTGGCAAAGTCTCTTCCATACTATTATCGGTATGGCTGCTGAACGGGGTATTGAAACTTACCTGATCCCATTTAATATCTTTGTGACACCTGAATTCTCCATTGCGCATAACGTGGCGATGGATAATCTTGACCATCATTTTTTCGTGCGTGGGGAAACTGCGCAGATCGTTAAAGATTATACGCGCGAATGTGTCACTCAGGTATTGGAAGAGTACCCTGATCTGACAGGGTTTGGTTTGACCTTAGGTGAGGGAATGGCAGGAATGACGCCACAGGAACGTGAAACTTGGATGACCGAGACAATTATCGAAGGAATGCGGCAAGCCAACCGTCCTTCCAAATTGATACATCGCGTACCGTTTTCCAGTACAATCGAGTCACTCGGGCAAACCAATATCGAAACAGAACGCATAACTCGTGCATCCATAGAACGGGAGGCGGATATGGGGTTTAGCAACGGACTGATTTTTGCAGACTTCAAATTCAATTGGTCGCATGCTCTTTCTACCCCGAAGCTAATCAAAGTACATGGTGGTCCGTTATATGACACCTATTTTAATCCTATTTCAGATAAATATAAAGTAACTTGGACTGCACGTAATGAAGATATCTTCTGTCTGCGCTGGGGAGTACCTGATTTTGTTAGGACACATGTAAAAATGAATTCTCCGGCCTATGTCGGAGGTTATTTTATCGGTTCGGAAACCTACATCCCGGCAAAAGATTATTTTACAGCAGATATGAGTACTGCTAATTGGAAGTGGGCTTTCGAGCGTCAATGGTTGTTCTATAAAATCTGGGGACGTCTGTTATACGACAGTGATACGCCGGACGAGGTGTTCCATGCCGAATTTGTACGTCGCTACGGCAAAGATGGTGAAAATCTGCTGAAAGCCTTTTCACTTGCCGGTACCACGCCTTTAATGTTCGCTTCAAATACTGACTGCGGATGGGACTTTACGCTATACAGCGAGGGAATGATGGCTCTTGTTCCGAAAGATCAAAATCGACCGGAAACTCCGTTGGTTGAATATGTTTCCATAGATCGGTTAATTCATCAAAATCCGCTTGATACTTCCTTTATTAAAGTAGCCGATTACGTGGAGCAGATATTGGCCGGTAGGACATTTACTAAAGAATGGACAACCCCTCCACAGATTGCTGATTTTCTGGAAAAAAATGCGAACCAAGCCCTACAACTTATAAACGGAATCGATCCGGCAAAGAATAGGAATACAGCATTGATATATGAGGTGGCGGATATCAAAACCTGGGCGAACCTGGGGCTACACTATGCCGAGAAGATTCGTGGTGCTGTTGCTTTACAAACTTACCGGATAAATGGGGACAAAGTATATCAAGAACAAGCGATTAGTCACTTAACCAAAGGGTTGGAATATTGGGATAAAGTAATCGAAATTACTCGTCCACTGTATAATGATATGCCACTGGTTCATTTTAGTGAGCAGGGGGGCAAACATTGGAAGAAAAACGATCACTTACGTTTTCATTGGGCACTGATTCGTTCCAATGTGGCTAAGGACTTGGAAATTGCCAAGCAATAGTCTATAATCCTGATAGTATATTATATTTTTTATCATATTAAACCAAAGAATATCATTTATAATGAAAGACAAAGTTCTGCTATCCATTTGTGCTGGGATGTTTCTGTGTAATGGACTTGTTGCTAAAGAATATCATGTGGCTAAAAACGGCTCTGATACTAATCCCGGTACTATTGAAGCTCCGTTTTTCACAATTTCGAAATCTGCAATGGTTCTTAAGGCCGGTGACACTGTAACAGTACACTCTGGCACCTATCGTGAGTGGGTTAGTCCTCGTAATTCCGGTTTAAATCGCACTTCACGTATTGTTTATCGTGCTACACCGGGCGAAGAGGTTTGGATTAAAGGGTCCGAAGAAATCAAGAACTGGGTACGTCTACGAAATTCAACTATTTGGAAAGTCGTGGTCCCTAATAGTATATTTGGTGATTTCAATCCGTTTGCCGAAGAACTTTGGGGTGATTGGCTTGACAAATCCCCCGTAACCTATCATCTGGGTGAGGTGTTTCTGAATGGTAAATCATTCTATGAAGTGGATAGTCTCTCTAAATTGAAGAATCCTCAAGAATTTCCCAATTCACAAGATAAAGCTCAATCGCTTTATCAATGGTATGCCGAGGTTGGTGATATGGAAACCACCATTTGGGCTAACTTCCACAACTACAACCCTAACAAGGAACTTGTGGAAATCAATGTTCGGCCGGCTTGTTTCTTTCCTAAAGAACAAGGCGTAAGCTACATTACGGTACAGGGGTTTAAAATGTCACAGGCTGCTGTTCAATGGGCTCCTCCTACAGGTGTTCAAAAGGGTTTATTAGGTCCTAACTGGAGTAAGGGGTGGATTATTGAAGGAAATGAAATATCGAATGCCAAGTGTTCCGGCATTAGTTTGGGTAAAGAGTTTGCCTCGGGTAATAATCTTTGGACGTTGGAGCAGAGTGTTGTCGGTTTCAACCGGGAAATTGAATCAGTTATTAAGGCTTGGCGCATGGGTTGGAGTAAGGAGAATATTGGTTCTCATTTAGTACGCAACAACGTTATTTTTGATTGTGAGCAAACGGGGATTTGTGGTCATATGGGGGCTATATTCAGTACAATTGAAGGCAACCATATCTATGATATTCATACCAAACGTCAGTTTACTGGCGCAGAGATTGGTTGTATTAAATTGCACGCCCCTATCGACGTGGTTGTTAAAGATAATTGGCTCGATAACGGCTATCGAGGTATATGGCTCGACTGGCAGTGTATCGGAACCCGCATAACTGGTAATTTGTTTACTGACAATGACTTTTATGACCTTATGATTGAAGTTACCCATGGTCCCTGTTTGATTGATAATAATATATTATTATCGGCCAATTCTGTGAATAATTTAGCGCAAGGTACGGCATGGGTACACAATCTCATTGGCGGAGTAGTGACGGTACGCCCTATCCTGATGCGTTACACGCCCTACCATGAACCACACTCAACTGATATCATTGGGGTGACGAGCATCTTGTGTGGAGACGAGCGGCTCTATAATAATATTGTCACGGTAGTTCCCGGTTTCGATTCCAGCAATAAATTCGACGGGTTCTCTCCCTATGATTCTCATCCTGAGTATAGGGAAGGATTATACCAAGAGATGAATCGCACTTCACGAGGTTCGGTTCAGTCAAAAGACTTTACGCTGGCTATGTACACTGGTTCTAATCTTTATTATGACGGAGTGAAACCATATGCTCACGAACCTTACAACATCGTGAGCAACCATACACTGGCTCCTACAATCGAACGACATGGTAACGAGGTAATCCTTAAGTTGAATTTCGACAGTAATATATCGCAATTACGGACCAAAGTCATTGATACTGAAAAACTGGGAGCAACCTTCTTCTCAAATGGTTATTTTGAGAACCCGGATGGGTCGTTAATAACGTTTGATACAGATTACTTCGGTACTGCTCGGGGAAATATGCCTAAAGCAGGTCCGTTTGAAAATGTCAAGCCTGGTGTACAGGAATTTGTTATTTGGAGAGGTCATCACAAACAGTAAAACTTCTAATAGTATGCAAAAAGGGGAATCATATTTTTGATTCCCCTTTTCGTAGTGTTAAAAGTCAGAGTTTTTGTAAGTTCATACTTCCTTTTTCTAAAGATTTGTTCATTGTGTTCTGCTATTCGGAGGATATTGATGAATTCTCAGGCAGAGTACCCGGTTTCGTCCTTGCTCTTGACTTAATCATGATAGGTTTGTTGTTCTCGTCATGGTAAGGCATACCATATTGATCGGACTTCACTCTTTTGTTCATCAGGGAATCGATAGGTACATTTAGAGGTCTTACTCCTGTAGGTAGATCTTTTCCGGAAAGAGTTTGGAAATAACCTACACAAGCATCTCTCCACCACTCAGCATCGTTCTTCTGGATGTCAAGTTTTTGAGTCACTTCATTGAATATGGCCTCGCTGACGTAAGGTTTGAGGCTTGCCCATGTCTTTTGGTATTCCTCAACCTGTGAAATACCTCTGTCATAATGCAGACAAATCTCGTCCCAAAGTTCTCTTCCTGAAGAAAGTTTGTAATCCCACGGGAGGTGGTGGAACCAAAGAAGAAGATTCTCAGGGCAAGTCTCAATAGAGTTGAGCTGTGAGGCAAGAGGTTCGTGGTACTGGTCTACGTTGGCAGAGCCGTTGCGGGTACGGTCGAAACCAACTCCATCTTTATCTGCCTTGTGGTAGAATACCGGTGACCAATCAGGTCTGATACTGCTTTCCCACGGGCCCGGGCCATAGTGTGAACCACCGAATATATGATGGAAACCGAGAGGCATCATATAATCTACAGCCGTTTCGCGGGAACTCATCATTATGTTCTTTACCGGTGTGAGGAACTTTTCTTCATAAGTCTTGGCACTCATACCTTCCGGTTTAATGAAAGTCTGGTGTACCCATTCATCAGCAATTTGTTCTGCGCTTAACTTGGGATTCCAGGCAAGGCGTCCGAAAGCATACCAGTTGGACTGGGCAAAAATGTATCCGCTGAAATTAGAATCTTGACCGGTATTTGCCACACCTGCGATGCCCTTGACCATCTTTGCCACAGTAGAACCTTCACCATCCCTATAAGTATCACTGTCAAGACACTCTTCATAAGTGGTACCGTGATAAACGAGGTGATTGGAAAATCCGAGGTATTCCTGAGTAATTTGGAATTCCATCATAATAGGAGTCTTGTACAACTGTCCGAAGAGCGGGCTGAAAGGCTCGCGCGGCTGGAAGTCGATAGGACCGTTTTTTATCTGAATGATAACATTGTCTGCAAACTGTCCGTCGAGTGGCTTGAATTCTTCTACGGCTTGATTGGCCCTGTCGGTACTGGTCGGGCTGTACACAAAAGCTCTCCACATGATGATTCCGCCGTAAGGAGCAACAGCCTCAGCAAGCATATTTGCGCCGTCAGCGTGAGTTCTTCCATAGTCTTGCGGACCTGCTTGCCCTTCAGAATTTGCTTTTACTAGGAAACCACCAAAATCAGGAATGGCTGCGTAGATTTCAGCTGCTTTGTCTTTCCACCATTGACGTACTTGGGGATCAAGAGGATCTCCGGATTTAAGTCCGCTGAGGGCGATAGGACTTGTCCATTTGATGGAGAGATACGTAGTTATGCCATACTTCCTGAGTAAGTCGGCGATTTGGGCTACCCTTGCAATATGTTCCTTGTCAAGGATGAGTGGATTGGAATTGACATTGTTGAGTACAGCTCCATTCAACCCTATAGAAGAGCATAACTCACCATAATGTAATATCCTTTCCACGGGGATGTCCTTTGCAGTCCATTCCCACATGGATAGTCCGGCATAACCTCTTTCCACTGTGTCATCAAGATTATCCCAGTGGTTAAGGATGCGGTATTCATAATAGGGTTTCTCACGGATGTCCAAACCTGCCTCCGCATTGCCGAGAACTTCTGCTCTTTGGAGAGCATACACTCCGTACCTGATTGCAGCCTGAGAGCCTCCATCGACATACCGTTTTCCGTCAGTATCATAAATGTGATATTCCTCTTTGGCGAGAGAACTATCAATCTTGGTTTCAACAGAGTTAAGTACCTCTTCGTAACTTCGTCCGTTTGCGAGCCAAAGCTGAGTTCCATCCTGTTTTACAGGTTCTGGAGTGCTGCATGCCGAGAGCATAAATGCAAAAACGATGGTAATAGTAATGATACTAGTGATTTTCATATTTGTATTTGTTTAATTAATTAATTCTGAAGAAGGCGCTCCGAGATAGGAAGGCTTTAGCCCGCCGAAATCAATGAGAATTTTCTGCATTACAATGCCTGGATCTACGAATCTGAAGCGGAGATTATGTCTACCTGCTTTGCCGAAATCGAGTTCCAAATCAGCTTTGATAATACTGTTTGCTTGCCAAATACCAACTTTACCTTTATAATGCCCATTGAAGTTGATAATTTGTTCTTGTCCACCGTCAACACTAATGGCGAAACATAGACCCTTATTGGCATTGAAGTTGAGGGTAGGTGCAAGAAGTACACTGAGTTTTGCATTACCGGTAGAAACGGTTTCAAGTTCGTATTCCACATAAGCGTTATCCGGAATTATGGAAGCCGGTAAGGTAGTAACGGCACATTCCGTTTTGCCGAGATCCGGAATTAAGGTAGCTTTTTGATTAGTTTTGAAATTACCCGCTTCGATAGAGATATATCCGTCGGCTTCTTTGTGGCAGAGATAGGCTTGATTTTCGGACTTTCTTACTTTGGGTATTACTTGCGTTTCAGGTTGTTGCCAATAGGTATATCCGATATGGACTTGATCCATCATATGGTTCCATTTGCCGCCTGCAATTTCATGGTTGTAGTGGGCGCATAACAAAGAATCCCTTTTATATAATTCTTCAACACGTTTTGCCCAATAATTAATTTCAGCAGGAGTTTCTACCTTAGTATTCATTGCTACGGAGTAGTACATCTCATAAATGTTTTGCATAGCTTGGATAGGGAAGAGTATAAGCTCTTCGTAGGCATCATACCAACGTGGATCAAGATTCTGATATACTCTCAATGCACGGAGTTCAAGGTTATTCCACTCTCTGACAACAGTAGGCCACTCGTCGTAGTTGAATTGATAAGTCTCCGCATTCAAAAGTTCGGGAGTGACTCTGCGTGCATACTTGCTATATAATTTGATGATGTCGGCTATCTCTTCGGCATTCTCTTCACCGAATTGATTGGCTGCAAAAGCTAGAGTGTGGTCGAATATGGTATTTGGAGTAATGGCTTTAGGGTTCCAAGCCATATCGAGGAAGAACTGAATGGGGTATTCCATAGGCTTCAGGTCGCCTACATTTACAATCCAAAGTTTTCTGACACCGTATTCGTAACAGAGATTCATCTGTTCCCATACACGCTCTACCTGATTGCAATTTAACCATTTATAATTTCTTGGACCACCTACATAGTCAAAATGGTAATACATTCCATAACCTCCTTTGCGGGGTTTGTCTGTCAATGAAGGTAGTTTTCGTATATTACCCCAATTGTCATCACAAAGCAGTAGTGTTATATCATCCGGTACACGCATACCTTTGTCATAATAATCCTGTACCTCTTTATAGAGTGCCCAAACCTGAGGCGTTTCGGAAGCCTTTTTACCTGTGACTTTAGTAATAATCTTACGTTGGTCTTTGACGATATTTTGCAATAAAGTGATGTTAGAGTTTTCGCTCATCGGCATATCGCCATCTCCGCGCATACCTACAGTAATTACTGATTCCCAGTCTTTACAACGTTCCATTCCCTTGGTCCAGAAATCACGGAGGACGGTGCCGTTCTTGGTATAATCCCACTCACCTGTTCCACGGCGTTTCCAGTCTTGTTGCGCCAGTCCCATCGGTTCGTGATGGGAGGTACTCATTACGATTCCCATTTCATCTGCTAACATTCCGTTTTGTGCGTCATCGTCATAGAAAGCGCTTGCCCACATGGCAGGCCACATGAAGTTTCCTTTCAGCCGGAGAACAAGTTCGAATACTTTTTCATAAAACTGGCTGTTGAAGCTACCGAATGTTTTTTGTGCCCAGTTTCCTAACGATGGCCATTCATCATTCAAGAAGATTCCCCGATACTCTATGGCGGGTTCTCCATCTGTATAGCTACCCGGAAGGATTGAAATACTTTCTTTTTGTTTTACAGGAACATCTGCCCAATAATACCAAGGTGATACTCCCATTTGAGAAGATAATTCGTAGATACCATAGATGGTACCCCTTTTGTCACTGCCGGCAATTACGACGGCTTCTTCTACTCCTTCCAACGGTTGTTTTACGGTGCAGAGAATGTACTTTTCACGTTTCCCTTTCAACTCATCGGCAGGAATCTTACCTGCTGAAATCAACTGTTTTATCCAATTACTATTATCGACCGAACCGATAATCAATAACCGTTTCCCGATTGCAGAGTGGGTAATTTCCGGCTTTACTCCTGTTACAGCCTGTGCGTCCGTTTGAAGGTTAGCAACTGCACGGAGTACTCCTTTGTATTCCTTGCTATCTACTAATATCGGACAAGATTTTCCTTTTTGTATCCATTCAAAGCCAATGGACTCACTTGTGATAAAACGTTCTGCCGCTTTTAGTGGTTGCATTAAAAATATGCTTACCAGAGATAAAATAAACCAGATTCTTTTATTTCCCATAGTAATAATTTTAAAAAAAACCGCTTGCAGAGACATTGGGACATCCTACAAGCGGTTTTGATGTATACCTATTGTTAACCTAAAAAAGATACTTTATCTATATTCAGGGTTTTGATAGTTCTTTTTCTCATCAGCCGTCATTTCCATACCGTCAAGCTGTCCCTGAGGAATAGGACGTAAGTAATGTCCGGGTTTGATGGTACGGTTGTAAGTCTTGATTTCGCGATCGCCTTTATCGTTACCGCAGATTTTATAACTATCGGCATATTCGTTCCACTTTTGTGTACGAACGAGGTCGAACCAACGATAGCCTTCACCGTAGAATTCGCGTGAGCGTTCGTCAAGAATATAGTTGATATCGATTGTTGCTGGAGTAGCAGCTATCATATCAGCACTGTGGTCTGTATCCATTGTGCTATTCGCTGCATTGCTGAATGTCCATTTGCCGGCACGGGCACGAAGAACATTGACTAATTCGCGAGCGGTTTTGCCGGATTGGGTTGTTGCACCCTTTACGGCTGCTTCGGCAGCAATTAAATAGAGCTCGGAGAATTTGGCAATATTGTAAGGACGTGTGCTACCTGCATTCGGCTGTCCTGCACCATCACCGTTATCTGTACGATAAGGACCGAGTTTCCAAAGTCCGGGATATACGCGACGGCTGATAGCACTTGGGCCCATAACATAATCGCTACGTCCTGCTATGGTTCCTGCTCCGGTATTATTATCACCTGCTCCGGTCGGATATTGGATGTTGGCATTGTCTTCATTCAGGAAAGTCAACAGAGGTTCACCTTCAGTCACTGCTATTCCATTAGCACCTACTACAGAAGTCCAAGTATTTTTGTTTGTTGACCAATTACCACGATATACAGTTGTAAATGTTCCGTCATAGCGAGAGTCATTTGTTTTGTCGGCAAAAGTATGAGTAAATACTTCGTGAGTAGGAGCCATACGCGTCCATGGGCGACCGTAAGCTTGTTCAGCTACACGGATAACCGGTGAAACAGCTTTACCATCATATTTAGCCTGAATATCTGTATAGTTCCAGTTCATCATCCAACCGGCGAAGTTATCAGGAGCTCCACCGCTACCATAAGATAAGCTACCACCATTGTAATATTCATCTGATTGTGTATGGTCAGCATATAGTAATATTTCTTTATTACGATCATACGGGCCAGCATTGACTTCGTAGAAGCTTTCCATCAAACCGTACTTACCCGGATTATCAATACCTTCAGCTGCAATGTCGTAAGCCTGTTGGTAATACCATGCTGCATCATGTCCATCGGGATCTGTACGGGTACATTCCGGATATGTAGGAATATTATTGGGATTTTCCAACCACCAACCATATGTCAGATATGCCTTGGACAAATATAAACGGGCTACGGTTTTAGTAACTCCACCGATTACGCGAGGGTTATCAGGCAGGTCGGATACGGCAGTTTTCAAATCGGGGAAGATTGCCTTTGTATATACTTCGGGAATTGTATTACGTACGGAAGTTCGTGAAGTTGAAATATTAAACTTCAATTCACCCGCACCCAAATCCAAAGGTACACCACCGAATGTCTGTGCCAATAAGAAATAATCCATGCCACGGAAGAAATGTGCTTCAGCGAGAAGAGATGCTGAAACACCTACTTCAGTACCATTTTCAATTACACCATTAGCTGTATTGATATTGGAAAAAGCTGCTCCCCACAATACATCCGAACGGCTACTGCTTGAGGTCAAACTTCCTACTCCGGACAAATCGGCATCCTTAAAGTTACCGTCAGCTGATTGGGCATAGGTAGCTTCGTCTGTTCCTGTCAGGCAGGAGTTGTAATAGTATGCCTGTCCATAGATGTAGCGTAGATGTGCGTACATAGAAGTTATACCACCTTCTACGCCTCTTTCTGTTTTGAAGAAAGTAGGTTCATAAATACTACGTGGCTGTTCGTCCAAAATATCTGAGCAAGAAGTTGCAAAGATTAAGGCTAATGCCGTAGTTCCCAGAACTTTTATATTGGTAAATATTGGTTTCATAGTTTCAATGCTTAATTTAGAATGTCAAGTTAATGCCAAATAAATAATTACGTGTAGAAGGAGAGTTGGTACCTACCGTCAAGAAACGGTTCTGAATACCACTTGTAACTGCTACGTTCTCATTTCCATAAGAGTTGGTTTCGGGGTCAAGACCGGTTTCTTTGTGGAATGGTGAACAGATAACAAACGGGTTCTGTATGGATACATAGGCACGCAAACTCTGGATACCGAAATCTTTCAACCATTTGTGTTGATCAAATTTATAACCTAAAGAGATATTACGAACTTTCCAGTAAGAAGCATCGAAATAGCCTAATGTACTACCATATTTGGGATTATCACCACTTTGGATACCACCTGGTTTCGGATATTTGGCATTCGTATTTTCTTCAGTCCAATAATCTACGTCTACCTGTCCACGACGACCTGTTAACATATTCAGGTAACCGTTGGCATGGTGTAACGTACTGATAAGTTTGCCACCGCACTTAAATGCTGTAATGATATTCAAATCGAATCCTTTATACGCAACGCGTGTACTTAAACCACCCGTGAACTTCGGCTCCATGCTGATAATCTGACGGTCATCCGGACCAATCTGGCGTACTGGCGTACCATCTTCATTATAGTCACCTGTATATTTTACTTTAACCATACCAACATTTCCACCCGGTTCTAAGATGTTAAGATAGGGGTCACCTTCTTGCCATAAACCAATCTTCTCATAGTCATAGATGGCATCAACCGGATGACCTACGAACCAGTTGTTAGCTTCATCACGTTCAGCTCCTGAAGCCAATTCTGTCAACTTGTTACGGTTAGCGGCAAGGTTGAGGCTGGCATCCCAAGTCCAACCATTATGATTATCAAGAATCGTACCATTCAAAGTAAATTCAATACCTTTATTTTGAGTCTTTCCTACATTACCTACATAGCTGCTTACACCGGAAGTTGCGGGAAGATTAACGTTTTGCAGCAAATCAGATGTTTTCTGTACGTAATATTCCAATGTACCGGACAGGCGACCACCGAATAATGTGAAATCGAGACCGAAGTTCCAGGTTGATGAATACTCCCAACCTAAATCATAGTTAGGTAATGCAGATACATAGTAACCGGTAGCATAGCCGGTAGGACCGAAATTATAAGGACGAGTGGATAACTTACCCCATGTAGAATACGGATTTACAGCCTGATTGGAAGTTTGTCCGTAACCAACACGTACTTTCAGGATATCCAACCATTCGAAATCATCCATAAATGATTCCTGTCCGATATTCCAACCGGCTGATACAGCAGGATAAGTATGCCATTGATGTCCTTTTGCCAAACGGGAAGACGCATCGGCGCGAACGGTTGCCATTAACATGTAACGGTTATCATAAGTATACATGGCACGACCCATCCATGACATCAATCCGCTCTTTTGGTAGTTCCAGTTATCAGGATTAACAGTGATAGTGCTTTCTGCACGACCAAGGTTATAGTATTGCAGGTATTCTGCCGGAATATCACGTGCTGCAAGATCTGATTTGGTATAAACAGTTTCTTCAGCAGAATACATACCTACGATATTGAGTTGATGTTTACCGAATGTGCGATCATAAGTTATTAAGTTTTCTATTGCCCAGTTGGTAGTTTCCGAGTGTGACAAGGATGCGGTAGAAGGGGTATCGGCTGTTGTACTGTTTACACCTTCACCTGTAAATGCACCACCTTTGGTAGAGCGATAGTTTAAACCTAAGTTGACGCGATACTTCAATCCCTTTATCCATGGGCATTGTACTTCTGCAAAAAGATTATTGTAAGTACCAAAACCTTTTTGTTCGTTCAGCCAGGTGTCTTCCAAGCTTTCCACAACATCGCGCGTAACAACGAAATATTGGTCTTGACTGTTTATTTGAACTGTTCTCTTCAAGCTTCCGTCCTCATTATAAGGATTTGCAATAGGAGAGTTTGCCAATACATTATACAAACCGATATTTGAACCATTTGTTACATTGTAATTACTATTGGTAGTCATTCCGAAACGGAAATACTTGCCTACACCTTGATCGAATGAACCACGCAAAGAATAGCGGGTGTAATTCTGTGTAGGAACAACTCCCTGGTCTTTATAGTAGGCTGCACCAAAACTGTAACTTCCGTTATTTGTGCCACCTGTTACACCGACGTCATGACTGGTTACCATACCCGTACGATACATCAAATCCTGCCAGTCGGTATTGACATCATCCGATTCATCCAAAGAGTTTTCGAACTTGCCGGCATATTTACGCATTTCAGCAAATTTTTGTCCGTTCATCATCGGATACTTGGAGAATACAGATTTAGCACCTACGTAACCATTGTATGTAAACTTGGCGGGTGTACCTTGTGCTCCTTTATTTGTGCTGATTAAAATAACACCATTGGCTCCGCGCGAACCATAAATAGCAGTAGAAGACGCATCTTTCAGAATATCCATACTCTTGATGTCACCGGGATTAATATCAGAGAGGTTTCCCATAAAAGGAATACCGTCCAATACAACCAACGGGTCATTGGAAGCTGTTAAAGAACGGGTACCGCGGATACGGATCTGCATGGTAGCACCCGGCTGTGAAGATGTTTGGGCCATGTCCACACCGGCTATACGGTTTTGCAACGCGTATGTAATGTTCGTTGCCGGCATTTCACGCAACTTGTCACCACCCACTGAAGCAATAGAGCCGGTTACGTCTGATTTACGTGCTGTACCATAACCGATAACAACTACTTCCTCCAATGCTTTAGAGTCTTCTTTCAATGTAATGTTGAGATCAGCATTCCCCTTTACAGCAATCTCTTGTGTAATATACCCAATATAAGAGATTACTAAAGTTGAATTTTTCTTTACCGTTAATGAGAAATGTCCGTCCAAATCAGTTATCATACCGTTGGTTGTACCTTTTTCAGTGACATTAGCGCCGATAATTGATTCGCCGAAATTATCTTTCACAGTACCCTTTACCGTGATATTCTGGGCAAAACTCCACAGAGGTATCAGGCAGAGTAACAACAATAGCCCGAGGGGCTTAAAATAATGAATTGTGCTTTTCATAAAAAACATGATTTTAATTAAATAAAATGTTAATTTAAAGATGTAGGTTCATTAAGGCTCTTTTTATGTTTTCATATACTATTCTTTTTATGTTTTACATTTGTTTTTTGGTTAACTAAGAATTGAGATAAGTTTCTCGGTTTTCTTGTAATAACAAAGGTAGTATCTAACTGCGACATAATAGATGATGTTTGATACATGTGTTTTGTTTTTTGTAACATGGACTTATAGCTGTGTTACATTATCTTTTGGATATGTTACATTGTAGGATAAATATCTAAATATACTGTTTTTTTTATCTACCGAACCATGCAATTCTGTATAATCAATGTTTCAAAGGAGCGTGGGGGATTTCCTTATGAAATACTTGGAGAATACATGACTGAATCTATTTTTTTTCGCTCACAAAAGTAATATATGTATCGGATAAACCTGCTTTTTGCTTATCTTTGCCTGACTTTTGTATCTATAAAAAAGAAAGACTATGAAAAAATGCCTTTGGAAGATACTTATATTATGGCTGTGTTGCATGACTCAGCATATTGGAGCACAAACAGGAAGAGTTTATACTACGGATAGGGGATTGTCAAGTAGTTTAGTTATCCAACTTTTTCAAGATAGCCATGGCTTTGTATGGGTGGCAACGGAGTATGGACTAAATAAGTTTGACGGTCTGCGTTTTACCAATTATTGTCATGTTTCAGGGGATTCTACTTCCTTAAGAAATAACTATGTACGTTCATTATTTGAAGATAGTCGGCGGAATTTGCTGGTTGGTTGTATCGATGGATTAATGAAGTATGACCGGGAAACAGATACCTTTTTAGAAATTCCAATGTTACGTGGCGGTAAACGGGTTTTTCCGCACGTTACACAGATGCGGGAACTGCATAATGGAGAAATCTGGATGACAACTACCGGACAGGGAATGTTCCGGTTGGACGAACAAATGAAACAGGCCGTTTCCGTAGATGACCTTTTGCGGCAGTCCAATTTTAATTTTCAGTCTTGTTTTTATGAAGATTCATATTATAATATCTGGATAGGTACTTATGGTAATGGGTTGATTTGTTATTCACCTGGAACAAAAGAAGTACGTGTATTCAAATATCCCATAATTAATGATAATGATGTGGCTGCTATTATAGAAGATAAGCAAGGTAATCTTTTTGTTGGAACACAAAAACAGGGCTTATCCTATTATAACAGAAAAGAGAATCGATTTACTTCTGTTCCTTATACAGGAAACAGTACTTTATCGGTTTATTGCATGTCTTTGGTAGACGGGCAACTGCTGGTCGGTACTGACGGACAAGGATTGAAGAATTATAATCCGGTGAAGAAGCAACTCGAAGATTATACTATCAATTCTGCACCGATAGATTTCTCGGAAGGCAAGATACATGCAATTTTGGAAGATAAAGATAAAAACCTTTGGTTAGGATTATTTCAAAAAGGGCTTGTTCTGATTCCTAAACAAGACAATCCATTTGAGTATTATGGTAATAAGTCTATCTATTATAACCCTATAGGACAAGGGTGTGTCATGTCTGTTTATCAGGATAGTAACAGGCATTTGTGGGTTGGAATGGATAATGAAGGCGTTTTCGAATTGAATACGGAGGGAAAGCGATTGAGACATTTTAAACCGGAAAATTCTCCTCGTTCAGTAGCCAATACGATAATGTGTATGTATGAAGACTCGGAAAATAATTTCTGGTTAGGTTCTTATACCCGAGGAATTGCCAAAATGAATCGAAGTACGGGTGAATGTGAGTACTTTTTGCCGATTGCCAATGAGAAGATTATCTCAATTACTGAGGATAAAAATAAGAATTTGTATATTGGCACATTAGGCTCCGGCTTCTACCAATATAATTTAATAACGGGGAGTCTGAAGCATTATGAATCTTCCGGTGATGAAACCGGAGACTTGAAACGTAATGAACTTGCCAACGACTGGATAAACTATATTTTTTGTGATAGCGAGGGTATCATTTGGCTGGGACATTATAAAGGAATAAGCTGTTTTAATCCGCAGACGGGAAATTTCGTGAATTATAACCAAGTGAATACTCTTATTTCCGGCTGCGTGGGCTATGTGGTACAAGAAGATTATAATGGAAATATCTGGGCAGGTACAACGGATGGCCTCTATTGTTTCAATAAGAAAACGGGGACATTGCGGAAATTTACAACGGTGGATGGACTGCCTAACGATGTGATTTGCGGATTGAGTGAAGATTCGCATCATAATATATGGATTAGTACCTATAGGGGCATTAGTAAATATGAAGCAAAGGAAGACCGTTTTATCAATTATTATTCGGGAGACGGTTTACAGGGTAATGAGTTTACCCACGGCGCTTTTTACAAGGATAAAAGTGGTAAGATTTATTTTGGTGGCGTCAATGGTATCACCAGCTTCTTCCCGGAAAGTATAGACACAATGATGAAAGAAATGGAAGTGTGTATTACAGATTTCTATATATTCAATAATCCGGTACATAAGAATACGCTTTCAGGTGGAAAGCCGGTGATATATACATCGGTGCAAGATGCGGATTTTTTCCAGTTATCCTATTATGATAACACATTCAGCCTGATGTTTTCTACATTGCAATATAATAATCCGGAACAAATATCCTATCAGTATAAGATTGACGAGTTAAGTCCCCAATGGTTTAGTTCCGAACCAGGTGTGAATAGTGTGACTTATAATAATCTGCCTCCCGGTAAGTATACGTTCCGGGTGCGTGCGCTTAATCATGGAAGCTATTCTGAAATGCGTACTATAAAGATTTTGATTACTCCTCCTTGGTATCAAACATGGTGGGCCTACTCTATTTATGTTGCTTTGATTGGGTTGCTACTGTTAGGGATTGTCAATTATATACTCTCTCGTCTGCGCCATCGTCGTGAGATATTGAAGCGCGAACATGCCGAACAATTGAATGAGGCTAAATTGCAGTTCTTTATCAATATCTCTCACGAGATACGTACACCGATGACACTTATCATCAATCCGTTGGAGAAACTGCTGGCTGAGAAGAAAGATACTGAGTTACATAAAACTTACTTGATGATTTACCGTAACGGTCAGCGTATCCTGCGGTTGATAAACCAATTGATGGATATTAGGAAATTAGATAAAGGACAGATGTACCTGAAACTCCGTGAAACCGATATGGTAGGCTTTATTGATGACGTGATACAGACATTTGAATATTTGGCGCATAAAAAGAATATTCGTTTCGTTTTTGAACATCAGATGCCTCAATTGAAAGTATGGATAGACTTGAATAATTTCGACAAGGTGCTGATGAACATTCTTTCCAATGCCTTTAAATATACACCGGAAGAGGGAGAAATACAAGTCAGCCTGACGACCGGAAAAGATATGTCCCGTAAAGATGCACTGCGCGAATATTTTGAAATTGTCATCACAGATAGCGGTATCGGTCTTGACCGAAATAAGATAGATCGTATCTTCGAGCGTTTTTACCAGATAGATAACGATGTTACAAAGTCGAACTTTGGTACGGGTATCGGTTTGCATTTGTCCCGTTCGTTGGTGGAATTGCATCACGGTATTATTTTTGCCGAGAACCGGGAAGATGGTCCGGGAAGCCGTTTCGTTATACGTCTGCCGTTAGGCTCCGACCATTTGCGTGCGGATGAACTGGAAAATGCAGAAGCAGGGGAAATAATACCGCATTCTGTTTCAAAACCTGTTTTACCACAATTGGAAGAGGAACTTATAGAAAAAGAGGATGAGAGTAAAACAGGTAAGGCCAAAACGCGTTTGAGGGTATTGGTGGTTGAAGATGAAGAAGAAATCCAATCTTATCTGAAATCCGAATTATCAGACGAATATAAGGTGGATACTTGCAATAATGGTAGAGAAGCATACGATTTCATTTTGCGTGATGCGCCCGATCTGGTAATCTCAGACATTATGATGCCCGAGATGGACGGATTGACATTGTGCCACAAGTTAAAGCAAAATACCAATATTAATCATGTACCTATTGTGTTATTGACTGCCAAGTCAAAACCGGAAGATACTTTGGAAGGAATGGAAACGGGTGCAGATGCCTATATAGTCAAACCTTTTAATACGGAATTACTGAAAAAGACTATTGCCAACTTGATTGCCAATCGCCGTTTATTACGTAATAAATTCAGTGGAGCACAACAACAGGAAGATAAAATCGATAAGATTTCTATGAAGTCCAATGATGAAATCCTGATGAATAAGATAATGAAAGTGGTGAATGAACATCTGGATGATCCTGAACTGAATGTAGAAATGCTTGCTGCCGAGGTAGGATTGAGCCGGGTGCATGTGCACCGTAAGTTGAAGGAGCTGACGAACCTTTCCACACGTGATTTTATCAAGAATATCCGTTTGCAACAGGCTGCTACATTGTTGACTCAGGATCAAAAACTTACAATATCGGAAATAGCCTATGCTACCGGATACTCCAATTTGTCCCATTTCTCCAGTTCCTTTAGGGAGAAGTATGGAATGTCACCGAAAGAGTATATGAACAAGCATCGGTAATGTCGTTTTAAAAAGAGAAAGGAAGCTAAAAAAAACTTTAGTTATTGAGTGTGGAAGCCTTGTTGTACGTATTCCTTTTAAAACGAATAATAAGATGAGGAAAGCTATACTATTTATACTGCTACTTACAGTAACAGTATTACAAGCACAGATTGATACTCGCACCCTGCAACTTCCGCAGGGGCATCCCCGTTATTTGACTGATACGGATGGTAAACGAGTTACCCGGGAGTTAATCAAGAACGAACCCTGGGCAAAAGATGTGTTCGAGAAACTCAAAAAGAAAACAGACCTTTATATTGAGTTGACCGAGGCGCAGCCTGATTGGCTTTTGTCCCGTCTCGCCATGTATTGGAATTCTCATGCTACCGATGTATATGTAAAAGGTGAAAGTTTTGATCATGCCGGCGGTGTGAAAGCTCCTGTCCCTACAGTACGTTTCACCGGTACGCGCGGAACGTTTGCCACTCATGGCCGTCCCAAGTTGGCAGACGTAATCCCTTATGATGACAAGGACGGGAATGTCACTTTTCATAATAATACATTGCCGGGACGTCCGTTGGAGAGTATACATCCTTCCAAGACCGGACGTAATATTGAAAGCCTGAACCGTGAAATCATGGGAATTGCCCGTGATGCCGCTTTTCTTTACTGGTTGACAGATGAGGAACAATACGCCCGATTGGCGGCAGGTGTTTTTGATACCTATATGCAAGGTATTTATTATCGTAATGTCCCTGTGGCTGTGGATTACGGGCATCAGCAAACATTGGTCGGTATGAGCTCTTTTGAAGTGATTCACGAAGATATTCTTTATGATATTGTTCCCCTTTATGACTTTCTGCACGATTATCTGGCTGCCCGTTATACTGATAAGATGGATATCTATGCCGGAGCTTTTAAGAAGTGGGCGGATAATATTATAGCCAACGGTGTCCCTCATAACAACTGGAATCTGATGCAGGCACGCTATATCATGGATATCGGTATGATACTCGAAGATGACAACCGTTATGCCGATGGGAAAGGACGTGGTTATTATATTGATTATGTGCTCAATCAATCCAGTATCCGTCAATGGAGTTTGAAGAAATTGGCGGATTATGGTTACGACTCCCATACAGGCATCTGGGCAGAATGTCCGGGGTATAGTAGCGTGGTGATGAATGACTATGCCAACTTTATAAGTCTGTTCGACCGTAGTCTGCATTGTGATTTGACTAAAGAGTTGCCAGTTCTTACCAAAGCGGCTGCGGCAACTCCCCAGTATCTGTTCCCTAACCGGATGATATGCGGTTTTGGTGATACTCATCCCGGTTATTTAAAAATGACTCCGATTGTGCGAATGATTGAAAATGCCCGGGCCAATGGTAAGAAGGAGCAAGAAGAATACTTTACTGCCATGCTGAAGTGTCTGGATGCTGATGCTGCTAAGAGTACAGAGAAAAACAATGTGCGTGTTTCCGTCAATTCATTCTTTGATGACAAGCCATTGGACTTGAAACCGGATATCAGGGCAGGTAAAATAGATGATTATGTTTCTCCTTTGTTCTATGCTCCCAACGTGTCATGGTTGGTACAGCGCAATGGCATGAATCCTCGTCACAGCATGATGATTTCCCTGAATGGGAGCGAAGGTAACCACATGCATGCCAATGGCATCTCAATGGAACTCTATGGAAAGGGCTATGTACTGGGACCCGATGCCGGTATCGGTTTATATTTGTACAGCGGTTTGGATTATGCCGAATATTATTCTCAGTTTCCCAGCCATAATACGGTATGTGTAGACGGAATTTCCAGCTATCCGGTGATGAAGAGCAATCATTCGTTCGACTTGCTTTCTTGTTTTCCGGCCTCTTCCGAAGCGAAAGTTGTAGAGAATAAATACCTTCCCGTTACTTACAGCGATGTCTATTTCCGTGAGCCGGAAAGCCGTGCCGACCAGACCCGACTGATGAGCATCGTTACTACCGGACCGGAAACGGGGTACTATGTCGACATCTTCCGTAGTCGTAAGGAACGTGGTGAAGACAAGATGCACGATTACTTTTACCATAATCTCGGTCAGCAGATGAGCCTGCAAGCTGCCGATGGCTCTGATTTGAATTTGCAGCCCACTGAGGAACTGGCATTTGCCGGAGCGCATCTGTACGCCTATTCTTATCTCTATGATAAGAAATGTGCCCAGACTGGAAAGGATGTAAAAACTGTATTCACCATACAGATGCCCGACAAAGACGATATACAGATGAATATGTGGATGAAAGGGGAGAAAGACCGTACTGTGTTCTCTGCCCTCAGTCCTATGACCGAAGGACTAAGCCGTACTCCGAATATGCCATACAATATCAAGGAACAACCTACGTTGACTTTTGTGGCACGCCAGATAGGTGAGGCGTGGAACCGGCCTTTCGTAGCCGTGTACGAACCTTCTTCAGTGAAAGAACCTGAACAGATTTCCTCCGTCACTTTTCCTTCGGTGAAGTGTAAGCAGGCGGGTAGCCATGTCGGTATCTGTGTAGAACAGAAAAGCGGACGTACAGACCGGATTATTTCTTCGGACGATGCAACACAACTTTGTGAGATGGAAGGACTGAAAGCTGCTGCCACCTATGCCTTATGGGGAAACAAACAAGGCGAGGGCTGTACTTTCTTTTTAGGTAACGGTACGTTGTTGCAAACATCTGAAGTAACTGTCAAATCGGTTATACCGGTTAATGTATTATTGGAGAAAGGTACGGACGGATGGTATTATAGAACTTCCGGTGCTTGTTCCATTACCCTGAACGGGAAAACTTATAAAGTTAAGGACGCAGTTACACAAAGAACAAGGTTATGAAACTGAAACCGTTACTTCTCATATTGCTTTTGATAGCCGGGTTCGGAACTTCTGTCCAAGCACAGTTGCAAACATATCCTGCGAGTCTGCATACAGGATTGCCGCATAATGACGATTATACGGTTCGTGTCCGTATTCCGGGCAAGGAGTGGCAGGATTTATTTGAGTACAAGGTGCAGGTCGATTTGGATAAACCGCAGGACGCTACTATGGTACAGTTCGATATGGGCAGTCCGGTAGAAGTAATGGTAAAAAAGAATAACGGTACGGTGCGTGAGGTTGCTATACGTCCGTTGAACAATAAGATAACTTATAGACAGATACAAAATGCCATATTCTTTACTTTGGATAAACCGCAATATCTTTCCGTGGAGTTTAATGGTGACCGTTTGCATAATCTGCATCTTTTTGCCAATCCGGTAGAGGCTGAAACATATGATAAAGAAGAGAAAGGAGTCATGTATTTCGGTCCGGGGGTACACCGCCCGAAGGATTTGCCCAATGACCAGATACGCGTGCCGGGTAATACCACCGTTTATTTGGCGCCTGGTGCCGTATTGAAGGCTAAACTTCTGGTGGATAAAGTAGAAAATGTACGTATTATCGGTCGTGGCATTCTGGACCATCCGGTCCGGGGCATTGAAATAACAGATTCAAAGAATGTGTTAATAGACGGCATTACGGTTGTGAATCCCGAACATTATACGGTCTTCGGTGGCGGTTCAGCCGATGTCACTATCCGCAATCTGAAGTCTTTCAGTTGCAAAAGTTGGAGCGACGGCATTGATATGATGTGTTGTCGCCGTGTATTGGTAGATAATGTTTTTCTTCGTACCGGTGACGACTGCATTGCCCTTTATAATCACCGTTGGAACTGGTGGGGTGGGGCAAGTGATATAACCGTGCAGAACTCCGTACTTTGGGCGGACGTTGCGCATCCTATCAATGTAGGCGGACACGGTGATCCCGATTCCCCAAGCGGCGAAGTGATTGAGAATCTTATCTTTCGCAATATAGATATTCTGGAACATGATGAAGATGATCCGATGTATCAAGGATGCATGACAGTGGATTGTGGCGATAAAAACTGGGTGCGTAATGTACTGTTTGAGAATATCCGTATTGAGAATATTCAGGAAGGGCGGTTGTTTTATGTAAAAGTCCGTTTTAATCCTAAATATGACAAGCAACCGGGGAATGGTATTGAGAATATTACCTTTCGTAACATTACTTATACAGGGGTTGGTGAGAATCCCTCGCTTATTCAAGGATTGGATAAAGACCGGCTTGTGAAGAATATAACTTTCGACCATATTCTTATCAATGGCGAAAGGATGAAAGAACTGGACGGGGTTACTACGAATGAATTTATAAAAGGAGTAAGAGTTCAATGACCTGCTGACTTGCTTCAATAAACATAGGGTTGTCTTTCTTTTCTCATCACTGTGAGAAATCTTTCTTATCGCGATGAGAAAAGATTCTTATCGTGATGAGAAAAAAATCTCATCACCATGAGAAAAAAATCTCACCGCGGTGAGAAAAATAGACTCCTGCGTTACCAGTCGTACTTATCTACGTACTCATCAAAAGCAGGTTCTTCTTTGATTCCGTTTCGGAGGAATAACTGTCGGATAAACTCCTGTTCTTTGGGATGGATGAGGCGTTCCTTATTAAAAACACGATAGTACATGTTGCGATGGAAATAGTTGTATATTTCCTCTTTAAGTCTGAGTGCTTCAGTATGGGGTAACTTGTCCAGCAAGTGTGTAATGCCAAGAGCAAAGTGTGACAGCCGGTCCGGTTGGAAATAAGGACATATCTTCTCTTTCCCTGTCACATGAGTGGGATTGAGTACTGAGATAGATACTGTTTCGGGAGTTATATGCCGGGCTACCTGATAGCGCAGGCACTCTGCAGTGTGAGGACAGTCAGCATTAAGGCAATGTAAGTATGTCTTGGGGACGGTGTTATAATCAAAATCTTTTTCCATTGTAATACGGTTAATGTGTTCAACTGCAAAGGTACGCTTTTACTTTTTATTGGGCCTTTCTAATCGGCTAATTCGTGATTTATAAATGAAGAAAAGTATTGACTCTTATGTTTCATCTCTAAACTTTTTAGTAAAAAACGGATATTCGATTGCGTAAGCCGAAATACTCGTTCGTAGTATAAAGTGTTATCGGTTCATTAGAACTTATGATATAAATCATTAAGAATCAAAAATAAGAGACCATGAAAATTAAATTGTTGCTAACAATGGCTGCTGCCTTGCTATTGGGGGCTTGTAACAATGACGAGGAAACGGACGGAGGTATCAATAGTCAAAATCCTGTTACGTTTACAGCAACTATTCAACCGGAGGTTGAAACTCGTATCACTGTCAATAATGGTTGGACGGGATTAGCGGATAGTAAAATGGCTATTTCGATTGATGGGACGGTGAAAGAGTATGTTGTGAGTGAACTTGGTGAGGTTACATCTTCCAATCCTTTTTATTGGGAAGAAAAGGAAAGTATGGTAGTAGATGCTTGGTATCCTTACAATAACGGAGTAATACCGGAAACAATAATTGTAAGTGCTGATCAAAGTGTTGCAGCAAACTATGAGAAAAGTGATTATCTGGAGGTAGTAGGGGCAACAGTCACTGCCAAGAAACCAACTTTAAGTTTTATACACCGTACGGCAAAGGTTCTTTGTACGTTGACTTCATCTTTGGATGACACTAAGGATGCCCGCCTTATTTTGCATAACTTATCGGGGGTTGATGAAGGAACATCTGTAATTACAACTAATAAATATCGTGCACTGGTGGTGCCGCAAACAATTCCTGCCGGTACTGAGTTTGTTGAAGTTCAGTCCGGACTGACCGGGCGGCATATCTATACGTTAAAAGAAGACTTGGAGTTGAAAAAAGGATATGTATATAGAACGGATATAACGATTTCTGCCAGTGGAATTGACGTGATTTTTACAGAATCATCTAAATGGGTAGCTGATGTTGAAACACCGGATGCGCAAAGCCCTGAGGCTAATCCCGGAACAGGTGATAACAATTGGAATGGCAATAATGAAACTTCTGACGGTAGTAGTCCGGGAGCCAATCCGGATAATGGTAATAGTGGTTGGAATGGTGACAATGAGAATGTCACCGGAACAGATACTGACCCGAATGCCGTTATTCCTTGATTAAATTGATAAGTAAATATTAGAAACAATAAATGTAATAATTATGAAAACAGACATTTTAAAACTTTCATTTATGGCATTGGCTTTAACTGCATTTATGGTCGGTTGTACTCAAGATGGGGATTTGGTAAATACTACCGATACCAATAACAAAGTCTTGAAGGTAACTACTACCGTAAAGGACTTTACCCCGGATGCCAATACACGTGTGGTCGATGAAGTTGATCCTGAAAATGGGAATAACTATGTTACCAAGTTTCAAGAGGGAGATGAAATGGGGGTATATGCATTTATGGAAGATGGTACGGTTATGTGTAAGAATCTGCCTATGACTTATACTAAAGATGGAAAGTGGGCAAGCGATGCGCCCTTATATTTCTATAAGAATGCTACTTATATAGCTTATTCGCCGTATAATGCTAATATCTCTAATGTAGAGCTTACAAGTGAAAATGCCATAAGTGCAATCACTGATTATTTTGTAACTACAGTATTTACTGATGCTTCAAAAACATATGCCGAATGTGACTTGATGACGGCAAGTGTAACTACTGACAATAATCTGCCCAAAGCTGATGCTTCAGCCATTACTTTTAATTTTGCACATGCTATGTCGATGGTTGAGTTTGTGATTCCGGTAAAAAAATATAAGTCTCCTACAACCGGTTATGAGTATTCCGGTCCTGTTTTTGAGGTAAAACTGCAGAAACAAGAGGGAACAGGAGCGAAAGTTGATGTTACTGCACTGGCATTAGGAAAAGGCGTTTATCGTAGTCTACTTGCTCCGGTTGCTGCGAATGCCATAGATAAGGATATGACTTTTCATGGCGAAATGATGGTGGGGGATGGTACTCAGCCTGTATATTTCTCTACTAAAACAGCATTTAAACCTGAAGCCGGTAAATATAAGAAGGTAACGGTTGCGTACACAAACTCTCCTGACGCCACGGTTGAAGACCGTGACCTTAAAGTAGGTGATTATTATTATGCGGATGGTGGTATTGTACCTGTAGAAACCGCTGTTGCAGATGTTCCTAAAAAGAATCTTGCAGGACTTGTGTTTAGTTTGACTACTTCCGCTGAAGACCAAGCTCGTGGTTGGAAACAAGGTTATGTTGTTGCAATAAAAACGGTTCTTGCAAAATGGGGAACTGGTACAGCCACTGAATATCTGGATAAAGATGATGCAGAAGCTAAAGCTGCATTTATTGCCAATATGAACGGCTATAATATGACTGTTGAGATGGGAAGAGTGCAAGGAAATGGTGATAATATTTGTACAGCTTTAAGTAATTTTGAACCGAAACTAACTATTGGGACAATAAGTGGTTGGTATTGTCCGAGTCCGGGACAATTAGTTGCTGTGTTGGAAAATCTGGGTGGTTATATTCCATCTGATTCTGAAGACTATTTAGTACATAATAATAATCGTTCTTCAGCAGTAGCAACATTAAATACTAAAATGCAATCCATTGTTGGTGACACTTCTTCTGATTTTGGTGAATTTACATGGAGTGCGGCTGAATCGAGTGCTAATAATGTATGGAGTTTGCAATGTAAAACATGGAGTGGAAGTGGTGCTTGGGTTGGTATAAGTGATAGTAGGCAGAAAAATGCTAAACAATTACCGTTACGTCCGGTTCTTGCTTTCTAAATTTATAATTGTTAGTCTTTTATAAAAAACATCTTTAATAATACTGCTAAGGAGCTTCTTGCGATTTCTTTCTCAGGCAAGAAGCTCCTTTTGTTAAATGGAATAAAAAGAAGAAATATTGCGTAAATTCTCTTTCTCATTCGTATTTCTATATATATTTGTACATCTACGTAGAATGAAATGCTATGAAATCACGCCTTTTCATACTTATATACCTATTGTTATGCTTTACAATACAAGCGCAGCAAAACTCTTATAACTTCCGGCACATCGGTATTTCCGACGGTTTGCCCGATAATTATGTGAAGAGCGTATTCGGATTACCTGACGGGCGACTGGGAGTTCGGACTACCGTGTTGCTCAACCTGTATGATGGCAAGAATTTCATAAGTTTCCCTTTCATGAACCATGTTTATCCGATAGACTATCAGGCATTGATTCCTACGCAGTATGTGGATAGCGAAGAACGGCTGTGGCTTAAAGAGCGTGGATATCTGCGTGTTTTTGATTTGAAGCGGGAACGTTTCGTTTTTGCAGATTCTATTTTCTCCGACTGGAGAATGAAGGATCGGTTGGCAAATTTGTTTGTCGATAGTCAACGGCAGGTGTGGGCAACTGATGCCAAATACCGAGTTTACCGGTATGATACTGAACAGCGTAAAATGGCATTAATGTGTGACGCTGACGAATTTATCCGGCGCAATGGAGCTTTACAAACGCTCGAAGTGTATGGTAATAACTGTTGGATGGTATACGAAAGCGGAATTATCCGTTGTTTTGATATGGAGCAACGAAAGTTTATCCGTCAGGAGGATTTCCTTCGGCACAAAACCGCAGAGGATAACCAAGTGATTATGCGTATGCTGGAAAATGGTGACTTCTGGCTGATGTGGACCAATGGAATAGGGTATTACAATTTGGTAAATAACAGTTGGACTGTAGTGGCTGGCATTTCAACGGACAAGTGCGGTGCCTTGGCTGGTATAGATGTTGATAAAAACGGCAGCGTATGGTTGGGTACGGCAAACAAAGGGGTATATATGATAGACAGATATACGTTGACTGCCTCGAATGTCGGGAACATGTTCAACCACGAGTCAGGAAAGGGAAATGATTATGTTCATGGTATTTATTTCGACCAACAGAGTAATACGCTTTGGGTTGGATTCTTTAATCGAGGTATTGCCTGCTATCATCCCGGCATGAATAATTTTGCTTTGTATAATCAGGAAAATGTTCTGGGAAAGTGGCGCGACGAGAACATTCATGCCATGCTCGAATTGGATGACGGAAGAATCCTGATAGGCGGACAGAAAGGTCTGTTTCGCTATGACCCTAAAACTCGTTCGATGGACCTTCCTTATCGGGAACTGGATTATCAGCTCATTCGTAAACTCTATAAAGATGCCCGGCATCGCATTTGGGTGGGGACATATCGAGATGGGCTATATTGCATTGAGAACGGAAAAGTAAAGACTTATCTGACTGCTGATTTTGATAGCATAGAAACCAGTAATATCCGCATGATTTTGGAAGATGTGGATGGTCACTTATGGGTAAGTGTAAACGGTGGATTGGGAAGATTTAACCCCCAGGACGGGACGATTGCCTTTCTGTTTGAGAAGTATCCCCAACTGAAAAAGTACAGAATGGCGCATGCCATTGCCTTGGATGCGAAGGGGTGTATGGTTGTGGGAGCTGATAACGGCATGTATGTGTATGATACGCGCAAGGATACAATTTGGATTCCGGAGACGGATGCTCCGGGAAGCCCACTGCTCACGCAGGGAAGCAATAAGTACAACTGCATACTGAAAGACAGTCGTGGACTGGTATGGCTGGGAACGCAATATGGCATTAAAGTGATGTCTCCGGACAAGATGATTGATTTTCTGGGGCCGGAACATGGCTTTACCAATACTACTGTACAAGGTATCTGTGAAGATAACAACCGGGACATCTGGGTGTCCACTATCAATGCAATATACAAGATTGTAGTAGAGCAGAAAGATGGGCGTAATCTCTACCGGATGACCTGCCTGGATCAAAGTAAGCCTCAGGAATGGAATACTCTCTATGATTTCAGTTCGCTGAAAACCCGGGACGGGCAGATTTACTTTGGTAAGATGAACGGCTTTTGCGTGTTTACACCGGAAAATGTGGTGTTTACTCCTTGTACCAATAGACCGCTGTTCACATCTTTCCGTCTGTTCGATAAGCCTGTTGTGTGCGGCGAAGAGCATAACGGACGTGTATTGTTTAAGGAAACGATAGACCGTACCGGAGCGGTATCGCTCAATTATGATGAAGATTTTATTACTTTAAGTTTTTCAAGTCTGAATTTTGTAAATCCGTCACAAACCTATTTCCGGTACCTATTGGAAGGGATGGACAAGCAATGGACGGAGACGGTTTCGGATAATGGGTTGGGAAACGTAACATACAATAGTATTCCTGCCGGAGAATATGTATTTCGTGTGCAGGCTGCCGGGAATGATCATAAGTGGGGACCGGAAGCTACATTTAGCATAACAATACATCCCCCGTTCTGGAATACAGTGTGGGCGAGAATCTTCTATGCACTCTGTCTCATAGGCTCTCTATATGGTTTTGTGGTTTATCAGAAACGGAGAAGTAACCATAAACTTCTACAAATGAAAGAACTTGAAGCAGTGAAACAAAAGGAAGAACTGAATCAGATGAAGTTCCGCTTCTTTACTAATGTCAGCCATGAGCTTCGCACGCCTTTGACGCTGATTATTACACCGCTCGAAATATTGAGAAAGAAGATGACAGACGAGAAAGTGCTTCGTCAGTTGGATATTGTCTATAAGAATGCGCAAGAATTATATGGTCTCGTAAATCAGTTGCTTGACTTCCGAAAGATAGAGATGCAGATGGAGAAGTTGCATTTGGCGCCCGGTGATATGGGAGAGTTTGTGGCTTCTGCTCACAGCCTGTTCATGCCGTTTGCTGTCGAGAGGCACCTTGACTTCCAGCTTCAGATTGAAGATAAGCATCTATTTATGTATTTCGACCATGATAAACTGCAGAAGATTATCAATAATCTGTTATCAAATGCTTTTAAGTTTACTTCGGAAGGTGGCGCAGTAACTTTGACTCTTTCCAAAGAGGTATGTCAGGGAAGAAACTATGTGAATATTGCTGTGGCGGATACCGGGATAGGTATTCCCGATGATCAGCTTCCTCATATCTTTGAGCGTTTCTATCAAGTGCAAAACTGGAATGAAAATAAGATAGGAAGTGGCATCGGACTCCACTTGGTGAAGGAGTATATACAGATTCATGAGGGAAAAATAGAAGTTACCAGTAAAGCCGGGGAGGGTACTATGTTTACTGTCTGTCTGCCTATGGACCTTAACCCGGTGGAAGTGGAAACTGTCCGGGCAGAAATACTTGCCGAACAGGAGTTGGAAGATGTTGCCGGTATTTCGATTGATGAAGGGGGTAAAAAGAAGATTCTGATAGTAGAAGATAATAATGATGTACGCAGTTTCTTAAAAGAACAATTGGAAGAGTGGTACAATGTGTTCGATGCACCTGATGGGGAAATGGGTGAACTGCTCGCCATCGAACACAATCCCGACTTGATAGTCAGTGATATTATGATGCCTAAAGTGGATGGTATCGAATTGTGCCGCCGTATTAAAACCAATGTACAGACTTCGCATATTCCGGTGGTATTGCTCACAGCCCGTACTGCCGATGATATAAAGATAAGTAGTTATGAGGTAGGGGCAGATTCCTACATAGCCAAACCTTTTAACTTTGATGTATTGCTGGTACGTATTCGCAAATTGATAGAGCAACAAGAAAGTCGTAGGCAGGAGTTTCGTAAGAACATCCGGGTAAACCCCAGTGTAATTACCATCACATCACTTGACGAGCAGTTGATACAGAAAGCTTTGGAACGGATTGAGCGGAACATTGATAATCCGGAGTATAGCGTGGAATCGTTGAGTCAGGATTTAGGGATGAGTCGTATGAATTTGTATCGTAAATTGCAGTCCATAACCGGACATACACCGACCGAGTTTATCAAAACCATCCGTCTGAAGAGAGCGGCCCAGTTATTGCAGGGTAGCCAGTTGACAATCGTTGAAGTGGCGGACAGGGTAGGCTTCAGCTCTTCGAGTTATTTTACAAAATGTTTTAAAGAACAGTTTGGCGTACTGCCTACTCAGTATGCCGAGAATGAAGAATGTTGGGCGGAAGGGAAATAAATCCTTTCCGCTCTTTTTTTATTGCTCTTTTTTCTCTATTTTTCTTCAGATTATCCTTAAATAGACACACAAACATGTTAAAAATGCGATTTGTTACATTAGTATTATTATCTGTTACTTCATTGCCAAGAGAATTTCCCTAAATCAGACATCTTTGCAATGCGTACTTCAGCAGTGAATGTCACGCAAGATGAAATCTAATAGAATGAAATAACATGAACGGGTATTATGAAGAACACTCAAGAAAACTCCCAACAATTAATAACCGATGCCTATAAGGAATACAGGTTACCGATTTTTCATTATGTCTATCGTAAATTAGGTAATAAGGAAGAGGCTGAAGATATGACGCAAGAAACTTTTTTACGATTGTTGGACTATAGTCTGATGGTACGTGAAGATACGGTGAAATGCTTCCTCTTTACTATTGCCCGGAATCTGGTGATGGATTATCTGCGCCGATATTATCGGAAACAAGAGATGCTTGCATTTCTTATGGAAGAAGATGCAATGAGTCCTTCGGATGTGGAAAGTACAGTAATAGCTGGAGAAATTCAGCATTTGGAATTTATGAAAGTACAGGCTTTGCCGCCATGCCGGAAGAGAGTCTACTTGATGTCACGTTTCGAAGATAAAACGGCCGATGATATTGCACTTGAATTGAATATCTCGAAACGCACGGCAGAACGACATATCTTTATGGGACGCAAAGAGGTCCGTGAGTATATAAAACAATGTATATAATTAGTAATCACGTTATATTTTAAACTTAATAGTATGAAAAACAATTCTCTAATCTCTTTGTCCGAAAGGGGAGCTTTCACGCTGGTGCTTGTATTGGCTTTCTTGCTGGGAAAGAACATGCCGCTGTATGCTGAACAGCGTGATGTACAAGCCGTACAGCAATCGCTCAGCGTAAAAGGGCAAGTTTTTGAGTCGAGTGGATATCCGGTTATTGGTGCCACAGTTCTTGAAAAAGGAACAAGTAATGGAGTGACTACCGATCTGGATGGCAACTTTACGTTGAAAGTTGCTTCTCCTAAAGCTGTTGTTGTAGTTTCTTATATAGGTTTTAAGAGTGTGGAAATACCGGTATCGGATAAAAGAATCAGTAAGATAATATTGAAAGAAGATAGTGAACTACTTGATGAAGTGGTGGTAGTTGGTTATGGCACGCAAAAGAAAGCAACATTGACCGGTTCTATTGAACAAGTTAGCAGTAAAGCCTTGGAAAGCCGTGCAGTAACGAATGTCGGTTTGGCCTTACAGGGACAAACACCGGGATTGGTGGTAAACCGTACCTCGGCTCGTCCGGGTAATGAAGGGTTATCATTTCAGATTCGTGGTGCCACTTCGGTCAATGGTGGGTCTCCTTTGATTATTATCGATGGGGTACCGGTGGTGAATGATACTTCTTTTCAGAATATGAACTCGGATGATATTGAGAGCATCAGTGTTTTGAAAGATGGTTCCGCCTCTATTTATGGTGCGAAGGCTGCAAACGGTGTAATATTGGTAACGACAAAGAAAGGTAAGGGAAAAGTAAATGTGGATTATAGTTTCAATATGCGTTTCTCTACACCCGGCGTTACTAGCTATTCACCGACAATGTCCGAGTATGCTACCATGTGGATTGAAGCCAATAAGGAAGAGAAAATTCCCTATTGGTGGGCTTGGATTTCGGAAGAAAATATGAGCAAGATGCAGCAGGGCATCGAAGGAATTTATCCTACTCAATATTATGGAGATATCTTTATCGGAAATGCCAATCGTATAGAAGAGATGTTCGCTACTCGTTTCTCTTATCAGCATAATTTGAGTATTGCGGGATCGACAGATAAAACAGAGTATCGTATTTCTGCCGCGTATGCAGATAATCAAGCTAATCTGGCAACTGCTTATGATGGGCAAAAACAAATAAACTTACGTTTGAACTATGGTGTGAAGATGACTAATTGGCTTAAGTTGGAAACATCTGCCAGTATGGTGAAAACAGATACAGAATCGCCTTCGGTAGGCTTGGATGGCTCGTTATATGGAAATGATATGCCTTTCTTTCCGGCTAAGAATCCTTATGGACAATGGTATGCCAACTTCGGTACGGTGGGAGACCGCCAGACTGTAGCTGCCACTTCAGATGGTGGGCGTGACAGCAAATCCAACCTGACTACCCGCGTAGATATGAAAGCTATTGTAGACATTTGGAACGGCATCAGCTTTGAAGGTATGGCTTCTTTTCAAAACGAGGAATATCGAAGAGAACGCTATGTAATTCCGGTGCAAACTTACGATTGGTTTGGTAATCCTGCCGATAATATCATTACTGCGACTAAACCTTCCCTTATCTATCCGACTGATCCGGGTAATATTAAGGTAGAGAATAATCCGGGGTATTTGGCACAGGCCGATAACAAGCTGTATCAATATTATTCTGCCTTGCTGAAGTATAACAAAACGTTTGGCGAGGTACACAATGTTTCTGCTATGTTCGGTATTAATGCTGAGAAGTGGACGCAAAAGAAGCTGACGACTGCCCGTGAGAATTTTGAGGATAGCGGGGTTTATGATATTAATCTGGCAAGCGGTGCGCAGGGAAATCGTGGTGGAAAGTCTCATAATGGTACCTACTCTTATATTGCTAAAGTAAACTATAACTATGCAGAGAAATATTTACTGGAGTTTATGGGACGTCGTGATGGAAACTCGAAGTTTGCTGCAGGGCATCGTTTTAAGAACTTTGGTTCGTTTTCTTTGGGTTGGGTATTTACACAAGAAAACTTTATGAAGTTTATTACTCCGGTATTGGATTTTGGTAAATTGCGCGTTAGCTATGGTAGTTCGGGTAATGATGCCGGTTTGGGCGATTATGATTATGTATCTACAATTAGTCAGGGAGTTATGTTTTTAGGTAATCCGATAGGTAGCTTGGTATCTACGGGCTTGAATAATTCGGGCTTGATCAGTTATACGCGTACTTGGGAGAAAGTAGAACAGAAGAATTTCGGTATTGATTTTGCTTTTCTGAATAATCGTCTGACTGCAAATTTTGACTACTTTATCAAAGACAACAAAGGAATGCTTTCAAAAGTAACTTATCCTTCCGTATTGGGTGGTGAAGCTCCCAAGACTAATAGCGGACATCTGAACGTGAAAGGATGGGAAGTCAATCTTGGATGGCGTGATAGTGCCAAAGATTTTTCTTACTTTGTGAACTTTAACATCAGTAATACAAAGACGATGTTGAAGAATCTGGAAGGGGCCGACACATATACTGCCGGTAAGAATGGTACGGTGAATGGCTATGCTCTTAATTCATTCTTCTTGTATCGTACGGACGGATTCTTTAAGGATCAGGCTGAAGTAGACCGTTATTATGCATTATATAAGAATGGCGGTGCCGCTATTACTGCGGTTAATCAGGGAACTACAACCGAACTTCGTCCGGGCGATGTAAAACGTCTTGATTTGAATGGTGATTATAAGATTACCGGTGACGGTGTTGGAGAAAGTGACTTGCAACACCTGGGTGATGGTGATCCTCATTATGTATTCGGTATTACAGCCGGTGGTTCGTGGAAAGGTTTTGACTTGAACATGCTTTTCCAGGGAGTTGGTAAACGTTATATCATGCGCTCTGGCTGGATGGCTTACCCTTTCTATGCAACTTATACTAATCAGAATCCGAATTTCCTGGGGCAGACATGGACGGAAGATAATCCGAATGCAAAATATCCCCGCCTCTCCACCTATACTGCACGCTCTACATGGAACTATCAAAATAATGATTTCATGTTGCAGAACAGTCGATATATTCGTTTAAAATCATTGGTGATAGGCTATACTTTACCTAAGGTATGGACCAAGAGAGTTAAACTGGAAAAAGTCCGTGTGTTCTTCTCCGGTAACGATTTGTGGGAAGCGACAAGTATTAAGGATGGTTTTGATCCGGAAATGGGTGAGGTCTCCAATAACTCCGGTTATCCGTTCAGCAGAACTTGGTCGTTTGGCGTGAATGTTGGTTTTTAATTGATTCGGTTTACTGTTAAATGAAGAATATATGAAAAGAATATTATATACAATGACTTTGAGTATGCTGTTGGGACTCTCGTCTTGTGCAGATACTTTCCTTGATTTGAATCCGATGGATACTAGAACGGATGTAGTGTATTTTAAGAAAGCTGCTGACTTTAAAGAATATGCCAATGGCTTTTATGGACAGTTATTAGGGTGGAAATCTTCTTATGGTTCTGTTTATGAATTTATGGATAACTCAAGCGACTTGGCCGCAAATTCTTTCAGTTCATATGAACTGGGGCATGGAACGATTCAGATACCTACTAATGATACGCGTTGGAATAACTGCTATGCCAATATCCGCGCAGTTAATATTTTGCTGGAAAAAGCTAAGTCTTATCCGGGTAATCAGACAGATATTAAGCAATATCTTTCCGAGGCTTACTTCTTTCGTGCATATAACTATTTCTATTTGCTGAAGTTTTTTGGTGGAGTGCCTATTGTAACTTCTGTGCTTGACGTGAATTCTCCGGAACTGACAAATTCGCGTAATAGTCGGTATGAGGTAATAGACTTCATTTTGGCGGATTTGAATGAGGCTATCGCGGGATTACCTCAGGAACAGAATATACCAAGTACGGAAAAAGGACGTATCAGTTATCATGGAGCTGAGGCATTCAAAGCGCGCGTATTGTTGTATGAAGCTACCTGGCGCAAATACAATGGTACATCTACCGATTTTGAGGGGTCAGCTAAACCCGCTTCCAATCAGGTAGAGACTTTTCTGGCTGAAGCGATAAGCTTGTGTGAAGATGTAATGACAAGTGGCAAATATGCTATCTGGAATTATAATAGTATCGGTAGCATGAGTAATATGAGTAGCCGTTATTTATTCTGCCTGGAAGATGCTGGTAGTAACCCGGCAGGTATGACAAAGAGTTCTAATAATGAATTTATTATTTATAGTGTTTATGATAAGAGCTTAAAACCCGGAGCTATCAATTTGAATCAATCTATCGTTAAGATGGACGCGAGTCGTAAACTGGTGGATATGTTTCTTTGTACAGATGGTTTGCCTATCAGTAAATCCCGAAAATTCCAGGGATATGCCAATCCTGGCGACGAGTTTAAGAATCGTGACTATCGAATGAAGTCTTATCTTTTTGAGGTGGCGTCTAATGTGGTTCTGAATGCAGGACGCTCAGGTTATACAGGTGCAAAGTTCCATAATCCGACACGTGCTAACATGGAAGAGTCTGCTAACTACCCTGTTCTTCGCTTGGCGGAAGTTTATTTAAATTATGCAGAGGCTGTTTACGAAAAGAATGGTGCTATAACAGACGAACAATTGAGTAAGTCGGTCAATTTTCTACGTAAGCGTGCGGGGATAGCAAATCTGACAAATGATTTGGTTACGAATAATGGTCTTGATATGTTGGAAGAAATTCGTCGCGAGCGGGCTATAGAGTTGTATATGGAAGGCTTTCGCTTTGATGACCTCAAACGTTGGGGAATTGCTGAAGCTTCGTTGAATGCATCCCGGTGTGGTATGATTATAGGTAGTAAAAATTATCCTACTGTGTTTATTGATAATACTGGAGCTGCAACAAACAGATATAACAGCAATACATATGTATGGGGGGAGGAAACCATAGAAACACCGGTGGGTACGGTGAAGTGTATTGTAGTTGACAGCAAATCGAATTGTAAGGTAGCCAAAACACATTATTTGTGGCCAATTCCGCAACAGCAGATTAATATGAACCCGAATCTGAAACAGAATCCGGGATACTCAAACTAAATATCTGAAATCATTAAGACGTATAATTATGAGAAACTTAGTAAGAAATACATTAAATATATTCATGCTTATTGGACTTTCTGTAGGGTTGTTCAGTTGTGAGCCTGAAGGTAAATATAAGGAATATGTGTATCCGGAGCCTGTGGTTGATGAAATTTATCCGACCAGTGGATATATTGCTTCTCAGGTTGCTATTACCGGAACGAACTTTGGTGACCGTACTGAACCTGTAAAGGTGTTCTTCGGTGGGATAGAAGTTACTAATATAATATCATGCAAGAATAATTGTATTATTGTGGAAGTTCCACAAGGTGCGCAAAGTGGTGATATCTCTTTACAGGTATGGATGTATACATTGGAAACAGTAGGTAAATATACTGTAATTCCTACTCCTGAACTTAGCTCTATCTACTCTAATAATCTGAGTGGTGACAGTTTTGCCCGGGGCGGTGATGAAGTGACTATTGTTGGTAGTGCCTTTGGCTCAGAGAAATCGGACATCAAAGTAACTATTAATGGCAAGACTGCTGAGATACTTTCGGTGATGGATAATGAAATTAAAGTGAAGGTTCCGGAGAATTATGGTTCAGGTACAGTCGTTGTTACTGTAAGAGGATATGTACTGGAAGGGACGGCGCTTATTGATCCGAGTGCAACCGGGGATGTGACGAGATTATTTCTGAAGAACTACTGCCAGCCATTCCAGCGTGTAAACGCTGCCAATGAAACGGAATGGGACAACGCTTTATATTGGGTGAAGAATACTAACTTCAATGGTAATTCGCTACAGTTTACGGACGATGTACCTGATGGTATGCTGGCAATGGTAGGTGCAAATAATAAATGGGACGGTGCACTTTATCAGGTTACTTCATTGCCGGCAGGTACATATGAGGTTAATGTTGAAATAGTGGATAAACATACAGGTGGAGGACGATATGGAGCTGTATTCGGCGTAGTAAAAGGTGAAGGAGTATTTCCCGCTTTGACGGATGCAGGGAAGAAACCCTGGAATTTTGTAGATAAAACGGATGTGTTGTGTGAAATAAATCTATTGGAAGAGGAGATTTATACGTTTACGAAGGAAATGATAATAACCGAAACGACTCCGGTAACCATTGGTTTTGCAACAATGTTGGGAAATGGTAACTACGTGAAGGTGTCTGATATTAAGATTATTAGGAAATAAACTTTAAATTAATTCATTATGAATAAACTATATTACTTGCTGATAGTATTACCTCTGATGCTGTTGACCTCTTGTGGAGAAGACGGACCGGAGGTGGTAAAGATAGGGTATCAGGAATCATCATTAACAACAACGGGGATTAATCCTGCACAAGGATATGTGGGAGAACAAATCGCTATTACAGGTACAGAATTTGGAAACTCTTCTGAATTTATGAAAGTGTATATTGGAGATTTTCAGGCAGAAATGGTTGCTTGTTCGGATGAAAGGATCATAGTAAAAGTACCGGAAGAAGCGGTTAGTGGTAGAATAATCCTAGAGCTTTTAGGGAAGAAGATAGCAACAGACCTGAACTTTACGGTACTTGATGTTCCAATCTTATCTATGGCATCGGCATTAACAGGTTATGCTGGTGATGAAATAACGATAACAGGTACGGGAATGCCGGCTACAGATAATAATCTGTCGGTTATGTTCGGTGATACAAAAGCAGAGATTACATCTTATGTAGTAGATAAAGAAGGAAATGCCACTTTAAAAGCGAATATGTCAAGAAGGCAATTGGCAGGAACAATTGATTTGGTAGTTAAAATGTTCGATAGGGAAATATTTAATAAGAAGTTCAAGGTTTTAGCTGCACCGATAGTCAATGTATATGATAATAGATTTGTAAAAGCCGGTGGTGAACTTATCATTACAGGTTCAGGATTCAGGGATTTTGTTGGTAATGTAAAGATTGATTTTAATGGTATGGTTGTTGAACCAGGTAAAGTAACGGATACAGCAATTATCGTTCAACTACCTGACGGTTATATGGGAGGAGAGGTAAGTGTGACTTTGGGTGATTTCCCTTCTGTTGAAATAGGTGAATTGCAAGTATTGAATATTGGTGATATAACTGAAAAGGTTCTGAAAAATAGTGCTCAGCCTTTTAAACCGATCGATGGTTATGTGGCAGGAACGGAGTGGACTACTGCGGCGGATTGGATTCTTGCCAACTATTCAGGTGAGAATTTACAGTTCACAGAGAGTGTTTCGGATGGCTTATTGGCATTTCGTGCCAGTAATCTAGACGCAAAGGTTTATCAGATAGTAACTCTGCCGAAAGGAAAATATAGATTTACTTTGGATATAGCAGAGTGTTCGACGACAGGAGGACGATTTGGCGTGATATTTACTGTAACAAAAGGAAAAGCAACGATTCCGAATATAGAGGATAAGAAGCCTTGGTATTTTGTTAACGATTCCGATGTCTTAGCTTATTACCGAATCACAGATACGCAAGGCGCCAATCAACAAAGAGAAGTGATGTTGACTCTGACCGAGGATATGGAGATGACAATTGGATTTGTCATTCAATTACTTAATCAGGGAACTGTGAAACTATCATCCATTAAGGTTACGATGGAGCAATAGGAATTGTAGAATAATTTAAAACCGAGATGAAAATGAAAAAGATATATTTCTTAATGGCTGCTTTTGTATGCCTTACCCTGTCTTGTGGAGACGGTATGAATTTACCACCGGTAGGTGTGGAAACTGATTTAAATAAGATTCCTTTGCCATCTGATAATACTGATGACTTGATGAAAATTCCCTTGAAAGCAGAAACAGAGCCAATGAACCATTGTGGAGCTCTGCATACACCGGAAGATTTTCAACGTATTAAAGAGAACGAAAATGTTGACCCTTGGAAAAGCGGACTTCAATTATTGAGAAACAGTTGGCATGCACAGTTAAATTATTCTCCAAATCCACAAGTGGATATCAGGCGAGGAGTAAGTGGTGATGAAAATTATATGATTGCAGCAAAAGATGTTGCATCTGCTTATCAGATGGGGCTTCGGTACCATTTAGGCGATGGAGATGTGTATGCGGACAAAGCAATAGAGATAATGAATGGTTGGGCAACGACTTGTACTTTAGTTACAGGTAATACTAACTTGGCTTTGGCAGCAGGGTTATATGGTTATGAGTTTGCTGTAGCTGGAGAATTAATACGAGATTACTGGATTGCAAAAGATGAAGTCGAGTTCAAGAGATATCAGAAATGGATGGTCGATATATTTTATACGGGAAATCATGATTTCTTAATTAATCACTTCGGCACTCCACCGTTGCACTACTGGGCTAACTGGAGTCTTTGTAATCTTGCATCAATGTTAGCTATCGGTATTCTTGCAGATCGTCGTGATATTTATAATGAAGCAATAGAGCATTTGCAAATAGGTGAGACAAGTGGTAGAATGACAAATGCTATTTATCATGTCTTTGACGGTGAGTATGCGAATTTTGCCCAGTGGCAAGAGAGTGGTCGTGATGCCGGACATACATTTTTATGTCAGGGATTGATGGGGACAATCTGCCAATTGACATGGAATCAGGGAGATGACTTCTTCGGATATAATGATAATATGTTCTTAAAGGCATGTGAATATAATGGGCGCTATCATGTGGCGGGTTTAAATGTACCTTATGTTGAATATATTAGAGAATATAAAGGCAATTGGGGTATTGATTACGAACCACATCCAACGATAGCAGATCGTGGAGATGGGGCTGGGCCGATATGGGCTGTTGCCTATTATCATTATACTAAAGTGAAAGGTGTAGAAGCAGAGAAATGCCAATATACTAAGATGGGTACTGACAAGAGCTTTCCTGAAGGTGGCGGTGGAAACTATGGCAGTAACAGTGGTGGGTATGACCAGTTGGGCTTTGGAACACTGATGTATGCACGATAAAATAAAGTATAAAAGAAGGTGTGTCAAAACATCGATTGATATCTCATTCTGTTTTGAGCGAAGCTAATGACAGTTAAAATTCATTTTGACACACCCTCTTTTAGTTTGTAATTGAAAGATATAATAGGATGAGGAAATATATACTATTACTGTTTTTAACTCTGATAGAACATACGGTATTTGCTTCTGCAGGAAGTGAGTTAATAACTTGGATTGCTCCTCAAGGGGTTGATCTGAATGATGATTTTACAGTTCGGGTCCGCCGGCAAGGACAGGAATGGACTGCTTTGTCTACCTATTTGGCAAAAGTAGATGAAGTGAGAGAAACAAGACATCGTGTTGAAAATGCTTCTATGGCAACTTTTGATTTTTCTGGAATCGTAGAAGTGGCTGTAACCTATAATCGGGGAAAAGTAAATACTGCAAGAGTGCGCCCTCTTTCATATAATATCCCGTTTCAGATAAAAGAAAATACAGTCTACTTTTCTTTGAGCCGTCCGGGGAACTTATCAGTGGAGGTGAATGGAGATATATTCCATAATCTGCATTTATTCGCGAATCCACTGGAAACAAATATTCCCGATAGGAATGACCCGAATGTAATTTACTATGGTCCGGGAGTACATACTGTAGATAATGGGGAATTGAGAGTGCCGTCCGGAAAAACTGTATATTTGGCTGGTGGGGCTGTATTGATGGGGCGTGTGGTTATGGAGAATGTACAAGATGTTAAACTAATAGGGAGAGGAATTATTAACTATACGGTTAAAGGTGGTATTCAGATAAGGAATTCCCATAATATTTATGTAGAAGGTATTATTGCTACACAGTGTGCAACGGGTGGTTCGGAAGATGTGACAATTCGTAATGTAAAAAGTATCAGCTATTATGGATGGGGTGACGGTATGAATGTTTTTGCCAGTAATAATGTTTTGTTTGATGGGGTCTTCTGTCGTAACTCAGATGATTGTACTACTGTATATGGTACTCGCTTTGATTATGTAGGGGGATGTCGTAATATCACAATGAAGAATGCGACACTTTGGGCGGATGTGGCTCATCCTATTTTTATCGGAATTCATGGCAATACGAAAGAACCGGAAGTACTGGAAAATCTGAGTTATATTAATATAGACATATTAGATCATAGGGAAAAACAGATAGACTATCAGGGTTGCCTGGCTATAAATGCCGGAGATAACAACCTAATTCGTAAAGTTCGTTTCGAGAATATTCGTATAGAAAATTTCAGAGAAGGTCAGTTAGTTAATTTGCGCATCTTCTATAATAAGAAATATTGTACGGCCCCGGGACGAGGAATTGAAGATGTCCTGTTTAAAGATATATCTTATGAGGGAGAGAATGCCAACTTGTCAATTATTGAAGGATATAATGAAGAACGGCAAGTAAAGAACATCCGTTTTGAAAATTTGCGTATTAATGGGAAATTGATTTCTGACGATATGCCTAATAAACCGGCATGGTATAAAACTTCCGACATGGGCGGAATATATATAGGGCCTCATGCAGAAGATATTATTTTCCGGAAATAAGTGTTTTGAAGATTAATTTATACTGTATTGAACATTAATGAAAATATCATGAAAAGACTATTATTACTTGTTTTATTGGTTACATCCATTGCGCAGTTGAATGCGCAAGACTATCCAAAAGTTATATTACCGGGAGATTATCCGGATCCTTCCATTATGCGTGACGGCAAAGATTATTATATGACACATTCTCCTTTCTACTATGCTCCGGGATTCCTTATATGGCATTCGCAGGACTTGATAAACTGGGAACCGGTCAGTAGGGTAATGCCAGAATATAAAGGTTCTGCTATGGCTCCTGATTTGCTTAAGTATAAGGGAAAGTATTATATATATTATCCCGCTGCAGGTACGAATTGGGTTATTTGGGCAGATAACATTAAAGGACCTTGGAGTAAACCTGTAGATTTGAAAGTAAAAGGTATTGATCCGGGACATATTGCCGATGAAAGTGGAAATCGGTATTTGTATGTCAATGAAGGAGAAATGATTCGGTTGACAGAAGACGGACTGGCTACTATTGGTGAGAAAAAGAAAGTATATGACGGTTGGATGTATCCAAAAGGATGGGATACTGAATGTATGTGTTTGGAATCGCCCAAGTTAAATTATCGAAATGGCTATTATTATATGACTTCTGCCCAAGGTGGTACGGCAGGTCCGGCAACAAGCCACATGGTAGTTGCTGCCCGCTCTAAAAGTGTTATGGGCCCTTGGGAAAACTCTCCTTATAATCCGATTGTGCATACTTATAGTGCAACCGATAATTGGTGGTCTAAAGGACACGGAACATTGATTGACGATGTGAATGGTAATTGGTGGATTGTATATCATGCTTATGCTAAAGGGTATCATACCTTGGGGCGTTCTACCTTGATAGAACCTATTGAGTGGACAAAAGACGGTTGGTATCGCACAAAGACTGACGCTACTCCTATCGAATCGGATAACCCAGTTAAACATGGATTGAAACTCTCGGATGATTTTACGGGAAATGAATTAGGACTTCAATGGACATTTTGGAAAGAATATAATCCTCAAGCTTTGAAGTGTAAACAACAAACTTTATGGATAACTCCAAAAGGTGAAACTCCGGCAGATGCCCGTGTTCTGTTGACTACTGTTGAGGATAAAACTTATGAAACACAAGTGGAAGTGAATGTTGGGGCAGGAAATGTTGCCGGACTTATTCTGTTCTATAATGAAAATGCTTTCGCCGGGCTTATTTCTGACGGAAAGAAATTTACGATTTATCGGGATGCGAAAACTAAATTAGAATTACCGAATAAAATCGGCAAACGCTTTATTGCCAAGATTCAAAATCAAGGAAATCGTGTGCGGATGTTGGTTAGTAAAAATGGGAAAGAATGGACTACCTTGGCTGAAAATGTAGATGTGTCTCAGTTGCATCACAATAATTATAAAGGTTTCTATGCTTTACGCATCGGATTACTTTCTGCCGGGAAAGGGGTAGCCGGATTTAGACAATTCTGTTATAGCAACGCCGTTCCGCAAGAAAAAGATATGAGTGCTTATTTAATGGTATTCCATAAAGATGAGACTCATGGACTATATATGGCTGTCAGTTATGACGGGTATACATTTACGGCCTTGAATGGCGGGGAACCGGTGATTGCAGGTGATACAATAGCTTATCAAAGGGGTATTCGCGATCCGCATATTTTCCGTGGTCCTGACGGCGCTTTTTATTTAGCTATGACTGATTTACATGTGTTCGCTAAAAGAGACGGTTATTCGACTACAGAGTGGGAGCGTGACCGTAATATGTATGGTTGGGGAAACAATCGCGGATTGGTACTGATGAAATCATGGGATTTGGTGAATTGGAAACGTGCTAACGTGCGTTTTGACACTCTGTCCGCCGGATTAAATGAGATAGGCTGCGTATGGGCTCCTGAAGTCGCTTATGATGATAAGAAATGTAAATTGATGATATACTTTACTATGCGTTTCAAGAATGAGCCAAATAAACTGTATTACGTATATGTAAATGATGATTTTGATACAATTGAATCATTTCCGCAGATATTATTTGAATATCCCAATGATAAAGTATCGGCTATCGATGGGGATATAACAAAAGTGGGGGATAAATATCATTTATTTTATGTTGCTCATGATGGCGATGCGGGTATAAAACAAGCCGTGTCACATAAAATTAACGGGGACTACAAATATGATTCCCGTTGGTATGATTATGAACCAAAGGCTTGCGAGGCTCCTACTGTATGGAAACGTATCGGCGAGAATAAATGGGTGTTAATGTACGATGTGTATAGTATCACTCCTCATAATTTCGCTTTTGTTGAAACATCTGATTTTGTCAATTTTAAAGATTTAGGTCGTTTTAATGAGGGCGTTATGAAGACTACTAATTTTACAGCCCCTAAGCATGGTGCTGTAGTACATTTAACAGCGGAAGAGGCGAAGAATTTAGAGGAATACTGGGTACGGAATAAAAAGGAATATGTTCCCCAGGCAGCTGTGCGGAAGAACCCTGTAATATCAGGATTCTATGCCGATCCGGAAGTAATGTATTCGGAAAAAACAAAGAAATATTATATTTACCCTACTTGTGATGGTATGCTGAACTGGGGAAGTACACGATTTAAGGCTTTTTCTTCAGATGATCTTATCACTTGGAAAGATGAAGGAGTTATTCTGGATTTAAAGAATATTTCATGGGCAAAGAAAAATGCATGGGCTCCCTGTATTATTGAAAAGAAGCAAGCAAATGGCGAATATAAATATTATTACTACTATACGGCGGAAAAACAGATCGGAGTAGCGGTTGCCGATAATCCGACAGGCCCTTTTAAGGATTCTGGACAACCCTTGATAGGTAGAGAACTTCCGAAAGGCATGCCGAGAGGACAGAATATTGATCCGGATGTTTTTACTGACCCGGTTACTGGTAAAAGCTATTTGTATTGGGGCAATTATTATATGGCTGTGTGTGAATTGAATGATGATATGGTGTCTGTAAAACCCAATACGACACATATATTGATAAAAGGCGATACATATTACAGTGAAGCACCTTACGTCTTTTATAAAGATGGCTATTATTATTTCATGTGGTCTAAAAATGATACCAGAAGCCCTGAATATGAAGTGTGTTATGTACGTTCTAAATCTCCGATAGGTCCGATTGATCCTGCTAAAAGTCAAGTTGTTCTTTGTAAGAAACCGGAACAGGGTATTTATGCAACCGGGCATCATTCTATCTTGCAGTTACCGGATAAGGATGAATGGCGGATTGTTTATCATCGTTTTAAATTTCCGGACGCTATAACGTTGGGGAGAAATGCGGGCTTTCATAGAGAAGTGTGTATGGATAGATTAGAGTTTGATGAGAGTGGTAATATAAAGCAGGTGATACCTACTTTATAGTTTGGAGAAGAAAAATAGATTGAATAGATTGAAAATGAAAAAGTGGATTATAATAATTGCATTGATTGTATATGGGCAAATTGTACATGCGGCTGTAGATAAAGTTTATGATGCACCTGACTCTGTATATATACTTCCTTATACAACGACTAATGATATAGGACGCAGTGGCCTAAGGTTCGCATGGAGTCCTGATGGAGAGCGATGGATGAGTGTGGCTGACGGATATAGATATGTGCGGAGTGATTTTGGCGGCTGGAAAACAATGATAAAGCCTCGGCTTATAAAAAATGGAAATGTCTGGGGATGTGTGTGGCAAGTGAGCAAAAGTGGTAAAGCATTTGCCTATGTAACTTCGGACAATCTGATAAAATGGAATCGGCAAACATATTTTATGATAGATGATGAAAGTAAATCTCAATATATATCATATACTTCTCTCTCTCTGGCCGGAGTAAAGAAACAGATTGTTTTAGAAAAAGACACATTAGTAGGATATATGCAAAAACTTCCCTATAAAGATATGTTACGAATTATTGATTATGGTAACTATCGTAATTTTCAAGGTAGGGAAGATAATGAACGTACCGAATATGATGTTGTACGTTTTGCAGGTTTGCAATCCGTTTCTGCCAATATTCAGCTACAGGCAGAACAGGCAAAACCTATTAGTGATCGTTTGATTGGTATCTTTTTTGAAGATTTGAACTATGCGGCAGATGGCGGACTTTATGCTGAGCTTATTCAAAATCGCGATTTCGAATACTCGTCGGCAGATGGTAGTAAAGATAAGAATTGGAATAGCACTTATGCCTGGAATATAGCTGGAGAAGGGACTGTTTTCTCAATTAATGAAGATGCACCGATTCATACAAATAACCGGCATTATGCTTTATTAAATGTGCTTCAGCCAGGCGCATCGTTAATGAATTCCGGTTTTGATGGAATTTGTGTAAAGAAGGGAGAGAAATATGATTTTTCTATATTCACCAAGATTGTAGCGGGTAAGGGTGGAAAAGTAAAGATCAGTCTATTAAGTAGGGGTGGAGAAGAACTTGCGCAAGCTATTATGTCCGTCACTTCAAGAACATGGAAAAAACAAAATGCTGTGCTTACAGCAATGAATGATGCAGAAGATGCTGTATTAGCCATTTCTCCACAACAGTCGGGAACGTATGCATTGGATATGATATCTTTATTTCCCCAAAAAACATTTAAGGGTAGAAAAAATGGATTACGTGCAGATTTGGCACAAGCTATTGCTGACCTGCATCCTCGTTTTATGCGTTTCCCGGGCGGGTGTCTGGCACATGGTGATGGAGTAGATAATATTTATGATTGGAAAGGTTCTGTCGGAGCATTGGAAGCTCGTAAACCGTTGCCGAATATTTGGCGGTATCATCAGACGCGTGGTTTGGGATATTATGAATATTTTCAGTTCTGCGAAGATATAGGGGCGGAGCCTATACCGGTAGTGGCAGCGGGCGTACCTTGCCAGAATTCCGGTACAAGTAGCCATCATTCAAAAGACGAAATTACGAGTGAAGGACAACAGGGGGGGATCCCTATGGAAGAAATGGGGCAATATATTCAAGATATACTTGATTTGATAGAGTATGCTAACGGAGATGCCCGAAGAACAAAATGGGGAACAATACGCGCAGAGAGTGGGCATCCCAAACCCTTTAATTTGAAATATATAGGTATCGGTAATGAGGATCTTATTTCTGAGGATTTTGAAGAACGTTTTATAATGATTTATAATGCAGTAAAAGAGAAGCATCCGGAAATTACAATTATTGGTACTGTAGGACCGGCTTGTGAAGGTACTGATTATGAGGTAGGCTGGGAGTTAGCTAAAAAATTGAATATACCTATTGTAGACGAACATTATTATAGATCTCCTGGCTGGTTTATTTATCATCAGGATTTCTATGACAATTATGACAGGACTAAATCTAAAGTGTATTTAGGTGAGTACGCAGCGCATCTAAAAAATGGCCCTAATGTGGAAACTGCTTTGGCTGAAGCTCTATATCTGACTGCGATAGAGCGTAATGCCGATGTTGTGTCTATGGTTTCATATGCTCCTCTATTAGCAAAAGAGGGGAGAGCACAATGGAATCCGGATTTGATTTATTTTAATAATAAGGAAGTCATGCCAACTGTAGGGTACTATGTGCAGCAAATGTATGGTTTAAATAGTGGGGATGAGTATATTCCTTCTGTAGTGAGGTTAGATAATAAGCAGGATGCTGTGAAGAAGCGTATTGCCGTTTCGGTTGTTCGCGATAGTAAAAATGGGGATATGATTATAAAATTGGTGAATATGCTGCCGGTTAATGTAAAAGCACAGATTACACTACCAATGTTTAATGGTATGTGTACTAAAGCTACAACCACTGTATTGAATGGCAATCCCAAAGATAAGCAGTCTTTTCCTATATCAGGGTATATTGATGTGAATGAAAACTTTACATATGAGATGTCTGCTTATTCTTTTACAGTTATAAGAATTGAGAAAGTAAAAGTAGTATGAAAATCATTTTAAAGAACAGTAGTATGAAAAAACAATTATTGATAGGCCTATTTAGTATTAGTGTCGGTATATTTTCGGGGAATGCGCAGACTTTTAAAGAATGGCAAGATCCTGAACTTGATGCAGTGAATCGTGCTCCAATGCATTCTCATTTTTTTGCCTATGAAAGTGTAGAGGCGGCAGATGAGGCTATAAAGGAGAAATCAGTTAATTATATGAGCCTGAATGGAACTTGGAAATTTAATTGGGTTAAAGATTCAGATGCACGTCCTACAGATTTTTGGAAAGTAGATTTCAATGATAAAGGCTGGGATAATCTGCAGGTTCCTGCTGTATGGGAATTAAATGGATATGATGTTCCTCTTTATTCGGGTGTCGGCTTTGACTGGAAATTATGGAAGGGGGGGTATAAAAATAACCCGCCGGAACTACCAATTGAAAACAATCATGTCGGTTCATATCGCCGGGAACTGGTTGTTCCGGTCGAATGGAAAGGTAAAGATGTGATAGCTCATTTCGGATCAGTGTCTTCGAATATCTATTTGTGGGTGAATGGAAAGTTTGTTGGTTATAGTGAAGATAGTAAATTAGAAGCTGAATTTGATTTGACTCCTTTTCTGCAACTGGGGCAAAAGAACTTAATAGCATTTCAGGTATTTCGCTGGTGCGATGGTAGTTATCTGGAAGATCAGGACTTCTTTAGATATCATGGCGTAGCACGTGATTGCTATTTATATGCACGTAATAAAAAACGTATTGAAGATATTCGTGTAACTCCCGATTTAGATAAACAATATAGAGACGGTTCATTGGTTGTTGATTTAAAGTTAAAAGGTAATAACCATGTAATATTAGATCTTCTTGATGCACAAGATAAAACGGTGGCTACTACAGAAATTAAAGGAGTGGGAAAGGTTACGACAAATTTGAATCTACAAAATCCGAATAAGTGGAGTGCTGAAACTCCTTATCTGTATACTTTGCAGCTTACAGTGAAAGAAGGTAATAAAATAAGCGAAGTAATCCCTGTAAAGGTAGGGTTCCGTAAGATTGAAATTAAGAACTCTCAGCTTTTGGTAAATGGTCAACCTGTACTTATTAAAGGGGCCAATCGTCATGAGATGGATCCAGATGGTGGTTATGTTGTTTCACGTGATAGAATGATTCAGGATATTCAGCTGATGAAGATGTTCAATATTAATGCTGTTCGTACTTGTCATTATCCGGATGATAGTTATTGGTATGATTTGTGTGATGAATACGGTCTTTATGTAGTTGCGGAAGCCAATCTTGAATCTCATGGAATGGGCTTCAAAGAAACAACTTTAGCTAAAGTTGATTTCTATAAGAAAGCTCACTTGAAACGTAATCAGCGTAATGTGCAACGAAACTTCAATCATCCGAGTGTTATTTTCTGGTCATTAGGAAATGAATGTGGTAACGGTTCTAATTTTGAGGCTTGTTATCGATGGGTTAAAACAGAAGATCCTAGTCGGTTTGTACATTTTGAACAAGCATACGATACAGGCTCTACTTCCGATATATATTGTCCTATGTATCCGGTTTATTCAAAGTGTATTAGTTATTGTGAAAATAATAGTAAGCAGAAACCATTTATTATGTGTGAATATGCTCATGCTATGGGTAATGCCTTAGGTGATTTTGGAGTATATTGGGATTTAATTCGTAAGTATCCGAATTTTCAAGGCGGATTTATTTGGGATTTAATAGATCAGTCTCCCCGTTGGACAGGAAAGAATGGAAAGATGATATATGGTTATGACGGTGATTTTGCTGCATATAGCACAAATGATTTCAACTATTGTAATAATGGATTATTTAATCCTGACCGTATTCCTAATCCTCATGTTTATGAGGTTGCATATTTTTATCAGAATATCTGGACAACTGCTGGCGATTTATCAAAAGGTGAAATTAAAATTTATAATGAGAATTTCTTTCGTGACCTTTCCGACTATTATATGGAGTGGAAATTGCTGAAAGATGGTAAGGCTATACGTAGCGGTCGCGTAGAGAATTTGAATGTTGCTCCTCAACAAACCATTCCGTTAGTACTGGATTGGGGAAAGATAGATGAAAGTGGAGAGTGGTTGTTAAACGTAAAATATGTTCAGAAAGAAAGAGAGGGCATTGTTCCTTTAGGGTATGTGGTTGCTAAGAACCAATTGGTATTGAAACCACATAAAGCTCCGGAAATGGTGTTGAAGAACGTTACGACTAATTATATTCCGGTTGTTGCTCCGAAAATAAATGATGAGAATATTGCTTATTGGATAGTGGAAGGTGAGAATTTCTTGATTCGTTTCAGGAAATCTACCGGGTATATGGATAGGTATGTAGTAAATGGTCGGAATTTCATGAAAGAGAGTACAGAATTTACACCCAACTTCTGGCGTGCTCCGACGGATAATGATTACGGTGCTAAATTACAGCAGAAATATATTGCTTGGAAGAATCCGGATATCAGGCTTATATCATTCAAAAATGAAACAGTGGATAACCAAGTCGTTGTATCGGCAGAATATGATATTAGAAATGTTTTTGCTAAGTTGTATCTTACTTATACTATCAATAATAAGGGAGCTATAAAGATAAACCAAAAGATGGTTTCCGATAAAGATGCAAAAGTCTCTAATCTGTTTCGGTTTGGTATGCAGTTGGTGATGCCCAAATCTTTTGAGAGTATATCATATTATGGACGTGGGCCGGTGGAAAATTATAGCAACCGCAACCACTGTACGGATTTAGGTATTTATAATCAAACAGTTTCTGAACAATTCTATCCATATATCCGTCCGCAGGAGAATGGAACAAAGACAGATATACGTTGGTGGAAGCTATCGGATATAAGTGGAAACGGTTTGAAGTTTGTTGCTGAGGCTCCTTTTTCTGCATCTGCTTTACATTATACCATTGATTCTTTGGATGAAGGATGGGAAAAACGTCAGGGGCATTCACAGGAAGTGGAAGAAGCTGATGTAACAAATATGTTGATTGACAAAGTCCAAATGGGATTAGCTTGCATTGATAGTTGGAGTGCTTTGCCCGAACCGGAATATATGTTACCTTATGGTGATTATGATTTTACTTTTATTATGACTCCACAGAAAGGAAGTCTGTCGATAAAATGATAAATTTAAATATAAAGTCTCGCAGCAAATATTATTGTCTGAGAGACTTTTCTTATTTTACAAATTATTTGTATTTCTTGTCTCCTTTCCAAATACTCGTAACCTTTCTGTGTATCATCATAATATTCAGCAAAGATACTACGAGGAACAGAACGCAGCCTATTATCCAGCATGGGAGCAATGACCCTGTCTCTAATTGCGGAAAGAGCGTACTGATAATCTCTATATAGTAACTGCGTAACCATGCTACTCCACCAACAGATAGTACCAATACCAACAAATTCAAACTGACTGTCAAAATATTGTAGGGGAGCGCTACGCGGTTCGGACTATATCCTATCAAGAGCAGGTTCTCCAGTTTCACCGTATTCTTTTGTAGTAACAGGAAGATGCTCAACATCAGAATATAAAAAGACAAAATGCTGATGAAGAGTCCTACACTCATGACAATACCCGTGACCAGCCGTAGGAAATAGGTGGTTTTTCCTGCATCCAGATTGTCACCTTCGGTTTCATAGTTTTTGTGCTGGAAGTAGTCGGAGATTGCGGTATCTGTAGGATTCTTCACTTCTACGATGATACGCGAAGGTTGTGCTTCCTTTTCGGGTGCAAAACTCTTGTTAGCCCAGTCCATGAAAGATTGAGGAACAAGAATTGTGTTCAGTCGGTTGGAGAAGCCTACGATATTGCCCTTGTATTGTTCCACACGCCCATTGCCACGCATCATGATATCCATTTGTATCATGCTCATCAACCCTTCGGATAGTTTGGGAAGGCTACGGCTTTGAGCGAAACCGAAGTTATAAAGGTTTAGGTAATTGCGGGGGATGATGATGGGAATGGTTTGCGTATCTTCATCGAAATGCCATTTATCCAGACTGACATCAACATATTCATCGGGTACGGATTCGAAAAACATTTCAGTAGAGAGGTGGATGCCTGCTTCCTGCATACCCAGTCCCGCAGAGACTTTGAACAAGGATGGAGTAAACGCGCCTACGCTTCTTGTAAAAGACTGTTCTTTCATTTCTTGAATTTCATCTTTGGAGAAAGTATTACTCTTTCCGGTGAAACTGCCGAGTGTACTTATCTTTTTAGTGGCGATAATATACTCCTTCTTCATAAAACTGTCACCCTCTGTAAAGATAGGGAGGACATCCCGGTAAAATTGTATGCTCAGTAGTACAATAATCATTCCGAAAAGATTTGCTAAGAAGAAGCCGGTTAATTGCCCGATGCTGATATGTTGGCGAAGAAGTTTCCAAACGAGTTTATTCATGTTGTGAAATTATGAATTATAAGTTATAAATTATGGATTATAATTGTAGCATTTCATCGTATTCCAGCTCCAGGTGCTTCCCAATAGATGTCACAATAATCCCTGCTCCCTGACTTTCAGCCTCTTCCATCAGCATACGGCTCATAATTTCACTGTTGGCATCGTCCAAGTGACTGATAGGTTCGTCCAGAAAGATGAAGTCGAAAGGTTGGCAAAGACTGCGGATAAACGCGACGCGTTGTTGTTGTCCGAAGGAGAGTTTGGCGGCTCTTTCATTTATCTTGTCGGCGATACCCATAGTTTCAAAGAGGGTGATAATCTCTTTTTTCTTTTTATGATTGGTGAGACGGTTCTTCAACAATACATTCTCCAGGGCAGTCAGTTCAGGGAAGATACGAAGCTCCTGAAAGAGGATGCTGAGCGAATGTTTCCGTACTTCAGTCCAATCGTGGATGGAGAGTGAACGGATGTTGCGTTCATCAAAGTTGATGATTCCTTGATAATCGCGACGATAACCATAAATATAACTGCACAATGACGACTTGCCGGTACCCGAAGCCGCTTCTATCAAATATCGTTTTCCTTTGTTGAATAGTAAGTCTTGGTGCCATACATCCGAGGTTATGGCATCACGGCCTGCAAACACTTGAGGTAAAGTTTGCTGTAAGTGAATATGGTTCATTCCCGTAATGTTAAGTTTATAGTCCGACGAACTGTTTTGCAAAGTCTACAAGCTGTTTCAGGGCATTCTGATTCTTCTCGTTCAGGACGATTGTAAAAGTTGTCCGGTTATTATCTCCCCGCAGGTTCAATGACTCTATTTTCATGATAACCTGATAGAGAGCATTGACTTCAGGTTCATCGGATGCGTACTCCATCAGGGCACGCAGATTGCTCAAAGTAAGCAATTCCTCTGTAGTGAGTTCTATATTGAAAGGAGTTCCTCGCATCATACTGAGCATGGCTTGTTGTAATTCACGGGAATTCTTGGGATGGAAAGGCTGGTTACTTTCATGAGTATCACCTTTAAAACCGGCACGTTGTAGCGTAGCATAGATACGTCCGTTCTCAAATAAGACACGTCCTTCCAGTTGGGTGCCGTGCGGCCATTTCAGTACTCCACGCACATCAAGCGGCAGAGCATCCGGAGTGGCCAGCAAACGAATGTCCCCTTTCTGCTCCATCATAGAGGTATAGTAGGGATTGGCATGGATACTTTTGTCGGCAGGCTGTTTCATCAACTCGGTAATGGCTGGTTGCAACTTCTTGAGCTGTGAGGAACTGCCGCCGTAGACAGCCAGCAAGGTACCGTCGTTGTAGGCAAGTAAGATGCCTGCATCTTTTATTTCGATCGTGCGATATCCGTCAGCCTTCTGCGGAGCGGTACTTATGTTTTCTTTGGTTAGTACGCCAAGCATTGATTCAAACTTCTGCAAGTCTGCTATTTTAATGGCGACTGCCATTGTACGTAAAGTTGGTGCATTAAACAGATAAACCGGTACACTCCAGTCAATTCCCGTCTCTGCCGGAGTTTTCATAATAGTTTCCAACTCTTTGGAGAGTGCCGGACTGCCGTTTTCCATGAGTATGCCCATTAGTTTTTGGCGGGCTTCCTGATTAGCGGCATCGTTCAGACCAGCTTTTGCTATAATATCTTTTACGTTCAGAGCAGCCACTTCCGTAGCGTTGGCAGGTAAGACATTCGTATATTCTGTCTTTTTGGCTTTTTCGGAACATGCGCTCAAGCTTAGTATCAGTGCCAGAACAGGCAGAATATGTAGGAGCAGATTCTTTTTCATACGATATATTATTGGTTTTGTAAATTCATGATGTGACATGCCACGAGTGCCGCTGTTTCGGTACGTAGCCGTGAACGTCCCAGGCTGATAGGGATAAAGCCGTTGTTAATTGCCTTCTGTACTTCTTCCTCGCTGAAGTCACCTTCGGGACCGATGAGTACCAAGGCATTTACTCCTTTATGAATAGCGTCTTTCAATAATACTTTTTCTCCTTCGTAGCAATGTGCTATAAATTTCTGGCCTTCGAAAGGATGGGCAATAAACTTATTAAAGTCCGTCATTTCATTCAGACGGGGCAAGCGCGCTTTCAGAGATTGCTTGATAGCGGATATAAGTATCTTGGAGATGCGTTCTGTCTTGATGACTTTCCGTTCGGAATAGCGGCAATTCAGAAAGGTCAGTTCATCGAAACCTATTTCGGTGGCTTTCTCGGCAAACCATTCCGTACGGTCCATGTTCTTGGTGGGAGCCATGGCAATGTGCAGGTGTCCGTTCCATAGCGGTTCCTGAAAAGTGGTCTCCAATATGTTGACAAAACAACGCTTATTGGTAGCCGTACTAATTTCGGCCCGGTAGAAATTACCTTTCCCATCAGTCAAGGTCACTTCGTCGCCGGGTTGCAGGCGAAGAACGCGAACTGCATGAGCGGCTTCTTCTTCAGGTAGTTCGGCCTGAGATTGTATGTCGGGTGTATAGAATACGTGCATGATTTGTACTTTTATCGTTTAGGCATTGCTTTTTCGTTGTATTTGGTCTCTCAGTTTGGCGGCCAGTTCATAATTTTCTTCGTTTATGGCTTTCTGCAGGGCGGCTTTCAGTTGTTCCAATGTAGGTTCTTGAGAATAGGCAGTTTTATCGGACTCTTTGCCGTCATCAGCCTGTTTTATATCTGTTTTCAGACATTCGGCTTCCAATATTTCTTCGTAGATAAGGATAGGAGCGTTCATCCGTAAAGCAAGGGCTGCGGCATCACTGGTACGGGCGTCAATACGAAGAATAGTTTCATCTGCTTTCATATACAGATAAGAATAAAAGACTCCGTTGTCCACCTTATAAATAAGCACACGCAACAACTTGACTCCAACAACTTCGAGCACTGAGGCAAAAAGATTATGCGTCAATGGACGAGGCGGAACGATACCTTTCATTTCAATCATCATGGCTTGTGCTTCGGAAGCACCGATGATAACCGGTAGCTGACGCTCTCCGTTCACTTCACTCAACAGCATGGCATAGGCTCCGGCCTGTGCCTGACTATTGGTTATATTCAGTATTTGTAATTCTATTTTCTTTTTATTCATACACTTTTCGTTATAAGATAGCGGTATGATAGAATAACAATTCGTCTGTGCGTTTTGTCACTCTGCTATCTTATCATTTTTTCATTTCGGGTGTGTGCTTATAACGGAATGAAATTCCAAACAGTATTCCGATAACCAAAGCATAGCCGGCAAAGATGAACCATATAGGAGCCCACTCACGGCTTACTAATCCGCCACCTTGAGCATATACAGAGAAAGCATCGACTACGGCGCCACTGGCATATCCGCCGATAATGGCTCCTAATCCGTTAGTCATCATAAAGAATAATCCCTGGGCGCTTGCACGAATGCTGGAGTGTGCTTCCATTTCCGTAAACAGAGACCCTGATACGTTGAAGAAATCGAATGCCATACCATATACAATCATCGAGAGAATGAGCATCCATAGTTCCCCACCCGGATTACCAAGACCGAATAGCCCGAAACGGAATACCCAAGCAAACATACTGATGAGCATCACACGTTTGATACCAAAGTGTCTTAGGAAGAACGGTATGGCGAGGATGAATAGGGTTTCACTCATTTGAGAGATGGAAAGCAGAATGACCGAGTGCTTCACTCCGAAAGAATCGGCAAATTCTGGAATGTCCTTGAAAGAGTGCAAGAAAGTATCTCCGTAGGTATTCGTTATCTGCAATGCTGCTCCTAAAAACATGGAGAACAGAAAAAATATAGCCATCTTTTTCTTCTTGAATAGTACGAGTGCATCCAGTCCGAAAGCCGAAAGCATGGATTTACCTTCACTACGGGTGGGAGGGCAGGCGGGCAAAGTAAATGCGTAGATTCCCAATATGGCAGCAGAAATGGCAGCTACATAAAGTTGCGCAACTCCGGTTTTGAATCCTGTGAGGTCTACTGCCCACATGGCACAAATAAACCCAACAGTTCCCCATACGCGAATAGGGGGGAAGTCTTTTACTAAATCCAGCTTATGTTGTTCGAGAGCATTATATGAGACTGTATTAGCTAACGATAATGTCGGCATATATACCAGCATGTTGAGTAGCATTGCCCAGTACATATGACTGTAAGTCGTAGCAGTGGACGCATAGAGCAGTGCACAGGCACCAATAAGATGGAGAATTCCGTATAGTCGTTCGGCATTCACCCATTTGTCAGCAATGATACCGGTCAATCCGGGCATAATCAGCGAGGCGATTCCCATTGTTGCAAAGATGGCACCAATTTGACCGCCTTCAAAGTGTAACGTGCTGTTCATGTAACTGCCTAAAGATATAAGCCATGCCCCCCAAATAAAGAATTGTAGAAATTGCATGGCGGTAAGCCGGAATTTGATGCCCATAATATTAGTTTTTTTTATCGTTGAATATTTTCAGAATTGCGTAATACATGCAAATGTACGATGTCGCTGTTAGAAAAACAAATGCTTTGCATATAAAAAAAAGAAGGCTATCTATCCCAGACAGCCAATCTTCATAACCTTAAATCTAATACCATGAAAAACACACTGCAAATATAATAGGTTTTATGTTATACAACATAATGTTTCATCATAAATCTACTTTTTATTAACTACTTTTAAATATTTGACGGGTTTTATGCTCTTATTTCGTTTGTTTTTTGCATTATCTAAAAACGCATCATTTGTTTCACTCAAACAGATGATGCGTTGACATGAAATAGATGATGCGTTTGGGGTAAACGGATGATGCGTTTTAAAGCGATTGTTCATCCGCTATTATTTATTGTATTATTCTACGTATAGAACAAGACCTTTCAGATATTCACCTTCGGGATGGTATATATTTACCGGATGATCAGCAGGTTGCGTTAACTGATGCAGGATGCGTACGCTACGACCAGACATGGCAGCTGCAGTAAATACTGCTGTACGGAAATTTTCTTTGCTGACTGCTTGCGAACAAGAGAAGGTGAAAAGAATACCACCCGGCTTGATTTTCTCAAAAGCTTTGACGTTGAGCTTTCTGTAACCTTGCAATGCGTTGCGTAAAGCATCCCGGTGTTTGGCAAAAGCGGGTGGATCGAGTACGATAAGGTCATATTGATCACCCATTCGGTCAAGGTATTTGAAAGCGTCTTCTGCATATGCAGCGTGACGGCTATCTTCGGGGAAATTCAGCTCGATATTCTTATTTGTTAGGTCGATAGCTTTTGCAGAACTGTCTACAGAATGAACCAATTGGGCATTTCCACGCATGGCATAAACGGAGAATCCACCTGTGTAACAGAACATATTTAATACACTACGTCCTTTGGCATAACGCTCCAAGAGGGAGCGATTCTCGCGTTGGTCTACGAAGAAACCGGTTTTTTGGCCTTTTAACCAGTCTATGTGAAACTTCAAGCCATATTCCATAGCGATATTATCACTGCTTCCTCCTTTCAGAAAACCGTTTTCAGGATAAAGGTCGGCTTTGAAAGGGAGAGTTGTTTCGGATTTATAGTAAATGCTATCAATTTTGTCACCCATCACTTCACTAAGCGCCTCGGCGATATTCATACGGTCAAGGTGCATACCGGCGGAATGTGCTTGCATAACGGCGGTACGTGCATAGATGTCAATAACGAGTCCCGGAAGATTGTCACCTTCACCATGTACCAGGCGGTAGGTGTTATTGGTTGGATTTTCAGCAATGCCGATACCACATCGCATTTCGTAGGCAATGCGTAGTTTACGTTTCCAAAAATCGGCATCGATGACCTCATCTTGGCTGAAACTGAGTACGCGAACAGCTATACTGCCTATCTGGAAATGTCCTTTAGCTATGAACTCTTTTTTAGATGTATAGATTTCAACAACTTCTCCTTCTTCGGGTTCTCCATCGAAATGGGCGATAGCGCCGGAAAATACCCATGGATGGAAACGTTTCAACGATTCTTCTTTGCCGGATTTGAGAAATACTTTGTACATAATTATAGTAATGTGGGTTTGTTATAGTGTTATCGCTTTATCACCGCTTATCTCTACTTCTTCTTCTGCCGCCAGTTCAAAATCACCGGAATGTTTCAATTCTTGTAACAGATTATAAATGTTCAGGCATGCCCAGGCATCAGTAGCTGCATATTGTTGCTGAGGAATAGTCAGTTCAGTGGCTTCCCAGTTGGATAGGCGCTGGCTCTTTGAAATCTTTTCACCGAAAAGAATAGCATATATCTTTTGCAGGCTTTTATCTTGAATGCCAAAAGTACGGACATATTCTTGCAATTCGACGCATGCACGCTGTTCAAACGGTGCACGTTTATGCAGCATCATGAAGTCGTCACGCAAAGAAAGTCCTACCTTAATTACATTCGGATTTTCGAGTAACATGATGACGGGTAGGGTTAATCCGGTCAGATTGAGACGGAATAAAAAGCAATGCTCTTCCGATGAAATCTGCAGCAGCGCTACTTTATGTGACTGTCCTTTGGTGAACGAAGGGCGTGTTTCACTGTCGATACCCAATATCGGGCAACTTTTCAGATAGGCAACTGCTCTTTCTGCTTCCTGTGGATTGTCTACTATGTGTATTTGTCCGGGGAAGACAGCCTTGGGCATTTCTTTTACTTCTTCTTTATCAATAGTTCTTCTGATAACCATAATTCAATGTTTATTCATGGTGATGCCCATGCTCGTGACAATGGCAATCATCATCGTGACAGTGACATCCGTCATCGTGACAATCACAATCTTCTTCCTCCTCATCTTCTTTTTCCGACTGACTATATTTCACATCGTGCAGGGCACGTAAAGTATTTACCAGCTTTTGTCCCCAATACAAGGCGAAGTTCTCCTGACAAATGGCGAGGGAGTCATTCATCGTTTCGTTTAAACCTAACTGGAATACAAAGATAAAGTCTTTGATGTCTTGGTAGATATCCGCCAGGTCTTCGGAAATATATTTCGTGATGGGCTGGTCGCTGTATTTCATATCCGATACAAAGACATCCAAATAATCGTCTTTCTCGGCAAGAATACCTGCCAGATTCATACGAAGCACTTCGTAGGTCTCTTCAGAAACAAATGTTTCGGGGGCTTCTTCACCTATCGTCTCGCATTGAGGTAACATGGAGGCTTTGAGATAAAGCAGCGGGAGTATCTTTAAAGAGGTATCGACAAAAGTGGAACGTTTCATGGCTTCCGCTTGTTCCAGGAATTTGCAGAATTCAACGGCTACAGTCACAAATTCCACTACATTACGGTCGAATATCACTTGACTTTCTTTTTTCATATCTTTTTGATTTGAGGAGCAAAGGTACAAAAAAGGTTTGAAAGCTTGTTTGCTTTCTATCTAAAAACATGTTTCTTTAAGGGCTTGTAACTTTATGCTGAAAAGCCTTGGTGTAAAAGATAGTATGTTTGACGTAAATTTATTATTTTTGCACCAATCTATCATAAAGTAAGGAGAAACTTATACATGGCAAAAAAAAATGCAATCAAAGATACGGAACAATCTATTTCCATTTTCGGAAAGATTGCCGCTGTTTTCAAAAATGAGACTATTCATTTTATCATCGGCTTGGTGCTGGTGATTTTTTCTGTTTATCTGCTACTGGCTTTCTCGTCGTTCTTCTTTACAGGAGCGTCCGATCAAAGTATTATCGATGCAGGCAATCCGCAGGAACTTGCTTCTACACATAATGGAGTGAAAAACTATGCCGGATCGCGTGGCGCACAGTTGGCCAGTTATCTGATAAACGACTGTTTCGGCGTATCCTCGTTCTTTATACTTATATTTCTGGGTGTTGCCGGGTTGAAACTGATGCGAGTACGTGTAGTGCGTTTGTGGAAATGGTTTATCGGTTGTTCGTTGTTACTGGTATGGTTCTCGGTATTCTTCGGCTTTGTATTTGTGGAGCAATATAAAGACTCATTTCTTTATCTGGGAGGAATGCATGGGTATAATGTTAGCAATTGGCTCATATCGCAGGTAGGTGTACCGGGAGTATGGATGTTGTTGTTGGTAACAGCCATCTGCTTCTTGATATATATGAGTGCCCGCACCATTATCTGGTTACGAAAACTGTTTGCGCTCAGCTTTTTGAAGCGTAAAGAAAAAGAAGAGGCGGCTGTTGCCGGTCAAACTCCTGAAGAGTTTACGGATTCATGGACGGCAAAAGGGAAGAAAACTCCGATAGTTTCTGAAATCCCGGATGCGGGCAAAGAAGATGCTGATATTGAGGATAATGTAGATGAGGATGAACCCTTGAATGAAATTACTTTGGACTTGGGTGGTGTCACCCGAGGCCATGAGGCATCTGCTAAAGCGGAAGATAATGATGTGCCTATGACCATTGAAACCCCTCCGGTTGATGTAATGCCCCCTTTTCGGGAAAAACCGGTCGTACAGGATCCGGTATTCGAAGTCGAAGCAGTGGAGGATGAGGAATATCAAGGTACGGAAAAGGAACCTTATAATCCCCGTCTTGATTTAGAGAACTATCACTTCCCCACAGTTGACTTGATGAAACATTATGAGAATGCCGAGCCGACGATTGACATGGTTGAGCAGAATGCTAATAAGGATAAAATTATTAATACGCTGCGCAGCTTCGGTATTGAAATCAGTACGATTAAAGCAACGGTAGGACCTACGGTTACATTGTATGAAATAACACCGGAGCAAGGTGTGCGTATTTCCAAGATTCGTGGCCTGGAAGATGATATTGCCCTTAGTCTTTCGGCTTTGGGTATCCGTATTATTGCTCCGATACCGGGTAAGGGTACGATTGGTATTGAAGTACCGAATTCTAATCCGAAGATTGTGTCGGGACAAAGTATTATCGGTAGCAAGAAGTTTCAGGAATCGACTTATGATTTGCCGATTGCTTTGGGTAAGACTATTACCAATGAGGTGTTCATGGTGGACTTATGCAAGATGCCGCATGTCCTTGTTGCCGGTGCTACCGGTCAAGGTAAGTCAGTCGGCTTGAATGCTATTATCACTTCTTTATTATATAAGAAACATCCGGCTGAATTGAAGTTCGTGCTGGTAGATCCGAAGAAGGTTGAGTTTAGTATCTACTCGGTTATAGAGCATCATTTTCTCGCTAAATTACCTGACGGAGAAGATGCGATTATCACCGATGTAACCAAGGTAGTCCAGACTTTGAACTCCATTTGTGTGGAAATGGATGCCCGTTATGATTTATTGAAAGCTGCCCATGTACGTAATATCAAGGAATATAACGAGAAATTTATCGGTCGTCGTCTAAATCCGGAAAAGGGACATCGGTTCATGCCGTATATCGTAGTGGTGATAGATGAGTTCGGAGATTTAATTATGACAGCCGGTAAGGACGTAGAGCTACCTATTGCGCGTATCGCTCAGTTGGCACGTGCGGTGGGTATACACATGATTATCGCTACACAACGTCCGACTACGAATATTATTACTGGTACTATTAAGGCGAACTTCCCGGCTCGTATTGCTTTCCGCGTATCGGCTATGGTTGACTCACGTACAATTCTTGACAGACCGGGGGCTAACCAGTTGATAGGTCGTGGTGATATGTTGTTCTTGCAGGGTGCTGATCCTGTTCGTGTTCAGTGTGCATTTATTGATACTCCGGAAGTGGCGGACATTACCAAGTATATTGCCCGTCAGCAAGGTTATCCCACTGCTTTCTATCTGCCTGAATATGTAGATGAAAATGCAGGAAGTGATTTAGGCGATGTGGATATGGGACGTCTTGATCCGCTGTTTGAAGATGCCGCCCGACTGATTGTTATCCATCAACAAGGTTCCACCTCACTTATTCAACGTAAATTTGCTATCGGATACAATCGTGCGGGACGTATTATGGATCAACTGGAAAAAGCGGGTATTGTTGGTCCCGCACAAGGAAGTAAGGCTCGTGATGTCTTCTGCATAGACGAAAATGACTTGGAGATGCGCCTGAACAATTTGCAATAAATCAATGTTTGGAATTACATGAAAATAAATAGACTTTTGCTTGCTTTTTGGATGGTTTGCCTTGCTTTGCCTGCGGTGGCACAGCGATCCGATGCTAAAGATATACTTGATCGTACGGCAGATGCTTTTCGCAAAGCGGGAGGGGTACGAATTACTTTCTCAGTCCATGCACCTGAAGGGGAATCGAAAGGTGTAATACGCCTTAAAGGTGATAAGTTCCTGTTGGAAACGGAAGGAATAACCACATGGTTCGATGGACGTACACAGTGGAGTTATCTCGTTTCTAGCGATGAAGTAAATGTGTCGGAACCTACTCCGGGTGAGTTGCAAAGTATAAATCCTTATGTTTGGTTATCTTTTTATAATAGAGATTATAGTCTGAAATTAAGTAAAATAGGTAATGTCTCGGATGATAGCACTTATAAGATAGTGATGACTGCAACGAAGCGCAGCCAGGATATTCAATGTCTTATATTATATATAGAAAAAGAAACCCTTCGACCTTTGAAAATCAGTATGGTGCAGAGAGGGAGTAAGGATGCGATTGTAGTATCTATCAACTCTTATCAGACGGGACAGAACTATCCCGATAGTCTTTTTGTTTTTGATAAGAAGAACTATCCTACGGTTGAATTGATTGATTTGAGGTAGTCTTCGTACTTTCTTTTAGGGTAAGCCGAAAGAAAAAGTATTTAACTACATAAGTTTTAATTTAAATAGATGAATAAAATATGGAAACAGAAAAAGTGAAATGTTTGATTATCGGTTCCGGTCCTGCAGGATATACAGCTGCTATTTATGCAGCACGTGCCAATCTATTTCCCGTGCTTTATGAAGGATTGCAGCCCGGTGGGCAGCTGACTACGACAACCGATATTGAAAACTTTCCCGGTTATCCGGAAGGAATCAGTGGAACGCAGATGATGGAAGACTTGCGTAAGCAGGCTGAGCGCTTTGGTACAGATTTGCGTTTTGGTATTGCAACCGCTTCTGACCTTAGCCAATCACCCTATAAAGTAACTATTGATGAAACAAAGGTTATTGAAGCGCAAACTATCATTATCGCTACAGGTGCTACTGCTAAGTATCTCGGTCTGGAAGACGAAAAGAAATATGCAGGTATGGGGGTTAGTGCTTGTGCCACTTGTGACGGGTTCTTCTATCGTAAGAAAGTAGTGGCTGTAGTAGGTGGTGGAGATACTGCTTGTGAAGAAGCTGCTTATCTGGCAGGTTTGGCAAGTAAGGTATATCTGATAGTTCGCAAACCTTTTTTGCGTGCTTCTAAGATTATGCAGGAACGTGTGTTGAATAATGAAAAGATTGAAGTGCTCTTTGAACATAATGCAGTCGGCCTATTCGGGGAAAATGGTGTAGAAGGTGTACATCTGGTGAAGCGTGCGGGTGAACCGGATGAGAAACGCTATGACTTGGCTATCGATGGCTTCTTCCTTGCTATCGGGCATAAACCGAACTCGGATATTTTCAAACCGTATATTGATACTGATGAAGTTGGCTATATCTTGACGGAACCCGGTACTCCCCGTACTAAAGTTCCCGGAGTATTTGCTGCCGGAGATGTTGCCGATCCTCATTACCGTCAGGCGATAACAGCAGCGGCTACAGGATGTATGGCTGCTATTGAGGCAGAAAGGTACTTACTTCACTAATAAAATGAAGATAAATTAAAAATCGGAAGATTTATATAGTATATAGTAAGGGCTGCATTGTTTGGAATAAACCTACAATCCAGCCCTTACTAAATTTTTTTATCCTATTTTGCTTATCTTTTTCAGCTTTTCTTCATCTATAATTTTGATCTTTCTTCCGTCAATGGTAATCAGTCTTTCGGTGGCAAACTGCGATAAAGTACGGATAGCGTTGGAAGTTGTCATATTAGACAAGTTAGCTAAGTCTTCACGAGACAGGTAAATACTTAAAGTTGAACCGTCTTCCTCTAAACCATAACTCTCTTTGAGGAAAATAAGAGATTCTGCCAATCGTCCACGAATATGTTTTTGTGTCAGATTTACCGTACGTTCATCGGCAATACCCAAGTCAATGGATAATTGTTTGATGAAAAACATTGCTAAATCATTGTTTTGCATTATCAATGTCATGATAGCCGTCATGGGTATCAGGCAGACTAAAGAAGGCTCGAATGCGGATGCAGCAGTAACATAATCAGATTTAACGAAATAGGGTCGGTAACCGAAGTATTCGGAAGGTTTAATCATGCGGATAATTTGACTTCTTCCGCCAACACCATCTTTATATATCTTGACCTTTCCGCTCAATAGGCACATCAGATAAGCCGGTGTCTCACCTTCACAATGGATGATTTCATTTTTCTTGTAATTCTGGAGCGTAAAATGGTTAGCAAGAAACTCTTGCTGTTCTTCATTCAGGGGTGACCATATATCAGGAATCATCTCCGGAACATTTATATCTGATAAATTCACTTTTACCATAACTGCTGCAAAACTGTGTTGTACAGCACAAATGTAAAAAGAAAAAATTAAATATTACACAAATGTGATAAAAAAATAGTGGTTAGTGATTAGTGATTAGTGATTAGTGAACTGCTCAATGCCTGCTTTAGTGAGTGTAAAGTTGACCTTTAGCTTCGTAATGTAGACCTTTAGCCCTCTCAAGTAGACCTTTATGTTGGCACCTTTATAGCGCAGCTCACTAACCATTAATCACTATTTTTTTCATTTCGTAAACAGTAATTCCCTATATTTAGGTAATGGCCATATTTCGTCGTCTATCTCCATTTCCAGATTGTCAATATGGTCACGTATGCTTTCCAAATAGGGACGTACCGTTTCTTCGTATGCAAACGCCTTATCTTTATAATTATCCATGTGATTGGCAACCTTGCGCGCTTCGGTCATATCATGTACAAGTACCTTAATGGCAGTTACCCGATGGGATATTTCCCGTATAAGTTCTTTGCGATCTGCACTGAGGACTTCATATTCTTCTTGGGGGAAGATTTCACGCAATCCACGTAGATTTTCAATCAGGCGATTTTGATAAATTACAGCGGTAGGGACGATGTGATTAATGGCAAGATCTCCCAATACGCGACTTTCTATTTGTACTTTCATAGTATATTTTTCAAGTTCAACTTCAAGGCGGCAAGCCAATTCTGTTTCATTGAATATACGTTCACCGATAAGTACGGAGCGTGACTGATTGTCCATATAGTGCATTAAAGCTTCCGGTACGTGGTTGATGTTGGTCAGTCCGCGACTTATCGCATCTTGCTTCCATTGTTCTGAATAACCATCTCCTTCGAAGCGTATAGGTTCGGATGCGATGATTGTTTCTTTAAGTATGCGGAAGATAGCTTCATCTTTGCCTACACCTTCTTCCATTAATTTGTCGATAGATACCTTGAACTCATTCAACTGATTAGCCATGGCGGCGTTGATTACAATCATAGCGGCAGCGCAGTTGGAGGATGAACCTGCAGCACGAAATTCGAAACGGTTACCGGTGAAGGCGAAAGGCGAAGTACGATTGCGGTCTGTTGTATCCAATAAGATTTCAGGGATACGTCCGATTCCCAGTTTCAAGGTGGTCTTTTCTTCAGCAGTCATTTTACTGTCACTTACCTGGCGAGCTATTTCGTCGAGGATAGAAGATAATTGTTTCCCCAGGAAAATGGAAAGAATGGAAGGAGGAGCTTCATTAGCTCCTAAACGATGGCTGTTACCGGCACTCGAAATAGCGGCACGCAACAGGTCTTGATTTTTGTATACCATCATCAATACATTCACCAGGAAAGTAAGAAACAGCATATTACCTTTAGGATTCTTGCCGGGAGCGAAAAGATTGATGCCGGTATCGGTACAGAGCGACCAATTATTGTGCTTGCCCGAACCGTTTACTCCGCTATACGGTTTTTCATGTAAAAGTACGGCGAAGTTATGTTTGCGGGCGATACGCTTCATTAAATCCATGACCAATTGGTTATGGTCGTTGGCAAGATTGGCATTCTCGAAAATAGGAGCCAACTCAAACTGATTGGGAGCTACTTCGTTATGACGTGTCTTGACAGGGATACCCAGTTTATGACATTCAATTTCCAGTTCCTTCATGAAAGCAGTGACACGCGGTGGAATAGAACCAAAATAGTGATCTTCCAATTGTTGGTCTTTAGCAGAGGAGTGCCCCATCAATGTGCGTCCTGTGAGGCATAAGTCCGGACGCGCATTATAAAGTGCGGAGTCTACCAGAAAATATTCCTGCTCCCAGCCCAGGTTTGTATAAACCCGGGTTATGTTTTTATCAAAAAGCTGGCAAACATCTGTCGCTGCCTTGTCTACAGCGGCAAGTGCCTTGAGTAGTGGAGTCTTATAGTCAAGCGCTTCACCGGTATAAGAGATGAAGATAGTGGGGATACACAAAGTTGTGTCTACCACAAAAGCCGGTGAAGAAACATCCCACGCAGTGTATCCGCGTGCTTCGAATGTGTTTCGGATACCACCGTTAGGGAAAGAGGATGCGTCCGGTTCTTGCTGAATTAATAACTTTCCCGAAAAACGTTCGATGACATCCCCATCTTCTCCAAATTCTATAAACCCGTCATGTTTTTCCGCTGTACCGTCTGTTAAGGGTTGGAACCAGTGAGTGTAATGGGTTACATTGAGGGATTTAGCCCAACTTTTCATTCCGTTTGCTATCAGGTCCGCCATTTCACGGCTGATAGGTGTACCTTTTTCGATGGCGTCTGTTACAGCTTTATAAGCCTCTTTGGGCAGATATTCCTGCATCTTCTTACGGTCGAAAACATGGCTACCATAGTAGTCGGATAACTTGTTGGAAGGGATAGTAATTTCAAGAGGGCGCCGATTGGCTAACTCTTGCAAAGCAAAAAAACGCATTTTTGACATATAAATATCTCCTTATATTGATTGTTGGGTGCAAAAATATATGTTTTTTCTGAACTACCCCCTATTTTTTAGGGGGTATTCTTAGAAAAATATATGTTTTTATGGAAGTAACCCCCTGAAATGCTATGCAAATCTTTTAAAAACTATTTTTATACCACTTTTGTTATTCTTGAAAATGAAATCGAATTTTATATGGGAATAATTACTTTTTTTCTATATTTGTCCCAATCATAAGAAGATATTGCGGTTGAGACATTTGATATGTATATGGATGGTAATCTGTTTCTTTTTTGCAGTTTTGCAGAAAGCAGGAGCTGCGGCTGTACCTCAATCGTATTCCGAACAGAGAGCTCTTGGGGATTCCATCATGGATAAGGTTATTTTCTTTGCACCTTTCTATGAACGTATTGTTGATGAATATAAGGCCGAATTGTATATAAAAGGTTGGGCGAATATCCGCAAAAAGAATCATTTACTTCGTTTTATTCCTTCTATGTTCCGTATAAAGAAAGGTGTACGTGAATATATGATGGAAACATATAGTGAACTGCATTATACTGCGCCTGGTATATACGATCAGAAAGTAAAGGCGAGTGTGGGTACTTCTTCCGAATTATGGGAGATGGATGGGCGCATACTTGAATATTTTCATATTAATATTTATTCTTCTACGTTGCTGTATGATAAGCTGCTTTCACCGTTGGCTTCTAATGCAAAGACATATTATACTTATTATGTAGATTCAATAATGGGTGGGGTGCATGAACGCCAGTATCGGATTCGTTTTATGCCGAAGAGTAAAAGCTTTCAACTTGTCGGTGGCTATATGATTGTGAGCGATAATGTATGGAGTGTACGTGAAATACGTTTTTCCGGGCGTTCGGAGATGCTTCGATTCAATAACCTGATGAAAATGGGGGCTGTGGGGGAACCGAACGAATTTCTTCCTCTTCATTTTAATGTGGATGCAACTTTCTTCTTGTTGGGTAATGTGATTGACGGGAGTTATACGGCAGTACTTGATTATAAACATATTCATCAAAAAGATCCTTCGGCAATAGCAAGGAGAAATACAACAAAAAGTAAATACGATTTATCCGATTCTTATACTTTAAGTAGTGATACGAATGCTTATTTGCGGGATACGGCCTATTTTAACACTTTACGTCCTATTCCCTTGACCACGCACGAACAGGCGTTATATGAAGATTTCTTTTTGCGTCGCGATACGCTTCTTTATAAAAAGAAACCTAAAAATAAAAACCTGGAGTTTTGGGGACAGATTGGTGATGTGTTAGTTAGTCGCTACACAGTAGACCTTGCCAAGATGGGTAGTGTACGCTGTTCTCCCATAATTAATCCTTTGTTGTTAAGTTATAGTGGAAGCAATGGCTTTTCCTATCGTCAGGAGTTTAAGTATAACCGCTTGTTTACCGGTGACCGCCTTTTGCGTATCGTTCCTAAACTGGGTTATAACTTTAAGCGGAAAGAATTTTATTGGTCCGTAAATTCGGATTTTGATTATTGGCCCCGCAAGCGTGCGGCCTTACATGTGAGTGTAGGTAATGGTAACCGGATTTATAGTAGTGATGTATTGGATGATTTGAAAGCTATTCCGGATAGTCTTTTTGATTTTAACCAGATACATTTGGATTACTTTAAAGATTTGTATCTGCAGATACGGCATAGTTGGGAAATTGTTAACGGACTGACATTGGACGTCGGACTTTCATTGCACCGGCGTACTGAAGTGGAGCGTTCCAAATTTGTGCTTCTATATCCTGATATGCCGAATGTCATGTCTTCAAATATCACCCCTGTTTACCCCGGATTTGATCCTAATGTTTTAAAAAAGTTCCGGCATTCTTATAATAGTTTCGCTCCCCGTGTGCGGGTGACGTGGACTCCCGGTCAATATTATTATATGAGTGGTGATCGTAAAATAAACCTTCACTCCAAGTATCCTACAATTTCGGTAGATTGGGAACGGGGTATCAGTGGGGTAATAAACAGTACAGGAAAATACGAACGCATTGAAGTTGATTTTCAGCACAATATACCGTTAGGCTTGATGCGGGATATTTATTACCGTGTGGGATGGGGGGCTTTTACAAACCAAAAAGAACTTTATTTTGTGGACTTTGCCAATCTTGCACGCTCTAATCTTCCGGTAGGTTGGAATGATGAAATCGGTGGAGTATTCCAGTTGCTCGATGGACGTTGGTATAACTCTTCCCGTAAATATATCCGCGGGCATTTCACTTATGAAGCTCCTTTCCTGTTAATGCGGCATTTGAAGAAATATACGCAGTATGTATTGAATGAGCGTCTCTATCTGAATGCATTGGTCGTTCCTCATTTGAATCCCTATCTTGAAGTAGGCTATGGCATTGGTACTCATATCTTTGATTTTGGAGTTTTTGCCAGCTTTGCCAATTGGAAGTATCAAGAAATGGGAGTTAAGTTTACGTTTGAATTGTTCAACCGATAACCTCCCGCCTGCTGCATTATCGATATTTTAGCGTGACAGCTCATAAACTAACCACTAATCACTAATCGCTAATCACTATTTTTATATCTTTGCCGCAAAATACTTGAATCTATGGGAATTGTAATCGGTATAGACGTGGGCGGAAGTACTACCAAAATCGTCGGAATTAATGAGGGACAAATACAGTCACCTATGTTCATTACGGCCACCGATCCGGTGACATCTTTATTCGGTGCTTTTGGCAAATATATTTATGACAACGGGATTAAACTCTCTGATGTAGAGCAAGTGATGTTGACCGGTGTGGGCAGTGCATTTGTAAACAGTCCCCTTTACGGACTTCCTACCCGGAAGACGGATGAATTCATAGCTAATGGTTTAGGTGCCCGTCATGCTACGGATATTGACCAACTGATTGTAGTAAGTATGGGAACCGGTACCTCTTTTGTCAGAATCAACCGGGACGAGATTCAACATATCGGTGGTATGGGTATTGGTGGAGGAACCTTACAGGGACTTTCACGTTTGCTTTTGAAGACGCATGATATTCATCAGGTAGCTGAGCTTGCAGCTAAGGGTGATGTAACCCGTGTAAACTTGCAGATAGGTGATATCTGCAACAATGCCATACCCGATTTGCCGGTATCTGCTACTGCCTCTTTGTTTGGAAAGGCAGATAGTAATGCTTCCCAGGAAGATATTGCCTGTGGCATTATTTACATGGTGCTTCAAACGATTGGCGGTGCAGCAGTACTTTCTGCCATGAATAGCCCTATCAAAGATTTTGTCCTCATAGGTAATCTTAGTCAGTTACCCCAATGTCGGGAAGTATTTCCTAAAATGGAGAGTATCTATCGCGTTCGTTTTCATATTCCACCTTATGCGGAATATCGAACGGCGATAGGAGCTGCATTAGCATATATCCGAGAGAAATCTTAATTTTATATCTGAAAAATATTTCTGAATCGGGCGTAAAGGCCGGATATTTTCAAACAGAACTTTTTGTAGTTCAAGAAAATACTCCTATCTTTGCGCCCGATTTAATGTGAATCAATATAAAGTCTCACTTAATTAACGAGTTAAACAATTTATTTATTAATGGAAAATTTAAAGAATGTTGCTCCTATTGAAGATTTCAACTGGGATGCTTACGAAAACGGCGAATCAGTAGCCAGTGCAAGCCACGAAGAACTGGAACAAGCGTATGACAACACGCTGAATAAAGTTAACGACCGTGAGGTAGTTGACGGAACCGTAATCGCAATGAACAAGCGTGAAGTAGTTGTGAACATCGGTTACAAATCAGACGGTATCATTCCTTTGAATGAATTCCGCTACAATCCTGACTTGAAGATCGGTGATACTGTAGAGGTATATATCGAAAATCAGGAAGATAAGAAAGGACAGTTGGTTCTGTCTCACCGTAAAGCTCGTGCTACTCGTTCTTGGGATCGCGTTAACGCAGCTTTGGAAAACGAAGAAATTATCAAGGGATTCATCAAGTGCCGCACAAAGGGTGGTATGATCGTAGACGTATTCGGTATCGAAGCATTCTTGCCGGGTTCTCAGATCGACGTTAAGCCTATCCGCGACTACGATGTATTCGTTGGCAAAACTATGGAATTCAAGGTTGTTAAGATCAACCAGGAATTCAAGAACGTCGTTGTTTCTCACAAGGCTCTTATCGAAGCTGAATTGGAACAACAGAAGAAAGAAATCATCGGTAAACTTGAAAAAGGACAAGTCCTTGAAGGTACCGTTAAGAATATCACTTCCTATGGTGTATTTATCGACCTGGGTGGCGTAGACGGTTTGATTCACATTACCGACCTTTCTTGGGGCCGTGTTAGCGATCCGAAAGAAGTGGTTGAACTCGACCAGAAGCTCAACGTTGTTATCCTCGACTTCGATGACGAGAAGAAGCGCATCGCTCTTGGTTTGAAACAACTTACTCCTCATCCTTGGGACGCTCTGAGCGAAGAGTTGAAGGTAGGTGATCACGTGAAAGGTAAAGTAGTCGTTATGGCTGACTACGGTGCGTTCATCGAAATCGCTGCCGGTGTTGAAGGTCTGATTCACGTATCTGAAATGTCTTGGAGCCAACACTTGCGTTCTGCACAAGACTTTATGAAGGTAGGTGACGAAGTAGAAGCTGTTGTATTGACTTTGGACCGTGAAGAACGTAAGATGTCTCTCGGTATTAAGCAACTGAAAGCTGATCCTTGGGAAACTATCGAGGAAAAATATCCTATCGGTAGCAAGCACACTGCAAAAGTTCGTAACTTCACAAACTTCGGTGTATTCGTAGAAATTGAAGAAGGTGTAGACGGCTTAATCCATATCTCTGACCTTTCTTGGACGAAGAAGGTTAAACACCCGTCTGAATTTACTCAGATTGGTGCTGACATCGATGTACAAGTATTGGAAATCGACAAAGAAAACCGTCGCTTGAGCCTTGGTCACAAGCAACTCGAAGAGAATCCTTGGGATGTATTCGAAACTGTATTTACAGTAGGTTCAGTACACGAAGGCACTATCATCGAAATGTTGGATAAGGGTGCTGTTGTTGCTCTACCTTATGGTGTAGAAGGTTTCGCTACTCCGAAACACCTTGTTAAGGAAGATGGTTCACAGGCTCAGATGGATGAGAAGTTGGAATTCAAAGTGATCGAATTCAATAAGGACGCTAAGCGTATCATCCTTTCTCACAGCCGTATCTTCGAAGATGTTGCTAAGGCAGAAGAAAGAGCTGAAAAGAAAGCTGCTGGTAAGAAGCCGGCTGGTGGTAATAAGAGAGAAGAAACTGCTTCTATCCAAAATCAGGCTGCTTCTACTACTTTGGGTGACATTGACGCTTTGGCTGCTTTGAAAGAGCAAATGGAAGCTGGAAAGAAGTAAATACTTCTATATATAATAAGGAAAGGGCGCTTGTGTAAAACAAGTGCCTTTTTTCTTTTTATAAAGATATACATTAATCTCTATTTCAAAAAAAACTCAGCAAAACTCTATACAACTCTATGGTGAAAATATATATCTTTGCAACATTATGGAGAAATTTGAACTGCATATCCTTGGCTGTGGCTCGGCATTGCCTACCACCCGCCATTTCCCTACTTCACAAATAGTGAACTTGCGTGACAAACTATATATGATTGATTGTGGTGAAGGAGCGCAATTGCAATTTCGCAAGTCTCGTTTAAAATTCTCCCGGCTGAATCATATTTTTATTTCTCATCTGCATGGTGACCATTGTTTCGGTTTGATGGGGATAATCTCTACACTCAATCTTTTGGGACGCACGGCGGAACTTCACATTCATTCTCCAAAGGGACTGGAAGATTTATTTGCACCGATGCTTGCCTACTTTAATCATCAGATGACCTATAACATACTTTTCCATGAGTTTGAAGCGAAACAACCGTCTCTGATTTACGAAGACCGTTCTATGACGGTCACTACTATTCCTTTGAAGCATCGTATGCCATGCTGTGGTTTTCTATTTGCCGAGAAGCCGCGTCCTAATCATATTTTGCGGGATATGGTCGATTTCTATCAAGTGCCCACATATGAGTTGAACCGTATCAAGAATGGCGCCGATTACGTGACACCGGAGGGGGAAGTGATACCTAATTCCCGCTTGACACGTCCCTCGGAACCACCTCGCAGATACGCTTATTGTTCTGATACTATTTATCTGCCTTCTATCACAGACCAGATTAAGGGGGTAGACTTGCTGTTTCATGAAGCTACTTTTGCCGAAGATGCCGCTCCCCGTGCTAAAGAGACATACCACACAACAGCTAAACAAGCTGCACAGATTGCCAGGGATGCGGAAGTAAAGAAGTTGCTAATAGGGCATTTTTCTGCTCGCTACGAAGACGAAAGCATTTTATTGAAAGAAGCTCAAACGGTATTTTCTGACGTGCAACTTGCTAAAGAAACGCTTTGCATATCAGTATAAATTAAACTTTTCTTATCTTTGCAAAAAGCGAAGATAAGCTGCACCTCGGCATAAAAAATGAATGAGCTCATTTTATTTAGCTCTCGGTTTGCATTATCTTTGCCTGTCTAAAGATATAAATGTGAATAGAAAATTATGAACCCTTCCTATAATGAACGCGAAGTGTTGGCACTTTTGCAAGATGAGAGTACACAGAAGCGGGGATTTGAGATGATTGTGGCACAGTACAGCGAGCAGCTGTATTGGCAAATCCGCCGTATGGTACTTTCGCATGAAGATGCTAATGACTTGCTTCAGAATACTTTTATCAAGGCATGGACAAACATCGATTATTTCCGGGCAGAAGCCAAATTGTCTACCTGGCTCTATCGTATTGCTCTCAACGAATGTCTTACCTTTTTGAATAAGCAACGGGCTGCAAATACTATTTCGTTGGATGATCCGGAGGCCGATGCTCTCCAGCGATTGGAAAGCGACCCTTATTTTTCAGGAGATAGAGTACAAACTGCATTGCAGAAAGCTTTGCTCACGTTACCTGAAAAACAGCGTATGGTATTCAATTTAAAGTATTATCAGGAAATGAAATATGAACAGATGTCCGATATCTTTGGTACGTCTGTAGGGGCCTTGAAGGCATCCTACCATCATGCCGTAAAGAAGATAGCAAAGATTTTAGAAGGAGAAGATTAAACCTTTAGAGTGAAAAGATGTCTAATAAAACAGAGAGGAGAAGAGCTTATGAAAGAAGAGGATAACATACTTAGAAAGGCAGGGACGGATAACTCATTCCGCGTTCCTGACGGATATTTTGAGAATCTTACTTCGGAGATTATGAATCGGCTTCCCGAGAAAGAGAAACCGGCTTTTGAAAAGAGAGAATCTACGACGTGGGAAAGAATAAAGCCATGGACATATATGGCCGCAATGTTTGTAGGTGCGGCGTTGATTATCCGTGTGGCTTCTTCGAATCATACTCCGGATACTGTAAATCGTGTGGCGGCAGACGATACGGAGACTGAAATGGAATATATCAATATGGCGGTAGACAACTCCATGTTGGATGATTACTCATTATATGTCTATCTCGCAGATGCTGAGGGAGAGTGAGATATGAGCAACTTTAACTGATTGAGAAGAAATGAAAAAGCTGATTGTGTTATTTGTTATTATGTGCAGCATTGCACCTTTGCTTTGGGCGGTAGACGGATGTAACCAACATTTATCCCCGGTGGAATTCCGTGCCAAACAGAAAGCATACATTATAGAAAAAGCCGGACTGACGAAAGAAGAGGCTGCCAAGTTTTTCCCTCTTTATTTTGAATTGCAGGATAAAAAGAAAGAACTGAATGATAAAGCTTGGGGACTGATTCGCCAAGGAAAAGATGAAAATACTACTGAGGCTCAATATGATGCTATCATGGAAGGTGTTTATGACTCCCGCATTGCTACCGACCGTTTAGATAAAACTTATTTTGTGAAGTTCAGGAAGATTCTGTCCGCCAAGAAACTCTATCTTGTACAGAAAGCCGAAATGCGTTTCCATCGTGATTTGCTGAAAGGTATGCGTGGTAAAGCCGGTGCACCTGCAAAGAAGTAGTAACAAGATAAAAAGAAATGAAACGAATGATTCGTTAAAACGAAACGGATGATGCATTACATGAAAATGTATCATCCGTTGGGGGTAAATAGATAATGTGTTTCAGTGAAACGCATTATTTATTTTTTATTCTCCAAAGCTTTGGCTTCATTCCATAACTTGTCCATTTCTTCCAGCGTCATATCGTGTAGGTTTTTCCCTTCCTTAATACTATGTGCTTCCACATAGTTGAATCGGCGGATAAATTTCTGATTTGTGAGTTCCAGTGCATTGTCCGGGTTTATCTTGTAAAGACGGGCAGCATTGATGAGACTGAACATGACGTCACCGAATTCCGTTTCCGCTTTCTCTTTATCCATCCGGGCAACCTCTGCTTGGAATTCTTGAATCTCTTCTTTTACTTTGTCCCATACTTGTTCGCGCTCATCCCAATCAAAACCTACATTACGGGCTTTGTCCTGTATACGGTAAGCCTTGATAAGTGAAGGCAAGGCGGCAGGTACACCACTTAATACAGTTTTGTTGCCATCTTTCTCCTTCAACTTCAGTTGTTCCCAGTTTTCAAGAACCTGTCCCACACTTTCGGCTTTCTCATTGCCAAACACATGTGGGTGGCGGAAAATGAGCTTTTCACAAAGACGGTCGCATACGTCTTTCATATCGAAATCACCTTTCTCGGAACCAATCTTGGCATAAAAGGCTACATGTAGCAGTACATCGCCAAGTTCTTTGCAGATGTCATTCTTGTCATTGCGCATTAAAGCGTCACACAGTTCATAAGTTTCTTCAATAGTGTTGGGGCGCAAACTCTCATTCGTCTGCTTGCGGTCCCAGGGACATTTCTCTCGAAGTTCGTCGAGAATGTCAAGGAAGCGTCCGAAGGCTTCCATTTGTTCTTTTTTTGTAGACATTTTTATAATATAGTCAATAATTATTTTCGTTTCCTTTGTATTTTTACGTCAAACCTTCCTTCTGTAATGTTACCACCGGCAAAGGTACCACTGATAACCTTGCCATCAAAGCGAGTGATGTGGGCCTTTCCGTCTTCCAATGTACCACCGTCAAAAGTGGCATTGATTTCTTGCTACTTTCGTTCTGGGCGTGCAGAGTAGAGGAAATAAATGCGGCTATTGCAATGCAAAGAATAGATTTGAGATAAGTCATCATAGTGTTTATTCTTTTTGTTTTGTCGATACAAAGAAACTTAATATCCTGAATCTTAGCAATCATTTTTTTGAGAATCTTTATATTGTTCGTATGAAATAAGCAATCCCACTACTTCCGAGTAATTCTTGCGTCCGCTCTCTATTTTATTACCTTTCAGATATAGGTCGTACATCCAGTCCTGAATATCTCCGACGATGGGGTTGTACTTTGCCATCCAATATTCGCTATTCTTTTGGGCTAATTCGATTATTTCCGGACGTATCCGGTTATATAACAATGTGTATTTTTCTTCGTCCATTAATCGGCGGGCATTGCCAAGTACATGAGGCAAGACAGACAAGTAACCGCTAAATCGGATATCTCGGACTTGCGAACGGGTACATACCTGGTAGGCGTAAAAATTAGCCTCGGCTTCACTGGTGATGCCCAGCAGGTGTGCAAGTTCGTGAGCGTACGTAGCCGGATATTGGGAAGGAAGCAAATCTCCGTTCAGGGTGAATTCGCAAAAAAAGGGTCCCATACTACCGGTGACACCCACCATTGAAATCAGCGGAGTAAAAAGCATGGTCTTTACCCGTGGAGACTGTTGGGGTGGGCGATGTACGCCTAATTTGCTACTGATATCTTCATATCCCCGAACACTCTCTCTGCAAATCAAGGCCTCGTTAATGGATGTCACATCAACGTACGAAGCATTGAGGCTATCGATGTAATCATTAATAAACTGGTTGAATTTTTCAGAAGTATAAGCCGCATAAGGAATACCGGTTCTTTCGTAGAAGTTCTTCTGTGAATAGTTTAATCCCCAAGCCAGATAGAACCAAACATATATCCAAAGTAAAAACTCAGCATCTTTCAGTAGAATATATTTCCATTTCTTCTTTTGGCAGAAACGGGCATATATAGGATAACAGATAACTCCGGAGATGCTGAGAAAGATAAACAAATCGCCTAAAGAAAAGGGGATGAGGCGTGAAAATGAAGATAAGCAGTACGAGATAATTGGGTATACAGACTGTGCATAGACTGCTCCCAAAGCCGGAATAAGCTGTGTTGCCCAGATTATGAGCAAAAAGACGGATAATATAATATGTCTGATTTTCAGCTTAAACTTCATATTGAATCTTGTTTTGCAAGGCAAAAATATGCAATTAATAAATGTGGCATGGAAAAATAGCTCTATATTTGCAAAATTTCTGTTAATATTAATTTTATCATTCAACATTCAACATAATAATTATGGCTGAACAGAACGAAATTGAACTCTATTGCCGCAATTGTGTATCACGCGATTTTGTGAATGGCAGAGGGCTGGTATGCAAAAGAACTAATTCCCTTCCTGCTTTTGAAGGAGAATGTGTAGATTATCAAAAAGATGAGGAATTGGAAAAAGTAGCTCCAACCCCTCGCCCGGAAGATTATTCCACACCGGTGGACAGGGAACAATTATTGGCTGAACAGAATTTGGCTAAAGGTATAATCTTAGGAGCAGTAGCATGTATCGTGGGCGCTGTGGCATGGGCTTTGGTTTCGGTTTCAACCGGTTATCAGATAGGATACATGGCTATCGGTGTGGGACTTCTTGTAGGTATAGCGATGCGTCAAGGCAAAGGTATAACTCCGGCTTTTGGTATTATTGGTGCTGCCCTGGCATTGGTTAGCTGTGTATTAGGTGATTTCTTTTCTATCATAGGTTTTATAGCGAAAGATTATGAGATGTCTTTTATGGATGTTCTTATTGAGGTTAATTATGAAGAGGTGTTTTCTGCAATGATGGAGAATCTGGCATCTATGACTGTTGTGTTTTATGGTATAGCCATATATGAAGGTTATAAATTATCTCTTCGAGAACAGAAACAGCCTGTAGGTGGCAAGATTTAATTTTTAATTCATTAATTTTGCGCCCGTTATTCGCAATAAATTAAATATAGAGATTTTAGAAACATGGAATTAGCAAGTAAGTACAATCCCGCTGACGTAGAGGGAAAGTGGTACCAATATTGGTTGGACCACAAATTATTCAGTTCGAAACCCGATGGTCGTGAGCCTTACACCATCGTAATTCCGCCCCCTAACGTCACTGGTGTGCTCCACATGGGACACATGCTTAATAATACCATTCAAGATATCTTGGTACGTCGTGCCCGTATGGAAGGCAAGAACGCTTGTTGGGTACCCGGTACTGACCATGCTTCTATTGCTACCGAAGCAAAAGTGGTGAATCGTCTTGCTGCGCAAGGTATCAAGAAAACTGATCTTACTCGTGATGAGTTTCTGAAACACGCTTGGGAATGGACGGATGAACATGGTGGTATCATCTTGAAACAGCTTCGTAAACTCGGTGCATCTTGTGATTGGGACCGTACCGCTTTCACTATGGATGAAGTGCGCAGTGAAAGCGTGCTCAAGGTATTTGTAGACCTTTATAACAAGGGGCTTATTTATCGTGGTGTCCGTATGGTGAACTGGGATCCGAAGGCGCTGACCGCCCTTTCCGATGAAGAAGTTATCTACAAAGAAGAACATAGCAAGCTGTACTACCTGAAGTATATGGTAGAAGGCGATGCCGAAGGACGTTACGCTGTAGTTGCTACTACCCGTCCTGAAACCATCATGGGAGATACCGCTATGTGTATTAACCCCAACGATCCGAAAAACACTTGGCTGAAAGGCAAAAAGGTGATTGTTCCATTGGTAAACCGTGTTATTCCCGTAATAGAGGATGATTACGTAGATATTGAGTTTGGTACGGGTTGTTTGAAAGTAACTCCAGCCCATGATGTGAACGACTATATGCTGGGTGAGAAATACAATCTTCCTACCATTGATATTTTTAATGATAACGGTACCCTCAGCGAAGCTGCCGGACTGTATGTGGGCATGGATCGTTTCGACGTGCGTGAGCAGATTGAGAAAGACCTTGCTACTGCCGGACTGCTGGAAAAAGTAGAAGCTTATACCAACAAAGTAGGGTGTTCCGAGCGAACCAGTGTACCCATCGAACCGAAGCTCTCTATGCAGTGGTTCCTTAAGATGCAACACTTTGCTGATATGGCATTACCTCCGGTAATGAATGATGACTTAAAGTTCTACCCTGCAAAATATAAGAATACCTATAAGAATTGGTTGGAGAACATCAAAGACTGGTGTATTAGCCGTCAGTTGTGGTGGGGACATCGTATCCCGGCATACTTTCTGCCCGAAGGTGGTTACGTGGTAGCAGCCACTTCCGCAGAAGCCTTGAAACTGGCGAAAGAAAAGACTGGTAACAATGCATTGACTGAAGCTGACTTGCGTCAGGATGAAGACTGCCTTGATACGTGGTTCTCTTCTTGGTTGTGGCCTATCTCCTTGTTCGATGGTATCAATAATCCGGGTAATGAGGAAATCAACTATTATTATCCTACCAGTGACTTGGTGACAGGTCCGGATATTATCTTCTTCTGGGTAGCCCGTATGATTATGGCAGGGTATGAGTACGAAGGTAAGATGCCTTTCAAGAATGTGTACTTCACTGGTATCGTTCGTGATAAACTGGGACGTAAGATGTCCAAGTCATTGGGTAATTCTCCTGATCCGCTGGATTTGATTGATAAGTACGGTGCCGACGGTGTGCGTATGGGTATGATGCTTTCAGCTCCTGCTGGTAACGATATTCTCTTCGACGATACACTCTGCGAACAGGGGCGTAATTTTAATAACAAGATATGGAATGCTTTCCGCTTGATTAAAGGTTGGGAGGTAAGCGCTGAAGTTCCTATGCCGGAATCTGCCGAACTCGCTATGCGTTGGTTCGAGTCAAAGCAAAATACGGTTGCTACCGAAATGGCAGATTTATTCAGCAAGTATCGTTTGAGCGAAGCCTTGATGGCTGTATATAAATTGTTCTGGGATGAATTCTCTTCCTGGTACTTGGAAATGATTAAGCCTGCATATGGCCAACCAATCAATAAACAGGTGTTTGAAACTACGATTGGTTTCTTTGATAACCTGCTGCATTTACTTCATCCGTTCATGCCGTTCATTACTGAAGAACTCTGGCAGTGCCTTTCCGACCGTAAAGAGGGTGAAAGTTTGATGGTTAGTCCGCTTTCTATTTCTGCCAAGGTAGACGAGGATATTGCACAGCAGTTTGAAGTTGTTAAGGAAGTAATCAGCAACATCCGTTCTATCCGTTTGCAGAAGAACATTGCTCAAAAGGAGGCGTTGGAATTGCAAGTGATTGGCGAAAATCCCGTAGCTGCTTTTAATGCTGTAATTGTGAAGATGTGTAATCTTTCAGCTATCAATACCGTGGAGGTTAAAGTCGAGGGTGCTGCTGCCTTTATGGTAGGAACTACTGAATATGCCGTACCTTTGGGCAATATGATTGATGTAGAGGCTGAAATAGCCCGTATGGAAGCTGAACTAAAACACAAGGAAGGTTTTTTGCAGGGTGTAATGAAGAAGTTGAGCAATGAGAAGTTTGTGAATAATGCTCCGGCTGCTGTTCTCGAAATGGAACGCAAAAAGCAGGCTGATGCGGAAAGTATCATAAACTCTTTGAAAGAAAGTATTGCGGTTCTGAAAAAGGCATAAAAATATAAGTGTTATAAATGAAAAGGTCTGAACTTATTTTTTAGTTCAGACCTTTTTCTTGATATAGTCGGGGATAATATCAGTATTTTTATTTTTCCAGTAAATTTTTCAAGAATGTATCGAGTTCTTCATCCAGTCCTTTCAGCAATTCTTCATTCACTAATAAAGTATCATCGTCCATCAGTAATAGCTCATTAACGGTTTCTTTATCTTCATCTACCAAGACGAATGAGAAAGGTTTCATAATAGTCAATTTATCAAAAGCACCATTGTTTTTCATGTTGCAGAGGAGAGTGCTCAAGATACGTTCCACGTTTTCGTAGAAATCATCACTGTCATAAGTCATCCACTCTTCAATAGTCGAATTGGCCAACTCGTCGTCGTCGTCGTCAAAAATAGATAATTCACCGGAACTTTGGCTTGCTTGCAGGTGAATATCTGTTACTACAGTTTGCTCGCAACCACAGGTATATTTACCGATTGCTTGCTTTATGGTATCTTGAAGAAGCGATAATGCTGATTGACTAAGTTTCATAATTGCCTTTCTTTACTTTATGGACGTTCAAAGGTAGAGAAAATAATTAATAATTGATAATGAATAGTGAAAAAAATGGAGCGACTTTCTATTTACTCCTCATTAAATCGCTGCATTTGCATATTCAGGCGTGTCAATCCTTCTTTCCTATCCTGTAATTCGGTTACATAGAGGGTGGTCAGGACATAATATGGAAGATCTTCCCGGTTTAGATGTGAGAGGTCTTTTTTATCCACTCCGTCTACTACACGTGCTTCGGCTTGCGCTTTCAAAGCCCAGTCTGTTGCAGTGATTATACTGTCCTGCATTTCATAGCCTACGGCAAGATTATAAGCAGCCTGCATCTTTATTTTACCTTTCTTAGTTGCATAAGTCTGCTTCCACAATTCAATGGATTTATCCCATTGTTTATTGCGGGCATATACCATAGCATCACGCATGTTTACAGAGCCACCTCCGAAAATGTTTCGGTTGGCGGTTTTCCAATACGGAAGCAACTTTTTCACAGGAATTGTTCCGGCAAATTCAGAAGCTTGTTTTAGCACATCTTCTTCACTGATGAGATTGGCCTGTACGTACGGACCATTTCCTGTTTCTTCCCAGAATATACTGTCATTGTTATTGATAGTTACCATCGGGGTACTACGGTTAGGCAGATAAACTCGGACGGTAGGATAAACTTTGGCATCAACCGTTCCATAATAAATACCCCAATCTCGAAGATAGTTAACTTTACGTACAGAGCGTATCTGTACGTTTTCCAATGCGATCAGGAAATCTACATCCAGTTCGTCTATAAGTTGGTTTATTTCGTCTCTTGTCAAAGCACTTTCACGAGGTGTGATATCTTTGGCACGTAAAGCTGAATCGCAGATTACGATTTCATTGAAATAGTTTTCTTTTGCAAGTGCCTCCGCCAATGATTCTGCAGCTATTGCGGCATTGCCGTTATAGTAATCTACTTTTCGGGCTATTTCCAATTCATCCTTCTTCTTGTCTTTAGGCACAATAAGTTGGTTGTCCGGATTCTCAGGCATATTGTTCACAATAGCTACCCGTTTCAAGCTGGGAGGGAAGCTGACGTCTGCCGGAAGCATATAGTCGATAGAAAGCTGTTCTACACTTTGACACCCACTCAGAAGCGGTAAACAGAGCAGTAATAGGTAATAAGAATATTTGCTCATAGTCTTTATTCTTTGTTCCAGAAACAAAAGTAGTCTTTTCGTCAGATATACGAAACTTCGGGAGGTTAAAAAAGTGATAAAGTGATATAAGTGGTAGGGTGATAAAATAATAGAGTGATAAAGTGACATCCTTCTATCACTTTACCACCCTATCACTTACCATCTAATTATACCTTATGCGTTTTGGCCGTGGCAATTCTTGTACTTCTTACCGCTTCCGCAAGGACAAGGATCATTACGTCCCACTGTCTTCTCAACACGGATAGGTTCACGTTTCACTTGCTCACGTGTATCCTGCTGGGCTGCAGCCTGCTGGTTCGGATCGTTTAAATCCTGCTTTTGTTCACGATACTTGCTTAAATCCTGACGTTGTTCAGGTGCAGCCTGACGAACTTCCTGCGGTTCCTGTACAGGTATTTGTCCACGCATCAGGATGGAAACTGTCTGGTTGTTGATCTTGTCTACCATGGTATCGAACAAGTTTACAGACTCCAGTTTATAAATTAAGAGCGGATCTTTCTGTTCGTAGCTGGCATTCTGTACCGAATGTTTCAGATCGTCCAACTCACGCAGGTTCTCTTTCCATGCTTCGTCGATAACGTGCAGCAGAATTGATTTTTCGAATGATTTCACCACCTCTTTACACTGGCTGTCGTAAGCGCCTTTCAAGTTACAGGAGATATTGTACATACGTTTACCGTCTGTAATAGGAATCAAGATGTTTTCATACATGTGTCCCTGGTTTTCGTACACCTGCTTGATAACCGGATAAGCGATTTGTGCCATATGTTCGGTCTTACGCTTGAAGAGTGTCATTGCGGCATCGAATGTTCTGTCAGCCAGCTTTTCTTTCTTCTCGTTACGGAATTCTTCTTCTGTGAACGGAGTTTCCATGGCGAGAGTTTGCAGCAAGTCCATTTTACAGTCTTCGTATGTGGGGGCTTCGATGGCATTGGCGCAACGGTCCCAAATCATGTTTACGATATCCATACCGATACGTTCACCCATCAAGGCGTGGCGGCGTTTGGTATACACTACCGTACGTTGCTTGTTCATAACGTCATCATATTCCAACAAGCGCTTACGGATACCGAAGTTATTTTCTTCCACTTTCTTCTGGGCACGTTCGATAGATTTGGAAATCATGCCATGTTCAATCATTTCACCTTCCTTGAAGCCCAGTCTGTCCATCACACTGGCAATACGGTCAGAAGAGAACAAACGCATCAAGTCGTCTTCCAGTGAAACGAAAAATACGGACGAACCCGGGTCTCCCTGACGTCCGGCACGACCACGCAACTGGCGGTCTACACGGCGTGATTCATGACGTTCCGTACCGATGATGGCAAGACCGCCTGCGGCTTTTACTTCCGGACTCAGCTTGATGTCGGTACCACGACCTGCCATATTGGTAGCGATAGTCACCGCGCAACGTAGACCTGCAGTAGCTACGATATCTGCTTCTCTCTGGTGCAGTTTGGCATTTAATACGTTGTGCTCGATTTTACGCATGGTCAACATCTTGCTCAGCATTTCTGAGATTTCAACGGAGGTAGTACCTACCAGAACAGGGCGTCCGGCTTCTACCATTTTCTCAATCTCTTCGATAACTGCTTTATATTTTTCGCGCTTCGTTTTGTAAACGCGGTCATTCATATCGTTGCGGGCAATAGGGCGGTTGGTCGGGATTACTACAACATCCAGTTTGTAGATGTCCCAAAGCTCGCCTGCTTCTGTTTCAGCAGTACCGGTCATACCGGATAGCTTATGATACATGCGGAAGTAGTTCTGCAAAGTAATCGTAGCAAATGTCTGTGTGGCAGCTTCTACTTTCACGCCTTCCTTAGCTTCGATGGCCTGATGTAAACCGTCGGAATAACGGCGACCTTCCATGATACGTCCGGTTTGTTCATCTACAATCTTCACTTGACCTTCGATAACGACGTATTCGTCGTCTTTTTCGAACATGGTGTAAGCCTTCAATAGCTGATTGATAGTATGTACGCGCTCTGACTTGATAGCATAGTTTGTCATCAAAGCATCTTTCTTTTCAAGACGTTGCTCGTCTGTCAATTCTGTTTCATTTTCCAATGCAGAGAGTTGAGCGGTGATATCAGGCAATACGAAGAATGTGGGGTCTTCGGAGTTGCCGCTAATCAAGTCTACACCTTTATCAGTAAGGTCTACACTGTTCAGCTTTTCGTCAATAACGAAGAACAACGGGTCGGTAACCTCGTGCATACGCTTGTTGTTCTGCTCCATGTAGATTTCCTCGGTCTTCAGCATACCGGCTTTGATACCCTGTTCACTCAGGAATTTAATCAATGCTTTGTTCTTGGGCAAGCACTTATGGCTGCGGTATAAAGCAAGGAAACCTTCCTCCTGTTCTTTCTTATCGTTTGAAGCGATAAGACGTTTGGCGTCTGCAAGATATTGTGTAGCCAGTTTTTTCTGTGCTTCTACCAGACGTTCCACCTGCGGACGGAGTTGCTCGAAGAGCTGGTCGTCGCCTTTGGGAACCGGACCGGAGATAATCAACGGAGTACGGGCATCGTCAATCAATACCGAGTCGACCTCATCGACAATGGCATAGTTATGTTGACGCTGTACAAGATCTTTCGGGCTGATAGCCATATTGTCACGCAGGTAATCGAAGCCGAATTCATTGTTCGTACCGAATGTAATATCTGCCAGATAAGCCTGACGACGTGCATCGGAGTTGGGTTGATGTCTGTCGATACAGTCTACACTCAAACCATGGAACATGTAAAGCGGTCCCATCCATTCAGAGTCACGTTTTGCCAGATAGTCGTTTACGGTTACCACATGTACACCGTTTCCTGTCAAAGCGTTGAGGAATACCGGCAAGGTAGCTACCAAAGTCTTACCTTCACCGGTTGCCATTTCGGCAATTTTACCTTTGTGCAATACCACGCCACCGAATAACTGTACATCATAATGTATCATATTCCATGCAGTATCGTTACCACCGGCTATCCAGTGGTTCTGGTAGATAGCCTTGTCACCATCAATGCGCACGAAATCTTTTTCTGCTGCCAGGTGACGGTCGAATTCCGTAGCCGTTACTATAACTTCTTCGTTTTCAGAGAAACGTTTAGCAGTCTCCTTTACGATAGAGAAAGCAACGGGCAGTACGTCGTCCAATGCTTTTTCATAAATGTCCAGTATCTCCTTTTCTATCTTGTCGATTTGAGCGAAAACCTCTTCGCGTTCTTCCAGTTCGATGTTCTCAACGTTTGCTTTCAGTTCTTCCACTTTGGCACGTTGTTCGGTAGCAGAATTGCGGATGTACTCTTTCAGTTCTTCTGTTTTAGCACGCAGGGCATCATTGTCGAGTGCGGCTACAGCTGGATAGGCAGCTTTGATTTTATCTACCCACGGCTTAATTTCTTTCATGTCGCGGTTAGCTTTGTTGCCGAAAACCGAGCTTAAAAATTCATTGAATCCCATTATTTATATGTATTATTTATTATTTACTAAGTTGATTGAATGTGCAAAGTTACTGATTTCTACACAGATTACACAGGTTTGCATTGATTATTTTATAGAAGCTTTACGTCTGGTTTCTCTCAGAAAGATAGGAAATGAGAGAATATCTCTGATAATATAGTTAAGAAGATTTCTCCCTTTGTATGACGTAAAGTAGCTTCAAACCTACCCTCTCTTTGAGAGAGGGGTGGGGTGTTTTATTAATCAAGCGGAGCAGCCGAACAGGCATTCGGGGCACGAATACGCATCGCACTTGAGAGAGTGGGGGCAATGCGATCTACACTAACAGGTATGCGGATTATTTCTGATTTTATTCCTCTGCCAAGAAGTATAAGCGGTGCAGGCACATCAGCGGCACGTACCACACGGTTGTCGTTGCTGTTCTCTTGCATGATAGTCCAGCCCGGCAATATCTCCACCAGTAAATCACCGGAACGATGACGGTGGAAACCGTTGCGTATGCGCTCTATCTGGGGAGACCAGGGGCCAAGGAGTAAGCGATAAGCTGAATATACTTTATCTACTCCACTGAATTGTACTAGAAATTCTGCTGATTTTTCCTGTATTTCGGCAAGATTTAGTTGCTTGTTCTCTATGAGTTTATGATTAAGATATATCTGTTGGTCATAGAATCCTTCTACATATTGTCCCTCGCCATAGGTAGCCATCAGGTACATATTCAGCAGGGTAGCGCAACGGTTCAGATAAAATTCTCCTCCCGGAATGCGGTAGATACCAATATCGGCGCCCTCAGGATCGGCATAACCGGTAGAAGTGATACATAGGAGTACATTTTGTAAACCTACTTTGCGTTCAAGCATGTCCAGCAAGTTGGCTATACTGTGGTCGAGGCGGGCATACGTATCCTGCATCTCCATGGCGCATTCTTGTATACTGCGGTGATTATAGTTGCCTGCGTAATAAGTAATTGCCAGTAAGTCTGTAATCTCATCTTTGCCGATGGTGCTTTTGTCCAGCAAATCTTCGGTAATACGATTCATTTCATCGTTGATGAGCGGACTGGTTATCAGTCTCCGATATTTATTATCTCTTTCAGTCTCAAACTTATATTTAAAAGGAGTAGTCCGCCATTCTGGCAGGAATGTATAACTTGCAATAGGGTGGAGAGGATTCCATTCCATTTCTTTGATACGGAAATCCGGTGATTGTCCGTCGTTGTATTGGCTCAGCCACCACGGATATTCACCGTAATAGGTTGTGCCGCACCACTTACCTGTTTTTTGATTGAGCCAGAAAGCGCCGTTTCCGGCATGTCCGGCAGAAAGGACAGCAGCATCGCGGAAGGGGGCGATGGCATATACCAACGCAGCGTTTTTGGTGGCTATTTTCAGCTCATCGGCAAAAGTCGAAGTTAGCAGTTGGGAAGGAGAACTGTTTTCATCGGTGTAGTTACCCATGAAAGCTTGATCGTCTACACAGTTTTTCGGGCGCAATGTTTTCGGGTCAAACCAGCGTTCGGCAATGATACCGTTCATAGATGGAGTGGTACCGGTGTAGATGGCTGCAATAGCCGAAGCACGGTCGCCCACGTTGAACGGGAATTCCGCCTGACGGAACACTTTGCCTTCCCGTAGCAACCGTTTAAATCCTTTTTCTCCATATAAGGATGAAAACGCCTCCATGTAATCCGTACGCAACTGATCGATGGTCAGAGTTACCACCAACTTAGGCGAAGGAGGTAACGGCTGGGCTTGCAGACCGCTGAATGTCAGTGCGAGTATGGAGGTTATCAGTCCTTTTTTCATTTTGTCTTTTTTTAGTTGACGAGATTTTAGTTGACAAGTTCATGAGAGAAAGAGTTCTTTTTGTCCCCTTGTTTCCTCGTTCCTTTGTTTCCTAAAATCAGGTTGCTTGCTGAACGTATTAGCAAACAGAGTGCCAAAGGTAATACTGCTAACGGAATTTTTTGTGGTATTACAACCCAAAGCAGTATAAAAAGTGTTAAAACAGCAAAGTTCGCCATCATATATCGGCTTCTTTGCTTCTTACGTACCTTGTTTAACATGCAGGGAAGGCAGAAAAGATGTAAAGGATGGAACACAAACAGCAGATAGTTGGGACTTACAGCCGGGTGTTGGGAAAACAAGGCGAGGAATGCTAAAATACACCCTGCCACTCCGGCGACAAAGAATAATACGAGATCGATACCCCAAAGTGTTTTTCCACGGCGCAGACCGTAAATTGTGGCGCCGCTTATAAGAATGAATAGCAATAAAGCACCTTGCATCGGGGTAAAACCTTCGGAAGGCTTTCCGACTTCACCGTCTCCCGTGATTATTATTTTTTCTTCCGTCAATACTAACGGACGAGCTTGTTTTCCCTTATCTATAATTTGGGCTTTATTGAAATATTCCTGTACGTAGAAAGGTACGAACATCATCAGTCTGCGGTCGATGGGTTTGTCGGCTTTGCTACCCATGCATAAATCCATTCCGAAGCGCGACCACGGATGTCTCTCGCTATATTTATGCAGTAAATCGCGAAAACTAACGCCTATATTTGTATCGGTCATATTATCAGCGTATTGCAGGTTTCCGTTAATAGCTTTTTCTATCAAGTCTCGTGGACGTGTAGCGCAGTTATCGTAAAAAAAGTTATAACGGTAAACGCGATTTTCCGGGCGATAATTTTCTTCCAACAGAGTGATTAAACGCTCCTTTTCTTCAGGAGTGAAGTTTAATACTTGTTGCCAAACGTCCCGTTCCAGGTAGTTATACTCGGCAGCAAAACGTTCGTAATCGGTGACGCCCAGTTGATAATCTGTTTCTCCCAAAGCAAAACGGAAGATAAAGTTGGGAGCGTTGAAGTTGAAGATGCCATAGTTGAATACAGCATCGATGCCTCGCGTATAGTTCTCGTAACGGATAGCTGTATGCCCGAATAGTGAATAGATTTCTTCTCCGGAAGCGCACGTCAGCAGGCTGATACGGATGGAGTCGGGGGCGCTTTCTTTTTGCTTTTGCGTTTGGGCGGTAGCTACGGGAGCACAAAGAAAAAAGACAATGAAGTATAGATAAATAAACAAATTCCGTTTCATGGCTGCAAACTTACGCAAAAAAATAGTGATATTGTTCTGTGGAAGAAGATTTCTTATTCGATATAAAAATGCCTATGGTGAAAATCTTGTTTGATGTACATCATACGGAAATTGCACCATAGGCAAAAACTTTTTTCATACCTGTCAAAAATATCTATGACAAGTATCCGGGAAAACACATGCTACAATAATCTAAAAATCGCCGTTATTTAGTTATTATAGGAGGGGGTACCCTCCCCCTCTATAATAACGGCGATTTTTTAAAGAAAAAAAGAAAAGAATATGCGCGCGCTCCCGAATACGCGCATGTACTACTATAACACGGAGCCTTTGTGAATAGCCGAATCTCTGTAAATATGATAAGAAAAGCTGAAAAACAGTGTAATTATTATTTGTGTGAATTTATGTCTGCGTTAGTGTAATCACCCAGATAAACGTAAATTTGCAGATGATAAAACATAGAACTGTTCAAAATAAACTCTACCTTTACAGCCCAAAAATATTTGTAATACAGTGAACCTTATTATAGACATTGGAAATACGGTAGCGAAAATGGCGGCATTCGACGGTAGCTCACTCATTGAAGTGGTGTACGACTCTAACCGGACGTTGGAGCATCTGCCTGACGTTTGCCGTAAATATTCATTCGAAAAGGCGATTGTGGCTACTGTTATCGACCTTGGCGAACCGGCGTTGGCGCAGATAGCACGCCTGCCGTTCCCTGTTTTATGGCTGAATGAAAATACTCCGCTGCCGGTAGAGAATCTTTACGAGACTCCTAAGACGCTGGGTTACGACCGCATGGCTGCGGCAGTGGGTGCCTATGAACAGTTTCCCGGAAAAGATATGCTGGTGATAGATGCCGGAACTTGTATCACTTATGAGTTTCTCGATGCTGCCGGGCGTTATCATGGTGGAAATATTTCTCCCGGCATGCAGATGCGTTTTAAGGCACTCCATGAGTTTACGGGAAGGCTCCCGGTAGTGTCCTGTGAAGGACGTCGCGTGCCAATGGGGAAAGATACGGATACCGCAATTCGTGAAGGAGTACTAAAAGGGATGGAATATGAAATTTCAGGTTACATTTGGGCTATGAAACATAAATATCCTGAACTTTTGGTTTTTTTAACGGGCGGTGATGATTTTTCTTTTGATACAAACTTAAAAAGTATCATCTTTGCAGACAGATTTTTAGTGTTGAAAGGATTAAATAGAATTTTAAACTATAATAATGATAGGATATAGACAAACACTCTTGGTGTTTTTGCTACTAATGGTGTCCGGGGCGGTTGTCGCTCAAAATAATACGAATTCTCCCTATACACGATACGGATACGGACAGTTAGCAGACCAAGGTTCAGGAAATAGCAAAGCCATGGGTGGTATTGCATACGGATTACGGGATAAGTTCCAGGTGAATTTCGCGAATCCGGCATCCTATACAGCGATTGATTCGCTTACGTTTATGTTCGATGGTGGCATATCCTTGCAAAACACGAATTTTAGTGACGGCAAGGTGAAGCAGAACGCTAAAAATTCAAGTTTTGACTACATTACTATGCAATTTCGTCTAGGCAAATGGGCTGCCATGAGTTTGGGGTTATTGCCTTATTCGAATATTGGATATAGTATGGGTGAATATCGTGCTGATGCGGGGTATCCTGAGGGGTCAAGTACGGTGACATATTCAGGAGACGGAGGATTGCATCAATTGTATCTGGGCGCAGGTTTTAAGATACTGAAAAATCTTTCTGTCGGTGCGAATGTTTCGTATCTTTGGGGAGATCTTTCACATGTGAGGGCTTTGCAATTCCCTAACAATTCGTCAGCTTTGCCGTTGACTACAACGACCGGTACGTCAATAACCAGTTATAAGCTTGATTTCGGTGCACAATATACACATCAATTCGGAAAGAAGCATGCTATGACACTGGGTGCTGTTTTTTCACCGGGACATGACTTGAGCAATGATTCTTATGTTCAGGAAGTGTTGGGTAGTAATGATACGGGTATGACTGTTGATACCAGAGATACGATTGCTACTTTCGGCACTCCGATGAGTTTTGGTGTGGGAGCGACTTATGTGTACGATGACCGTTTGACGGTAGGAGCTGATTTCACTTTTCAGAAGTGGAGCTCGGTGACTTATATGAACAAGGTGGGTGCTTTCTGTAATCGTACGAAGATAGCGGTGGGTGCCGAGTATCTTCCGAATCCGATGGGAAGAAGTTATTTTGCGCATGTAAAATATCGCTTGGGAGCTTATTATTCCCAGCCTTATTATAAAATAGATGGTGAACGTGCTGCCAATGAATATGGGGTTACCGCAGGTTTCGGCCTTCCTATTCCGCGTACACGTTCCGTGTTGAGCCTCTCAGCGCAATATGTAAGAGTACAGGGGACAAACCCCGCATTCTTGAACGAAAATACGTTACGTGTTTGTGTAGGGGTAACCTTCAATGAACGTTGGTTCTTCAAGCGGAAGGTTGATTGATGTTGAAAAGATGAATAGACAATATAACAACTAAAATTTAGATACAATGAAAATTAAAACGCTTGTAGCTGTTTTACTCCTTTCGGGTGGGGTAACCAGTTCTTTCGCACAAAGTGATTGCAATGCCAATAGTAGTATCTCCCATGAGGCAGTAAGAGCAAAGAATTTTAAAGATGCATATGCTCCTTGTATGGCGGTATTGAAAGATTGTCCTACATTGAGATATTACACTTTTACGGATGCTCAGAAAATTTTGATCGGTTTGATGTCTCAGATAAAAGACCGTAATTCTGCGGACTATAAGAAATATTTCGACGAATTGATGAATGTACATGATCAGAAGATGAAATACATTCCTGAATTCGCTACTAAGATGAAAGGCGTACCGAGTGTAGCTTCCGCTTTGGGTACTAAAGCTGTCGATTATTTACAGTATGCTCCGTCTCCGGATTTGAATCAGGCTTATGTATGGTTGAAGGAATCGGCAGAAACAGCTAAAGGTGAATCGGATGGTGCAGTGCTTCATTACTTTATAGATGCTTCTATGCAGAAAGTGAAAGCTGATAATAATCATACAGACCAGTTCTTCCAGGACTATCTTAATGCTTCACAATATGCCGATGATGCTATTGCAGCCGAAGACAATCCGAAAAAGAAAGCAGTATTGCAGACTATTAAAGATAACTTGGTTGCCATGTTTGTGAACAGTGGTGTTGCCGATTGCGAGTCTTTGCAAAATATCTATGGCCCGAAAGTTGAAGCTAACAAGAGTGATTCTGCTTTCTTGAAGAAAACTATCGCTATCCTGAAGATGATGAAGTGTAATGAAAGTGAAGCATACTTCAAAGCTTCTGACTATTTGTATCGCGTTAATCCAAGTGCAGATGCTGCCGTAGGTGTTGCTTATATGTACTATAAGAAAGGTGACTATGATACTGCAGTGAAGTATTTTGATGAAGCGCTGGGTATGGAAACCGATAGCAAGAAAAAAGCTGAAATGGCTTATGCTACCGCTGCTGCTTTGATGCAGGCTAGGAAGTTGTCTCAAGCAAGAAACTATGCTCAAAAGGCTATCAGTTATAATGAGAATTATGGAGAACCTTATATCCTGTTGGCTCAAATGTACGGGTCAAGCCCTAATTGGAGTGATGAACCTGCTTTGAACAAGTGTACCTATTTTGTAGTTATCGATAAGTTGCAACGTGCAAAATCAGTAGATCCGAGCGTAGCGGACAGAGCTAACGAACTGATCAGAACATATGCGGCACATACTCCACAAGCTAAAGACCTCTTTATGTTAGGTTACAAGGCCGGTGACCGTATCACCATTGGTGGTTGGATCGGTGAGTCTACAACCATTAGATAAGCGTATGTTATTACAACTCAACGTTGTTAAATATAAAAATAGAAGCATAACCATTGTCTTTGCGGCAATGGTTATGTTTCTTTTATTTTCTTCCTGTTCCGGACGGAAAAAGGATCTGGGGGCCGCCATTACTGAGCGTGACTCGTTGCCGGTGCTGGATACACGTGGGGTAACGACGTTGGTCTCAGATTCAGGTATTACCCGTTATCGTGTCAATACGGCGGAGTGGTTGATATTTGACCGCAAGACACCGTCTTATTGGGCGTTTGAAAAAGGGATATATCTGGAAAAGTTCGATTCGGTTTTCCATGTGGAAGCTAGTATTAAGGCTGATACAGCTTATCATTATGATAAGGAAAAGTTGTGGAAGTTGATGGGCAACGTGCATATTCAGAATTTGAAGGGAGAGAAGTTTGACACGGAACTGCTTTACTGGGATCAGAATAAGCAACGGGTATATTCGGATAGACGGGTACGCATAGAGCAGCCTGATCAGATTATTTATGCCATTGGCTTCGAGTCGAATGAACAGTTAACCAAATACCGTTTCTTTAAGACGGAAGGTATCTTCTATGTGGATGAGGAAGATACCGTTCCCGGTGATTCCTTAAAGACGGATAGCATAAAATAATAAGGATGGACACTATTATTTATTTGTTGATAACCATGGCTTTCTCCGCATTCTTTTCAGGAATGGAGATTGCTTTTGTTTCCGTTGACAAACTTCGCTTTGAAATGGAACGGAAGCCGGGGGTAACATCGAGTATCCTCTCTTATTTCTTTCGTAATCCTAACAACTTTATTTCCACTATGCTGGTTGGGAATAATATTGCATTGGTTATTTACGGTATCCTTATGGCGCAGATAATTGAGGTAAACTTACTGGCAGGTGTTATCGATAACCATTTTGCCATGGTTCTGGTGCAGACCATTATCTCTACGCTTATTATCCTGATGACCGGTGAGTTTCTACCCAAGACACTTTTCAAGATTAATCCGAATTTGATGTTGAGGGTGTGTGCTGTTCCGTTATTTATATGTTATGTTATTCTGTTTCCGATCTCCAAGTTTGCTTCCGGGGTATCTTATCTTTTCTTGCGCTTATTTGGTATGAAGATAAACAAAGAGGCATCGGAGAGAGCTTTTGGTAAGGTGGATCTGGACTATTTTGTCCAGACAAGCATTGAAAACGTCGATAATGAAGAAGAACTGGATGCGGAAGTAAAAATTTTCCAGAATGCGCTGGATTTCTCTAATATTAAGATACGTGACTGTATTGTTCCTCGTACGGAAGTGGTGGCGGTAGATGTTACCGCTTCGTTGGAAGACCTCAGAGTCTTATTTGTTGAATCGGGGATTTCTAAGATTATTGTATACGACGGTAATATAGATAATGTAATAGGTTATATTCATTCTTCTGAAATGTTTCGCAATCCGGCCGATTGGAGAGATAATGTGAAGGAAGTACCCATAGTTCCCGAAACGATGGCGGCTCATAAGTTGATGAAACTCTTTATGCAACAGAAAAAGACGATTGCCGTTGTTGTAGATGAGTTTGGAGGTACATCGGGTATTGTTTCTCTGGAAGATTTGGTTGAGGAAATCTTCGGAGATATTGAGGACGAACATGATAACACTTCGTATATCTGTAAGCAAATTGAGGAGCATGAATACGTGCTTTCCGCCCGCCTTGAAATAGAGAAGGTGAATGAAACTTTTAATCTCGAATTGCCTGAATCGGATGAATATCTGACGATAGGCGGATTGATACTGAACCGTTACCAGAGTTTTCCGAAGTTGCACGAAGTGATTACTATTGATAAATTCCAATTCAAGATAATAAAGGTGACAGCTACAAAAATTGAGCTGGTACGGTTGAAAGTCATGGAATAATCTCGTTTTAAGTATAAATTTTTAGCGAATAAATAGATGCATATTAGCATTTTTTGTATCTTCGTGCGCTAAAACGAACTTGAAAAAGAATAATAATAAACAAATAAATCATATTAACTAAAATGGCAACATTACAAAACATTAGGTCTAAAGGACCTTTATTGGTGATTGTTATTGGTTTGGCGTTGTTTGCCTTCATCGCGGGAGATGCGTGGAAAGTGCTTCAGCCGCACCAATCACAAGATGTAGGTGAAGTGAACGGGGAGGCAATTTCCGCTCAGGATTTTCAAGCATTGGTAGAAGAGTACACGGAAGTAGTGAAGTTCTCCAGTGGCATGAATGCTTTGAGCGATGAACAAACCAACCAGATCAAAGACGAAGTATGGAGAGCATACGTAAATAATAAATTGATCGAGAATGAAGCTGAAAAGTTGGGTTTGACTGTTTCTAAAGCAGAGATTCAGGCTATCATCGATGCGGGTGTACACCCGATGTTGCAGCAGACTCCTTTCCGTAACCCTCAGACCGGTGCTTTTGATAAGGATATGTTAAAGAAGTTCCTGGTAGATTATTCTAAGATGAATCAGGCACAGATGCCGGCTCAATATGCAGAATACTACAACTCAATGTATAAATTCTGGTCTTTTGTTGAAAAATCACTTGTTCAGGCTCGTCTGCAAGAGAAATATCAGGCTTTGATTACAAAGTCTTTGTTCTCTAATCCGGTTGAAGCTGAAGATGCTTTCAACGGAAGAGTAGATCAGTCTGATTTGTTATTGGCTGCCATTCCTTATTCTTCAATTGTAGATTCTACGATTGTTATCAAGGAATCTGATTTGAAAGCTGCTTATGATAAGAAGAAAGAACAATTCAGACAGTATGTAGAAAGCCGTAATATCAAATTTATCGATGTACAGGTTACTGCAAGCCCTGAAGATAAAGCTGCTCTTCAGAAAGAAATGGATGAATATACTGTTCAGTTGAATGGCGCTCCTGCCGACTATACGACTTTTGTTCGTTCAACCGGTTCTACTTCACCGTATGTAGACTTGTTCTATACTTCTCAGGCTCTGCCATCTGATGTTGTAGCCCGTTTGGACTCTGTATCTGTAGGTGGTGTTTATGGACCTTATTACAATGTATCCGATAATACAATCAGTTCTTTCAAGAAAATAGCTACTGCTGTAATGCCTGATTCTATCCAATATCGTCAGATACAGGTAACGGCAGAAGATGCAGCAAAGGTTAAGACTTTGTCAGATAGTATCTACAACGCTATCAAAGGTGGTGCGGACTTTGCTGAAATCGCTAAGAAATACGGTCAGACCGGTGAGCCGACTTGGATTACTTCTGCTAACTATGAAGGAGCGCAGGTTGATGGTGATAACTTGAAATATATCACTGCTATTACTACTTTGGGACAGAATGAGTTGACAAACCTGACTTTGGGACAAGCAAACGTTATCCTGCAAGTAACCAACAAGAAGGCTATGAAGGATAAATATAAAGTTGCTGTTATCAAACGTCCGGTAGAGTTCAGTAAAGAGACATATAGTAAAGCATACAATGATTTCAGCCAGTTCATTGCCAGCAACAATACATTGGATAAGATGGTTGCTAACGCTGAAGATGCAGGCTATAAGTTGTTAGATAGAAATGATTTGTACAGTTCCGAACACGGTATTGGCGGTGTAAGAGGTACGAAAGAGGCTTTGAAATGGGCGTTTGCAGCAAAAGTAGGTGAAGTATCCGCCTTGTATGAATGTGGTGAAAGCGATCATATGCTCGTGGTAGGTGTTGAAAGTATTATTCCGGAAGGCTACCGTCCTTTGGCTACGGTTAAAGATCAGTTGAGAAACGAAATCCTTCGTGACAAGAAAGCTGAGAAGATTATGGCTGACATGAAGGCTGCCGGTGCAACCTCTTTCGAACAATACAAGAATATGGCAAATGCGGTAAGTGATTCTATTAAGCACGTTACTTTCGCAGCTCCGGCTTATGTTCCTGTATTGCGTAGCAGCGAACCATTGGTGGGTGCTTATGCTTCTATCGCTGAGTTGAACAAACTGAGTGCTCCTATCAAAGGTATGGGTGGTGTGTTCGTTCTTCAACCTTATGCAAAAGAGAAGTTGAACGAAACATTTAATCAGGAAACAGAAGAGGCTACTTTGGAAAATATGCATGTGCGTATGGCAAACCAGTTTATCAATGATTTGTACTTGAATGCAAATGTTAAAGATAACCGTTATCTGTATTTCTAAGAAATATTGAATAAACTTATATAATTAAGAAGCCGCCCGATAAATGTCGGGCGGCTTTTTTATTTGTGCAACTTTATTCCTACCTTTGCAGTTATAAATGATGATTTAGGGGCTTTGCCGCTAAAAGTTATGAGTTATAAGTGCTTAGTGATTTGCTTGTGTTTTTGCCTTTCGGTGTGATAGCGCAGCCCTATTACAAACAAATCACAGATTACTTATAACTCATAATTATCGCGTTCCGTGCGATAAACCCCCATTTACGTGATAAAAATAATGAATATGCAGAAACAACCTCTTTTAGGATTAACCCTTACTGAATTGCAAGCGGTGGTAAAAGGCTTGAGCATGCCCGGTTTTGCTGCCAAACAGATTGCTGCATGGCTTTATGATAAGAAAGTGACCTCTATTGATGAAATGACAAATTTGTCGTTGAAGCATAGAGAGTTGCTTAAAGATATATACGAGGTGGGGGCGGAAGTTCCGGTAGATGCCATGCGGTCGGTAGACGGTACGGTGAAATACCTTTATAAGGTAGGAGAGCACTATGTAGAAGCAGTGTATATTCCGGATGAAGACCGTGCTACGTTATGTGTATCTTCACAGGTAGGTTGTAAAATGAATTGTAAATTTTGTATGACCGGTAAGCAAGGCTTTACCGCTAATCTGACCGCTAATCAAATTATTAACCAGATAAATTCTCTACCCGAAAGGGATAGGCTGACTAATGTCGTAATGATGGGAATGGGTGAGCCTTTGGATAATCTTGACGAGGTGTTGAAAGCTCTGGAAATTATGACCGCTGCTTATGGCTATGGTTGGAGTCCTAAACGAATTACCCTTTCTTCTGTTGGCTTGAGCAAAGGGTTGCAACGCTTTATTGAAGAATCCGACTGTCATCTGGCAATCAGTCTGCACTCTCCCGTTCCTATGCAACGTCGGGAAATGATGCCTGCCGAGAAAGCTTTTTCGATAACAGAGATTGTAGATTTGTTAAGAAACTATGATTTTAGCAAACAGCGCAGACTATCTTTCGAGTATATTGTTTTTAAAGGAGTAAATGACTCTTTGTTGTATGCCAAAGAATTATTAAAGCTGTTGCGTGGTTTGGATTGCAGGGTAAACCTGATTCGTTTTCATGCTATACCGGGGGTAGACCTCGAAGGTGCTGACATGGAGACAATGACGACGCTTCGTGATTACCTGACGTCTCACGGGCTCTTTACCACCATCCGTTCTTCCAGAGGTGAAGACATATTTGCTGCATGTGGTATGCTTTCGACGACGAAGAAAGAAGCGAATAAAGAAAATTAATATAAATTATTAACTTTAGTATCACGCATATACGGCTTTTTAGTAGCTTTGTATTAACTAAAATATATAGAAAAATGAAGAAACACCTGTTTTATTTAAGTATGGCCCTTGTACTGGCATTGTTTTCTGCATGCGGTAACGGCAAAAAGGGTGTATTTACTCCGACTTCCAGCGGTCGTGCGTATGAAATATTAGTCGTGGTTGATCCGGGACAATGGGAACGTCCTGCCGGTCGTGCCCTCTATGATGTGCTCGATTCTGATGTGCCGGGATTGCCACAGTCGGAACGTTCATTTCGAATCATGTATACTTCTCCGGCAAACTATGATGCTACTTTAAAGTTGATCCGTAATATAATTATCGTAGAAATAAATAAAGACTTGTACACTCAGCCCAAGTTTACGTATGCAAAAGATGTGTATGCTTTTCCGCAATCTATCCTGACAATCCAGGCACCGGATGAAGCGACATTCCAGAAGTTCGTTGAAGATAACAAGCAAGTGATTATTGACTTCTTTACCCATGCCGAAATGAATCGTCAGATTTCAGTTTTGGAGGACAAACATAGCGATTACGTTACCACGAAAGTGAAAAGTATGTTCGATGTCGACGTATGGGTGCCGGGTGAACTGACTTCGACCAAACAAGGAGAAGACTTTTTCTGGGCCGGAACGAATGCGGCTACCGGTGATCAGAACTTCGTCATTTACTCTTTCCCCTATAAAGATAAGGATACCTTTACTAAAGAATACTTCATTCACAAACGTGACTCTGTAATGAAGGCAAACATCCCCGGTGCACAAGAAGGTATGTACATGGAGACAGATTCATTGATGACCGATGTCCGTCCTATCAGTGTACAAGGTGATTATGCTTTGGAAGCTCGTGGCTTGTGGCGTGTAAAGGGTGATTATATGGGTGGTCCGTATGTATCGCACATGCGTCTGGACAAACCGAATCAACGTGTCATAGTTTCTGAAATCTTTGTATATTCACCTGACAAGTTGAAACGTAATCTGGTGCGTCAGATGGAAGCATCCTTGTATACTGTAAAACTGCCGGGCAGCAAACAGCAGGGGGCCGAAATCCCTTTGACAACAAAAAAAGATACAACTAAAATTGATAAATAAGAATGGAAGATAACAAAATAAGAGTCGGCATTACTCAAGGAGACATAAATGGAGTAGGGTATGAAGTGATATTGAAAACCTTTTCAGACCCTACTATGCTGGAACTATGCACTCCTATTATTTATGGCTCTCCCAAAGTAGCTGCTTATCACCGTAAATCTCTTGATTTGGCTGCTAACTTCAGCATTGTAAATTCCGCATCGGAAGCGGCAGCCAATCGTCTAAGTGTTGTGAACTGTACGGATGATGAAGTGAAGGTTGAGTTTTCTAAACCTGACCTTGAGGCCGGTAAAGCTGCACTTGGTGCTTTGGAAAAAGCGATTGAGGAATATAAAGAGGGATTGATTGATGTAATTGTCACTGCTCCCATCAACAAGCATACTATCCAGTCGGACGATTTTTCATTCCCCGGACATACGGAGTATATCGAAGATAAGTTGGGTGATGGCGGGAAAGCTTTGATGATTTTGATGAAAGATGATTTTCGGGTAGCGTTGGTAACGGGACATATTCCTGTAAGGGATATTGCGTCTACCATCACGAAGGAATTAATACAGGAGAAATTGACAATCTTCCATCGCTCTCTGAAACAGGATTTTGGAATCGGAGCACCCCGCATTGCCGTACTTTCATTGAACCCGCATGCGGGCGATGAAGGTCTGTTGGGTACGGAAGAACAGGAAATAATTATACCGGCTATCCAGGAACTGGCGGCTAAGGGCATGCTTTGTTATGGTCCTTATCCGGCCGACGGATTCATGGGCTCGGGTAATTTTACCCATTTTGACGGTGTGCTGGCGATGTACCATGATCAAGGGCTTGCTCCGTTCAAGGCATTAGCTATGGACGAAGGTGTGAACTATACAGCCGGTCTTCCGGTAGTTCGTACTTCTCCTGCCCACGGTACGGCTTATGATATTGCCGGTAAAGGTCTGGCGTCCGAAGATTCATTCCGCCAAGCTATCTATGTGGCGATGGACGTGTTCCGTAACCGTCAACGTGAGAAAGAAGCTCATGCTAATCCTTTGCGGAAACAATATTACGAGAAACGTGACGACAGCGACAAACTGAAACTCGATGGCGTAGAAGAAGATTTGTAGAATGACGAAAGCGGAAATACAACAAATAAAATTACGTTTTGGTATCATTGGTAATAACGAGGCACTATTACGTGCCATCGATATTGCTATTCAGGTAGCTCCTACCGACTTGTCAGTGCTGATTACCGGTGAGAGTGGAGTGGGTAAGGAAAGTTTTCCACAGATAATTCACCAATACAGCCGGAGAAAGCATGGACAATACATTGCCGTAAACTGTGGTGCCATTCCTGAAGGGACGATTGACTCCGAACTCTTCGGGCATGAGAAAGGTGCGTTTACCGGAGCTATCGGTGAACGGAAAGGTTACTTCGGCGAAGCGAACGGAGGGACTATTTTTCTGGATGAGGTAGGTGAGCTTCCTTTGCCTACACAAGCCCGTCTGCTTCGTGTACTCGAGACAGGGGAGTTTATCAAAGTCGGTTCTTCCAAAGTGGAGAAGACGGATGTCCGTATCGTGGCGGCTACCAATGTGAATCTGACACAAGCCATTGCTGACGGACGTTTCCGTGAAGACCTGTATTACCGTTTGAATACGGTTCCTATCCAAATACCGCCTTTGCGTGAGCGGGGAGAGGATGTTGTATTGCTGTTCCGTAAGTTTGCATCTGACTTTGCGGAGAAATACCGCATGCCTGCCATCCAACTGACTGAAGATGGCAAACAGATGTTGTTATCATATTCATGGCCCGGTAACGTGCGCCAGTTGAAGAATATCACGGAGCAGATTTCCATCATTGAAACTAACCGTGAAATCAATGCTACGATTTTGAAAGGTTATCTGCCTGAACAAATTAACACGCAACGCCTGCCGGCATTGTTCGGTGTAAAAGAAAGCAAGAGCTTTGAGAGTGAGCGGGAAATACTTTATCAGGTACTTTTCGATATGCGTCAGGATGTGACGGAACTGAAAAAATTGGTACATGAGATTATGACGGAACGGGCAGTTGTCGGTAATAAGGCGGTTCCGCCTGCTACTTTTTATGCGTCGACTCCTGCTGTGGTAACTTCAGTACCTGCCGGAGTACCCACTATCATACACCCTTCTGTAAAGTCGGCTCCTGAAATGGACGATGATATTCAAGATACGGAGGAATATGTGGAAGAATCTCTTTCACTGGATGAGGCGGAGAAAGAAATGATACGCAAAGCACTTGAAAAACATCATGGAAAGCGCAAAAGTGCAGCTAAAGATTTGAATATTTCAGAGCGCACACTATACAGAAAGATAAAAGAATATGGATTGGATTAAAAAAATAACACTGGTAGCAGCGTTAGTAGGATTGGTGTGCGTGGTATATTCCTGCCGCATTTCTCTGGGACTTGCTCCGATTAGCTCTATTGACTACAGCAAAGTTAAAACAATTACGATTGCCGAGTTCCCTAACCGTGCCGAATACGTCTATGCCCCTATGACAACAGAGTTCAACCAGAAGTTGAAAGATATGTTTATCCAGCAGACACGTCTGAAGTTGGTGAATGCCAACGGTGATTTGGATATTGATGGCGAGATAACCGGTTACAACCAGTATAACGAATCTGTTGCTGCCGACGGTTATGCTTCCAAAGTGAAGTTGACTATGACCGTCAACGTACGTTTTGTTAACAACACCAATCACGAGGAAGACTTTGAACAGCAGTTTTCTGCTTTCCAGACGTATGATTCGTCCTTGTTGCTGACCGATGTACAGGACGATTTGATAAACAAGATGATAAAAGATATCACGGAACAGATATTTAACGCAACCGTAGCTAACTGGTAAGGAATGACTTCTGCACATTTGCAACAATGGATTCAGCATCCCGAAACGCTGGATAGGGACACTTTGTACGAACTCCGCACGTTAGTGGCCCGTTATCCCTATTTTCAGTCGCTCAGGTTGCTGTATCTCAAGAACCTATACTTGTTGCACGATATTACATTCGGTGCGGAGCTGCGTAAAGCGGTATTGTATGTGGCCGACCGTCGTGTCCTATTTCATCTGATTGAGGGAGACCGTTATACGTTGAAATCCCATCAATCTCCTTTGCTTTCATCTAAAGTGTTGGAAGAAGAGCCGAACATAGACCGTACCCTTTCTTTGATTGACGCTTTCCTTGCTACTGTTCCCGAAGAACATACCCAAATTACGGAGCTGGACTATGCTATGGACTATACTTCTTTCCTGATGAAAGATGATGAACAGTCGGCTTCCGCACAGGCTGGAGGGGAAGAAACGCCCCGGTTGCGGGGACATGAACTGATTGACGGTTTTATCCTCAAAAGCGAGACTACCGAAATCTCCGTGCGCGAGAAACCCGTACCCCCTGAAGAGTCCGAACTACCTTCGGAACTATCCAAAGAAGAAGGGGAAATGACATCGGATTCAATCGGGGAAGATAGCATTGATGATAGCTGCTTCACAGAAACTTTGGCCAAAATCTACATTAAACAGCGCAGATATGATAAAGCACTTGAAATTATTAAAAAATTAAGTTTGAATTATCCAAAAAAAAATGCTTACTTTGCAGACCAAATTAGATTTTTGGAGAAATTGATTATTAACGCTAAATCAAAATAACAAAATGTACTTATTATTAGTTATCTTAATGGTGATTGCATCCGTGATGATGTGTTTCATTGTGTTGATTCAGAATTCCAAAGGCGGTGGTCTGGCTTCGGGTTTCTCATCATCCAATCAAATCATGGGTGTACGCAAGACTACTGACTTCCTGGAAAAGGCAACATGGGGCCTCGCTGTATTTTTGGTGGTGATGAGTGTTGCTTCAGCTTACGTAATTCCTACCGTGTCTCACAAGAGTGGTGACGTGATTATGGAACAGGCACAACAAGAAGAAAAAACAAATCCGTATAACATGCCCGTAGGTACGGCTGCTCCGCAGGCTGAAACTCCTGCCGCAACCACTGCTCCGGCTGCTACTCCTGCACCTGCCGCAACAGACGACTCTGCGGAAAATTGATAGTAGATTAATCTATTTTTATATCCGGCGGAATTGCGCAACTATTACTATTGCGCAATTCCGCTGTTTTTTTTGTTTGAATATGAATGAGCATAACTTATATTTAGCTATTTTTGCACTTATGTTTAGAATCTATTTACTACTATAAATTAACATATTATTTAGAAATGACAACTACTGACAAAATTCATCAGACGTTGCGCGATTCAGCAAGCGTACGCTGGATGGTGTTGCTGCTTTTAGCTTTCGCCATGTTCTGTTCATATATTTTTATGGACATACTTTCACCTATTAAGGACTTGATGCAGTCTACACGTGGCTGGGATTCAACCGCGTTTGGTACGATGCAAGGTTCTGAGACATTCCTTAATGTATTTGTGTTTTTCCTCATTTTCGCAGGTATTATCCTCGATAAAATGGGGGTACGTTTCACGGCAGTCCTTTCCGGTGTTGTGATGCTTATAGGTGCTACCATTAATTGGTATGCGGTGACTGATAGTTTTCAGGGAAGTGGTCTTCAAACCTGGTTCACTAATAATCTGAATTATATTCCTGGCTTCGATGAACTCGGCATTTCTCCGTTTTACAAAGGTATGCCGGCATCAGCTAAGTTTGCGGCAATAGGCTTCATGATATTTGGTTGTGGAGTTGAAATGGCGGGTATCACAGTTTCCCGTGGTATTGTTAAGTGGTTTAAAGGTCGTGAAATGGCTCTTGCTATGGGTTCGGAAATGGCCCTTGCCCGTTTGGGAGTAGCTACTTGCATGATATTCTCTCCGGTGTTTGCTAAGTTGGGTGGTGTCATTGATGTTTCCCGTTCAGTGGCATTTGGAGTTGTCCTGCTGTTTATTGCACTCATCATGTTTATTGTTTACTTTTTCATGGACAAGAAACTTGATGCTCAGACCGGTGAAGCCGAGGAGAAAGACGACCCGTTCAAGATTAGTGACCTCGGTACTATTCTTTCAAGTAGCGGTTTCTGGTTGGTAGCACTTCTCTGTGTGCTTTATTACTCTGCTATCTTCCCATTCCAGAAGTATGCTGTAAATATGCTGCAATGTAATTTGATTTTCAAGGAAGTTCCTGCCGGTTCCTTTTGGGGTACTAATACGGTGACAATCATTCAATATTGCATTATGCTTGTCGTTGCAGGTGCTTCTTTTGCAAGTAATTTTATGAAGAAAACCAGTCTGAAATACGGTATGCTTACTCTTGCCGGTTTGTTACTGGTGGTTTTCTGTTATATGGGATATATGCGCCAAAGCGCTGAAACCGTATTTGCCGTATTCCCTTTGCTTGCTGTCGGCATTACTCCGATACTTGGCAACTATGTTGACCATAAAGGTAAGGCGGCCTCCATGCTTGTAATAGGCTCTCTACTACTTATTGTCTGTCATCTTACCTTTGCGTTTGTACTTCCGCAGTTCAGAGACAATGCGATTGGCGGTATCATCATTGCCTATCTTACCATATTGGTGTTAGGGGCAAGCTTCTCGTTGGTACCTGCGTCTCTATGGCCCAGTGTTCCAAAGTTGGTTGATGCCAAAATTATAGGTAGTGCTTATGCGCTGATTTTTTGGGTTCAGAATATTGGACTTTGGCTTTTCCCGCTTCTTATCGGTAAAGTGCTTGATAAGACCAATAGCCAGCTTGTGGCTGACTTGAAGAGTGGTTTGATTACTCCTGAAGAGGCTGCCGTTTCCTATGACTACACTGCACCGCTTGTGATGCTTGCCTGTCTTGGCGTTGCCGCTTTGGTACTGGGACTTATTCTTAAGGTAGTTGATAAAAAGAAAGGTCTTGGCCTGGAAGAACCCAACATAAAGGACTGATAGCTACATGCCGGATACGAAGGAAAAAGTAAATCTACTGGATGTTGTTCCCGTTCAATGTGGACATATTACGACCGAATGGGAGGGTGAGAAAGTTATTCTCGCCTTTCCGCGGTTCAAGTATGAATGGATGCGCCGTTTCTTGCTGCCGAAAGGTATGTCTCCTGATATTCATGTGACGTTGGAAGAACATGGCACTGCCGTGTGGCGTTTGATTGACGGACAGCGGACTGTACAGGAAATCATCTCACAACTTACCGAATACTTTCCTGATGAAAAGGATTATCCGTCACGCATTGCGACTTATATTATGCAGTTGGAAAAGGATGGATTTATTCAACTGAAAGTTAGATGTTAAAAACGAAAAAAGGAAGGGCTGCGCTATCTGTGATATTCACTACATAGCGCAGCCCTTTCTTTTTATTCTCAATTTATCTCTTTTAATTATCCGTTCTGTCTACCTTTATCAGTCCTCCTGTTGCCGTATCGAAGAGTACTTTAACGGTAGAATTCTTATTGAACAATACGGGTGCAAGGTATTCTATCGTACCGAACTGTGTGATAGGCAATTCTTCATCAAATAACTTTTTATTGTCTCCGGTAAGTGTAATGTGTGCTCTTCCCGGAACATTGTAGGCTATTCCGTCCACCTTCTTCTTCCCGTCGTCGGCAGGGATAACAGGTGTTTTCAAATCCGTTACGCTGATATAGTATGGTTCACCCGCAAGGTCATCGTTGGCAACCACACCCAGGCGCTTGGAGAAACGGAACGCTACTTCGTTATTCATCTCTTTGGGAGTTAAACGAATGGTCACGGTCTTAGGCTCATCTTTCACGGTGCCGGAGAACATTTCAGTCATGGCACGTTCCTGCAAGTTCAGATTGTCGAGCATGATTTTAAGTTGCGCACCGTCTTGGGGCATGTTATCGGCTTCACCACGTAAGAGGGCATTTTTGCTTTCACGGATACTGTAAATCTCTTTAGCTACCAATTCCGCCATTTTGGCTCTGGAGCTTGCCATCAATATCTCTTCCGTCAGGAATTTACGGGGGTCTATGTTTTCTGTAGCTTCTGTTAGCTTGGTAGCCGGTATCTTGTTGCGGTCGCTGAGAGGCATGTTGATAGAACGTACAATACCGTCTTCGGTAAGCTCCATCAACGGAGCTACCGTTTTATCTTTCAACTTCACGAAATATACATTATCCTTATCAGGTACACCGGCAGCACGCATTTGTATCTTGTCGATAGTCCAGTAGATTTCAGGGTCGGCGGCTACATTGTTCAAGCGGAGATAGCGGTCGGCATATTTACTGAATTCTCCGGGCATATAGGTATGTTTGGTTGTTTCAATCACAACCTCTATTTCGGTTTTGGGCAACAGGTAGGTCACTCCATAATCTTTACCACGCATTATACCGGTGGTAACGTCTGTCTGGGCATAGGTGCTTGTGGCGATCAGCAGCCCGGCAAGCCATATCATTTTTTTCTTCATATCCTACAGTCAATTTATAACTATAATTTAGAAAACAAAGTTAATGAAGTTCTTTGTTCCCGGAAACTCCTTTACGAAAGATTAACTGATAGTAAGCTGTTAAAACCTCACCCCTAACCCCTCTCCCATGGAGAAGGGATGAAAATGTTTTTTATATATTGCTTTTCTGTTTGTTATCAGAGTAACTCCAGTCTCCCTCTCCTTGGGAGAGGGTTGGGGTGAGGTTCTCATTTCTTACTGGATAAACTGTACGCAAACGGGTTTATCAGTTATAATATCCTGGTGGGTATCCATGAGCAGTCCGCTTTCGGCATCCCGTTTGAAGACCTGTATGCGGTTGCTGTCCCTGCATGCAGCGAGCAGATACTTGCCGTTTGGAGTGATGTTGAAGTGTCGCGGATGGATTCCCGTAGGCTGATAACCTACTTTAGATAACTTACCGTTAACTGCATCGACGGCAAAAATAGCAATACCGTCTTCTTTCAGGCGGTTGCTGGCATATAGATACTTGCCGTCGGGACTGAGGTGTATATCCGCACTGCCACGGGCTGCTACCGTATCGGCGGTGATTGTCTGTATCTGTTCCAGTTGGCCGTCGTCGTAACTGAAAGCGATTACCTTACCGGATAGTTCGTTGATGAGATAAGCGAATTTCCCGTTCGGGCTGAAGGTAAGATGCCGCGGACCGGAACCGGAGGCGATGTCAGTAGTTTCCACGGATGGATGCGGAATAATATCTTTAGGATGCAGCACGAATCGAAGAATACGGTCGGCACTGAAATCGGTGGCGAAGACGTATTTTCCGTCCGGGGAGAAAATGGTACAGTGAATATGCGGCGCAATCTGGCGGGCGGCATCCGGGCCGGTTGCCATTCCTTCAAAGAGGGTATCTACCGGAGCTATCGAACCATTTTTGCTCAGAGGAAAGATAGACATTGTTCCACCGCTGTAATTAGCCGTTAAGACCATTTTGCCGTTGGTGGCTACGTAGCAAGGGTCGGCACCGAGGGTACGTTCGGTATTGAGCAGGCGCAGCTTGCCTGTCTCTTTGTCGAAAGCAAGGGCGTTGAGAGAAGCTGTGCTGTCGTTCATTTCACTAACGGCATAGATAAACTTGCCGTCTTGGGACGGGGTGAGGTAGGAGGGGTTGGGCAGTTCCATTACACTGAGTGGAATGGCCGTTCCCGTTTCCTGATTGAAACGGAAAGAATAAATACCTTTGCTTGTCCCGTTGGTATAAGTACCTACCAACATGGAGAGCTCATCTTGATTGCTTGTCACCTTCTTTGGGGCACAAGCAGCTACGCTTAATCCGAGCATGCAATAAAGGAGTTTCTTCATACTATATCACATTTTTACTTCCGCCACTCCCACACGGTCATCGTTCAGCACGATGCGCAGGTCACTGGCGGTTGTTCCTTTGAACGAATAAGAAATCAGCTTGCCGTATTCGCTGACGGTACCCGAATAAACAGTAAGGAACTGTCCGCCACCACCCGAAAGCTGGATTTCAAAATCTGCCGGTAACCCGTTATCCCGTACAAAGGCGATGGATACGTTATCTACTTTGGTTCCGTTCTTTAAAGCAAAGGTAATATAATCTCCCTTATTTCCTTGCCAAACAGTGTTGATTTTTTTATCAAGAACGTTAGCGGCGCTCTCCACGTTCGTACTTGCCGTTACGGGGCTGACGGGCTTTTGAGCTTCCAGCGTTTTGAGACGAGACTGGTAATCTTCTACCGTCAGCATGCCATTCAAACGAATATCTTCGGAAGAAGCACCTGCCATAAGGGCGAATTCACCCGGTTCTACCACCCACTTCATGTCGGCGTTCAGTAATTCCAAATGCTTGCGGTCGAGCGTGAAGGAGACTTCTTTGGTTTCGCCCGGTTGCAGATGAACCCGTTCAAAGCCCGCGAGGTTCTTTTCGTAAGTAGTCACGCTGCTGAGTACGTCTCTGATGTAGAGTTGTACAACCTCGTCTCCGGCACGTTTTCCCGTATTCGTTACTTTCAGGCGTACGGTAGCTTCCTGGTCAGGGGTGATGACTTTGGGGCTGATATCGAGGCCGGTATATTCGAAAGAGGTATAGCTCAAACCGTATCCGAAGGGATAAAGTGCACCGTTGATGCGTGACATGTTTCCGTCCGGCCCCGGATTCTTTCCACCGTCAATCTGTGAAGAAGGTTTGCAGGGGAAATTAAACGGTATTTGTCCTACGGTTTTAGGGAAAGTTACCGTCAACTTACCGCCCGGATTGTAATCGCCAAACAGAATGTCTGCCACTGCCGTGCCTCCTTTAGAGCCCGGATACCAGGCTTCGAGGATGGCGGGAACAAACTTGTCCGCCCAGTTGATAGAAAGCGGACGACCGTTAATCAATACCAATACCACCGGCTTGCCTGTGGCTTGAACCGCCTGAAGCAATTTTAACTGGCGTCCGGGAAGCTCCAGGCTGCTGCGTGACTTGTTTTCGCCACATGTACGCTGTCCTCCACCCAGCACAACAACTGCAACATCCGCCTGACGGGCATTCTCTACCGCTTTGTTGATTTCGGTTTCTTCAGCGGTAGTCAGAGGATATTCTATGATTTCGCTTTCAGGCCAATGAGCGTCTACCAGGTCGCAACCTTTGGTATAAAGCACTTCCGCCGCTCCTTTTACTTTTTCCCTGATTCCTTCGAGGACAGTTGTAACCTCTACCGCAAGGGGGCCGTAATGAGTGAGTGCATAGCCTTCTTCATCGGCATTCGGACCGCATACGGCAATCTTCTTCACGACATCCATATTCAATGGTAATGTATTATCCGCGTTTTTCAGTAACACGATGGACTCGCGGGAGGCTTGCAGGGCAACGGATTCATTCTCTTCTTTTTCCACTTCCTTGTCGGCTCCGGCAAGGTCGGTCTGATAAGGAGCATCGAACAATCCGACGAGGAATTTCACACGGAGGATATCACGTACACGGTCGTTAATAACCTCTTCACTGAGCCCGCCCTCCTTTACGAGTTCACGAAGCGGAAGTACGAAGGAGTCGGGCGAACGGAACGTGCAACGTACATTCAACCCTGCTTCCACACTTTGGCGTACGGCTTCTTTCATGTCTTTGGCAGTGCCGTGTTTGGTATAAAGATATTCTACGGCGTCACTGTCCGATACCACATAACCACGGAACCCCATTTCCTTGCGCAGACGAGTCATCAGCCAGTAATAACTGCCTTGAATGGGAATACCGTCATAATCGTTGTAAGAACTCATCACGCCCAGTAGTCCGGCTTCCTTGATAACACGTTTGAAAGGATAGATATGTATGTTCTCTACTTCACGGGGTGACATCTGCGGGTCGACGCGCGCCATACCCTCCCGTGCCCCTTTGTTATTGCTGTAAGCGGCAAAGTGCTTGCCGGTGGCGGCCACCTGATGATTGTGCTGTAAGCCGCGTACCATTTCGATACCCAGTTCGGCAACGAGGTAAGGTGATTCACCGTACACTTCTTCATAACGTCCCCAACGCTGGTCGCGTCCTACGTCGAGAATAGGAGCATAGACATTGGTGTATCCCAGCATGCGGGCTTCCCGCCCTGTGATAAGTCCCGCCTGATAAATAAGTTTACGGTTCCAGGTATGGCCTAAGCCCAATTGGGTGGGGAAGTTAGTCGCCTTGTAGCTCTCCACGCCACGAATACCCTCGTTGGTGAAATCTACGGGAATACCGAGGCGGGTTTGTTCCATGAAGAAGCGTTGCACTTCGTTCAATGCCCATGCATGCCGTGAAGCAGGCCATACGTTTTCGTTGTCCGAGGGTGGCAATCCCCATTGCTGGAAGCCGTTGAGATGTTCGTCAATGGCGCCGATGCCGTCTTTCCAAAGCATCTGTTTCCATTCGGGGGTGGGGAGTGCGTCTTTCAATACCCGTTTATAGCCATAGAGGGTAACCATCTGGCAGGTTTTTTCTTCCAACGTCATTTGTTGCAACAGGTTCTCGATGCGTGCATCCAGTGTTGCTGTGGGGTCTTCATATATGTCCTTTACTCCGTTTTTGTTGAAGTCTATCCAACCTTTGCGGTACATTTCAGTTTTCACCGGTTTGTACACAGCCGGTACTTTCGTAGTTTTCTGTGCCGACAGTAAGCCTCCACTGCCCAGTAACAAAGTAGCTACAATTAATTTCTTCATGGTAATATATGTTTTTTATAGTTGTCTTCCGTTGCCAAAGGTACGGATTTCCGGAGAGAGAAGGGGATAAAATAGTTCGGAGTACGGGTGCTTATTGTCCATTGTTAGGGATGAATTTAGTTTCAACGCATTGGAACAAAGTGTTCCACCGCAGAGAACAAATCGTTTCAACGCCTTGAAACAAAGTGTTCCATACTGCTGAACATTTTGTTTTATGCCTATGAAACAAACTGTTTTACCATGGTTGAACTTTTTGTTCTGCACTGTGAACTAATATCTTAAGTGATTTGGCGTAGTGAAAAAGCTTATTAAATGAAGTCACAATACTGTACGTGTTATAGTCTTATGTTGAATTCGATTTAGGTTTAGTTTTAGCTCGTTGTTCTCCCGTTATGAGTTAAATGAGGAGTTAAGGAGTTATCAGCTAAAATTATCACAAGCTTTGTTGAATCTTTTCCCCTAAAATGCGATTTGTAAGAAAGTGTTTAATTATCAAGCGTTTACAAAATAAGTTTAGAAGGTAGGCGACTATCGAGGCGAAGGTTGCCTACTATCGGAGCGAAGGTAGGCGACATTCCCCCCGATGACAGGCTATATTTCCGCAGAGTTCAATATTTTTCAATTTGCTTGCGCGCGTCGTTTTACACACTTAACTGCGTGAGGCGACGCAGACAGGTGTGTGATTTCAAATAAAATACTCCTTTCTGCACGGTTATATGATGATTCTTATACTGAATTCAGTTAGTCTTAATAAAATCGGCTGATAGAATGGATATATGGTAGCTTTTCTTTATCTTTGCAATGCGAATACAGAAGTATTCGTTACATAGTGTTCAGTTTAGGTGCATCCAAAAACGGCAAATTTTTCAATGCGCGAACTAAACTGAACGTGGTTCGTTATATCGTTCCTTTACGATATGCGTGCCCGTTCAGTATGTTGGTTCGCGTAGGTTCTTGCCGTTCCTTGGATGCCTAATATATTGGATGTGGCACGTTCTTTTTTGTGCCTGTCTCTAAAATACCAAAGGCATGAAAGCATTCTTAGATTATTTATTTGATTATTTTGATGAGTTTGAGTTCTTATCCCGAAAGATGCTAATTACATTCCGGGCATTGCTAATAACCATTGCGCTATGTTTTTGCGTAATAGTTTGTTTATCCTGCTACATTCAATATCAAAGCGAATTAATTGAATGGTCTGAATATATGATAAAACATGGACTTGTAAATTCTTCAAGATTCGACATAGAATCAAGTCTGAAAGTATTAGATGTTAACGACTTTGATAAGATGATAAATCGTGAAAATGAAGGAAGTAGATAGCTTATCACCCGATTTTAGATAAACCGCCACCCGAAAACTATTATTTCCTGATTCTAAGTAAAATAACACTAACAATCAATAAACCTTTTTCAGATTGATGATGTTTAAATGTGGAATTATTCCCCATTATAAACCTTAACAAAACTTCAATCATGATTAGGAAAGCAGCTTTGCTGGTAATCGTAGCCAGCGTGATGTTTGCTTGTGATGACAAGGAAACATTGGAAGAAGTACCAGTGTCAGGTAATAACAATGTGACACTAAGTGTGGAACAGACCGCTTTCACCAGAAGTATTAACAGCGAAAAAGGGGTAGCCGAATACGCTGTACTGGGTTCCGGAAAGCTCTATTTCCTCAACAGTTCTTATACCAGTATTTTCCAGCGGCAGTTGACGCCGACGGAAGTGGCTACGTTAGCCAACACATCTGTAACGGCAACCAGTGGAAATGCGGTTACTATTAGCGGTGTACCGAGTTCGGCACAGTATCTCTATTTTATGGCCAATATTAAGACAGATGTCGGTCAGGTATTTCCTGCTGTAGAAGGAACAACCAGCGCTGATGCCAGATTGCGTCTGGATCGCTTGCAGGGAAATGCACAGAATATTCCTATGTCAGGATTGAGTTCGGCTTTTGTATTAAACAGTGGGAATAATTATACGGCCTCAGTGGCGGTTAGTCCGATTGTTGCCCGTATAGAACTTGGGCAAGTGACCTGTCAGAATGTTACCATTGGCTCCCCTATCAGTACCGATATTACCGGATACAAACTGGCGGGTGTGTTTATTAACAATGTTAACCAGTATGTTCTGTTGGACGGAACGCCTTATTTGAATGCCCCCGTAAGCATCGTGAATCAGGCCGGATGGGCTACTGACTGGGAAGCTTATTTTACCTCTAACACCATTTTCCCCTATTACACAGGTGGTTCCCCATCGGCACCGAGCGACTGGACAGCCAATGCTTTTGTAGATTATTGTACACCTACCACTGCGGGGTTGAGTTTCTATCCCGACGCAGCAAACGGCTCGACGATTGTTCCTCCGATTGCAGTCCCTAAACCGGCATGGGCTTACCAGGTATGTCCCAGCACAGTTCCGGCATCAGGACAAACTACTCCGGTTGGCGATATTCCTCATATCATTCTTAAACTGACGGAGGTTGAATATGTCAATAACCCGTTGGGTGCAAAAACCCTCTACGTCGTAGTTACCAAGTATAAGAACAGTGTGACTAATGACAATATTCTTGAATTCAAACGTGGTAATGTGTATCGCATTGATAACCTTGTGTTCAATCAGACACAAGCTACCAACAAACCTTATGACACTAATATCTCCGTGACATGTAGTGTAACCGTGAAACCTTGGGTTATTAATTCCGTTAATCCGGTGTGGTAATATTCTTTTCTTGACTATCTCCTCCGTCTGTAAAAAGCGGAGGAGATTAATAAAATGAGGTGACTATGAAATGTATATCTGTAAACATCATCATTCTCGCTGTTCTCTTTTGTATGCAATCTTGTATAAAGGAGGATACATCTGACTGCAAAGACAGTGCGTTACGGCTTAGATTCCGATATACATTGAATAATCAGTTTGCTGATTTATTCAGTTCGGACGTACATAAGGTAACGGCTTATATCTTTGACACCGACGGTAAGTATTTAGAAAGTTATTCTGAAACCGGAAGCCGCTTGGCCGGCAATTATATCATGACTATACCTTTACCTGAAGGAAAATATCAGGCAGTCGTCTTTTGTGATAATCTGAATACTTTCTCCGTAGGTTGGGCAGACAGCCGGACTAACTCGTTTAACGAGGGACTCCAGCCCGGAGTTACAAGCATAACCGATTTTCGTGTCATGCTCAACAGCGTGGAAGGTCCTGACGGATACCTTGTGCCCCAATCGCTTCCCGGTGAACTTTATGCCGGCTATATAGCTGATGCTCCCTCCACTTACGATACATCGTATGCTACCGACGTATACTTAATGAAAGATACCAAGAATGTCATTGTTAAGGTTTACGGTATAGACCTCCTGACGCGTTCTGTTGCCGCACCCGAAATATATATCACTGCCGTTAATGGCAGGTATAAAAACGATAACAGTATAGATACTTCTCACCGGATGATTAAATATACGCCTCATAATACATCGGTAACGGGAAATATGCTGGAGAGTGATTTAAAGACCATGCGTCTTATGACCGGTTATAAACCGGTGTTGGTGGTGAAGCACCCTTCGGTCCCCGGATATATTCTAAATCGGGATATCACGGAACTTATCTTATCGAACCCCAAATATGTTTCGCAGGAAGATATTGACAGGGAAGATACGTTCTTATTCGAAATAAATATTAGCCGGACAGATAATAATATAATAATCTCCCTATCGATAAATGGCTGGGATATTAATACAGTCGTTCCTGTAACAGATTAAAACAACCGTATCCATGAGAAAGATATTAAGTATACTATTTGTGATTATAGCCGTCACATCTTGTACGACAGAAGATGAAGAAGGTATCCTCAATGGTGGATCGGCCGACGTGAATTATGCATTCAACGTGGCCATTGACGGACGTTCCGTGTCAACCCGTTCGCTGGCTGCTTCTACGGACGAGAACAGCTTGTACGACCTGAATGCTTTTATTTTCGATGCGTCTACGGGAAAGGCTATAACCTTCAAGTATTTTGCCCCGTCTGCTATGGCAAACCTTACGATGCCGATGTTGATAAGCGGTTCTTCGGGTAGCCGTATCTTTGCTTTCATCGCTAATGCCGGTTCTTCGATAGGCAGTGCGGTGACAAATCTTACGGACTTGAACAATCTGAAGAAAACGATGACTTCCGGCACAGACTTCCTTTCAGGCGGACGTGTTGTGATGTCCGCCCTCACGGATACGAAAGTTATCAATGTAACTCCGGGTGCTACCGGTGTAACATATTCCCTGGGAGTTATCAACCTCGAACGACTGACGGCCAAAGTAACTGTTGTAATCGATAAAAGCGGACTCGAATCGAGCACGCTTGTCACTGTACGCTCCATTCAGTTGAAGAATGTACCGATGGTGTACAGCTATATTGCATCCAATGCCCCTACCACTTCGTCCACAACTTTTGTAAATGGTGATAATATAACGGTGAACGATGGTAATCTGGAACCCGTAGACCCTACCGGCAACAATCTTCCTCATAACTATGCCACCCCATTGTATATGGTGGAAAACATGCAGGGGACCCGGGCGTTGCCTACCAATGTAGTGGGCGAGGAGTGTACTTCATCGAAAACACAGATTCCACTTCAGCCTGCACAGTGTTCGTACATAGAGGTGGTATGCGAGTATCGTACCACTCTGCCTGCCGGAGAACGGGATGGGCTGGTTACTTATCGTGTCTATTTAGGTCTTAATAACAACGGAACCCATTGGAACAACTTCGATGTCAAACGTAATACCTGGTATCAGGCTACCCTTACACTTACCGGGCGGGGTGGAGCCGATGAAGTATCTTGGCGCATAGTAACTGACCTTATTACTCACAGTGGTGAGGATTATCCGTGGGGACAAGGAGGTTTTGCCTATACTATCGACCCGTCGGATTCACGCTTCTGGAGTATAGAAAGTCCTTATCAAAATACATTGGTGACATTCTCTTCCAGCAATGCCAATCTGCATCCCGACAGTGAATATTCCGAGGGGCGCGGAGTTACATATCTCAACGGTACAGCACAGAACCAGACCGCTATCCGTCGATGCTGGAGGTTGAACGGTGAAAACGGAATCACATTGAATGCTGTTACGAAAACAATCTATTATTTACCTTCTCAAAATCAACTTCAGATGATAAGTATCTATTTTAACGCCCGTACTTATCCCACCGGGCTGTTCTGGAGCTCTACGCAGTTGGTAAGCGGAACCAGTAACTCGAATCAATATGCCCGTGCCATATCGTATACCAATTATGGAGAAGCGCAAACATATGTCAGTACCAGTACGCAGGGATATTCGCGTTGCCTGATGGAACCGGATCGTACTTACCGGTCTCCCGTAGCAGGTCTTTCCACTTCATCGAGTCCTGTGTACTATCCGAAACAGACTGCTCCGAATATAAAAACGTATCCTTACTTCCAGAGTGGGACATATCCGGTAATAGTGAATCAGGAACAGTGGAATTATGGTGGAGTAATTGGAGTTCAGCCACGGGGTGTAGTGTCTATCTCCCTCCGTACAGGAGCACCTTATGAAGCCTTGACAACCAATTATCCTAACGTGCGTAAACCCTATACACTAATCAGAATAGCAAAGAGCGATTGTGATAAAAATGGAAATCCCGTTATCAATAATGCACTTACACGTTCCACAATGAACTGGTATGAGGCGTTGGGGTATGTAACCCCTTCGGGTGCAGACCCTGCTACACCTACCATTAATACCACCCGTACTGGCTGTAATGCTTATTCGGAACGGAGCGATAAGAAAGATTTAGGCACATGGCGTGTCCCCACTTCACTGGAACTTACCCAACTCTGGGTGATGGGTGCAGGTGTGGGAGGTACTACTCCGGTAAACCCGAATTATACGTATGCAGTAAACGGAACAGGTACGAATGTGTTTATTTCTACCCCGCGATACCCCCGCATGAGCGAGCAATATCCGGGTGTGACTTCACTTTGGGGTGACGTAACCACGCTTACGAGTAACATTACGAATATAAATTATGTATGGCCGGGTGGTTCGGCTACAACACCTTATGACTTGAGTAAACTATATTGGTCGTCGAATACTTCTCCCAATACGACACCTGCCAACGCTTTCGCGATGATGCTCGACTTCTATTCGGGCGATTCCTACACGGGAAGCGGCCCGCGAACAGCCGGATTTCCCCGGAAAAAGGGGCAGGGATTATTGCGTTGTGTAAAAGATGTAACCGAATCGACCCGTTACCAACAGTAAAGAAACCGAAGGCTTTGAGCCGGATAGGATAGGTTGCTCAGTGTACAAGGCTATAATATTTGCAAAAAATCTCGTACCGGAACAAATTAATTCCTATCTTTGCAGTCACGATTTCAAGAAGCGTGTTATAAAGTCATGGGGTTGACTGGATTTGACAGCGGGCAGAAATGGTAAGTAAGCATGCAGTGCGTCGTTGATTTGCACTTAAATCTCAGTCTTCAAAATTTTATCTGGCGAAAGACAATTTGCTCTTGCTGCTTAATCGAATCACAGTAGATTAGCTTAATCCCGGCACAAGGTGCTGGGACGGGACATCACTCGGAAGCTGTTGCTCCGAAGCATTCCGGTAAAGTGGTGCAGTCACATCGGGGATAGTTCGTATTTGCCTCGAAATGCGGATGAAAACTTAGAGGATAAGGTAACGGTTGATGGCTTTGGTTCTGCCGCTACACGAAAAATCAGGCAAAGATAAGCATGTAGAAAGCTTATGATTTCCTCGTTTGGACGAGGGTTCGATTCCCTCCAGCTCCACCCTTACAGAAGGCTGTTTCAAGATATATGAACTATACTTGAAACAGCTTTTTCTTTGCTTTATCTTTGCGGAACTCTAATAATCTTTTGAATAGAATGAAACGAACTTATTTACTGCTAATCTTTTGTGTTGCTTTCTGTGGCTTGAAAGCACAGTCCGATATAGATACTCTCAGGCTCTCTGCTTATCTGTCGCAGGTGGAAGATAGCAGCCGCTGCATGGGTTCTATAGCTGTTTTGAAAGACGGGAAATGTGTTTTTATCCGCAGGCTGGGAAAGAATCTTGTAGAGAAAGACCGGAATGTCAATACACCGCTTTACAGGGTAGGTTCAATAACAAAGATGTTTACGGCAGTTCTTATTTACCAGCAGGTTGAGAAAGGGACGATGAGCCTGGATGATAAACTGGCGGATTACTTTCCGGAAGTACCTCGTGCGCAGGATATCACCCTCTATCAACTGTTAGAGCATACAGCCGGATTGGGGAATTATATTTTGAAGGATAATATTTTACCTATGTGGACTTTCTCACCGGTGAGCCATGATGACATCATGCAGGAGATTGTCAGGCAGGGGATTCTGTACGAGCCGGGCAAAGATTTCAAATACTCCAATAGCGGCTACTATCTGTTGGCGCGGATACTCGAAAAGAAGTTAGGAAAACCTTATACGGATATAGTGGGGGAGTCTGTTATTGAACCGTTGGGGTTAAAACATACCCATTCGGGAATAGTAACTGCTCCTGATGTGTTACTTCCTTATTGTCAAAATGAATTGGGGGAATGGGTGGAAGTACCGGATTTCTATTTTCCGAATGTATCGGGAGTAGGAGATATTGTTTCCACTCCGGAGGATATCAATCTCTTTCTGCATGGTTTGTTTGCCGGAAAACTAATTTCACAGAAGCATCTGCAGATTATGAAACCTTATGGTACAGACCGTTGGGGCAGGGGAATGATGTGCATGCCTTACCGGGAACATATATATTGCGGACATAGCGGTGATACCTTTGGAATACACTCCATAGGGGTGTACAATGAGCAGGAAGACGTGGCGATAACCGTAAATGTTAATGCAGCGACGCTACCTTTCAATGAATTCCTGTTAGGGATATTCAAGAGTCTGTACGGAAAGTAACGGTCGGCGGTACTACTTTTTCTTCATCTTATCTGCGCAGTCCGGGCAAATCCCTTTCAGTACATAGTTGATACTGTTAAGCGTAAATCCTTCGGGCAGCTTCACTACCGGAGTAGGGATGTTTTTGAAACAGAAAGTTTTGTTACATTTTTCACAATGGAAGTGTGTGTGCAGGTCATTCACTTCGCAGGCGCAACTATCACTGCATACGGCATATTTAAAAGATCCTGTCCCGTCGTCAATGCTATGGACGAGCTGGTGGGAAAGGAAAAGCGTGATGGTGCGGAAGATAGTAGATTTATCTACCGTGTCAAGCGTGTTTTCCAAATCCAATAATGATACGGAACGGCCTGCCTGCATCATAGCCTGCAATACCAGGATTCGTATGGCGGTAGGTTGTATATCTCTCTTTGTTAATAGGTTTACTATTTTATCTTTTTCCATAATCAATCTCTATTTCATTAGTTTCTGTATGCGGATAGCATTCATTATCGCAATAAGGGCAACACCTACATCCGCAAAGACAGCTTCCCATAGTGTGGCTAATCCGCCTGCTCCCAGAATCAGTACAAGTAACTTAACCCCGAAAGCCAGTGAAATGTTTTGCCACACAATCCGTCGTGTCAGTCTGCCTGCACGAATGGCGGTCGCCACTTTGGAGGGTTGGTCGGTTTGGATAACCACATCGGCGGTTTCGATAGCTGCGTCACTACCCAGGCCACCCATGGCAATGCCCACATGGCTCAACGCAAGTACAGGAGCATCGTTAATACCGTCGCCCACAAAAGCTATCCGGTTATCGGTATTCCGACGTAGTTCCTCAATGTGTTCCACTTTTCCGTCGGGCAACAGGTCGCCGAAAGCTTGTGTAACCCCCAGTCTTTCTGCAAAATTAGTGACAATAGTTTGTTTGTCGCCCGACAATATCTGAATATTATTGATATTTAATGCTTTCAAGTCTTTTATGGCTTTCAGAGAATCTTCTTTCAATGTGTCGGACAATAGGAGATAACCGGCATATTGATTTCCGATGGCACATGTTACAATCGTATCGGCAATGGAAGAAAGTTCCTGCGGATATTCCACCCCGAACTTGGATAACAGGCGGGTGTTACCGACGAGGATGCGTGTTCCGTCAATGTCGGTCATAAGCCCGTGACCGGCAATCTCCGTAACGTCCGTTGTAGGTAAGAATATAATGGAACGCTGCTTGGCATAGTCTGCAATAGCTTTGGCGATGGGATGCGTACTATTGCGTTCTACCGATGCAACCAGTTGTACCAGTTTTTCTTCTGTAATATCCGGTTGAGGCAGACAGGATTGTACCTCAAAAGTACCTTTGGTTAATGTGCCCGTCTTGTCGAATACCACCGTATTGATTTTCGTAATGGCATCCAGGTAGTTACCACCTTTGAACAATACTCCTGCACGGGAGGCTGCACCGATACCACCGAAATATCCTAAGGGGATGCTTACGACCAAAGCACACGGGCAGGAGATAACCAGGAACACAAGTGCCCTGTACAGCCAATCGTTGAAGATGAACGTGAATTGTGCATCTATCAATGAATAGATAAAAGGGAGCAGTACGATAAGTACAGCCAGTCCGGTGACAATCGGTGTGTAGACACGGGCAAATTTACGGATGAAAAGTTCTGCCGGAGCTTTACGTTCAGTAGCATTCTGCACCAACTCCAGTATGCGGGAGAGGGCGCTTTTCTCGAAAGGCTTGGTTACTTCCAGCCGGATGACTTTATCGGTGGCAATCATACCGGCAAGCACTTCTTCACCCTTGCGTATCATGCGGGGTACACTCTCGCCTGTCAGGGCGGATGTGTTGAAAGCGGCAACTTCGCCCAGCATGGTTCCATCCAATGGTACGCGCTCTCCGGGTTTTACCTCGATGATGTCGCCTACTTTCACTTTCCGGGGAGATTCGATGAAGGAATCATTGTCTTTAATAACGGTTGCCGTTTCCGGTCTGACATCCAGCAATGCGCCTATATTACGTTTGGCTCTGCTTACAGCTTTGCTCTGGAACAATTCTCCCAAAGAATAAAACAACATTACGGCCACTCCTTCGGGGTATTCTCCGATGTAAAAGGCGCCGAGTGTGGCAATCGACATAAGAGTAAATTCGCTGAAAATGTCTTTCTTCACTATACTTTCCCATGCCTCTTTGAGTACGGGCAGACCTACCGGAAGATAGGCCAGCAGATACCATGTAATTGATACATAGTCTTCCTGAAAGAAAGCAACACTGGTGGCTTTCAGCACTATTCCGCTAAAAAGTAAAAGGGCTGAAAGTAATATTCTCCAGTAATCTTTCACGAAATTGGAGTTCTCGGTTTTATTTGTAATGGCTGTCTGTTCCTGAGCACAGCAACATTTGCAATTCTGATGTCCCATAATCTCTTTTTATTTTTGATACAAAGATAGGGGATGCGGAATGCAACCAAGTTGCAAAGGTTAAAAAAACAAGGAAATTCCAAAGAGGCTGAATAAAACTTTTAGGAGGAAATTTCAAACAGGCTCTAAATATCCAGCATCTTCTTTTCTCTTTCCAGGTCCTTTTCGTTTAGCAATGGAGAAGGTACGGAGCACGTTTTAATGTAGTCTCCCGGCTGGCAAGTATAATTGTAATAAGGTATCTGTTCTTCAGAAAGGTTTTCCTTGGTGACGATTTCGCCTTTCAACTCCAGGAAGTCATCCATACTGGTACTATCTGAATGCTTAATGAAGATAATCCGCCGTGCAATAGGGTTACGGTTATAGTCTAGGCAGATATAAAGTCCTTTCAACATACGTGGAAAGTCGTACATGGGTAATTGCAGGTAAATGGTGAATAATGCCATTTGCGGAGACTCCCGTTCGTTGAACATGATATAGGAATTTTGGTGATTATTGAAAAGACCTATGCCGAAGTGTGTGGTATTGTAGGCACTCATGTGTACTACCTTGACATAGTCGTTATTTTCGGATGCGGTGATAAGGTAAGGTTCTATTTTCAGTGCATTGGACGATGAAGAAAGGCTGTAACTGATGTATATGCCGCTGTAATTGTAGATATCCTGTGAGGACCGGAGCATTTCTTCCGACATCATGTCCAGGAACGGATTATCTTTTTGCCCTGTGGCCGGAGCCGGTTCCAGTTCGAACAAGAGTTCTTTCAACTCTTTCAGATTGCCGAGAAGCCGCTTCTTGGATACATTGTTTACTTGCGAAAGTGCGTAATCCAAGGCTTCTTCTTCGGTATTCCCTTTCTTAATACAACTGATAAAGGTGGGCAGCACACTGGAGTATAATGAAGATAAAACACTGGCGGCCATATTGGTATGGTCGGCTATCTCTTTCATTTTTACACCCTTGTTACGCAGGTATTCAATACGTTTATAGATATCTAACAAATCGTTCATAAGGTTTATATATTGACTTAAAAATGGCACAAAGGAAAACGTTGGCTGTTATGCCTTCATTACATTAATATTTCATTAATGTTACATTATAAGACCTTGGTTTTATGAAGATTATTAATAATAAGAATTCATTCCGGGTGTGTAGGTGCTACTCTATCTTTGCCCCAAAATAAACGGGATATTAAGTATGAAAAAGATTGAATGTATTATTATGGATTGGGCAGGCACTGCGGTTGATTACGGTTGCTTTGCTCCGGTAGCCGCTTTCCTGAAAGCCTTTGAAGAAATCGGTATTACCATCACAATGGAACAGGCACGCCGTCCGATGGGTATGGCAAAGATAGATCATATCCGTGAATTGTTCAAGATGGAAGGAGTGGGAGAACGTTTTGAAGAACTGTATGGCCGTACCTGGACAGAGGAGGATGTGATTGCCATGAACAAGAAGTTCGAAGGCTATCTGTTTGCTTCATTGGCAGATTATACCACACCCATTCCCGGAGTCATCGACACACTTGCCGGACTGAAAGCACAAGGTCTTAAAATCGGCTCTACTACCGGTTATACAAAGGCGATGATGAACGTCGTTCTGCCTAATGCTTGTGCCAAAGGATATGCAACTGATAATTGTGTTACTCCGGACGGATTGCCCGGTGGACGTCCATATTCTTACATGATTTATAAAAATATGATTGATCTTGGTGTTTCTTCCGCTGATTCTGTCCTGAAATACGGTGACACCATTGCTGATATAAAAGAAGGTATCAATGCCAAAGTATGGACAGTGGGAGTTGTGCTCGGCAGTAATGAAATGGGGTTGACCCAAGAAGAAGTTGCCATGATGTCTGCTATGGAGTTGGAAAGCCGTAAAACGGAAGTTCGTCGCCGGATGCTGGATGCAGGTGCTCATTTTGTGGTAGATAACATTGAGGAGCTTCCTATTGTAATAGAAAAAATAAACAAGAATTTGAATAATTGAATCATCGGCATAACTTCCTTTTTAACGAATTAATTGATAAACTTGAAAATATGAAACCATATATTTTATTAACCCCCGGCCCTCTTACTACTTCTGAAACTGTAAAAGAAGCCATGTTGACCGATTGGTGTACATGGGATGCGGATTATAATGTACACATTGTTGAGGAAATACGCAAGTCACTCGTGGCAATGGCTACCGGCAATACCGATGAATACACTTCTGTACTTTTGCAAGGTAGCGGAACATATTGTGTGGAAGCTGTAATAGGGAGCGCGATAAAACCGGGCGATAAACTTCTTATTCTCAGTAACGGTGCTTATGGCGACCGTATGGGAAATATAGCAGAGTATCATGGTATAGACTATGATATGCTGGCTTTTGAGGAGACTGAACAAGTCTCTGTTGATTACCTGGATGATTATCTGGCACACAATGCGGAAATCACTCATGTATCCGTAGTGCATTGTGAAACGACGACAGGTGTGCTGAATCCTTTGAAAGAAATTGCGCATATTGTCAAGATGCACGGAAAGAAACTGATTGTGGATGCCATGAGCAGCTTTGGCGGTGTGCCTCTGGATGTACAGGAACTGGGTATTGATTTCTTGATTAGCAGTGCCAACAAGTGTATCCAGGGTGTTCCGGGATTTGGTTTTATCATTGCACGTAAGTCGGAACTAATGCACTGTAAAGGAGTGTCCAAATCTCTTTCTCTTGATATGTACGACCAATGGGAAGCTATGGAAAAGGGACATGGAAAATGGCGTTTTACTTCTCCTACCCATGTGGTCCGTGCTTTCAAACAAGCTATGGATGAGTTGGAGGCAGAAGGTGGAGTGGAAGCACGTCATAAGAGATATTGCGAGAATCATGATGTTTTGGTAAACGGAATGCGTTCCCTTGGTTTCCAAACACTGCTCTCTGACGAAATGCAATCACCTGTCATCACTTCTTTTCTTTATCCGAATGCCGGCTTCAATTTCAACTTTTTCTATACACAACTGAAAGAAAGAGGTTTCGTAATTTATCCGGGAAAGATTTCACAGGCCGATACATTCCGTATCGGTAACATTGGAGATGTGTATCCGGAGGACTTCAAACGATTGATTGAAGCAATCAGGGAATGTAAATAACAGTCAAAAAGAACGGGAGGATAAGCAACAATTATCAGGGGGTAATCGTTGTTAGGTTCAGAATAAATTATATCTTTGTTCGTAGAATCAGGTATTCATGAAGATTCTGGATCCGATTACGAACTTAAATTTATCTTTATGAAGCGATTCTCCTTTCTTGCCTGTGTGGCTATATCTTTAGTTCTTGCCGGATGCACTAACCGGCAGGAACAATTTTTTCCTCCGGTCGTACGCGAACCTGAACCTGTAGATACCGTTGCCGTCGTGCCGAAACTTCCTTTCAAAGAAAAGCCGCTGACTGCTGCCGATGTCACCCTTACCAAAGACCTCCTTTATGACCAATATACTTTGAAAGATACCTATCCTTATAAAGATACAGTGCGCTCTTTCAAATGGGATGTCATTCGTAACTGTTTGGCTTATATTGAAAATATGCAGCAGGATACAGTTAAATGGGTGGTATTGCAGAATTATAAGAACCTGAACCGGGAAGCTCCGCTGGTTCGTAAGTTTGTGCGTGACGCCTACCGTCGTGTTGCCGATACGTTGGGGGTGGAACGCTATCAATCGGTACCGTTGTATCTACCCGGCGATACTTTGGTGCCCGAACGTTATGGGCGGGATGGAACTCTGGCCTATCTGCTGGGTGAAGAAGGAAGTTTTGACCGGATATATCCCATTACCTTAGAGGAAGAATGGCTGGCTCCACGGCGTTATCTGAAGCAATTGGATGACAGTATCGTTTTCAATCATGTGATTTTTATAGACAGGCTTGATCAGAATATCACTACTTTGGAACGGGTTGGTAAGGGTGAATGGAAGATACGCAGCATGAATCCTTCCACTACCGGACGCCATGCTCCGCCTTATGCACAGGAAACTCCGCTGGGCATGTACCTGCTTCAGGAAAAGAAATCGCGCATGGTCTTTCTAAAGGACGGTTCGGCGGCAACCGGTGGTTATGCTCCCTATGCCAGTCGTTTTACCAATGGCGCTTATATTCACGGAGTACCGGTTAACGTGCCGCGTACGGCAATGATAGAGTACAGTTGGTCATTGGGTACAACGCCCCGTTCGCACATGTGTGTACGGAATGCTACCTCGCATGCCAAGTTTGTGTTCGACTGGGCTCCCACCGGACATTCCCTCGTTGTGGTTATAGAATAGTTTTTGCTTTTTAACTATCTGTGTGATAGATGTATGGATAAAAGCTGTAATTTTGCCATCGTTATTTCCCTGTTCTAAAAATATGCATCGATTTTGGTTATCCGTTTTATTCTTGTTTTTTCCTTGCTTTCTGTTCTTTGGAAGTAAGTCGTCTGTTTGCACGGCAGAAGTACCGGATGCTGCCTTAGTAGAAAGGGCGGAAGCCTGTGCCGAGTTATATCGTTCCATGCAATTGGAAGGAATGGTTAATTGGAAAGCTTTTCGCCTGGCGGTTGCCGGATTTTATAAAATAGAGAATCGTAAACGTGAGATTCTGACATTGATTGATTTTTCCCGCCCTTCTACCGAGAAACGGCTCTTTGTATTCGATATGAAACAGCGCAAACTTCTTTTCTCCTCTGTCGTTTCGCATGGCAAGAACAGCGGTGAGAATTATGCAACTTCTTTTTCCAATGAATACGGTTCCTATAAAAGTTCATTGGGCTTCTATCTTACAGAATCTACTTATCAGGGCAAGAATGGATATTCACTTATTCTGGACGGACTTGAAAAAGGTATTAACGACCGTGCCCGGGAACGCGCCATCGTGATGCATGGAGCTGCTTACGCTAATCCTTCGGTAGTGAGTAAAGGCGGACGTTTAGGCAGAAGTTTCGGCTGTCCGGCAGTACCGCAGAAAATATCCCGTCCTATCATTGACACCATCAAAGGTGGAAGCGTGATGTATATTTATGCTGAAACTCCCGATTATCTGGCACATAGTTCCGTATTAAAAGGATGAATAAAAATTAGTGTAACTTTGTATCGGAAGTTAATAAGATGATGACCGAACGGAAGATTATACATATTGATATGGATGCGTTCTATGCTTCTGTGGAGCAACGCGATAACCCTGAATTGCGCGGCAAACCCATCGCTGTGGGACATGCTGAGGAACGGGGCGTGGTAGCGGCGGCCAGTTATGAAGCCCGCCGTTACGGAGTTCGTTCGGCTATGGCATCGACAAAAGCGAAACGGCTGTGTCCGCAGCTTATCTTTATCCCCGGAAGGATGGATGTATATAAATCGGTATCCCGCCAGATTCATGAGATTTTCCATGAGTATACGGATATTATCGAACCTCTCTCTTTGGATGAGGCTTTCTTGGATGTAACGGAAAATAAGTCCGGTATGCCGCTTGCAGTGGATATTGCCAGAGAGATTAAGTTGAAAATCCGTGAAAGGTTACATTTAGTGGCTTCTGCGGGTGTATCTTACAATAAGTTTCTTGCCAAAATAGCTTCGGATTATCGAAAACCGGATGGATTGTGTACCATTCATCCGGATCAGGCATCAGATTTTATCGCCCGTCTGCCCATTGAGAGTTTCTGGGGGGTAGGTCCGGTAACGGCCAAGAAGATGCATTCTTTGGGTATTCACAACGGAGAATTGTTACGTGGCTGTTCTCAAGCTACCTTGTTACGTGAGTTTGGTAAAGCCGGGACTGTATACTATGAATTTGCACGGGGAATTGATCTTCGTCCGGTAGAGGCGGTGCGTATCCGAAAATCTATCGGATGTGAACATACATTGGAAAAAGATATCAACCGGCAATCATCCGTTATTATCGAACTATATCATACAGCGGTGGAGCTGGTGAGCCGCTTGGAACATAAAAAATTTCGAGGGAATACGTTGACTCTCAAAATCAAGTTTCATGATTTCAACCAGATAACCCGTAGTATTACACAAACTAAAGAACTGATAGCCCTCGATGTGATTCTTCCTCTGGCAAAGCAATTGTTGAAAGAAGTGGATTACGAACATCACCCTATCCGCTTAATCGGTCTGTCTGTATCCAACCCCCGTGAAGAAAATGATGAAAAAGGAGTCTGGGAACAGTTGAGTTTTGAATTTAGTGATTGGGATATTGGTGAATGGCGACAGAATAAATAAAGTGCGGCATGTGTGTACTCCGGTAATGTTTGGCATAATTCTGCACAAAATATAGAAATAATATCGCGCACTTGATTATCTTTGTCATTAGGAATATAAAAACACATGAAGTTATGGGATGCCTGATGAATATATTGTGGTTGGTATTTGGTGGTATTTTTACCGCTGTGGAGTATATTATTGCCAGTTTGCTGATGATGGTTACCATTGTAGGCATACCATTTGGTATGCAAACTATGAAAATGGCGGGACTTGCCTTGTGGCCTTTCGGGAAGGAAGTCCGTAGCGGGGGACGCTCGAGTGGTTGCCTTTATGTACTGATGAATGTGCTGTGGATCTTTTTTGGCGGTATATGGATATGCCTTTCACATTTAGGTTTCGGGGTGGTGCTGTGTATTACGATTATCGGAATTCCTTTTGGAATGCAGCACTTCAAACTGGCAGCATTGTCACTGGCGCCTTTTGGAAAAGATATTATTACGGTTTGATAGGCTTGTCAAAGCGGTATATGAGAAAAAGAAGAGGGCGGGGAACTAATAAGTTTCCCGCCCTCGTTCATTTTATTTAAAGGTGTAATTTACATGGTAAGTGTAGCTTGCTTTGCAAGCAGTTTCTGCAATTTGCCATTTAAAGTTTGGCACATAGTTCCGTTACCCATTGCCTGATAGCGTTTGATACGGTACTGTAACATCAAAATTTCATTAGAACTCTTTTTCATAATCTTCTTTTTTTGTGCCTTCCGCGTTTCGGAAAGCGATTAAACATCTTTTCTTGTTTTCTCTCGTTTCTTTTATTAACGCTGCAAAGATACGAAAAGTTTTCGAGAAATATGTTTTATAACATAAAAATATGCGTTTTTTCTTCTTTTTCTTTGATTGTATCAGGCAGAAATGGTAGCATATTACAAATATGTTACAATGTGTAATACGCTTTTTCTCAGTTTTATTCCTTATCTTTGAAGCTATTAAGTAACGCTTAAAAAAAGGAATATAATGAAAAACGACGAAAAAGAATTAGTAATGAATGCCAATGAATTAGTGGCATTCCTGGGAATACCTGCACGTGAGTTTACCAAAAAGCATATCATGCAGTTTATTCAGGAAAAGGATATTCGTATGGTGAACTTTATGTATCCCGCAGGAGACGGAAGGTTGAAGACGTTGAATTTTGTAATAACTAACTTTGCATATCTGGATGCTATTCTTACTTGTGGTGAACGAGTGGATGGTTCCAGCTTATTTCCTTTCATAGAGGCCGGTAGCAGTGACCTTTACGTAGTTCCCCGCTTCAGTACGGCTTTTGTTGATCCGTTTGCCGAGATTCCGACGCTGTCCATGCTGTGTTCCTTCTTCAATAAGGACGGTCAGTTTCTGGAAAGTTCTCCCGAATATACCCTGCATAAGGCAAGTAAGGCATTTACAGAGGTAACGGGAATGGAGTTTCAGGCAATGGGTGAACTGGAATATTATGTCATTGCTCCTAATCCGGGTATGTATCCGGCAACCGACCAAAGGGGATATCATGAATCGGGCCCTTATGCCAAGTTCAACGATTTTCGTATGGAATGTATGTCGTACATCGCACAGACCGGTGGACAAATTAAGTACGGACATTCTGAGGTTGGTAACTTTACTTTGGGTGATAATATCTACGAACAGAATGAAATAGAATTCCTTCCGGTTCGCGTAGAAGAAGCTGCCGACCAATTGATGATTGCCAAATGGGTGATCCGGAATCTGGCATTCAGCTATGGGTACGATGTGACGTTTGCTCCTAAAATTACTACCGGAAAGGCCGGCTCAGGATTGCATATCCATATGCGTATTATGAAAGATGGTAAGAACCAGATGCTGAAAGACGGTGTACTTTCTGAAACTGCCCGTAAGGCTATTGCGGGAATGATGACGTTGGCTCCTTCCATTACGGCATTTGGAAATACGAATCCTACATCCTATTTCCGGTTGGTTCCGCATCAGGAAGCACCTACTAATGTTTGTTGGGGCGACCGTAACCGTTCTGTTTTGGTTCGTGTGCCGTTGGGATGGGCTGCTAAGTCGGATATGTGCGTATTAGCTAATCCATTGGAAGCTGCCAGCGAATATGATACTACTCAGAAGCAAACGGTAGAAATGCGTTCTCCGGACGGTTCGGCAGATATATATCAGTTGTTAGCCGGATTGGCCGTAGCTTGCAGGCACGGATTCGAGATGGATAATGCTCTTGCTGTTGCAGAGAAGACTTATGTCAACGTTAATATTCATCAGAAAGAGAATGCTGATAAATTGAGTGCCTTAGCACAGTTGCCTGATAGTTGTGCAGCGTCAGCCGAGTGTTTGCAGAAGCAACGTAATGCCTTTGAACAATATAATGTGTTCAGTCCTGCCATGATTGATGCTATCATCCGCAAACTTCAGGGATATAATGACCGTACGCTCCGTGCAGACTTGCAGAATTCTCCTGAGGAGATGTTGGAACTGGTACAGAAATATTTCCATTGCGGATAAAATGCAGAAGTGATGAGCAAATTGACTGAACTCCTGCAAAGTCCTTATCCCACTCTTTGTCAGCGTTGGAAGACGGTGCTGATTTCTCCGTTAATCGTCTTTCTGATACTTTATTTGTTACAGCCATTTGGGATTTCCCAAATGGCTGGAGCTAATAAAGTCCTGTTGCTGTTGGGATATGGGGTAGTGTCTGCTATTGCATTGAGTATAGCTGTGTATCTGTTGCCCGTCTTATTTCCATCTTATTACAAAGAACAGGCGTGGATGGTATGGAAAAATCTGCTCAACATTGTATTGATGTGCTTTTTGATTACTGTCGGTAATTGGTTGTATACTTCGTGGATATATGAGCAGACATTGAATTGGCAGTTGTTTTGTATTTGTTTACTTTGGATGGCTTTGTTGTCTCCTTTCCCCATTGTGATTTTTACAATGTGGAACAGGAACTTGCAGTTGGCACGGAATCTTCGGGAAGCGACGGAAATGAATTTCTATCTTTCAAAGAAGATTTCTCAGGAGGATAGAGACTATTCTCAGGAAGAAAAAGAATTTGGTCCGGATGTCCTGGTCTTTTCCGGTGGTACCCGGGAAATGTTGGAAATGAAAGCCGCTCAGTTTTTGTATGCCGAGGCGGAAGGTAATTATGTGGAAGTGAATTATCTTTCTACCGGAGATGGCAAAGTGGCTAAAAAACTATTGCGTCTAACCATGAAGCAGGCGGAAGAAGCAGTAGAGACTTGCTCTTTTATTATCCGTTGTCATCGTGCCTTTTTGGTAAATATCGGGGCAGTAGTGAAAGTGGATGGAAATTCCCAGGGATACCGCTTACTGTTGGAGGGGTGCGAGAGTGAGGTACCCGTTTCCAGGGCTTATGCAAAAGGAGTCAAAATGAGGATAGAAGGCAAGTAATAATATAGTCATTCGTCACAGAAATACGTCACTCGTCACAGGGGCGTTTGTCGTTTATCACATATCCGGGCTGTCTGTCCCGGATATTTTTTTGCCCGAAACTCTTCCTCTATGTTTGCAATGTCAAACGAAATGAAAAAGGAAGAGATGAAACGTAGAATTATTATTTTAAGTGCAGGCTTGGTTCTGTTTTTACAATCAGTTGCAGCGCAAAAAACAGTAACGGATACCATTCGAATCAAATTTAATATTGATAGTGTCGGTTTGGAAGAAGTGGTTGTAAAAGGAGCACGTACTCCTGCTGCCAACAGTCGTTGGAGTGACATGCATCCGGTGGAATTAGTCACGGTGGGTGGGGCGAACGGTGATTTGTACAAAGCTTTGCAAACTTTACCGGGAACACAAGTGCAGGGTGAAAGCGGTCACCTGCTGGTACGCGGTGGAAGCAGTAACGAAACACAGACTTATATAGACGGGATGCATGTATTGAATCCTTATACTTCGACCGGTATCAATACCCCTGCTCGTAGCCGTTATTCTACTTTCATGTTCAGCGGGGTTAATCTGGCTTCGGGTGGTGCTTCACAGGAATATGGAGAAGCACTTTCGGCGGTACTTCCGTTGGAAACGAAAGACAAGAGTCCGGTTAACAAGTTAGGAGTTAATGCTTCCATTGTGGGAGTAGGAGGTGGCGGTACGCACACTTTGGATAAAGCCTCTCTGTCAGTAGATTTGAACTACCAAAACTTAGGATTGTATGATAAAGCTTTTCCCGGACGAAAAGATTTTGAAATGCCTTACCGTATGTATTCAGGTGCCGCACAATTCCGTTACACTCCCGATGATGCGACAACTTTGAAGATATATGCTCAATATGACCGTACGGATCTTTCTGCCTATGAAGGGGATGAACGCAGGTTGTTTGCTATAGGTGATGATAACGTTTATCTGAATGCTACTTTCCGTCGTCGTACAAAGGGAAACTGGAACTGGTTTGCAGGAGCTGCTTTCTCTTATTACGAGCAAAAGATAGGCAGTGCCGCTATTGCCGGTGATGATTGGTTGGAACGTCAGCGGGAATTACACCTGAAGACGAAACTTTTCAAACGTCTTTCTCCTTCTTTCCGGCTGGATATGGGGTTGGAAAGTTATATCCGCCATTATGAGAATCACTATCAGTTTTCGGAGATTGACAACCGTAATCGTATGTCGCCCGCTATCAGTGCAGGTTTCCTCTCGGCTACTTATTATCCGGTGGAACAATTGAAAGCTGAACTTTCTTTCCGGTCGGAATATTCCTCATTGAACCGGAAGATGAACTTCTCTCCCCGTTTGGCTTTGAATTATTATTGGGGTGATGTAATGCTGTCCGGTACTTTAGGACGTTATACCCAGTTGCCGGAGAACCGCTATCTGGTACTCAACCGGAAGTTAATGTCCGAGGCATGTGTACAGTATAACTTGGGTGCTCAGTACGAACACGAAGGGCGTTTCTACAAGGCTGAGTTTTATTATAAGAATTATGACCGGCTCGCTTTACAAGAAACAAATGGTGCAATGACTTTACTGACTTCCAACGGCTATGGTCGTAGTAAGGGTATAGATATTTTCTTCAATGACCGTGCACTATTGAAAAACTTCGAATATCAGCTTTCTTATACCTATAATATCTCCCAGAGGAAATACCAGGAATATACAGAATTGACTACCCCTCAATATGCCACCCGCCATAATGCGGCAGCCGTTGTGAAATATACTTTACCTCGCTTGCATACCATCATCGGGCTGACCGACCGTTTCAGTAGCGGGCGTCCTTATCATAATCCCAATCTGCCGGGACTGATGAACGATGAGGTGCAACCGTATAACAGTCTTGACCTGGGACTGACTTTCCTGATGAGTAAGAAAGTAATAATACATGCTTCCGTTACCAACATTCTTTGCCGGAAAAATGAGTTTGGTAAGATCGATAACAAGGCTGTTTTAGCTTCCGGCGATCATTTCTTTTATATTGGCATATACGTTACATTGGGAAAGAAAGCGGCTTATGATGTTTCTAATTTTTAAGAACAATACAATTTATTATTAATCCATTAAAAAACAAAGAAAATGAAAACACTGGTTATTTTCCTGACAATGATGTTACAAAGTGCAGCTCAACTACTGGTTGCGCAAACTCTGACAATTGAAGTACGTGATATTGAAAAGGTGGAAGGGCAACTTTATGTAGCCATCTATCATTCGGAAGAAACTTTCATGAAGAAGCCTTTGGCAGCTTTCCGGGTGGAAATAAAAGATAAGGTCGTTTCCGTGCCTTGTACGGGTTTGCCGACGGGCACGTATGCTGTTTCCCTGTTTCAGGATGAGAATGGAAACGGAAAACTGGATACGGGTGCTTTCGGCATTCCTACGGAGAAATTTGCTTTCAGCAATGATGCCGAAGGGGTAATGGGGCCTCCTACCTATAAAAAATGTAGTTTTACGTTTTCTGAGGATATTACTCTGGTGGTACATTTGAAATAACTGCGATATATTTTCTTTTCCGTTCATTTTACATTAATTTTGTAGCTCAACCTTATTGGATTACATTATGAAACAGATTACATTACTTTTAGAATTATGCTGTCTGGCATTCCTGTTTACCGCCTGCGGAAAATCTCATTTTATTACGGATGACGCTTATCGTTCCCGGGTCGAACAGGATTTCGGGCAGAAGAAAGCTCTATTTTCAAAAGGGGATTTGTTTACTGTTTTTGATATGGACTTGACTACTTATGAGCGTGAAGCACTTGAATTTCTTTATGCTTATATGCCGTTAGCGGATATAACTGATTATCCCGGAGAATTTCATTTAATGAATGTACGTGCCTCACAGAAGACCTCTCGCGAAATGCCTTGGGGAAAGGTTGTTCCTGAACATGTATTCCGGCATTTTGTTCTTCCGGTGCGGGTCAATAATGAACACTTGGATAGTGCGCGGGTGGTGTTTTATGACGAGCTGAAAGACAGGGTGAAATCTTTGTCTCTTTATGATGCGATTCTGGAAGTAAACCATTGGTGCCATGAAAAGGCTGTCTATATGCCTTCCGATGCCCGTACCAGTTCACCGCTGGCAACAGTGCGTACGGCATACGGGCGTTGCGGAGAAGAATCTACATTGCTGGTTGCAGCTCTCCGTTCGGTAGGTATTCCGGCACGGCAGGTTTACACACCTCGGTGGGCCCATACGGATGATAATCATGCGTGGGTAGAAGCATGGGCTGACGGAAAGTGGTATTTCCTCGGTGCCTGCGAGCCGGAACCGGTACTAAATTTGGGTTGGTTTAATGCTCCCGCAAGCAGGGGGATGTTGATGCATACCAAAGTTTTCGGTCGCTATGAAGGAACTGAGGAAGTAATGTCCGTTACTCCTAATTATACGGAAATCAATGTGATTGACAACTATGCTCCGACTGCAAAGGCTTTTGTAACGGTACTGGATGCAGCAGGTAAACCGGTGGACGGTGCTCGTGTGGAATTTAAACTATATAATTATGCCGAGTTCTATACCGTAGCTACTAAAACTACGGGAAAGGACGGAATTTGTGGCCTCACTGCTGGAAAAGGGGATATGCTGGTGTGGGCATCAAAGGACGGGCACTTTGGCTTTGCCAAGCTCTCTTTCGGTAAACAACCGGAATTGACAGTGACGCTTGATAAAAGTGAAGGTGATACATTCTCTGCCGATGTGGATATGATACCACCGGCTGAAAGTACCAATCTCCCCGAAGTAACCCCGGAACAAAGGGCGGGAAACGACCGTAGATTGGCACAGGAAGATTCTATCCGCAATGCTTACACAGCAACCTTTATGACAGAGAAAACGGCACGGGACTTTGCCAAGCGGTATAAGTTAGATGAGGATATAGTGACAAATCTTTTGGTTGCTTCCCGTGGAAACTACCCGGTCGTCACTAACTTTATGGCACGTCTGCGTTCTGATAAATCGAAGAAAGGCGGACTTGACATGTTACAACAGATTTCGGCTAAAGACCTTCGGGATGTTAGTTTGGAGGTGTTGATAGATCATATGTTGTCTCATGTGCGTACAAATGCCGAGTTCTTTCGTAAATATGTACGTAATCCGCGTGTAAGTAATGAAATGCTGACTCCGTACAAATCCTTCTTTGATAAAGTGGTTTCTGAGGATACAGAAAAAGAATATGTGGCAGATCCTGCAAAACTGATTACTTGGGTAACTGAAAATATCCGTGTGGAAAAGGATTGTAACTTAGGCGGTTCACCTATCTCTCCCGAAGGAGTTTGGAAAGCACGTATGGCGGATGCTCATAGTCGTGATATCTTTTTCGTTTCTATGGCGCGTAGTATGGGGATTCCCGCACGCATTGATGAAGTGACCGGTAAAGTACAGTTGATAACGGAAGATGGCGCTGTAGATGTGAACGTTGCTGCTGATAGCCAAACTGCACCGACATCCAAGGGAAGAGTTATTGCGAAATATACACCGATTCAGTCACTGGATGATCCGAAATATTATTCTCATTTTTCTATATCTAAACTTACTCCGCAGGGTAATTTGCAGTTGTTGTCATACGAAGAAGGGGATGCTGACACCGGTGGTGGTACAACTTGGAACAGTCTGTTAAAGAATGGAACTGCCTTGGATGCCGGCGAGTATGTCTTGGTTACAGGCACTCGCCTGGCGAGTGGTGCAGTGCTGTCCAGGATAGTGTCTTTCAATGTAACGCCGGGTAAAACGGTAAACACTGAGTTGGTGATGCGCGAAAGTCAGGATAAGGTTCAGGTTATCGGAAACTTCAATTCCGAGTCTCTGTTTACTCCGTTATCGGATGTTGTATCCAAGGAAACTTTGTTGCAGGCTTGTGGTCGTGGCTATTTTGTTATAGGGATACTGGGAGCTAATCAGGAACCTACCAATCATGCTTTGCGTGACATTGCTGCTTTAAAGACCGACTTGGAGAAGTGGGGACGCAAAATGGTTTTGCTTTTCCCGGGCGAGGCTCAATTTAAGAAATTCCGACCGGAAGAATTTCCCGGTCTTCCGTCTACTATTATATATGGTTTAGATACTGACGGTATTGCCGGGCAGATAGCGGAAAATATGAAATTAAGACACAAAGATACTTTGCCGATATTCATTATTGCCGATACATTCAATCGGGTGGTCTTTGTTTCACAGGGTTATATGATAGGATTGGGCGAGCAGTTGATGAAAACGGTGAAAGGGCTATAAATGCGAGGCTTCGCCTCGATAAATTCCCATTTATTTGTTGATACAATTTTCAATCGTCGCTTTCACTCTTTCTTGAGTTGTTACATTTCGTTCAAACTCATTGATTTGTACGGTTGCTCCCATCGGTACCCGTTCTTTGCGATATTGCATCCGGCTTGTTACAACCTCCCGTGCCGAGAAATGGAACTCGTGTATACCCGTTTCTTGCGCAATTCGGGCAATATTCGTTTCGTTTACACCGCATCCGGCAAGTAAGATGATACGTTCTGCCGCCTGTTGTTGAAGCTCTTTCAATAAAGAAATACCTTTTTCTGCTGTAGGTTGTTGACCGGAGGTTAGGATGCGGTGGCAGCCCAGGCTGATAATATCCTCTAATGCTTGCTGTGGGTTGCGGCAAACATCGAAAGCCCGGTGAAAGGTGACCGATAGTTTCCCTGCAGCCTCTATCAACTGTTTCATAAGATGAATGTCTATGTCTCCTTCGGGGGTAAGACATCCGAATACCACTCCGTCAGCTCCTAACTGGCGTGCATTCTCTATATCTTTCAGCATAATGCGCTGTTCAATACCGGAATAGAGGAAATCACCTCCGCGTGGACGAATAATAACATGCAATTTTGTGCCTGTCAGTACTTCTCTTGCTATTGCAATATCACCGTAAGACGGAGTGGTTCCTCCTTCGGGAATACCGGCACATAACTCTACCCGGTTAGCACCACCTGCTTGAGCTGCTATACAACTCTCTACGGAGTTGGCACAAACTTCAAATTGATAGTTTTCCATAAGATTGTGAATTGTTCGTTTTAAGTATAAAGCTGTACTGTCATGCCGCATAGTTATACTTCATACCTTATACTTAGATAAATTATCTTTTCTTTGAATAAAAAAAGGAGCAGTTGTTGTAAACACTGCCCCTCTTATTATTCGAACTTTTAATTACTCATTTTACTTGGCATAGCTTACCGCACGTGTTTCACGGATAACGGTAATCTTCACCTGTCCCGGATAAGTCATCTCATCCTGAATCTTCTTAGCGATTTCACCGGAAAGATTTTCAGTTTCCTTATCATCAATCTTATCTGCACCGACGATTACACGTAACTCGCGTCCGGCCTGGATAGCGTAAGTCTTGGTTACACCCGGATAAGCCATCGCTAATTGTTCTAAATCATTCAAACGCTTGATGTAAGCCTCAACGATTTCACGGCGTGCTCCCGGACGTGCACCGGAGATAGCATCACAAACCTGTACGATAGGAGCCAAAAGGCTGGTCATCTCTACTTCGTCATGGTGAGCACCGATAGCATTGCAAATATCCGGTTTCTCTTTAAACTTCTCTGCCAACTTCATACCGTAAAGTGCATGCGGCAATTCCGGTTCTTCATCGGGCACTTTACCAATATCATGCAACAATCCGGCACGTTTCGCTTTCTTTGGGTTCAAGCCCAGTTCCGATGCCATTACAGCACAAAGGTTAGCTGTTTCACGAGCATGCTGCAACAGGTTCTGACCGTATGAAGAACGGTATTTCATCTTACCGATAATGCGGATTAATTCAGGATGCAATCCATGAATACCCAAGTCGATGGTGGTACGCTTACCGGTTTCAATAATTTCTTCTTCCACTTGTTTACGCACTTTGGCAACTACTTCCTCGATACGTGCAGGGTGGATACGTCCGTCTGTTACCAACTGATGTAATGCCAAGCGGGCAACTTCGCGGCGAACCGGGTCGAAAGCTGACAATACAATTGCTTCCGGAGTGTCGTCTACAACAATTTCTACACCGGTCGCTGCTTCCAAAGCGCGTATGTTACGTCCTTCACGGCCGATGATACGTCCTTTTATTTCATCCGATTCGATGTGGAATACAGTTACCGAGTTTTCGATAGCTGTTTCAGTGGCAACACGTTGGATAGATTGTATAACGATGCGTTTGGCTTCCTTGCTTGCTGTCAGTTTAGCATCATCCATAATATCGTTAATGAAAGATTGCGCCTGAGTTTTAGCTTCTTCTTTCAAGGTTTCTACCATACGCTCTTTAGCTTCTTCGGCAGAAAGACCGGAAATAGCTTCCAACTTTTCTACTTCCTGGCGTTGCATGTGCTCCAGTTCTTCTTTCTTCTTATCAACGATAATCAATTGATTTTCCAGATTCTCTTTTACTGCTTCAGCTTCCAACTTTTTGCGTTGGATTTCTTCCTGACGTTGGTTCAATACCAATTCACGTTGTTTTAACTTGTTTTCAGCCTGCTGTATTTTCTGGTTACGGATGGCTACCTCTTTCTCCAAGTCAGCTTTCTTATTCAGGAATTTCTCCTTTACTTCAAGCAGCTTGTTCTTTTTAATCACTTCCGCTTCTGTTTCAGCATCCTTGAGGATACTGTCATATTTGGACTTCAATCCATGTTTAAAAAACATGTACGAAGCAAATCCTCCAACTATGAGACAGGCAATGGATACTACTATTGTAACTACTGTCATTTTATTAATTTGTTTTAAGTATATAAATAAAAAAGCACTGCATAAAGACCTGTCCATTGTGAGGACGGGACTTTTGTACAGTGCGCGAATATTATCTCTTTAATTTAGAACGGGCAGAAAAATCTTAGCTTACTATTTTATCCTTTAAAATAGGTTTCCAATACTTCTGTCAGTTCCTTTATCTTAGCGTTATAGGGTTCAGTATCATTATGGTCTTTTATCTGAAGGTTCTCCAAGGCGAATTGATAGGCTACCATAGCTATAATTCTTTCCGGAGATACATTTTGATAATGTTCCCGATACGCATTGAGCCGAATATCTACCTGTTTGGCAGCTTCTCTTACCATTTCCTCGTCCTCGCGGTTGATTGTGAGAGGGTAGGAGGCTCCTGCCATTTGCAGGTTTATCTTTATCTTATCGTTCATACATCTTCTTTCCTTTATTCATTCATCAAGGCGATGCATTTATCGACTTCACGCACTAATTTTGACAATCGCAGTTTCGTCTCTTTCACGTCACTGCCGTTAAGGCTGATTGTCGTAGCTGTTTTTAGGTTTGCATAGTTAATTTCCAGTTCTTTATAATCAGCTTGCAACTTCTCGTATTCTTCTTTTCTCGCTTCGAGAAGTCCTTTAAGTTCAGCATTTTCGCGCTTTAATTCATCATGCAGATAGATTAAATGCCGCAGTCTGGCTTCAAAGGTACTTAATAGCTTCTTTTCTTCGTCTGTCATTACTACACCAAAATTGTACACAAAAATACGATTTACTTGGAGATTACAAAAACTTTTCGGAGAAAATTGTTGTGTGAGCGCTGAAATAAGCAGAAAATGCTGGGATATGGAGCTAAAAAGCCTGAAGGAATAGGAACTTGGAAATTAATACTTCTTCCGGTTAAAACTATTGCTGATGATACAAAGAACTAATGCTTATTATACTAAATATTATTCTTACCACAGTTATGGTAAGCAAGTTGCACATCCGTGTAAGTTTCTTACCACAGCTGTAGTAAGAATAATATTTAGTATAAGTGATAGTAGTTTCTTCTATAATAAACTTTAGTTTTTAGTACTAATCAATAAGTTTATTGCTATTGGGAAATATAAGATGTTTATTTGAGTAAATTAATTTATAAAATAATTTGGTTTATAAAATAAACTATATATATTTGCATCGGAGTTCGAACCCAAACTGTGTTTTCTTAAATAACATTTTAATAGGATTTGATTATAAAATGTACATACTATGGAAGAGAAAAATTTGAATGAGAAAGAGAGCTTGACACTCATTACTCAAATGATACAGAATAGTAAGAAAAATCTTCGGGTCGGGAGCGGAAACATGCTTTTACTGTGGGGATACTTAAGTGCGATAACTGCGATACTGGTTTACGTTTTTATACTGATGACGGCTAATCCGGCTTGGAATTGGTTGTGGTTTCTTATTCCGGCAATAGGGTATCCAGTGATGTATTGGTGGAAAAAGAAAGAAGAAAAGCCTGTCTTGACTTATACGGACAAAGTGTTAGGCTCCATATGGAAAGTAACGGGCTCATTTGGTATTTGTGCAAGTTTTCTTGCGGGCATTTATTTTCAGAATATGGGATTTATGCTGCCTCTTGTTTTGATTATATGTGCTTTAGGGGTTAGTATCTCGGGGAGTATCATTAATGATAAATGGATGTATAATTGCGGTGGATTTGTAATGGCTATTGGGGTGGCAATGTTGTATCATACAATGAATCCTTTGGGGCTGGATATACAATATCCGGCTTTTGCCTTATGCTTCATTATAATGATGATTATCCCCGGTCATCGCTTGAACCGGGAGGCAAAGCGGAAAGCTTAAATCTGTCCGGAGTGTAATATGTATTAAACTAAACGAGAAGAATAAGCATGTTTAGAGAACTGAATCCTTTGCTTCATTCAGAATTGCGGCTTGCGGTGATGTCGCTGTTAATTAGTGTCGAGGAGGCGGATTTTGTTTATATCCGTCAGCAAACCGGTGCTACGGCAGGTAACCTTAGTGTGCAGATTGACAAGCTGAGCACCGCAGGTTATGTGGAGGTTACCAAGACATTTAAAGGAAAGATGCCTTGTACGCTCTGTAAGATTACTCCCCAAGGAATAGATGCCTTTGAGGAGTATGTGGAAGCATTGAAGAGCTATATTGTGAAGTAGCAATAGAATTAGATAAAGAAAAAGAAAGAAGTATGAGAATTTTAGTTACTTATGCCGTTCAGGGCGAGTTCACGGAATTAAAGTTTGCCGGTTTGGTAGGAAAAGAAGAAGTACAGGTAGGGTATCTTCGTACGGGTGTGGGAAAGGTAAAGTCTGCTTTTTACCTTGCGGAAGCAATAAGTCACGGACAACCGGATTTGGTTGTTAATGTAGGTACGGCAGGTACTATTCACAAACAAGTGGGGGATATATTAGTGTGCCGCCATTTTATTGATCGTGATATGCAGAAGTTGGTAGACTTTGGAGTGGAATATGAAATAGATTCGGCTGACTTACTGGTTCAAAAGGGATACTGCCTGCATTGGCAAGGTGAAGGTATCTGTAATACTGGAGATACTTTTCTGACTGAATTATCGGACGTGAAAGGGGATGTTGTCGATATGGAAGCATATGCACAGGCATTTGTTTGCCGTGCTAAAAACGTACCGTTCATAGCTGTGAAATATGTTACGGACATTATCGGACAGAACTCCGTGAAGCATTGGGAAGATAAACTGGCTGATGCACGGAAAGATTTGAGTGAATACTTTGAGAAATTGGGAGGAGCTGCTATATAGTTATGAGTGATAAGTGATTTGTTTGTAATAGGGCTGCGCTATCACTCCCGAAAGGCAAAAACATAAGCAAATCACTCATCACTTATAACTACAGGGCTTCGCCCCGTTTTACTTCAGCGTCTTAAACGACAGAATATGGTAACTCGTCCCTGCTGCAATTAGCAGTAGTAGTATTTTCAGCCACCAATACGGTAGTATAAAAAAGACGCAATAAAGGATGGTTATCCAGATTAGTGATACGGAAACAATTTTGGCTTTGAGTGGTATGGCTTTGTTTTCACGAAAATTGCGGATATAGTTTCCTAAATACTTTTGGTGAATAAGCCAGTCGTATAATCGGGGGGAACTGCGTACATAGAGTGCAGCCGTGAGCAACAAAAACGGGGTTGTGGGCAGCAACGGTAGAAAAATGCCGATGATGCCGAGTATTAAAGAAAGTGTACCGAATACAATATAAAGGGCTTTCATGCCGCAAAAATAGAAAAAATAACTATGTTTGCGGACTGAAAGCCTGTTTTTATGTTTTTTGAATGATTTCAGTCTAAATAATACTTAGTTTTATGAGAAAGAGAATTTTGTTGTTATTCTTCGTACTTTGTAGTGCATGGACTGTAACCGCTCAAACTGCTGGCGATTCCTTAACTCTTGTTTCTTCCGATTGGCAGGTTACCCCCTTACAAAAAGGTATTCTTTGCCGGAAAGCGGTTTTTACTTCTCTCTATGGAGTACCCCAACAAATATCTATTTTAGAAATCGCACCTAAGTACTATAATCTGGATATTCTAATTCATACATCAATGGAAGAAACCAGTGCTGTTGCCCGCCATTCGGGTGCGATAGCTGCCATTAACGGTTCTTACTTTAATATGAAAGTGGGTAATTCAGTCTGTTATTTGCGTAAAAACGGGGTAGTGGTTGATACTACGGGAAATGGCACGTTGGGCTCAGTTTCCAATGGCGCCATACTTATAAAGAAAGGTCGGTTACAGTTGTTGCCGTGGAATAAACAAAAAGAGAAAACGTGTGAACTGAAACAGGGAACCATACTCGCATCGGGACCTCTGATGTTATTGGATGGAAAAGTATGTGATACCTCTGCATGCAATCAGAGTTTTGTAGAAACCAAGCATCCGAGAAGTGCCGTTGTGTTGACTAAAGACAAGAAAATTCTGTTTATAGTGGTTGACGGGCGTATGAGAGGAAAAGCCGAAGGTATTAACATACCCGAACTGGTTCACATGATTCGTGTATTAGGGGGAAAAGATGCGTTGAATCTTGATGGTGGCGGTTCTTCAACCTTATGGAATGCTTCGTTTTCAGAACAAGGTATTATAAATACTCCCTCCGATGGGGTTGAACGCCGGGTTGCCAATTCTCTTTGCGTATATGAAAAATAACGATTCTGATGAATAAATCCTGAGTTTTTTGTATTTTTGCTACTGCATTAAGGTGACATTAGATGCAGCAGTGTTATAATGATATATTAATTAGCGTATTAACAGTATGTATACAGTCATTAAAAGAATGGAAGTGTCGGCTGCCCACAGTCTGCGACTTTCTTATCAGAGTAAATGTGAAAATCTGCACGGTCACAATTGGATTATCACAGTCTATTGCCGCTCCAAAGAACTGAATGCGGATGGAATGGTAGTTGATTTCAGTCATATCAAACAAGTGGTGAAAGAACAACTGGACCATCGTAACCTCAACGAAGTATTACCTTTTAATCCTACTGCCGAGAATATAGCCCGTTGGATATGCAATCAAATTCCTACGTGTTTTAAGGTGGAAGTACAGGAGTCCGAATCGAATGTAGCTGTCTATGAGGAAGATTAACGAAATATTCTACAGCTTGCAGGGAGAAGGGTATTATACGGGTACTCCGGTTGTGTTTGTTCGTTTCTCCGGTTGCAATTTAAAGTGTTCTTTCTGTGATACACAGCATGAGGACGGAGTCTTAATGTCCGATGAAGAGATTCTGGAAGAAGTAAACAAATATCCTTCCGCTACTGTGATATTGACAGGTGGTGAACCTTCCCTATGGATTGACAGGGAATTTGTTGACCGTCTGCATCGGGCTGGTAAATATGTCAGCATCGAAACAAATGGTACGCATGTGCTGCCGGATAATATAGATTGGGTGACCTGTTCGCCCAAGCAGGGTGGGGCATTACATATCATCCGTATGGATGAGGTGAAAGTGGTGTATGAAGGGCAGGATATAGCCGAATATGAATTACTCCCGGCCAAACATTTCTTTTTACAGCCCTGTTCCGGTGCCAATATAAAAGAAACGGTAGACTGTGTAATGCAACATCCCAAATGGCGGTTAAGCTTGCAGACTCATAAACTGATAGATATACAATAAAGTCCGGGAATACTTTGGTGTGGCGGCTTAATCTAAGATACCAAAGTGTTTTAGTGCCTGATATACTCCTTCGTTGTCTACGGTATCCGTCACATAGTTGGCGGCTGCTTTGACTTCATCATCGGCATTTCCCATTGCTACTCCTAAAGCTACATATTTTAACATCGAAATATCGTTGCCACCGTCACCAAAGGCCATTGTTTCACTAATGCTGATGTTATAATAGTCAAGGATGTGTTGTATTCCGTCGCTTTTACTGTTTCCGTTTGCAATGATGTCTGTAAAATAAGGACACCACCGTGCCTGTTCGCAATGAGTTAGGATGTTTGTGAATAAATCTTCTTCTTCATCTGCGTTAAAATATCCAGCCATTTGCAGTATGTTTTTGTCTAAGGCATGCTCTGCGGGTATCACTTCGGGGATGGCGACCTCTACAAGTTGGGACAGTTTCTTCACTTCGTTGTTCACCCGATTTATGAATTGTCCTTTATCGTGTACGAATAAGAATGGGGTCGTATTATTTTCCAGCCATTTGACAAGACGGGATATATCATCTTTAGGTATGGGATGTTTATAAATATCTATCCCTTCGGCAGTGTAACAGTGGCTACCGTTTAATATGATATAACCGTCAAACTGTATATTGTCTAAAATATCCAGTTCGAAAGCAGAACGTCCGCTTGCAATAAACACTTTGATACCTTTATCCTTTAATGCCTTAATGGCTTGGTGGGTAGTAGGAGATATTCGGTGGGTGTTGAAGGAAACCAGTGTCCCGTCAATATCAAAAAATACAGTTTTAATCATTAGTTTTTGCTTTTGAAAGTTCTTTCGTCGCAAAGGTAACAGTTTCTTTTTAATATCTGTAATTTGGGTATATTTCCAGGTAATCGGTATAAAGTGATAACAAATTATCCCTTGTATATTTGTAACATCAAAAACAGATATAAATTTGATACAGTTATGAGAAGGATAATAGTAATCACGTCAGTCGTATTGACCGCTATTTGTACTTTAAATGCTCAGGAGATGAAAACAGAAATGCCTTTAATCAGTGCCTTTCCGACAGGCAATGAAAACGTCGGATTTGAGAAGTATTTCACCGGTAAGTCTTGGTTGGCGCCACTGACCGGAAATAAAGATTTGAATGTGCCGATGTATAATGTTACGTTTGAACCCGGTTGTCGTAATAACTGGCATGCCCATACAGGCGGACAAATACTGATTTCTGTGGGTGGCGCAGGTTATTATCAAGAGCGTGGAAAGGCGGCACGTCGCCTGCTTCCCGGTGATGTTGTTGAAGTTGCTCCCAACGTGGAGCATTGGCACGGTGCTGCGCCTGATAGTTGGTTTTCGCATATTGCAATAGAATGTAATCCCCAGGCTAATGAGAATAGATGGTTTGAAGCAGTGAACGATGAAGAATATGCAGAAGCCATAAAATAAATAGTTAATAAAACAAGAATAGCTGTAAGCATTATGCTTACAGCTATTCTTGTTTGCACGGGAGGAGAGGCTCGAACTCCCGACACCCGGTTTTGGAGACCGGTGCTCTACCAACTGAGCTACTCCCGTGTTTGCGGCTGCAAAGGTAATGTAAACTTTCAAATTTGCAAGTACTCTGTTGCTTTATTTTAAAAAGGAAGTTGCTTATAGCATTTGTAAGTCCTGATACATAATACGATATGCGGCAGCTTTTTTTTCTAAAGCAAGTGGATAAGCTCTCGATGAAGAAGGCATCCGGTAGAGGCGCATGGGGCGTCCTTCGAAAAGGAACTCGGCGAAGTCTCCTACTTTAGGCTCTTCCAGCGAAAACTGGGCGCAAAGTGTATCGGTGGCCTTTTGTCCGGTAGTAACGATTGCTTTGCATTGCGGAATCCGGTGAAGCAATTCAGGAATATCCGTAGGCTGAACTACTTCTAAGAATTTGTCGGAGGCATTGTCTTGTAATCGCCGTATGGCAGTAGCCGTGTCGAACAAGGCAATACCTTTTTCATTCAGAAAGCTGATAATACGTTCCTTACAAAATGTCTTTTGTCCTTTATCCACGAAGTAATCCTTATCATTGAAAAATAGTAAACCTACAATGCGCCACATGTCATTGTTCCAGTTCGGATAATAAAACTCCATAGACCACCGTTTTTTTTGTGGCGGAAAACTTCCCAGCATTAATAGATGTGCATTGCCGGGGAGAAAAGGCTCTAAAGGATGTTGCTCTATTTCCATTCAATAGAATTGATTCTTTGTTTATAAATAAAATTGATAAGACAAAGTTAATTAAAAAATATGTACCTAACAGTTTCCGAGGTCCAGATTACTCATCCTTTCGGTAATTTGGAAAGGAAAATCGGGATATTCATACAAACTGAACCGGGATTCGGTCTGCCCTTCCGTGTAGTTCCAGATGGTAGCATATTCTTCCGCATCCTCTCCCATAGCTTGCAGTTGCCGGAGGTAAGCGGCTATGGATTTGTTTTCAACGATATATACTTCGCCCAAACTATCTATAATCGGACTATGGTGACGTGTCCCGTCATGCTCGAAACGTAGGATACGCTTACCTTCCGGAGTCATACCGACCATGTTGAAAGTCATGCTCTTGCCAATTGCCGGAAGGTTGAGAACACTTCGGTCGGTAGCAAGGAAAGGCAGATGATTGGTTTTGAGGAAACGGCGGATACAAGCAGCGGGATCATGTACGGTTTCGAGCAATACGGATAAATTGTGAGCATCTTCTTTGGGAAGCTTGCCGAAGCGTTTTTCTTCTTGTTGTTCCTGCATGGAGCGACTGTTCGGAGTGAAGACTGCATTATTCTCCTCGAAACCTTTCACCGAGAATGTATAATAACAAACTACTCCCAATTGATTGAGTACTTGACGCAGGCGGGTAGTATGTCCTCGACGGGATGCAGCTACATTGTATACCAATTGATTGGTGATGAGCCAGCCGGCGGAAAGTAGTTTACGAATACCTTCGGCGGCTTCGGGAGTTACTTCCAATGGACTTTGGAAATGGGTTTGGATGATAAACTGGCGGATGCCGATGGTTGATGCTTTCTCTTTGAATTCTCTTAAGATTTCCACCAGTTCATCATTGATACGCATAGGCAGGTAAGCGGGTAAACGCGAACCAAGACGAATGCGTTGTAACTCTGCATATTTTTCTCCTTCGGGACGTTCTTGATTAGCTTTACGTTTACGTACTGCCATACGATAAACTGCATCCAGAATGTTGCGCAGTGTCTTGTTCTGGCTCATAAGTGCATCACCGCCGGTAATCAGGATGTCGCGTAATTGGGTATCTTCTTCAAAATAAGTCATCAGACGACGCAGCTTCTTCTCCCAGCTCTCTTTAGGACGCAAGGTTTCGAATTCAAAGTTGAGCCGTTGACTTTGAAAGTCATACATACGTTGGCAAGAAGCACACAGTCCTCCGCAAGCCCTTCCCATAGTATCGGGAATAAGAATGGCAACTTCCGGATAACGGCGGTGAATGTTGTGCCCGTCGGGTAATAACCATCCGGCTGCATTCGGCTTTCCGGGTTCAACAATGTCTTCACGTTCCCAGGCACGGATTTGTCCGTACGTTTCGACTAATTGGGGAGAATAAAGAATATAACTTCGCAAAGCTTCATCATTATATCCGTTGCCGGAGCAGTTCAATAATGATAAATAATAGGGAGTTGCAAAGAATGGCATTCCTTTTTTACGTGCACGTGACAACAGATACATCGTTTCTGCGGATAACGAATTACCCAGGAACCGATTCAATTCCATAGGACTTTTTACTGCCATTGCAAGGTGAAAACGGAAGTCGTTCCACCATTCATTGACAAGGCGGTATTTTTCTTCGTAACTGATACCGTCTTCAAAAAAGAAACGGGAAGTCGGATTCTTACGATGCTCGATTCTCTGTATTAAAGCATGTATGATACGCTCTTTATTGCGTATGCGGATTTGTTGTACGTCTTCATCCAATCCAGTGGGCCATCGCTCGGTCCATCCTTTCACTTTTTGGGAGGAGGGAAGGTTAAAGTCCGGTTGTTGCAGACGTTTGAATTGCTGAAATAAGTCTATGAATAAGTCCGTTTCCATATACTCTTCCAACTTTCCGGTAAGAAAAGCGTAAAGTATGGATAGTGTTGAAATGGGCAACTGTTCTTCGGTTGACAGTTCATATACATTCTGCCCGTCATAGTCAATCAGAAGTCGAATTTGCTTACCGGCCTCACTTGCCGCTTCCGGATGTCCGGCTATATATTCCGAAAGAAAGGCTTTGAATGCCTTCTCATCCTCGCTCCGGTTAGCGATGCTAATCAGTTCGGGAAGTTCGTGCCGATACAATTGTTCCAGTTGTGAGAGAGTGAGTGCAAGCATTTTCTTTTGTTTCATAAGCGGTTGTTTTTTAGAAGTTAATAGATGGTTGACGCGGAGTGCGTCTCTGTATTCCGTGGAAGGAAAATATTTTATTTTTTAAAAATAACAAAAAAAGGCGAGGTATTTCTACCCCGCCTTTTAATTTATGGAATTCTTTAAAATTCTTTTTCTTTTGCTAACTATTTTTCTTCCGCCTCTTTACGTCTTGGCTCTTTCTTAGCTAACATTACTACGTTGTAGACATATTCTGACATCCATTCTTCCGAATATCCCAAGCGTTCTTTGTATTGGCGGACTGCCATAGCGGTTTTATGTACGTCATCTTTTTTCCAAACAGTTTTGGTACATACATCATGTACGGTCTTCTCAGTCATGCTTCTCAATGCACCTTTAAAAATGGACGGCATGCGGAATTTCCATTGCATCAGATTTCCCATTAACATCATCAAGTCATTAGAAAAACCCTGATACATGAAAAGGTAACCTTGTACATCGTTTTGTGTACGGCAGTGTTTTTTTACAGAAGCGTCAATCTCCCTGAAAAAATTCTCGCTGATTCCATAATCCTGCATGAGCATTTTACGGGAAGCGGTTTTTTCCGCTTGCCCCAGACGTCCGCCTTGAGTGGGTATCTTGAACAAACGTTTGAAGTTGGCTACATCCGGTACGAAACGAATATTGGTAATACCCAGATTGGCGGCTATTACAGCTTGGAAATAGACACGTGTTAATGACACGAAGTCTTCTACATTCTTGGAAGGAACTCCTTCGGAGTTTTTGTTAAATAGTTTGGTAAATAGGCTCATATATTTATGAATTATGATTTATGAAATATGATTGCCTTGGGCAATTGCGATTGCAAAAGTACGAAATAAGTTGATTTATACCAACAATTGCATAATTCATAAATTATAAATCTTCTTACCAGCACTCCAGGTCTTTCTCTATTTCTTTCAGGCGGTCTTTTGTAAAAACAGGATCTTTGATACCGTTACGTTTCTGTACCCGGTAGTCTTCCAAAAGTTTGAATGCATATTTCCCTAATAAACTAATGGCGATAAGATTACAAAGAGCCATCAGTCCCATGGTGATGTCGGCAAGGCTCCAGGCAAGGTCAAGGGTGGCGAGTGCACCGAAGAGTACCATACCGCCTACCAATATACGGTAAGTATTCAATATCCATTTACGATTGGTCAGATAGCGTATATTTGCTTCTCCGTAATAATAGTTCCCTAAAATACTGCTGAAAGCGAAGAAAAACAGTGCTACGGCTATGAATATACTGCCCGCAGCACCGATTTCATTGGTTAGTGCATGCTGGGTAAGTTGTACACCGTTAGTAGAGCCATCCAGCGGAGCGCCGCTGAACAAAATGATGAAAGCCGTACAAGTGCAGATAATCAAGGTATCGGTAAATACGCCCAATGTCTGAATCAACCCTTGTTTAACGGGGTGGGTGACATGTGCCGTAGCCGCAACATTCGGTGCGGAACCCATACCGGCTTCATTACTGAACAAACCCCGCTTGATTCCTTGCATAAGCGCCATGCCTACGCCACCGCCCAGAGCTTGTTCCCATCCGAATGCATGGCTGATGATTAATTTTATAACAGCCGGTAATTCTTTGATATTCAATAGTACGATGATAAGTGCCAAAGCAACATATCCTAAAGCCATCACGGGTACGATGATACTACTGACTTTGGCAATACGTTGTACTCCGCCAAAGATAATAATCAGTGTAAAAGCTGTAATAATACTACCTACTATAGCATGATCAAACCCGAAAGCACCTTCAAAAGCTGCGCACAATGTATTGCTTTGTACGGAGTTGAAAGCGAATCCGAAGGTGATGGTAATCAATATGGCGAACAATGCTCCCATCCAGGGTTGTTTCAAACCTTTACGCATATAATATGCAGGTCCGCCTATAAAAGAATCTTTTCCTCTTATCTTATATAATTGTGCGAGAGTGGATTCTACGAATGAACTGGATGCACCGAAAAGGGCAATCACCCACATCCAGAATATGGCACCCGGTCCACCTACTGCTATGGCGGTTGCCACTCCGGCAAGATTACCTGTTCCTACGCGGCTGGCAATGGAAATTGCAAATGCCTGAAATGAAGAAATATGTTTTTCTTTACCTCCTCCTTTTCCCGCAGAATCTGCTAAAAGGCGTATCATTTCCTTTATCATCCGGAATTGTACAAAGCGAGTCTTTACCGAGAACCACAATGCACATCCTAATAATAAGGCTATAAGGATATACGTCCATAAGATGTCATTGAGCAGATTGATAATTCCCATAATTACTATTGTTTCAGCTTGAAGTGGAATTTGTGTTCTTCAAACACCGGTTCTATTATGTCGTAACGAACAAGTTTTGCTAATAAATGTTCGGCCGCACGGCGGGAAAGATGCGCCAACCGGCAATATCGGTTCAATGATAAACGTCTGTTCTCTTCTAAAAGAGTGATTAATAGTTGTTCCCGCTCCGTATATTCAATTAATTCACCTTTGGGACTCTCGCTTTGCTGCCAGATGCGCAGATGTATCGGAGTAGCCAGTATATTTTCATCTTTTATACGCAGATAAGCAAGATATTTGCCTGTCTCGTCCTTGGCATAAACTGGTTTTTGGTTACTTTTTTCTATTTGTACAAGTAACACACTACGGCCTTCCGCCTGATAGGTTTGCATACTGTAGTTTACCTCGGGGCGGCAGTATAATTGAGCAGCGGCTTCTATCATATATTTTTCTTCGTCTAATCGTACGCCGGAAATTTTTCCGTTATCTTTTACACCGATAAGCAGGCGTCCGCCATCAGTATTTGAAAAAGCCGAAAGAGTCTTGGCAATCTTCCGGGCATCGGATATTTCAAACTTGAAATCCTGTTGCTGATGCTCTCCTTCCGCTATGAGAGCACGTATGTATTCGGTATCAGTAAGCACTTTCATGACTGCAAAAGTAGAGAAAAAACGCGTAAGGAGCCTTTTTTGTGGGGATTTTGCGGAATATTTCAAAAAAAATATCGTTTTTCTGCATTTATTTCGAGAAAGAGTGTATTTTTGTCGGACATTATTAACGAAGTAATTAAAAAAGGATTATGAAAGAATTAGTTGAAAAGGTTGCTGAATTGTATGCAGCATTCGAAAAAGATGCAAAAGCTCAGTTGGAAAACGGTAACAAAGCTGCCGGTACTCGTGCACGTAAGGCTTCTTTGGAAATCGAAAAGACAATGAAAGAATTCCGTAAAGCATCTTTGGCTGCTGCTAAGTAAGTAAAGAAAAACGCAGATTTAATGCTGTGAAAGACTGCCTTGAGGCGGTCTTTTTTGTTTTTATACGGGTAAGTTCTTTTTTATTATGTTGTGAATTATCATTATTAACTATTAAGCTATAAAGCAGTGGATATTAATATCTTTTCCCACGATGGTTTGGCAGAAAAGATACTACTATTTATTCGTCCGCCTATAGTGGGACGAAAGGTACACTATAGGCGGACGAAAGGTTCAATGTTACGGGACGAATAAATTCATGTATGAAAAGCTGCTAACCATCGTAACGAAAAGTAATAGTTTCTTGTTATTTAACCTAAGTTCTATATAACAACTTTGATTCATTTTTTTCTATTTCACGCATGTTTTCACCTTTCACGATAGGACTTAACGGTGTTCAGCCTTAAGGCAATAGGCGCTCAATCCGATTTTGTTATCCGAAGGGTAAATAAAATCCTGTGTTCTTTTATTTATATAATCTATAAATTGCTTGAATTTCATATTTGGAATCGAAGTATTATTCTTATTTTTGACGCAAGGATTATGGATGAGAATGTATTAAACAAATTGAGGATATTGGCAGAGTCGGCAAAGTATGACGTCTCTTGCGCTTCCAGTGGTACTGTGCGCTCTAATAAGGCAGGCATGGTAGGTAATACTGTGGGCGGCTGGGGAATCTGTCACAGTTTTGCTGAAGATGGACGGTGCATCTCTCTGTTGAAAGTGATGTTGACGAACTACTGTATTTACGATTGTGCTTATTGTATCAATCGTCGTTCGAATGACTTGCCGCGTGCCACCCTTTCTGTTAGTGAGCTTGTAGACCTTACTATGGAGTTTTACCGTCGTAATTATATCGAGGGATTGTTCCTTAGCAGTGGTGTCGTACGTAATCCGGATTATACAATGGAACGGTTGGTGCGTGTGGTCAAGGATTTGCGTACCATTCATCGTTTCAACGGATATATTCATTTGAAAAGCATTCCCGGTGCCAGTCGCGAGTTGGTGAATGAAGCCGGGCTTTATGCCGACCGTCTTAGTGTCAATGTGGAAATACCGAAAGAAGAAAATCTGAAGAAACTTGCTCCCGAGAAAGATCATAAGAGTGTGTTCGCTCCGATGCGTTATATACAACAAGGCGTTTTGGAGAGTGCGGAAGAACGGAAAAAGTATCGTTATGCACCTCGTTTTGCTCCGGCAGGGCAGAGCACACAAGTGATTGTAGGAGCTACTGCGGAAACGGATAAGGATATTCTTTTTCTTTCCTCGGCTCTTTATCAGCGGCCTACCATGAAGCGTGTTTACTACTCCGGCTATATTTCCGTGAATACCTATGATAAACGTTTACCGGCATTGAAACAACCGCCTCTTGTGCGTGAGAATCGCCTCTATCAGGCCGATTGGCTTCTACGTTTCTATCAATTCAAGGTCGATGAAATTGTGGATGATTCCTATCCTGATCTGGATTTGGAGATAGATCCCAAATTGTCGTGGGCGTTGCGTCATCCCGAACAATTTCCTGTTGATATAAATAAGGCGGATTATGAAATGATACTTCGTGTACCGGGTATTGGAGTGAAGTCTGCCCGTTTGATTATAGCTTCCCGCCGTTTTTCTAAATTGGGTTTTTATCAACTGAAGAAGATAGGAGTAGTGATGAAGAAAGCGCAATATTTCATAACTTGTAGTGAATTGCCCATGCGAACGGTGAATGAAATGACTCCGCTGGGCGTACGCAATCTTTTGATACAAAAACCTAAGAAGCAAGTAGATGACTGCCAGTTATTGCTTGATTTCCAAGAAGACAAATGACGATTTTATGAATGTGTTTATATATGATAATACTTTTGAAGGTTTACTGACTTCTGTTTTTGAAGCCTATTCCCGTCGTACTTTTCCGGAGACTTTACTTGTTGAGGGAGAACCGCTTCCTATGTTCTATGACGAGAGTTTCACAGTAATTACCGATGAGGAAAAGGCCGGGCGCGTGTGGAAAGGACTGCATAAAAAACTATCATCTTCGGCTTTGGGCTGTCTTGCCCAATGTTGGTTGGCAGAAGAAGCTGAAACGGCTCCGCTTTTATTTCGATACATCTGTAAGGCAATCGATGCTCCTCGTTCCATTGAAACAAATTTTGCTGATCCTGACGTTTTGGAGTTTTCGCGGATGTGGAAGCGGGTGGATTGGGAGCGTATACGCATGTTACAATTTGTCCGTTTTCAGAAAGCGGTGGATGGTACTTATTTCGCTGCCGTAGAGCCGGAAAAGAATGCTCTTCCTTTAGTAACTGAACATTTTAAAGATCGTTTTGCCGATCAGCGATGGCTGATTTATGATGTAAAGCGGGCTTACGGATATTTCTATGATTTGAAGGAAGTATGTCGCGTTACGTTTGAAGAAGATAGTCGCGAAGGACACTTGCTCACCGGTATGCTCGATGAAAGTCTGATGGACAAGGACGAAAAACTCTTTCAACAACTTTGGAAGACTTATTTTAAGGCCATCTGTATTAAAGAAAGGCTGAATCCGAAAAAACACAAACAAGATATGCCCGTCAGGTATTGGAAGTATTTGACGGAAAAACAACAGTAATTCTTATTCTATCTGCTCTACTGTTATTTCAGGAAATTCCTGCATTAACTGTAACAGATATCCTTCATCATTACTTCGTTTGGATTTGATAACCATTGTGACTTGGTATATTTCAAGGTTCTCCTGCCAATGCTTCTCCATTTTATAGGATACTATCAGATAATGTCGTGATGTAAAGCGCTCGGATACTTCTTTAAGAATTTCCTTATTATGAGTAGAAAATGTAATCATGGAGCTTTTCATACCAATACTTTTGAATATGAGACTGAGAAGTTCGAGTCCGGCTAATGTCAATAGGGTAGCGGCAATGCCGATAGTGTACATTCCGGCCCCCACAGCCAGACCGATACCGGCAGTGGCCCATATACCGGCAGCAGTAGTTAGTCCGCGTACAATTTGCTTTTGGAGTATAATAGTACCGGCGCCGATAAAACCAATTCCACTGACAACTTGGGCAGCTACGCGACTTGGGTCCAGCGTGACACTGTTTTCTTGGATAATATCCTGAAAACCATATTGGGATACAATCATGATTAATGCACTTCCCAGCGATACTAAGAAGTGAGTCCGATAACCCGCTTCTTTGGCACGATACTCACGGTCTAACCCGATAATGGCACCCAATATACCGGCCACCAATAATCTTAGCGCAAAGTCGAAGTTTACTATCATTTTATATCCTTTCCGTTTTTTAATCGATTACCCAATTCTTATTATGCGGTACTGTCTTTTTGGGGTCATAATAAATGCCGGCTTGTGTCGGTATTTTGAGAATATATGTTTTTCCGCTTTTGTTCATTAATGAAGAGTCACGCAACCAGGGATTGGCATCTTTTAGCAAAGCAAAAGTAATCGCTTTATCCCGGGCGAATGCAGCGAGGTTCTCGATACCCGTAGTGACAGTTGTTTCCTTATAGGGAATTGGTGGATACAGATGTTCCCGCTTTAACAGAAAACCATATTGTTGAGGATTGCTGACGACAGCTTTTGCTGCCAGTAACCGGAACATATAGCGTGAAGTTTCTTCAACTAACCATAAGTCGACTGCCTGACTCACCATTTGTTTTTGTAACTGTGTGGAAATACGTCCTTGCCCTGCATTATAGGCCGCTGCTACGCAAAGCCAGTTTCCATATTTCTTATAGGCTTCTTTTAGATATTTGCAAGCAGCTTTTGTTTCCTTTTCTATGTGATAGCGTTCGTCAACATTATTATTCACTTCCAATCCGAACTCACGGCCTGTGGTGGGCATGAATTGCCATAATCCGGCAGCGCCGGCAGGAGACTTGGCGATAGGATTGAGATTACTCTCTATTACAGCAAGATATTTGAAGTCATCAGGTACACCGTTTGATTTCAATATAGGTTCTATAATAGGGAAATATCGGTTGGCTCGCTTCACGGTCAGCATTGTAGTGGAATGCATGTAGGTAAACGACATTAATTCGCGATCCATGCGTTCACGATGATCGTAACGCAGTAAATCAATCTCTTGTCCGGCAAAAGTTATTTTGCTGGGTACAGTAGGCGAGGTAACACAATAAGGTACTTCCGATTTTACAGATTGTTTTTCAGTGTCAAGTGTACTGTTGCCCAGAAGAAAGGGCAGGGTGGAACCGGTACACAAAGTGATAGCGACTGTAAATATGATGCGTTTTGATTTTATTTTCATGTTAGGTTTGTTTATGTTTTGCGAGGTGAAGATACGAAATCAATTTTTTATAGGCAACCTTTCCCATATCCATCGTGGAATCATTTGCCAGAAAAATACCAATATCCTGTATCTTCCATCGATGATAATTACCCGCTTTTTACGATTTAAAGCCTTGATAATGTGTAGTGCAACGCGATCAGCCTGCATTAGAAGCGGATATTTTCCGTTTTTTAATAAATCTGTGGCAACAAATCCCGGGCGTATATCTGTAAAATGAATATTCAGATGTTGCATCCTGGCAAGTTGTGCCAACGCATCGATATAGGTGTTCTGAAATCGTTTTGTTGCCGAATAAGCCGGAGCAACCCCAAGTCCTTTGGTTCCCGCAATGGAACTAATGACAGCTATATGCCCGCTTTCTTTCTCTTTGAAATAGTTGAATGCGGTAGTTACCATACGTATAAATCCTTCTACATTGGTGTGTGCAGTATTCAGTTCTATTTCCGGTTCCAGATTTCGGTTCTGGTAACCGATACCGGAGCTAAGGAGAAATAAATCTATGCCTCCTAATTTATTAATTAAAGTATGTAGATGTACTGGAGCTTCTTTCTTTGTCACATCCAGCGTCTGGATTTCTATTTGGGCAGGTGCAATCGTTTGTAGTTTTTGCAAGGCTTTTTCTCGTCTGCCTGCAATACCTATATGCCAACCTTGTTGTATCAGTAATTTGGCTACTTCTTGTCCGATGCCTGACGTAGCACCTATGATAATTGCTTTTTTCATGTGTTTATGAGTCTTTTGTTAATTCATCAAGTGGTGTACCGCAATATTTGCAAAATTTAGCGATTTCCTCATGCCCCTTTTTATGGCAGTTGGGACATTCTCTTGCCATCATTTTTGTATGCCTTTTCATCAGTGATACCGAGACTATGCCCGTAGGTACTGCAATAATGGTGTAACCTATCAACATGACGCATCCCGAAAGAAACTTTCCTAAAGCAGTGACAGGGGTAATATCGCCGTATCCTACGGTGGTAAGGGTCACGCACGCCCAATAAATACTATTGGGAATATTACTGAATTGGGTGTTAGCTTTGCCTCCTTCAACCATATACATCAATGTTCCGATGGATATCACCAAAATAACCACAAACATAAAGAAGACGGCAATCTTCTTGCTGCTATCCCGTAAGGCAGTAAGAAGCATTTCTCCCTCCATCCAGAAATTGAATAATTTGAAGATACGGAATACCCGTATTAGCCTGAAAGCACGTATAATGAGCAAGTAACGGGCTCCGGGGAATAAATAACCCAGATAAAGTGGCAACGTGGCTAACAAGTCGATAATTCCGAATGCGCTGAAAGCATACTTGGACGGTTGAGGCGAGCAATATAACCGTGTAATGTACTCACAAGTAAAAAATGCCGTCAGCAAGTATTCTGTAATGATAAACGGAGTTCTGAGCCATACCGGTAATCCTTGCAGGCTTTCCAATATAACCAGGCAGATACTGAGGATGATGCAGCCGATAAGTATGATGTCAAACAATCTTCCGGCAGGGGTGTCAGCTTCGAATATAATGACATATAGCTTCCTTTTCAAAGCCTGGTTGTTCATCAGTCCAACAAATTTATCTTTCAATTTCATCTTTAAAAATGTTTGTTACAAAAGTAGGAAAACCTTTTCTAACAAGAAAAAGCATACTTGACTTTTTGCTACTTGTTAAAATATGAAGTATATTTGTTTCTGTTTTTATGACTTTAGAGTAAATAACCATGAAACGGATAATAACCTTTGGGATTCTGATTTTGTTCATAACTTTGTCTGCCGGTGCGGGTGGATTGCGTGTTCTGTTTATTGGCGACTCCATAACAGACGGTAATTGGGGTAATGCTTGTGGAATGCCCAAACCCACATCAGAACGTAGCCTTTGGGATATGAATCATATTTATGGTAGTGGTTATATGTATTTGTGTGCAAGCTATTATCAAGGTAAATTCCCCGAACGGGAGCATGAGTTTTTTAACCGGGGTATTAGCGGGAATACGTTGAACGATTTGGAGATACGTTGGGAGGAAGATGTTATTGAGATGAAGCCGGATGTCCTTTCTGTGTTAATTGGAACAAATGATATACATTATTATTTGCAAGGTGACAAGAAAGAACCTTTTGATTTTAATGCTTGGGAAAAGCGTTATCGTTCTCTGTTAGACCATTCTTTGCAAGCTAATCGGGAGTTGAAAATCGTGTTGGGTGCTCCTTTTGTTGCTAATGTAGGGAATATGCGTAAAAGTGAAGATTTTGCAGAACGTGACAGTCTGGTCCGGCATTGTGCAGAAGTTGTGGAAAGAATAGCAAAAGATTATCAGGCTGTGTATCTTCCATTTAATACTCTGTTTGATGAGATATTGAAAACATCTCCGACTTCTAAAGATACTTATTGGATTTGGGATGGTATTCATCCTACTCCTGCAGGACACAAGCGCATGGCAGATTTGTGGATAGAACGTGTGAATTTATAAATAATTAAAATAAGAGAATAATGGAAAAAGTGATTATCAACTCGTATGAGGATTTTGAAAAGCTGGTAGGTCAGCAAATTGGTGTTTCGGAATATGTAGAGCTTCCGCAGGAACGTATTAATCTTTTTGCTGATGCAACATTAGACCATCAATGGATTCATGTGGATACGGAACGTGCGAAAGTAGAAAGCCCTTTCAAAAGTACGATAGCACATGGTTATCTGACCTTGTCTATGTTACCTTACCTGTGGAATCAGATAATTGAAGTGAATAATTTGAAGATGATGATTAATTATGGCATCGATAAGATGAAGTTCGGTCAAGCTGTCTTGTCAGGGCAAAGTATTCGTCTGGTAGCCAGTCTACAATCTTTGGCAAATCTTCGTGGCGTAGCGAAAGCGGAAATCAAGTTTGCCCTCGAAATTCAAGGTGAGAAGAAGAAAGCACTCGAAGGAGTGGCTATTTTCCTATATTATTTCAATTGATTATGCGTAAGATGGTTTGCCCCCAATGTAGAGTGGGGGCATTTTGTGTGATGAATAAGCAAGGAGAACGCTTGCCGGTATATGTCTCTGACAAAGGCGAAGTGATTCCTAAATATCCTGAGACTTCATTGGCTGGCTACGATTTGAACATAGTCTATTGCTTGGGATGTTCCTGGAAAGGCTCACCGAAGAGCTTGGTCAAACACTGATGCCCATATTTCCTCCACAGATGCCGGGTTGCTGCAATAGGATGATATAGCAGCATCCGCGGTCCTGAAAACTTCATTACTTCCTTCATTTGTTCTTTCATTTCCTGTTTGTAACAATGGATGGGGCAAAGCCTACATGTAGGCTTTCTCTCACCGAAAGGACAACGGGTTAACTTTGTATGAGCAAACTCTAACAACTCACGGCACTTTGGGCATAATTCTTTATTACCCTCTTTCTTTGCGCAATAAAGCCGAATCATTTGCTCTACGGTCTGCTTCTCTTTTTCTATACATGTCATACCCATCTTTTTCTTAGCTTATGCTTACCAGCGCTTCAATGTTAGGAAGAATTCTTTCAAACCGGCAATGGTCTTTTCTTCGGCAAAGTTTTGCTTCCATACTGATTTCTTTTTAAGTGTTTGGCAAATATAGTTTTTTATTTTGGTTGTAATAGCTTTTGCGCTTATCCTTTTCAAACAAAACGTAAGGGGTACTGTTGTTGAAAAGTATAATTATAATCTGAATAAGTTATGAAAAAGTTGAGGTTCTCTTTTCTGATGTTGCTGTTGGTTACGTCAGTTTCTGTGTTTGCCGATTGGGCGCCTGCCAATGTGCAGGCATCTCTGAAGAAGTTATATCCTACGGCTAATGATATAGCTTGGTCGCGCGACTACGAGTATTATGTGGCAGATTTTATGCTGAATGGCTTCGATACCAAAGTTTGGTTTGGTGCCGATGGCAAATGGGCTATGAAGCAGACCGACTGGGAAACAATGGATCGAGTTCCTGCTGCCGTATTCAATACTTTTTCGATGAGCCAATATGCCGGCGGAGAAGTACAGAACGTTACCTATGTGCAGTTCCCTGAATGGCAATCTATGGTAGCCATTGAAATCGGTATGTCTAACGTACAGACCAAATATCAGTTGCTCTTCACTGTAAATGGTGATTTGATACGTGCCCGTAATGTGACTTATATGTATAACATCTTGGGGGCGACCACTTTTTTATAGTATACTTAACTTGGGGTTAATATAACTGTATCCACGATGATTTGGATTAGTGCCTCTTACTTTTTTCTTGTTTTATGCACCGTTACTGAAATAATCAGCTATATTTGCAATCACAAGTAGGCTAAAAAATGCTATTTCAATCAATTACCAACCACCTTTTAAGAAGCGTCCGCCATATATAGGGAGTAATGGGATAGCGACATTTTTCTTATGGATAAAGACAACTTTCAGCAAGAAGTATATAGCATCGTTGCAGCCATTCCTTCGGGACGAGTGGTGACTTACGGACAGATTGCCTATCTTATAGGACGTCCGCAATGTTCGCGCATGGTTGGGCAGGCTATGCACGGCGTACCGGCGGAACTACATCTACCTTGTCATCGGGTAGTGAACAGTCAAGGGCGATTGGCGCCATTCTGGGAAGAGCAAAGACTTTTGTTGGAACGGGAAGGAGTGAGGTTTAGAAAGAACGGCTGTGTAGACATGAAAGTCTCCCAATGGGAATTTATGGAAGAAGATAAATAAAAAGATTACTAACTATAAAATCATAAGAATTATGAAATATATAGGTGCACATGTATCTGCCAGTGGTGGTGTGGAGCAGGCTCCCATCAATGCTCATGAAATTAACGCGAACGCATTTGCGCTGTTTACCAAGAATCAACGTCAATGGGTGGCAAAACCTTTGACAGAAGAAAATATCACACTGTTTAAAGCAAACTGTGAGAAGTATGCTTTTGATACCCGATATATCTTGCCGCATGATAGTTACTTGATAAACTTGGGACATCCTCAGGGAGAGGAATTGGAGAAAAGCCGTGCGGCTTTTCTGGATGAAATGCAGCGATGCGAACAATTGGGCTTGAAACTGTTGAACTTTCATCCTGGCAGTCATTTGAATAAGATTCCGTTGGAAAAATGCCTGGATATAATAGCGGAGTCTATCAATATAACGTTGGATAAAACAAAAAGTGTTACGGCTGTTATAGAGAATACAGCCGGGCAGGGCAGTAACGTGGGATACGAATTCTGGCAACTTAAGTATATCATTGACCGGGTGGAAGACAAATCCCGTGTAGGTGTATGCCTCGATACTTGCCATACGTTTGCTGCCGGATATAACATTGTGAGTAAGTATGATGAAGTATTCTCCGAGTTTGCTTCTGCTGTGGGGTTCGATTATTTACGTGGTATCCATTTAAACGATTCGATGCGCGAGCTGGGAAGTAAGGTAGACCGTCATGATAATATAGGTAAAGGCTTGATAGGACTGGATTTCTTTAAACGTTTTATGCAGGATTCTCGTTTTGACAATATGCCGATAATCTTAGAAACACCCGATGAAACGCTTTGGGCAAAAGAGATAAAGATGTTGCGTAGCTTTGAATAATTGGGCATGTGTTGTACCTAATTCAACGACTAAATAAAAATCCCTGCATAATCTCTTTCTCAAGAGTTATGCAGGGATTTCTGTTCACTAACTAACCTTTTCAAACCTATTTATTAACCTATTCATTCACTTTTACATTCTTCCATTGGAAGTTGGAGATAATTTCCTTATCACATTTGCCATCTTTTGCTTTGATGTTCAGATTCTCGAATGTAAAGTCTGTTAGTTGGTACTGGTCGGACTTACTGACATCGAAGAATCGGTCACAGCTAAAGTTGATGTTACGCATCGTCACGTGGTTGGAGTAAGACATAGGGATGTCCTTCCGGTCTTTCAGGTCGAAGAACTGAGTCCAGGGCTTGATGAAAAGAAATGCTCCTGCATTGCCGGTCACGTCTTCCACCAGAATATATTCATAGTGCTGCGGAGTGTCGGGACGCATCTTTAACCAAAGCAGACGCGTTGCTTTGTTTACCTTGCAACGGCGAAGGATGATATTGCGATTGTGTATGGATTCGCTTCCACAGGTCAGACCACTGTGGCAAAAGCCATAGGTGCAGTCTTCTATAATAATATTTGTGTTGCTTCCGTTATTCGGATCTTTGTCAGCCCACGGGCCTTTGCCGCCTTTCAATGCAACGGCATCGTCGTTCACCGACATATAACAGTTCTTTATCAGTACATTACTGCAAACGTCCACGTCGATAGCATCACTGCTGGGTGCCTTCACGGGGGCGGCAGGAGCGAAGATGTAGAGATTCAGCAACTTGATGTTGTTGCAGCGATAAATATGTGTAGTCCAGAACGGGGAATTGATGAGGCGGATACCCGAAATCTGCACATCATTGCTATTGGATACATAAAGCAGACGAGGACGTAGTTCATCCATGTTTGTGCACTTTGGTATAACTTGGCGGCGTGCCCAGAAAGACTTCCAATAACGCAGGCCATTACCATTGATGGTTCCCTTGCCGGATATTGTAAAACCATTCACTTTGTCGGCATTTACCAATGCGGCGAAGTACTTTACATTCTGTCCTTCAATGCGGGTGTTGAGTATGGCAAAGTTGCTGATGTCGTCACTGCCCTTGAGTACTGCGCCCTCTTCCATATATAGATGTGTTTGTGGTTTGAAGAAGATGGAACCGCTGAGGAAAGTTCCTTTTGGAATGATAATAACGCCACCACCATTCAGCGAAGCCCGGTCAATGACGGCTTGTATCTTTTCTGTTTGGAGAAGAGTGCTGTCGTTTACTACTCCGTAATCTGTTATGTTATACTTCTTTCCTAAAGTTTCGATATTTACGATTTCGTTCTGTCTGAACCAATCGGGAATAGGAGTTCCATCAGGAAACTTCTCTTGTCCGAAAATTTGTAAACTGATAAATGCGGTGAATAAGATTGCAATGATTTTCATGGTATGCTATTCAAAATTAGTCAACTGATAAATATATATTGCAAACATAGGAAACTTAAAAGAATGCACGGTATAGAATGATGATTTTAATTCTGCATAAAATGACTTTTTCTATAAAGGCAGCACGAACTATAAAGTGAAGATTTTCGTTATTATAATAAAATAAAGGTCATGAGAATTGCAATCAGCGGTGCGACCGGATTTATAGGAAAGCATCTTACACAGTATTTAGTGGAGCGTAATCATCAAGTCATTCCATTAGGGCGGGAACTTTTTAAAGAAGAATCTTTCCAGCATTTGGTTGAGTTATTGGAAGATTGTGATGTACTTATTAATTTGGCGGGTGCTTCCATTAATCATAGGTGGACTACGGAATATAAACGCAAAATGGGGAACAGTCGTGTGGGAGTTACTGCTCGTTTGATTTGTGCATTGAAATCAGCCGTTAATGTCCCTAAAGTGATGATTTCCACCTCAGCGGTAGGATATTATCCTTCAGAGGGAGAATATGATGAACACAACGAAGTGAACGCGGAAGGTTTTTTGGCGTCACTTTGCCGGGATTGGGAAGCGGCAGCCTGGAAGTGTCCCTCTGATACAAGGCTGATTATCGTCCGTTTGGGGGTTGTTCTGGCCCTTGATGGCGGTGCTATGCAGCAAATGATTACCCCCATGTTACAAACGAAATTTTCAGCAGTACTTGGTTCGGGCAAGCAGGCTTTCCCGTGGATAGCGGTACAGGATGTCTGTAAAGCTATTGTCTTTTTGATGGATGATAAGGAGGCCAAAGGAGTGTATAACCTGGTTTCACCACAACGGATTACGCAGAAGTATCTGGCTCTTGTATTGGCAAAGGCTTACCGGGCATGGGGTACTATGCCTGTACCGGATATTGCTGTACGGTTACTTTTTGGCGAGAGGGCTTCTGCATTGTTAAGCGGGCAAAACGTACTTCCTTCCCGTCTGCTTAGTGCAGGCTTTGAGTTTTCCGTACCCACGGTGGAACATCTGTTGGAATTGCCGGATACACGCACGGTTACTTCTCTGGATATATCCCGTTATATGGGACTTTGGTATGAAATTGCCCGTTACGATCACTATTTTGAGCGAGGGATGACGAAAGTGACGGCTACCTATACTTTACTTCCCGATGGAAAAATACGGGTAGTAAATGCCGGTTATAAAGATGATGTGAAAGATACTGCCGTGGGACGTGCTTTTTGTCCCGATAAGGCGCAACCTGGCAAACTAAAGGTTTCTTTTTTCCTCTGGTTTTATTCAGATTATTATGTACTGGAACTTGATGAAAACGATTATAGCTATGCTGTGATTGGCAGCAGTTCTGATAAATATTTGTGGATACTAAGCCGGACCCCCACCTTATTGGAGGAGACAAGAGATAAACTCATATCCTCTATACAAAACAGAGGATATGATGTGCAGAAACTGATGTTTACGCCCGATTGAGGAACTTATGCTTTAAATACGCATTCTATACGGTTACCGTCTGGATCGAGAACAACGCTTTCAAAATATCCGTCTCCTGAGGTACGCGGCTCACCGGCAATGGTATATCCCTTGCTGCGTAATTCCTCGGTCAGTTGCAGAACTTCCTCTTTGCTGTCCAGTGAGAAAGCGAAATGAGTTAATCCTAATCTGTTTTCTTCTATCGGGGTATCTTGTACGTTGGTACGGCTCATTAGCTCCAAATCGGCTCCGCTGTCGAAACGGATGAAATAGGATTCAAAACCCTTTTTCGGATTAACATACTTTTCATTGCTCGTTCCCTTAAAGTAACGGGTATAGAACTCTTTCATTTCTTCCAGTCGGAAGGTCCAAATGGCGATGTGATGTATTTTCATGATAATACAATTATTGTGGATTATAAGAAGTTGATTTTAAGTAGTAACATAAATGGTCGTATACCTCGCCGGTATAGATTTGTTCGGCTTGATGTAATGTACCTTCATAAATAAAGCCATAGCGCTCTAATACATGCTGCGAACGCAGATTAAAAGGATAACAGTTTGCTGTGATAAGGTCTAATTTAAGAGATTGGAAGCCATAAGTTAATATGGCTTTTACTGCTTCCGTCATTATTCCCTGTCCCCAATAATCTTCTTTCAACCAATAGCCAATCATACGAGCTTTAGGATTCTCTCGCTTAAAATCAGGAACCAAACCGATAGAGCCTATTAAATGAGTAGTAGAATTGTCTATAATAGCCCAAATGTTTTCTTGATTAACAAAAACAGCATAAAGGAAATCCTTTGATTCTTCTATGGTATCATGGGGCTTCCAACCTGCATTATTTCCCAAATTAGGATTATGGCAACATTCGAAGAAGTCCTGTAAATCGCTCTCTCTGAAACGACGAAGTAATAAACGCTGTGTTTTTATCTTCGGGGTATATGCCCATTGCATATGCAGGATAGGGAAGGGTTTGCCCATTCCGTCGGTTGCGTCCCGACTGGTCACTTTAAAACCCATATGCAGGTAGAACTGGTGAGCTTGTTCGTTTTGCTCATTCACATCTACCTTATAAATATGTTTTTCGTGAAGCGCATACTCCATTAATCTCTTTCCGTGGCCTTTTCCCTGTTCGTCAGGATGTACAAAAAGCATTTCTACGAGTTCATCGCTCAAACCCATAAAGGCGGCAATCTTTCCTCCCTGATTGTGAATGATGTAAAGTGTTACGGCGGGAAAATACTGCTCCCGTATCAATGGCTTGTAGAACAGTATATCTTCTTCTGTCAGAAAATGATGTGTGCTTCGGACAGATGCTTCCCAAAGCGATAAAAGTTCATCATAATCTTGCGGAGTAGGTTGGGTAATCATAATATGTTTATAGTTAGTGCTCTAATGAAGATTTATTATTAAAACTCTGCCTTTTTCGTAATCTTTATATTTTCTCCCGTAATGGGATGCGTAAATTCCAGTGACTCGGCATGCAGATACAACCGGTCCGCTTTTTTGCCGTATAGCTCATCGCCCATAATAGGACAATGCAATCCGAGTGGATGCGCAGCATGTACCCGTAGCTGGTGCGTGCGTCCGGTGCGTGGATAGAAAGCGATGCGTGTCCGGTTGTCCGTACGTTCCAGTACTTTAAAGTCCGTGATGGCAGGTTTTCCATGTTCCGTATCTACTATTTGTCGGGGACGATCGAGAGGATTGGGACATAGTGGCAGTTCTATGTTTCCCTCATTTTGAGTAACGATACCTTCGAGAAGAGCGATGTAACGCTTCCTGACAAGGCGGCTCTTGAACTGCGATTGTAAGTGTTGATGTACCCGTTTGGTCTTGGCAATAATCAGTAATCCGGATGTAGCCATATCAAGGCGGTGAACTATCATTGGACCGTCAGCTTCAGGATACCGTTCGCACATTAGGCTGTAAATTGAAACCACATCCTCTTTACCGGGGACGGACAACATACCTGCCGGCTTATTGAGTACTAACAACCACTGGTCTTCAAAAACGATTTCCGGTTCCCGGATTGCATATTGCATCCTTTTCAACATCGGATTTTCTTCTACTTTGAGCCCTTGTAACATGTGGCTTAATATAGGCTCACACTTTCCTTTACAAGCCGGATAGTAATGACCGTGGTGGCGTATTTCAGTTTTGGGAGAAGCGCCCCACCAAAATTCAGCCATAGCAATCGGTTGCCAACCACTCAGATAGGCTGTTTGCAGCAATTTGGGAGCAGCGCATTCGCCTGCACCGGCGGGTGGTATCTTTTGCGCAGTTTGCTCGAAGATTTCGCAAAGCGTCTTTATTTCTCCACGGGCGTTCAGCATTTTGAACTGCTCAAATAGTTGTTGTTGCAGGGCGGCAGAGCGTGATTTGCGTTCTGTCTTAAGTTGTTGCAACTCGGAATTATAAACATCTATCTGGGTTTGCAACTCTGTTATTTTTTCTTTCCATGTGCGTTCCAACCGCTTATATTCAGCTTTCTGAAATTGGCTCTGGCGTATCAGTTCGGCTTCTTCATCAGGAGTAAGGATAGCGGTCATTCTACGTTCTTCCCGTTTTTCTTTGGCAGTTTTCATCTGCTGTTTGGCTACATTCAGAGCGTTTTGAGCAGCTTGTTTTAAGGAAGATAGCCGGACAATCAGGCTTTGGTATTCTTTATCTTCTTCCAACCGCTTGATATGCGTATTGATTTGTGAGATCTGTTCCTCTTTAATCTTGAAGAACCCTTGTGGTTGCAGTAAATCATATATTGGAGGTACGAAAAACGGATGCGCATTCTTGCCTGCCAATATACCGGAAAAGGCGGCCAGATAGCCGATTTCCCCTTCCTGTGTCCGTACAATCAATACACCGAACATTTTACCATGTTGCAGTTCTTTGCTCCAATCCTGCTGTCCGTCGAGGTATGTTTGCACCTCTGCCGCCGCCTGTATGCAGAGCGGATGCGGTGTATAGCAGAAAGGATATGTAAACCTCTCAGGCAATGGTGTGTCTGTTATGGGATTAGTGAAACGGTGTAACATGATGCCACTTTCTTATTCCAAGTAAATCATCTTCTTTGTCATTCCACCGTCAATAGTGATATTCTCTCCATTGATAAAATCATTTTCTTCCTGGCAAAGATAGAGGCACATGCGGGCTATATCTTCCGGTTTGCCGACCCGTCGGGACGGATGTTGTGCATGGTCTTCGGGACGAAGCTGTTCGTAGTCATGGGTTTGTATCCACCCCGGAGAAATGGAGTTGACGGTAATACGCTGTGTAGCCAGTGATAAGGCCAGTGCGTGCGTCAAAGAGAAGATACCGCCTTTGGATGCTGCATACCCTTCACTGCCCGGTTCGCTCATCAGATAGCGGGTGGAACAGATATTGATAATACGCCCGTAAGGATTAGGCGTATTCAGGCTCTTGCGGTGAATTGCCAATGCCCGTGAAGTAATGAATACAGGGCGCAGATTGACGGATAATATCTTGTCGAAAGCCTCTATACTTGTTTCTGTAAGAGGTGAAAACTCGCTGATACCTGCGTTGTTGATAAGGACGTCAATGTCTCCCCATTGACTGAAAATAGTCTGTAAACACTGTTCCAGTGACTTTTGGTCGCTGACATCGACCGGATAAAAGTCTGCTCCGGTCTCCTGTGCCGTCTGTTGTCCCGATGTTTCGTTCTTATCGCAGAAAGCTACTTTCCACTTTGCCTTACAGAAAGCCTGTACAATGGCCTTGCCGATGCCTTCGGCTCCACCGGTTACAAATATTCTTTTTTCTTTTTTCCCGGTTATCGCACTATCCGGTTGCTCCGATTTTTGAGGAGAAACACTGCCCGTTGTCTTCTTGCTATATTTCCGTTGCTGCTCCCAGGCAGCTTTACGAGCCTGATATTGTTCGTATTGATTTTCTAAATAATTATCGGCCATAACAGTCTTTCTTTTAGCAAAACATTTACTTTTCAGTTGGTAATTATTGGTCTTCTGCTGCAAAGTTATAGAAACAATTTGGAAAGATGCTATTTTCATCTTTTTATCTTTCATACGAATCAGGAGTTAAACTTGACTTGTAACTGACACGAAAAAGGATGACATCTATAATGAAACCCTCCTACTATCGGTGTGAATGTCGCCTACTATCAGTGTGAAGGTAGGCGACATTCACACCGATAGTAGGCGACATTCAGAACCTTGTTTGCAAACATTTGATAATTAGGTTATTATAAAAACTCTTTTTCTTAGTGAAAAATCAATACAAAGAGTGCGCTTCTTTAGGATGAAGCCCGTTGCTTGGAGTACAGACTTTTGAAAAACTTCAAGGCGCTAAAGGTAGAATCTTATATAAAATGTCTATATTTGGCGCATTGTTTTAACCTTAAAATAATGCTAAATGTCTTTATCTATTCCACAGACATCAGATGTGAATGATGAAATACTTTTTGTCCGGATGGGGCGGGGAGAAGTGGAGGCGTTTACTACGATTTATAATAAGTACCATAAACTGCTTTATGTGTTGGCCTATCGTTATTTGATGGATAAGGCAATGGCGGAGGATGCCGTGCAACATGTATTCACTCGTTTTTGGGAGTTTCGCTCCGAACTTGGCGTGAGTATCAGTCTGAAAAATTATCTGATTACAATGACGAAAAATCATATACTTAATGTGATTCGTAATGAAAACAATGCCATTGTTAAAAATTACGAGATAGCTCAAAACGCTCCTGAATATGAAGATACATTGATTGAAAATCTGGAAAAGAAAGAACTGATGTCTCTGTTCTATGAGGCTTTGGACAAACTGCCGCCTCAAAAGCGTGAAATCTGCCTGATGAAAGTGCGTGAGGAACTTACTAACCAGGAGATAGCCGATCGCTTGCAATTATCGGTCAATACCATTAAAACCCATTATTCCGAAGCCTTGAAGTTGCTGCGCATACATTTGGGTAAAATGCTAATATTTGTTACCTATCTCACCTTTTTGAAGTATATAAGTGTCTATTTTATTGTATGGATAACGAAATGATGAATAAACCTACCGAAGAACAGATACAGGAAGTGCTGGCGGGAACCTCTACTCCTGATGTCGCTCAGCTTGTTGCAAAGTGGTTTGCTACGGATGAGGGAGCAGCTTATTTGTCCCGAAACATGGATTGTGATGTAGAACGAATCAAACTCGATTATGAGGAGCTTTATGTCAATCACCCGATACCGTCCGAAGAAATGTATACGCATATTCACAGGAAAATCCGTCAAAAGCGTATTCGTCGGATTATTTTCCGGGTAGCGGCAGTGCTTGTTCCATTCATTGTGTTGACGGGACTGTTTGTTCAGGTTAATAGCCGTATTGACTTGTTTGGTAATTCCGGTTACGAAGAAATTTATGTTGCAAAGGGCGAACGTCTGCAAATGATGTTTCAGGATGGTACGCGGGTTTACATAAACTCGGACTCCCGGTTGAAGTATCCTAAAAAGTTTGCGTTGTCCAGCCGTGAGGTTTATTTGGAAGGTGAGGCCTATTTTGTGGTTTCAAAGAATCCACACCGTCCTTTTATTGTTAATCTTAATGGTCCTGCTGTGCATGTATTGGGCACTTCGTTCGATGTACAAGCTTATCCGGAGAATAAGGATATTACGGTTTGGCTGGACGAAGGGCATGTTAACCTTACTCTTGCTTCAAACAAGAAATATCCTTTGCAGCCCGGTGAAAAGTTGGTTTATAACAGGGAAAGCGACCGTTGCATTATCTCCCGAAGTACTGATACACATTTGTCATCCTTGTGGAAAAAGAATGTGATAGCGTTTAAGGATGCCTCATTGGCAGAAGTTGTCAAGGTGCTGAATCGTTGGTATAATGTTAACTTTAAGATAGAGAACCAGAATGCATGGAACGTATATTTCACGTTGACATCAGAAAATACGCTTCTTGAAAAGGTGCTACAAGATTTGGAAAAAATTGCTCCCTTGCATTTTGAATATAACGAGGTGAAGAAAGAAGTTACGGTGACTACCAAATAGGACAATTATGTAGAAAATCAGAATAAGCTTAAAAAAAGTAGTTTTCCCTCACCCGTTCCCGGTTCTTGTGTGTCTACTTAGTATAAAGTGATTTTTATACTATTGTTAATCTAAAATTTAAGTTATGAGGCACAAGATTCTACTTGTATTGCTTTTCGGCTTTGCGACTTGTCTAACAAGTTATGCCCAAAAGGTTTCACTGAACTTTCAGCAAGTAAAGTTGGAGAAAGTATTTAATGCTATTACCCAACAAACCGGTCTTACCGTGGCATATTCCCGTCCCACGGTCAATCCAGACAAAATTGTCACTGTTCAAGCAGAAAAAGAAGAACTTTCCAGCGTACTTACTCGGTTACTGGTTGATATGGATGTGACATTTGAAGTAGGTGAAAAGAAAATCTATTTGAAAGAAAAGAATGCTGACTCTATCCGGCAAGGTGGAAAAGAGAAAACGATTATCGGTGTTATTGTCGATGAAAGAGGAGAACCGGTTATCGGAGCCAGTGTATTGGTAAAAGGAACAACCAATGGAGTGATTACGGATATTGACGGTAACTATACATTGGCTAACGTTCCGGAAAATGCGATTGTTTCCATTTCATATGTCGGTTATCAGACGGTAGAACAGAAAGCCAGTAATAAAAATCTTGCACGGATTATTCTAAGAGAAGACACCGAATTGCTGGACGAAGTAGTAGTAGTGGGGTATGGTGTACAGAAGAAACGTGATGTAACTACCGCTATCGCAAGCATTCGTGCCAGCGATATGAAAGGACAACCGGTAACATCCATGGCAGAAGCGATGGTTGGGAAAATGCCCGGTGTACAGGTTTCTCAGTCCACAGGTGCTCCGGGTTCTTCTTTACAGATAAAGGTGCGTGGTACGGGTACTATTACCGCCGGAACTTCTCCTTTATATGTTGTAGACGGTGTTCCCCTTGCTAAAGAACAACTGAATACTTTTAATATGAACGACGTCGAATCAATTGAAGTTTTGAAAGATGCTTCTTCGGCAGCAATTTACGGTTCACGCGGTTCGAACGGCGTTGTTTTAATTACCACCAAAAAGGGACAGGAAGGACGTGCTACGGTATCTTATAATGGATATTATGGTTGGCAGACGGTTTCTAAAAAGATAGATATGCTGAATGCATATGAATACGCTGATTTAGTGAACGATGCACGTAATAATACATATACGGATAAAATGGAATCCATTAACCGTCAACGTGCTGCACAGAATAAAGCTCCTTTATCATTCAGTATTTCCGATAACAATGCGATGCGTTTGGGAAATACCAATAATGATTATAATACAATTGTTCCTACCGAAATTCTGCCTTATCTGAGAGGTGAGAAAGGATTGGTAGATACCAATTGGCAGGATGAAATATTCCGTACAGCTGGTATGCAGAACCATTCGGTTTCTGTTTCCGGTGGAAGCCAGAAGATTAAGTATTATGCATCTGTCGATTACTTGTCTCAGGAGGGCGTTATCATTAACAGTGACTTTACCCGTTACAGTTCCCGCTTCAATCTTGACGTGACGGAAGGCATCTTCAAGTTCGGATTGTCACTCAATCCTTCTGTTACTATTGAAAATGCGGTAAATGCCGACGGCGCATATAATGCTGATGGTGGTGGGGTGATTGCTTCGGCCTTACATAGCGCACCTATCTTTCCGGTTTATAACGCTGACGGTACTTTTAACTTTGCACAAAATGCGTGGAGTCCCAATACCCAGACAACATTGGCTGATGGTTCTGTCAAGAAAGGAAACAGTCAGACACAGGTATGGAATCCGGTAGCTTTGGCAATGCTACAGAAGGATGAAACAAAGGCTTCACGTATTTTCGGTAATATATATGGGGAAGTAGCTTTTATGCCGGAACTGAAATACCGCGCAAACTTTGGTGTGGATATTTATAATAATTCACAAGATACATTCCGTCCTTCTACAATTCCGGTTTCTAATACGGAAGGAAACCCGGAGTCTGTACCGGAAGGTACTTCTAAAACAGCGAAGATGTATAACTGGCTGTTCGAACAGACATTGGGGTATAACAAGGAAATTAAGGGACATTCTATCTCAGTGCTGGCCGGCTGGACTATGCAATATCAAAGGGATGAAAGCACCTATGCGTTTGCCAATGGATTTATAACCAATAATATACCTACTTTGAATGCCGGTACGGTGACTCGTGGAAACACGCATGCTTCAGAGTGGGCTTTACTTTCGGGACTTGCCAGATTACAGTACAATTATAAAGGTAAGTATATGCTTACGGGAGCTATCCGTGCAGATGGTGCTTCACGTTTTGGAAAAGAGAACCGATGGGGATGGTTCCCTTCCGTATCAGCCGGTTGGCGTATAACGGAAGAGTCCTTTATGAAGTCTCTGACTTTTATTGACGACTTGAAACTTCGTGCCAGTTATGGTTTGACGGGTAACTTCCGTATTCCGAATTATGGTGCTCAGGGAGAAGTAGCTTATTATAGCTACGTATTAGGTGGAAGCAGTCCTGAGGTAGTGAAAGGTGCGGCTCCTAAAAGTATGCCTAATCCTGAGTTGCATTGGGAAAAGACTGCTCAGGTTAATATTGGGTTTGATGCCTCTTTGTTTAAGAATCGCTTGACTTTGGGCTTGGACTTATATAATAGTAACACGTATGATTTATTGCTTGATGTGCCTGTACCTATGACTACCGGTTATAGAACCCGTTTGGAGAATATTGGTAAGGTAAATAACAAGGGTGTGGAATTTAATATCGCAACTAATCAGAAAACAGGGAATGTGGAATGGAGCGTTTACTTCAACATATCCAAGAACGTCAATGAAGTAAAGGAACTCGGGCCGGGTAATGCCGATATCATATCCTCCGGTTCGGTGAGCAATGCGTATTTTATAACCCGTGTTGGCGAAGCTATCGGTAGCTATTATTTGCCAATTGTGGAAGGTGTTTATAAGAATCAGGCGGAAGTAGATGCTGCTTTGCATTATTTAGACTCTCCATCGAATTATGGGTTGGCGGATACAAAGCCGGGTGATTTCAGGTTTAAAGATGTGAACGGTGATAAGATTCTTGATATTTCGGATACCGACCGTGCTATTGTTGGAAACTATATGCCCGATTTTACTTATGGTTTCGGAGCTAATCTCGCTTGGAAAGGTGTTGATTTCGGTATCGTCTTCCAGGGAGTTCAGGGTAATGAAATTCTTAATCTGTCCCGTCGCTACTTCTATAACCATGAAGGTAACATGAATAACTATAAGGGGGCTTTGAATCGTTGGAAGTCCGAAGAGAATCCGGGTAGCGGAATGAACGTACGTGCCAACCGTGTAAGTAAAGGTCAAAACGGTACTACCTCCACCTGGCATGTGGAAGATGGCTCTTATCTGCGTATCAAGAATATCTCGCTGGGCTATACTTTGCCCGAGAACTGGATTAAGAAGGTATATCTCAAATCAGCTCGTATTTATTGCTCTTTGCAGAATCCGTTCACATTCACCCATTACGAAGGGTACAATCCTGAAGTGTCCAATCGTAACGATGCCACAACGAACGGTGAAGACTATGGAGTATATCCTCTTGCAAGAACTACTTCGATAGGTGTTAACCTTACATTTTAATCTTAAAAGAAACAGAGTATGAAAAAAGTAATATTATCCATTCTTACAGTAATTGCTTTCTCAAGCTGTAATGACTTTATAGACTTGAAGCCTATTGATTTCCCTACGGAAGAAACATTCTATACGGATGTCAAGGGGCTGGAAGGAGCGGTAATCGGTATTTATGACGAATTGCAGTCCAATGACCAGTACGGGGCTAAATTTATGACCCTCATGGAAGTACGTGGCGATAATGTGAAAAATGATAACTCCGGTGCCAGTGGCGGTATCACTTATCAGATCGAGGTCTTCACAGAGACTCCGGCAAATTCTAATCTGTCAGGTGCATGGCTCTCTTTGTACAAGACAATTTATCGTTGTAATCTGGTGCTTCAGAATATGGACGATGTGCAGATGTCCGAAGACCAACGGACTAAAATAGCAGGACAAGCTTCTTTTATTCGCGCATTGTGTTATTTCAATTTGGTTCGCTTGTGGGGAAATGTTCCCCTTATAACCAAGACGCAAACGGTAGTCGAAGCACGGTCTAATAAACGTGCTGAAGTCAATCTGGTGTACGACCAGATAATAAAAGACATTAATGTTGCAAAATCCTTACCTGAGGCTTGGCCAGATGCTGAAAGAGGTCGCGTAACGTCTTATGCCGCTCATGCGTTGTTGGCAAAAGTCTATCTTTATATGAAGAATTATCAAGAGGTGATTAAAGAACTGGAACCGATAATGACTGCTATCACGGCGAAAAAGAATTTGGCTTTAGTACCCATGCCATCGACATTCCCGAATAATCTGAAAACAAGCAAAGATATCATTTTTGCCGTCCAATATCTAAAAGGGGGAGTAGGAGAGTCTGCTCATCAAAATAACCGGTATCGTAACAATGATAACGGGAATATAATCTCTTTGGAACCTTCGGAATTTGAGAGTAGTGCAGATAATCGTAAAGCATTGGTTGCCCCTACTGGAAGCGGAAAACGTCCCGGAAAGTTCGATGCTCCCGCCACAAATAATGAGACCAGTGCGGACTTCCCGGTATTGCGTTGTGCCGAAGTAATGCTGATGTATGCTGAGGCTGCTAACGAACTGTCTGTTAATCCGCAGCAAGCAGCATTGGATGCATTGAATGCCGTGCGTTTAAATGCCGGATTGACTGGAAAAACGCTTGATGAACTTTCTACGAAAGAGTTTTTCCGTAAGGCGGTTTATAAAGAACGGCGTTTGGAACTGGCTTTGGAGTGCGACCGTTGGTTTGACATTGTGCGTACCGGTCAGATGCCTACCGTATTTCCCGGTATTGATGCCTATCGTCAATACTATCCTGTACCACAGGAAGAAATAGAAAATGTCAACGACAAGGCGGGCTGGCAGAATGAGGGCTATTCAGTAAACTGATTATAAATCATTATGAGGGTGTGTTGAAAAAACAACACCCTCATAGCTTAATGCATTAAATTTATGAGAAAGACATATTTATTACTACTTACAATATTCGCTGTTTTACAGCTTTCTGCACAAGACAGGGTTTCACAAATACGTGAAAAGTTAATGAATCGTGACCAAAGTTCCGTGATTGTGGTTGCTCACCGCGGAGATTGGCGCAACTTCCCGGAGAATTCTCTCGAAGCCATAGACAACGCTGTGAAGATGGGCGTTGATATTGTGGAACTTGATGTGAAGCGTACTAAAGACGGAGAACTTATCTTGATGCACGACCGTACATTGGATCGCACTACTACCGGAAAAGGGTTGATTTCTGACGCTACTTGGGATGCTATCTCCAAACTGAAGTTGAGAAATGGTTGTAACATTCGTACTATCCATAATGTACCTACCTTGAAAGAGGCATTGTTGCATGCCAAAGGTAAGATTATGATTAATCTTGATCAGGCGGATCTCTATTTCGATCAGATTTATAAATTGTTGGAAGAGACCGGAACAACCAAACAAATTATCATGAAAGGACGTAAAAGTGCATCGGAGGTAAAAGTGCAATTCGGTTCTTATCTTGATGATGTAATCTATATGCCGATTGTGGATTTAGACAAGCCTGATGCTGAACAGCAGATAGAAGCTTTCATTAAGGACATGGCTCCGGTAGCGTTCGAACTACTTTATGTGAAAGACTCCAATCCGCTTCCCCAAAAGTTGGCCGATAGTTTGAAAGGACGGGCGCTAATTTGGTATAATACCCTTTGGGATACCATGGCAGGCGGGCACGATGATGACATGTCTTTGCAGAATCCCGATTCAGGTTATGGATATTTGATTGAACAACTGGGATGTCGCATTCTGCAAACAGATCGTCCGGGGTACTTATTAGATTACTTGCGAAGTAAACGACTTCACGACTAAAAAAAAGACCGGAGAATCATGCTAAAGTCTATTCTTAATTTTTACAAGGTTTCGCAACCGGAACCTTGTAACGGAGAATCTATGCTTGAACAGAAACGACGGTTGAGACGTTTGCAATGGTCTACTTTTCTATCTGCCACCTTTGGATACGGCATGTACTACGTTTGCCGGCTTAGTTTGAATGTCGTGAAGAAACCGATTGTGGACGAAGGTATCTTTTCTGAAACCGAGTTGGGTATCATTGGTGCAGTCCTCTTTTTTACCTATGCTGTCGGCAAGTTTACAAATGGTTTTCTGGCAGACCGCAGTAATATCAACCGTTTCATGTCAACCGGTCTGTTGGTGACCGCATTGGTAAACCTTTGTCTGGGATTTGTTCATTCCTTTATTCTGTTTACCATCCTTTGGGGTATCAGCGGTTGGTTTCAGTCTATGGGGGCGGCCTCCTGCGTAGTCGGCTTGTCCCGTTGGTTTACGGATAAAGAGCGCGGCTCCTATTATGGCTTTTGGAGTGCAAGCCATAATATAGGGGAGGCGATGACATTTATTATCGTAGCTTCTATTGTCAGCGTGTTGGGGTGGCGTTATGGTTTTCTGGGTGCCGGTCTGGTAGGGTTGATAGGAACTTTGATTATCTGGTGCTTCTTCCACGATTCCCCGCAGAATAAAGGGTTGCCGCCTGTCAATGTTCCTAAAGAGAAAAAAGGAATGAACCCTCTGGAAACAGAAGAATTTAACCGGGCACAGAAAGCGGTGTTGCACAATCCTGCCATCTGGATACTTGCTTTCAGTAGTGCTTTTATGTATATCAGCCGTTATGCGGTGAACAGTTGGGGAGTGTTTTATCTGGAAGCACAGAAAGGTTACTCAACATTGGATGCCAGTTTCATTATCTCTATCAGTTCGGTATGCGGTATTGTAGGTACTATGTTTTCCGGAGTAATCTCTGATAGACTGTTCGGTGGTCGTCGTAATATTCCCGCATTGATTTTCGGCTTGATGAATGTGGTGGCTCTCTGTCTTTTTTTGCTTGTTCCCGGTGTCCACTTTTGGCTGGATGCTTTGGCAATGGTACTTTTCGGCCTTGGTATAGGTGTGTTGATTTGCTTTCTGGGTGGACTGATGGCGGTGGATATCGCTCCCCGTAATGCGTCGGGTGCGGCATTGGGTGTAGTTGGCATAGCCAGTTATATCGGTGCGGGTTTGCAAGATGTGATGAGTGGCGTTCTTATAGAAGGTAACAAGAAGATTGTTTCCGGAGTGGAAATTTATGATTTCACTTATATCAACTGGTTCTGGATAGGGGCGGCATTGATGTCTATGCTACTGGCGCTGTTGGTATGGAAAGCACAGAGCGATAAAGGGTAAATGAAAGCCTAACCCCTCTCCCAAGGAGAGGGGGATAAAGATGCGTTGCTGTTATTGATTATCAGTTCATTATCAGAGGTCACTTCCGGCTACCTCTCCTTGGGAGAGGGGTGGGGTGAGGCTGCGCTTCGTTGCGCGGAGTTGCCAAAAAGCAATGGCGGATGCCGCTGCCACATTGAGCGAATCAACTCCGTGCGACATGGGGATACGAACTATATAATCGGCTTCGGCAATCGTCTCATGCGGAAGACCGTCACCCTCGGTACCCATTACAATAGCCAATTTGGGCTCGGTTGTCAGAATGGGATTGTCGATGGAAATGGAATTTTCCGTAAGTGCCATGGCGGCTGTGCGGAAGCCTAACTTAGCCAGTTCACTAAGAGAACCGTCCAGCCAAGTCCATGGTACTAAAAATACCGACCCCATAGACACCCTGACCGCACGACGGTTCAATGGGTCACAGGAGTTACGCGTCAGCACAATGCCGTCTATACCCAGAGCGGCCGCCGAACGGAAAATGGCACCGATGTTGGTAGTATCCACCACGCCATCTATTACGACAATGCGGTGGGCGTCCCGACATACTTCTTCCATGCTTCGGGGCTCGGGACGGCGCATGGCACAAAGAACACCGCGGGTAAGAGTGTAACCGGTGAGGGTAGCAAGCAACTCTCTGTTGCCTGTATAGACGGGGACGTCCTTGCAGCGTTCAATGATACCGGCAGCGTCACCGGTGATATGTTTCTTTTCGCATAAAAGGGATATCGGCTTATAACCCGCCTCCAAAGCAACTTTAATTACTTTGGGACTTTCTGCTATAAACACCCCTTTATCGGGTTCGATGCGATTACGCAACTGAGCTTCGGTGAGTGTACTGAATATCTCTATTCCGGAATGTGACAAGGATGATATTTCGATGATAGGCATGTTTTTTCTATTTCTGTTATTAATGCTCATCAAGAAGATGAGGTAATTTTGTATCCTTCTGTAAAATAACAATTGATAGAATCGTAAATAGGCAAGAGGTAATGACATAGAAACGAACGAACTACTTAGTCTGCTATGTTTTTTCATTGCTCCAACTTAGCCTTTTGCAAAAATAACAATAATAATCCAATTGTGAAATTCAACCTCCTTTTTAGTTATTTATGCGAATCAGTAGTTGAATTGATTAATATTTTCCCCATTATGAACCAAATTTAACTCCTGATCCACATTATTTGTCTGCCATATAATAAATATTGGATTTTCAAATCTGATTATCGTCAGGCATTGGTAGAGAAGAATATGTACCACTACAAATAAAAGTTGATCCAACTATTTTTCTAACTTTGCATTATATATTAAGCTATTACAAAGATGGATGTAATCATAAAATCGATAAATAGAATATTTAGAGTTAGCGATGTTGCCCTCGAAAAGCTAACCTTTTGTTTGCAACCTATCGAAATACCTAAAAAGACAATATTGATAGAACCGAATCGAAAAAATGACAATCTCTATTTCATAGAAAAAGGTATAGCACGCTCTTATACACTTATTGATGGGAAAGAGGTTACTTCTTGGTTTAGTAGGGAGGGGGAACTAACATATTCCACCAATAGTTTTTATGGCAAGACCGAAGGATATGAAAACGAGATGGTACAAATTCTTGAAGATTCACTGTTGTATTACATCCCTATCGTTGAACTTGAAAAACTGTGTATGGAGTATGCTGATATTGCAAACTGGTTACGCATACTGCATCAAAAAGCATTTGTTGAGATGGAACGACGGCTTATATACAGATTATATATGTCGGCTGAAGAGCGTTATAAAGATTTCTTACAAAATAATCCAGACCTTTTTCAGCGTGTTAATCTGGGCTATATTGCATCCTACCTCGGGATGTCCCACGTAACATTGTGCGCATTAAGGAAATGAATGGGCATTTCTTTAAGTAGTTAAAAAAGGTATTGTGGCATATTGCGTACTTTTGCAGATAAATATCTAAAAGTTACATATATGCTAAAAAAATCACTATCCAATCAATCAAACAGAATCGTATGGGTTGATGTGCTTCGGTTTATTGCCATTTTTATGGTGATTTGTATTCACTGTTCCGATCCGTTTAATATTTCACCCGAAGCCCGTTCGAATCCGGAATTTAACTTTTGGGGCTCTATTTATGGCTCATTTCTTCGCCCTTGCGTACCATTGTTTGTTATGATTACGGGACTACTGTTGCTCCCTGTGAATATGTCTATCGGGAGTTTTTATAAAAAACGACTTCTTCGGATTGCAGTCCCTTTTCTTGTGTGGTCTGTTTTATATAACCTTTTTCCGTGGATAACGGGCGTTTTAGGATTGTCGCCAACTATAATTTCGGATGTATTTGCATACGCTTTGCCCGATGCTTCTCAATCGTTTGGTGAAGCACTGAAAAACATAGCATTAATACCATTTCAGTTTAATGTCTATACCGTTCCTATGTGGTATCTGTATATGCTTATCGGGTTATATCTGTATATGCCATTCTTTTCGGCTTGGGTAGAGAAAGCAACCATCTTGCAGAAGAAAATATTTCTTGGCATTTGGGCTCTGACGCTATTTTTGCCTTATGCTTATACATTCTTCTCTAACGGGCTTTTTGGACTTTGTGCGTGGAATACATTTGGAACATTCTATTACTTTGCAGGATTCAATGGTTATCTGTTACTGGGGCATTATCTGGCAAAGGATGTAAAAGAATGGAGTTGGAACAAAACACTCTTGATAAGTTTACCTCTGTTCATTATCGGATACATCGCGACCTATATTGGATTTAAAGCTATGACAGCCAATCCAAATTGCACGGAGCAGGAGATGGAGTTATTCTTTTTATACTGTTCTCCCAATGTAGTGTTGATGACGATTGCGGTATTCTTGATAATCCGTCGAGTGAAATTCAGTTCCCCACGTTTGATTGCTTTATTCTCGAATATCACAAAGTGTGGACTTGGAATCTATTTGATTCATTATTTTGTTGTAGGTCTGGGGTACTGGATAGCAGATGTATTGTCTATTCCGATATCGCTAAAAATCCCTGTCACGGCACTTATTGTCTTTGCTATTTGTTGGGCATTCGTTGCACTGTGCTATAAATTATTTCCCAAAGGCTCAAAATGGATATTCGGATGACCTCCCGATGATGATGCCTCCCATTACGGAATATAGCCTATTGTTTTTAATTTGGTTATTTGGGGAATAGAACAATACCTTTAGTTCTCCTTTTATGTGCTAACTTCTAATAAGTTGCAATTCTTCTACTTCAGTCGTGTGTTTTTCATGGATTCTTGCCCGTGTGTGTTTTTTGAATTCAAAGCGTTATATTTCATGTTTATGTAATGTTACATGCCCTTATTGGGATGTAATGTTACATAAACAAAGAATTTTGAAACTGCAATGTAATATAGAGCAAACTATTTGTAACATATTTCTTTGTACTGTTGCATTTAATCGGGTATTTTTGAAGACCTTATTTTGAATCAGTGTATTCATTTTTTTTTGTTATTAATAGGACCTTGATAAAACATGATTTATTATGAAAAAGATTTTTCCTCTCTTATGGCTGTGTATGGCATATATGCCTATCATGATGGCCCAATCTGTATCCGAACAACGGGCGTTACCCTATCAGGACAATAGCTTGAGTGCTAAAGAAAGAGCGCTTGATCTCGTTGGAAGATTAACATTGGAAGAAAAGGCGCAACTGATGCTTGATACGTCGGAGGCTATTCCACGTCTGGGTATCAAGAAATTTAATTGGTGGAGCGAAGCATTACATGGTGTAGCTAATCAAGATAATGTAACTGTCTTTCCTGAACCGGTAGGAATGGCCTCTTCTTTCAATGACGAACTGGTCTTCCGGATATTTACGGCGACTTCTGATGAAATGCGGGCCAAATATAATGAACGTATGCGTAACGGACTGGAAGATGCTCGTTTTCATAGTCTCTCCGTATGGACTCCCAATGTGAATATCTTTCGTGACCCTCGCTGGGGACGTGGACAGGAAACTTATGGAGAAGACCCGTATCTGACTTCACGTATGGGTATTGCCGTTGTAAAAGGCTTACAAGGACCTGAGGATGCGAAATACCGTAAGCTTTTGGCTTGTGCCAAACATTATGCCGTACATAGCGGACCGGAATGGAGCCGTCATTCGGCCAATTTGACCGATGTTTCCCCCCGCGATTTATGGGAAACTTATCTACCGGCGTTCAAAGCGTTGGTACAGAAAGCTGATGTACGCGAAGTAATGTGTGCATACCAGCGTTTGGATGATGATCCTTGTTGTGGAAACAATCGTTTGCTCCAGCAGATACTTCGCGATGAATGGGGATTCAAATACATGGTAGTTTCCGACTGTGGGGCTATCTCTGACTTCTGGACCTCCCATAAGTCTTCATCCGATGCAGTACATGCGGCTGCTAAAGGGGTGCTGGCAGGAACGGACGTAGAGTGCGGATATGGATATCCTTATAAAGAATTACCTGAGGCAGTGGCTAAAGGCCTGATTTCCGAGAAAGAGATAGACAAGCATGTATTACGTTTGCTGGAAGGACGTTTTGAGCTGGGTGAGATGGATGATCCCTCTCTGGTATCCTGGTCTAAACTGCCGATGTCGGTTGTAAATTGTAAGGAACACAAGGCTCTTTCATTGGAAATGGCGCGGCAGACAATGACTCTTCTGCAAAACAAAGATAACTTGTTGCCACTTGTCAAGAACGTTAAGAAGATTGCGGTAATAGGCCCCAATGCAGATAATGAAACGATGTTGTGGGGAAACTACAACGGTACGCCTATTAGTACAATATCCATTCTGAACGGAATAAAAAATAAGGTGGGCAAGAACCGGATTGTGCACTTCAAAGGTTGCGATCTGGTGAATGACAAGATTCTGAACTCTTTTTTTGACCAATGCAGTGTGGATGGGAAAGTTGGCATAAAAGGTACCTTCTGGAACAATCAGACCAGGGAAGGAGAGCCGGTTAATTCTATCTACATTTCCCAGCCCATTAATGTAACCACCTACGGGCAACATTCCTTTGCTCCGAAGGTAAATCTGGAGAAGTTCTCTGCCAAATACGAAACCACTTTCAAGCCCAAGGAGTCGGGCGATGTTCTTTTAAGCATGGAAGGATGTAGCTACTTTGAGTTGCTGGTTAATGGGAAATCCATGCGTAAGGCACGAACCTGGAGAACCACTGATACACGGACAATCATACAGGTAGAGGCTGGAAAGGAATATAAGATTGAAATCCTCTATGCCCAGGTAGAGAACTGGGCAGCCAATCTGAAGTTCAATCTGGGCAAGGAACTGGATATTAATTATGACGAAAGTATAGCTAAGTTGAAAGGCGCTGACGTCGTAGTCTTTGTGGGCGGCATATCTCCGCAACTGGAAGGCGAGGAGATGCCTGTGAATCTGCCCGGCTTTAAAGGCGGAGACCGCACGGACATAGAACTACCCGCCGTGCAACGCAACTTCCTCAAGGCTTTGAAGAAAGCCGGAAAGAAAGTCGTGTTGGTAAATTGTTCGGGAGCATCAATGGCTTTATTGCCCGAAACGGAGAGTTGTGATGCCATTCTTCAGGCATGGTATGCAGGAGAAATGGGCGGACAAGCTGTGGCTGATGTACTGTTCGGAGATTACAATCCTTCGGGAAAATTGCCGGTTACATTCTATAAGAGCACGGAACAGCTTCCCGATTACGAGAATTACTCGATGAAAGGGCGTACCTATCGCTACATGTCCGACCCGTTGTTCCCCTTTGGTTATGGTTTGAGTTATACTACCTTCTCCGTCGGAACGGCACAACCGGACAAATCGCAAATAAAAGCCGGAACGCCGCTTGAACTCACCATTCCCCTTACCAATACAGGAAAGTGTGCCGGTACGGAAGTGTTGCAACTCTATGTTCGCAAATCAGGAGATACCGACGGCCCTCTTAAAACGTTGAAAGCCTATAAACGAGTGTCTTTGGATGCGGGCAAGACCGAAAACGTCCAGCTCTTGTTAGAGCCCGAAGCATTTGAGTTCTTTGACAACGGTAGCAACACCATGCGCATACTTCCCGGTGAGTATGACTTATATTATGGAACCAGCTCCGGCGATAAAGATTTGCAGACATTAAAAATGGTGTTACTTTAATAACTTGAAAAACATAAATTCCATAAAAGATAATATGAAAAACAGACAATGGTGTACTTTAATCTTAGGATTATTTGCTATAACGGGAATGGTTAAGGCACAGAATCCCATCATCAGAGATCAATTTTCTGCCGACCCTACGGCCAGAGTGTTCGAAGGAAAGATGTATGTCTATCCTTCCCATGATATTCCAAGTCCTATAGAGCGATTGAAAAAATGGTTCTGCATGGCCGATTATCATGTTTTCTCCTCGGAAGATTTGGTAGATTGGAAGGATCATGGCGTTATCGTCAGTCAGGAACGTGTTCCTTGGGTACAATCGGATTCTTACTCCATGTGGGCGCCTGATTGTGTTTATAAGGATGGAATCTATTATTTTTACTTCCCGGCTACTCCGAAAGGAGAAGGTAAACGTGGCTCTTTAGTGGGAGTCGCTACATCGGATAAACCTTACGGACCATTTATGCCACAGATGAGAGCCATAGAAGGAGTGCATGGCATCGACCCTTGCGTATTGGTGGATAAGGATGGACAAAGCTATATCTATTGGGCGGGAGGCGGAATGTTTATGGCGAAGTTGAAAGATAACATGCTGGAACTGGCTTCCAAACCGGTACGGGTAGAGGGGCTTCCTAATGGATTTAAGGAAGGACCTTTCGTCTTTGAACGTAATGGAAAATATTATTTTACCTTCCCGTGGGTGCAGGACAAGACGGAAACATTGGCTTATGCCATGGGAGATAGTCCGATGGGGCCTTTTGAATTCAAAGGTCTTATTATGGAGCAGTCACCGACAGGCTGTTGGACCAACCATCACTCTATCGTAGAGTATAAAGACCAGTGGTATCTGTTCTATCATCACAATGATTATTCTCCTGCATTTGACAAGAACCGGTCGGTACGGATCGATTCTCTTTCCTTCAATGCCGACGGAACTATCCAACTGGTAAAGCCCACTCTTCGTGGAGTAGGTATTACGGATGCACGCACGCGGATTCAAATAGACCGTTACAGCAGTATCGGTAGTGAAGGAACCTCCATCGCTTTTTTGAATGAAGAAAATAAGTTTGAGGGGTGGAAGACGTTATTCGGTAAGAAGAATGCCTGGTTACAATATAATAATGTAGACTTTGGCGGTGAGAAAGTACATAAAGTGAATGCACGCGTAAAGTCGGCCGGTGGTGGAACACTGCAAATACGTAACGCAGGTAAAACCGGTTCCGTGATTGCGTCTGTGAATATCCCGAAATGCAAGGATTGGACGGAAGTTAGTGCTCCTGTCGTATCTGCGCCAACCGGTATAAATGATTTGTATATTTCTCTTCAGAAGGGAAATCTGGTAGAAGTGGATTGGATTGGTTTTGATGCTTTGCCTTGGGACGAAGGAGCTTTTGAAACAAGGAAATACAGAAACCTTTTCGCTGAGATGGGTTATAAACAAAGTGATATTGATGCAAAGCTGAAAGAGGTGTTTGACGGTCTGTTCTCAGGACCGGATAAGGTCTATTTTGAAGTGGGTGACTCGATGGCATATATCAGTGACATCAAGAATCATGATGTCCGTACGGAAGGCATGTCTTATGGACTGATGATTGCAGTCCAATTTGACCGGAAAGATATTTTTGACCGTCTGTGGCGTTGGGGCAGAAAGTACATGCAGCATCAGGATGGCCCGTGGAAGGGATATTTTGCATGGAGTTGCAAGATTGACGGAACACGCAATTCGCAAGGCCCGGCTTCTGACGGGGAACTTTATTATGTGACTTCCCTTATATTTGCTTCCAATCGTTGGGGGAATGATAAAGGTATCAATTACCTTGCCGAGGCTCAAAACATTCTAAACTGTTCCATGCAGAAAGCCGGAATGAATCGGGTATCGCCATTCATCAATCTGGAACAGAAGTTGATAACGTTCACTCCCGACCCTTGGGGAGGACGATTTACAGATCCTTCATACCACTTGCCGGCATTCTATGAAGTATGGGCAAAATGGGCGGAAGACGGGCGGTCTGACTTCTGGCTTGAATGTGCCCGGAAGAGCCGGGAATATTTGCATAAAAGCATTCATCCGCTAACGGGGCTCAATCCTGACTACAACAATTATGACGGTACGCTGCTTGGTAGCAACCGGATTATCGGAGATGCTTTCCGTTTTGATTCATGGCGTGTACCGATGAACATTGCGTTGGACTATTCATGGTCATGTGACGATAAGAAGTGGCAACAAGAGTATGGCAATAAAATACAAAACTTCCTGTACAGTCAGGGCATAGATACTTTTGTAGACCAATACAATGTGGATGGAACACAGGTTGCAGATACATTGGGTGCGGGAGGTTACAAAGAGTTACGTCATTCTCTGGGATTGGTCGCTACTGCCGCAGCCGCATCGCTGACTTGTACGCATGTCAAAGGTCGCGAGTTTGTTGACAAGCTGTGGAATGCCAAGCATGTACCTTACGAAGATGGATATTTCGACGCATATTATGACGGCTTGTTACGTCTTTTTGCGATGATGCATTTAAGCGGAAATTATCGTATTATATTCCCTCAGGAGATAGAAAACTTATAAAAAAACAAGAAATGAAACATTTACTTATATCACTTACAGTTGTACTTCTGTTATTGCCGTGCGCTTTGTATGGGCAGACAGGAAAAGCTACCAACCCCCTTATTTATGCCGATGTTCCCGATATGTCTATGATTCGTGTGGGCGACACTTACTATATGAGTAGCACCACGATGCATATGGCGCCGGGAGTACCGATTATGAAATCCAAAGACCTTGTGAACTGGGAGTTGGTGGGATATGCCTATGATAAACTGTCCGATGATGTTCCCTCCATGAACCTGGACGATGGACAAAACACCTACGGACGTGGTTCGTGGGCGAGTTGTATTCGCTATCACAATGGAACGTATTATGTCTCTACCTTTGCGCAGACCACCGGTAAAACCCATATCTTTGCTACCACCGATATAGAAAAAGGCCCGTGGAAGCGGATAGAATTTTCGCCTTCCTACCATGATAATACCATTTTCTTTGAAGAAGACGGGCGTGTCTACTTGATTTATGGGAATGGAAAGTTGTCTATCGTAGAGCTGAAGAGTGACTTGTCGGGCGTGAAACCGGGTACGGACCGTGTATTGATTGAGAATGCCAGTGCTCCGGCAGGCGACAAGATAATGCTGGGAGCCGAAGGTTCGCAACTGTTCAAAATCAACGGGAAATATTATCTGTTTAACATCACATGGCCACGGGGCGGAATGCGTACGGTGCTTGTACACCGTGCTGATAAAATTACCGGACCTTATGAAGGAAAAGTAGTCTTTCAGGATCGGGGCATCGCCCAAGGCGGATTGATTGACACACCGGACGGACGTTGGTTCTCTTATCTGTTCGAGGATTGTGGCTCCGTGGGACGTATTCCTTATCTGGTACCTGTGCAATGGCAGGATGGATGGCCGATATTGGGCGTGAACGGTGTAGCCCCTGATGTACTGGAGCTTCCGGCAAGCAAAGGGCTTATTCCCGGAATTGTTAACTCGGATGAGTTTGTACGCAAATCAGGTGAAGCCGCTCTGCCTCTTGTTTGGCAATGGAACCACAATCCAGATAATTCTCTTTGGTCGGTTTCCGCCCGCAAAGGCTATCTGCGTCTTACTACCGGTCGTGTGGAAACGTCTTTTATGCAAGCTAAAAATACATTGACACAGCGCACTATCGGTCCGGTTTGTACAGGCTCCGTTTGTATGGATGTATCGGGTATGAAGGATGGCGATTATGCCGGTCTTTCACTCTTTCAGCGCAAGTACGGGCAAGTGGGAGTGAAGATGGTTGATGGCAAGAAGTATATAGTAATGGTGAACGGAGAATCTGACGAACCGGTGGAAGTGGAGAAACTGCCGTTGGCGGGGAAAGTGGTTTATTTTAAGACTGAATGTGACTTTAGAAACCGCACGGATATCGGCTATTTTTATTACAGCTTGAATGGCAAAGATTGGAAGCAGATAGGGAATACTTTGAAGATGAGATACACTATGCCTCACTTTATGGGTTATCGCTTTGCTTTATTCAACTACGCTACGAAAGAAACCGGTGGTTATGTGGACTTTGATTATTTCAGAATAGCAAATAAGATTTCCAAACAATGGACCGACATTGATTATGCCGGTGATAATGCGGAAGCTCACAAATTGGATATTTACCTGCCTGCCGCCCCGCAAGCTAAGCATAAAGTGGTAGTCATTATCTATGGTAGTGCATGGTTTGCCAACAATATGAAGCAAATGGCTTTTCAAGCTATTGGGAAACCTTTACTCGACCGGGGTTTTGCAGTGGTATCCATTAACCATCGTTCAAGCGGTGAGGCTAAATTCCCGGCACAGATTAATGATGTGAAAGCGGCTATCCGCTTCATCCGTGGCAATGCTGATAAATACAAATTGGATACTTCCTTCATCGGTATTACCGGGTTCTCTTCGGGGGGACATCTCTCCGCCCTGGCAGGAACCACCAACGGTGTAAAATCTCATACAGTGGGTGACCGAACGGTTGAAATAGAAGGGAATATAGGCGAGTACACTTCGTGCAGCAGCCGGGTAGATGCCGTAGTCGACTGGTTTGGTCCCATTGATATGACGCGTATGGAGAATTGTAATACAACTAAAGGGGCGGACTCACCCGAAGCGGCTTTGATAGGAGGTGCGCCTGCTGATAATCCTGAGTTATTGGCTCTCCTTAATCCTATGACGTACATAGATAAGGACGATCCTAAGTTTGTCGTTATTCATGGCGATGCAGACAGTGTGGTCCCCAATTGCCAAAGTATTTATTTCTCCGAGGCGCTGAAAGGTGCGGGCTTGTTGGATGAATTTATTTCCGTACCCGGAGGAGAGCATGGTCCCGTTACATTCAACGAAACGACCTTTAAAAAGATGACCGACTTTTTTGCAAGGCAGGCGGGTTTGAGATAAGAGATTCCTTACATAAACTTCCAAGGTAAAGAGGGGGATATGTCATAACTCACCACAGATTCCGCAGATTAACACAGATAAAAGTTCTTGATTATCCGAACTCTTAAAATAATCTGTGTTAATCTGCGGAATCTGTGGTGAGTTATGATACACTTTCTTATTTTGTCACTCTTGCTGCAAATATCACTGCTTTTGTGTCGTAGTTTCTTCTTTCTTTTTTTCCATTCTCTTTATCAGATATTCCACATTTTGATAATGGCAGTGCAGAATACCTAAGAGTTGTTTCATGTACCCCATGTTCCCTGCCAGTTGGGTAATGAACTGTAAATGTTCTCCTACTTCCTGATGGGTTTGTAGGAGGATTTTCCGGTCGATATTGTTTTGTAACATGTAGAGGCCGATGGAATTTTGTATCTCTAAAATACCTTTTCCCCATTCGTGCCCGTTAAGATGGTGCAGGACATTGATAAACTGCTTCAATTTGCGGTGCAGATTTTGCAGGCGTACGTAGTCCGTGTGCTTTTCTATATGCAAAGTCGGATTTATTACATAAGTCATTTGTATGTAATACGCTTTCATGCTGTCTTCCGACGGGAAGCTGTAAGCTACGGAGTTGAGTAGATGATAAGTACTTGACTGAATAGTCTCCGGTTGATTGCTGTTTTCCATAAATCTTTAAGTCTTAAATGATGAATAAGTTGATTTATGGGAGAGGGGAGAAGACAATGCAAAAGCGATCCCCGCCTGTCCCATTGTCAAAACCTATATTCACGTAGAGCATATGTCTTGGAGGTGCATTAACACTCTCCATGGGGGTACAGGGACCGCCATATAAGAGAGTGTCGTGTACAGGCATAAAAATGCCCGCCACGATGATTTGGCAGGTTTCCCTGCTCTACGTTTAGAATAAAAGTTTTGACAATGCAAATGTACGATAAAAAATGAAATAACCATCAAACTGGTGGACGAATATTGTTGATAGAGAAACACTTGTTGTGTCTACTCTATCAGTATGATTTCTGAAGAAGTGACTATTCTATCAGTACAACAGTATAAAAACAGTCTACTGATTACGTTTATGAAGCAAAAAAGCGTATAGCTAAATCAGGAAAAGACAGGGGGGGTATATTCAAAGCTCGTTCTCTTGGGATGAATCATGTAATCCTCCATAGAGAACACTTTGTTCCAATAGGGTGAACACTTTGTTTCAACGTAGAGAACATTCCGTTTCAATGCGGTGTAACATTTCGTTTCACAGTACTGTAACATTTCGTTCTCATACGATGTAACACTTTGTTCTTATAGGGTGAAACAAAGTGTTACAAAGCGTGTGAACAAAGTGTTCAGCACTGTGAACTAATATTATAACTGCTTTGTGAGTGGATAAAATATACTTGGGTGGTTACAAATAAACGTATATAGATATTTCTCTGATAATCTATAATCGGGGGGATAGATAAGGGATATAGACAGCCTCAATGATTGTAGCCGGAGCTTACCATCTGTATTCATTACTATAAGAATCGAAAGTGACAACTTCCTTAAGCCCGTACTGTTGGAACAGTCTGCGGATATACTCTTGGTCTTCGGGTGTAAGAAAGCATTCTTCGCGATAGAAACGGTAATATTTCCCTCTGCCGAAGTGGGCGATTAATTGGCTCTTTAGTGCCGGAACATTCTTGTGCGGAACTTCGTCGAACAAATGGCTGATTCCCCATGCCACATGTATTTTCTGTGTTGATTGGAAGAAAGAGCATTGATTAGTGTCTTCGGGGATGCATAAGGGATTGATGATACTGATGGAGGGGTACTTAGGCGTATCGTGAATGGCGGCAAGGCGGTGCAGGCAGTTTTCTCCTTTAGTGCATTGAGTGTTAAAGCAACGGGCATAGCTATAAGGAGCCAAAGGAGTCTCGGATGTATGTTTCATATCTGTATAAATTTATATATCGGTAAAGGTATGAAATTTTAGCTTTATATAAAAGTGAAAAAGATGGAGAGTGTAAGAAAAAAACGTCATCTTTTCAACTGATTGATATTCTATTGCTTCGGAACTGTTCGGCTTGTGCTTCTTTGAGTAAGGCTTTCTTTTTTCGCTCTGCATTGAAACTAACATTTGGTCGTAGCTCTGCTCGGACATTTCGTTTTGATTTAATAGTATTTGCCAATTCCTCCGAATCCTGTGATTGTTTTGTTTTCTTTCGTTTTATTGATAAAGTTGTTTAATCGTTTCTTAAATTCTTCCGGTCGTTTTCTCGCTGCTTCAATATATGCAATGCGGATACGTTTATATGTATCGGAGAATCGTTGATAATTTTGCCATATTCCTTTATCCTCTCTCAACTTGTCCATTATGTCGTCGGGAAATATAAATGGCTGGGACAATACCTTTCGTATCTTATCCTCAAATTTGGGGTGTATCATCCTGTTTTCCATCAACCACCGGAGTCTCTCTTTGTTGGCTTGCGAATATGTACTTTTAGGGTTTCGGGGTGTGAAATGCTGAATTTTATGCTCTTTGTCAAGCGACTTTATTGTACTGTCAATCCACTCGAAACAAAGGGCTTCTTCAACAGCGTCATTGTATATCACACTTTTTTCGCTTGAAGATTTGTTGGGAAATACAAACCAGATTTCATTCTCTGTATCAAAATTCTCGGTAAGCCATGCTCGCCAATCTTCCCGATTTTCAAAGTATTTTATATTATTCTCTGAGGTCATATGAATCCATAGTCATTTATACTGATTGTTGGTAATCAGCAATTACTTCCCGATGCAGCATATTTATACTATTGAGTATTAGCGTTTTCGCCTTTTAAACGGTACAAAGCTTGTTTTTACAATTACATTGAAAGTACTGGGAAATTCAATGTGTTGGTTCTCAGTGTTTTCGATATACGTGTTGTACCGTGTTTTTTCAGCCCTTTTGTAATCGGTAGCAATCAATTTGAAATAGTTGATTTTCAAACCTTTCTCGCTATGGGGTTACAAATGGTTTGCAGGGGCAAAGATATGAAAAATGAAGCAAATGGTTTACAAAAGTGTAGAACTTTTGTACAAGTATACTACATATTTGATTATTTGTAGTGCTTTTGTACAGTAATGAAAGAATCGCAAAATGAATTCAGATAAAGAGTTTACTCTATTTTTTCATGTTTCAAAATCAGGGCTCTGTTTCTCTATTATTGCGTCACTTATCATTATCTCCCAAATGGTTTAATGACAAAATATATATCTGCTTTTCCGATTTGTCATCAAACGATTCTTCTTCAAAACCTCCAAACTTGTGCACAATGTTAAACCCAGCTCGTTCCAGATATGAATCCAATTCTTGTGGGAAAAACAATCGCATATCCAGATTTTGGGTTGAATGAAACTCTCCGTTTATAAAATAGTGCCACTCAATACGGTTAATTTGGGTTGCACTCTCGTAACGCATGGTTTGTTTTATCAAAACTTCTCGACCATCGTCCGTTGTGTATTCGGCAATCACTGCTTGACCTTTTTCGTTCTCGGCAATATATTGAATGTTGGGATTAAAGCAATCCAATAGAAATAGACCTCCTTCTTTGAGATGGTTCTTAACACACGCTAGCGCCTTAAACAAATCTTCGTTTCGGTATAAATGGTGGATTGAGTTAAACGGAATAAAGATAAGGTCGAATTTCCCTTGCAAGTCAAGTGCTCTAATATCCGCTTCAATGAAATTAATCTCTAATCCCGCTTCGGTAGCTTTCGACTTTGCTTGCTCAAGCATTGACGGAGTGTAATCTACTCCGCAAATATTGTATCCCTCTTGTGCAATTGGAATAGTGAGCCTACCCGTACCACAGCAGAGTTCAAGTATTCGAGCCTCTTTGTTGGTTGGGAGCCACTTTTTATAGAATTGAAAATCCGAGAGAAAGGTATTCAATCCATCGTAAATATTTGCGTCGTATATCAATTCGCCGACTTTATAATCTGTATTCATTTTAGAAATTTATATAGATAGTGAAGTATTGTATCGTGTTGCTCTCTTTTCCCTTTGTTATCCATATCCCCATGTTTTATATCATCTAATTGAATAACAGAGATATGATACTTCTGTTGTTCTTCTACTGTCGGAATTACATCTTCATCTGCTTCGTAGTCTGAGCCTCGCAAAGTGTAAACTTGGGGAGAACTGCATCATGGCATCATCATTCTTCTGTGATCTAAAGATATAATCTTTTGAGCCATCATTGGATGTTTGGCTGCAAATAACATTGCCATATCCCCACCGTTGGAATGTCCCATAATAGTAATGTTATTCCAACTCAGTTTGGGCTTGAGTTTCTTGAACTCTTTGATGGTAAACAATATATTCTCAACACCTCTTTCCCAGTTGGGCATTCGTGTTTCCATAAAGTTGCCACTCATCGCCAACGGCAGGTCATTTGGCAATTCATGCTGAATACTGATTACGTAGTAACCTTTCATTGCTAATGGTTTTGTCAAACATGAATATGATATATACGAATCGGGCGCATTTTGCCCATATCCATGACTGAATATAATGACCGGAGTATGTTTGTTTACGTGCTTTGGTTCATATATAGCAATTGGAACAATGCGCTCTCTTTGTGCATCATATAAATTTACTGTATATTCAGTTTGCGCAAATAGACGTAAAGTGCAAAACAAGAATCCTATGAGGAGTATGTTTCTATTTTTCATTTTGTTCTTTTGATATTGATACTGTTCTTTGATTATACTGTTTCAAAAATTCCATTTCACCGGCTTGTTTTAATAGTTTTTGATTGGCAACAAAGTCTTGTCCATATTTCAGCCATCGTTTTGCGAAGCTTTTAAATTTTGTACATGGAAAGACTGTACATTGATAACAATAAGTGATTCCTTTTTTTGTACAACAAAGATGAAATGTTTTACATCTCTCACACCTTTCTTTGTTTTGCTCAGCGCCTAAACAGGGTTTCTTGTCTCGCGTATAAGTCGGACAACCACCACAAAATACACCGCAGGCAGGAACACGACCGTAATAGGTTTTTATGATGATGCTCTCTGGAATATTCCGTTTTAAATATACCATATCTTTCAGCAATACCCCATCTTCAAACATCTGATGATCGTAGTTGTCAGTGAAGAAGTTTTCTATTCGATGTGAATATTCAAATCCACAACTTTTATAGAAGCCAACTGCATTTGGCACATCACCCGTACCAACTATCATTTGAGTGAATTTTCTCGAATAGTACTCTATCAAATAGTTTATTAGCTTTTTGCCATACCCCTTCCGTTGAAATTCAGGAGTAACAGCAATATTTTTGAGTTCACAAACATTGTCTCCTTCATCTGTTACCACGCAGACCGCCTTCACGCCATTTTCTTCAAGCACAAACAGTTCGCCACGCTCCAAGTAACGGTCGATCATAGACTCCTGCTCGTCAGCAAGTAACAGCAGGTCTAAATATTGTTTCTTATTCTCTGTTTGTTGAATTATATTCATTTTAATTATTCGTTCTGTTTATTGCAACTCTATAAATCGACTTGCACTGAATCCCTCTGCTTGTCCTCCATTGAACAAATATCCTAACTGATTGGATACGATTTTAGTGGTACCTATCTCGGTATCAATATTCTTGTGAGAATGACCATATATCCAATAATCAATTCTACTATCGGCAATGAAGTTGCCCAGTTCTGTTACATAGGCATTATTCATACTATCATTTATTCGCTCTTTGGCAACCGCTTGAAAAGTTGGTAGGTGATGGGTTGCAACAACAATATGCTTAGCAGTACTTTCTAGAACGCTTTGTTTGATAAAGGAAAGACACTTTTCATGCTCTACATTAAAATCCTCAATGCGTAAACGATGTTTGTCATATAATATTTGGCAGAAATCGTTCATTCCTCTGAATACATTAAATTCATTCTCGGCAGGAATATGCGACCATAAAGTAGAGAGGACAATATCCACATCATCTATACGCACTACCTTATTATAGTAATAACCTACATTGTCGAGAAACGTATATTGCCAAGAGTCACCACGAACACTCACATCACCATTGTTATAAAACTCATGGTTACCCGGCACCAGCATCACTTGCTGATAGTTCTGAGAAGCCCACTTCCAAAACTTAATATTTGGCATAGTTCTATCTTTCAAGTAGAAAGTATCTCCGGCCAATATCAGAATCTCCCCAGTCACTTCAAAAGGGATGCTCTGAACATAAGCCAAATTCTCTTTGAATTCCAAATGCAGGTCGGATGCAAACTGTATGCGCATAGGATGTTGCTTTTTTATTGCTACTTATCTGCTTTTATAGTTCTATTTTTTCAACTTCTTTTGCGTTTCCTCAAACGATTCAAGAAAGTGGATTTCTACTGGCGATAGTTCATATTGTATACGCTCTTTGAACTGATCGTATTCGTTATATGCTTTTAACTTAGCCATTTCAGCGGAAACTACCCCTACGTGATGGAGTAACTCCTTGCCCGATAGCTTCAGGAAGTCATCCAACTTGCTCAGCCAGTCCTTCATGTACATGGGGCGTTTGTCTAACGCTTGTAGCTCGGCAAAGTCCAGATAGAGTGAGACTATCCGGTTTAACGTGTCAATCTCCTCTTTAGAAAGATAATTCTTGGCAATATTCGTATCCGACTTATGGGGCAAACAACCTGTCCATGAGGTTAGTCCCATAAAATCTTTCTGTGCATCCGCACGACTATAAATCAGCTCGGCTGCTGTTTTCCCATGCACAGCATAGTGCATTTTGTTCTGGACGGATGCGAAGAACTCCTTGGTTACTTCACTATGTGGATCATAATCGATACTGAGAGCATAGATCTCCAATACCTTCCGATAGAACAGCTTTTCTGAAGAACGGATATCACGGATGCGAGAGAGTAGTTCATCAAAGTAATTGCCTCCACCACCACGCTTTAGACGCTCGTCGTCCATGGCAAAGCCCTTTATCATATATTCCTTGAGCACTTGTGTCGCCCAGATACGGAAGTGAGTGCCTTGTAGAGAGTTTACACGATAACCTACTGAGATAATCATGTCCAGATTGTAGTAATCTATATTCCGTTCGACCTTTCTGTCTCCTTCTTTTTGAACTGTTGCAAATTTTGCAACAGTTGCTTCCTGGTTCAGTTCGCCCTCTTCAAATATATTCTTTATATGTCTTGAAATAGTCGACTTATTTCGCTGGAACAGTTCTGCGATTTGATCCAATGACAGCCATAAAGTTTCATCTTTGAGATTGACTTCCAGCTTCTTTTTCCCGTCGGGAGTGGTGTAGATTAATATGTTGTTGTTCATGATTTCATTTGTTGCTTCAATCGTTTACGAATTTGTGTCATTCATTTATGCTTTTGTTGCATTATGATTGCTCTATTACCTCCCAATGTCCCGACTTGTTAGAACCAATACGCTTGATTAGCCCTTTTCCCTTTAGGGTTGCCATAATACGTTCCCCTTGTCGTAAGGAGACAGAAAGCGATTCGGCAACCTCTTTTGCGGTTGTTCGGTTGTTAATCCGAATAAGTTCTAATACACGTTGCTCGTTTATGCCGACATTTATACCGACATTTATGCCGACATCGGCACGAGGCTCTAAACCGTCATCCTCTATTGATGCCTGATAATTAAGAATTGTTTGCTCCAAGTTGCGTATATGTTCATCAAACATAAAGTTTCGAAATAGCTCTATATCATCATTTTCACGAGTAGCGATAAGAGCCTCTATATATTCGGCTTTACGGTCTTTGTTGATATTGGAAGGGATAATCCCGTACTCAAACTGCAATTGATTCATTAGCAATCTGCACATTCTACCGTTCCCATCAGCCCAGGGATGGATAGTTACCAAATGAAAATGGGAATCAAAGCTCAGCTTGTAGCATTCAATAACATTCGCCTTTGAAAGAGTCTTTCGTCTTTGATTAATACTTTCACAAAGTTCTGCCAGCTTTGTAGGTACCTTAGAATAATTCATATAAGAACGTCCTCCGGTGCCAGCCATGACATTCAGTAAACGCAGATCTCCATTTGCTGACGAAAATTCGCCCAAAGCCGTTTGATAAGTCGTTCCCGTATTCTTTAGAACAATAGAAGACAACAGTTTGAGCATCTCCACAGAAATATCGCTATGGTTCTTTGCAAAGACAATAGATTGTTCGTATGCTGCTTTCAAATCTAAGTTCATCAGTTGCTCAGTCATCGAACGACCTTTGGCACTTATGCCTTCATCAAATAGAAGTTGGTTTTCTATTTCGGTGACGGTAGAACCCTCAATAGCTGTTGAATGGGTAATAATAGAGTATAGATAGAACTTGTTGTAGTCTATCTGTTGGTCTATACCCAACTCTTTAAATTGAGCCAATAGGGATAATATTTTCTGTTCTCTGTTCATAATAGGCTAACTTGCTTGCATTATGAATTTACTTTAATATTTTTGTCAACGCATCTGCAATAGTTCCACCTTTCTTGATTACGTCAATTATCACTTGATTCTTATTGGTAGCTGCATTGATTTTACTTTCAAGTTGTGCAACAATGGTTTTATCAACAGTGCTCTTTTTAAGTTCTGTGATAATTGTAGTGAAAGCAGAAGTACCCATAATTTTCAGTCTTTCTTCTGCTGTTTTTGCTAATGCTTCTTGCATAGCTTGATTTGATGCTTTGTTAAAAATAGCATCATCTAATTTTAGTGCCATATTATTTTATCTTTTTTATGATGTTGTTAATCTTATCTGCATTTTTTTCGTATGCATCTATACCTTTTTTGATTGAGTTTAATTTGCCGTCGATATTTTGTAGCGAACTTGTGACAATAGAATCAAGTCTATTAACATCAATAACTTTAGATGCCAGAGCCTTATAAGCTTCTTGCATCGTATTTGCAGAAGCAATATTACGTGTGACAGTGCTATTCATTTGAATTGCTGTATTAAATTCGTCATTAAATGACTTCAAAACTCGTAATCGTTCTTCTCTTATAGGTAAAAGGAGCGAATCCTTGGTCTCTTTATATTGTTTTTGAATATTTTTGTTCAACCATATTATAACCTCCAATCGTTCTTTATAATTATCATTAGCAACCATTTCATCCCAAACATTTTGGATCGATGGATTTTTGAATAAGCCATTCAGGTATTCTGGAAATAATGTATTGTCAATATGGATAATCATATTCTGTTCCTGTGCATCGAATACAGCATTTATTACTGATTCATTAGCCTGTTTTAGAGCATAGAGTTGCTGTTCTAGTTGGATAGACATTTCAACGGAAGCTCTTGGGATAGTAGCACAACCTGTTAGCAGGATTGTTGCTAGAATAATTAAATAAAGTCGTTTCATATTTATTGCAATTTTATCATTAAGCATATTTTATTCTTCTAATGAATAAGTTTCATCATAAATATCCCTAAGATTCTTACTTTCATATTCCCAGTAAGTCGTAGGTTGAAGAGCGTGAGTTATTCCCAATAGCTTTTTGGTAACAGCTGTAAGCGATAACTCCTCACCATTGTATGAAACTTTTTTATCTCCTGAAATTATGACTTGTATCGAAGGGTCTTTCACAAAAACAAGTTTGGAACCTACATTAATCCCCATCTCTCGATAATTCATTGGAGGACGACGAGTTGATTTTATCTTTTCTCCGGCAACCTTATCCTCAGGGGTTAGATCGTTTTCAATTTCGGCGGTCACCTCATTAGTAATATCTTTTCGGTCAAAAAGTTCCAAAATAGCCGTAGCTTGTTCAGATTTGATGCTAAAGAATTCACGATTTGCATTTATCCGATTCGGTTCAAATGCTTTATGAAGTGCCTTTTCTATTTTGGCACAATCCGAAGCTTTTACTTCACACGCATATACGCAATCAAACGGCACAGGAACACCTGTGCTGTAAAGCTCCTTCATTCGAGTATCAATACTTTCACGTGTAGTCATTCCAATTTTAACCAATCCCGGCATTGCCGAGTTAGTTAGAACATAGACTATTCCTTTATTATTATCTTGTTTCGCCATGATTTTCATTTTATTAATTCCTCTGCTATCATTTCCGCTTGTTTAAGTACCGTTTCTGTTGCCAGCAACTGCATATCAGGTGGGTAGCCAAACTTCCGAAGAATACGTTTAACAGCAACTTTCATTTTGGCTCTTACATTTTCTTTTATTGTCCAGTCAATTGTTGTGTTGTTTCGGATGGTCTCGGTCAATACCACTGCCAGTTCCCGTAACTTATCTTTGCCAATCAACTCAATAGCACTATTATTATCAGCTACGGCAGTATAAAACGCATATTCATAATCCGTTAGACCCAATTCTTTTGCGGCATTATCTTGTTCTACGATATGTTTACTCAGACGTATAAGGTCTTCAATTACTTCAGCAGCCGTAATCACCTTGTTGTGATACTTGGTGATGGAATTTTCGAGCATCTCCATTAAAGAGCGGCTTTCGATAAGGTTACGTTTTGCACGCTCTTTTATCTCATCGCTCAACAACTTACGTAGCACCTCTAACGCTATGTTTTTATGCTCCATTCCTTTGAGTTCCATTAAGAACTCTTCAGAAAGAATCGAAATATCAGGCTTCTTAATTCCGGCAGCATCAAAAATATCAATCACCTTCTCAGATACCAATGCTTGGTCAATCACTTGACGGATGGTTGTTTCAATCTCTTCGTCGGTGCGCCCTTCGCCTGTGGAGTCAAACTTGCACAATCGCGATTTCACAGCTTGAAAGAATGACACCTCGTCTTTTACATCCATCGCCTTGTCGTGAGGAATAGCAATTGCAAAAGCTTTTCCAAGTGCGGTTACTTCGTTTACAAAACGTTTCTTACCATCGTCAATTCCTAGGATAAAATCTTCGGCACGCAAAATCCACGAGAGCTTTCCCGATGTGTTGGCTTCAAAGTAATTTTCATATTCAAATCCATGAAACATCTGTGAGATTACCTCTATTTTTTCGAGCATAATTTCCACCGCTTGTTCCTGTTGAAGTGTAGGATCACCTTTACCACCTGAATCGGAGTAAAACGAGAGGGCTTTCTTTAGGTCGGACGCTATGCCGAGATAATCCACTACCAATCCTCCGGGTTTATCCTTATACACACGATTCACACGGGCAATGGCTTGCATCAGGTTATGTCCCTGCATCGGTTTGTCTATGTAGAGTGTGTGTAGGCACGGAGCATCAAACCCTGTGAGCCACATATCACGCACGATAACTAGTTTCAGTTCATCGTCCGGGTTCTTCATTCGCTCGGCAAGGGCACGGCGTTGCTCTTTGGTGGTGTGGTGTTTCGATATTTTAGCCCCGTCAGACGAGGAACTTGTCATCACTACTTTGATAGCTCCTTTAGTGAGGTCGTCCGAGTGCCATTCGGGACGAATTTCTATGATTGCATCGTATAGCTCGGCAGCAATGCGTCGGCTCATCGCCACAACCATTGCTTTACCCTCAAATACCTGTTGGCGCGTTTCGAAGTGTGTCACAATGTCTTTAGCGATATTTTTCAAACGGTTCGGGCTACCGATAAGGGCTTCGAGCTGTGTCCATTTGGCTTTTGCCTTTTGTACGTCGGTCAAATCGTCTTGCGATAACTCTTTATCCAACTCTTCGACTAATTCTCGCCCGCTGTCGCTTAGGTCTATCTTTGCAAGGCGACTTTCATAGAATATACGCACGGTAGCGCCATCGGCAACTGCCTGAGCAATATCGTATATATCCACATAATGCCCAAACACAGCAGGTGTGTTCACATCCGTAGCTTCGATGGGTGTTCCTGTGAAACCTAAATAAGTGGCATTGGGCAGTGCATCACGCAAATATTTGGCAAATCCATATTTTATCTCCGAACCGATTACTTCATCCGCTTCATTGCGTATCTCAACTGTCTTTGCCTTGAAACCATATTGTGTACGGTGAGCTTCATCCGCAATCACAATCACATTACTACGATCGGTCAGTGTATCGTATACATTCCCTGTCTCAGGCTGAAATTTTTGTATCGTCGTAAATATCACTCCGCCCGAAGCTACTGTGAGTAGCTTTTTCAACTCTTCCCGATTTTCAGCCTGTACGGGAGTTTGACGGAGTAACTGTTTCGATGCGGCAAAAGTGTCGAATAGTTGATCATCTAAGTCATTGCGGTCGGTAATAACAACAATGGTAGGATTATTGAGTTTCTGCACCACCTTTCCGGTATAGAAAACCATTGATAAAGATTTTCCTGACCCTTGTGTATGCCACACTACTCCGGCCTTATGGTCGCCTTCCGGTTGTTCAATCACATCCCGAAATCCATACTGTGCAGGCGGCTCTGCTACGCAGTTTGACATTTGATTAAAGCCTGTGGCACGTATGGTTGATTCTACGGCTTTGTTTACGGCATAGTATTGATGATAGGCAGCAATCTTTTTGACGGTTTTTATTGTTGTGATTCCTGTTTTTGGATCTTCTGATTTTGATTTCTCGAAAACCGTAAACGAGCGGATTAGGTCGAGCAAGGTCTCTTTATTAAGCATTCCTTTTATCATCACCTCCAATTGGCTGACAAGTTTCGATGCTTCAGCTTTGCCGTCTTCCGTTTTCCAAGCCATAAAGCGGCTGAAGCCTGCCGATAGCGAGCCGGCACGAGCATCCAATCCATCGGATATTACAACCAGAGAATTGTAGTTAAACAGCGATGGGATAGCTTGCTTGTAAGTCTCAATCTGACGGTGAGCACTCTGTATAGTAGCATTGGCATCCGCAGCATTTTTCAACTCAATGACCACTAACGGCAACCCGTTTACAAATAGAATCACATCGGGGCGTTTGTTGCGCCCGTTCTCAATGATAGTGTATTGGTTTGCCACTACAAAATCATTAAGTTCCGGATACTCAAAATCAACCAACCAAACCCTTTCCCCACGTTCCGCACCCTCTTTGTGAATCGTAATGGGCACACCTTCGGTGAGAAGTCGGTGAAACTGCTCATTGTTAGCAAGCGTATCGGGCGAAGCTATTCGAAGTACGGTTTTAATTGCTTCATCCACAGCATCAGCAGGTAGCGATACATTGATACGCCGAACCGCTTTTGTTAGTCGCTCAATGAGTATCACTTCTTCAAAAGAACTCCGCACTGGGTTCTCACTGTCGGGTGCAATATCAGGTGCATAGATGTATTCGTAACCGAGTCGTTGGAATAACTCGATTGCGAAGTTTTCTATGGTTGATTCGGTTAGTTTGGTCATAGTATAAATCAATTATTAACCACATTAGTAGCCTCGCCTTCGATGTTATCTTTGGCAAGACTGTCATAATAAAGTTGAGTCAATTCAGAGGTCAAAAAATCATCATTCAACAACTTGACAAACAAGTCTTTTGAAACTTTCGTATCCAATGCAAACTGAGTGCCGTCAGGCGTATATCTCATTTTATTTCTTATAGCGGGGTGAGTTCTTGAGAATGCAATAATACTAACATTAGGAATTCTCCTTTGGATTACGGGTGAATTTCTTGCAATTTTGGTAAGTTTTCTTGCAAAGCTTACATTTTCAATTAATTCTTCCAACGTATCAATGTTGCTGACGATTCCCATGTCGTTAATTGCTTCAAGTCCAAGAGTTGCTTCTCGTTTTATAACATCGTGAAAACCAAAGTTCCTTTCTATAGTCTTTAGATTTAGAATGATAACACTCTCCTCAACTCGTAACACTTGAAAACTTGGGCTTATTCTTAATAACTGTTCTTCAAAACGTTCAAGTCTCTGATTTGATTTCCATAACATATAGCCCCCACGTCCAAGTACTTCAACAGAGGAAAGCTTTTTATAAAGTGATATTTCGTTATTATCATCCGCTAATACTATTGCCAAAGCATCAATCTTTGCAAAAGTATCATTATTGAAGTTGAATGTTTCTATCTCATCATTTCCAATAATAGTTTCTAAAAATTGCAATTCTTCAGGTAGTTCTAAGTCATATTCGTAAAAACAGTTGCTTCTCTCATCGGCTGTAGAAAGAGGTATTACTGTAAATTCTTCTTGGGAGACAATCGTACTGTTGACTGAATCCACAAACAATCTCCGTATTGGTGGGAGATCTTCGGATTTCACATCTAATTTCTTTACGACCTGTTCTTCAAAGCAAGCGTACATAATGATTTGTAACTCTCCCGTAGGATTATTTAAAAATTCTAATGACTGGTTTAACTCGGCTTTATTCATGGATACTATCTTTATATGCGTAATAAATTCGTTCGTCTATTTTAATATATTTCACACGGTCATTTTGATTTAGCTTCTCTCTACATATCAATATAACATTATCCCTTGTTCCTCCTCCTCTAAATCTACCGGATATTTTATAAATTTTAAATCGCAAAATAGCTAATGTGGGATTTGCATAAAACAAATCTGTTCTAATGTAGATTGCTCCCATTACTACCAGCAGAATAGCCAATACAATTTCGTATCGGATACTGTCAAAGTTGAAGCAAACTAACGGAACTATATATGTAGTTAAAAAGGTTAGGTGTTCATAGTCTATATTCTCAATTGCAGTTATTTCAAAAGACAATTCAGGCGTACCTGTTATTTGATGATTGAAGTCATAATAAGAAAATCCACCTACAACAAGAGATAATATGCATATTATTGGTACTACATTATGAGATAATAAATATCCGATTCCGACAAATTCCCAATCGTTACCCATACAAATCGGAATATCTACTGTGATAATTATAATCAGCAGAAATAACAACCAAAGGGAAAGAAAATATAAACCTATTTTTCTAATCATAAGATTGTATATTGATTTCGTTGTTAATTAATTTCGGCAGCATGGTATTATGTAATTTTGTAAGGATACGGATTTGCTTGTTATTGCAGTTCATCTTGCTTACTATAGAATCTATTAGGACATTAAACCGCTTTATGATTTCAGCATCAGGCATTTTTATTTCATAGCCTTTCAAATTATCAACATCAACACGCTGCCTGCCTGAAGAGCCTGACATACATGATTCAGCGTAGTCTCTGAAATCCTGATATTTTGCTACGATATATGCAAAAAATGGATGTAATCCACATTTCGGACACATTACGATATACTCTGTCGAACCCCATGCTACTTGTTCGTCTTCTAAAAAGTCAACATACGCTGTTTTCCCATTTTCAAGGCAAGGAGTGATACGTGCCAAAAGCGTATCACCATTTTTGAATTTTGTACCAGATGAAAACGATCTATCATACCATCCATTAGGGGCGTAAGTAGTCGTGCTTAAATTGGACATCTCCAAAAAGGGAGCAATTATATCTTTTGATAGTTTTCGTGTCGGGTTGAAATCAATTATATCGGCAATCACACCATCTTTCCAATTTTCTTTTGGGTTCTCGATAAAGTATTGGCGGAAGAGAGTTTCTGCCATTGCTTCGAGGGTGGCATTTTGACGTGTCAGCAAATCAATCTTATCATCCAACGAACTCAATACTCCCGCAATTCGCTCCTGCTCCTCTTTGTTCTCTGGCACTTCAGCTACAATACTTTCAAAATCCGTTTTATTCACAATTGGAACTGCAGTACCATCGCCACCGTATATTCTTAATGTGTCGTATAAATCAATTAGCTTGTAATAAATGAAATCACTATCAAATTTATCATTAGGAATAATAGAGTTGATTTGTTGATTGGTAATACAATAATCACTAGCTTTTACCACTTTACCCATGTCAGAACCAATACACGTAACTAGTAGAGAATTTGGAGGTAGAATCTTTTTATTTAATCGATTAAACCCTATTGAAGATAGTTTTCTATCGCTACGATTTGCGTATTTAAGATAATTTTTATAATCAGATGGCGTTACAAACAACATCTCATCACCCCAATCTTCGGGATTTTTAGATGATGGAGTATTCCCTGTAATGACTGTTCCAAAGTCTCCTAATTTATACTCTTTCCACTCGCTCATAATCTTATTTTTTGCAGAAAAAATCTATTGCCAACCCAACAAGTACAGAGCCTACTGATACGGTCTGTTTGCTCTCTCGCTCTTTGACGTTAGGCATCACCACCGAAGACAAAAAGTCTTTTGCTAAGTGGAGCATTTTATTAACAGGTTTATCCTCGGGCTTGTTGTTTAACGCTAAATCTATACCTTGAAATACAGAGATCGCAGCACTCGCCTTGTCAAAATCCTCATTGTCAGGAGCAACGGTTTTAGCAATATCAATAGCATATTTACTAACTTTTAGAAGATCTGCAACTGTAAGTTTGTCTTTATCATCATTATTAAGAACTTGTTGTGCCTCAAACGGCTTTCCCGGTTCATAAATAGCTTTTAACGCAAAGGTGTAGTTATCCGAATAATAATTCAAATAACTAAGTTGGTCATTGATTGCTTTCATACAACCAATAACATTTAATTCGACCTCATAATCTGTCGGTTGTATCCAAGATAAAAATAGGGGACGGGGCAAATTGTGAGATAGAAACTCATTAGTTATCTTGCTTTTAATTTCCAAAATATTTGAAGGAAAATGATTTTGATAATAACTGATTAAGTTTAACATCAAGGTTCTATTTCTCGCATTATAAGCACTATATAACCTGGAATAACATATCTCAAGATTAAGGGTATCAGTGTATTGCTGTTGCGCCTTTTGCATTTCAAGTATATCTATTGATTTCATATTTACTCCTCCTTCTTAGGTAACTTCTTCGTGCTTTTCTCCAACACCTTCTCTTCTTTTGCCACACGGCGTTCCACCTTCTTTATATCTTCGGCAGGCGGTAGGTTTTCTGGCTGAATCCCCCGTTTACCCAACATATCCCTTACGCTCAGGTTATTTTGGATATGTTCGCCTGTGATTGGAGCCTCACCCATTAAATCCTTTTGCTCAACGTTGTAGTTGGTCATTTCGGTGGCAAGATTCTTTGCCGCAATAGTCAAAGTTGGCAGGTGGTCGGCAAGAGCTCCGTTCTTTACCCCAAGGCGAAGTTTCATTTGTTCGGTGGTCTTACCACCAAACAGAGCGGCATCACCCTTTGAGCGGATACGTCCAAAGCCTTTGTCGTCAACACCACGTTCGTAAATATTCTGACTGAGTTGTTTCTCTGATGCCCGTAATCGCTCTCTCGTCTCCAAGCGTGATAGCAAGTTAAGTCGCTCCTCTATTATCTCGGCACGACGTGTCTGTACTGCAAAGTAACTCTGTGCAAAGGCAATCTCTTCTTTCTTAGGATCGCCGTTCTGAGCAATCAGATAGCAGGCATAACGTGTGAGCATAAAATCCTGTATAGGGCGTTGAGCACCACTGCCCAGAGAGACCATTTTCGTGAGGTCACGAAAATGGTCATCTACGCTGACACCCTGCGTTTTACAAGAATCCACCGCTCGATTGATAGCTACCACAAAATTCTCCCAACGGGCATATCCCAGAAGTGATTGCAATTCACGGGCATACCATACCTCTACCGGCTCTCCATTGTCATCAGTTATCTCCTTCGCAATGGAATCAAAAGAGCTTTTATATTGATTGATACGTTGAATATCCATAGCCCTATATTTTAATCTTTGCCAGATTCTCCTTAATTAGCGCATTGAGCCGCTCTTCCTCTTTAAGCTGCTCTAAAAATTCGCTCTTAAGGGTATTGAAACGTTCCTCGAAGTTAAAATCATCTTCTTCATCGGGTAACCCAACGTAACGTCCTGGTGTGAGTACATAATCTAACTCGGCAACCCGACTAATGGGTACAGAGGCGCAGAACCCTACAATGTCTTCGTATCGTCCCTCTATATTACGCCAGTTGTGATAGGTATCGGAAATTTTAGTAATGTCATCTTCTGAAAGTTCACGGGTGCGACGATTGATGAGATAGCCCATATTACGAGCATCAATGAACAGAATCTCTTTGCTGCGGTTGCGGAAACTGCCATTTGTGCGATTGCGGCTTACAAACCACAAAGCTGCAGGGATTTGAGTATTCAAGAATAGTTTAGCAGGTAAGTTGACAATACAATCTATCAATCCCTTTTCGACCAACGTTCGGCGAATGTCGCCCTCTCCACTCGTTTTGGAGGTTAAAGCCCCCTTAGCCAATACGAAACCTGCTTGCCCTGATGGTGAAAGATGATAGATGAAGTGTTGAATCCATGCAAAGTTGGCATTACCCGTAGGAGGAACGCCGTATTGCCAACGTCCATCCTTGCGGAGTTGGTCGCCGCTCCAGTCGCTATCATTAAACGGAGGGTTGGCAATGATATAATCAGCTTTCAGGTCTCGATGAGCATCGTTCATAAACGAGCCTTCGTTGTTCCATTTTACTTGTGAAGCGTCGATACCCCGAATGGCGAGATTCATTTTACAAAGTCGCCATGTGGTTTGGTTGCTTTCCTGACCGTAAATGGATATATCATTAATGCGTCCTTGGTGCTCCTTCACAAACTTCTCGCTCTGCACAAACATACCGCCCGAACCACAACAAGGGTCAAATACTCGCCCTTTGTATGGCTCCAACATATTTACCAACAACTCGACAACGCTTCGGGGTGTATAGAACTGTCCACCTTTCTTGCCTTCGGCAAGTGCAAATTCACCTAAGAAATATTCAAAAACGTGTCCTAACACATCGGCACTCTTTGTATTAGCTGACGACATGGTGCTATTCCCAACAAGGTCTATCAATTCTCCAAGGCTTGCCGGGTCAAGATTTTGCCGGGCGAAAACTTTGGGTAAAACACCTTTCAGTGAGGCATTCTCTTTCTCGATAGCATCCATTGCCGCATCCACATATTTACCAATTTGGGGATCTTTGGCTTTTGACACTATATATGCCCAACGAGCATCGGCAGGTACAAAGAATACATTTTCAGCTTTGTACTCCTCTCTGTCTTCGGGATCAGCCCCTTCGGCAACTTCACCCAATAGCTTCTGATAAAGTTCTTCAAACGAAACTGAAATATATTTCAGAAAAATCAATCCCAGTACCACGTGCTTATATTCCGCGGCATCTATATTTTTTCGTAGCTTATCAGCTGCCTTCCATAACTGTTTTTCCAAAGGTTCTTCAACCGTCTCTTTTTTCTTTGCCATATTTATTTTTTCTCTTTATTATCAATTAATTCCTTCACATCCACACCAAGTATTTTGGCTATTTCGAAGAGCTGCTCCAAACTAGGCTGTCGTCGATTGCAAACATAGGCATTCGTTTGACTAAAACTTTTGCCAATCTTTTCCGCAAGCCATGTTTGCTTGATGCCTTTCTCTTCAAGGACTTCTTTTATTCGATTCATATCAATTAAATATTGATGTTTTCTTTTATTTGGCTATAAAGATATGAAATATCCCGCTATATAATAATGAAAAGATGAAGAAGTTTTATTTTCTCCATCTTTTCAACTCATTGACTAATTACTTCTTTCGTTTAATTTTATCTGCTTCCTGTCGCAGTTGTTCGGCTTGTGCCTCTTTGAGTCGGGCTTGCTCTAATTCTTTGGCTCGCTCCTCAACTTGATGCTCGTGCTCCTCAATCATCTTTCGCAGGGAGCGTTGTTTCTGTTTATCAGGCTTGTACTCAAAGATGGTTTCGAGTTTTAGTAGGTTTTCACTGGTGATTTCTCCAAATGCCTTGATGTAGCGGAACTTAATATCATTATCACTCAAACGGCTGTTTGCGGAGAACTGATAGATGTTATAACTTATAGAACAGAGTAGTGCTACACCGAGCGAGACCAATGTAATGACTACCTTTGAAGATTTTAACTCTATGGAATGAAAATGCTTCTGAACGGGTAGGGGCTTATCCTTCTGTTTCTCTAACTTCTGCTGAAATTCATGTAATTGTTCTTGCTGTTTCTGGAACCTTTCTCTGATAAGTTCATTAGTTTCAGTCATATGGCTTTCTAATTCTGATAGATCCACCTGTGGTATAATTGGTAACACAGGTTGATCAGATTTGTCATTAGCCAAAGATTCAACCAACTTCGAAAGGTTGCTAAACTGTTCTGAGGTTAACTTTTTCAAGTCCTCGAACATAGAAATGATAATTTTTATATCCATATTTTCTTTGTTTTTAGATTGTTATCTTCTTATTCCTTTTCTCTTTTTTTTTCGTTGCATTTGGCGACGGAAAGCTTCTTCTTCAGGATCGTAAGCAGGACTAGGTGTGAGTATTCCATCAAATAATCCACCTATGCCACTGAGCAAACTTTCAGAATCAGGAGAGGTAAATCCTTGTTGAGATTTCTGTGATGGTGGCTGGATGTTTGTCTCTTGCTTCTGATCTACATGAACATTTCGTTGTAATGCAAAGTCTATCTTTGAAAAGCTGAACTGTTGGTCTATCTTTGAGCCGTTGAAGTGGTAGCCGTTCTTGCTGAACTTAATGCCTTGTGGTTCATTAGTTCCGCTCTTCATCTTAAATTCAACAGTGATGCCTTCACAATTCAATCGTTCCAATAACTCTCGCCAGCTTCTACATTGAGGAACAGTTGTTTTCAGAGCGTTGTAAATCTCATACTTGGTTTTATCAGGTTCTTTTAGGCGATGCTGTTTTACTTGCTCTTTGCCACTTGCGAAGTATAATCCATACTTGGCGGTCAGCTCTTTGCATATCTTTTCACTACGGAAACGGTCGTTCTGGTCGGAGATGGTGCGTCCGTTGTTATCCACACGATTAAAAGCGATATGTAAGTGTGGATGCTCCTTGTCGTGATGTCTGCCAATGATGTACTGTGTACTTACTATACCCATACGGTTCATATAGTCGTGTGCTATCTGTGTCATCACTTCATCGGTTAGTTTGGCTCGGTCTTGTGCTGAGAAGTCCAACGAGATGTGTCCCACAGGCTTGCTTACTCGTGGGTTTAGCTCTCGTTGAGCCTCGAAGCTTTGAACAATAGAGTCCAGATTCTTTAGGCGTACACCATCGGAATCCAACAAATTAGTCTGTTTCGACGGGTCGAGAATGTATTTTACTACACCGCCAAAAGTTGTTCCTTTTACTATTTTTGCCATCATTGTTGTATCTGGTTTAACAGGTGATCAATCTTATCGGCTAAGTACAGGTATTCCATTTGAGCATCCGGATAACCTGCGGCATTTGCTTTGTGTGCAATCTGATTCAGGTTGTTTGCCATGCCTGACAGTTTGCGAATCTGTTCCATCCATTCGGGCGAAAGTCGTTGCCGTATTTCGGTCTTTAGGATTACAACTCTAATAAAATCGCATGGTGACACTCCTGCTTCCGATGCACGGGTTTTGAGTGTGTAATACTCCTCGGTATTCATCTTTATGTTCACCCGATAGGTACGTTTTTCTATCAATGATTTGGTGGGTCTTCCACCTTTATTATATACTTTCATACGTTGATTTTTTTATTCAATTTTGTAGACCAACGGGATTAAGACAAGGTTTTGGGACACCCAAAACATAAACTTGCTATCTCAAAATCTACGATTTTATTTAAAGCCTGAATCCTTTTCTCTTTGCGGTGGAAATAGGTCGTACAGGTTCTTCGATGAGCTTTAAATCCAGCTCTTTTATTAGCAAATTGAGAGCCGGATTCTTTGCAATCATGGCTTGTAAAATAGCTTGCGGTTGCTTCATCTCCAATAGAAAATCAGCAATGTCAAATCCATTTTTCCGTTGTTCAGAAGTAGCATTCTTTTCTAAATAATCGAAAAGTTTAGCCGTAATTCCCATTCGTTGCATTGTGGAAATTCGGGTTGACCAGTCATCGGTGGCTCCCAAGTCAGGAAAGAGCACAACGTTTCTGCCTTTGAGAGCACTGAGGTTTTCCTCACGGAAACAGCCATTCTTGCCACCCGAAGCGATCCATAAATATTGTGGCAGGTAGGAACTGGCGATAAGAGCACTCTTCTCACTTTCTACAATGACCACGGACTTTGTACTCTCTTTAGGCAATAGATGCTCTCCAAAGAAACATTGTTTAAGATTAAAGCCATCCTTATAAAGAATGGAATGTACCCATGTGATATGATTATGAGGTTCTTTAATACGCCTGCCCGTAGTTGAGTTATAGAGCATGATTTTGCCAGTACGCACTTTGCCGTGTGTGTCTGTTTGCCAAAATACCGTTGAACCCTGCCAATGGTTGGCCGTTCCTACTTGATAAAGCTTCATCAGTCGCAATGATTCATCCTCACCAAACTGAGTAGATAGGAATTGGAACAGTTTATTTTCTTTGTAATGGCTCATTGACCGTTCTACTAGAGTTCCATCTATATAGCTTGTTGGTGATGGAGGTGGAGCCGGACGGAACGAATGCTCACGCACTAGTGACTGTTCGCATTGTTCAGGATTCTGTTCAAAGTATGTTTTGGGTGTAAGGTGGTAACCACATTTCTGTTCACGATTGCACCGCCCGACGTATTCGGGAAAGGAGATTGTTTCTTCCGTATCAACATATCGGGAAAAACATCTTTTGTGCTTGCACTCCGGACAGGTGTGTCGGGAGGCAATGCTTTTGTATGGTTCTAATATAAATCTGTGTGTCATTGATTCTTTTTTTAGTGCATTTTCGACATTTTCTGCATTTTGGTTTCTCAAAATGTGGATCGTGTGGATAATGCGGTTATACTTTTCTGTATTCTCCGTGACGGTCTTTTTGGAAAAGACTTCCAGTGTGTTTACTCAGAAATTCTTTGAAAGCTCGCTCTTTCATTCCTTGACAGCCTGCTACCTCTATGCCTTGCGCAGTGGTGAAAAGTTCCGGGAGTTGAAATAGAATGGATTGCTGTTGAACCGTAAGAGCCGTTTCGTTCATTAGGTTTTGCACCCTGGTAGCCGTTTGTTTGAAATATTCTGTTAGCAGAATCGCTCGTTGAACGGTTTCCGTGTCTACCTGATCTTTTCCGCACTCCCCACAGAGCCAACGGGTTATCTGTATCACCAAGCAAAAGCGAATGATATAGATTTCCAGTTTACAATATATTCCTAAAAGCATTTCATTGCTGAGATTATCGCATAGGTCTGCGTGGTTATGCTGCCATTTATACAATAGTCTGCGAGCTTCTTCGCTGAAGGTTACGATTGAAGGCTGAATCTCATTGTTCTCATCAAATGAGCACTCAATGTTGATAAGCCCATTTAGTAGTGTATGCCATTGGGATTCCAAATCGGGAGAAATATCTTTCTCGTTCCATCGGGCTTTTTGCTGAATGACAGGCATGATAAACAGAATACGGTCGATAAATCCGTTGCTTGAACGGTCGCCATGAGCTAAATCGCTGAGAATCTTTTTCTGAATGGTGCCGATCACCGGAATGAATGGACGGGTGATGAAAACGGAGCTTTTAGCATTCTTTCTATCGGAAATAACAGTCTTGGCACTGAATACCGATAGCCAGAACTGTTCTTCCGAACCATTATTGTAACGGTTGAAGTTTTTAAACCATGCCGAAAGCTCATCCGACCAGAGGCAAAGCCCACGTTTATTCTGTGCATGGATATAACTTAATCCTTCGGGTGTAATGTCCGAAACCAGAAAGCGTTTGCGGATTGGTTCTTGTGGAAACTCCTCCGCACCAGCATCCTGACGCTCTTTTTTACTCATAGATATATCTTGCTCATACTTAGCATACAGCTTGCCAAATTCCAGATTTTGCTGATAGTCGAAGTTAATAAAGGGCTTCATGGCAAAGCTGAGGGGATGGCTTTTGTTTGCACCCGGTCGGCCGACCAATGCTACAAACAAAATGGCACTCTCTACCCAACCTTGTTTCATTTGGACAAGGTGGGTATTGCCTATTCCTGCTGCAATGGCAGTCAAGATAGAAGCAGCCGTGTAATCGATGGGATAACTTTGGCATTCGTACACTTCGTGTATAATCCGTTGAATCTTGGATGGAAATATCTCAACTGGGAATTCTGCGCCTGCAAAAGACATATTCATTCCCATTGCTTGATTAATAATTCCTTCGGGAGTTATTGATTTCTCTTCCATAACTCTGACGGATTAAAGGTTAAAACCTGATTTGGGTTTGCGACGTATTCCGTTTTGCATCGAAGCCAGCATTTGGTCGTAGTTCTGTTCTGAAGTATTCTTCCTACCGTTTTCTATCCATGCCAGTAATTCATCCTCATAAAAATAGAGCTGTTTCCCTTTTTTATAAGAAGGTAGCAATCCTTTACGCACAAGGGCATAGGCGGTAGGTTTGGCTTTTTTAATAATACGGCAAGCATCATCAATGCCAACCAGTAGATGCTTTTCAGATTGCGGTGGCTGAAGCTCTGATACCAATTGTTTTAACTCTGCGACTTGCTCGGTCAGATAAGTTATCGCTTGCGGTAACTTATCAAAAGTGATTTCTTGTTTACACATAAACTCTTGATTTTAATAGTTCGTGTGCAAAGAAAACTGGTGATTTTATGGTGAAATTAGTCACCAAGATATAACTGATCAATAACTTATCAGTGGTGATTGCTGCTATATACCAATAGGTTATGGCACAAAAAAAAGGCGACCACGCAATGTGATCGCCTTGAATATCTATAAATGTGAAGATTTACTTTAGAAAGTGTCCAGCCAAAGCTATTAGCGTGCCCAACACAACAGCATTTGCCAAGATTATAGGAACTGATTTTTTATCTGTCTCAGCAATGATTATTATGATTGGAATAGCCATCATAAGTGCTATTAGTCCACCCTCAATCCACCAAACGACATTAGGCAAGTCAATATTGATGATTATTACCGAGACAAATAGATATTGCAAGAATGCTGAAACGATAGCACGCTTTGGCAATTTTTTGAGAATCATAGGAAGAGCATCTATTGCTCCTACAACAATGCCTATCAGTACTGAAAGTAAGATTACATTCATTTTTTTCTGTTTTTTGATTGATAATCTCCTGCAAATATAGTCTAAAAATCTCGAACATTGGCAGATAGCTTCTCTGTAAGTTTTATCCTACACGTTCCCTCTACTCGTAGTTTTCGCTTGATAGTTGAAATTTCGCTATCTTTCAACTCTTTGGCGAAAATGTACTTGATGAAAGTTGCCGTCTCAATGCCCGATTTCTTGAATTGGTTACCAATATTCCAACCGAAGTGCATCAGGTCAATGGATTTTAGTTTGGCATCAACGGTAACGGGCGTTTTTATCTGTTCACACTCTTGTTCTGTTGCGAATTGAAAAGCACGGATATGCTCGCAAAGCTGTTGCAAATCTTTCTCGGTCATATACAATGCCATCTCTTGTCTCGTATAGTATAGTACCTTTTCCAAAGTTTGTGCCTGCTCTTGCGCAAGTTTATGTTGTGCGGCTTGTTTATATTCTCCATAGTTAAGCATGGCAGGCTCCTCTTGTTCTTGTGGTGTTTCTACAAACGGTTCTACTACAATTTCAGGCCCTAAGTGTGGGTGTTTCTTTCTGAAAACCCGTTCTACCACAGGCAAAAGACAATCATTCAATATGGATTGGAAACTAAAATAGAAGCCACCAAGCAAAAGGCAAGTCACGAAAAAGACCATAAGACCTGAGAACTCATCCATTTTGAGTTCTGTTACTGCGAACATACGGGCTATCACAGCAATACTCAATATTGATGCACATAAGAAAGAATATATAATAATGTAATCGGTTTTCTTAGCTGTCATATTAATCAATAGTTATCATTTGTGCGCAAATATATACTAATAACTTGTTGATTCCAAAACGTTTGTGCAATTGTCCGCATTTGGCGTTGATATGGCAGTGTTTGTCTCCCCTATAAGGCAAATGACTATCATTTTTCCAAAGAATTAGATGTACTCTTTAATCCGACCATTAAAGGTATTTTCGAATAATTCCATTTCGCTGTTCGCTATTCCTAATTTGGTAGCCAATGTTTTCCAGTCTTTAACGGCTGTTGTCACCTCTGAGATAATCTTTGTGGCTACGTCTCGAGGTAACATATAGTCTTCACAAGCATCTAATAGAATTGCTAAGTCTGCTCTGCTGGAAGAGTTAGAAATAAGTAGACTCTGATATTCATTCAGTGTTGGATTCATGTCGTAAGCAGGAGATAGAGTCCAACCTTTAGATGTGAGCAGAAAACCGTGATTGCGGAAGTGATCATCGGAATTACCGATGCAAATGTTAAAAGCTACACGACGGTATAGTTCTTGAAGGTTCTTGTTTACCTCTGTGCAGTTTTGAAGTATGAAATCCACCATATCTAAGTAGCCGTTTCCGGTACTTGCGTTAGCACCGTCCGAGAGTCCAAGTAATGTCATAGCAGAGGCAAAATGTATTCGTTTGCCGTCATCTGTTCTATCAAAGCGACGTGATAAGAGTGTGTGGTACTTGTCGCTTGTGGAAATTACTTGTGTAGATGCTGCATTGATTCCTGCTTTCTTAGCCAATAGATGGCAGAAGTGTTCCCAAAGGCCTGTATTGTAATCATCTTTACGAGAAGGGAATTTGGCAACATACAACACTTTATCCGTATCGACTACGCTGGCTTTCGGTCTGGCTCCACCTAATGACGAGCCGGGTTGTACTAATTGAATGAGCCACTTCTTATCAGGTAGTTTGTTTTCCTCTTCGCTTTTTTCAACCTCCCCACTGGCATGAATCAACTCACGGATGCTGGTTAGTGGTATACACAGCGTATTGCTTGAGTTGATAAAATCGCCATCGGGTGTTTCTTTAAACCGAAATCCTCCCATGCGAGATGAATCATCAATTCCCAGCAGATAATCAAACGAGGATAAGCGATGGACAGGTCGTTTCTCTTCGGCAGCCAAGATCTGTTCTCTACGATTGAGCAGCGTACGTCCCCAGCGGTCGGGCAAGGCATCGGAGAAGCATCCGAAAATATCTTTCTCAGGTTGTGTGTATTGCAGCCCTTTGTAGTTATTCAGGTCTGCACCAATAAATAGGTTGCCATATCGCTTCAGCCATTCATCATTGAATTTGAAAGCATAGCTATCTGAACCACGAAGCGATTCGTAGCTTAGCTCTCCGATAAGTTCAATATCTTTCAGCCAATCAAAGTCGGCATATACCAGCAACTTTTTCATTGTTTACTCCTTTTTAGATGCACGCTCACGATTCTTTAGGGTCAAATCTTGCAGTGATTTACCTAATTTGTCCTCTTTGGCAAGCCAGAGAATATCTTCATCCAGTTGCAAGGCGTAAAGCACACGAAGATAAATACCTATGGCAACGGTAGGCACACCCTTTTCAATACGAGAGACTGTGAGAGGTGAACAGGTCGCTCGCTCTGCCACCTGCGCCACACTCAAATTACGACGTAGGCGTGCTAATTTGATTTGCTCACCTACAATCTCCATTTTCTGCTGTAATTTGCGAGGTAACTTAGTCCCCATTGTATTCTTTGCCATAACTGCAACATATCATATAATATGCAAATATAATGTTATTTATTTATTATATGATATGTTGTCGAAAGATATTTCCATTATCTCTAATCAAATGCACGGAGTGTGAATGCTTCTTTATAGTCAATCATCAGATTGGTGGCATTATATTTTTCCCAAGCATCTTCTTTATGACTCAATTCAGAAATATCTGATGCGGAAATATCTTTAAACTTCTCCCATACAGTGTCTAAAATACTTTGCTCTTCAGTAGAGAAACAAGAAAAATCGGGTGATAGGGTGGAACATAGCTTAGTTCCGCAATTGCCGGAGTTAAATTCTACTATTTCTGGATAAACATCATCCATCAAACTATATACTCTGTCCCATCTTACAGGTACCGGTCCGAATTGAATCGCTCTATAAGCTAAACCGCTGATTCCACGCCCATAGGTTTTATAAGATAGAAAATCCGTATAGAATAATAGTTTGTTCATTTTGGTATTGAACGTATCACCACATTTTTCTATAAAATAGAGTATGATGTTTTTCAATTTACTGTATGATTGAGCAGCATAGCCATTGTAAGCTCCCCTTGAGTATGAACCGAAAATAAGTTCTTCTTTGATATGTGACTTCTCATGCTCCATTACTTTTTTAAGCTTAGAGAGGATCTTTTCAAATTCTTTGGCTTCAAATTGGTTCTTTGCATTTTCTACAAATACCTTGAAGATAGACGGTTCTTTTATTGAGCTGAGTATTTTGCCATTTGCTTCACTGGGTATATCCCCATTTTCGTATAGCCGATACTGGTTATCTCCAAATCCTAATATTTCTGACATCTTAGATGCCGAAAGCTCATACATCTGTCGGATATGCTTAATCTCATCGGGAAACGGGATTCCATATTTGATACGATATTGATTATATACCTGTGAGAGATTGATTTCGTCAATCTCTGTGGTTGTAAATATTTCTTTGGTGTCTTTACATAGATAGTACAAGTAGATGTACTTAAATTTTTCTCTGCGAAACACCAACTCTGCATTTTCTTGGTGGAGGACAACTTTCCCTCCTGTAAAAGGACTCTTCATTGTATTTCTCCTTTAAATGGGTATTTCATTTTATATTCAGATATATGAAATGAAATACATATTGTTTGACTATTTTTCTGACCTAATGAAATCTTGATATATACCTCTTGTCCCTTTACGTCTTTACCAAACACCCACATGTCTCCCATGTGGTTTAATGTATCAACAATAGGACCTTGGCAATAGTCTTCAGTTTTGATTTCTTTTATAACAATTTCTCTATATTTAGGCGTTATTTCTAAGTCTGCCAGTGTTTGAGCATTCTTTCCTCTATCATCTCTAAAAATGATGCTGAATACTTTAAGCTTCTGTTGGAACTGCTTAAGGAACACTTCTACATCTTCTTTTGTTACCATTTATTTTCTGTTTTTGCAAAGTTAATAATTAAGTTTATATTTGTTTTATAAATAGCGATATTTCAACTTTAAAGTTGATTTTATTATTTTAATGAGATTTTGTTTGCCGACTCGCGTTTCTTTTCACTTACCAGCTCCGCATATATTTGTGTAGTTGACACATTGCGATGAGTGAGCATCTTGCTGACGGTATAAATATCTGTCCCTGCGGCAATTTGGAGGGTGGCATACGAGTGCCGAAAGCAATGGAATGTAATATGTTTCAATATTTTAGCTTGCTTTAGCCAGTTCTTTAATGGATAATTTATCATACTCCGGCTAAGCCCCTTAAAGACTTTACCCGTTCCAACCTCTCCGCATAGTTCAAAAGCCTCGTGGCTGATGGGCAGTGTGGCTTCGGTTTTGGTCTTTTGAGTACGGATGCGAATGCAGTAGCCTTGATCGGGAGCAATACCGAAGTCCGACCATTGCAGATTCATAATATCACTGATACGTAGTCCTGTTAAGCAAGAGAACAGAGAGGCGGCTTTGAGAATAGGGATGTCGCAGGGAGTGGCGGCTAACTGTTTCACTTCGTCTAATGTGAGATACTCTTTTTTTACGTCTTCATACTCAATCTTATCCAGAAAGTCGTTGATGTTCTCACGGAGTAGCTTGTCTCGGTAGGCGATTTTCAATAGACCTCTGAACGTGGAATAGTAGCCTGCTGCAGAATTAAGCGATACTTTGTGCTGGGTATGTTTCAGTTGTTTGGCATTCAATAAGTAAGCTCGGAACCTTTTGCATAAATCCACATTCACTTCACCAAAAGAGCATTTTCCCTGCACGAAGTTATAGAAGTGGGCGTAGACTACTTTCCATTTTTGATCTTTACTCTTCATCATCTTGGCAAAATAGGCGAGAAAGTCGGCTTTCATCTTGTGCTTGTCTAAGAAACCGAACTCTTCGTTGATGAGTGACTGCACCCGGATGCAGCGGATGGCTTCGGCTTTGTTCAGCATATCGTTGTTGAACTCACGCTCCATCTCGTTTTTTGGATGGGCGTAAATGTAAATGCCGAGATACTCCCGACGGCTCATAATCATGGTTTCGGGATGGCGAATAGCCGGATAATAATCAAGGTAGAGAGAAATTTTGTCGTTACGGATGGCTCTTTGGCGAACTGTAACTTTGGTGCACGTGTGTATCATACGATTGTTTTTTAATGATTTATACTTGTTTTTTGATTACAAAGAAAGACGGTGATAGTATGGTGGCTACCGTCACCGATGAATAACTTACTCTATTTTCGGATCACCCAACAATTTATCAAGTTCAGGTCGAGAGATTTTAACGTATTTGCCTACTTTCACTCTGGGGATATTGTGATACTTAGCGTAATGGTAGAGTTGATCTCGTGTGAGGTTGAATTTCTCCATTGCTTCTGCTACCGTGTAGTATTGCGGTTCTTCGGGTTGGGCTATGCCTTTGGCTATGTCGAAATGTTTCTTGGAGTAGCTGACCATGATGCCCTCTTTCTTTTTCGGGATGGCATTCTTTGAGGCGAGCGTATAGATTGCAGCCAAAGTCATATCGAATTTATCCTGAATCTCCTGTACGGTGTACCAGTCGGCAATTTCCGGATTGGCTGCTTTCTTAGCAAAATAGTTGTCGATATGTTTTTTGCTCCAATAGGTTTTGCCACGATTGAAGGTTCGGGGAATGTTGTGCTTCTTAGCTACAACGAATATCCATGAGTCAACTACATTGTATTTTTCCTTGACTTCGGCTGTGGTGTAGAACTCGGTGATAGGGGTACGCTCTTTAGATTGGATGCGAAACTCAGTCGGATGATTAAACAGGTTGTCAATATCCTCTTTTCGCAGTAGATATTTACATCCCAACCGAGAGGCTTTCAATTCGCCATTTTTTAGATAACTGTATAAAGTGGGGCGAGTGACTCCCAGATAGACGGCGGCTTCTGTGATAGTGAGAAAAGGCTTGTCTTTTATTTTTTCAATTGGCTTTTCGAGTACGATTTTCTCTGTAAACTGATTATTCACTTTGATTACTTCGTCTCGCTTTTTCTTTTTGTACAGTGCATTTGCACACCTGTGCGAACAGCATGTAGTTGTAGTCTTATGGGCGATAAATTCAGTACTACACCAGCTACAAATCTTCTTAATGTCAATGTTACTACTCATTTTAATTCGTATTAGTTCTCTGTTATTTCCGTCAAATACCGTAAAACCGTGTAAAATGGCGTAAAGTTTCTCTACGACCTTTCCAAATGATTTTCGGTTGCAAACCTTCGAGACCCAAATACGGTACAAAAATGAGCTAAAAATGCACTATCAATGACTACTATCAATGATAAGCGCAAAAAGAAAGGCGTTGAACCTCAACGCCTTATTAATCAATAGTAATGTATGCTAATCGTTGGTAATCACTACCTACTTGCCGATGCAGAATGTTTATTTGCCCACGCAAACGATATTTGTATTGTGTAAATCAC
>CAJMPR010000003.1 GCA_905215345.1 uncultured bacterium
AAAGAAACATGTTATGGAACATGATTTTTAAAGAAACAAGAACAAACACGAAAAGGAACCACATTATATATATACGGGCGCGCGAGAATATTACAAGGAGCATACGGAGGGATTATACGGAGAGTATACAGAAAGAATATATGAGGGATTTTTCATGCTTTTATGAATCCGTCATCTTGAACGAAGGGAAAGATCCCCTCCCATTAGCCGAGAGAAGGGATGCTTCGCTACGCTCTGCATAACAGGAGGGGAACGATTGGGGGAGTTTCGGGACAATTCGGGAAGTAATTAAGGATAGTGCAGGAGACAGGTACACTACAGGCAGGCGGGATTCGTCGGTGGCGGTTCTTGAAGAATAGTAGCAGCATTGAAACACGGACATTCCTTAATCCATTCCTCCGGCTCTATCTCGCCGTTATGATTCAAGTCGGGACTGAGGTCACGATGACCGCAAAGCCGGCTGCCAGGATAATCCCGTAACAACAACATGACGAGTACACGCAAAGAATGTTTCTGAAAAGGAGTACGGGTATCAGCAGGACGGCCGTCTGTATCCAAGCCTCCTTCGTAACAGATACCGATACTGTGGGCATTGAAACCTTTAGCGTGGGCACCCGTCTGTTCTACGGGACGTAACGTTTTTATAGCACCGTCCTTACGGATATAAAAATGGTAACCTGCGCCGGAGAAGCCCCGGCGCAGGTGGTCTGTAGTCAAGTCATGTTCCGTATAACAACGGTCTGAACGAGTGGCGGAACAGTGGATGACGATAAGATTGATTAATCTCATTTTAATTAAGTATTAAGCATTAAGTATTAATTATTAAATATTAATTCCACGCAGCGAAATAGCGCAGCCAATTAATATTTAATATCTAATATTTAATAATTAATATCTGATATCTGATATTCAATTTAAGCCGGCATTGCCTGTACGCCCAAAGCGCCCAATACTGCCGAAGCTACCGCGATTACGATTTTAAGGAGTTTATCCCACCAAGATGATTTTGTTGACATGATGATTAAATATTATGTATCCCTCGTCCCCCTAAAAGGGGGCGGAGAATACTTTGTTTACAAATAAGTTAAATGATGAATCAGGCTAAAATAGCAAAACTATTCTCCTTCCCCTTTAGGGGAACGAGGGGGTTAACCAAGCGGGTTTTCTTCCTGACCTTCTCCGCTACCACCGCCGGAACCACCGCCCTGGTTACTGCCCGAACCGCTGCCGCCTTCCGGTTTATCCAGCGAGAAAGCTACATTAGCCGGGCTGCGGGTGGTAGCCGTACTACCGTTCACCAACTTCAGTTCCTTGTCGGGAACGAAGCGAATATTTACTTTAGAAATATTCCTCACCGTGCACTCCTCCGATTTCTCCACACCGGGACAGCGAAAAGTCATGTGAAGCGTACCGAGTTGGTTCAACCTCACCTTATCACCATTGGCAAGGTTTGTTTGGATTTCTTCTACCAGGGCTTCGATGACGTGCTTCACATCACCCTTGGTCATGGCACAGTTCTTCTGAATATTGGTGGCAAGTACATCGACATCCACCGTTCCGCAAGTCTTGGGTTTTTGACGGAGATAATACAACTGGGGCGAATCTTTATCGCTCACGATTTTACGACGCTTAAAGCGCTCTACAAGTACATCCATAAAAAATAAAAGTTAAGGTTTAAGTTTTAAAAACAGCCTCTACCAAAAGCAGAGTTAAAAAATCATCTCAGAAAGTAATGATATATCATAAAATAAACAGTTCGGCCGAAACTATAAAAGAGAAGTGGATAAGAGGAGGAATATGCGACTGAATCAATGATTATTCCTTTCCTTAAGCACATTACAAAGATACAAAATCAAAGAGGAGATGTCAAGTATTTCGTTGTTTTTTTTGCAAAAAAACGAACTATTTAGCGTGTTTCATCATCCACTCCATAGGCGGTACATACTCCCCTATCTTCGTAAGGCTGGTATTGTGGGCAAAGTACACATCTCCGGTTTCACCGTTGCGGTGCTTGGCAAGAATCACCATGCCGAGGCCTTCCGAGGGATAACCACTTTTGCGCTCCGTAGGCAGGTTGTAGACGGCAGGACGATAGAGCAGTGACACCACATCCGCATCCTGCTCTATGGCGCCACTTTCGCGCAGGTCGCTCAGTGCAGGACGATGGTCGCCACGCAACTCACACTCGCGATTCAACTGGCACAGCAGAACTACGGGCACGTTCAATTCCTTTGCCAGCAACTTTGCCTTGCGGCTGGCTTCCGCCACCTCCTGCTCGCGGTTGCGATTCTTCTGTTCGGACTTCATTTCACAGAGTTGCAGATAGTCTATCACGATGAGGTCACAGCGTCCCTTGCTCTTTTGCAGGCGAGCGGAAGAGCGGATATGCTCCATCCCCATTTTAGGATTATCGTCCACATAGACAGGCAAACGGGAGAGTTCGCGGGCAGCCCGCAACGCCTGCTGTCGCTCGTCGGCAGTGAGCTGGCCTGTACGCAGATGCCCGGCACTGATGTCCGCGGCTTGGGCGCACAGCCAGCGGTCACCCAGACGTTCACCCTGCATTTCAAGGCTATACACCACTACCTGCTTGCCGGCGCGTCCCGCAGCCAGTGCCAGATGCAGTGCAAAGGCAGTCTTACCCACCGAGGGACGGGCGGCGATGATGTTCAGATCACCGGGCTGCCAACCCGCCGTCAGTTTATCCAAATCGTTCAAGCCGGTAGGAATACCGGTAACACCGTTGCAGTTATTTGCCACACGGGCATCCATTTGTTTCAAGGTGGCGAGCATCAGTTGGTCCATACCGCGGAGATAATCGTTGAAGGCGGCTTCACCTTCCAGATGATCGGAGAGCTGATGCAGTTGCACCAGCACGTCATCCAAGTCCACCGACTCATCGGCGGCGGATGCCAACAGTTTGTGCAGTCCGCAAATCATTTCGCGGCGTACATACAATTCGAGCAGAATAGCGGCATGCTGTTCCAGATGGGCAGACGACGTCACGTGCATAGTAAGCTGCGTCAGCCCGTACGCACCACCCACGGCATCCAGCGTACCACGGGCGGAAAGTTCGTTCTTTACGGTGATAAGGTCTATTTTCTTGCCGGTGTGATGCATGGAGAGCAAGGTGGCAAAGACTTCCCGATGGATGTCCTGATAAAACATTTCGGGACGAAGTTTGTCGCCTACGGTCACCATTGCTGTAGTTTCGAGCAGGCAAGCACCAAGAATTACGGCTTCAAGGTCGGCATCGTGAGGATTGAGAATTTCGGACATGAGAAGATTTATGAGTTATGGGTTTTTAAGAAGTTAGGTAATCGTATAAAAATAACTTGGTACATAAATGATAAAATTTCTTTCACCACAGAAGACACAGAGGGCACAGAGCTTTTTATTTAAGTAGCACAGCTAATGACAAATACTAACAGAATATTATAAAACCGCTGTGCACTCTGTGGTGAACTTAGTTAATTTGGTCGTCAAAGGCTTTATCTTCCAGGTAACGTACTGCTGTTTTACAGAAGTTAATGTTTTGAAGACCGTAGTAGTAATCTTCTATACGCGTCATGGCAAGTTCCCGCTCGCGGACGGAAAGGCGTTTCCAAAGGCTTCGAATGCGCCCTTTGGCTTCTATGGGCTTGTGAGTTATCTCGCCGTAACGGATAATGAAGAGATTTACTTCCTCATCCGTTTTACGTTCCGCAGGTTTCTTGGGAACAGGAGTTCCGGTCCAGGCGTCATAGTGGGGGACACGTATATGGCTCATACAGTCGCCGGGCACTTGTTCCAGAAGGCCGTCGGCAAAGCAACGCTCAAAAAAAAGGCGGGTATGTCCGCGCGTCCATCCAAAAATATCCCCCCACCCCAGATAGGAGATTACAGATTCTCCCCGAGCGCAAGTTACTTCTACCCCATTATGTATAAGCACTTTGTTTTTGTAATTCACATAAAGAAGTACACGCAAAAAGGCTTCCTCATCTCCGCTCGCAATGTGATGTTTTTGGGACACACTCATCAGCAATGCCCGTGAAACCATGACATAGCCTGTATTAGTTAAATTCAAATCCATATATAGTTTTCAGTTTTTCAGGTGACAATAAAAAGCCAGTCCAACTGCCAGTTTTTCGGCTCATTTCCAAGCGAATGGCTTGTTTTACAGCCAATGCAACTGCCAGTTTACTGACACAACATAATTAATAAAGAAAAGATATACTAAAGTATATCTGTCCGAAAGAACGGAAAAAGCGTACGAATAAAACAAAAACGCTCGTTCTGCCCGGAAGGTGACAGAACATTGGGATAAGATGAAAACGGATGATACGTTCGCACAAAACGCATGATACATTCGGGTGCAAAGGATGATGCGTACGAATGTAACGGATGATGTAATTTCATGTCTGACTTTGTTTATATATTTGTTGTAATATTTACTTGCATCTTCGGTAAGGTAAAACACCTCTCAAATGCTATCAATACACAAATATACGCCATTCATCCGAAAGACAGATTATAAATATTTACGCTATAAAACAGTATAAACAACTGGTTACAAACCGGATATAGCGATTTGGACGAACATAAATACGTGCATAACAAATCCAGAGCTAATTAAACAGCCATTAATATAATGGCCATTTAACAGTTCTTATTTTCAGATGCCACATGGTTTATGCACATACATCAAATCGTCCAGCAAGTTATATAGAGCAGCATCGCTGATGCAACCCTTATGAAAGCGGAAGTAATGAGTAAGTATAACGCGTACCTGACGGATGCGGCACTCGACCGTATGACCGTGCCACTCCCCCACCTTGCCGTCATCCAGCACACGGCAGATGATACGGACATAAGGGCTGATAAGTACACGCACGTCGTCGCCGGGACGAAGCTGTATCTTTTCTTCGGGCATAATGACGGTAACTTCGGGGTGGCAGGCACGTATTACCCGCATAGCTTCCGTCCAACGTACATAGGGCATGATTACATCGCGTATCGTCTTTTTTTTGATGCCTCTGTGGCATCCGGTGCCATAATGACACGTCTTTTCAATCTTTTCATCTTAGAAAATATTTTTAATTGGTTAATAAGTAATTAAGGTGATGTACTTACATAAAATACGGAGAGATATAAGAGTCTCGTGAGATGATCCTTGATATGGCCCCCTATATGAATCATAAAAAGAGGAGCACCATAAGCGAGTGCTCCTCTTTTAAATGACAGAATCTAATCTTTACAGATTATTTTATTCCTAATTTCACTTCCCCCGTCCAGATTACGACATTATGTGAAACATCAGTCAGTTTTATCTTTATTGTACCTAAATTGCCTGCATCTTCTCCGGTCGTATTGTTACAATCGAGGCCACCGCTGTTAAGCCCCACTTCCAAACGATTATTGTACGCTAAATCAGAAGGAACCGCAGATAGTGTACTTGCCACAGCCATTGAATGCCCTCCAGCACTACACGTTGCAGGGACAGTTTCCACAACTTCAACCTTAACCTTGTGATTGGAACCATATCCGCTAAAATCTAATACATAATGCTCATTTACGTCAGTCAACCAAACAGTACCCGGTACCTGAATCCCATCGGGATTCATAACGCGATGGAAGTTGATGGTTTGCGTTAATTTCTGCATGTAAGGCGCGGCATCGACATTCACCCACAGATAACCTACATGAAGTCTGTGACCACCACTACAGCCTCCGAAGCTGGGTGATGTAACTGAAACCGTAGAAGTAAGTACCCCCTGCGCCAAAGCGAAATCCACAGCCGTTACCCCGTAAGTGCTATAACAGCCACCCTGAGTTCCGGCTTGAAGCTGTGGCTTAGAAATAACCGCCCCACCCGGAGTGTTATACATATAAACAGAGTGCGCGCTTGAGGCACTTGCGGTAAATCCAAGACCGTCAGCATTACAGAAGTAAGACTGCGCACCCAGGTACCCATTCCAATAAGTGGTTGCATAATAGTCCTTAACAGCCGGAGTTAAATAAGCCAAGTTACGTCCGTATTGACGAATGCTTATATAATACTGAACAGCGTCTTGATGAGCCGCATTGGTAGCTTTTAGGGTAATTACGCCTTCACGGAAGTAATCGGCAATATTTCCATCACCGCCATTTGTAGTAGTATTCTCCTCTATGTCGCAAGTTATTCCATTTGTGACATCAGTATTGGTTTGAATACCTGTCCAACTTGGAGCACTTACTACCGTAACTGTAGTTCCGGTTATCGCATAGATAGGAATAAAATAGCCATCTTGTTTATTATATCCCAATCCGATGTACTGAGGCACGTCGGCAGATGGCTTTTCGGCACCATACTGAACAATGGTGATGTAATATATCGCACTATTACTATGAGCATTAGAAGCTTTCACAGGTATTACCACTTCACGGCTACCGTTTCCTTGGAATGCAGCCAAATCGAAAGTAAGAGTATTGTTATCGGTTATAACCGCATTTGTAAGCCAATCGGACGGACTGTCATTCGTCAAACGAACAATAGTAGCTTCATTAATCGGTTGAAGATCTATGATTTTTTTTCCTGGTTCACAAGTATATGCAAATTTGGTGACAGGCATGCTGATACCCGGCATTTCAGGCGCATACTGACGTACTTTCATATAATATACGGCTTTGTTAGCATTACCGTTATCCGCAGTCAGCGTAACGGTAGCTTCACGGAAATTACCTGTTTGTCCGCCCTTATATTCGCCCAAAGTGTAAGTCAGCTCGTTATTGTTGTTGACAGCAACAAGTGTTATCCAGTTCACATCGGCAGGAACGGAAGCGCTCACTTTCGAATTATTCACCGGCTGCACAGGCATTGTATAGGTGTCCCCCTTATAGTTATGCGCTACTTCGGCCACAGGCATACTGATACCCGCTGACTGGTGGGAGGATTGGGTGACATGTACACGTAATTTGGCTGTAGAAGCATAATCATTATACTTGCCACGGCTTGCAATGATATAAATATCGCCTTCACGAATCTCGTCGGTCGTATTCTCTTTGAAGGTAAGCACGAGTTCGCTTCCTACAATCTGAGCATCGGCTATCCATGCTTCTGCCGGATCAGTGTCTTGATTGCCCGATTGAGAAGACGTCCTGTAAACCTGATATGTTACGTTACTGTCATCTCCGTCATTAAGCCATATAGTCTGCTTATGCGAGGTCTGGTTATGGCGTACATATATATTCTCTACGGTAGCTACAGCCGGAGTTCCTAAACCGTTCTGGTAGATTTTCACGGTGCGTTCGTAAACGGAGTGTCCGTATTTCACGATCAGGTTAACAGCCGCTTCACGGGCGTCGGCCATTTCGTTGTCTTCCAGAGTAAACGTATAAGTGCGCGACAGATGTCCGTCGGGCAATTCCGCATCGGTATAATTCAAATTCTTAATCCAGTCGGCGCCTACCAGGTATTTTACTTCGGTAGCGATATTCGCTGAAGAAGCGAGTTTATCTTTTACTTCAAGCGTAAACGAATAGGTATCGGAATAGGCTCCGGCAGTAATCAACTGCGGCGTCACCCTTACATCTGTATCACCCTTGCCGGCTTGTTTCACAGTGATTACTTGTTTTACATTGTCGCTTATCATCACCGTTATATGTCCCGTACGTAAAGCGTCGGACGTGTTTTCCGCAATAATCAGTTCGATGTCACGTGTACCGATAGCTTCCATCCTTGAAAGTTGTATCCATTCCACATCGCTTGCAGCCTTCCAGGCATCCTTCGTTGCACGGATAGTGAGAGGGTATACCTGCTGTGCGGCACTAACGGCGACAATATCTTCCGAAGAAGATATATTATCCGGATGCGAGTCTTCACAACCGGCGGCAAACAGCATAAGCGCAAGTGCTATTACCGGTGCGCCTACCATTTTCTTTATTATCTGAAATTTATTCATTGTTTTCTTTTTTAGGGTCTATAATTATTTAACTATATGTTTTTCCGAATCCGTTTACCTAACGTGAATGGTTCTCCATGAGCGTGCGCAGTACTGTTGCGTTGGCTGATATTTCTCTTTTGTTCCGGCCTTCGGCGGAAATACGCTCGAGACATCCCTGTGCCTTTCCATAGTCGCCACGCTCCATATAAGCCACCATCAGATTGCTGGCATTGCGATCATTCGCCTTTTCCTGAAAAGCCTTGCGAGCTTCATCGAGGTTCACGACAGGTTTGCTTCCAAGCTGCACAGCTTCATAACCTAAAGACCGCTCCATGCGCGCCGTGTCCGTAAAAGCTGTATAATCCACTACAATCAGGCAGTTACGCAGGTTCTGGAACACCGGTATAATCCGGCTTCTATAGTCGGGCATTTTTGACAGCACGGCTTCGCGCTTGTCGTAGCCTGCATTCCGGGCGATTATATCCAGGATAGAATCTTTATCCGCCCAGCCGCTTGCCTTTACCACTTCGGCAAATCCGTCCCAGTTCTCACTCTCAACATCCATTGAAATCATCTCTTCATCTACCTTCAAGCCCTCGAGCACATATTGGTGAAGCGTATTGGCACGTCCTTGCGCCAGTCTTCTGTTGTTGCTTTCACGCCCGTCGGGAGAAGAGGCTACACGCACAGTCACATGGTCTATTTTTCCATAATCTTCATTCACTGTGATGATGATTTTTTTACATAGCTTCTGGTATCCGGCCTTGAAGATACTGTCCACCACTTTTATTTCTCCAACTTTAAAGATAGATTTTCCTCCGAAATCTTCCACATAAGTACGTTTTTCCATAGCCGGAAATTTGCTGACATATACCGACAAGGGTGAAGAAACAACAGGTTCATCCGCCTCCTGTGTCTTATAGGTGGTTTCCCTGACAGTTTGCTGTCCCGGGCAATCAACACACGGGCTAAGTATCTTTTCAATGATAGCAATGGAGGCATTGCGCATTTCAGGCGTCACAGGAATACTTGCCCGATAGTGTACCGACTGCCCCTTGGCATTGTACAACACTCTTTGACAGATATTAATCCGCTCAAAACTTTTCTTTTGCCTGAATTGGATTTTTCCGTCCGTTATCTGGGCATAGTACTTGCCTTCCACGGATAAAGCAGGCAGCAACATGCTCCAACTGCCGTTAGTGACTCTGGGAGTCACTACATAAGCCTCCTGCCTGTTGATAAACTTTGCCGGAATATCCAAGTCAAAGGAAACGAAAGTGGTATCCTGGTAAGTTTCCACAGATATATTATAAGGATTATCCGTAATGCTGTCCAACGGCACAACCGCATTATCCTGAGCCATTGACGTACCGCTCATCAGCAGTACAGTCACAGATGCAAGAAGATTTATTTTCAATGTATTATTCATAGAATTATAATTTATCGGAGTAAGAATACGACATTGATTCCGGCTTTAGTCAAACCAAACTGGTTCTTCTTGAAATGACCGCGATATACGACATTATAATCACGATTCTGTATGCGGTCGGTTTTATCATAGCTTTTATGAAGGTAGCCCGCTCCGAGATTGAACTCGACACGGCACCATTTAGCAACAGGAAGCGCATAACCATAGGAGATGCCGGCCCCCGTCAGCCAACCATCATAGTTATACTTCTTCATACCTGCATCATACGAAGTGTACTGTGTATGCAAGCCGATAAAATGTCCCGTGTATTTATAACAGAACCAATAACGTCCTTCCAGTTGCAAGCCCCATGCTTTGCTTTTCTTATCATTACTCCATGTCCACGGATTATAGAGACCGTCGAGCACAATTGTCCACTTGGGAGCTACTCCGACCTCTAATCCGGCATTCATCGTTGCAGCCGCAGCCCAACCTAATCCGTTAGTTTTAACCGCAATATTTTGTGAATATACCCCGGGAGCACATGCTACTATCAAAATCAATATAAAAAGTATTTTTTTCATAACTTTCAAATTCTGTTTGGTTTATATTCTGATTATTTTCCTTCCGCCCAGCTATCTTCACCTTGTTGGATTAGCTGAATAGCAGCCACTTCATAGTCGCTGCCCGGCGTTTCAAAACTGATAACAACAACACGATTGGCTGTTGTATTATGATTCTCGTCTATCACAATGTTTATAGTTCCAGAACCGTATCCACTGCTCTTACTTAAATGACACCACTGCGCTTCCAACGGTAACGTCGCTCCTTGGGCGCCTTGATAAACAATTTTAGCATTCCATTCCTTGTTTGAAGTCACCTGAATTGGAATAGACTGTAAACTGCAATCTACTTCAATTGTCTTTGAAGAAACTTCGATAGAAGAAGCTTCATCCTCACTACATCCGCAAAAATAGAACATCGACAACATGAGTGTCATCAATACTATTCCCGCCCTTTTGTTTTTTTGTTTCATACTATATAAATATAAGTTATAAATAAAGAAAAAAATTATCTCGTTATCGAATATCAGTTTATCCGCCAAATAAGTTACTTACCAAGTAATACCCGGCTACTATTCGGTGCAGGTCGAAAAAGCGTTTTCAATCTGCATGGTTTAGAAGAATAAAGGACTTTTCAGGATGATAAAGGACACCAAAACGCTATTCCGTTTTCACCAATTAAAACGGAAAATCCACTTCATATACCTGTCGGATACAAATAGAGGGATAATATGCTATTGATTTTTTTTGCGGTGTCTCTTTGCAGAAAAATAAGACGCCATCGCTATATTTTTTAATATTTATTTGTGTTTTTCTAAGAAAAGCTACATATTTGCATCTGGAAAAAGCCGTTACTTGGTAAGTAATTCCATACTCAACATCATGCCTTACAGTGTATTGTGTGCCACATTATTTCCCCATTTACATTTTCTAACAGAGGAAATCAACTTGCGATTTGCTTTATCTACCCGTTCGTTTTCAAAAGGTTTCAGATAAGTTTCCGTAACCCGGACGGAAGAATGTCCCAAAGATTGGCAAATAATGCCTACGGGCATACCCATATAAAAGGCCAGCGTAGCCCATGTATGCCTTGCGGTATAGGAACTCACCCTGACACCGGGCAATAGCAACCGCATCAGTCCGCCCAGCGATTTATTGAAACGGCGCAAAGCATCCTGATAACATTTGTACAGTTCCTGTCCGTCACATAATCGGGAATCCAATATGGGAAACAGATAAATGGATTGCAAATTCTTATCTCTGAATTCATTAACCAGTAATACAGCCTCTTTGGGAATAAGCACTGTCATCTGCTTTCCTGTCTTATGCCGGCGGTAGATAATTGTATTGCCTTTCACATCTTTCTTGCGTAAGTGTGCCAGGTCGATAAACGGCATACCGCGAAAGAGGAACATCAGTATGAAATATGCAAGAATCCTCTTTTGCTCCCCGGAAAGCGAAGTTGTTTCCGCATACATCAGCCGTTTCATCTGCTGCTCCGTCAACGCTCGTTTAGTATGGGACTCGACTCTGGTATAGACATCATCGAACAATTTGGGATTATATCCCACACAGCCCAACGGCATCCAACGATTATAAACCGCCTGCAATGTACGCATATAAGTAGAAACGGTGTTCAAGCTCAATTTGCACTGCACCAACAGCCAGCTTTCATACTCTTTCAAGCGACCGGGAGTAAATACTTCCCCCATCGGCAACAGTACTTCCTTGCCTCCGGAAAAATCTACAAAAGAATGCAACGTACTGGTATAGGTATGCACCGCCGGATATTTCCTGTCCGATTTCAACTCCTCAATCACTTTCATCATGTAGTACGAAAGTTCGACCGTCCCTACATCTTTCTCTAATTCTTTTCTTTTCATTACATCTCAATTTATTAATTACACATAAAATAATACATGTCACCCTAAAACGAGCCGCTGTTCACAAAGTTTGTGAATAGAAAGTAAAGGAAGTGAGGAAATAAAAAAATGCTTGTGTGACAAACTGAAAAACCTTGCGACAGATAGATAAAATATCAACCTAATTATTTATCTTTGTTAGCTTAAAAAGTTAGCATACTAAAAACAATAAGACAATGAAAGATTTTCTGAAATTTACGCTCGCCACCGTTACAGGTATTATTGTATCAAGCGTCATTTTGTTTTTCATCAGTATTCTCGTAGTTTTCGGTATGGTGTCATCCTCGGAGTCGGAAACACAGGTTCGTAAAAACTCTGTAATGATGCTGGAACTGAACGGTACTTTGGTTGAACGCAGCCAAGAAAATCCATTCGCGTTCCTCATGAATGACGAATATGGTACTTATGGATTGGATGACATCCTCTCTTCCATAAAAAAAGCAAAAGAGAATGACGATATCAAAGGCATATATATACAAGCAAGTTCGCTGGGAACAGGATTTGCTTCATTAGAAGAAATCCGCAATGCTTTGAAGGACTTCAAGGAATCAGGTAAATTCATCGTGGCCTACGGTGACTTCTATTCACAAGGTCTGTATTATCTATCGAGCGTGGCAGACAAAGTGTTGTTGAACCCACAAGGACGAATCGAATGGCGTGGTTTGGCAGCTAATCCCATCTTCTTTAAAGATTTGTTGGAAAAAGTCGGTGTAGAAATGCAAGTTTTCAAAGTAGGCACATACAAATCGGCTGTAGAGCCTTTTATTGCTACAGAAATGAGTCCTGCCAACCGTGAACAAGTGAATGTATACCTCAACTCTATCTGGGGACAAGTGACAAGCGATATATCTGCTTCGCGCAAAATATCTGTCGATTCACTGAATGCAGCCGCCGACCGTACAGTTATGTTCTATCCAGCAGAAGAAAGTGTGAAATGCGGATTGGCCGATACACTGATATATAAGAATGATATACGCGATTATCTGAAAAACATGATCGGCATCGATAAAGACGACCGTATGCCTGTTCTGGGGTTACACGATATGGTAAATGTAAAGAAGAATGTTCCTAAGGACAAGAGTGGGAATGTAATTGCCGTATATTATGCATATGGTGAAATTGACGGTGCGAGCTCGTCTGCTACCAACGAAGAAGGTATCAACTCTACAAAAGTAATCAAAGACTTACGAAAGCTGAAAGAGGATGAAGACGTAAAAGCCGTTGTATTGCGTGTGAATTCACCGGGTGGTAGTGCATTTGGCTCAGAACAAATATGGTATGCTATCAGTGAATTAAAGAAAGAGAAGCCGGTTATTGTTTCAATGGGTGATTATGCTGCATCCGGAGGTTATTATATCTCTTGTAATGCTGATACCATCGTAGCTGAGCCGACTACCTTAACCGGTTCCATCGGTATCTTTGGCATGTTCCCAAACGTAAAAGGACTAACAGACAAAATAGGTTTGAACTTCGATGTAGTCAAGACCAATAGATACGCTGATTTCGGTACATTAGGAAGACCACTGAATGAGGGTGAGAAAGGTTTGATGCAAATGATGATAAATGACGGATATAACCTCTTCCTGACTCGTTGCTCTGAAGGTCGCGGCATTAGCAAAGCAGAACTGGACAAGATAGCACAGGGACGTGTATGGACAGGTAGTACAGCGAAAGAGTTGGGTCTGGTAGACGAATTGGGCGGTCTGGACAAAGCATTGGAGATTGCTGTAGCTAAGGCTAAAGTAGATGCTTATACCGTGATAGATTATCCGAAGAAGGAAAGTTTCTTTGAAAGTCTGATGAATACGAATCCGGGTAATTATATTAAAGCTCATATGCTAAGTGGCAAAGTAGGAGAAATCTATCAACAATTCAGCATCATTGAAAACTTTGACAAAGTAGACCGGATACAGGCACGTATACCGTTCGAACTGAATATTCAATAAACACGGTGACATCGGCTTCAGCATGTCGTTGAAGACAAGATTCTTGATGACACGTTAGTATTTATATAAATGAATGGAGGACAACTTTATCAAAATACACTATGAGTTATACCCCCTCTCGTGGCTCTACGGGTTGGGGGTATGCTTGCGAAATAAACTCTTTGACTGGGGATTGCTCCGATCAAAGAGTTTTAACGTTCCTGTAATATGCGTGGGAAACCTCGCTGTGGGGGGGACAGGCAAGACACCGCATACGGAGTATTTGATAAAGTTATTACTTCGGGAAAGATTGCATGTAGCCACTTTGAGCCGTGGTTACAAGCGGAAAAGTAAAGGCTATGTACTGGCTGCCGATGACAGCAATGTTCAACAAATAGGCGATGAGCCGTATCAAATCAAAAGTAAATTTTCCGGTATACGGGTAGCGGTGGATGAGAACCGTTGCCATGGCATTGAGCAACTACTGAAATTGAATAATCCACCCGTAGATATAATTTTGTTGGATGACGCTTTTCAACACCGCTATGTGAAAGCCGGGCTGAATATCCTGCTGACCGACTATCACCGGTTGTTGTGCGAAGATGCCCTACTCCCTGCGGGAAGACTGCGGGAACCGGCAAGCGGGAAGAACCGGGCGCAAATCGTTATCGTAACCAAATGTCCGGAAACGATCAAGCCAATAGATTTCAACATCATCGCCAAACGCTTACATCTGTTTCCGTATCAACAACTGTATTTTTCCAGATTCCGTTACGGAACATTGACACCATTATTCTCGGAAAAGGCGGGCAGCCATCGGAAAGTATTTTCTTCTTTTTCAGGAGACGAGCAGGTGTTGCTGGTAACGGGTATCGCATCACCTGCACCATTGGTGCAAGAGGTGGAGTCACATACTCCGCACATCACACTATTGGCATTTGACGATCACCACGATTTCAGTCCGAAAGACCTGCAAAAAGTTGAAGAACAATTCTTGCAGTTGGACGAAAAGAAGCGGCTGATTATTACGACCGAAAAGGATGCGGCACGGCTGAAAAACCATCCTGCCTTGAGTGAAGCGCTGAAACCGTATATCTACGTGCTTCCCATCGAGATTGAGTTTTTACAAAATCAACAACATATATTTAACCAAAACATTATTGGCTATGTTAGAAAAGATTCAAGAAACAGCAGCTTACCTGAAAAGTAAGATGCACACTCAGCCCGAGACAGCAATTATCCTCGGAACCGGACTTGGCAGTCTTGCCGGAGAAATCACCGAGAAGTATGAAATAAAGTATGAAGACATCCCAAACTTCCCTGTATCTACCGTAGAGGGGCACAGCGGAAAACTAATTTTCGGCAAGCTGGGTAATAAGGACATCATGGCGATGCAAGGACGTTTCCACTACTATGAGGGATATTCTATGAAGGAAGTGACTTTCCCTGTGCGTGTGATGCGCGAGTTGGGCATCAAGACGCTGTTCGTTTCCAATGCCAGCGGTGGTACGAACCCGGCTTTTGAAATCGGAGACTTGATGATTATCACCGACCACATCAACTACTTCCCGGAACATCCGTTGCGTGGCAAGAACATTCCTTACGGCCCACGTTTCCCGGATATGAGTGAGGCATACAACAAGGAGTTGATTCGCAAAGCTGACGAGATTGCTGCGGAAAAGGGCATCAAGGTACAACATGGTATATACATCGGTACGCAAGGCCCTACGTTTGAAACTCCGGCGGAATACAAATTGTTCCATATCTTGGGAGCCGATGCAGTGGGTATGTCTACCGTTCCCGAAGTGATCGTCGCGAACCATTGCGGAATTAAAGTGTTTGGTGTATCAGTTATTACCGACCTCGGTGTGGAGGGCAAGATCGTGGAAGTCTCCCACGAAGAAGTGCAGAAAGCTGCGGATGCAGCTCAGCCGAGAATGACGGAGATTATGAGAGAGTTGATTAATAGAGCGTAAAAAATAATGAGAACAGAAATAGCAACCCTCGGTGAATTCGGCCTTATCAGCCACCTCACCGAAGGTATTGAACTAAAGAATAAATCCAGTCAATACGGCGTCGGCGATGATGCCGCCGTTCTCTCCTACCCTGCGGACAAAGAAGTACTCGTTACCACCGACCTGCTGTTAGAAGGTGTACACTTCGACCTGACGTATGTGCCTCTCAAGCACTTGGGTTACAAATCAGCTGTAGTCAACTTCTCCGACATCTATGCCATGAACGGTACGCCCCGGCAAATCACCGTTTCATTGGGATTGTCTAAGCGCTTCAGTGTAGAGGATATGGAAGAACTATATGCCGGTATCCGTCTGGCATGCGAGGAGTATGGAGTGGATATCGTCGGTGGAGACACTTCTTCATCTTATACGGGACTTACTATTAGTATCACCTGCATCGGAGAGGCAGAAAAAGGAAAGGTGGTATATCGTAACGGAGCCAAAGAGACTGACCTTATCTGCGTGTCCGGTGATTTAGGAGCCGCCTATATGGGGCTGCAACTTCTGGAACGTGAAAAAACTGTCCTCAAAGGTGGCGACAAAGACCTTCAACCCGACTTTGCAGGGAAAGAATATCTTTTGGAACGCCAACTGAAACCGGAGGCTCGTCGCGACATTATCAAAAAACTTGCAGAAGAGGGTATTCAGCCTACTTCCATGATGGATGTATCCGATGGACTTTCTTCCGAACTCATGCACATCTGCAAACAAAGCAAGGTAGGTTGTCGTGTATACGAGGAACATATTCCTATTGACTACCAAACGGCTGTCATGGCAGAGGAGTTCAATATGAACCTGACGACTTGTGCCCTCAACGGCGGCGAAGATTACGAATTATTATTCACCGTCCCCATTGCCGACCATGAAAAAGTATCCGAAATGGAAGGTATCAAGCTGATAGGCCATATCACAAGACCGGAACTGGGTTGTGCCTTGATTACCCGCGACGGACAGGAGTTTGAGTTGAAAGCGCAAGGTTGGAATCCTTTACAGGAAAAAACTGCTGCACCCGAAGCATCTCAAGATGCAGAAGAATCTGCGGATAAAGCAGAAAATACAGAGGCAATAACTGAAGAGACCAAGTAAGAAACCGGACAAACCGAGTTCATACAAACTTTTTCAGTATTTTTTCTAAAAATATAAACGCTGATACTTAGCCACATAGCCAATTATCAGCGTTTTTTATTTCCAAACCTCTTGTATAGTTCAAAACTTTCACTACCTTTGCAACCGCAAAAGAGATAGTAATGGTGCCATAGCTCAGTTGGTAGAGCAAAGGACTGAAAATCCTTGTGTCCCCGGTTCGATTCCTGGTGGCACCACTTTGAAGAAAAGCAAAAGGCAGTAAAATCCTGATTTCCAAACGAAATCGGGATTTTTTGTTTCCCTGCGGAACGCAAAAAACGGCAGAATATTACCGTTCGCGGTGTTCCAAAAGGTGGAGCAAAAACGGTGGGGTATAAATCTCCTCCTAATGAGTTTACTTCTCGTTGATTTGCAATGTTTTGCGTATCAAGAAAGCGTGTATGGTTTCCTACTTTTGTCCAACGAAAAAAATTGTAGGAACATGAAAAGAAACTCATTCAATGTGCTTTTCTTCATCAAGAAAGCCAAACTGCTGAAAAACGGGGAAGCCTCCGTGTGTATGCGCATCACGGTGAACGGTGTGCGAGTGGAAAACAATATCCGTAAGAGTATCGAGCCTGCCTTGTGGAATCAAGCGAAGGAATGCGCAAAAGGCAAAAGCCGCAAATCCTGTGACTTGAATGCTTATATCGAGGATGCAAGAATCAAACTCCACCAGACTTTCAATGAACTGGAAGAACAAGGGCAGTTCATCACCGCTCACCTGTTGCAGAAAAAGTTCTTCGGACAAGACCAAGCACCGGAAGTTGCCCGTACACTTATTCAAACTATCCAACAACATAACGACCAATGCCGTGAACTTATCGGAAAGGACTATGCCCTGATTACTGTCCGCCGTTATGAAAGTTGTAAGCGTTATCTTGCGGAACTTATCAAACTGAAATACGGTAAGGAGGATTTGCCTTTGTCGGAAGTCAATGGTGAACTGGTACGTGCTTTTGAATTCTACCTCAAAACAGAGAAGGAGTGCCAGCAGAATACGGTTATCCGCTACATGAAGTGCTTGAAGAAGATAACCAATCTTGCGCTTGCTAACGAATGGATTACCAAAGACCCGTTCATCGGCATCAAGTTTCATGAGAAAGAGGTTATCCGTGAGTTCTTGACAATGGATGAACTACTCACTATCTATCACAAGGAGTTTCCGTTAGAGCGTATCACCATTGTCCGTGATGTCTTTATCTTTGCAGCGTTCACTGGGTTAGCCTTCATAGACGTGCAACAACTGGCACCGGAACATATCGTAGAAGACTCCAATGGCAACCTATGGATTCGCAAGCCTCGCCAAAAGACGAAGAACATGTGTAACATTCCTTTGCTTGATATTCCATTGGAGATTCTCCGCAGATATGCGGAACATCCGACTTGCCAAAAGAAAAACAGGCTGCTGCCAGTTCCCTGCAATCAGAAAATGAACAGCTATCTGAAAGAAATCGCAGACTTATGTCTGATAAACAAGACCTTGACCACACACGTAGCTCGCCATTCGTATGCGACCTCTGTATGTCTCGCCAACGGTGTGAGTATTGAGAATGTAGCGAAAATGCTCGGCCATTCCAATATAAAAATGACGCAACACTATGCACGTGTGTTGGATTCCTCTATTCTGCGCGATATGAATAATGTAAAGAACGTGATGTCTAAAGTAATGCGATAGATATGGATAGAGGAATAATAACAATCAATGAAACAGGCGTAGTCACCATACCGATTGCACCTATATGGATGACCAAGTTCGAGATAGCCGACCTGTTCGGGGTGTTCTCATGCAATGTCCGCAAGGCAATTCATTCCATTTACAAGAACAAGGAACTGAACGAACTTGACACGATGAAGTATCTCAAGCAACCGGATGGCATCAGTTACGATGTCTATAACATTGAAGTGATTATCGCCGTTGCATTCAGGATATGCAGTAAAGAGAGTGTTTTGTTCAGACGGTTTATAATAAATGAAATTAGTACCATTAAGAAAGCTACACCGATTACACTGTTTGTTGCCAGCGTCAGAGGTAATAACCGATGGTATAGTTGAGGTTCATTCCGTCAGCCACTCGTTCCCGATGCACGGATGCAAAGGTAGCGTATGGTTTAATGGCAGCGGCAAGGTCGGGTGGCAAGCCATTTCGGGCAGAATCTTCCTCAAACGAGTTTGAGCGTATTCAACCCGAAAACCTTGTCACTGCCTGCCACTCGCTTGAAGAGCATCCGGCAACGGGAACAAGCGACTGACGGGAAATCAGAAGAAAGAAGAGAGGAGCGACTTACAGACGAAGCGGAATTTTGACGCACCGTCTGTAAGCCGCTCCTTTCTCTTTTTGCCGAAAGTCCATTGCTGACGCAATCACAGGTCAGACGGCAAACTGCGCTCCTTCAAGAAAATCAGGTTGCCGTCTGTCGGTAAGCGGAACGGTAGCTGTCAGCAAGCATCCTTTCGATGTCGGATTCACGGTAGAGGATTTTGCCACCCAACTGGATATAGGCGATACGCCCTTCATTGCGGTAGTCCTGAAGTGTCCGGCGGCTCACCTTCAGCCGTACCGACACTTCCTTGTCGGTGAAGAAACGCTCTCCATTCAGTGTCGGGCGGTAATTGGCGGTCAGATGCTCTACATTGTCCAACAGTCGGTCAAGACTGCCCATGAAGTGGATTATCCACTCGCTGTCCTTGTTTATCAGTTCATTCATGTTACTTTGGATTTAGTGGGTATTGTTAGTTTACTTCGTTCATTTCATCAAGTTTATATAGTTCTTCCTTTGAACTTCGCCTCTTTCCGCCTGTCCTCCACAACGGAAACAATGCGCTGTACGTCATCGGGACGGTAGTACGTCTTGTGGTTTATCTGCGAGTAAGCCAGCGTCCCATTGTCCCGCAGAGTCTGCAATGTGCGGGGACTGATGTTGAGCATCCGGCAAACGTCCTGATTGTCCATCCACTCGCCCATCTTCTTCTCTCCGTGCCGCCGACAGATGGCATCCATGCGACTGACGAAACGGTCGAACTTGGCGACCATCGCCTCAAAGGTCTTTCTTTCAATAGATACGATTTCCATATACATACTTTTTTATTGTTACTGTTTCTTTTGCCACAAAGGAATACATAATCTACTGCCTTGCAATGCATTTCCAGAAAGTGGCAGCGTGTTGCGCCGATACGGTAATCATTGTCCGGTATGCCGTCAGTCGATTATCTGCGACTGAAATTTCCATACTCTCTTTCTTTTCGTTACGTATTCCTTTTGCCGTAAAGGAATACATAATCTGTTATCCGGCAATGGATTTCCAGGAAGTGGAAGCATATGGTACAGGTTGGTAGAGGTTGGCACAGATTGGGGCTATATTCTTAATTCTTGAAATCAGGAATGTAAAAAGAGAGAAAACAAGGGCTTAATTCAAACCTGACTGTAATCGCACCTTTGTTCTTCCGGCTATTCAGATCCGGCAAATCTGTGAAGTCCTCACCGATATCTCTATCACCATAAAGCAAAGTCTCACAATATTGCCTAATCGAATCCAAGTTATTGATTGACTGTACTAAAACTTCTTACTTTGCTTGCAACAATCGGTCGAGGTACTGACCAAGACCACAGTAATAACTTAATCAACCTGTTTTATGACAATGAAAAGAGAACCAAGTATCAGTGAGCAGCAGGCTCGTGAAATCGTGGAAAGAATGGGACGCAGGGAATCCCGCAGTGAGAAGTCTATGGACGACTTCTACAGGAACATCGGTCTGAATCCGGAACAGCTGGCACAACCCGGCAAGACCGTCACGAAAAAAGCGGAAACAGCGACGGTGGATGAACCGTCAGGCGAAACACCCCAAGAAGTGGCAGTGCCACAGAAGCGTGTCAGCAGCAAACAACGCAAGCTGTCGCTGGACGAGTACCGTACCACTTACCTGCGAGTACCCAAGATAACCGACCGTAAGCCCGTGTTTGTCAGCGGCGAGGTGCGCGACAGCTTGGACAGGATAGTCCGTTACTTCGGCAGCAGGGGTATGAGCGCATCGGGAATGGTCGAGAACCTTGTCCGCCTGCACCTTGAAACCTACCGGGATGACATCGAGCAGTGGCGCAAGCTCTGAGCGGATTGTAGTGGAACCGGTCAAGCCGGTGGATACACTCCATCGGTTTGACCGATACACCGGAAGAGTTATTGTACTGACAAGCCAATCCGACAGGCGGAGGATTCTTGTGTCCTCAAAGACACAGCAAGATATATTTTCAGTTACTCCGGTTGATTCCGGTAACTGAAAATCCTTGCACTGCCGTGGGCAGAATTATCCTCCGCAGTCGGATAATTTCCAAGTTTTTTAATCAGAGATTAGACCATGTATGAACCATTAAATAGAAAGGACAAGACAATGAAAAAGACCAGTAAGTACGGGAGAAATCCCAAGTTGAATCCGAAGACGCACTGCGTAATGGTGCGCTTCGACGATATGGAATGGAACAGATTCCTTACGATGTACGAGGAATCACAGATGTACGCAAAAGCCGTTTTCCTCAAAGCGCATTTCTTCGGGCAGAAGTTCAAGGTGCTGAAGGTGGACAAGGCGATGTTGGAATATTGCACCAAGTTGTCCGACTTTCACGCCCAGTTCCGTGGCATCGGCACGAACTACAACCAAGTAGTAAAGGAATTACGCTGCCATTTTTCGGAGAAAAAGGCGATGGCATTGCTCTACAAGTTGGAGAAACATACCATTGACCTTGTGAAACTGAGCCGGGAGATTATGGAACTTTCACGGGAGATGTATGCCAAGTGGGAACAACGGAAGGAATAAATTCGAAGAAGACACTTTAGGCCTCACCTGTCTATCCACTCTTTCAGCCGTTGAGCCTTCTCCTTACTGACTGTGATTCTTGTGTCAGGATACCCCTTCAAGCGGACAATAAGTTTGCCGCCGAAATAATTGCCAAGAAACAATACGTGTTCCACGTTGATGATGTACTGGCGGTTGGCACGGAAAAAACAGTCCGGGTTGAGTTGCTGTTCAAGTTCGTCCATTGACACATTGACGGCTTCGGAAGTTCCGTTATTGAGGCGGAGGTAAACGGTTTTATTCTCCAATTCAATGTGGTTGATGTCTGAGACACGAACTGTCTTATAGCCGTCACGATAGGGCAATAGGAAGCGTTCCCTATAGCGGAATTGGTTCTTCTGTAAGGCATCGAAAAGCTGCCGAAGGTTCTCGTCGGCATAATTCCTGCCTGTTTTGATGGCTTTGTCTATGGCTGCTTCAAGCTCATCGGCATCCACTGGCTTCAGGAGATAGTCGAAACTATTGAACTTGAAAGCCTGTACCGCATATTCATCGTATGCGGTGGTGAATATGATGGGGACGGTTGCCGGGGCGTATTTCAGAGCCTCGAAACTCAGGCCGTCGGTAAGGCGGATATCCGCAAGGATAAGGTCTGCCGCCTTGCCTGATTGGAAAAACTCGACCGTCTCTTTTATGCTTGCCAGTGGACCTTCGATTGTGAACGTTGTGTCAATACCGTTCAGCAGTCTTATGAGGCGCATGGCGTTACGCTGCTCGTCTTCAAGAACCAGTATCTTCATGTGTCATGATGTTTTTAATGATAGGTAAACTCACCGAATAGAAGTTTTCGGTATTCTCTATCTTAACCTTTTTGTCACAGAGCAAGGCGTACCGCTCCATGATATTTTTATGTCCCAAACCCGTTGATTCCATTCGCGACAGCAAAGGAGATTTAAGATTATGCACAGTAATGTAGTTCTCCGATGATGTAATAGAAATAAACAGCGGATGCTCCATTGAGAAGCCGTTGTGCTTTATTGCGTTCTCCACAAGAAGCTGCAACACGGCAGGAGGCAGAAATCCCTTACATTCCTTGACCTCCGGACTGATTTTCGCAATGACACCTCCGCCGTGACGTACTTTCATCAGAAACAGGTACGAATCCAGAAACCTTATTTCGTCTGCAACGGGTATCAGGTCCCGGTCTAAATTTACAATAATGTACCGGTACACTTTCGACAGGTTGTTCAGGAACTTCCCGGCAAGCCCCGCATCTTCCTCAATCAGCTCCAGCAGGTTGTTGAAGTTGTTGAACATGAAATGCGGGTTGATTTGCAGTTTCAGGGAGTTGAGTTGTGACTGCAAGGCGATTTCCTTTTCCTTCATCAGTGCCATTTCAAGCGCCTGCTTCTCGTCGCGTGCCTTGATGTAGGATTGCAAGTAGAAAGTATTGGCATAGACACTTGACAGGAAGGTGGCTATCATGGCAAAAGTATATGCGCCTTTCATGTTGAGAAGTTCGTCAAGAACACTATTCCCTGGTCCGCTCCAAAGAAAATTAAAAAGTGAGATCATACCGAAAGCCTCCAGATTGTTGAGCATCAGCAGGCACGAGGCATATACGATGACCCTGACATAAGAGGCTTTGAACGGGAACACATTGAACACGATATAACAGAATCCCAGTGAGGTGTATGTGAAAAGCATACACAGCAGGAAATCCACCATATAATCTATCAGTGCCATTTCCGGCAACTGACGGGCGGTCTCGTAATCAAGAACCAACCAAATGATGATATATAATAGATAGGAGACGGCCGAGAGCAGAAGACCGTTCTTCCAGTTAATCTTTTTCCCTTTATCCATACCTCATGCAAAGTTACTTCATATTCCACAAAGATAATACTTTACTCCTCATTTGACTGGATAAGATAGGCTGAAACAGATAAAACCGTATTTGAAATGGATAAAATGAGTATCGAAACGAACGGTAATTTCTCTTAGAGATACACAACTATGATTTATTAGGACCTACGTTAGCCAATATTTCGGAAGCCGCTTTCGTCGTTTCGGAAGTAGTTTTCTCCGTTTCGATGGTATGCCGATTGTCTGCACAATGGGCACAAAAGATCTTTGCACCCAAAATTTGCGATAAGTATGATTATTGAAACAGAACATCTCATCATCAGAGACTTCCAGAAAAAGGATGCCGCAGGTTTATTGGAATACCTTTCTCATCCGCGTGTCAATTGTTTTGTCGGCGACCGCCTGTGTCCCGTGGAATCGGCACTGGCTTATATATCCAATTCGCCTAAGGATATGCTACGCTATGCCGTGTGTCTGAAAGAAGACGATTTCATCATTGGCGATGTTTTCGCCTTGCGCGAATATACCGACACATTTAGTGTAGGCTGGCACTTCAACCAACGCTTTGAAGGCAAGGGATTGGCATACGAAGCGGCAACAGGACTGCTGGATTATCTTTTCCATGACAGCGGCGCACGGCGTATCTATGGATTTGTAGAAGACGATAATCTGCGGTCAAAAAGATTGTGTGAACGTCTCGGAATGAGACATGAAGGATGTATGAAGGAATTTATCTCGTTTGTATGCCATCCCGACGGCGCACCACGCTATGAGGACACCTGCATCTATGCGATATTAAATAAAGAATGGAAAAGTAACAGACAAAGATGATGAATAGACGAACATGGATTGCCGGCATCACGGCAACAACCCTGCTGGCTGCTTCATTGGCAGCCTGCAAACAGGAACAGCAAGGAGAGGAAACGGGACAGGCATTGCCCGTCATGGTGGTTTCTTCCCAACCCATTGAATTGGAAGAAACCTATTCCGCTTCGATTCGCGGACGACAGGATGTGGACATCATACCTCAAGTATCGGGTCGCATCATCCGCCTGTGCGTGAAAGAGGGAGAGCAAGTAGCGACAGGGCAAGTGCTGGCTGTCATTGACCAAACGCCCTATCAGGCTGCACTGCGCATCGCAATCGCCAATGTCAGCGCGGCACGGGCAAAAGTGGAAACAGCGCGTATCGAGTTGAACGGCAAACAGTCGCTGTTCGATGAAAAAGTCATATCCGATTACGAACTGTCTGTTGCCCGAAACCAATTAGTAGTGGCACAGGCAGAGCTGGAACAAGCAAAAGCTCAGGAAGCAAATGCCCGGAACGAGCTGTCATACACCGAAATCAAGAGTCCGAGTAACGGGGTTATAGGCACGCTCCCTTACCGCGTCGGCGCACTCGTCGGTCCCACCATCGAACAACCGTTTACAGTGGTGTCGGACAATTCGGAAATGTATGCCTATTTCTCCATTTCGGAAAACAAACTTAGGCAGTTCGAGGCCAGATATGGTTCGATTGACAGAATCATATGTGAAATGCCTCCGATTAGCCTCCAACTTAACAATGGTTCCGTCTATGGGAAACAAGGGAAAATAGAGACCATCAGCGGAATAGTCAATCCCACGACCGGTGCCGTACAGATAAAGGCCCTGTTTCCCAACATCAACAGGCATCTGCTGAGCGGAACCATCGGCAACGTCATCCTGCAAGTGCTGAATACGGATGCCATCCTGATTCCCATGACCGCCACCGTGGAACTACAGGACAAGATTATCGCCTACCGCCTTAAAAACGGAAAGGCCGAAGCTGCCTACCTGACCGTAGACCGCCTGAACGACGGCAACCACTTCGTTGTAGAGCAGGGCTTGTCCGTCGGCGACACCCTCATCACCGAAGGTGTGGGGCAGCTAAAGGAAGGAATGATTGTCACACCTAAAACCACAAAACCATGAACCTGCGTTTCTTCATAGACCGACCGGTATTTTCGGGTGTCATCTCCGTGGTGATTGTCCTGATGGGCGTTATCGCCATACAAGCCCTCCCCGTGGAGCAATATCCCGACATCGCCCCGCCCACCATCAACGTATGGGCTACCTATCCCGGCGCGAATGCCGAGACGGTGCAGAAAGCCGTGATTGTTCCTCTGGAAGAGGCCATCAACGGCGTGGAGGACATGACCTACATGACCTCCACGGCATCCAATACAGGCGATGCTTCCATCAACATCTATTTCAAGCAGGGTGCCAACGCCGACATGGCGGCGGTCAATGTGCAGAACCGGGTGAACGGCGTGTTGAGCCAGCTTCCGGCAGAAGCGACCAAGACCGGCGTCACCACCGAGAAGCAGCAGAACGCCGAGTTGCTGACATTCGCCCTCTATAGCCCCGACAACCGTTTCGACCAGACCTTTCTCAACAATTACGTGAAGATTAACGTGGAGCCGCGATTGAAACGTATCGGCGGTGTGGGAAAGGCACAACTGTTCGGTTCCAACTACAGTATGCGCCTCTGGTTGCGCCCCGACAAGATGGCACAGTACGGACTGATTCCCGATGACATCTCCTCCGTGCTGGCGAAGCAGAACATCGAGGCGGCAACCGGTTCGTTCGGAGCCAATCACCCCACGGCAAACGAATACACGATGAAGTATCGCGGCCGCCTCTCCACAGCGGAAGAGTTCGGCGAGCTGGTCATCAAGTCCCTGCCCGGGGGTGATGTGTTGCGGCTGAAAGATGTCGCCGACGTGGAGTTGGGCGATGAATACTACAGCTATTCCACCGAAGTGAACGGACATCCGGCTGCCTTCATGCTCATCAACCAGAAAGCGGGCTCCAACGCTTCAAGCACCATCAATGAGATTCACGAGGTGCTCGATGAAATTGAACGCGACCTGCCGGAAGGTGCGGAGTTTGTGGTGCTGACCGATACCAACAAGTTCCTGTATGCCTCCATCAATTCTGTCATACGGACGCTTATCGAGGCGATACTTCTGGTTATCGTGGTGGTGTATGTGTTCTTGCAGGACATCAAGTCCACGCTCATTCCCACGGTTTCCATCTTCGTCTCCATCATCGGCACGTTTGCCGTGATGTCGCTGATAGGCTTTTCCATCAACCTGCTCACGCTTTTCGCCCTTGTGCTTGCCATCGGCACGGTGGTGGACGATGCCATCGTGGTGGTGGAGGCGGTGCAGGCGAAGTTCGACGAAGGCTACCAGTCGCCGGTACTTGCCGCCGATGATGCCATGAAGGGCGTTTCGTCCGCCATTCTCACCTCTACCATTATCTTTATGGCGGTGTTTATCCCTGTGGCAATGATGGGCGGCACTTCCGGGGCGTTCTATGCCCAGTTCGGTATCACGATGGCGGTTGCCGTGGGCATATCGGCTATCAATGCGTTCACCCTTTCTCCGGCGTTGTGTGCTTTGTTCCTGAAACCTTATATCGACGAGCACGGAAACACGAAGAACAATTTTGCGGCACGCTTCCGTAAGGCATTTAATGCCGTATTCGAGCGTCTGAGCCGCCGTTATGTGCGTGGTGTACTGTATATCATCCATTGCCGATGGTTGCTGTGGGGAACGATTGCCGCCTCGTTCGGGTTGCTGGTCTTGCTGGTCAATATCACGAAGACAGGACTTATTCCGCAGGAAGACACCGGCACGGTGATGGTAAGCATGAACACAAAGCCCGGCTCCTCCATGGCGCAGACCAACAAGGTGATGGCGCGTATCAACAACCGTCTTGACAGCATCTCTGAGATTGAGTACAGCGGAGCGGTCGGAGGATTCTCATTCAGCGGTTCCGGTCCTTCACAGGCAATGTATTTCATGACACTTAAAGATTGGAACCAACGCAAGGATGAAGGGCAATCGGTGGATGACGTGATAGGCAAGATTTATGCCGCTACCGCTGATGTTCCCGATGCCACGGTGTTTGCCATGTCACCGCCGATGATTGCCGGCTACGGCATGGGCAACGGTTTTGAACTCTACTTGCAGGACAAAACGGGCGGAGACGTTGCCGCATTCAAGAAGGAGGCTGATAAATTTGTAGAGGCACTGTCCCGCCGTCCCGAAATCGGAGAGGTCTATTCGTCTTTTGCCGCAGACTATCCTCAGTATTGGGTGGATATTGACGCGGCGAAATGCGAGCAGTCGGGCGTATCTCCTGCCGATGTGTTGTCCACGCTTTCCGGGTATTATACCGGGTCGTATGTATCGGACTTCAACCGTTTCTCCAAACTCTATCACGTCACTATGCAGGCACCGGCGGAGTACCGCATCAATACGGAGTCGCTCAACCTGATGTACGTGCGTACTTCCGATGGCAGCATGGCACCGCTGAGCCAGTTCGTGCGCCTGACCAAGACCAACGGACCTTCCGACCTTACGCGCTTCAACCTTTTCAATGCCATCGCCATCAACGGCTCTCCGGCATCGGGCTACAGTTCCGGTCAGGCCATCAAGGCGATTGGCGAGACGGCACGTGAGGTGCTTCCTGCCACTTGCAGCTACGAGTTCGGGGGATTATCGCGTGAGGAGAGCAAGACCACCAACAATGCCGCAATGATATTCATGCTCTGTATGGTCTTGATATACCTGATACTGTGCGCCCTCTACGAAAGCGTGTTCATCCCGTTTGCCGTGTTGCTGTCCGTGCCTTGCGGACTGATGGGCAGCTTCCTGTTCGCATGGATGTTCGGATTGGAGAACAACATTTATATGCAGACCGGACTGATCATGATTATCGGACTGCTTGCCAAGACCGCCATTCTGCTGACCGAATATGCTGGTAAGCGACGGTCGGAAGGCATGACATTGGCACAGGCGGCATACAGCGCGGCAAAGGTTCGCCTGCGCCCTATCCTGATGACCGTCTTGTCGATGGTGTTCGGTCTTATTCCGCTGATGATGGCCCATGGCGTGGGTGCCAATGGCAGCCGCTCGCTTGCCACAGGTGTAATAGGCGGCATGATAGTGGGTACATTGGCATTGCTGTTCCTCGTGCCGTCGCTGTTCATCACATTTCAATACATTCAAGAACGAGTTAAACGTAATTAAATGAAGAAGACAACCATATTTATATTATCAACTTTGATGCTTACCGGCTGCGGCACATACAGCCGGTATCATCGGGCTGGCATCCGGACAGAAAATCTGTATTGGAACTTATCTGTTGATATTGATACAACAAACATCGCCTCCATGTCATGGCGGGAGATGTTCACCGACCGGGAACTTCAGTCTTTGATTGAGGCAGGACTTGAGCAAAATACAGACCTCAATGTGGCACGCCTGCGGGTTGAAGCGGCTGAGGCAGCTTTGATGACGGCAAAACTGTCCTATCTCCCTTCATTGGGAATCAATGCCGAAGGTGGTGGTAGCCGCTACGATGGGGCGACCGCAAAGACATACAATGTCAGGGCGACCGCAAGTTGGGAACTGGATATATTCGGTAAATTCACGGCTGCGAAGCGTGGCGCGGTTGTCGCATGGCAGGGAAGTCGTGACTATCAGCAAGCCGTACAGACACAACTCATCGCCACGATAGCAGACAGTTATTATACACTTGCCTTGCTTGACGAACAAATGTCTATAAACAATCGGACTTTGGAAAACTGGCGGGCTACCGTGCGCACACTCGAAGCGTTGAAAAAGGTGGGCAAGGCGAATGAAGCCGGGGTATTGCAGGCAAAGGCAAACGTGATGCAACTTGAATCATCGCAACTGGCTATATGCAAAAGTGTCTCTGAAACAGAGAATGCTTTGTCTGCGATACTTGCCATGCCTTCGCAACCGATTGAACGGAGTAGCCTGGACGAAGCATCCTTCCCTGATACTATCTCTATCGGAGTTCCTTTGCAGTTGCTTTCCAATCGTCCCGATGTGCGTCAGGCTGAAATGGAACTGGCACAAGCGTTTTACGCCACCCATGTAGCCCGCTCTGCCTTCTACCCCAATATCACTCTTTCGGGCACATTGGGTTGGACTAACAATGGAGGTGGAGCAATCACCAATCCCGGACAATGGTTGTTCAACGCCATCGGTTCCCTGACACAACCGCTATTCAACCGTGGCACGAATATCGCCAACTTGAAGATTGCACAAACTAAACAGGAAGAAGCCAAATTATTATTCCAACAGTCATTGCTGAACGCAGGAAAGGAGGTGAACGATGCATTAACCACCTGGCAGACGGCTAAGTCGCAATATGAGATAAACACCCGGCAGGTTGAAACCTTGCGTGAAGCTGTGCGAAAGACAGAACTGCTGATGAGCCATTCTTCCACCAGCTATCTGGAAGTGCTTACAACACAACAATCCCTGCTGAGCGCAGAACAAGCACAGGCGCAGGACAGGTTTGGCGAGATACAGGGAATCATCAACCTCTACCATGCTTTGGGTGGAGGATGCAGGTAAAAAACGAAGCGGCGCTTCGCAATTATCAAAGTCAGACATTGACAAATCAAGGGTGAAAGAAAAGGAAATAAGAGGCACTGCCCATGAGTCAAAGAAATTTGCGGGCTGTTTGATAAAAAGAATATATGAATGAAACTGAATTTCATGAGTACGAGATTTCTCCGCATACTGGTTGCCGCTGGTTACCTGTTGATGTGCCTGTTGGCAGGTGGGATCATGTATCTGTGGCATTATGAATGGAAAGAGATTGAGGCATTGGAAACGGAGAACCAACGGATAAACAACTTCCGCCAAGAAATACATCATGTTTACGGTGAAATGACCGGGCTTTCTCTTTTGGGCGAAAGTGTGTTGGAGTGGGAAGACGAGGATTTGGAGCATTACCATATTCGGCGTATGGCAGTGGACAGTATGCTATGCCGTTTCAAAACGGTTTATCCAGCAAGACAAATAGACAGTGTGCGCCACTTGTTGGAAAGCAAGGAAAGGTTACTTCAGGGCATTGTGGAAGTATTAGATGAACAGGAAAGTTTGAACCAGAGGATTGCCGAGCGTGTACCCGTCATTGCGGCAAGAAGCGCACAGGAACAACCACAGAAGTCGAAACGTAAAGGTTTCTTAGGTTTGTTTGGCAAAAAAGAAAAGCCGAAAACAACCGCCACGACTAACATGCTCCATGCACTGAACAGCAAGGAGATAGCACAACAACAGGCACAAAGCCGCCGTTTAGCAGCACAAACCAACAGCCTCGCCATGCGTAACAATAAGCTGAACTGACAACTGCAATCGCTTATCGGGCAGATGGACAGGAAAATAGAAAGTGACTTGCAAGGGCGTGAGATGGAAATAACCGCCATGCGTGAACGTTCGTTCCTGCAAATCGGCAGTCTGACAGGTTGTCTCTTTCTTCTTTTGGTTGTTTCTTATATCATTATTCACAGGGATATACGCCGTATTATACGGTATAAATCAAAGACAGTCAGCCTGATAAAGCAACTCTATGAATCAGATATGCAAAACAAGGAACTGATTTCCTCCCGCAAGAAAGCCATGCACACCATTACCCATGAACTGCGCACACCGCTGACAGCCATACACGGCTATGCGGAACTGATACAAGGACACGATACGGACAACATAAGCCGCTATGCAGAAAGTATCTTACAGGCAGCCGGTAGGATGATTGCCATGTTGAACACATTACTTGACTTTTTCCGGCTGGATAGTGGAAAGGAGAATGCGAATAGCGCCCCGTTTCGATTGCAGGGCATGGCAGACGCTTTATTGACAGAATTTATTCCTTTGGCGGAAGCAAAAGACTTGCGTTTTACGGTGGAATGTTGCGATGATGTTATCCTGATGGGTGACAAGGAGCGCATCATGCAGGTCTGCGGCAATCTTTTATCCAATGCTGTCAAGTTCACGCAAAGCGGAAACGTATCGTTTCGTATGGAATATAACGGTAGTGTTCTTTCTATTGTAGTTGAAGATACAGGCAACGGAATGAGTGGAGAAGAACAGCAACGTGTGTTTGGTGCATTTGAACGTCTCTCCAATGCCGCCACACAGGACGGTTTCGGATTGGGCTTGTCGATAGTGAAACGTATCGTGGATATGTTGGACGGTACAATCCGGTTGGACAGCGAGAAAGGCAAAGGCAGTCGTTTCACAATAGAATTACCCATGCAAACCGCTGATATTGCTGGCATCGAAAAGAAGAAAATGCAAGAGCAATATCAAGAGCCATACTTTGAACGCTCATATTCGGTCATTATGTTGGACGACAACGACATTCTTCTTTCGATGGCAAGGGATATGTATGCTCATTACGGCATCCATTGCGAGATATGCAACAATACGGGCGACCTTATGGAAGCCATACGTACAAATGACTACGACCTGCTGATTACCGACTTGAAGATGCCGGAAACGAACGGCTACGAGGTGTTGGAACTTCTCCGTTCATCGGACATCGGTAACTCGAAGACCATTCCTGTGGTAGTCGCTACGGCATCGGGAAGCTGTACCGAAGAAGAACTGCTGTCACAAGGCTTTTCCGCCTGCCTGTTCAAACCGTTTGACCTGTCGGAACTGATGGCGGTGTCGGAGAAATGCCTTTCCCCCTTGCTGTCTGACAAGGAGGAACAGCCCGACCTGACATCCTTGTTGGCGTATGGCGACAAGGTGGCAATGCTCGACAAGCTGATAACCGAGACGGAAAAGGATATGCAAGCCATAAAGGAAGCTGGGGCAATGCTTGACCGCAAGGCTTTGGATATACAGGTACATCGTTTGCGCAGTTCGTGGGCGGTAATCCGTGCAGACAAACCACTCAGGGAGCTGCACCGCCTATTGCGTATGGAGGAGAATTGTGCGGACGAAGAAATCAGCAAAGCCATAGATGCAATGTTGGCTATGGGTAACAAGATAGTGGGACAAGCTAAAACACGAAAGGAGGACAAGCAATGAAAGTAATAGTGGTAGAGGACAATCCCGTATATAACGATTATATCTGCAACCTTTTGAAGAAAGGCGGTTTCGACACCGCACAGGCGTATCGGCTTTCCACCGCCAAGAAATTGTTGATGAAAGCCGGAGAGGAATACATCGTGCTTGCCGACCTTCGTCTGCCTGACGGAGAGGGTATCGACCTGTTACGATGGATGCGCAAGGAGGAAAAGCCGCAACCGTTTATCGTCATGACCGACTATGCCGAGGTGCATACGGCGGTGGAAAGTATGAAACTCGGCTCTGCCGATTATATCCCCAAACTGTTGGTGGAGGACAGGCTTGTCCCTCTCATCCGTTTACTGCACAAGGCACAGGAACAGAAAAGGCAGGGGCAGGTGCCAATATTCGTCCGTCAGGGAGCGGCATATCAGGAAATCAAGCGGCGTGTCCGGTTGGTTGCGCCCACCCGTTTGGGAGTGCTGATATGCGGAGAGAACGGCACGGGCAAGGAACACATCGCCCGTTATGTGCATACCCAAAGCAAACGTGCGGAAAAACCTTTCGTAACGGTGGACTGTGGAGCGTTGTCCCCGACATTGGCACAGTCCGCCTTCTTCGGACACGTCAAAGGGGCATTTACGGGAGCAGATTCTGCCCATGTGGGGTATTTTCAGGAAGCCGAAGGCGGCACATTGTTCCTTGACGAAGTGGGCAACCTTCCGATGGAAATGCAGCGTATGTTACTCCGTGTCATACAGGAACACCGCTATCGTCCGATAGGAGCGAAAGAGGACAAGACCGCCGACGTACGTATCGTGGCGGCTACTAACGACGACTTGCAGAAAGCCGTCACCGAAAAGCGTTTCCGTGAGGACTTGCTCTATCGCCTGAAAGAATACACGATAACCGTACCACCCTTGCGTGACTGTCAAGAGGACATATTGCCGTTGGCGGAGTTCTTTCTCGGACTGGCGAACAAGGAACTGGAGCGTAACATCAAAGGATTCAATGCTTCCGCCAATAACATCCTGCTTGCCTATCCGTGGCCGGGCAACGTCCGTGAATTAAAACAAAAGATACAGACGGCTGTCCTGCACGCGGAAGGCAACATGATAACTGATAACGATTTGGAGTTAGGCAGAGAACAGCTATCTTCCTTTCCTTCCAGCTTCGCTCTCAAAAGTGAAGCAGAAGAGAAAGAACGGATTATCCGTGCCTTAGAGCAGGCGAAGGGAAAGAGACATCTTGCTGCCAAGTTGTTGGGAATAGGCAGGACAACGCTGTATAAAAAGATGAAAGAATATGGAATTGAATTGTAAATTGTAACCATAAGCAGTAAACAAGGGCAAGTATCAAACTCTTGCCCTCGTTAAAAACTCACTTTTCTTTTCGCACACCCTTAAACGGGGTACCATCTTGTTTGACATCCATGAAACGCCCGGTATCTTTATCTCTTTTTACCCATTGTTCTGTTTTGGGATTAAAAACCTGTGAACGATTTTTCACTGCGCCATTGCGATGTCCGTCTCCAGACGGTGGATTTGTTGCCATATTCTTCCTTATTATGCACATCTCGAATTATGCAGTCGAGAACACACTGCTTGATGTTACAAATTATTTCCGTATATACGAATTAATATCTTCCCCATAAATAGAATATTGCTCTGTGAAAACTCTCATTTCTTCTCTAATTCCATAAGGCATAATGTAAGGATAAAGAAGTAGATATTCACGCCGAGGACTTACAGGCTTAGCATCTTTCGTAACAGGCATAATCATACATTTGCCTGTATGTCCATCTACTACCCCTAATTCCCATGGCATCCAATTACTTTTTCCAGCATCAGGCGATTGAGCGTAAATTAAAGATTTGCTATTCTTTAATCTTTGCTGTATCCTTTTCGCAGTATTTTTATCTGTCTCATTTCTTTTCATGTTAGCATCGACAATACAGTCAAGATAGACCTTGAATCCCATGTTTGATAAAGCATAAAATATACCTTTTACAACATCCGAATCGGAAATGTTGTAAGAAAGAAATATATCAAACTGCTCATTCATTGGTAATCCTTGATAATTATCGCTGTATGTGCGTTGCTCGTAAAGAGACATTCTGTTCGTTATGGCACGAAAATGTGCCTCGCTAAAATATTCCATATTCAAATTAAATTCTTCCTTCGTTTACTAATCTCCAATAATATTTTCCTAACTCTGTTAACTTACATCCGGTACTATGCATTGCTGCAAAGTACATAAATTCTTCATCTATAGGTTTCACAAATCCTATGCTTTGTAGTTTTTGCAGCAGTTTAAATTTCTTAACATTATTTAGGTCTGCATAGGGTATTACGTATTCATGATGCACAGACGGGTCGTTTGTGTCCTCGAAAGATGGATCTAGTGCTATATCTTTATTCGGATCCACAAACAAGTTTGTTAGTTCACGAATGACTGACAACGACACTTGTGGTTCTACTTTACGTAATGGTGCAAATTCTGTAACATTGGTTTTAAAGACTGGTCTTTGGTCCCATGGTCCAAAAGAACGATCAATGTATGCATACACACCACCTATAGTAATATTCCCACAGAAATCTGATGCTCCTCCATTAAGTCCAGCGCAGAGTAACTCTGTGAAAAGGCCATGGCCACCAGCTTCCATCGCAACTTCATCTTCACGACAAGCTGTTAGAATAGAAACTCCTGTATTTAAAATGCTGCCAGCATCTTGAAGATTATACTTCCCCATATTTCCAGAATGACAGCAGTCTAAGATTACAACTTTGTTATGAACATGAGAATTATTGACAATATTCATTATAGTTGACATCTGTATTCCTGTATAGTACAGACCGGGAGTGGATATGTCCTGTGGCATAACAATCTCTGCTCCTGTGTTATTTGCGTAACCGTGCCCAGAGAAATATAAAAGAGCTGTATCATTATCTCCAGCAAAAAGTTTTTGAATAGCCTCCATTACTTCTCCTGAAGTCTGTACATTTGGCATCATTTTAACTCCAAAATTCGGAGAACCATCGCCATGTCGTTCAATTACAGCTTTAACGTTATTGATATCCTCTATACATCCTGTCAGTTCATTTCCCGCAGGATAATCATTGATTCCAATTAACAGTGCTTTTTTCATACGGCCTCTGTGTTAAAGGTATTGATATATAGCATATTCTCGAACCGCGTTTGCGACGGATTTGGCATTCCAGCCAACAATGACATCAGCTACATTTTTCACAACAGAAGATGTGCGTTCTGCCCCCCATGGTTGAACCGCAATAATTGGTTTGCGATATTTCTGTGCCATTTCAATTTCTTTGTTAATCCACTTGCTATAAGTGGCATATACTCCAGCAAGGATAATGACACAACTACACCCTTTAACTTTTGCTTCTATTGCATCAGATAATTGCTTGTCTGAGCCATTTGTATGAATGGGGTCATTCTGGGGGACAGAATGGTTGTAAAAGCGAATACCTTCTTGACGTAAAAATAATTCAATTTTGTCATAATCGCTTGAATATGACCACGAATGCGAAATAAATATTCTGTACATAATACAAGAGTGTGAACTCTCTGGTCCTTCACCAGGGTCTTAATTTCGAATTCACGATGCAAATATACAAACTTTTTCAGTATTATATATTCAAGATGAGAAAAAATCACATTGTAAATACTATATATCACAAAATCATACGTAATATATTGTGCAAATGAGAAAATATCACTATATTTGCAGTGTTAAACAACTTATTTAGTCAATACTTATGCTACAACAGTTCACAATAGAAAATTTCCTATCCTTTAAGGATAAAGAAATATTACTCCTTCAGCCCAACAAAGGTTCTTTGAAAAAGGACCATAAAATGGAGCCGACTAAAGGACAGTGGGTGCTAAAATCAGCAGCAGTGTTTGGAGCAAATGCTGGCGGAAAGAGCAATTTTGTCAAGGCGATAGAGTTAGGTAAAAAACTTGTTTTAAGGGGTACTCGTACAGATGATTTAATAGATTTTTACCCCTTTCGTTTGAGCTCGGAAAATAAGAAAAAAGATACAACCATTATTTATCATATACTTTGTGGAAACAAAAAATATGAATATGGCTTTAGCTACAATGCAGAACAAATAAGCTTAGAATGGCTTAAGCAAATAAACAAAAACAATGAATGTGTTATTTTTCAAAGGAATACAAAAAAATCCAATTTTGATATTTCATATCTTCTTAAACTCAATCCAAAAGAAGAAGAATCACAATTCTTGTCATTTCTTGCAAAAGCGACACCACAAAGACAATTGTTTCTTCATGAGGTCATGAGTCGTAACATTCATGAGAATGTATCAAATATTAAAGATTTGGATTCTGTTATAGACTGGTTCGTAAATTCTCTTAAAATTATATTCCCTGATACTCCGTATAAGCAAGGTGTATTACTTAAAGCTGCTGATGATAATGATTTAAAACGTGGTTTTGGGGCACTTTTAAGATATTTCAATACTGGCGTTGATAGTGTAAAATTAATAGAAGTACAATTTGAAAAACTTGGTATTCCACAAGATTTACAACGTGCAATAAAAGCAGATTTGTCAAAATCCAACACAGATGAAGCATTTGGAGCATTAAGATTTGACGATAACTTGTATTTAATCAACTTGATTGATGGTGAAATTAAGGCTAAGAAATTGATGACAGTACATAAAAAAATGAATGAAACTGATGTCGAGCTTTTTTCGCTTGGCGATGAGAGTGATGGTACAAAACGTTTATTTGATTATATTCCACTTATCTTGGACTTGATTCAAGGAGAGAAAGTCTTTATTGTTGATGAAATGGAACGTAGCTTGCATCCATCACTTATTAAGCAAATAATTTTATTGTTTTATAAGTATTCAAAAGATGTTTCAAGTCAACTGATTTTCACCACTCATGAAAGTTCTTTAATGGATCAAAAGATATTCAGGAGAGATGAAATATGGTTGATGAAAAAAGACAATAACGGTATCAGTTCATTTGGAAGAATGGATAATTTATATAATGTGCGCTTTGATAAAATGCTTCAAAACAGCTATCTTAATGGCGAGTACGGCGCAACCCCCATATTTGAGACAGAAGAGGAGATAAACAAATTATTTTCATCTTTAAAATAATCTTCCGATGGTAAGTTTTGTTTCTAAATTTCTGTTCACCGCCACGGTAACAGCACCAACATTCTTGTCACTAGGATTAATAGGTGTCATTAAGGATAGCACGAATTATTTTCGATTTTGGGATGAAATGCTAGAAAATAGGATATTTCCTACTAGTTTTGAATGGTGGGGCATCAATATCAGTTTTGGATTCACATTAATATGTCTTATCGGCATCAAAATTTTTCTTTGTAAAAAATCTAGCAAGTACAAGGAGGGAAAAACTATTCAAGTGAAATCTTATTCAAATTTATCTCTGAACAGTGCGGAGCAGGTAATTTCGTCTATAATCCCTTGGTTGACAATATTTGCCGACGAACTTGATTTTATGGTATTATTTGTTTGCATAATACTTCAATGCTGCTTTATTGCGATTGCAAGTTATAATAACAACAACTATAATTTACTTTGTTCAATATGGGGGTATCGCTATTATGAAGTATATACAGAAGAAAACACCTATATACTAATTTCTGAAAAATGTATCAGGAATAAGAATGAGATTAAAAAGTTTGTTGAAGTGACAGATTATATGGGTTTAATCATTAATGAAAAATAATATGAGCCAATTTTATGCATTGATGCCTGATAATACAGTAAAACATATCCCTCTAAAAGAAGAGATAATAACAGAGATTAAAAACCTATTTATAAATAGTGGGGCTACATTCAAACCAGAAGGTATAGAAGAAGATGTTTTCGATGGCAATATTGTTAGTCGGAACGGAGAAAATATAACGTACGTGCATTATGACTTACCTGAAGATTTTGCTCGTATACCATGTAATCAGGCTGACATGTCCGAATACAATATAAATGAAGATATGCCTAAAAGCATCTTTTATTACGATGATGGAAAGTTCTATTTTCAGATCTTTAATAAGAAAAATATGTTGCAACGCAAAATGGTCTTGCGGTTTGAATATGGAAATGTATTTGCAAAAATGAATAACTCTGCTTTTATTGTCGAAGATAAGATTCATGCGTTGTACGAGGAGGGAAAGCTATATTTCCAAAGTTATACAGTCGCAAATCAAATATTCTCACTAATAAATTTTGTTACAGAAGCTACAAATGCTGAAATTGAATCCTTTGGAGAATTAGATGGAATTAATGTAAATACCGAAAGCATAAAGCATATAGCAAACATAAAGACACGTCGGCTTATAAAGTTGTTGTCGAACACTGACAATATTTCAACTTTTATGAGAAAAGCATCTCGAACAAAAACAAGCCTATTAAATAAATACGGAGTTAATGCCCAAATAAATGAAAATAAAGAATTGGTTTTACCAACAAATAATGTTGCAGATTTGAACCGTGTTTTAGAGTTTCTCAATGAGGACATATTTAGGGGTGTAATTACCGACAGACTTTATCGTTCAAATTCAAAGAAAAAAGATAATCACTAATTATGAGCGAAGAAAACAAAATAATACTCTATCAAGACGATAACGAGATAACTCGTGTGTCCGTGCGTTTTGCCGATGAGGATTTATGGCTGACGCAAAATCAGTTGGCGGAAATATATTGTACAACACAACAGAACATCAGCCAACATGTGGATAATATATATAAAGATGGAGAACTGACCATAGAGGCAACTAACAAGAAATTCTTGTTAGTTCGCCAGGAAGGCAATCGTCAGGTAAAACGTAACATTGACCATTACAATCTTGACATGATTATAGCATTGGGGTATCGTATCCAGTCGCAGGTGGCGACTCGTTTCCGTCGCTGGGCTACCCAACGGCTTCACGAATACATCCAAAAGGGATTTGCTATGGATGACGAGCGATTGAAACAGGGAGGAAACCGATATTTCCGTGAATTGTTACAGCGCATCAGGGATATTCGTAGTAGCGAACGTAATTTTTACCAACAGGTTACGGACATTTATGCCACAGCGACAGACTACGACCCTCGTGACGAGATGACAAAAATGTTTTTTGCCACAGTACAGAACAAGCTGCATTATGCGGTTCATGAGAATACGGCAGCCGAAGTTATCTATCATCGCGTGGATAATGAAAAGCCATTTGTGGGTATGACAAACTTCAAGGGTAATTATGTGACTAAAGATGATGTGAAGATTGCTAAAAATTATTTGTCTGAGATTGAACTACAACGCTTGAATCTGCTTGTTTCCGGTTTCTTGGACTTTGCCGAGTTCCAAGCATTGGAAATGAATCCCATGACAATGAAAGACTGGATAGAAGCACTGGACAACCAGATTATTGCACACAAACGGAAGGTCTTGATTGGTAAAGGACGTATTTCACATAAACAGGCGATTGAAAAGGCAGAAAAGGAGTTTGCTATCTATCGCAAACGTGAAATGGACTTGCTTGAAAGCGATTTTGATAGAGAAATCAAAAGATTAAAGGACAAGAACGATAATAATCCAAACTAATTCACTACCTTTGCACCAAGAAATCATCCGTTTCCACAATGCGCAAAACACAGAAGTCCAACGGTGGAGCAATAGGAGGAGATTGCTGTTAATGTGATTCTGAAAAGTAATGATATACAGCCACTTGTAGATATGTTACGATTCCTGGTGGCACCACTTTAAAAAAGATGTAAAATCCCCTGGACTCCAAAAAAGTTCAGGGATTTTTCTTTTCCAAGAATACACAAAGCAAATAGAATTTCTATAACCTTGCTCCACTATATATCCTTTCTTATATTTTACCTTTCTTCAATTTTATCAAACTTGGAGTAGCAATATCGAACATAAGTTGCAAAGCCTCATTACTGTATATTTTCCTAGCAATAGGAATACCAATAAACAAAGAATACCCCCAATCATAAGTTAACTGGCTCAAATGGATTTGCTTACCGGCATGTAAACTGTACAAAGCCTTTCGAAATCGTGCTATCTGCAAAAACTCTTTCGGATTTAGCCCCGTATATTCAACAAATACTCGTTTAAACTGCTTATACCCGAGACAAGTTGTTTGAGAAAGCTCTTTAATATCCTGTTTTCCATCATTGACAAATTGAACAACAGCATTCATTCTATCAAATCTATCGGACGTAAAGCTATACAGCCTCTTTAATAGATATTGCTCAATCAAATATACACACTGACCGCTATCTCCTGTCTCCATTAATTGCTTATTCAAATCAAATAAAAGAGTATCTCCCAATAACTCTATATCAATATTCTTATCCCGTATGTTATTCATAGGAATACCAAAGATTACTCTCGCGGCTACCGATTGGAAAACAACTGCAATCAGATTGAGATTACCGGAATAAATGCCATCCGAATAGCATGCAGATTGTCCGCACAAGCTCGAATGGGACTGCATTTCCTGATGCAATGTAGAATAAATCCGTCTCCCCGATGAAATGCAAGCATGACACAACTTATCAGAAAGCGGTCTAAAATATGGACTTTGTCATTTTTCAAAAAAAATGCGTATTTTTGTTGCATATAGAAAAGAAATACACAGATGGATATTTCAATACGCGACTTGAGCAACAACGAAGTTGCTATAGCATTAGAGCTCACATGGGAAGTTTTCCTGCAATTTGAGGCTCCGGATTATTCACAGGAGGGGATAAACGAGTTCAGATGCTTTCTTGATAATCAAGACGGGATGAAGGAACTCCGGTTCTTCGGTGCTTTTAGCCACGATAAACTGGTCGGAACTCTTGCCATGCGGCAGAGCCACATCAGTCTGCTTTTTGTGAGAAAAGAGTTTCATCGGCAAGGAATTGCCAAGAAGCTCTTCCATCATATGCTATCTCAAATCAAAAGTAACGAGATTACGGTAAATTCATCCCCCTACGCATTGGAGTTTTATGGCAAATTGGGGTTCACCGCTACAAACACCGAACAAGTTACCAATGGAATACGATATACACCTATGCTCCATCCGAGAAGGGATTTCAAGATATGTGCCACCTCCTGTCCCGTTATATTGATGGAAGGAGCATTAGGCGAACGGATCAAAAGAGAATTCAATATCAGCATTGATGGAATGGTCGCAATGGCAAGTCTTGTCTATGAAGAAAAAGGAAGAACAGCTTTGAAATCTTTGTGGGAAGAATACATTGACATCTCCCGAAAGTACCATTTGCCATTTATCGCAACCACCCCGACAAGGCGGGCAAATCAGGAGCGCGTGAAAGCTGCCGGATATGATGCAACCATCATTCACAGGAATGTGGAGTTTCTCCAAATGCTCAAAGAGGCCGGTAATACAGAGATGTATGTTGGTGGATTATTAGGATGTAAAGGTGATGCCTATACAGGCGAGGGAGCATTAAGCACAGAGCAAGCAAAGGCATTCCATAGTTGGCAGGTCAATTTGTTCAGAGACAGCAAAGTCGATTTTCTGTATGCAGGTATCATGCCATGCCTCCCCGAAGCAATAGGTATGGCGATGGCGATGGCTGAAACTAACATACCGTATATAATCAGTTTTACAATTCAGGAAGATGGAAAATTGATAGATGGGCACACGATTGATTTTGCCATACACACCATTGATAATAGTGTACGCAACAAACCTTTAGGATACATGGCAAATTGCGTACATCCTACCATTGCCCACAAAGCTCTTTCACATCCTTTCAATCAAACAGAAACAGTACGTACCCGCTTCATCGGCATTCAAGGGAATACGTCCGCTCTATCATACAGTGAGTTAGATGGAGTTCATGACTTAAAAGAGTCCTCTCCCCTAGACTATGCCAACGACACATTGAAGTTGGTAACCGACTATCACTTGCAGATAGTAGGAGGCTGTTGCGGTACCGATGGCAGACATATGGAAGAAATTGCAAAACGTCTAAAATAACTCTGTCTACAAAGGAATAAATACTCATGTTGAAGCAACTCATTCAAGTGGATATTTCCAGCCATTTATCTACCAATATCAACATTTTTTTATAAAAAAGTGAATGAGGAAGTTATTAAATAAAGTCGATCGTAATGTATTTGCACAGCTTACAGAAATGGAGTTAGCCGAAAAAATAAATAGTTCCCGGTATCTTGTCGAAAAACAACTAGAACAAGGCAATGTAAAGGGATACAATTCTCAAATATTTAATACCTTTCCCTAATCAGCGCAATGCTTCCTCTACCCTCTAACCGTGTGAGAATAATCAACCGTGTACCCAGATCGCTTCTTTACGGTATATTTTCATCCCCTTAACACAATATGTCCCATATTTCTAATACATTCATTCTTTCACCGAAATATTCATAACAAGTAATTTGCACTCTAAAAAGCACATTTTAGTAAGTAATTGCACTTTCAGAGTACAAATTATTCTATTTATAGAAAACGTGTAATAAGTCATTTCAAAAGCTTCAGGTAACAGAAGTTTGAACCTTCCATAATTATATTTGTTCTGAACGAATAAAAATTAAACTTATGGGAACATTCAACCAAGTAGATATTCATTTTCTGATAGCAGCTATATGCGTTATATCTTCGGCTTTAGTCTTCTATACCATTGGGGTATGGTCTGAACGTATTCAGAAAACGTTAAAAGGGTGGCATCTTTTATTTTTCATCTTAGGACTGTGTGCAGACGCTGTAGGCACGACTTTAATGGAACACATTGCCCACATTACACATTTGCATGATGAAGTACATACCATCACGGGTATGCTTGCCATTATGCTCATGTTTATTCATGCCATGTGGGCTATCTGGACATATTACAAAGGTTCTGCCAAAGCAAAAGAACATTTTAACCGGTTCAGTATCGTGGTCTGGCTCATCTGGTTGATACCTTATTGTATCGGGATTTATATGGGGATGAAGCTCCATAGTTGAAAAGATTCTATTTACCCATCCCCATTTATAGGTATTACCTACTCACAGCGGCAGTAGGTATTCGCTCCGCAAGTGCATCGGGGTAATAATTGTTCGTTCAGTTCATCCCGATAGAACTCATAAAGTTGGCGCCGCATATCCTCGTATAAGATTGCGACTTGCCGCTCTTGCTCGATTTCATCCTGAAACCTGTCTTTAAAAGCATCTTCAAAATGGAAGTGTACCTGCTTTTTCGCATCAAGCGTCATAAACGCCAATTCATTTTCAGCTTCCTTACAGAGGGTGATTACATAGTCCCATGACTGGCGGGTATACGTCTCAACACCGGAAGGCTTCTTACGCGACACACTATAACCGTTCTGTTCCATTACGTTACAAACAGAATCGGGGACACAGTTGCCCACCATAACACCTGCCGTGGCAATCTTCATTCCACGCCCAAAAGAGTGAAAGACCTCTTGTGCGATACGGCTGCGGCACGTATCTTCATTACTTATTAACAATATATCCATTTGATATTCAAATTCTATTATGATAATTTCAGCAAACAAGCATCTCCTGTTATTTTACCAAATCCAGGTATGCCCCGTATCCTTCTGCCTGCATCTTATCCTTCGGGATAAAACGCAACGACGCACTATTGATACAATATCGCAAGCCACCCTTATCCGTCGGACCATCCGTAAAGACATGACCTAAATGTGCATCCCCCGTCTTACTGCGAACTTCGGTACGCACCATTCCGTGAGACGTATCTGTTTTCTCCTGAATGAGTTTGCCATCAATCGGTTTGGAGAAACTGGGCCATCCGCAACCGGAGTCAAACTTATCAGTAGAGACAAACAGAGGTTCCCCCGTAGTAATATCCACGTAGAGGCCGGGGCGATGTTCGTCCCAATACTCATTACGGAAAGCCGGTTCGGTAGCATTCTTTTGGGTGACGGCGTACTGTTCCGCCGTGAGTTGCGAACGCAAAGTAGCATCGTCCGGTTTGCTATAATCGGTAGTTTTTTTCTGCATCTTTACCTGACGAGCCATGTCGAACAGCGCCGGGTTGATATGGCAATAGCCGCCCGGATTTTTATCCAGGTAATCCTGATGATAGTCTTCCGCCGGATAGAAATTCTTCAAAGGCTTAATCTCAACGACCAACGGACGGGAGTAACCGGCAGCCAGACTTTGAACGGTTTCCCGGATGACAGGCAGATCTGCGGAGTCAGTATAATAAATGCCCGTGCGGTATTGACTTCCCCGGTCGTTGCCTTGCTTGTTCAAGCTGGTAGGGTCAATCGTCTTGAAATACAGGTCGATGAGAAAAGGCAAATCTACCTTCTCCGGATCATACTGCACTTTTACGGTTTCGGCAAAATCAGTGGTTCCGGTACATACCTGTTTATAGGTGGGATTGGCTATATTCCCATTAGCATAGCCTACCTGCGTCGCTTCCACCCCATCTATTTGTTTCAGGAAATGTTCGGTACCCCAAAAGCATCCGCCTGCCAGATAAATCTCTTTCATTGGTTTCATATCTGTACTCCTTTCCGTCTGCCCAGACGGTTTACCGGCACAGGACAGACAACTTATTAATGCTGCAAAAATAAATATTATTTGTTTCATACCTTTAGTATATAGCCATTATAACAAGAAAGCCAACACGATGGTTGACTTTCTTGAACAAATATTCCGAAAAAGGTAGATTATCACTCCTTAATAGGCAACTGTATCTCCGTCAGCCACTCATCTACTGTATCTTTATTCCAAATCCCGTCAATATAACAGAAACGGGGACGATCAGTCACTTCGTAACCATTCGCCTCGGCATAAGCAAAAAGTTCCGCAAAAGTCTCAGGCATTTTATTATAGGCACCATAGTGATTGACACAAAGAGCAACCGTTATTCCTGGTAATTCTTTAAACTTAATCAATTCCGAGTCTTCTTTACGTTCAGCTACCGCTTCAAAATACTCAATATCAATATCGACTCCATATTCTTCGTTATATTCCACCGTAAAACAATATTGTGGTTCCGGGCACTCACAACCCAAACGATGCATTTCAGGACCGATAATATTGGGACAGAGATTAAACAACTCCTGATAGGAATCTATCTTGCGACGATGAGTAGCAAAAATTCTTGACGGTAGAGATTTCTTAAATACTTTTTCCATAACTTTTTCTCGATTATGGAGCTTGTTTCCCAATTTTGCCAATTCAGTCTGACGCCACACCAAGCGTTCCATTTCGCTTTTACATTGCTCTATTTTCACCCGCAGCAGTTCGGTATCAGGATATTCTTTGCCGCCCTCAAACAGTTCGTTTATCTCTTCAAGGCTCAGTCCTAATTGCTTGAGATAAACAATCCGGTTCACACGCCGAAGCTGACTAATGTCGTAGTAACGATACCCTGTCCACTCATCCACCTCGATGGGAACCAGCAACCCTATCTCCTCATAGTGGCGAAGCGTCTTGACCGTCACCTGACAAAGTTTGGAAAACTCTCCGATTTTAAACTTCATTTTATTCTTCATAAACTCATGCGCAATTTGTTTATGATACAAAGATAAGCCCTACCCTAAGGTACGAGTCAAGAGAAATCACCTTTTTTTTCAGATAAATAACAGACTGTATGGCTTGCATGACAACAAAGACATATTCCACCGCGAGATAACGGCTTGCTGAATTAACACAGTATATCTGGTATAAAGTCCTATAATAAAGTGATTGTCCAACAAAACCATACACTACCACGCATCCCTCCCAACCAGAGCGATGCGGTACAGCGTGAATAATAAAAATGAGAATAAAAACTCCGGGAAAGATTACTGTAATCTACCCGAATAGTTGAATAGTTTCAAAGTTGAGAAGTACTACTCATGGAGCGTAACTATATGCAGAGTTGATATTTTATGAGTTGAACAATATATCAGAAACTATATTCAAAAGTCGAACTTCTCCAGTTTCATGGAAGCCAATCCTTGTATCTTAGGTACTAAAGTTACAAAATGTACAGCCTTTTCGTGTGCAGCCAGTGATTCAACATCTTTCCATGTTTCACAAATCATAAGGACATCGTTACGAGTAGTGCTCTCAAAAATATCATAAGCAATGCAGCCATGGTCTTTCAGAGAACAGGCTACCAATTCTTTAGCTACCTCCAACACGGCAGTACGGTTATCCGCATTCACTTGAATAAAAACATTCAGTCTAATCATATTCGTATCTATCTTAATGTGTACCGCAAATTTATATAGAATAAATAAGAAGTCGGTTAAGATTCTGTGTAATTATTCCCCGAATATGTAACTTAATTCCACAATATTCTACACTTTTTCTACAATGGCACCTGTTGCAATTTTTACATATACAACTGTTAATCAAGGAAATATTTACGAAAATTACTCTTTGGCATCCGTTTTGTTCTATAATTAACATCAGAGATGACAACCTAAAATATTCACTTAAATTCAAAAGTCATGAAAAAGGTATTAATAGCATTAGCAATGATTATAGGAATAGGTAGTTCTGTTGTATTCGCACAGGAAGTTAATAACCAAACTGTAACGGAAGCACAGGCTCCCCAAGACAAATTTGTAAAAATGAACCCGACAGAATTACCCCAAGTGGTGATGCAGACATTGGCTAAAGATTATGAGAATTCCTCAGTAAAAGAAGCCTATGTGAAAGAAAAAGACGGAGCAAAAATCTACAAAGTTATTATTATCGCTCAAGACGGTCAGGAAACAGAAGTTATTCTAAATGAAAAAGGCGAAGCTGTAAAGGAATAGCCCTTTTTCAAGATGTAAATCTCGTGAAGAAAAAATTCCGGTTCGTGATGAATCGGAATTTCTGTGTATTACCACAAAGACTTGATTTCTGCAATTACTATTTCATCCTTATAATCACCACATTTCGCCTGCACCTCTCCATCAGGAGAAATCAGGCAACTTTCTCCTTTATAGGCAATGCCTGTTAAGTCTGTTCCGGCACAGTTCACGGCTATCACGTTCGCATGATTCTCAATGGCACGTTCACGCAGCAACCGGTTCCAGTCATCCGCACGGGAGGCAGGCCAGTTAGCGATGTAAATGGCTGTATCGTAGTCACCATTGTTCCGGCTCCATTCGGGAAAACGAAGGTCATAACAGATATAGGTTGAAAAGCGGTGACCTTTCCAGGAAAACGTCAGACGGGTGTCGCCGGGAGAAAAGCCGCCTTTCTTGAAACAATTATGCTTGTCGTAGTGACGATAAGTTCCATCAGGAAAAACAGCCAACAAACGGTTGTAATATTTCCCATCTTCCTTATAAATGGTAGAACCAATAACAAGCGCCCGCGAACGCTTTGCCCACTTTTGCATTTTTCGAATAATTGCGGGATATTGGACGGCAATCTTGTCTTTGGCACGTGCAACCTCTGCCTTATCTCGCTTCTTCATTTCACAGCCGGAAGTGAACAGTTCCGGAAATACAATCAGATCGCACCCTTCACAGGAGCGTACCCGTTTATCGAAAGCGGATAAGTTTGAATTCACGTCACCCCATTGAAGATGAGGTTGTACAAGGGCTACTTTCAATGCGGCAGCCTCTTGCGCCCGCAACGAGGAAGACCAAACCAATAAGCAGACACCTATTATACCTAAGAACTTATTCATGTTACATATATGTATTAAATCATGTCATTTATAAAATCTACCCATGATTTCAGTTCTTTTGTGCACCCCGGCATTCTAATATATCCTTCATATGCTCCAACGCCCAGCCCACTAAAGACTCGATATGCGGCATCAGGCTATATCCTGTCTCGGTAAGCGTATATTCCACGCGCGGAGGAACTTCGGCATAGACTTTCCGCGCAATAAGTCCATCCGTCTCCAGTGAACGAAGCGTAACCGTGAGCATACGTTGCGAAATATCACCGATAGTCTTCTGTATGTCACCGAAGCGCATTGTTCCGTTTGTCTTTAAAGTAACCATAATAAGCATTGCCCACTTATCGCCCAGTCGGCTTAAGACATCCCGTATGGGGCAGGCATCTGTGTGATGAAAGTTTTCCATTTTTTAACTTTTACTAAAATCCTGAACTTCAACAATGGTTACATCGTTGTAAGTACCTAACATTCAAGTGCGTTATTGCTTTTACAAAGTCTGATTGATAACTTTGCATCACAAAAGTAATAAACTTACTGAAAATAACTATTGTTTCACTTAATAATAAAGATTATGGCAAAGAAAGTAGCAGTTTTAGCAGTTAATCCGGTCAACGGATTTGGTTTGTTCCAGTATCTGGAAGCGTTTTTTGAGAATGGCATTCCTTATAAAGTATTTGCAGTAGCAGATAGTAAGGAAATCAAAACAAACTCCGGTATCACCCTGATAGCCGATGATGTAGTAGGAAACCTGAAAGGGCATGAAGATGAATATGATGCACTTGTGTTCTCTTGCGGCGACGCCGTCCCCGTATTCCAACAGAATGCGGATAAACCGTACAACGTCACGATGCTGGAAATCATCAAGACATTCGGTGAAAAAGGTAAAATCATGATTGGACATTGTGCCGCCGCCATGATGTTCGATTTTACAGGCATCACTAAAGGCAAGAAAGTAGCTGTTCATCCGCTGGCGAAACCGGCTATACAGAATGGAGAAGCTACCGACAATTCTTCTGAAATAGACGGAAACTTCTATACGGCACAAGATGAAAACCAGATTTGGACAATGATAGAGAAAGTGGTTGTGGCATTGAAATCATAACCGATACAAGGAAGTTCTATGCTAAACAAAGAACAGACCGGGCACAGAACTTCCTTTATACTCCCAAAGAGTTTACTCCGCTGCCAAACAGTGCGAAGTCCCCCAGACAAGGGTCGTCGGGAAATACTTCCGCCAAAGCCGAAGTAATCCGGAGGGCATTTTTCAGAGAGAATGTTTCCGTATCAATAAGCCCCAAGGAACAGGCAACGCGACATACATGGGTGTCCAAGGGAATTATCAATTCCCGGCAGTCGAACTTTTTCCAGAGTCCGAAATCAACAGCTGAATTCTGACGTATCATCCACCGCAAAAACATGTTGAGTTTCTTCTGGGGACTTTTGGCAGAAACTTCCAGAAAGGCGCATAATTTCTCCATTGGTGTACCGGAGTAATCCAGCAGTGCATCCTCCAAAGTGTCGTACCGGGAATAAGCATCGTGCAGACGGGCAAAGTAACCATAAAAATCAGCATGGGAAAGCATTCGATAGAAGCTGCCACGTTCCGTCGAAAGAAAATCTGTCTCCCAACAGCGTGACATTACATATAAATAAGGTGAAGTTCCCATCCGGGCATGCAATTCTTCGGCTTTCTTCAAAATCTGTTTGCGGTTGCCGAAACTCATGATAGCAGTAAGCAGACCACTGATTTCAATATCTTGTTTTCGGGTGTAACGATGGGGAAACTGCACTGGATCGTGCGGAATAAAATCGGGGCAATGATAAATTGCCGCCCATATCAGGAGTTGTTGCCGAATTTCCTCTGTCATTTATTACTCTTTATAATCGGCGAAGATACTACATTTATCAATTGACTCAGGTACAAGACTTCTTAATTTCTCCAAAATGAAACAAGTTACTCTGCCTTCAGGAGAAGTTACCGGAACATGTTCATAACCATCTTACCTTCTCATTCTATTATAGATTAAGCAACAAAAGTTGACTATTTATCTATGTTTATTGTATATTTAATATCATTTTCTATGAATAACAATATCAAAATGCCTACCTTTGCAGCAGCTAATAAACAAAAAAACAATATAATGAAAAAAGTTCTTTTAGGATTTGCAGCACTTGCTATAATTTGCTTGACGCAATCATGTATGCAAGATGTAGCGCAAATTGAGGAGTCACCAGCTACCGGTGATTTTGAGAATCTGAAAGTTTCCCCTTCTTTTGATTGGGTAACCTCCAAAAACATTACTTGTACAGTTAATTCTAATGTACCGACCAACGTCGAAATTTATACAGACGAGGCTTGTGAAGAAGAATTACTGGCTAAATTTACCACTCAGCAAGGCACCAATCAACTGACCTTAAGCATAGCGCAAGCTACGGACAAGTTGTATTTGAAATATACTGCAACAGCATCGGATGCTGCGAAAGTGATGGCTGCCACGATAGACAATGCTACAGCAATTTTCTCTGTAACCGATGGAGTACAAATTCAGAAAGCTGCAACCAAAGCTGTGATTACCAGAGCAGAAGATGTACCTGTGGAAAATCATACAGGATATATTGCTTATCCGGCAGGTTGGGGAACGGTCATGTTTGAAGACCTATATCCGGCGTTGGGTGACTACGACTTCAACGACTTTGTCGCATCTTATCAAATCTCAGTCGAATCTCCCTGGAGAGGTAACGGATATGACATGAAACATGCCAATCTGGTAAGAGTCCACTTAAGATTAAAAGCTATAGGTGGCTCACAGAAATTCACCCCGTATGTCAGAATTAAGGGATTAAATAAGAATATTGTAAGTATGCCTAATCCGCCTTATGGCAGTCCTAATTATCAGAATCCTGAAATAAAAAACAATACAACTGATGGTGTAGAGGTATCTCTTGTTAATAACGCTCCGGAGACAGACGATGCCATTGTTGAGTTCAAGAATCTCAATGCAAATAATCCTTATGCAGTAAAAGGAACTTCTTTTTATAATACCACTCAGGGAAAAACTACCAAGGAAGGAGAGTTGACTCAGGTAACTGTATATCTGGCATTAAACAAACAAGTAGCGGTTAAAGACTTACTGGATGACAAGATAGACATCTTCCTGGCATCAGCCGATAAAACGAAAGAAATTCACCTAAGAGGTTTCGATCCGGTATTTGCCAAGTATGATTACAGTGTAAAAGGTGTCAGTAAGAATGTAACTTATGCATCGGACAAGAATCTTGTATGGGGACTTAAAATCGCTAAAATCATTAGCCATGTTGTAGAAAAAGAGAACTTCTGTAACGTATACCAAGATTTCGCAGGCTGGGCTCAGAGTGACGGTATCTCCAATACCAACTGGTACCAAACAAATGTCGACAAAGGTAAGTTGATTAAATGGGCTAAGTAAACAGAACAACATCCTCATTCAGAATATAAAAAAACAGTGAAGAGAACCACAATCATTCTCTTCACTGTTTTTTTATATCAAAGATTTCACATCTTTAGCAATATCGGACAAGTCCCCTATCCCTTTTCCTCTTATTTTTGCATCGTGAAAAAACCAATAAAACTATGCAACAAAAAAAGACAACACAAGAAGAGTATCAGAAGTGTGTAAATGCAGTAGTGGATTATATCAACCTGCACCTCGGAGAAGAAATTGACCTGAAATCACTGGCCAAGATTTCCCATTTCTCTCCGTTCTACTTCCACCGCATTATGAAAGCATTTCTGGGGGAACCTGTCGGTACGTTTATTGTCCGGACGCGTACCGAAGCTGCCGCACGATTGTTGCGGTACTCCGACCTGCCGATAGCCGATATTTCCTATCGTATCGGATATGCCTCACCTTCGTCGTTATCCAAAGTGTTCAAGCAGTTCTATGGCATTTCACCTTTAGAATATCGAAACAATAAAAACTTTGTAATTATGAAACCTGCTATTATTCATCCGGAACTGGAACTGAAACGGGAAATAAGGGAAATACCCGCCCGGAATGTTATTTATATCCGCTTATTCGGAGACTATAAACTAAACGATTACTGTGGCACATGGATGCGCATTTTCAAATTTTTAAAGGAACAAAATTTGCCGATGGGTGAAGTGATGCCACTCTGCATTTATCACGACGATCCCAAAGTGACACCTGCCGACAAACTACGTACTGATGTGTGCATGGTAATGCCGGAAGCAGTTCCCCCCAAAGGAGACATTGGGTATAAACTGCTCCCTGCGGGACGTTATGCCGTCTTCTTGTATAAAGGTTCTTATGAACATCTGCAAGCTGTGTACGACACAATTTATGGAAAGTATATCCCCGAAATGGAATGTACATTAAGGGATGAAGCCAGTGCAGAACGGTATCTGAACAATCCTGCCGATACGGCACCGGAAGAGTTGTTGACAGAGATTTATATTCCGGTGGAATAAACAAAATAAAAACTTAGTGACCTCACCTTAGCGGCAACTCTAAGGTGAGTGTCTTAAACTCATCAATAAAGACATTCTCAAATTCAAGTTCCAGTTTATCGACGTTTTTTTTCAACTTTACATCCATACTCCTGTCCGGTGCCAGTAGGATTTTGCTTTTTCCATAACTTACCATAAAAGGAATGTCATAGCAATTATCTATACGATAAGTATCATATGTATCATTTTGAGCTATTGGGCAAACAGACAGAGACGCCCGACAGAAATCCGTCAATAATTGCTTGTCCCCTGCCAGATGCCCATTAAAATAGGCAAGAGTACGCCGGCTAAACATCGCCTCTTTTATCGCTGCCAAACTACGGTCTTTAGCCAAAATAATTGTCATGGGACGACGATAAGGGGTAGCCATTGCACAGCCTGCCCCGTGCACTCCATCATTAGCGTAAATAGAGGTATGTACATCGGAATTACTGAAAACCGTCAATTCCTTCTCGTGTGCCCACTTCAGAGCACGGGGATAGAACTCCGTATTATTAAAAACCTCGATGCCATGAATCATCTTATTCTTCAACAGATCTTCCTGGAACTCATAGATACGGCAAGTATCTACCGCCCATGCCGGATGGTTCCAGATGATGAAAGCTCCTTGTGAAATGGCCTCCTCGATAGCAGCCTTTGGCGCATCGACTTTCAGCTTATTGGCATCCTTGATGAACAGTGCATTCAGATGTCCGTAAACGGGTTGTTTACGGGTAACTTCAGAACCTTTTATCAGGATGACACCACGCTCGTCAGCCTGTTTTTTTGCAATTTCATAGGAAGCATTATCATCTCCGCTGATATATTCCCTATTAGTTTTATACTCTATATGGTCGGTTATAGCCAGAACATCCAGTCCGGTTTTCCACGCTTCGTTTACGCGCATATCCGGTGACACGGAACCATCCGAGAAATAAGTATGCGTATGCAGGTCACCTTTGAGAGTAACATACCCGTTAATCTGAGAGGGGATTCTCATTTCCATACGTGTATTCTCGGCATATTGCGGATAGATTACCTTGTTTACATTCTGACCGAAAACAGCTCCTGCTACCAGGGATACCGTTATCATTGCTGCGATTCTATAATACATCTTACTATCTTTTTTAGTGAAACTTAAAATGAACAGGATGAACTTCAACCTAATCTATTCATCCTGTTCTTCCTACTTTTAATAATCATCAATCACCCTATATCACATGGGGTTTTGCGCAATATTACCCTGACTATTGTCTATTTCTGATTGAGGAATGGGGAATAGCTCCGAATACCCGGGTCTAAACACAGCATTGGGCTTTACCGCCTTAAATGCCGGAGAGTTCAATACGGCTTCTGCTTTCCCTGTGCGTACCAAATCAAAATAGCGATGCCCTTCCATAGCAAACTCATAACGGTTTTCATTGATGATAGCATCATACAGTGCCTCACCGGTAGCAGTGGTATTATCCGCAAGTCCGGCACGGCGACGTACTTTATTTAGATACTCACGAGCCAAAACATCGTCAGTTCCTAACTTGCATACCGCCTCAGCATAAATCAAGTATACTTCCGACAAACGTATGATACGCGTATTATTGGGCATAGAAAAGACGCTCTCAGTCCCGATGCGTTCGGAGGGCTTTATATACATTTTCTGGTTATAATACCCGGTTCTGTCGAATTCCAGAGAAGCAAAATCCGCGGCTGTCTCCCACTCTTTCAAATCTGCCAGCGTCAACAAGGTAGCCTCCTTGCGCGTATCACCCGGTTCAAAAGCATCTGCCAGAAGTTGTAGAGGCTGGTTTCCGCCATATCCTGCAAAAGGACGAGGCCCCTGTGCATAGGCATTATAGTTTCCGGTAGTAGTTAATCCCCAATCATCGGACTTATGGCGGAAATTGATTTCAAAAATAGATTCTTTGTTATGCTCGTGCAACATAGAAAAGATATCCTCGTAGTTTTCCATCAAGTCATATTCGGCGGGAACCAGGGGCAAGAGATTATCTTCAATAGCTTTCCGGGCTTCGGCATACTTACCTTGATAAAGATAGACTTTAGCAAGAAGTGCCCAAGCAGCATCCGATGTAGCCCGTCCTAAATCTTTAGAAGCCAGCTCCTTTTTACGAGGCAGATTTTCTGTAGCATAAGTCAAATCCGATTCAATCAAAGCATAGATTTCTTCCCGGGGAGAACGTTTCTTTTCCTTATCGGCCAGGACAGGGGTAGTTTTCACCAAAGGTAAGTCACCCCAAGTGCGCACAGCCTCAAAATAGAAATAAGCTTTCGTAAAATAAGCCTCACCCATCAGGTAGTTCTGCTTATAGTTTTTAAATACCCCCGGTTCCATCTTTTCGATACCTTCTATGGCCTGCATAGAACGATTGATAGCCCGGAAACAAGCATTCCACCGGTCGGCAATACGACCATAATCGGCGTGAAAAGCCAGATTTTCCCAACGCCTTGCCGATGCCACATCATTATCACTGCCGCTTGCCGTGGCATCGTCCGAGGTAATATCTCCGAATGCCCACATGCTACGCGTGTATCTGTAATCCTTATAAACGGAGGTCGCTCCTACTACCGCTGCAACGGCGTCATCTTCGGTAACAAAAAATTCTTCATTCGTGAGTTGTCCCAGAGCAGACTTATCCAAGAAATCACTGCAACCGGTAATGACCAAAAGGCTGAGTGCCAATATTCCTATCTTACTTATAGTTTTCATAGTGTTCACTGTTACAAATAATTTAATACTCTTGTTCTTAGAAAGTGAGGCTTAATCCTCCCGTTATACTACGGGACTGGGGATAAGTACCATAATCAAATCCACGGCTCAAATAATTAGTGGAAGACAACTGACCGATTTCAGGGTCTGCTCCTCTATAATTTGTAATGGTAAACAGGTTTTGCCCGCTAACATAGATTCGCAGATTCTGAATCTTCATTTTCTGTACCAGTTCTTTGGGGAATGTATAGCCCAACTGCACATTTTTCAAGCGAAGGTAAGAACCGTCTTCCACATAGAAGTCAGAGATACGCATGTTATCATTATTATCATCTCCATTGATACGGGGAATGTTCGTGTTTCTGTTTTCAGGCGTCCATGCTTTCAGCAAATCCCGGTTCTTTTGAAATGCAGTTCCCGTGGAATACGTATAGGCACGATTGGCATTAAAGATATCATTGCCATATACCCCTTCAAAGAAAGCGGCAAAATCAAAGTTCTTGTAGGCTAAAGAAAGATTAAAGCCATATGTAAAGTCAGGGATAGGACTACCGATGAAAGTCTTGTCCGCTTCGTTCAATTTCCCGTCCGGCTTTCCGGTCAGTGTTTTGCCGTCGGCTTCAAAACTATTCATATCCAGGAATATAAAGTCTCCCAAACCGGCATTGGGCTGAATCTTCTTCACTTCCGCCAACTGTTCTTCAGTTTGTATCAATCCTCCGGTCTTGTATCCCCAGAACTCACCGATGGCAGAACCTACCTGTGTTCTCGTTGCATTTCCCCGGCTAAAGACAGAACCACCTACCAAGGCACTACCCGTACCCAGACTTAACACCTCGTTCTTTACCGTAGCAATGTTTCCTCCTACGGTCATAAACAGTCCCTTAGCCAACTCTCCCTGCCATTGGGCAGAAAACTCGAAGCCACGGTTGCGTACACTACCCACATTCGTCACAGGTCCACTCTCAAAACCTAAGTGGGCAGGTATCGGCTCGGTAAGCAACATATCCTTCGTTGTTTTGGAATAATAATCTGCCGTAATTGTCAGCGATTTAAAAAGGGATATATCCAGACCGATATTGGTTGACTCCGTAGTTTCCCATTTTATGTTAGGATTGGCAACAGAGATAGCCGTTACGCCTTGATAAACCTCTTCCGGACTACCATAAGTGTACTGATACTGCCGGGCGGAAGTCAGGATATTCTGATACAGATAGTTGCCGATATTCTGGTTACCAATCTGTCCCCATCCTCCACGTATCTTAATCATGTCCACCCAATGCGCATTCAGGTTCTTGAAGAACTTCTCATTAGACAACTTCCATGCCAGAGAGAAAGAGGGGAAAGTAGCGAACCTGTTATCTTTTCCGAATTTAGAAGAACCGTCCACACGGACACTGGCAGTTGCCAGATAACGGTCGTTATATCCATAATTAACGCGTGCCAGGAAAGAAATCATAGACGACTCCCAAGCGATCCCGTTGGCTATAGCCGAATTGGCATTTTGGGCTGCATCAATGTATTGCAGGTTGGAAGAACCATTTGGAACACCATTTTTACTGGCAGAAAATGTTTCGTTACGGGTGCTCTCTACGGTATAACCCGCCATTAATTTAAGATCGTGCTTTTCGGCAAACACTTTATCATAAGTCAATACATTTTCCCAAAGCCAGTTCAGGTAATTGATAGAACCTCGGGATACCGTACTCTCCGCAGTCTTCTGTGCCGGGCTGACATCATATTTGGGGATGAAGTCAGAATCATCTATACGACGAATATCCACTCCAAAACTGGTTTTAAACTTCAAGCCTTTGGCAATATTGGCGATACCATAAAGAGAACCGACCAAATCCAGACTTTTGCGTTTTGTATTTGTGTATTCTATAGCGGCTACCGGATTATAAATATCATCATAAGAGGAATAGCCCCAACTTCCGTCCGCTTTCTTTACAGGAACGGTAGGTTCCATCTTCAAAGCAACACTCATAATGGAAAATGCTTCGTCACCCTCCAACATGGTGTGGCGCGTAGAAAGCGAAGTAGATAAATTAGTACCGACCGTAAAAGTCTCGTTTATTTTATTGGTAGCATTCAGGCGCAAGGACAAACGTTCATAATCAGTTCCTTTCATTGTTCCTTCCTGATTAAAATAACCCGCACTCGCTGTATAAGTCAGTCCTCCCTGTCCACCACTCATGTCTACATAGTAGTTCTGCACAGCGGCAGTACGGGTTATTTCATCCATCCAATTTGTAGAGACATTACGATCTACCTTCGACAAGTCTATCGGACTTGTACGGGTTTCATTTACTTTCAATTGAAAATCATACCATTCCGGTCCACTCATTAAATCAAGATTGTTGATAGCGGTCTGTACACCATAATAACCGTTGAAGTTAACTACCGTCTTTCCCACTTTACCTGTTTTGGTAGTTATAAGAATAACGCCGTTAGCACCTCTGGAACCATAGATAGCAGAGGCGGAAGCATCTTTCAGTACTTCAAGCGAAGTAATATCATTAGGATTCAGATAGGAAATGCTGCTTACAGGCATTCCATCCACTACATACAAAGGCTCGGCGTCATTCACCGTTCCGATACCACGGACACGAATCATGGGAGCAGCACCGGGAGAACCGGATTGGGAAGTGATTGACACACCGGGGATACGCCCCTGTAAAGCTGTTCCTACATCACCAACCGGTTGTTTGGACAAGACATCTCCTTTGACGGAAGCAACCGCCCCCGTAATATCACTTTTCTTGGAGATACCGTAACCCACTACAACAATTTCATCCAGAAGTTTGGTATCTTCCTTCAATGCCACTCGCAGATTATCCTTACCGGATACTTTTAGTTCCTGTGTCTGGTATCCCACATAGCTGACGATAATAGTAGCATCCGAAGCTACGTTGTTCAGTGTAAAGTTTCCATCCACATCGGTAACGACTCCGGTACCTGTTCCTTTTACCAGGACACTTGCTCCAATGATAGGTTCACCGCTACTATCCAGCACTACACCGGTAATTTTTCTACCGCTTTGTTGGGAAACCATATTCTTTATGATATTTATATTCCTACCATTAATAGAGTAGGACAAATTTGTTCCTTTCAGTACAAGATCGAGTATTTCATCTATCCGTTTGTTTTCCGTATTCACAGAAACCCTTATATTTTTAATATCGGTATCTGCATAAAAGAACAGGTATTCACTTTTCTGCTCAAGGTTAGAAAATAAATCGGCTAACAAAATTCTTGCTTGATTCACCGACAACCGGGTGTCTTGCAGATAACTATTCGCCGCAATCACGCTATTGCCGGAGATGAGCATAAAAGACAGAGCAACAGAGAATACAACTACACCTTTCCTTATACTTCCCTTCAAGAGAGTATAATACAACTTGTTTTTCATAAGCTACAGTTTTAATTCAACATTTGACCATTCAATGAATATAATATATACTATCTTCTTTTGTCCATTTTATTTTGATTGTCCGGTTTATAACATCAAGCACTTTGTCGAACGACGCGTTCTGCTCAAAGCTACCGGTAAGTTTCACGTCTAAATTAAGCAGCCGCTTATTCTTTATCACCACGTTTACCCCGTAATCGGCTTCCAGTTTGTTAATCAGAGTTTCAAAAGACAGGGAACGATATTTAAACAGCCCATCCTTCCACGCCATTTCTTGTTCGGAATCCACTTCCGTCAATTCCAGATTTTTAGTATTCCTATTGAACATCAATTTTTGATGAGGTTTCATCAGCACATTTTGCTCTTGGCTGGTAAAACGTACAGAGCCTTCTAATAATATGGTTTTCACGACATCAGAACCTTTCTTATTGTCAACTGTGAATTTAGTACCCAGCACTCTTACCGCAACACCATTCATATCTACTATAAAAGGAGCCTTTGCATTTCTGGCAACTTCAAAATATGCCTCTCCGGCAAGCTGTACTTTTCTTTCCTGCTGACCGTAGTGACTTGTATAACTTAATTCACTGTTCTTATTCAAAACCACCTTTGTACTGTCTTCCATATAGAAAGTAGAGGTACTACCCTCTGTCATACAAATGTAATGTCTGATTTCTTCCTGAGAGGTATTCGTTTTCATTAAAAAGCCAAAGACCAGCGTAATGAGTAAGGAGGCGGCAACTCCGCTATAAAACAACATTCTTTTCCACTTGCCTCCTTTCTTCTTTGCCCGTTCTATTTTCATCTGAAGTTTTTTGAAAGAATCCTCTGCGGTTATATCTAACTTACATCTTGTGTTTGCATTCCAGTAACTCTCTATTTCCTGAAATTCCTTTTTGTGCTTTTCGTCTGCATTCAGCCATTGGGCAAATTCTATAATGTCTTCGTAAGAATTTGTTCTCGTCAATATACGTATGATAATATCATTCATTTCCATAAATTCCGTTTTGCTATTCACTATTAGGTCGCAGAAAAAAAAAGTAACCCTTAGTCGTAATCTATATTTTTTCTATATTCACCCCCGCAGACTAAGGGTATTTATCCATTTGACACGACTATTATAGAAACTGAAGAACCTAATTTTGTGAAAAACACTGCGGAAATATCTTATTATGTTCGGGAAATTGCACTGAATAACTCCCAGATTGCATTGAAAGAATTGTATACTTGCTATTTCTATGATCTGCTCCATTACAGCATGATTTACGTCAACAATCCCAATGATGCCGAGGAAGTTATATCCGATACCTTCCTAACCGTCTGGGAGAACCGGAAAAAGCTTTTAGAGATAAGCAATTTCAACTCCTATCTATATACCGTAGTACGAAATAAATCAATCAGCCAGTTCCGTTCCCTGCACATTGAAAACCAAAGTATCGATACGATTCCCATCGATATTTTCGCCTATACGGATATTACCCCTGAGAACGAATTAATCTCCAAAGAGAAAATCGCCGAAATAAATTCTGCCATTAACAGTTTGCCCAATAAGTGCAAGATTGCTTTCAAGCTTGTCAAAGAAAATAATCTTAAATACAGGGAAGTGGCGGAAATTCTCAATATTTCCGTAAAGACACTGGAGGCACATTTGGCAACAGCCTTAAAGAAAATCAGAGAAGGCTTGAAGACAGGGGATGAAGAAAAATGAAATGTTTAGCCTGATTATAACAACATCGGACAAGTATCCCGTCTTTTTTCTTCTTATATTTGCATCATTATGATAGCAGTATCCACAATTAATTTAAACTTATAAAATAATGAAACGAGAAGTATTATTTCTCCTATTGAATGAATATGCCGACTGGGAAGGCGCATTTCTGGCTGCATCCTTGAACGCTGGAGTGATGCCCGGCAGCAAAGTGAAATACGTTACCAAAGTCGTAGCTCCCACCCTGGATGCAGTGAGTTCCATTGGTGGTTTCCGCACCTTGCCCGATTATAGTTTCCAGACAATGCCCGAAGACTATGCAGCACTGATATTGGTAGGTGGCATGCAGTGGAATTCTCCGGAAGCGGAACAGGTTGTACCAATTGTACAAGATGCCCTGCAACATGGTAAAATAGTAGGTGCCATCTGCAACGGAGCTTCTTTTATGGCAAAGCATGGTTTCCTGAATGACGTAAAACATACCGGAAACACCATCCAGCAAATTAAGTTATGGGGTGGCGATTGCTATACAAACGAAGCAGGATACCAGGAAAAGCAAGCATTCAGCGACAAGAATATCGTTACTGCCAACGGAACGGGACAGTTGGAATTCTCCCGTGAAGTACTTTTACTGCTTAAGGCTGACACCCCGGAAAACATCCATGCGTCTTATGATTTCTACAAGAATGGGTTTGTAAGAGGGCAGTAACACCCCGACAAAGCTATCCTACGAAATGAGTATATACAGCCTTCGGAACCTGCTTAAGGGAGTGAGCATGTTTCACATCAAGACTGAGTACACTTCATCATAGAACCGAACACCGAAAACACCCGGATGTTTTATATTAATACATGGGGATGTTTTTACCTAATACACCCGGATGTTTTACCGCAAAACATCCGGGTGTATTTTATAACAACTTCCCTATGTTTTCACCTTTCATCTTAGGACTCAAAGGTATTCACCCCTAAGGTAAAGTGTGTTCATCCCCAATGATAATGTATTATAAAAGTAAGACAAACTTTTGTTCGTCTGCACATTTTTTACGAACTTGCATTTATTCATTAAAGAAAAGGAACATCATGGAGTACATTATTAATCATCAGCCCGAACGTCACATGTTCACCACGGAAGTGGAAGGTTATACCGCCTATGTGGAATATCGTCTGCAAAGCGGTAGTCTGGATATTATTCATACAATCGTTCCCCTTCCGCTTGAAGGACGGGGCATTGCGGCTGCACTTGTAAAAAGGGCATACGAATATGCTGTAGAACAAAAGTTGAAGCCGGAAGCTACCTGTTCGTATGCGGTGAGGTGGCTGGAGAGACATCCGGAGGTGAAATAATCAGAAGAGATTCTTTATGTCAACCTATACCCATTATGGCAAGCAGGCCGATATGCTGAAGCATTTGGGCTTGTGCGAAGTGCTGAGTAAAGAAAAGCCGAAAGTATATGTGGAAACCAATTCCGCATGTGCCCATTATACGATGCAGCATTCCCCCGAACAGGAGTATGGAATCTATCTTTTTTTGAAAGAAGCTGCCCGATATCCCTCTTTGGCACAGTCCCTATATTATCAGATTGAAAGCCAGTCCATGATGAATGAAAAATATATCGGTTCACCCGGACTTGCCATGAGTGTGTTAAAAAAAAGCATAGAGCGATATATTTTCTTTGATTTGGAACAATCCTCTCTTGACACAGTACGTGACTTTGCAGTACAAGAGGGATTATCAACATATGTTTCAATCAACAATTGCGACTCTATTTCAGGAACATTGGCATTATTGCCTTCACTACCCGAAGAGAGTTTCTTGCATATAGACCCATACGAAATTAATCGTCCCAACGACAAAGGGCATACTTATCTGGACGTATTTATAGAAGCCGCCCGCAGAGGAATGAAATGTTTCCTTTGGTACGGATATACTGATTGGGAAATGAAAATACGATTAAACGATGAAATCAAGAAAGCAGTAAGTCAATATCAAATTGAAAATACCATTTGCGTAGAATTAGTATTGGATTTTATTCGACAAACACCTATACCTTGCAATCCGGGAGTAGTGGGGAGTGGCATTCTAACTGCTAATCTGTCAAAAGCATCCAATCAAATGTTGTTTCAACATGCAGAATCGCTCACTGAATGTTATAAAGATAGTTCGTACAAAGAAGTTCCGGGAACAATTTATAAAGATATCATATTAAAATAAAATGAGAGTGTGTCAAAAACTCACAACAAATGACTTTTGACACACACTCAAATATTATCTATAGGACATAATCTCAATTAACACTCATCCCATACTCACTTAACATCGTCATTTCAGCCTCAGAATAGTTACCTGCCGCCTTAATGCGCTGAACATCTTTCACAAAAGCCTCAACATTGGCCAGAAAATCCTGAAAAGCTTTCATTTCCTGAGGATGCCCATCCACGGTTGGCAATCGTTTTGCAATATCCAACTGAATAACCAGTTTCATCAATTTCATATCCAGACGGACAATATCCGGGGACGGTTTACGCGTACAAAGACGGATAATGCTCTGCATGGTAGCAGTCATTCGTTGCGTAGAAAGCACCTGCTCTTTCATCGGGTTGTCATTTAGCAATACATTCTGTGCTTCGTCAGTGAAGGGTGACATCATATCCTGAATATTTTCTTTATACTCCGACATTTCCACACTTAGCTGATAATTAAGCGGCAAGAGTTTGTCAGCCATAGCTTTATCATTCTGCTTCAGATAAGAAAGATATTGATTGAAATTGGCATAAAAGCGTTTTCGCGTCTGAAACAGTTGCATATAATTCTGCTTCAAATTACGCTGGGTTTCCTCATTAAAGTATGTACCGGGGTTCACTACAAACGCAGAATCTTTTTGAGAAAAAGCAGGAGGAACAATAGCAGTAAGCATGGGTGCTTTCCCCCCTTGTTCCATATATCCCAATACAGAGTTCACATCTTTCTCTACTACCACATTCTTCAATAGAGCCAATGAAGTATCGTAATACTTCACTACCTGTTTGGCTTGCTCCACATCTGCAGCAGTGTATTTCGTGGTCGTTTTCTGAGTGTCACCGCCACAAGAAGCCAATACGAGGACAGCCGCAATTGCCCCCACAATCATTAAATTCTTTCCCATAAGATTTCCTTTCATTTTAATAATTTAAGTTTCGCATGCTGCTCAACTTCTTAGTAGACAAGGTCTCAGGAAAGTTGAATTGCTTATGTGAAACAAACAATAAAGGAAATTGGTTTTGGAAAGTAGAATATTATTTTACTTGCTATAATCCTTAATAAAACCTTCCATCAACCACTTTGCCAAAGCCTGACGATTGGAGTCAATGATAAAACGACGTTGGTCAAAAGTGTTCTGGATATTCCCCAACTCCACAAAGACGGAAGCCGGTGACGTATTGGCAAGGACATAGAGATTGCGCGGGCCCACAGTACCAGTGAAGCCCCGGTTAGGCTGATGCTTGTCATATTTCGACTCAAATGTATCTTTCATCGTAGTAGCCAGACGTTTGCTGTCGGGCTTACTCTTGGAATGATAGAAGAATACATCGGTTTGATGCCCCTTGCTCCGGCTATCTACATGCAAAAAGATAGCACGGCAATACTTATAATTTTTACGGTCTTTCCGGTAAAGCTCATTAATCCGGGCACAACGTTGTTGCAAACGGGCTACCTGGTTCAGAGGAATGGGAGCACCCATACAAGTCTCACGTTTACTGTTGGAAAGATAACGGTCATCCCGAATACCGTCTTTGGCATCCTGAATAATGATGCGGACTTCGGCTCCTTCCTGCATAAGATTACGGGCAAGACGCAAAGCCACATCATAGGCATATTCATCTTCATGCAATTCAACTTTCCCAATCTTACCGATAGCACCCGGATCAGGGCCGCCATGCCCGCTGACTACATAGAAACAGGCACCACGCAGGCGGTTGGAAGTTACCTTTACATTGGCAAGTTTCTTTCCGAACAAAGGCTCATTAACAGATTTCTTTGTATTAGAAGTAGGCTTAGATGAAGTACCGACTGAGGTAGCAGCCTCTTGCCCTCCTTTCAAGGGAGGCAATACATACTTCACGCCTAATCGCAGTTCTTCTTTGCCACGGAGACGTTTCTCATTCAGTTTTAGAAATTCATTATAGTATTTTTTCCCCGAACGGTTGTTCCGCTCCAAAAAAGAAGAAATACCTTCACCTGATTTTGGGGTAGCATGTTCTTCCTGAGCTGAAACATTAAAGATAAATAAAGTACAGAAAAAGATAATAAGTAAACTAAATACACGTTTCATATTCCCGTTGTTCGTCATTGATTCGGTTCATAAGCAGATTTTCAACTGCTAATTTATAGCATTTTATTATTCATGCGTACAAAATTATATTTTTTTCCCTACTTTTGCGACTACTTACGCCTTTAAAATAAAGAAACTCTAAAAATAGACAGCATTATGGCAAAGCAATTCAAACCGGAAACACTATGCGTACAAGCCGGATGGACTCCTAAAAAAGGTGAACCCCGCGTTCTCCCCATCTACCAAAGTACAACTTTCAAATACGAAACCAGTGAGCAAATGGCACGTCTGTTCGACCTTGAAGACAATGGATATTTCTATACCCGTCTGCAAAACCCGACCAACGACGCTGTTGCAGCCAAGATAGCCGCTCTCGAAGGTGGAGTGGCAGCCATGTTGACATCCAGCGGACAGTCAGCTAACTTCTATGCCTTGTTCAATATCTGCCAGGCAGGTGACCACTTTGTATGTTCTTCTACTATCTATGGCGGCACATTCAATTTGTTTGGTGCTACTATGAAGAAGCTGGGCATCGACGTTACATTCGTTAATCCGGATGCCAGTGATGAAGAAATATCGGCTGCTTTCCAACCTAACACCAAGGCATTGTTTGGAGAAACAATCTCTAATCCCACGTTGGAAGTTCTGGATATTGAGAAGTTTGCCCGTATAGCCCATAGCCATGGTGTACCTTTGATTGTAGACAATACATTCCCTACCCCTATTAACTGTCGTCCTTTTGAATGGGGTGCAGATATTGTGGTACACTCCACTACCAAATACATGGACGGACATGCCACCAGCGTAGGCGGCGCTATTGTAGACAGCGGAAACTTCGACTGGGACAAATATGCCGATAAATTTCCCGGATTGTGCACGCCGGACGAGACTTATCACGGACTGACTTATACTAAATCGTTCGGTAAGATGGCATACATCATGAAGGCCACCGCACAATTGATGCGTGACCTCGGTAGCATTCCCAGCCCTCAAAATTCATTCTTGCTGAATATCGGTTTGGAGACTCTTCACCTGCGTATGCCGCAGCATTGCAAAAACGCACAAGCTGTTGCTGAATACCTATCTAAGAACGATAAAGTTGCCTGGGTAAACTATTGCGGTCTGCCCGGTAATAAATACTACAAGCTGGCACAGAAGTACATGCCTAACGGCTCTTGCGGTGTTATCTCTTTCGGGTTGAAAGGTGGACGTGAGGTATCCATCAAGTTTATGGATTCATTAAAGCTGGCTGCTATCGTAACTCACGTTGCTGATGCCCGTACTTGTGTGCTCCATCCTGCCAGCCACACGCATCGCCAGCTTACGGACGAGCAGTTGATGGAAGCCGGTGTACGCCCCGACCTCATCCGCTTCTCGGTAGGTATTGAAAATGCAGACGATATTATTGCAGATATAGAACAGGCATTAAAAGCATAACTCTACGGATACTAAGAAGCAGTAGCTATATTAGTGCGTTTTTTAACAAGAAAGGAAGCTCATTGTTTCGACAATGGCTTCCTTTTTCTATTCATACTGTCCTTAATACTTTATCAATTTATCTTGAGTATTATCGGCAGACTTTCTTTGCCTTGGTAGAATGTCTTTGCCTTAACAACCGAAGCATCACACTTTACCGGTGCTTCCCACAATGCAGATTCAGCAGTAGGTTCCGTACCGTCCATCGTATAGCGAATCTGTGCACCTTCAATAGCAACATTGGCATAGAGGTTACCATCTTTCACCAACAATCCGGGATGAGGCAGACGGAAGTTAATACCGTTCTTTGCCCAATATGGCATTTCTTTCTCGCTGATTTTCTCATAATACAACGCCAAAGCCTTGTCAAATGCCTGCTGCTCCTGCGTACCTGTCAAAGACTCCCATGACGGGTGAGCATTCCAGCCACGCTCTGCCAAGCCCATCATTTTGGGGAAAAGAAGATATTCCACTCCTTCAAAGTTACGAATTGTTTCGGCAAACAATTGTCCCTGTACTCCCATAATGTTCTTCTTGCCGGCCTCGGTCAAAGTAGTCTTTCCTTTTGCGGCATTATCCAAGTCAATCGGATTGCCTGCCATGTCCTTACGGAGTGAACGATAGATGCTGAAAGGAAGCATGCCGAAAGAAATCGACTCATCGACATAACCACCCCAGTCAAGTCCGCGTTCATCGGGATGACCGTTGTATGCCATATCCATATAAAAATTGCCTACATTGCAAAGGATAACCGGATAACCGTTGTTGGCCGTTTGATAAACCACTTCGTCGTAGCCTGGAACCGTATTCCAGCAATACACGCCCTCGGTTTGTTGTCTTAATTGTTGGTGAGCCTGTTCCGTATGCCCTAAAGCCACTTCCTGCCAACCGCTAAGTTTCAGATTATTCTGTTTTAGAATGTCTGCCATCTGTATGATGAAATATTCCGCCAAATCATGTGCTTTGGTCATTCCTTTTTCCTTCATCAATGCCTGACATTTGGGAGAACCCATCCATACGCCGTGCGCTACTTCATCTCCACCCAAGTGTATCGTAGTCATGGGAACACCCGCATCCTTATACATCGCCGCGATTTCCTGAATAACTTTTTGCATGAAACGATAAGTGGAAGGCAAAGCCACATTCACAACATTGTCCGTATAGTACTGAACAGAAGCATAACGGGAAGTATCTTCCGGTTCACTCAGAAGATATTCGGTCGCTTTCAAAGAGTCTGTTCCAATGTATTTACTGTAACGGGCTTTCATGGAAACAATGGCTGCACGGGCATGTCCCGGTGATTCGATTTCGGGTATAATACGGACGTGTCTCTCTGCCGCATATTTCAACAGGCCGATAAATTCTTCACGGGAATAAAAGCCATTTCCGGTAGTCTTCGCATCAGAATCATATCCACCGTCATAACATGGATAAAGGCAGTTGCTTTCGTCAATAGTATGTCCGCGACGGGAACCTACGATAGTCAGTTCTTCCAGACCGGGTATTTCTAAACGCCATCCTTCGTCATCCGAGAAATGAAAATGAAGAGCGTTCAGCTTATAAGAAGCAAAGATATCTACCAGCTTCTTCATGTTCTCCACGGTAGTGAAGTTGCGGGCAATATCAATCATTTGTCCTCGATACAGCAAGTCCGGATAATCCTGAATAATCATCGCTTCCAACTGATACGGAGCTTGTTTGCCTTTCAGCATATCCAAAAGGGTTTGCGTACCGTTAAAAATACCATGTGAAGTGGCAGCACTTATCTTTACCTGACCATTACCTATATTAATAGTATAGTATTCATCGTTTACAGCTTCCTTTTTATCGACCAAAGGTTCCAGCACGATTGTTACAGGAGCTTTTTCAGTAACTCCTATACCATACATACCGGTAAGTTTTTCCTTCAACAACTTTGCCTCACCGGCAAATTGCTCCGGGAAACTTAGGACTACTTTGTCTCCCAATTCAACATTCCCTTCGGCTGCAATCACTTTCTTTACAGATGGCAGAATATCCGATTGAGTCAATGCAGGTGCACCAGTCAAACGAAGATTAGACTCGTAAATTTTAGTCGCATCCGGATAACCGGAAAGAAGTTCGGGGGATGGCAATGGAAGGGCGTTCAGTTCTACCGGAAACGGCTTACCTTCTTTGCCTTCTACAGTAGCTACCCAATAAGCGCCTTCGGGAACTGTGGTGTTTCTATCCACCTTATAAGAAGCCCGGAAAGTAATTCGCAAGGAGTCACCCGGAGCCAACGGAGTAAAGTTCTCCGTAGGGGACATTTTGAAGAAGTTACCGTTTACCGATTCTACCTTTACCGCCGGATTGCCTACCTGCTTCACATTACGGGGAAGCTGCGAATAGTAAATCGTCCAGTCTTTCTTCAGGGGTTCTTTAGAGATATTCCTGAGAACAAACGTGTTCTCATAATATCCGGGTTCAATCTCACTTGCACCCATTTCCCAAGTCAGGGCAACCGGTGCTTTTTGTTCGTTACTCACCTTACATCCTGTAAATAGTGTCATTACAAAAAGTAATAATCCTCCCAGAGGAAGTCTCAAAAATCTCATAATAGTAGCATGTTAAGTTAATAAATGGGGGTATTGCATCTATAATGCGATGCCAAAAATAAGCATTTTTAGCTAATTTGCTGATAATTATAATAGAAATTATCTGTATCAAACTACGATTTAAAACTTTTATCCCTAAATTTGCGTCCAAATTATAATCATTTTAACTAACTACCATGGCTAAGATAACCAAAGAAGCCGCTTTGCTCTATCACTCTCAGGGCAAACCGGGAAAAATTGAAGTAGTGCCTACCAAGCCCTATAGTACACAAACCGACCTGTCGCTCGCTTACTCTCCGGGCGTAGCCGAACCTTGTCTTGAAATTGAGAAGAATCCGCAAGACGCATACAAATACACAGCCAAAGGTAATCTCGTCGCTGTAATCTCCAACGGTACCGCCGTACTGGGATTAGGTGATATAGGCGCCCTCAGCGGCAAACCGGTAATGGAAGGTAAAGGTTTGCTTTTCAAGATTTACGCAGGTATCGATGTATTCGACATCGAAGTAAACGAAAAAGATCCTGATAAGTTTATTGAGGCTGTTAAGGCGATTGCCCCGACTTTCGGTGGTATTAACCTTGAAGACATCAAAGCACCCGAATGTTTTGAAATAGAACGTCGTCTGAAAGAAGAACTTGATATCCCAGTTATGCACGACGACCAACACGGTACTGCTATTATTTCCAGTGCAGGATTGGTTAATGCCCTGCAAGTAGCCGGCAAAAAGATTGAAGATGTAAAAATCGTAGTAAACGGTGCCGGTGCATCTGCCGTTTCTTGCACCAAATTATACGTTTCACTCGGTGCCCGCCTTGAAAATATTGTGATGCTCGACAGCAAAGGCGTTATCAGTAAGGCACGTACCGACCTGAACGAGCAAAAGCGTTATTTCGCTACCGGCCGCACAGACATACATACACTGGCAGAGGCCATCAAAGGCGCCGATGTATTCCTCGGTTTGTCAAAGGGTAACGTACTGTCACAAGACATGGTGCGCAGCATGGCGCCGATGCCTATCGTTTTCGCGTTGGCAAATCCTACACCGGAAATCTCTTACGAAGAGGCTATGGCCGCCCGTCCCGATGTATTAATGGCAACCGGACGTTCGGACTATCCGAACCAGATTAATAATGTAATCGGTTTCCCATACATCTTCCGCGGTGCACTCGACACACAGGCCAAAGCCATCAACGAAGAAATGAAAATCGCTGCCGTACATGCCATTGCCAATCTTGCCAAGCAACCCGTGCCCGATGTTGTGAATGAGGCATATCATGTAAATAACTTCTCTTTCGGTCCCGAATACTTTATTCCGAAACCGGTTGACCCGCGTCTTATTACGGAAGTATCTTGTGCCGTAGCCAAAGCTGCTATGGAAAGCGGTGTGGCACGCAACAACATTGAGGACTGGGATGCTTACTGCGTACGCTTGCGCGAACTGATGGGTTACGAAAGCAAACTTACCCGCCAACTTTACGAAACTGCCCGCCAAGCTCCTCAACGTGTAGTCTTTGCCGAAGGTGCTCACCCTAACATGCTAAAAGCCGCAGTTGAAGCAAAGTCCGAAGGTATCTGCCATCCTATTATATTAGGTAATGACGAAGCCATCGAGAAACTGGCCAAAGAACTCGACCTTAGCCTCGAAGGCATTGAAATCGTAAATTTGCGTCATCCGGATGAGGCTCCTCGCCGCGAACGTTATGCTCGTATCCTTGCAGAGAAACGTTCACGCGAAGGTGCTACCTATGAAGAAGCTAACGACAAGATGTTCGAACGCAACTACTTCGGTATGATGATGGTGGAAACCGGGGAAGCAGATGCATTCATCACAGGTTTGTACACCAAATACAGCAATACCATTAAAGTAGCCAAAGAAGTGATAGGTATTCAATCCGGATACAATCATTTTGCTACCATGCACATCTTGAACTCCAAGAGAGGTACTTATTTTGTTGCCGATACGTTGATTAACCGCCACCCCGATACGGAAACTCTGATTGATGTGGCTCGCTTAACCGAACACACCGTACGTTTCTTCAACCATACCCCGAATATGGCAATGTTGTCTTATTCTAACTTTGGTTCCGATACCAGCGGCAGTCCCTCAAAAGTACATGCTGCCATTGATTATCTGCAACAAGCCTATCCCGATTGGGCTATCGATGGTGAAATGCAGGTAAACTTCGCCATGAACCGCGAATTGCGCGATGCTAAATATCCGTTCACGCGATTGAAAGACAAAGATGTGAATACGCTCATCTTCCCGAACCTGAGTTCCGCCAATATTGGTTACAAGCTATTGCAAGCTATGGACCCGGATACAGAGTTTATCGGTCCGATACAGATGGGACTGAACAAACCTATCCACTTCACCGACTTTGAAAGTTCAGTGCGCGACATCGTAAATATTACCGCAGTGGCTGTTATCGATGCCATTGTCGACAAAAAGAAAGCAGGTAAATGAGAAGGCCATTATCTAAATTTCAAATAGTTTGCATCACCATGCTTTGGGTGGCACTTTGTTACATTGTACTAACATCTGTCGAACGAATTGATGGTCCAATCGTTATAACGCTTGTCATTTCGGCGGCATTAGTATTTATACCGGTGATAAAGTCACTCAAAAGAGGATAAACAATATCTTTTTATTCATTTTTGCGGGATAAAACAATATTTTTGTTGTTTTATCCCGCATTTTCTTTATAAATTGTTTGCTTGTATCATTTTTATGTTTACTTTTGCAACCGCAAGAGAGAAGACACAAGAAACGAGATACGAGGTGACAAGGCTCTGGCATATTACTAAAGTCTCGTCAACTTGCTCACTCAAACCTCGTCAACTTAAAATAACCAATATAAAGTAAATAGATTATGAATGCAGCTAAGGTATTAGAAGATCTGAAAAGACGGTTCCCCAATGAACCGGAGTATCATCAAGCAGTAGAAGAAGTACTTGCTACTATTGAAGAAGAGTACAACAAACATCCGGAGTTTGACAAAGCCAACTTAATCGAACGTCTTTGCATCCCCGATCGCGTTTACCAATTCCGTGTTACTTGGGTGGACGATAAAGGTAACGTACAGACTAACATGGGCTACCGCGTACAGCATAACAATGCTATCGGCCCGTACAAAGGCGGAATCCGTTTCCATGCTTCTGTAAACCTGGGTATCCTGAAATTCCTTGCGTTTGAGCAAACTTTCAAAAATTCACTGACTACTCTGCCTATGGGTGGTGGTAAAGGTGGTTCCGATTTCTCTCCGCGTGGTAAATCAAATGCCGAAGTAATGCGTTTCGTACAAGCTTTCATGCTGGAACTGTGGCGTCATATCGGTCCTGAAACTGACGTTCCTGCGGGTGACATCGGTGTAGGTGGTCGTGAAGTAGGTTTCATGTTCGGTATGTACAAGAAGTTAGCTCACGAATTTACCGGAACATTTACCGGTAAAGGCCGTGAATTCGGTGGTTCACTGATTCGTCCGGAAGCTACCGGTTACGGTAACATCTACTTCCTGATGGAAATGTTGAAGACTAAAGGTACCGACTTGAAAGGCAAGACTTGTTTGATATCCGGTTCAGGTAACGTAGCTCAATATACTGCTGAAAAAGTATTGGAATTGGGTGGTAAAGTTCTCACGATGTCCGACTCTGACGGTTATGTATACGACCCGGCAGGTATCGACCGCGAAAAGCTGGATTACATCATGGAACTGAAAAACCTCTATCGTGGACGTATCCGCGAATATGCAGAACAGTATCCGGGTGTTAAATATGTAGAAGGAGCTAAACCTTGGGGTGAAAAAGCAGATATCGCTCTGCCTTCTGCAACTCAAAACGAATTGAACGGCGACCATGCCCGTCAACTGGTAGCCAATGGTTGTATGGCAGTGAGCGAAGGTGCTAACATGCCTTCTACTCCGGAAGCTATCAAAGTATTCCAGGATGCTAAGATTCTGTATGCTCCGGGTAAAGCAGCCAATGCAGGTGGTGTATCCGTATCAGGCCTTGAAATGACTCAAAACTCTATCAAACTGAGCTGGAGTAGCGAAGAGGTAGACGAAAAGTTGAAGAGCATCATGAAGAATATTCACGCAGCTTGCGTACAATACGGCACAGAAGCCGATGGTTATGTAAACTATGTAAAGGGTGCTAACGTTGCCGGATTTATGAAGGTAGCTAAAGCCATGATGGCACAAGGTATTCTGTAAAATAACGAAGCCATAGTTATATAATAAGGGCGGGAGCTGCAAAGTTTCCCGCCCTTATTTTTTTTTAAGACAACGAATGTCGCCTACTATCAAGGTGAATGTCGCCTACCTTCACCTTGATAGTAGGCGACATTCGGGAGAATAGCAGACAAGTTTATTTGCCTGTATCTCTACAAACAAAGAGATACAAAAAGTCAGTGAGATCGTGAGGGCAAGTTTGATAACTTTGCATAGACTGCAGGATGAAGAAAATAACGAATATCCCTTCCCTCCTCCAACGCCTGACGGATAAAAGTGGAACTGATTTCGAATTCAGGAGAATTTGCCAGCTTCACGCCCTCCGGTAAAGAAATAGCATTTACCGGAAAACCAGGACGAGGATAGATAAGAATAGGATTTTCGGCAAGGATACGTTCGGATTGGTACCAACGGGGGAAAAGCGCCCAATTATCCGAACCGATTATAAGAAAGAAAGTATGTTCAGGATAAGTCTCTTTCAACTTATCCAATGTATGAACTGTATAAGACGGACGGGGTAAATGGAATTCAAAATCGGATGCACGGAACTTGGGATAATCTTCAACAGCAAGTTTTACCAACTCCAGACGAAGATTATCGTCCATCAATTCTGCTTCTTCTTTCAACGGATTGTGAGGGCTGACCATAAACCATACCTCATCCAAGCCCTCATATTCGCAAAGATAATTAGCGAGAGCCAGATGTCCGATATGAATCGGATTGAAAGAACCGCTGAATATTCCGATATTCATCTTATCAATCAGGAACTATTGGATTTGTTGTTTCAAGCGTTTCCAACAACCGTAGATATTGGCGCCACTTATCAGCATAACGATCAGCATGGCAACTGCCGGAGTATATTCTTTGGCATCAACATTCAATATTGCCAGGACAATTGCCCCCAGAAACAAGAATATATTAACTACCAAAAGTATCTTATTAGTTTTCGAAGATAATTTTCCACCTCTGTTCTGCTTCATTGATTCAAAAATTGAGTGATTACTTTTAGTGTCTCAGCCTTGGCTGTTTCCAAGTCATCGTTTACAATAACCGTATCGAATTTGGGAGCAAATGTAAGTTCGTATTCCGCCTTAGCAACACGGCTTTCTATGACTTCGGGGGTATCAGTGCCACGCCCTACCAATCGTTTGCGCAACTCTTCTACTGACGGAGGCTGAATAAAAACGGATAAAGCACGTTCACCATAGAATTTCTTGATATTGCAGCCACCTACTACATCCACATCGAAAACAACATTCTGCCCGGCAGCCAATTGCTTCTCTACCTGTTCCTTCAATGTTCCATAAAAACGATCCTGATAGACTTCCTCATATTCCAGGAATTCATCATTAGCAATACGACGGCGGAATTCATCAGGCGTAAGAAAGAAGTATTCCACTCCATGCTTTTCCGTGCCCCGGGGTGGACGGCTAGTAGCAGAAATGGAAAAAGCAAGATTCAGGTTTTTAGTCAACAGATAATTGATAATCGTTGATTTTCCTGAACCCGAAGGAGCTGAAAAAATAATTAATTTACCCATGCTATTTTATAGTTGACGAGGTTTCAGTTAACAAGTTGACGAGAAAGATAGTCACATTACTTATTCAGTTAAAAGTAACACCCTTGTTACCTTGTCTACTGAAACCTCGTCAACCTTACAAGTTTCGCCTATTGCAAAACTTGAATTACATAACATTCAATACCTGTTCCTTGATTTGTTCAAGTTCATCCTTCATCTGCACAACAATCTTCTGCATTTCGGCATGATTGGATTTACTTCCCAGCGTATTGATTTCACGTCCCATTTCCTGAGCAATGAAACCGAGTTTCTTGCCTTGTCCGCTACCGCTTTCAAGAGTACTGATAAAGTATTTCAAGTGGTTGGAAAGACGTTGCTTTTCTTCGTTGACATCCAGTTTTTCTATGTAGTAGATAAGCTCCTGCTCCAGGCGATTCTTGTCGTAATCCACGTTCAAAGTCTTCTCAAGAGCATCGGTAATACGTTCTTTCACCTTGGCTACACGTTCTTTTTCGAACGGTTCCACAGCTTCCAGCAAGTGAGCAATGTTCGCTATTTTTTCACGGAACTTCTTTTCCAATGCGGCACCTTCCTGCTTGCGGAAATCTACCAGATGATTAATAGCTTCTTCTACAACTTTACGTACATTCTGCCACTCCTCATCCGTCAACGGTTGAACTTCATCTTTACCCATAATATCAGGCATACGCATGATGGTTGCCATAGAATGTTCATTAGGGTGAGTATACCCCAAAGCAGCAGCCAGCGCACTCATTTGCTGGTCATAGCTTTGTGCCAGCGCTATATTGATTTGCGCAGCCGAGTCGCTTACTCCCTTCTCAATCCAAAGGCTGAAATCGACCTTTCCACGTTCCAGAATTTTAGATATTTCGTTACGGATTTCCATTTCCTTCTCGCGATAGAGCGGAGCGATACGAGTAGACAAATCCATTGCTTTACTGTTGAGCGACTTGATCTCAACATTGATTTTCTTATCGGACAGTTCGGCAGTAGCCTTGCCGTAGCCCGTCATAGATTGTATCATAATGTTATAGTTTTGTGCAAATTTACGGGATTATTTTAATTACTGAAAATAATCATGTAAATTTGCCACAATAAAATTCAGAATAGAAGTTATGTCATGTATCTTGCATATTGAAACGTCCACTTCGGCCTGCTCCGTAGCCGTGAGCGAAGACGGGCAGAACGTTTTCAAGAAAGAAGACCTGAACGGTCCTTCTCACGCTATTTCACTAGGAGTATTTGTGGACGAGGCACTGTCTTTTGCCGACAGTCATGCTATGCCGTTGGATGCAGTTGCCGTGAGTTGCGGTCCCGGTTCATATACCGGATTGCGTATCGGCGTATCAATGGCAAAAGGTGTTTGTTACGGTCGTAATCTGCCTCTTATCGGACTCCCGACATTGAAAGTACAATGTGTGCCGGTGTTGCTTTATCATGAAGAGTTACCTGACGACGCCCTATTATGTCCGATGATTGACGCCCGCCGTATGGAAGTATATGCCGCTGTCTATGACCGGGCGCTAAAACCGGTACGTGATATTGCCGCCGATATTGTTGACGAAAACTCATACAAAGAGTTTCTGGACAAACAGCCCGTTTACTTCTTTGGTGATGGTGCGGCAAAATGTAAAGAGAAAATAACGCATCCCAATGCGCACTTTATTGACGGTATTCGTCCGCTTGCAAGTATGATGTTCCCGCTTGCTGAAAAAGCGATTGCAGAGAATGACTACAAAGATGTAGCATACTTTGAGCCGTTCTACTTGAAAGAGTTCGTGGCGAGCATGCCGAAGAAATCACTAATAACCAATCACTAAAAAAGATGCAATATAATACTCAACAAAAACGGATGCCTCTGCCGGAATACGGACGCAGTATCCAAAACATGGTAGATCATGCGCTGACAATTGAAGACCGTGCCGAACGTCAACGTTGCGCAAATACGATAATTAATATCATGGGAAATATGTTTCCCCATTTGCGTGACGTGCCTGATTTCAAACATAAATTATGGGACCATCTGGCTATCATGTCCGATTTCAAACTGGACATCGATTATCCGTATGAAATCATCCGCAAGGATAATCTCAACACAAAACCGGAGAATGTACCTTACCCCAGTACCAAGATACGTTACCGCCACTACGGTCGCACCCTTGAAGTACTAATAAACAAGGCTTGTGGATTCCCCGAGGGAGACGAGAAACAGAATCTGGTAGCATTAATCTGTAACCATATGAAGAAAGATTATATGGCATGGAACAAAGATACTGTAGACGAACGTAAGATTGCCGATGATTTGGCAGAACTTTCTGACGGCAAACTGCTAATGACCGATAGCATCATCCGACTGATGGCAGAAAGAATCGACCTGAACTATCGTCCCAAGATGAATAATCAGAACAATAACCGGAATAATAATAACCGGAACAATAAGAGGAAATATTAATTAAAGTCATGAGTTATTTATTATAAAGCCATTTTACCTCTCATAATAAATACTTCATAGCTAATAACTCATAACTCATAACTTATAACTTTTCATGGCATCATTTGTAATCGAAGGTGGACACAGCCTTTCCGGAGATATTTACCCCCAAGGAGCAAAGAATGAAGTGTTGCAGATTATCTGCGCCACGTTACTTACGGCCGAAGAGGTGACTGTACACAACATACCGGACATACTGGACGTCAATAATCTGATTCAATTGATGCGGGATATGGGTGTAAGCGTATCCAAGAAAGGTATTGATACTTATAGTTTTCAAGCCTCGAATGTAGATTTCACTTATCTGGAAAGTGATGCGTTCTTGAAGAAGTGCTCCAGTTTGCGGGGTTCGGTGATGCTGGTAGGCCCGATGGTGGCACGCTTCGGCAAAGCAATGATTTCCAAGCCGGGTGGAGATAAGATAGGTCGTCGCCGTCTCGACACGCACTTCATCGGCATTCAAAACCTGGGAGCCAAATTTGAATACAACGATAAACGGGAGATATACGAAATATCATCCCAGCAGTTACACGGTGCTTACATGCTGCTGGATGAAGCATCCGTAACAGGAACTGCCAACATTGTTATGGCAGCCGTATTGGCAAAAGGCAAAACCACGATATACAATGCGGCTTGTGAACCATACATACAGCAATTATGTAAAATGCTGAACCGTATGGGCGCCAAGATTGAGGGCATCGCTTCCAATCTCCTCACTATTGAAGGAGTAGACGAACTGCATGGTACCGAGCATACGATTCTTCCGGACATGATTGAAGTAGGAAGTTTCATCGGTATGGCCGCTATGACAAGAAGTGAGCTAACTATTAAAAATGTTTCGCATGAGAATCTGGGCATCATCCCCGACAGTTTTCGCCGTCTGGGCATCAAGATGGAACAACGAGGTGACGATATATACGTGCCTGCACAAGATACCTACCAGATAGAGTCATTCATCGACGGTTCTATCATGACGATTGCCGACGCTCCGTGGCCGGGACTTACTCCGGATTTGCTCAGCGTATTGCTGGTAGTTGCCACACAGGCAAAGGGTAGCGTACTTATTCATCAGAAAATGTTTGAAAGCCGTCTGTTCTTCGTGGATAAACTGATAGACATGGGAGCGCAAATCATTCTGTGTGACCCGCATCGTGCCGTAGTCATTGGACATAATCACGGCTTCCAGCTACGTGGTGGCAATATGACCTCACCCGATATCCGTGCAGGTATTGCCTTATTAATAGCTGCCATGAGTGCCGACGGTATCAGTCGTATTCATAATATAGAACAGATAGACCGGGGATATCAAAATATTGAAGGACGATTAAATGTTCTCGGTGCGAGAATAACAAGAATATGATAAGAAAAGAAGAAGTATATAAGATAGGAATATTCAACAAGCCGCATGGTATTCATGGCGAAATATCATTCACATTTACGGATGACATCTTCGACCGGGTGGAATCTGAATACCTTATTTGCTTATTGGACGGCATTCTGGTACCGTTCTTTCTGGAAGAGTACCGTTTTCGTTCGGACACTACGGCGCTTGTCAAACTCGAAGGAGTAGATACTGCGGAACGTGCCCGCATGTTTACCAATATTGAAGTTTACTTCCCCATTAAGCATGTAGAAGAGACAGAACCAAACGAATTAAGTTGGGATTTCTTTGTCGGCTTCCGTATAGAAGACGTTCATCACGGCAAGTTGGGTGAAGTAACGGAGATAGACACTTCTACCATTAATACATTATTCGTGGTGGACTATCAGGGAGAGGAATTACTGATTCCCGCTCAAGAAGATTTCATCGTAGAAATAGACCAGAAAGAGAAAGTCATTACGGTAGATTTACCGGAAGGATTACTGACATTGGAGGAAACGGAAGAAGTGTGAGGAAATTATAAATTATAAATTATAAATTATAAATTAGGAATGGTCTAAGCTATACACTGCGCAGCAATTCATAATTAATAATTTAAAACTCATAATTATAGTACGATGGCAAAGAAAAAGAAACGAAGTAAAGTCTTTTGGAACAATATTAAGTTCAAATACAAACTGACTATCACTAATGAGAATACGCTCGAAGAGATAGTGGGGCTTCATGTATCCAAACTGAACGGTATTTCCGTATTGCTTTCCGTACTGACGGTTTTATTTCTTATAGCTGCCGTTATCATCGCATTCACCCCATTACGTAACTACCTGCCCGGATATATGAACAGTGAAATCCGTGCACAGGTCGTTGAGAATGCTTTACGAGTAGACTCATTGCAACAATTGGTAGACAGGCAAAATCTGTATATCATGAATATACAGGATATCTTTCAGGGAAAGATTAAGGCTGATACTGTACATTCCATGGATTCACTAACTACTGTTCGCGAAGATTCACTCATGGCACGTACCCAACGGGAAGCCGACTTCCGCAAGCAATATGAGGAAACAGAAAAGTATAACTTGACAAGTATCACATCCCGTCCCGAAGTAGACGGTCTGATATTCTACCGCCCTACCCGGGGTATGATATCCTCTACTTTCAATGCTGATAAGAAGCATTATGGCACGGACATAGCCGCCAATCCGGGTGAAAGCGTATTGGCAACATTGGACGGTACCGTAATACTAAGTACATATACTGCCGAAACCGGTTACCTGATAGAGGTTCAGCATAACCAGGACTTCGTATCCGTCTACAAACATTGCGGCTCTCTGCTGAAGCGAGAAGGCGATGTAGTAAAAGGCGGTGAGGCCATTGCCTTGGTAGGAAATACCGGACAACAAACCACCGGCCCTCATCTGCATTTTGAGCTGTGGCATAAGGGAAGAGCGGTAAATCCGGAATTGTATGTGGTATTTTAAGTATGAAATATAAGGTATAAAGTACAAAATATAAAGTATAAATCAGAAATCTGAAATCATAAGACTGATGAAGAAACAAATTGCCATACTTGGCTCTACAGGTTCCATAGGTACACAAGCATTACAGGTCATTGAGGAGCATCCCGACCAGTACGAGGCTTATGTTCTGACTGCCAATAACCGGGTAGATGACCTTATTGCACAGGCACGTAAGTTTAAGCCTGAAGCAGTGGTAATAGCCAACGAATCAAAATACCAACAACTGAAAGATGCACTTGCCGACCTGCCCATAAAGGTGTATGCCGGTGAAGATGCCTTATGCCAGATTGTAGCGGAAACTCCCATCGATATAGTATTGACTGCTATGGTGGGCTATGCCGGATTGAAGCCGACAATGAATGCCATCCGTGCCCGTAAAGCGATTGCTCTTGCCAATAAAGAGACGCTGGTTGTAGCCGGTGAACTTATCAATGAACTGGCACGCGTTTGCGGTACTCCTATCCTGCCTGTCGATTCCGAACATTCGGCTGTATTCCAGTGTTTAGCCGGAGAAGTAGGCAACCCGATTGAGAAGGTGATATTGACAGCTTCCGGTGGTCCGTTCCGTACTTGCTCCATAGAGCAGTTGGCAACCGTAACCAAAGCACAGGCTTTGAAACACCCCAATTGGGATATGGGTGCTAAAATTACGATAGACTCTGCTTCCATGATGAACAAAGGGTTCGAAGTAATTGAAGCCAAGTGGTTGTTTGGTGTACGTCCCGACCAGATAGAGGTGGCAGTACATCCGCAATCGGTTATTCATTCGATGGTACAGTTTGAAGATGGGGCAGTGAAAGCTCAGTTGGGAATGCCGGATATGCGCCTGCCTATTCAATATGCGTTCTCCTACCCCGACCGCCTGAAAGCCTCTTTCCCACGGTTGGACTTCAAGCAATGTACAGAGTTGACATTCGAACAGCCGGATACCAAACGTTTCCGTAACCTTGCACTGGCCTACGAAGCGTTGCATCGTGCGGGTAACATGCCGTGTATCGTCAATGCAGCCAATGAAGTAGTTGTTGCCGCTTTCCTTCGTGATGAAATCTCTTTCCTCGGTATGAGCGATGTTATTGAAAAAACGATGGCTCATGTATCTTTCGTACAGAAACCGACTTATGAAGATTATGTAGCGACGGATGCGGAAGCCAGACGGATGGCAAAGGAGATGATAAAAAGCGGTAAGATGATAAAGTGATAAGGTGGTAAGATGTTAGATTGTAAAAGAGAGAAAGACGATAGGTCTTAAATAATTAATAGTAAATTGTAAATCGTAAAATAGTAAATAATTAATGGAAACATTCTTGATTCGTGCCCTGCAACTCATTATGAGCCTTTCGTTGCTCGTCATTGTTCATGAGGGAGGGCACTTCCTCTTCGCCCGTCTGTTCAAAACGCGGGTAGAAAAGTTTTGCTTATTCTTTGACCCTTGGTTCACACTTTTCAAGTTCAAACCCAAAAACAGTGAAACAGAATATGGTATCGGATGGCTGCCTTTAGGTGGTTACGTTAAAATTGCGGGTATGATAGACGAGTCTATGGATACCGAACAGATGAAACAACCGATGCAACCCTGGGAATTCCGTGCTAAGCCGGCATGGCAGCGCCTGCTGATTATGACAGGCGGTGTATTATTCAACTTCATTCTGGCTCTGTTCATCTATTCCATGATACTTTTCACCTGGGGTGACGAATATGTTCCTATACAGAAAATCCCCTTGGGAATGGAATTTAATGAAACGGCCAAAGCCATCGGTTTCCGTGACGGTGATATACTGATGTCAGCCGATGGAGTACCTCTTAAGCGTTATGGTAGTGATATGCTAACAAGCATTGTCGATGCACGCCAGGTAACCGTATTGCGTAACGGACAGGAAGCGTCGATATACATTCCCGAAGATATGATGGAGCGTTTATTGGCAGACAGCGTTCGCTTTGCTGACTTCCGTTATCCATACGTGATTGACAGTATCCCGGCAGGTACTCCCGCCGCTCTTGCTGGATTGCAACCGGGTGACAGTATCACGCATCTGGATGGCAAAGTAATGTCTTTCTCCGATTTCGAAAAAGAAAAACTGACTCGTAAACAGACCAATGCATCGCACGACATGTTGCTAACTTATGTTCGTAAGGGTGTAACGGATACATTAACGCTGACTACCGACTCTGCATACAATTTGGGGGTATACCCGCTTCTAATCACAGGCAAGCTTCTTCCTGTTATGAAACAAGAGTATGGCTTCTTTGCCTCTATACCTGCAGGGGTATCATTGGGAGTAAACACCTTGAAAGGATATGTCAGCCAGATGAAGTATCTATTCTCAAAAGAAGGGGTTAAACAACTTGGAGGCTTCGGAACTATCGGCAGTATCTTCCCGGCAACATGGAACTGGCATCAATTCTGGTATATGACGGCATTCCTCTCTATTATCCTTGCTTTCATGAATATCCTGCCTATTCCGGCGTTGGATGGCGGGCATGTACTGTTCCTGATTTATGAAATCGTTGCACGCCGCAAACCCAGCGACAAGTTTATGGAGCGCGCACAGATGGTGGGTATGTTCCTGCTATTCGGCCTGCTCATTTGGGCTAACTTCAATGATATTCTGAGGTTCTTCTTCTGATAATCGAGCAATAAAAAAACGCATCATGTATTACTTAAAAATACATGATGCGTTTTATATAAACAGATAATGCGTTTACCTTTTACAGATGATGTGTTCTAAGCAAACGCATCATCTGTTTTTTAGTTTATACCAAGTGTGCAATCCACTCCTCACGGTCGCCCGGCAGCAAGTCGATAACCGGAACTTCCACCATGGTATAGCACCCCGGCCGTTGGCGCATAGCGGCACGTGCCACACACACCAATACTTGTGCAGTCAAAGCCGGATTGTTTATACGCATGTTAAATTCAAAGAGTTGGTTCTGGGTTTTACCGGATACACCCTTGCGAGTCAGGTTCACTCCATGTCCCATATCCAACAAGGCATCTACACTCGGAACGAGCTTCACATGTGTCTCATCATTCACAAAATATGGATCGGCCTTGATAGCAGCGGCTACTTTGTCAAACTCATAACCGTCTTTCAATTCGATGTAAACCATGCGGCGATGAATACCGGTTCCGGTAGGAATCGTCATTGAGAGAGCTGCTTTAACACCTTCAATAGCCTTTACAGCAACAGTGTGTCCCATACTCATACCCGGACCGAAGTTAGTATATGTAATGCCTTTCGGTGCAATCGCTTCCAACATGGTACGCACGATAGAGTCACTTCCCGGGTCCCAACCGGCCGAAATAATAGATACTGTATTGTGAGCCTTCGCCTCAGCGTCGAGTGAGCGACGCAAAGCCGTGATACCCGTATGAATATCAAAGCTGTCTACGGTATTGATACCCAGCGCCAATATCTCCTTAGCATACTTCTCAACGCTACGAGTGGGTGTGCAGAGGATAGCTACATCTACATCCTCCAATTCCTTAATATCTTTTACAACGGGATAATCATTCAACTCTGCAGGACGGTTGTCGGCACCTGCACGGCGTACTACACCGGCTACTTCAAAGTCGGGAGCCGCTTGCAACGCTTCAAGTACAAAATGTCCGATATTGCCATAACCTACAATGGCTGCTCTTACTTTTTTCATTCTTTTATCGGTTTTAGTTATCAACTTTCTATTTTATCAGCACAAAAGTAAGCATTTTCATTTATATCTTACTACAGAAACCTACAAGTTTCACAGAGTTTTTCTTTTTTTAGTGACTAAAAATGCCTACATTCGCAGGAAGTTAACGTGATAATGTGCGAATGTAATTAATATGATAGAATACATCAAAGGCGGAATTGCAGAGCTAAGTCCCGCAACCGCAGTTATAGATTGTAATGGCTTGGGATATGCCGTAAATATTTCTCTAAATACATATGCTGCTATACAAGGGAAAAAAGAATGTAAGCTATTTATTTACGAAGCTATTCGCGAAGATGCATACATCCTCTATGGTTTTGCCGACAAACAGGAACGCGAGTTGTTCTTGTTATTGATTTCCGTATCAGGCATTGGTGGCAATACGGCACGTATGATTCTTTCGGCACTATCACCTTCCGAATTGATAAACGTTATCAGTACCGAGAATGCCAACATGCTGAAAACCGTCAAAGGTATCGGGTTGAAAACCGCCCAACGTGTTATAGTCGACTTAAAAGATAAGATAAAAACCGGTAGTGTAGGTGCCAGTGCTGCCGGAACAAGCGGTTTAGGACTCACCGCTGACAATGCTCAAGTGCAGGAAGAAGCTGTAGCCGCCTTGACAATGTTGGGATTTGCGCAAGCTCCTTCACAAAAGGTAGTATTATCAATTCTGAAAGAAGAACCGGACGCATTGGTAGAACAAGTTATTAAACTCGCTTTGAAAAGACTTTGATACTTATTTACTATATAAGTTTCGTAATGGGGGTATGATAAAGTACCTATATTTATAAACATAAAAGCAAACAAACTATGGAAACAGCTCATATTCACATGAAACAATGGCTGGCCGCCAATGAACGTACACGAGTTCTACCTACCGACCAATGGTATCTAAATTTTGCCAATCAAATATTTCCTATAATCAAGGAATCTACTCTATTTGAAAAAAGTAGCTATAATGAACAAGCGGGAGTAGCTCTTTCACTCTGTATTTATTTTCAGGATGCCATTGCACAAACAGGTGGCTGGAAAATATTCTCCGACTCATACTATTCGCTATACAACTCTTATCTGCCTTTCTATACGTTGACAGACAGTTATATTCCCGATGAGATTAATCCGGAAGACATAATGTTCGTACTCTGGACTTTAAAATCACATTGCGCCCTTTTTGAAGAAGAAGAATGTACACTGCAAAATCCGTATGACGAAAACTTGGAAGCTATAGCTCAGGAAGTATACGAAATGATGGATTCCGACTTTGAGGACGCCCCTATCTGCAATGAGCCCTCGTCTCCGTTCTGGCTAATGGGAGTTGATTTATTGGAAATGCCTTCCACCCCTCTTCCTGAAATTACGCCCGGGACTAAATTAAAGAAGGATGTGGAACACTGTTTGGAATACAGTGGCGGAAAGTCATTGTTATACTTCGCCACTTATGATGAACTATGCAAGTTCTTTACAGAAGTATTGAAATGGGAAAACACTCCATCTGCCCTACTGCCTGATTTACGTAACAAGAAAGAGTTTGTGGTTTACGCCAATGCAAAAGGAATGTTGATTGCACATGATGTAGCTGCTTATTTCCGTGAGCCACACAACCCGATGTATAATGCAGAACGGGCAGCTTCAGAGGGATATAAACTATTTTGTCAACCGGGAGCGTGTCCTTTCGACTTATTGAAGTACGGAATGGCAAAGAATATTCTACCTGACTTACAACTGCCTTTCGCCGGTGGGAAAGAGGTACTGCATAAAAACTGGGACTTTATTGCACGTTATTACTTATGCGAATATTATGAAGGCGACTAAGGACAATGTATCACGCCCCAAGCAAAGCAACAAAGCAAAACCGACTGGAAAACGAATAGGAAAATCAAAACCGTCGAAAGCTAATAATCAATTGAACAGAAGGGTGAAGTGAGTGATTAGTGATTAGTGATTAGTGATTAGTGATTACCATGCGGCATGATTGCGCAGCCAGCTAATCACCAATCACTAATCACTATATTATAGTTCCACAATCTCCTCCCCGCACAGGGTCAGTTTCTCCAAACCATCGGCCGTTACTGCCCATGAATTTTCAATGCCGACAGGGCCGATACCCGGCAATACTATCTTCGGTTCCAAAGCAAATACCATGCCCGGTTCAAGTTCCTGCTTCATACGAGGAGCCAACACCGGCATTTCGTTTATCTCCAGTCCTATACCGTGACCTATGAACTTGGCTTTCTGCCCTACTCCCATGAAATAATCGGCAAAACCCGCTTTTGTTACCATTTCGATAGCCGTATTATATAAGTCTTCGCAAACAATACCCGGCTTTGCCATTGCTGTAACCGCTTCCTGAATTTCCAGACAAGTCTGATGTGCAGCATACGCCTTTTCCGGCAACTTACCAACTGAAAAGACGCGACTCATATCGCCCATATAGCCGTTGAAATTTCCACCCATATCTACCATCAGAGATTGTCCTGCCTGTAATAACGTGCCATTTACTCCACCGGGTAATGACGGATCAAGTCCCTCACCTCCCAAAGCAAAATCGTACGGAGAAGGTGCAGTAGCATTATCACCAGCCAAAAGACTTCCCATAAAGATTTCCATACTTTGCCCGAACACCCGGAAAATCCCCAAGCAACCTTCCAAACGCATCAACCGTTCTATCTCGATAGACAATTGACGGTCTGTCATTCCCGGCTGATATACAGAAGATATTTGTTCGTATGCCTTTGTATGCGCCGCACCCGAACGACGAAACATCTCTATTTCCATAGCTGTCTTCACACTCCGCGCCTGACGGATAAGAGCAGTACCACAAGGCACTACTTCCGTTTCGGGAAAACAAGAAGCCAGGCGGCTATATTCCGTAAAAGATAACTCATCACCTTCCAACATCAGTTTGGCAGGCAAAGGCAACCCGCACTCTTTCAATAAGCCAGGAAGTTGTTCCGGTTTTCGGATGAGATGAACATGTTCTCCCTCAATATTATTGGGACGTTTTATGAACAAGCGTGCAGGAGCATTTAATGGCAGATATAAATATCCGCTTACAACACGTCCATACGTATAGATTAAATTTACATTACAAGTTATCAGAGCGGCATCAATCTCTTGTTGAGCCATGAGCACACGTATTTTATCGCGCCTCAATTTCAATTCCGGTAGTAACATCTCTTTTTATTTATGATTTATCGAGGTGCAAAGGTAGAAAAAAACAGTGATTGGTGATTGGTGATTAGTGATTTGTTTATTATAAAACCACTCAAGTACAAACCAACCAATCACTAACCACTAATCACTATACAAGGCACTGCCCACACCTTCACAGGCGCGGGCAGCACAAACCACAAATACAAATACAACTAAACAAAGTTTCTTCTTAGATAATTCCCTGACCCATCATGGCATGAGCTACCTTCATGAAGCCGGCGATATTCGCACCCTTCACATAGTTGATATAACCATCAGGTTCAGTTCCATATTTCACACACTGGGCATGAATACCGTGCATGATAGCATGAAGTTTTTCATCCACTTCGGCGGCACTCCAACTGAGGTGCATGGCATTCTGTGACATTTCCAGACCGCTGGTAGCCACACCGCCTGCATTCACAGCCTTACCCGGCGCATACATAATCTTATTTTCAATAAAGAGGTCGATAGCTTCGGGAGTACATCCCATATTGGATATCTCTCCTACACACATTACTTTATTATCAATCAAGTGTTGTGCATCTTCACCATTCAACTCGTTTTGCGTTGCACAAGGCAAAGCGATATCAGCCTTCACTTCCCACGGGCGTTTGCCTGCTACAAAAGTAGAACCGGGGAATTCGTCGGCATACGGAGCTACAATGTCATTTCCCGATGCACGAAGTTCCAGCATATAGTCTATCTTTTCACCACTGATACCGTTCGGATCATAGATGTAACCATCGGGACCGGAGATAGTAACTACCTTAGCGCCCAATTCGGTAGCTTTGGTAGCTGCACCCCAAGCCACATTTCCAAAGCCGGAAATAGCGACTGTCTTACCCTTGATATCAATACCTTTAGTCTCCAACATCTGGTGTACAAAGTATAATCCACCGAATCCGGTTGCTTCAGGACGTATCAACGAACCGCCAAATTCCAAACCTTTACCGGTGAAAGTGCCCGTAAACTCACGGGTCAACTTCTTGTACATACCGAACATATAGCCTACTTCACGACCACCCACACCGATATCACCGGCAGGTACGTCCATATCCGGACCGAGGTGACGCCACAACTCTAACATGAATGCCTGGCAGAAACGCATGATTTCAGCATCGCTCTTACCACGCGGCGAGAAGTCCGAACCGCCTTTACCGCCACCCATAGGCAACGTAGTCAAAGCATTCTTAAAGGTCTGTTCAAAACCTAAGAACTTCAAGATAGAAAGATTTACGGAAGCATGGAAACGGATACCGCCTTTGTACGGACCGATAGCGTTATTGAATTGTACGCGATAGCCGAGATTAGTTTGTACTTCACCTTTATCGTCTACCCACGTAACACGAAAAGTAAAGATACGGTCGGGCTCTACCAATCGTTCTATAATTTTAGCTTTCTCGAACTCAGGATGCTTGTTATAGATATCTTCGATAGAAAGAAGAACTTCCTTTACGGCTTGAAGATACTCAGACTCGCCGGGATGCTTTGCCTCCAAAGAGGACATGATACGTTCGATATTCATAATATTACTTTTTTATAAGGTTATTACCTTGTTGTTTTAAAGTTATTCAAAGCAAAGTGTCAGTAGACAACACTGCAAATATAGGAAAACTTTTCAATACACCTAAACTTTATGGCAATATTTTGATTAAATAATGATAAAACGTCAAATTACTATATTTCCAATCTAAACGAATATCGACATATTAATTAAGGTAACAAAGGCACAAAACGCATCCGGCACGCTTTGAGCGTTTAAAGCTATAAAATTATAAGAAAATAAACAAGCTAAATCATAAATCCTTTGGTAAATATTTACAAAATATTTTTTTTGCTTTAGTTCGTATATTTAGGCTACCTCAGTCGTATACTTAGGGTACCTCTGTCGTATACTTAGCCAAGCACTTTTTTACTTACTGATAATCAAACAGTTAAATCAGAGCCTAATTATTTCAATAAAGTTATACAAACACATTATATAGATTATCAATATAAGTAAATGAGCATATAAGACTTATGTTCTATTGAAGAATACCCGTTTTCATTTGCATTTCCCAATAAAAAGAACGAATTTTGCTTCTTAAACTAAAATGGCTATATAACGCATCGTATGAGCAAGTAAGAAAACGTTGTAGAGTCATTACTTTTTTTCGGAAATTATGCTCAGTAAGTATAAACTAAATCAGCTTTATTTTAAGGATACACAATTCGCCAACCTGATGACGCGTCGTATCTTTAATGTCCTCCTGATAGCTAATCCCTACGACGCTTTCATGCTGGAAGACGATGGCCGTATCGATGAAAAGATATTCAATGAATACACCTCGCTGTCTTTACGCTATCCACCCCGTTTTACACAGGTATCTACTTGTGAGGAAGCATTGGCGCAACTGTCTTCCATGCCCTATGACCTCATTATATGTATGCCGGGCACAGGTGACAATGAGGGTTTTGACGTAGCGCGCAATATCAAGAGCCAATACGAGCATATTCCCATGGTGATATTGACGCCTTTCAGCCACGGAATTACCAAACGTATTGCCAATGAAGACTTGAGCCCGTTTGAATACGTCTTCTGCTGGCTGGGAAACACCGACTTACTGGTATCCATCATCAAGCTGATAGAAGACAAGATGAACCTCGACCATGATGTAAACGAAGTCGGCGTACAACTTATATTATTGGTGGAAGACGGTATTCGCTTCTACTCCTCAATCCTGCCCAATCTTTACAAGTTCGTACTGAAGCAGAGCCAGGAGTTTTCCACGGAAGCATTGAATGCACACCAACGCACCTTACGCATGAGAGGCCGGCCGAAAATAGTCCTTGCGCGTACCTATGAGGAAGCCATCAACATTTACGAAAAATACAAGAATAACATACTGGGAGTGATTACCGATGTCCGTTTCCCTCGCGTAGAACGTGGCGAAAAAGACGGACTGGCGGGTATAAAGTTATGTGCCGCCATACGTAAGGAAGACCCCTTCGTTCCGTTGATTATCCAATCCTCCGAATCGGACAACGCCGCCTATGCCGCTAAATATGATGCAGCATTTATCGACAAGAATTCCAAGAAAATGGATGTCGACCTGCGTCGTATCGTATCGGATAACTTCGGTTTCGGTGACTTCATCTTCCGCAATCCCGATACGTTGGAAGAGATAGCCCGCGTAAAGAATCTGAAAGAGTTACAGAATATCCTTTTCGCCGTACCGGCAGAGTCGTTCCTCTATCATATCAGTCGCAACCATGTTAGCCGCTGGCTATACTCACGTGCCATGTTCCCTATTGCCATGTTCCTGAAGCCTATCACTTGGAATAGTTTGCAGGATGTGGATGCACACCGTAAAATCATATTTGAAGCGATTGTGAAATATCGCAAAATGAAGAATCAAGGAGTGGTAGCCGTCTTTAAGCGTGACCGGTTCGACCGTTACTCCAACTTTGCCCGTATCGGTGACGGTTCATTGGGAGGAAAAGGACGTGGTTTGGCTTTTATTGATAACATGGTAAAACATCATCCTGAGTTCGATGAATTTGAAAATGCACGTATTGCCATTCCTAAGACTGTAGTTCTCTGTACGGATGTGTTCGATGAATTTATGGACACCAATAATCTGTATCAGATAGCTTTGTCCGATGCGGAAGATGACTTGATATTACGCTATTTCCTGAAGGCCAAGCTGCCCGACCGTCTGGTTGAAGACTTCTTCACCTTCTTCGATGTGGTGAAGTCGCCTATCGCCATACGTTCATCTTCACTTCTGGAAGATTCACACTATCAACCTTTCGCCGGAATCTACAATACATATATGATTCCTTATCTGGATGATAAGTATGAAATGCTCCGTATGCTTAGTGATGCTATCAAGGGAGTGTATGCATCCGTTTACTTCCGTGACTCCAAAGCTTATATGCAAGCTACGAGCAATGTTATCGATCAGGAGAAGATGGCTGTTATCCTGCAAGAGGTAGTAGGGAATCAATACGGTGACCGTTATTATCCGTCCATGTCCGGCGTAGCACGTTCTTTAAACTATTACCCCATTGGTGATGAAAAGGCAGAAGAAGGTATTGTGAACCTGGCTCTTGGCTTGGGTAAATATATTGTAGACGGGGGCATGACGCTTCGTTTCTCTCCTTATCATCCCAATCAGGTTCTACAAACCAGTGAACTGGAAATTGCTTTGAAAGAGACACAAACCCGTTTCTATGCTCTTGACTTGCGTAATGCCGGTCATGATTTCTCCATAGACGATGGTTTCAACTTATTGAAGTTACATGTAAAAGAGGCGGAAAAAGATGGTTCGCTCAACTACATAGCATCCACTTACGACCCTTATGATCAGGTTATCCGGGATGGTTTATACCCTGGTGGCCGTAAGGTCATCACTTTTGCTAATATATTGCAACATGACGTATTTCCTTTATCACACATATTACAGTTAGTATTAAAGTATGGACAGCAAGAAATGCGTCGTCCTGTGGAAATAGAGTTCGCTGCTACCATGAGTCGCGAAAAAGACAAAACCGGCACATTCTATCTGTTACAGATTCGTCCTATCGTGGATACCAAGGAAATGTTGGATGAAAACCTGACCGATATTCCGGATGAAAAGGTTTTGTTACGCTCAAACAACTCGTTGGGACATGGTATCATGAATGATCTTCATGATATAGTTTACGTCAAAACAGATGATTATAGTGCTTCCCATAATCAGGAAATCGCTTGGGAAATAGAAAAACTGAACCAACAATTCCTGAATGAAGGGAAGAATTATGTATTGGTAGGCCCCGGACGTTGGGGTAGTAGCGATACCTGGCTCGGCATACCGGTAAAATGGCCTCATATCAGTGCAGCCCGTATCATAGTAGAAGCCGGATTAACGAATTATCGTGTCGACCCGAGTCAGGGAACACACTTCTTTCAAAATCTGACATCTTTCGGAGTAGGTTACTTCACTATCAATGCGTTTATGAATGACGGCGTTTATAATCAAGAGTTCTTGAAAGCACAACCCGCTGCACATGAGACCAAATACCTGCGCCATGTACACTTTGACCACCCGATAGTGGCCAAAATGGATGGCAAGAAAAAGCAAGGGGTTGTATTACTACCATAACCCTAACATATGATAACTAAAAACAAACTAAAAAACGTATTAATCAACTTTTCTTTTTTTGCTAAAAATGGAACAAAAGGTGTCCCATTTTTCATTTCATGCTGTAAAATAAGAACTTATAGGCCTATATTCTCGCCAAAAAACTGTATTTTTGCACCCGGTTTCAAGTTATAATAGGTAAAAAAGATAATTAAGTATTGTCAATGGGCAAAAAATATACAACTATTCTGACCCTGTTTGCCATAATATGTGTTTCATTCGCGGGATGCGAACAAGACGAAAGACATGCTACAGGTTATGGTACAATGAACATACGACTATCTGCTAATCCAAGCATGATAGAAGTAGGCAGTTCATCTGATACACGCGGCCAATCCGATAAGCAATCGTCGATTGCCACTACTCGTACGGAAGATGCACCGGAAGCATCATCATTTTCATTATCTTTATCCAATGAAAAGGCAGAAGTGAAACATTGGGACTCTTATGCCGACTTTAAAGATGAAGAAAAAATCGCTATTGGCAATTACACGCTGAAAGCATACTATGGTGACGAAAAGAAAGAAGGGTTCAATGCCGCTTATTATGAAGGGAGCACGAATATCCAGATCCTCGAGAACCAGAATACCACTGCCGAAATCACTTGCTACGTAGCCAATGTGCAGCTAACCGTGATTTGCTCAGAAGCAGTTCAGAAGTATTTTACAACGTTTGAAATGCAGGCCCGTTCAAACACCGGCACAGCTATTGATATTGCGAAAGACGACCAACGTCCTGTCTATTTAAAGCCCGGCAGCTTACAACTTGAAGCAAAAGTAAAAAAGCAAAACGGGGTAGGCCAAACCTTAAGACTACTGGATATTGATGAGACCGAAGCACGCCAGCACTACATTATTCAGGTAGATGTAAATGGAGGTGATACAGGAAGTGGGACATTGAACATTACCTATAATACCGTCAAATCCGAAGAAGTTGTAACAATCGATATTTCGGACGCATCGCTCAATTTAAAAGCCCCGGAATTTACAGCACAAGGATTTGATAACGGCCAAACTATTACCTTACGTGAAGGTTCGCAACCGGAATCGATGAAAGTTACTCTAAATGCCCGTGCAGGCATCAGAGAGTGCGATTTACTTATAGAATCTCCTTATTTGAATTCTGAAGCGGTAGGGATAGATGGTTTAGTGAAACTTGTACCTACGAGTGATGCCGCCAAAGCGATGAAACAAAAAGTGGTGGACAAGGGATTACGTCTTCTCGGACTGGAGGATGAAAAGATAGAACGGTTGGCATTGATTGACTTTACCCAATTAGTAATGAATATGGTATGTACTGGAGATAATGACGAATCCAGCAAATTTACCCTCCGTGCTGTAGATAAACGAGGTGTAGTACATGAAACGGAACTTTCTTTTACTACTACTTTGCAAAGTAATCAGTTCTCATTTCCGGCAATCACCAAAACAGTGCTTATTGGAAGCACCGAAGCCGAAGCCGAAGTTAACCTTTTAACATCCGGCATTACAGGAGAACAGGATGTCAATAATGTTATCTTCGAATACAAAAATGAAGCAGGCGAATGGGTAAAAGCCACTACCGAATGGATAGGTGACAATACAGAAGAAATTAAAAGCCATACAGTAAAAATCAAAAAGTTGCCCGAAGTACATAGAAGCTTAGCGGTACGCGCAAGATATGGTAGTAAAGTTTCTGAAGAACAAACATTGAGCTATCATATACCGGAATTTACTATTACTGCTGATGAGAATGACATTTGGGCGCGGAAAGCTACCGTGAGAGTTAAGGCTAATAATGAAAAAGAATTAGCTGCTGTCTTAAAATATATGACTTTGAGTAACAATGACAATCAAATAGCAATTTTAGACGAAAACACCTCCACACATCTTATAGAAAAGCTTTCTCCTGGAGTGTCATATTGCATAAAGGCGACATGTAATAATGAGAAAAGTGCGGTTTTCTCGTTGACGACTGAAAATAAAATACAATTAGTTAATCCAACGTTTGATAGTACGTGGGGTTCAGGTCCCTATGATGAAAGTTCAATTAATCAAGGAGGGCAATATAAGAGTTGGTTTAACGGTGGTAGCTATTTCCAAAAAACAATGGTTGTAAAAGAGCCAACTGCTTGGCAAACTGTAAACAAAAAGACAATGCCTTCTTCTCCATCAAATAAAAACACATGGTACATTGTCCCTTCAACAAAACAAGCTGAAGGAAATAATGGATATGGAGCGTTACTACAAAATGTCGCATGGGATGATACCGGTGAAACTATTGCAACAAAAGGTAGTTTAACTTCCGATGTCCCTTCCATTGAAAATTTATTTGCACCAAGTACTATAAAATATTATTCTGCCGGACGTCTCTTTTTAGGTTCATATTCTTATGATTTTTCTAAAAAGGAAGATAACTATGAAGAAGGATATGAGTTCCAATCGCGTCCTGCCGGTTTTAGTTTTTATTATCGTTATGTTGCACTCCCTTCTGGTAATAATGATAAAGGCTATGTGAAAGTAATACTGCAAAATAGAGATAAAGATGTAATAACAAACTTAGCAGAGATTTATATGGAGTTGGAACAAATAGGAGATGGAACAACTTTCCAACAGAAAAAAGGAACTTTTACATATCCTTCTTCATGTAAAAAAGCAACCCATATATGCGTTATGTTCTGCTCTTCTGTTGCAGGAAAGAACAAGAAACAAAGTGAAGAAAATACTAACATAAAACTTGCGCAAATTGGTAATTTTAAATCAACTTGTAGTGTTACCGGCTCCGAATTATATATTGATGATATTGAATTAATCTATTAATTATATAGATATGAAGAAACTATACACCCTTTTTTACTTGTGCTGTATTCTAATCAGCTTCATTGCATGTGATAGAGAAAAAGTTGAATATACAGAAGGAGGCGATCCTCAAATGGTAGATGTACGTTTAAAAGATCTTCTAAATGTACAAGTAATAGAAGCCCCTACGGGGCGTTCGGTTGCAAGTACCGACGAATACATTGTTTCGTTATATAAACAAGACAATACTTTAGTGGAATCGTGGACATATAAAGATATGCCGGACTTAATCAGTGTATTATCCGGTAACTATTATATCAAAGCAATGTCCCATCAATTAAAGCAGGTGGATACTAAAGCTTATTTTGAAGGAACTTCAGAGGTATTCAGCATCAAGCCAAGTGCTATTACAGAAGTAAAACCGATTACATGTGAAATGAAAAGCATAAAAGCGGTAGTTACTTTTGACGAACCCCTAAAAAAATTCTTGGGAACAGATGTTACCGTCACCATAGTTGTTGGGGAAAATTCCCATACCTATTCAGACATTGAGGATGCTATCAATAACCCTATCTATTTTGCACCTGCCAAAGGTGAAATTACAGTAGTCTACGTAATCTTCGACGGGACAGTAGACACTTATAAAGAGAACTTTACCAAGACATATTCTGCTACGTCAGGTGGCGCAGTGAGCATTAACTTTACACTGAAAAATGTAAGTGAAGACGTTATTGAAGATTCCGGTTTGGTCTCTTTAAAAATGAAAGTAGATGTAAGCGTAACGATTATTGATAAAAACCACAATATCATAGCCGGAGAGGAAACAATTCCCGATGATGAAGAAGGAGAAGGAGAAGACAAAACCAAGCCTACTATTGTGGGACGTGGTTTTAATATAAAAGAAGCCCAAATTGTTCCTTCCAGTGGCCAACTTACGTGTATTGTAGATATTACTGCTTCCAATCGTTTGGCACATTTGTATGTGACGATTGACTCGGAAGTTCTTACTGAGGATGAATTGGCCGGTGTAGGTTTGAAGAAGAATTTTGACCTTGCTTATCCGGAAGAACTGCAAGAAGGATTGGGTAGTTTAGGATTCCCGGTTGCAGACCAGGTAATCGGACAGAAATCATTAGAATTCAATATTACAACTTTCGTTCCATTGCTTGCCGGTTTAGGTTCCGGTACGCACAAGTTCATAATCAAAGCAGTCGATCAAAGTAATGTAGCAACAGAAGAAACCTTGACATTGATTACCGGCAACTAATAAAATATGAAGAAGCAATTTTTATATATCTTATTGTGCATTCTATGCTGCCTGACATCTTGCAGTGAAGAAGAGTTGAGTGGCAATGGAATCTTAGCCTTATCGGTTAAGATGGGGGCAAGCGTTCCTGCTACCACCCGCGCTCTGCCGACACTTGATGAACTCAATAACGGTTGTGTTATCAAACTTCGTAATGGTGATAGTAAACTAATCCGGGAGTACGAAGGTATCAGTACAGTACCTTCAAGCTTGGAATTAGTCACAGGTATGTATACAATAAGCGGATCAGCCGGTATTAAAGTAGATGCAGCATATGATGCACCTTATTATAGTGGTTCGGTGGACTTTGAGATTAAACGAAACCAAACAACTCCCATCACTCTTCCTCTCTATGTACAGAACACTGTAGTAACTACAGCCTATACAGAAGCTGCTACCGCAAAGTTCAAAAGTAGTAAAGTAACCGTATCCATGTCAAGAGGAGCTCTGGAATTTGATAAAGAGACCCCGGAACTAACTGGCTATTTTATACTTCCTACAGGAGAAACAGAGTTGGACTGGAAAGTGGAAGCAGTAACAGTTGATGATATTCCCTATACCAAAGAAGGTACATTGAAAGATATAAAAACTTCCACCAAATATACTCTGACTTTCGATTACGAAGAATTAGACCCACAAGATGGCGGTATGGCCATAACCTTGAAAGTGGCCGAAGAACCTATGTTAAAAGCATGGGATATAGGAATCAGCCAACAACCTCGTATAGAACGATATGAAAATGGTGCTTTTCACTCCTTAAGTGACCCTGTAAACTTTGCTCTTGACGATTCCGGAAAGGATGTAGACGTATTTGTCCTCACTACTTCTGAATTGAAGAGCCTCACACTAACATGTCCGGAATTTGTTTCAAAGGTAGGTTTAAAATCAAGCTCCATTGATGTACTGACAATGGCGGATAATGTTAAAGAGACTATCAAAGACAAAGTTTCTTTCGGGAATTACTATGACGAGGTAACAACTAACTCTATTGTTAAAATGACCTTCAAGGCTGCATTCTTTGCTGCTTTCGCAAAAAAAGAAGGAGAAGATGACAAAGGAGGAGATTATCTGGTAGTCATAAAAGCGACCGACGCCAATGGTAAATATCGTACAGCAAATTTACGTATTCTGGTATCGAATGCTATTGTAACTACGGAGTTGGTAAGTGATTACGCCGTCTGGGCCCACAGAGCTACGGTAGAAGCAAATGTCAACAAAACGGCTTATGATGCAGCCGAGTCAAAAGATCTGGCATTTGAATACAGAGTAGTAGGTAGTGAAGATGAATGGAGCAAAGCAGTTGCCACAATCGAAGAAAATAACCAAAGCAGAATGTCGGCAGTTATCACAGGACTTAATCCCGGTATGACTTACGAATATCGCGCATGGTGTTCAGGTCAAAGCAGTGAATCACCTACCTATACATTTACCACGGAGCGAACTATCCAACTGAAAAATTCCAGCTTTGAAGACTGGTCGCAACCCGGAAAGCCCCTACTCTTATATAAAAGTGGAGACGATATGTACTGGGACAGCGGTAACTGGGGTTCTACAACTTTGTCCGCCAGCGATAACGTCACGACTTATGATGAGTCATTAAAAGCACCGGGAACCACCGGAACACGTTCTATCAAGATGAAGTCTGCTTTTGTAGGTTTAGGTTCTATCGGTAAATTTGCGGCTGGTAATGCCTTTGTGGGTAAGTATATCAAGACTATCGGAACAAGCGGTGCACAAATCGGTTTTGGACGTCCACACACTGCCCGTCCGGATAAATTAGTGGGATATGCCAAATACAACCCCGTTACCATAAATTATTCCGATTTGGATTATGTAAAAAAAGGCGACATGGACAACGGACATGTTTATGTAGCTATCGGTGACTGGCCGGAAGACGGAACCGGTGACAGTAATGTTCCGTTCCTGGTAGACACTTCCGCTAAGAAGTTCTTCGACAAGACAGGACCGAATGTCATTGCTTATGGAGAGATTATTTTCCCGGAAGCGACAGAGGGTGACGGTATGGTACCTTTCGAAATAGAGTTAAAATACAAAGACACGAATCGTAAAGCCAAGTATATCATTCTGGTAGCGACTTCCAGCCGATATGGTGATTATTTCACTGGTGGTACCGGCAGTACATTATGGTTAGACGACTTAGAATTGATTTATAATAATGAATAAACCAATAATAAAGTTTATATTTCTCATTTACCTGTTATGTTGCATAATGCCGACAGTAAATGCCCAGGGAATGAGAAATATAACGATGCAGAAGTTCGTACCCAAAGGCCAATGGATTGTGGGTAGTTCAATCTCTTACTCACAGTCCGAACAGAAAGATTACAATTTTCTTGTGATAGAATCAGTCTCGGGAGATGGGTATACATTCAAAATCAGTCCATTGTTATGCTACGCTTTTGCTGACAATATGGCGGCAGGCGGACGTTTCGGCTACAAACGTTCACTGACCAAGATTAATCAGATGGATTTGGAAATAGGAGAAGACCTAAGTTTCAACCTGAACGATGTTTATTCTTTGAGCCACAGTTATTCAGGAATGGCTATGTTTAGAAACTATATCAGCTTGGGAAACAGCAAACGGTTCGCTCTGTTCGCAGAAACTCAGCTAACGTTTGAAGGTGGTCAGTCCAAATTCATCAACGGCAAAGGAGATGATCTTACCGGCACATTCAGTAAAAAATACAGTGTTGAGTTAGGAGTAGCTCCGGGATTAGTCGCTTTCATAAACAATTATACGGCAGTAGAAGTGAATATTGGTGTATTAGGTCTCAATTATGGGCATACGCGCCAGGTAACCGACCAGATACATATCGCTAATCAATCCTCCAGTTCCATCAATTTCAGAATCAACATATTCTCTATCGGAATGGGTATTGCCTTTTATTTATAAGAACACAGCCAATGAATACATATATTAAAATAATGTGTTGCACTTGCCTGCTCTGCCTTGCTTACCCTCTATGTGCTCAAACCGACACTTTGAAGATAGCAGATATAAAGGAAACGGTCAGTGTATCAGATACAATCCCCGAAAAGAAATTCTTAGGAAGATTTGACAGAGGGATTGTCAATCATTTATTCGTAAAAAGAAAAACTTGGATGACGGGATTGACAGTGTCCTATGCCGGATATGACAGTGAAGATACTCAATTCCTATCGCTATTGAAAGACTTTGATTGTGAAGCAAAGTTATTCACAATCAATCCGTTTGTAGGTTACTTTATTAAAGAAAACGTCTGTATCGGTATCAAATTCGGATACCAGAACGTATACGCCAATTTAGGAAATATAAGTTTGGATATAGATGACGACCTGAGTTTCTCATTAAAAGATATGTCCTTTGAGGAACATCTGTTAAGTACCACCGTTTTCTACCGCTCATACGTAGGGCTGGACAGAGGAAAACGTTTCGGACTTTTCAATGAAACCTCCCTTTCGTTCAACACCGGCAGTTCAAGATACAAACGTGGTAGTGAAGAGAATCTTAAAGATACCAAAACACGTATCCGTGAAGTACATATCGGATTAAATCCGGGAGCTACCGTATTTATTATGGAGAATGTCAGTGCGGAACTCTCATTCGGAGTAGCCGGTTTCAAATATAGGGAAGAGAATCAAACCACTAATGGAGAAAGTTCTGGTTGGAGAAAATCAAGTGGAGCAAACTTTAAAATAAATATACTGAATATAAGTATAGGTATTGTTGCATATTTATAAGTATGAAGAAAAGAATTCTAAATATCAGTTTCCTGTTGATTTGTTTCCTGTCATGTATGCAAATCAATGTTTCCTGTATCAGTAATGACATTCCCTACCCTGTTATCTCACTTCAGATACTGACATTCGAGGTAGAAGGACAGGAAGGAAATGCAATTATCGATAAGGGCACCCGTACTGTAACCGTACCGTTAAAAGAAACGGTCGATTTGAAAAAGGTAGTAGTAAAGCAGTGTAAGGTAACCGAAGGTGTAGAGGCTCCTTTGGATTCGGCAGCAGTCATTGACTTATCTTCACCCCAAAAGTATACCATGTCCTTATATCAAGACTATGAATGGACTATCCAGGCAAGCCAAACCATTGAGAGGAAATTAACGATTAAGAATCAGTTCGGTAAACCTAAAATCAACAGTGCTACACACGAGATTACCGCAGAGGTTGCTAAAACAGCCAGTCAAAAAAGTGTTTATATATCAGATATCAAATTAGGACCGGCAGGAATCTCAACCCAGATATTTTTAGATCCTTCAGGAAACGAAACAGAGATTCCTTTAGATACACCTCTTGATTTTTCTTTTCCCAAAACTGTGATAGTACGCTACCATGACATTGAAGAAAAGTGGACTATTGCCATATCCAGAAGTGATAAAAGTGTCGCAACCGGTGAAGCTGATGCATGGGTAAATGTAGCATGGTTACATGGTAATGGTGAAGAAGGTACTGACAATGGATTTGAATATAAACTTGCAGATGCTGCTGAATGGAAAATTGTAGCAGAAGAAAATGTAACCGACGATGACGGGGAATTAACAGCACGTCTTTCAGGATTGAAGTCTAACACGACTTATGTTTATCGTGCTTATTCGGGTAGCGATTACGGAGAAGAGGTATCCTTTACAACGAGCGAACCTGTTACATTGCCGGGAGGTTCTTTTGATGAATGGCATCAAGTAGATAAAGTTTGGAATCCTTGGGCAATAAACGATACTCCTATCTGGGATACCGGAAATAAAGGTGCTACAACAATGGGAGACAGCAATACCCAACCGACCGACGATACTTGGAATGGTAAAGGAAAAGCAGCCAGACTTGAATCCAAATTTATAGGTCTCGGTAGTATTGGCAAGTTTGCTGCCGGTAACTTGTTTATTGGGGAATATATCAGAACAGAAGGTACAAATGGAGTACTTGATTTCGGGCGGCCTTTTACAGCCCGACCGACTAAGCTAAAAGGACGTTACAAATACTCTACAGCCCCAATATCTTATGTATCTTCCGGATATGAACATTTGAAAGAAAAGCCGGATACTTGTGCTATTTATATAGCGCTGACAGATTGGAAAGAACCTTTAGAGATACGTACCAAGCCTTCTGATTTATCTGTATTCAACAAGAATGATCCGGGTGTCATTGCCTACGCAGAATTTTATAGTGGTGAGACTGTTACAGAATATAAGTCTTTTGAACTGACTTTAGATTATCGGGACACAAATAGAGTTCCTACCTATTTAGTCCTTGTTTGTTCTGCCAGCAAATTCGGTGATTTCTTTGTAGGCGGACCGGGCGCTTTACTTTATGTAGATGATTTCAGTTTAGAGTACGATTACTAAAAAGAAAAGTGTCCAAACACTTGACATCGCTTTCGTAATGTATTATCTTTATAAAGTGAATTTATAGATACTTCAATTTTAACTTACGATAAAAGGAGCGCTTATGCGCTCCTTTTTCTTTCCCCCTTCACCGTTCCTCATCCCTAAAGGTCTACTTGGCAAATGTAAAGTGGCACTTTAGCGAGCTAAGCCACAGGACTGAACACCCAAAACCTAAAGTATTTGCATCGGAAACCTGCAGGGGGGTGCCGAAAAGCTCCGTCATTTCGGATGATAACGTGCGTGGAAACGCATGATATACTTGATACGAACGGATGATGTACTTGATACCAACGGATGATATATATCAAAACAACTTTTGATGTACATGAAAAACAAAAGCGGGAGGCTTGCATCTTCCGCCCGTTAAACTTACATAAATCTACTCTTGACAACTTTTACACAGTTATTCAGGTACCCCCTCCTTCAATTGCCTCAACGTAATCACCACCACTTCGCTTGGCGCGAACAACCGTACATTTTTATTGGAAGTTCCGATACCATTCGTTATAATGATAGGTTGTCCTTCGGAATTAGTCTTTATCCCTTTAAGGAAACGTTGTCCGTAATGAGAGGGAACTATAGGTGCATAAAGACCGAACAGTGTTACTTGTCCACCATGTGTATGTCCTGCAAGTACCAAGTCCGCATTAGTGACAGGAACATCTTCGGCATAATCGGGAGTATGCATCAGCAGGATTACAAAGTCATCGGAAGCAAGCGAAAGTGTGGGTGACTTGCCGTTTTGTTCCAGATTGAACGGATCGCGCACACCTGCTATCATAATCTGCTCATCGCCCCGTTTCAAAGTATCGACTTTATGCTCTAACAAATGAATGCCTTGACGTTTCATTTCACTTACAATATCTTCATAACAGGCTTCATAATCGTTATTACCCAGAACGGCATATGTTCCCATAGAAGTTTTCACCCCACCCAGCGCAGCTATTACAGACGGTACATACTGACATCCTTCGTGCAAATCACCACCTATCAGCAAAGCATCGACTTGCAAGTCATTAAGCAACCGGGTAATATCTTTAAGTCCTTTCTCTTTCAATAAGCTCTTATAGTGCAAGTCGGAAACAAATGCCAACCGGCATCCGTCGAACGCAACAGGGACATCACGATGGGCAAACTCATATTGGCGAACTCGCCTCACATTCTTATAGCCGGAGGCGGATGTCTTGGAAACTCTTATAGAATATTCTTCGGGAAGTTGGGAGATGAAACTCCGGGATGATTGGCAAGATGAAAAAAGCATCCATCCCAAAAGAGAAAGACACAAAAAACTTCTAAGTTCTTTATAACACGCATGTCGAGACATTTATTCTATATTTTATTCTATGAAATGAGCAACTTTACCCAATGACAAATACAAAGATAACAAATCCTTTAATTATCTTTGCCGTATAAGCAAAGATAAAAAGAACATCCCATGAAAGAAATAAAAGCCAATTCATTACAGGCATGGATACTTGCCGCACGCCCTAAGACACTGACAGGTGCTATTATCCCGGTACTGATAGGTTCTTCCTTGGCATATGCCGACGGAAGCTTTAAACTGACATTAGCACTGCTCTGCGCCCTTTTTGCTTGTGGTATGCAGATAGCAGCCAACTTTATCAACGACCTTTACGATTATCTGAAAGGTAGCGACCGTGGAGATAGACTTGGACCGGAACGTGCCTGTGCGCAAGGATGGATAACACCGCAAGCTATGAAATGGGGAATAGGCAGCATGTTAACTCTTTCCTGCCTCATCGGATGTACATTATTGCGTGAATGCTGGGGACAATTACCTCATGGAGGTTGGGAGTTAATCTTATTAGGGCTACTTTGTGTAATTTTCGCATTCTTATATACCACGATACTTTCCTATCAAGGTTGGGGCGACTTACTTGTACTGGTTTTCTTCGGATTCATCCCGGTAGGTGGAACATACTATGTACAAGTTCATATGATTACAGCAGATGTACTGATTGCTTCCCTAATCTGTGGATTGGTGATAGATACTTTGTTAGTAGTAAATAACTACCGTGACCGCGAGCAAGATGCTGTTAGTGGTAAGCGGACCTTGATAGTTCGGTTTGGAGAGTCCTTCGGACGTTATTTATACCTCTGCTTGGGTATAGCCGCCACCTTACTCTGCCTATGGTTTGTTTATACCGGAAAAATAGATTCGCTCGCCTTTATTTGGGCGCCCTGCGTCTATCTTTACCTTCATGTACTGACTTGGCGGAAAATGATTGCTATACGAAGCGGTAAAAATTTAAACAGCATATTGGGTGAGACTTCACGCAATATGCTGTTCTTTGGCTTGCTGTTAAGCGTTGCATTAATACAAGCTTAATTATCTTTTTCCATACATCTTTTCGTAGTACTTCTGATAATCACCACTGGTAACTTCTTCTACCCAGTCTTGATTATTCAGATACCACTCGATAGTCTTTACGATACCCACTTCGAACTTGGTTTCAGGATACCAGCCTAAAGCTGTGGTTATCTTATTGGGGTCGATAGCATAGCGCTGATCATGACCGAGACGGTCTTTTACAAACGTTATCAGGTCTTCGTTTATCCAACTGATATCAATCTGGCCTTCAACACCTTTTACTTTCTTCTTCAAAACCTCGCGATACTTGGGTTCTTCTTCCAACAAACGACGGATGGTAGCGATAGTCAGCTTAACTATTTCCAGATTGGTCTTTTCGTTATGACCGCCCACATTGTAAACTTCTCCTTCTACGCCTTCGCGTACAACGAGGTCGATAGCTTTGCAGTGGTCTTCCACATATAACCAATCGCGTACATTGCTTCCATCGCCATAGACAGGCAGATTCTTGCCTTCCAGAATATTCTTTATAATCAAAGGAATCAACTTTTCAGGGAAATGATATGGACCGTAATTGTTGGAACAGCGAGTAATGGTTACCGGCATCTTATAGGTATCGTGATAAGCCATTACCACCATGTCAGCACTTGTTTTGGAAGCACTGTACGGGCTATGCGGACAAAGTGGAGTATCTTCCGTAAAGTAACCCTCAGCTCCCAATGAACCGTATACTTCATCTGTAGAAACCTGATGATAACGTACTCCCTTACGCCATGTAGGATAACCGTATTCATCTTTTCCCGTCACCCATGCACGACGGGCTGCATCGAGCAAGTTCTGAGTACCCAGAATATTAGTAGTCAAGAACAGTTGCGGATTTTCAATACTACGGTCTACATGACTTTCGGCAGCAAAGTTTACTACATAATCAAATTTATATTTGGCAAATAATTCATCGGCAAGAATACGGTCGCAAATGTCACCTTTAACAAAGACACAACGTTCTTCATCAATGTCTTTAGCGATGGTTCCCAAATTTCCGGCATAAGTCAGGGCATCCAATATTACCACTTTAATATCGTCGTGTTTAGCCAGGATATATTTGATATAATTGGCTCCGATAAATCCGGCGGCACCGGTTACAAGATAAGTCTTCATCAGTTATGAGTTATAAGTTATGAGTTATTTTGTCTATATCTTCTCAACGATAGGAGTCGGCAAGTTCTATCAGGTATTTACCATATTCAGTCTTACCTAACTGTTCACCAAGACGATAAAGCTGTTCGACATCTATCCAACCTTTGCGCCATGCTATCTCTTCAATACAACTGACACGGAATCCCTGTCGATTCTGTATGGTAGCCACAAAATTGCTGGCTTCAAGCAGACTGTCACAGTTACCCGTATCAAGCCATGCAAAGCCACGACCGAAGAGTTCCACCTTCAATGTACCCTCATCCAGATAGAGACGGTTCAAGTCGGTAATCTCATATTCGCCACGGGCAGAGGGTTTCAATGCAGCAGCTTTAGCCGTTACGGTAGAGTCATAGAAATAAAGACCGGGAACAGCGTAATTACTCTTGGGGCGTGCAGGTTTTTCTTCCAAAGAGATTGCTTTGCCATCGGCATCAAACTCTACCACACCATAAGCGCGGGGATCTTTTACATAATAACCGAAGATACATGCACCCTTCTCTATGGAAGCGGCACGTTTCAACATAGCAGAAAAGCCTTGACCGTAGAACATATTATCACCAAGGATAAGACACCCTGCCTCTCCGTTCAGGAACTCCGCACCCAACACAAAAGCCTGAGCCAATCCGTTGGGATTTTCCTGTATTTTATACGAAAAGGACATTCCAAGCTCCTCACCTGTACCCAACAGTTCACGAAACATAGGTAAGTCGCGCGGGGTGGAGATTATCAGCACTTCACGAATTCCCGCTAACATCAATGTAGAGAGAGGGTAATAAATCATTGGCTTGTCATAGACCGGCATTATCTGCTTGGAGATAGCCTTAGACAACGGATAGAGACGAGTGGCGCTGCCACCGGCAAGAATAATTCCTTTCATATTTCAGTTCTTTTTAGATTGACATCAAATGCAGAATAAAATAAGAAGGAGGACGAAGCCCCACTGCTCTTGCTGCTATTCGCGTTGCAAAGTTCAGAAAAAGTCATGACATGACAAAACAAAAACAATGAATAAATGATAAATCAGCCAGCCAGCTCTATCACTTCCAAGTCTTTGAATGTACCGTTATCTATAACAAAACGTATCATAGTGCGTACTTTATGGAAGCCGGATTTCCCTGCTGCACCGGGATTAATGTGAAGCATATCTAACGTCTTGTCATATTTTACTTTCAGAATATGGGAATGTCCGCTGATAAAGAGTTTAGGCGGATGCACCATGATACTTCCCTGTATGGATGGATCGTAGTTGCCGGGATAACCGCCAATATGCTTCATCAACACTTCGGCACCATCTATCGTAAAACGCAGAACCTGCGGATATATCCGGCGAATATCCTGTCCATCGATATTACCATATACCGCACGGAACGGACGGAATTCTGCCAACTTCTGTGCAACCTCCAATGAGCCGATGTCTCCTACATGCCATATTTCATCACAAGAATCGAAGTACTGCAAATACTTCTCATCCCAATATCCATGCGTATCCGAGAGTAAACCAACTTTTGTCATTTTTCTTTTGTTTAGTAATACAAAAGTAATATAAAAAAGCGAGATTGAGAAAAACGAAGTAATAGAATTGATTAACAGACTGTTTAGGTAGTGAAGCGAAGATTGAAAGAAGCCAACGGAAACCGCTGAAAAGCCAACTCAAACCGTAGCCACGTTACCAATATGTAACCTATATCTGGTTACGTTGAGAATAACAAGGTCGATTCTGATAAGCTGATTATAAGTGATTTCCGAGTAACAGTAACGATGAAATATGCTTTTTGTTCATGCTTTTAGGCAAAACGGCTGAAAAAAGTTTGATTTCATTTTTTTATTCTGCGATGCTCTGTGATTTGCGTATCAACGGATAACTCTACACAACGTAATTTTGAAACCAAAAAAAGTAGAGTTATGAAGAGTACATTCTCAACCATTTTTTACCTGAAGAGACAGACGGTAAAAGCGGACGGTACGTCACCGATCATGGGACGTATCACCATTGATGGAACACAGACCCAGTTCAGTTGCAAGCTGACTGTTGATGCGAAAATTTGGGATGCCAAAACGGGACGTGCCACGGGGCGCAGCACGACGGCATTGGAGACCAACCGTATGTTGGATAAGATACGGGTAAAAATCAACGGTCATTATCAGGAGATAATGGATAGGGACAATTATGTCACCGCCGAGAAAGTGAAGAATGCCTTTCTCGGGTTGGAACACCGCCAACACACACTTCTGAAAGTATTCGAGCGGTTCAACGAGGACTATGAGAAACTATATGCCGCCGGAATGAAATCAAAATCAAGCCTTAGCAAATACCAGACGGTTTATAAGCACCTCAAGGAGTTCATACTACAGCGTTATCGGGTGAGCGATATGGCGTTGAAAGAACTTACCCCGGCATTCATCACAGACTTTGATATGTTCCTGCGTGTGGATAAAGGCTGTTGCAACAATACAGTTTGGATCTATACCTGCCCACTCCGGACAATGGTGTCCATCGCCATCAACAATGACTGGCTTACCCGTGACCCCTTCCGTGACTATGAGATACAGAAAGAGGATACCGAACGTGGATTCCTTACACGAGAGGAAATCAGCCTGCTGATGAACGGCAACCTGAAAAATGCCAAACAGGAATTGGTACGCGACTTATTTGTATTCTGCTGTTTCACCGGACTCAGCTATACGGATATGCGTAATCTGAGAGAAGAGAACCTACGCACCTATTTTGACGACCACCTTTGGATATATATGCACCGTCAGAAAACAGGCGTGCAGTCGAATATTCGTCTTCTGGATATTCCAATGAAAATAATAGAGAAGTATAAGGGTCTGGGAAAAGACGGCAAGATATTACCTGTCCCGGCATATATGAATTGCCTGTACGGCATTAATGCCGTCGCCAAAAGATGCGGAATCAGCAAGCGGCTCACGTGGCACCTCGCCCGCCATACGATGGCGACGGAGATATGCCTGACCAACAATGTACCTATTGAAACGGTAAGCTCAATCTTGGGTCATAAGAGCATCAAGACCACTCAAATCTATGCTAAGATAACCAAGGAGAAACTTAACAATGATATGGCGAAGCTGTCAGCACAGTTGGACAGCATAGAGGAATATACACGACTTGCGGTCAATATATAACGGTTGAGACTATGGAAAGAGGAAATATAACAATCAACAGAAATGGTATCAGCATAACGGGTAATGTGCGTATGGCTGATTATGAGATTGCCGAACTGTTTGGCGTAACCTTGTCGGCTGTGAATAGCAACATAAAGCTAATTTACAAAATAGGAGCCATACAGAAAGACGAAACTTATCAATATATCCGATTGGAAAATGGCAACCGTGCCGATACCTATAATATGGAAGTGATAATCGCCTTGGCGTTCCTACTCAAGAGTCTTCCCGCAAAAGCCTTTCGGGAGTGGATTATAAGAAAGGCGGTCAAACCGGTACAGCCTTACACCCATATCATACTGGGAATAAAAGATAGTACCCAAAATTAAACAGCGAAGTGGCAGCCGATTGGTTGCCACTTCGCCGTTTCAGCGTATAGCCTTCTTATATCCCTCCTCCAGCATCTTCTCGATGTCCGTCTCTCGGTACAGGACTTTTCCACCGAACAGAATAAACGGTAATTTCCGGTCATTGCGGTATTCCTGCAAAGTCCGGCGGTGGACTTTAAGCCGCTCGGATACCTCTTTGTCGGTCATATACCTCTCTCCGTTGAGTGGAGGACGGTAGCTTTGGGATAACTCCCTCACCTTTCTCGCTCCATTTTTCAGGGCATTCATTGCCGATGCGATACGCTCATCATCGGCCGTGATAACATTGTCATTGTCATTCATTCTCATTATGGATTTTAGTGGTTGGCTCATTATATTATGGCGTGCCGTCCTCGTCTGTGCGGAACAGGCTGATTGTAGGCAACAGCCTCTCCACCTCCTGCGGCTTGTAATAGAACTTACGGTTGATTTGCGAGTATCCTATCAGACGGTTGTCCCGAAGCTTCTGCAAAGTGCGGATACTGATTTTTAACTGCCTGCATACCTCTTCCCCGTCCAGCCAATTACTCATTGCTTTCTCATTGCATCTGTGATGCAGTGCGTTTACTTTCTCTGTCAGCGTATTCACACCTGACAACAACGCATCAAACGTCTTTTTCTCAATAATTACGATTTCCATGCCTGAATATTTTTAGTCTGTCGCAAAAGTAATCTAACCGATTCGTAAAACAACCGTTTCCCACTCATTGGCGGTCAATGGCTGTCCGTTGGCTTTATTTGGCGGTTCGCCTCATCTTTTTTTCATGGAAATCTTCCATAGGTGGCATACCCACCTGTGAGAACACCTCATTTTATTGCGTGAACTTTGCCGCATAATTTAAAGGACGACGGTATGGAGATTATCACGATGGACAGTGCAGCCTATAAGGAGCTGCTTGCCAAGATTGACAGGATTGAGCATCATATAATGGACGGCAAGACTGAACTGGACAATAATAGAAGGAATGTTTGGATGAGCAGCCGGGAGGTCATTGCCCTGCTCGGTATAAGCCCACGTTCCCTGCAACGGTTGCGGGAGAAGGGAATAATAAAGCACGCCATGTTCGGAGGGGCTTGCCGCTATCACATCTCGGATGTGGAGCGGTTCATAAAGGATAGCATTGTAAATGCCGAAGCCGACTCGCTGGAAGAGTTCAGACATGATTATCTGCTAAAGACGGGAGGTAAACGATGAGTGTCGATGCGGAGCTGTTCATGCACTGGATGCAGAGGATAATGGAGCGTTTTGACCGTAACGAGCAGCTGATATGTGCGCTTACCGGCAAGGAGCTGAAAGAGGTACATCATCTTGACGGCGAGCGTTTGCTTGACAATCAGGACTTGTACCAGATGCTCCACAGCAGTGAGAGGTCGTTGCAGCGTTACCGGACTGACGGCTTGCTGAAGTTCAGTAAGATAAGGGGCAAAATCTATTACAGGGAGTCAGACGTGGCTGATTTTGTGAAGTGCCACTTCTCTGAATCCGAGTTGAGAAAGCGGCAGGAGAAAGACGGGTAAACCGCCAACAACCGCCATCCGACCGCCAAGTACAGCCACAAGGTACTCCATCCATTGTGCCATAGATCAAAGCCGTTACATTCGCAGGCTACTAATAGTTTTCACTAAAAAATAAGAAATGAAATGGAACAGAAAAAGCAAGAGAAAGACGTCCTGATTGTCAGGGACGAGAAGACAGGCGAGATTGGTGTCGTTGCCGGATTGGGCAAGGACGGCAACCCCAAATTAAGTCCTCCGAAAGCGGAGAACAAAGGTGATTTCATGCTCTTCAACAAGCATGATGATATGCTGGAGAGTTTCTTCAAGAACTTCTATCGGCAGACCAAGGAGCCGCACCGTTTCGGCTTCTACCGTGTAGCCGCTGAGAATGTGGAGCACGTGATAGAAGTGTTCAAGGAGATGCTAAAAAATCCAGGAGCCAACAAGGAGATGCTCGCACCGCACAAAGTAGATACTGAAAAGTATCAGAAGGAGGTAAAGGAGGAGCAGGTGAAGCCCGAGCCTGAGGTTAAGCCTGATGAGCCTAAGGAGGCTCCACAACAAGAGAAGAAGAGTGAGGAGAAGCAGTCTTACAAACCTATTGACGAGACACGCATCGACTGGAATAAGATGAAAGAGAATTACGGCATTGACCGTGATGCGTTGGAGGCTTCGGGTGATTTGAAAAAGATGCTCAACTATGGAAAATCCTCATTGATAACCGTAACTCCGAATTTCGGAGGTGAGCGTTTTGAGATAGAGGCTCGCCTCTCATTCAAGGAGATGCCCGACGGCAGTGTCGGCATAGTACCTCACCCGATGCGTAAAGAGCCGAAACTCGAAGAGGAGTTCAAAGGACACACATTCACCGATGAGGATAAGGCTGCTTTGAGAAAAACAGGAAACATGGGTCGTGTGGTGGATCTGGTGGACAAGAGTACGGGGGAAATCATCCCTTCTTATATAAGCATAGACAGGCAGACCAACAATATTGAGTCAATTGCAGTGAAGGATGTATTCATACCAAAGAAGATTGGCAATACTCCTATCTCAAAGCAGGAATCGGAAGAGATGCGTGCGGGACGAGGTGTAAGAAAGCAGATAGAACTTGCCAACGGTAAGAAATTCACCACCACGTTGCAAGTGAACGCCGACTATCGGGGTGTTGAGTTCGTTCCACGCACCTTCCAGACACGACAAAACAATCAGCAAAAGGAGAAGCAAGCCAACAAAAATAATCCGTCAGAAAGTGAACACAAGCCAAAGGTCTATAACCACAGATGGACGGACGAGAACGGCAATATCCGAGCTCCTAAGACATTGGGAGGTGTGGAACTCTCTCCCGACCAGCAGAAAGAGTTTACCGCAGGCAAAGCCATCTTGGTAAAAGACATGATGCGTGACGGCAAGGGAGAACCCTATACAGCATACGTCAAGTACAATCACGAGGCAGGCAAGCCGAAGTATTACCGCAACAATCCTGACGTATCGCAAAAACAAGAGGTAACACCAACGGCAGAGCACCGCACGCAGGTAGCCGTAAACAGTCAGGGCAAGACCAACGAGGCTACCAAGCACGTCAAGGAGCCACTGAAGCAAGGTCAAGAGCAGCCTAAGGAGTCCCAAAAGAAGAATAAAGGAATGAAAATATAGAATCTATGAATGCAGCCGTAATAATATCCGTGGTATTGCTTGTATCCATAGCCTTTCTTTTAACAATCCTGTTATGCCTGATAGTCAGGCGACAAAAAGCGGAGGTCAAGATAGATGTAATGAGCAAGGAATATGAGATACTGCTTTACCAATGGGTAGAAGAGCAGACCAAAAAAACAACCACTAAAATCCAATAAATAGAAATCAAACAGAATGAGAACAATCATTGCAGAGAAACCGAGCGTGGCGAGAGAAATCGCACGTATCGTCGGGGCGAACAAGAGAGAGGAAGGTTACCTGTCGGGTAACGGTTATAATGTAACGTGGGCTTTCGGGCATTTAGTGATACCTGCACTGCCCGATGGATATGGCATCAAGGGTTTCCACCGTGACAACCTGCCTATCATCCCTCCTGTGTTCACCCTTGTACCACGTCAGGAAAAGACCGCCAAGGGATATAAAGCAGACAGTGGCGTTGTGGCACAGATAAAGATTATCGCAAGGCTGTTCAAGGAGAGCGAGCGCATCATCGTCGCCACAGATGCAGGACGTGAGGGAGAACTAATCTTCCGCTATCTGTATGAGTATATCGGATGTGCCACACCATTTGACCGTCTTTGGATCTCAAGCCTTACCGATAAGGCTATCCGTGAGGGGTTGGAAAGGTTGGAGAACGGCAATAAATACGACAACCTCTACTATGCCGCCAAGGCAAGAAGCGAGGCGGATTGGCTTGTGGGTATCAATGCCACGCAAGCAATCACCGTTGCGGCAGGACGAGGCACGTACTCCTTGGGACGAGTGCAGACACCTACATTAGCAATGGTCTGTGAGCGTTTCTTGGAGAACCAACGCTTTGTGTCTGAACCTGTATTCCAGCTCCATCTGGCAACAGACGGAACTAATCAGGACGAGGTGATAAAACTTGCATCCACCGAGAAATGGAAAGAGAAACAGACTGCCGAAGCTATTTACCGGAAGGTAAAGGAGTGTGAGACGTTCACAATAGAGAACATCGACTGCAAAGAAACAGTACAGGATACTCCATTGCTTTATGACTTGACCACCCTACAAAAGGAAGCCAATACCAAATACGGATTCTCGGCGGAGCAAACGCTTTCCATTGCCCAGAAACTCTATGAGGCAAAACTTATCACCTATCCACGTACAGGAAGCCGACATATCTCGGAAGATGTGTTTGCGGAAGTTCCTGCTCTGCTGCTTACATTGAAACACGCCCCTAAATGGTGTCGTTATGTAGCCTCTATGGGTGAGCTTACACGCCGAAGCGTGGACGATGCAAAGATTACAGACCACCACGCCCTGTTGATTACAGGTGTGCAGGCAAATAATCTTAGTGGTGATGATAAGATTATCTACGATATGATAACAGGTCGTATGCTCGAAGCCTTTTCGCAGAAGAGCGTGAAAGATGTTACCACCGTCAAAGCAAGTTGCTGCGATGTGGAGTTCTCAATCAAAGGAGCCGTCATCAAACAAATTGGTTGGCGAGGTGTGTATCTTGATGCCGAGGAGAACGAGGAGGTAATGTTGCCTAAGTGGAACGAAGGTGATCTTCTTCCTCTTAGAGGCTGTTCCCTCTCTGAGGGCAAGACCAAACCGAGACCTCTGCATACGGAGGCTACATTGCTCTCGGCAATGCAGAGCTGCGGTAAGGAGATTGAGGACGAGCAGTTGAGCCGGTCACTAAAGGAGTGCGGCATCGGTACTCCAGCCACACGTGCCGCCATCATCGAGACACTCTTCAAGCGTGAGTATATGATGCGCCAGAACAAGAAGCTCGTTCCGACCGAAAAGGGGCTTGCCATCTACTCGGTAGTCAAGCAGATGCGTATCGCCGATGTTACGATGACAGGCGAATGGGAAACGGCACTTGCCAAAATAGAATGCGGTGAGATGAATGCAGAGACGTTCCGTAAAGGTATTGAGGTATATACCTCGCAGATTACGACGGAACTCCTGACATGCGATAAACTCTTTACCCACAAACAAAGCGGACATCAATGCCCCAAGTGTGGCAAGGGTGATATGCAGTTCTACGGAAAGGTGGTCAAATGTTCCAATCCTGACTGTGCGCTGCCTATCTTCAAGCAGACAGCAGGCAAGACACTATCGGATTCAGATATCGTGTCGTTGCTGACCAAAGGACAGACCGATGTAATCAAGGGCTTCAACAGCAAACAGGGCAAGTCATTCAGTGCCGCCGTTGCTTTCGATGCCGAGTTCAATACCGTGTTTGTATTTCCTGAAACTAAAAATAGCTGTAAGCCCAAGCGAAAAAAGAAATAATGCGTATCTTTACCACTGAAATCGCAGTCATAAATGGTCATTCTGTTTTACTGTGGATTTTAGTGGTGGCACTCGGCGGGGACGCTGGGTGCCTTTTGCATCTATACTATCCAATTAACAATCCACTAAAATCCAAAGTAATATGAACAATGAAAATCAGAATACCGAGCTGTCCTACTATGGACTATACCTGTTAAAATATCTTCAAGAGAACCACCCTGATAAAGTAACCGACTCTGCTTTCATCCAAGAGCGTGCCGACCAAGCGGCTGCGGTGTTCGAGCAGGCACGATTGGAGGATTACTCGCCAGATGGCGCACAGGAGCTGGCTATGGCTACACTCCTTGAGGGACTACACTTCTCACCATACAATACCCTTGTCGAAATACTATGGAATGAGTTTGAGGACGAGGTAGAGCCAAGCAACGCTCCGGCTCTTGCCTTCAAACTCTTATCCACCTTTGCGGATATTATCTCCGGCTATACCATTTCCGACGACTTCGCCCAATCGCCGGAATATGATATGTTCTACACTGAGCTTACGGGAGCCACAGTAACCAACTTCGAGCAGAATGGCATTTAACCGTAAAGAGAAACTGAGGGACAACATCGAGGCGATACGGACACTTTTCGATTTGGAGAAGAATGGAGCAACCGCCACACCTTACCAAAAGGAACTCCTCAGCCGTTACTGCGGCTTTGGTGGGTTGAAGTGCATCCTTAATCCCGCATCTGATTTAATGGACTCCGTACATTGGGCAAAATCAGACCTCGAACTGTTTCCTATGACTGCCGAGCTTCATAGATTGATCCGTGAGAACTCGGCGGATGACAAGGAGTATAAACGCTATTTCGACTCCCTGAAAAGTTCGGTATTGACCGCTTTCTATACTCCCAAGGAGGTGGTGTCGGCTCTTGCCGACGTCATCGACCAAAGCGGCATCACCCCTAAACATCTTCTTGATCCCTCAGCGGGTCAAGGAGTGTTTATATCCGCATTTGAGAAGAACTCCCCAATGGTGGATGTGATGGCTTTCGATAAGGACTTGCTTACGGGAAAGCTGCTGTCCAAACTCTATCCGTATCATAAGGTGAGAGCCGAGGGTTTTGAGAAGATTGAGAAGCCGTTTATGAATCATTTTGATATGGCAACATCAAACATCCCCTTTGGCGATGTGGCTGTATTCGACCCTGAGTTCTCATACAGCAAGGAGTACGGCAGACGCTCCGCCACCAAAGCCATACACAACTACTTTTTTCTGAAAGGGTTGGATGCGGTACGTGACGGCGGTATCGTGGCGTTCATCACCTCACAAGGTGTATTGGATTCACGTGAGAACTTCGCCATGCGTGCCCAGATGCTCAAACAGGCGGATTTAGTATCGGCACTCAGACTGCCGAACAACCTCTTTGTGGACAGTGCCAACACGGAAGTCGGCAGCGACTTGATTGTCCTGCAAAAGAATATCAACAAGCAGGGACTTACTCCGGAGGATAGTCTGCTTGCATCCACACAGGTATTGCAGGATAGCGGTATCGTTATCAATGGTTATTTCAGGGAACGTCCACAGAGTATAATCCAAACCAAGGATAAATTGGATACCGACCCTTATGGCAAACCTGCAATGGTATATCTGCACGAGGGTGGTGTTTCGGGCATTGCAGATGATATGCGTAAAGCATTGTCGGCAGACTTCGCAACCCGCTTGAATTTGGACTTATACAATGGCGTAAAGCAAAATCATAATCAGGAGCAGCAACTACCAAAGGAGACTGTATTACCGGAAACACCTAAGCAGGTCGTTAATGAGGAGAAGATAGTAGAACAGAAAGGAGTAGATACACCAAAGGAGAATAACACTAAAACAGAAGAGAAGCCGGAAGCTGAGCCACCTATAATGTCGCTCTATGACCTTTTCAACTTCACACAAGAGGAAAAGAGAGCTGCCCAAGCAGGAAAAACCAAGAAACAGACCGCAAAAAAGGTGAAGCCAAGGATTGCCGTTACTCAATCTTTATTTGACCAACCGAAAATAAAGGAACAGGCACCTAAACTGATTGTACAACAAGAGAAGCATGTACAGACACAACAACAAGTACAACAGACCGCATCAGACGACCCCGATGCGGTCTATGCAGCTTTGGATTGGGATGAGAATCCACCAATCAACGGATTCTATGAGGCGATGATGAATCTCGGCCCAGAACGTCGGGCACAACTACGACAGGAGATTGCCACCGGTCTGGCTATTCCGCAGAGGCAGATTGAAAAGCAAGATGAAAATCTGTTGCAGCCAAGACCATTCACCTCTCCATTGGCTCCTCATCACAAGGAAGGCTCATTGATATTGGATAATAATCAAGTTGGCTATCTGAAAGGTGTAACCCGATATGGAGCAACATTCCATCCGTTGGATTTGGATAAAGCCCAACACGAGAAAGCGGAGCTATACATTGCGATGCGTGACAGCTACCAAAGGCTATACGCTTTTGAGGCTGAGACACGGGAGGAGAACAAGGAGGAACGAGCGAGCCTGAACATATCCTACGACAGTTTTGTGGAGCGTTTCGGCTATATGAATGCCAAGGCGAATGTAAAACTATTGCTTATGGACGCTTCGGGACGTGATATGCTCTCATTGGAGCGTGTCGAGAATGGGCAGTTCATCAAGGCGGATATATTCGACCACCCCGTGGCATTCTCACTCAATGAGATTACCCACGTGGATACTTCGCAGGAGGCTCTATCCGCCTCACTCAACCGTCACGGAGCGATAGACCTTGACTATATGGAGTCGCTTTGCGGCAATACCAAGGCGGAACTTGTCGAGAATCTGAAAGGACGGATTTATTTCAATCCGCTGGTTGATAACTACGAGATTAAGGACCGCTTCATTGCGGGTAATGTGGTTGAGAAGATGGAGGACATCTTCCGTTGGGCAGCCAATAACGAAGGCAATGAGCGTATGCCAGAGGTGGAGGCATCGCTTGCCGCACTGCGTGATGCCACGCCTCGACCTATCACCTTTGATGAGCTTGACTTCAACTTCGGGGAGCGTTGGATTCCAACAGGGATGTACACCGCATACATAAAGCATCTGTTTGATACGGATATTAAGATTTCATACTCCGAGAGTATTGATGAGTATTCGGTACATTGCGGCTCGAAGAACGCCAAGATTCTCAATCAATATGCCGTGCAGGGATATTACCGCAAATATGATGGTATCAACCTGCTGAAGAATGCCCTTGTCAATACCGTACCCGATATAACGAAGAGTATCGGTAAGGATGAGAATGGCAATGATATTAAGGTGAGGGACAGCGAGGCGATACAGCTCGCCAACTCAAAGATTGACGAGATACGAAACGGCTTCTCGGATTGGCTGCGTGAGCAGTCACCTGAGTTCCAGAACCGTCTGGCGGATATGTACAACCGTAAGTTCAACTGCTTTGTGCGTCCGACATACGACGGCTCACATCAGACATTCCCCGGATTGGACTTGAAAAGCCTTGAAAACAAATATGGTATTAAAGAGGTCTATCAAAGTCAGAAGGACTGCGTATGGATGCTCAAACAGAATGGCGGTGGCATCGGGGATCACGAGGTAGGAACTGGTAAAACACTGATTATGAGCCTTGCGGCACAGGAGATGAAGCGACTCGGATTGGCTCATAAACCGATGATTATCGGGCTGAAAGCCAATGTCGCGGAGATAGCCGAGTGTTACCGCACGGCATATCCCAATGCGAGGGTACTCTATGCCACGGAAAAGGATTTCTCGCCTCAGAACCGTGTGAGGTTCTTCAACAACATCAAGAACAACGATTGGGACTGTGTGATTATGTCGCACGACCAGTTTGGAAAGATACCTCAACCCACCGACATACAGCAGGAGATTCTGCAAAAGGAGTTGGATTCGGTGGAGGAAAACTTGAATGTGTTGAAAGCACATGGTAAAGAGGTGTCAAGAGCGATGCTCAAAGGATTGGAGAAGCGGAAAATCAACCTTACGGCAAAGCTTGAGAAGATTGAGCACGCCATAAAGACACGCACGGATGACGTGGTGGACTTCAAGCAGATGGGTATCGACCACCTGTTCATTGACGAATCGCACCAATTCAAGAACCTGACCTTCAATACCCGTCACGACCGTGTGGCAGGATTGGGTAACAGTGAGGGAAGTCAAAAGGCACTCAATATGCTCTTTGCCCTGCGTACCATTCAGGAACGCACTGGCAAGGACTTGGGTGCCACATTCTTGTCGGGTACGACAATATCCAACTCCTTGACGGAACTTTATCTGTTGTTCAAATATCTCCGACCAAAAGAGTTGGAGCGTCAGAACATCAACTGTTTTGATGCGTGGGCGGCAATATTTGCCAAGAAGACGACCGACTTCGAGTTCTCCGTAACGAACAACATCGTGCAAAAAGAGCGATTCCGCTACTTTATCAAGGTGCCGGAGCTGGCGGCGTTCTACAACGAGATTACCGACTACCGCACTGCCGCTGATGTGGGTGTGGACAGACCGGAGAAGAATGAGATTCTGCATAATATTCCACCCACACCACAGCAGGCGGAGTTTATAGAGCGGCTGATGCAGTTCGCACAGTCAGGAGATGCCAAACTGTTGGGACGACCACCTTTGTCGGAGACCGAGGAGAAGGCGAAGATGCTTATCGCCACCGACTATGCCCGAAAGATGGCTCTTGATATGCGAATGATTGACCGTAATAAATATGAGGACCATCCCGACAACAAGGCTTCGCATTGTGCGGCTCAGATTGCAGGATACTACAACAAGTATGATGCACAGAAAGGAACACAATTCGTATTCTCTGATTTGGGAACATATCAGCCGGGTAATTGGAGTGTGTACAGCGAGATAAAACGGAAACTTATAGAGGATTACGGCATACCTGCTTCGGAGATACGGTTTATTCAGGAGTGCAAGACGGATAAGGCACGCAAGGCAGTGATAGATGCCATGAACGATGGAAAGGTGCGTGTGCTTTTCGGCTCTACAAGTATGTTAGGTACGGGTGTCAATGCCCAGCGGAGAGCTGTCGCCATCCATCATCTCGATACACCGTGGCGACCGTCAGACCTCTCGCAGCGTGATGGGCGTGCGGTCAGAAAAGGCAATGAGATTGCAAAACTCTATGCAGACAACAAGGTGGATGTGGTTATCTATGCCGTCGAGAAGTCATTGGACAGCTACAAGTTCAACCTTCTGCACTGCAAGCAGACTTTTATATCTCAATTAAAGTCTGGTGCTATGGGTGCTCGTACCATTGATGAGGGCAGTATGGATGAGAAGTCGGGAATGAACTTCTCGGAGTATATGGCTATACTTTCGGGAAACACCGATTTGTTGGACAAGGCGAAGTTGGATAAGCGTGTGGCGGCATTGGAGAGCGAGCGTAAGAGTTTTTATAAAGACAAAAGCGGCTCAACCTACAAATTGGAGTCATACACCAAAACCATCGAGGGCAACAACGAGCGTATCAGTAATATGACGGCTGATTACAAAGCTTTCACCTCTCGTGTGCAAACCGATGTCGATGGTTATTACCGAAACCCCGTTAAATTGGATGGTTGGGTGGCTACCGATGTGAAGAGTGTCGGAACGAAGTTGCAGGAGATAGCCAAGAATGCTACTACGAACGGAGAGTATCTTCCGATTGGAGAACTGTACGGCTTTCCTATCCTTGTAAAGACTGAAAAGTCAATCCGTGAGGGTATGGAGGTAAAGCAAAATAGATTCTTCATTGAAGGTGTGTACAAGTACACCTACAATAATGGTCAGTTGGCAATGGCAGACCATAAGGCGGCAGCAACCAATTTTCTCAATGCACTTGACCGTATTCCAAAACTCATGGAGCAGTACAAATCTGAAAATGCCAAATTAGAAAAGGACTTGCCTACGCTACGTGAGATTGTCGGTGGTAATTGGAAAAAAGAGGAAGAACTCAGAACCTTGAAATCTGAAGTGGCTACATTAGAGAGGAAAATTCAATTGACACTCGCTCCACCTGCACAACCACAAGACAGCGAACATGAGCAATCAAAGGAGAATGAATCCCATTCTATTTCTAAAACATCCGATTCCGTTGCGTCTGTCAGAGAGAATATGATTATTAAGGATAATAACAAGGTCTCATCCAAGAGATTTGGACTATAAATATATATAAGGTCGGCTAAATTCAAACCTATAGCCGACCTTTTTATTGCTTTACTCGGCTATTCCATAATATCAATTTTTTAGCCAAACTATATTTCTCAATTTGGAAAGCCACTTTACACCTCTTGCTTTTTCCGCCACTCGGAGGGGGTTACTTTCTCACAACGCTTGAATACCGTGCTGAAATAGGATTTGCCGGAGAATCCAACCCGTTGTGCCACCTCGTCCATCGTAATGGAGGGTTCTTCAATCATCATACGCTTGGCATCAGCGATGCGCAGACCGGTAATCCAATCGCGAAAAGAGATGTGTAAGGTGTGGTTGAAGTACTCCGATAGTGTGTTGCGACTCAACCCGAAATATTCGGTCAGCTGTTCCATCGTGATGCCGTAATTCCGGTAATATTCCTTACTGACCCACTCCTCCAATCTCTGGGCCATATCGTCATCCGACAGGACTACCGTCTCGTTAGGCGACACTTCCGGCAACGCCTCTGCCATTGCCACGCTTACCTTTTCGCAGTTGAGTGAGTAGTTGAGCAGTGACATAAAGATATAGACGAACATTCCGATTCCGGCACTCATATAAATACCCACCGCCCATTTCGGAGCAAAAGCCATAACGGCACCTATCAGCCCAAAGAAGACGATGCCGAAGGTGCTGCGATATATCCAGCGGATAAAGGCATCGGTGTTTTCTGAATAGTAGTTATCTATCTCACGAACAGCCTTGCGGTACGTGCGGAAGAAAATCCATGCTATACGGGCGGCATCACCCAAAAAGAACAGGGCAGAAGCAATCAATACCACATACCTATATGTCCCTTGAAGCAGGAGTATTGCACTCCATACCGCCACGCACACGATGCTCCATTTAGAGAAGTTACCTCGCATCTGCCGCCGGGATATATAGTTTGCATCAAGCAGGGATATGTATGCCATACCAAAGAGGATGGCTGCCATATAATAGCATGTGATATTAAGCGCCGAAGCTATATGCGGAGACTCTGTTCTGAAGTTGAACAACCATTGTAACAGGATCTGTACTCCCCAGAAGAACATGGCAACAGCAAGTATCTTCCGAGACTTGTTATAGGAACGGTAAATATCGGTCTGTGGCACTTTTCCAAAGAAGAGTACCAAGGCAAAAATAAAGAGAACCGCCCACGCTATGACGAGCGAATTATAATATATTATATCGAACATATCTATTTTCGTTTTAAAATGCAAAGTTAAGAACAATCTTCCTTTTTAGACGAATTTACAGGCAAAAACCTGAAAACGACTGATTTTTCGCAGAAAAAGCGTTGGAGTTTTGATTTTGCACGACGATTATGACGTTTTCGAAACTCCTATTCCTACCTAATATAGTATTTTTGTACCCAAATTAAAAAACGATGATGTGTAATAACCGTGACTTTCTTCTTTAGAAAAGACTATCTCAAGGTATATATATCCACCGACATTCTCAATCTCCATTATCGCGTAGAGATGAGAGAACCGACGGATTTAATGTTTCGTAAAGTAGTCTACTTCCGCCTTTTCGATAATGTGTTGGATGCTATCGGACACAAGTTAATATTGGAACAACTCGAAAAGGAAAGCATTGATATGCTTATTTGCAAGCAGAATCCCACCAGAAAAGATAAAACAGATATTATACGAAAACAATAATGAAACAGATAATGAACAGAAAACAATCTTTATGTGGAACCGTTGCATTGCTCCTGTGCCTACTGCTTTGCGGCAGTAGCACGAGCGTGTTGGCGCAAACCACCACTGAAAGCTCGGCGTGGTATGCCGGTGTGCAGGGCGGCGTACCGTTCGGAGTGAGTACATTCAGCTCGTTCGGGGCGGACAAGACCCGTGCCGGATTTGCCGGCGGTGTGTATGGAGGCTATCGCTTCAATCCCGTGTTGTCGGCAGAGGTGTCGATGAAATGGGGAAAAACTGCACTTTCGGCGCAAGATTGCTGCATCGAGAAAGGCTATTGGCTGGGTGCGGACGGTGCTCGCTACAATGCACCCGTGGCTGGAATGGTGGGTTGGGGCTATGAAGACTTGAAAAGCAGCGTCAGCCTGCAACAGTACGGAGTGCAACTCAATGTGAACCTGCTCGGGCTTTTCAAGAGTACCAAGCAGAGCCGCTGGACGCTCGAAGTTTCGCCTTTGCTGGCTGCCGTGGGTACAAGAGCAACGATAAAAACGATTTCAGAGAATGCCGAGGTGCTGAAAGGTAGTACAGACTGGCATCTGGGTGCAGGTGGAAATATGCAAGCTGGCTACCGCATTACCAAGAATCTTGGAATAGGCATTTACAGCGGCATCACCTACCTGACAGGCAAGCGTATGGACGGCGCTCCGGAATACCGCCACAAGAACAATTACGTATGGGAAAGCGGTGTACGCATTGGCTGGACGTTTGGCAAATGCGGCAAAGCAAAAGCAACGAAACAGGCTGTGGCGACAGAGGCTATAGAGATTGCACCTACCGTTTGCCCCGAAAAAACAGAGAACCCGGCACAACCGGAAATACAATCTGAAGAAAAGCAACTTGAATCCGTTTCCATCAAAGCGAAAGCGGATAAGACGGAAACTACCGTCTCGGCAGCAGAAACCAAAGAGGATGCACAACTTGTGTTCCCGACTATCTATTTCGTGTTCAACAGCACAAGCATTGCCAAGAGCGAGCACGCCAAACTGCAAACATTGCTCGAGACGCTGCAACAGAACCCCGATGCTAAGATAGCCATCACGGGTTGGTGTGATGCAAAAGGATCGAAGACGGTGAACGCCCGCTACTCGCTACGCCGTGCCGAAGCTGTGAAGAACTGGCTAACTAATAAAGGTATAGCGGCAGGGCGAATCAATACAAAAGGTGCCGGAAGCGACTACAACGGAACGGATGCAGAGAAAGCACGACGTGCAGACACTACCGATAATAAATAAGGAGGAATGTTATGAATAAGACAATTTTAACAATAGGTGTAGCACTCGCAATGCTGTTAAATTTCTCAGCCTGCGACAAAGATGCGCACAAGGATGAAAATGGACTGGTCGTAAGTTTTGTTATGCCGGGTGACGATACCGCGAGCGACATTCGTCTGTGGGTGTACCAATCAGACGGATTGTTAGTGAACGAGTACCACCATACCGACATGAAGCAACTTTCATCATCCGCACTTGCATTGGATGCGGGGGAGTATGTACTGATAACAGCCACAAACCTTGTGACTCCATTCTCCGCCGACCAAGCCATAGGTAATGGTATAAAACCTTACGAAGGGCTGGCTTTCACGCTGAACGAAGCTTCGGCTTCGCCTGCCCACGCCCATTATGGCGTACAGAAGGTGACAGTGAAAGGCGACGGCACCACACACACGGAGGTGGCAATGAACCGCATCCTTGCCGAGATGCAATTCACCATCAAGGGAGTGCCTGCCAATGTAACGAAGGTGGAAGCGAAGATTACCAATGTGGCGAAGAGCTTCCTGCCGTATAGCTCGCAACTGAACCCATACACCGATGTAGCCGATTTGGGCAGCGTCACGCCTGTGGACGGAGTGATAACCTTCCCCATGAAGCGGCTGATGCCCGTGGTGAACGCACAGGGTCGTGCAGGGATAGATGCCGTGCCTACATTGCTGCAATTCACCTTCCGGTATGACAATGGCGAGACTATCACGTTTCATGCCGAAGCTCCTGCCATAGAGAATGGTGGTACATACACGCCCGAAGTGGTGTTTGACGTATTCCGTCCCGGTATGACCGTAACCATAACCACCATCAACGGATGGAAGAAAGGCGAAACGAACGAAGGGGTAATATTGAACCCGAACAACTAAAAGACAACGTTTAAACAATAATAAACATTTAACTGATTATGAGAATTTCCAATTCAATCCTGGCTGCTATGGCAGCAACATTGGTTCTCGCAAGTTGCGACAACGACGAGAACGGCGGCGTAGATACTGCCGAGTATATCACCGTGAACACGAGCATCGGCTCACTCACACGAACCGCTACCGACGACGACGGCACGCAGACCTTTGTGAAAGACGACAAAATCAGCGTCTATGCCTGGACGGGGAGTGCCGATGTGGTAAATGCGGACGGAATGGTGGTGAACAACTCCATCAACACCTACGACGGCACAAAATGGAGTGCCTCTCCGCAGATGCTGTGGAAAGATATGATGACGCCACATTATTTCTTGGGCGTTTATCCAACACGCGCCATCACCGACTTCACAGCGGATGCCTACACGCTGGATGTAACCAAGCAAGAGCAAAGCGACCTATTAGTGGCTGTGAACACTGGAACTGACAATGCCGGATTCACCGCAACCAACACTGCCGTGCCTTTGCAGTTCGACCACGTGATGGCCAAACTTATCGTGAACCTCACCTTCCGCAACCAATGGGCAACTACTCCCAAAGTGGAAAGTGTAACAACAGGTAATCTTAAAGGCAAAGCCACTGTGAATTATCTGACTAAGAGTGCCACTGTTACCGCCGAAGATGCTACAAATATTGAGCTTCCTGTTGCTACCGCCAACACCACTTACCAGTCCATCATGGTTCCGCAAGCTGGCAACGATGCCACGATTGCTATCAAGATAGGCGAGAAGGACTACACCTACACCGGCACTGTGAAGCTGGAAAGCGGCAAATACACCACCGTGAACCTCATTGTGGGTCGTGACGGCATTACCCTTGGCAGCGTGAGCATCAACGACTGGGGAGCAGGAACCACCATCAATGGCGGCGAAGCACAGGAATAAACCAAATGATAATAATAAAATAACAGAAAATGAGAATAAAAAACTTTTTGACAATGGCAGCCATCGCCGGGGCAATGACCTTGGGCAGCTGCTCGAACAATGACGACGACATGATGCAAACCAACGTATTGCCCGACGACAATGCCATCGCCATCGCTTCCGTCACCGTGGGTGATGCAGCGGCAAAGACAAGGGCGGGACATCCCACAGGGGAGCTTGGGAGGGGTAAATCCTTCGGCCTCTTCGTCACCAATGCCGGTGCAAGCAAGTATTCTTACAACAATTTGTATATGGCGAACCCGAATGGCAGTTGGGAGGCATACACGGATAATGCTGTGGCGACCCCACTAGCGATGCTGTGGCAGTCTGCCACCCAACCCGTGACGATGATTGCATATCGGGGATATTATTATTATGCTACACTTACCAGTCCTAATTTTTCTGATATAATAGCTGACCAGTCGACTAATGGATCGGAACCTTCCGACTTCCTCTACGCCAAGAGCGTGGTGACGCCGAATGCGCCCGTCCCCACCAACGACATCTATTACGACGCCGCAACGAAGAAAGTAGTGGTGAAGTTCAACCACGTACTCTCCAAGCTGCGTGTGGCGTTGAGCTACGGCACTGAGCTGACGCAAGACGCCGTCAACCTGCCCACCGTTACCTCCGTAAAACTTCAAGGTACCATAAGATGGTATAACATCAATTTGAACAGCGAAACACTTGCAGGAGTGGCCACGGTAGATAACACCCAAACAGCCACCGACATCACCATGCACCCCGAGACTCTCCTAACCGGTGAAACCGCAGCCGGAGTAGATGCCGCCACTGAGGCCATCGTAGTGCCGCAAGCCACTGCCTTCACCCTCCGCATCACCCTGAGCAACGGCAAGGCATACACCTACACCTACCGGAACACAGGAACCTCTGACAAGTACACCTTCGAGAGCGGCAAAGCTTACATCCTCAATCTTACAGTGGGCAAAGACATCGTCACTCCGGGCAGCATCACATCCTCACCGTGGACAACAGTGAACGGCGGACAACTGGAGACGGAATAACAAATGAGCAATAACAGAAAAAAATTAGAACAATGAAACAGAATATATGCAAAGGTATAACGGCTGTTATAGCCCTAACGATGAGCATGACGGCATGTACTACCCAAGATGAAGTAATCGGAGAGGGCAACTTCGCCACCGACCCCACTGCCGTGCGTATCTCCGCCACCGTGGGCAGCGGAGTATTCACCCGCACCGCCCCGGAAAGTTCCACCGCTGCCGACCAGCAGAAGTTTCTTGCAGGCGACAAGATAGTGCTTGCTTCCACAGCCACCGGTCAGGAAGCCGTGACCTATACACTCGGTGCGGATGGCACCACTTGGACACCCGAAACGGGCAAGTACCTCAAATGGATGAACGGCACCGCAGCCATGCAGATGGAAGCCTTTTATCCCGCACCGCACACCAATAATATGGAAGAGAACAACGGCGCCTCTTCTACCACCTTCACCCTGCCGGTGGCTCAGTATGGGAGTGCAGACGGAGGTGCCTACATCGGCTATGCCGACTATATGACCTACACGGGCGACGTGACTCAGGGCGATAACGGCACAGCCTCCCTCACCCTGGAGCGGAAGACGGCACGCGTGCAGGTGAAAATCAACGCCTTGGGTAGCGAGATAGATGCCGCCGACGAATCGTTTCTAGTCTATGTATCCAGCCAATACGGAGGCATTCCCACCACTGCCGAAGCCAACAAAAATCCGAAAGGAGTGTCAGGCAACAATTTCGACTACATGAAGAAAGATGACATATGCACTGCCCTCGTCATCCCCGGCACAGGACGGTCTGACGTACCCTTTCTGACGGTTCTCCGACGAAGTGTCAGCAACAACGACAGCTTCATCAACCAAAACACCCCCCTCACCGTGACCGGCATCCCCGCCATGGAAGCCGGCAAGAGCTACCTCTACAACCTCACCATAGGTAAGGACAAAGTCGAAATTTCATCGGTGGTGGTAAAAGACTGGACATCGGGCGGCGTGATAGACGACAACGGAGAGGCGGAAGAAATATTCTTCAGTACAGATGCCTCCACCCACACCGTGACCCTCCTCAAGGCGGGTGTACTGACCGATGCTGCCATTGCCGAAGCCATCAGCACCGATGGTGCGCTCAACATAGTCGGCTCCATGAATGATGCCGACATCGCCACCCTGCGGGAGTGGGCATACAAGCAAATCACAAGTGGTGCAACCCCGAAGTTAGTCACCCTCGACCTCAGTGCAGTGACCGGACTGACGGCACTGCCCACTGGGGCGTTCAGTCCGTATAAACAGGATAACTATGTCGGCCTCAATTCCCTGATAAACGTCACCCTGCCCGATGCAGTCACTGAGATAGGAGACCATGCTTTCACAAGCTGCTCCAATCTCACAAGCATCAATCTTGGTGAGGTTCAGACAATCGGTGCGAATGCTTTTGACGGATGTACCTCTCTCACCGGCATTGACCTCTCCGCAGCAACAAGCATCGGAAATCACGGATTCAGTTTCTGTACCTCTTTGGGCAGCATCGATGCCCCTGTGCTCCAGAGTTTAAACGACAAGGTCTTCTATAGCTGCGGCACAGTGTCGGACGTGAACCTACCCCAAGTGACTACCTGCTCCACAAATGATGCCAGTGATGCCTTGAGTATTCTCACCGTGAGCGGAGACATTCGCCTGCCCCAGTGCACCTATCTGATGAAGAATATGTTCACTAATACCAAAGTAACTGGAGGCCTGTATCTCACCACTTCGGCAAGCATCACGATGCATGACTATGCCTTCTTTAATAGATTTACCACCGGCACCGTCCCCACCCTCTACCTGCATCAGAACAAGAAGGAGAATGCCGCAGGCGATGCCACTCCGAAGGTATCAGGCAGCAGCTGGGGATACACATTAGATTCATCCACTCTGTACTCCGGCTGGAAAGCCATCAAGTACGTGGACGATGACGGCAATGTAGTACCCTAAAATCCATTACATCCTGAGCAAAGCAGACGGGGGAGACAACGGCAAGAAACCAGCCCCTGTCTTGCAAGGGACAAGACAAAAAGAACAATAATAACATTGTAACGAAGCAAAAAAGAAATAAAATGAAAGCAAAGAATCTTTTAATGATGGCAGCCATCGCCGGGGCAATGACCTTGGGCAGCTGCTCGAACAATGACGAGTTTAATGAGAACTCAAACTTCCCTGCCGATGGCGTGATACGTGTTACCACCAACATCGATGCTCCAATGACCCGTGCTGGGATGACAACGGGGAATATAGACCGTTTCAATATTAAAATAGACAATGCTGCCAATAGTAATTATAGCTACTATGGCTTTTACTATAAGCCGAATGACGTGTGGAGCAGCTATACGGATGGAAACATAGGCACCCCGCTTACGATGCTGTGGCAAAACAGTACACAGCCGGTTACCGTGACGGCACTAAGTCAGCAGGGTACCCATACCACTGAAGCGCAGTTTACTGCCGATATAGCATACGATGTATCACTCACCCAAAGTTCTGAGTCATCGTTCCTATTCAGCGACATCCTCTACATGAAGCCTACGAAAATAGACCCTGCCAAAGACTTGGTGAACGGCAAGCTACCCATCACCTTCAAGCACATCATGTCGAAAGTGAACCTATCCATCACCCTCGGTACAGAGCTGAACACCACACCCGGCACCGCCACAAACCCTATCAGCGAGCTGATGGTAAACGGAACAATTACTCAATTCAACTGGAACGCCTCGATAAACAGTGTCTTTGACCTTACGGGATTCCGAGTGAAATCCATCCCCCCCTTTGCCGCTTCTTACACCCCCGGCAGCGGTACCACAACCAACGCAGTAGCCAACTACGAAGTGATACTTGTACCTCAAACAGTAGCGGCAAACAAATTCTCGGTAACATTCACAATCAACAACAAGGAATATACGTGGACTTCCACCGATGCTGTAATATTAGAGAGTGGTAAGCAACACACCCTCGCCCTCACAGCAGGCAAGGACATGGTAACGCTGGGTTCTTTATCAGCCAAAGATTGGACTGAGGGAACAGGCGGTAACATCGAAACTGAATAAACCGACCGAATACTAACAGATATAATAAGAGTAAAAAATGAGAACAATGAAATATATTTCTGCTGCCGCCTTATTGCTTGCAATGGCTGCGTGCAGCAACGACGAGGACTTCAATTCGGCTTACATGAACGACCCAGATGCCGTGCGCATCAACGCCACAGTAGGTGAGGGCATTCCTATCTCACGAAGCAATCCTATCGGTACTGAAGAAGAGCAAGCCAAGTTTAACTCAGGCGACCTAATAGGTGTTGCCGCTGGTACACAGGCAGCCATAAAGTATAAATATGACGGCACGGCATGGACACCTGCCACCACCGGGGAATACTTGAAGTGGGAAACTACCGCGATGGACTTCAGTGCCTATTACCCTGTGGGCGATGGCATTTCGGCTAGTACTTTCACGTTGCCGACAGACCAAAGCAACCTTGAGAAGTTGACCGCTGCCGACTATATGACCTACACAGCTGCCGGTGTGGCAAAAGCCGATAACGTAAGTTTGACTTTGCAACGCAAGACGGCACGTGTGGTTATCAACACATCTTTTAATAATCAGTTCGAGACGGGATACACAGTTACAGCCATCAGCGTAGGAAGTAACGCTACCGGATATACCGGCGGTGTAGCAGCCGGAGATCCTGTCAGTGTGAGCAGCTACAAGCACACCGACAATGCTTTCTATGCGTTGCTCATCCCAACTACTTTTAACGTTGCTGCCAACTTTATGACCATTACCGTGACAAAAGATGGCGACAAAACTACACATACTCTCACCGTGAAAGGCATCCCTGCCCTCGAAGCAGGGAAAAGCTACACCTACAACGTGAAAGTTGGTAAAGATGTGGTTGAACTCGGGGAGGTAAAAGTGGAGAACTGGACAAACGGTGGTATAATCACCGGAGGCGAAGCCGAACCTACAGTTGAAGTATCCCCCGCCACCAATACTGTCACCCTCTATAAAGCCGGCGCACTGACAGCCGAACACATCACTGCCGCCCTCGATGGTGGAACAACCCTCACCGTCAACGGCTCGCTCAATGCCGACGATATGGCGAAACTCACCGCCACCACCACCCTCACCGGCATCGACCTGCGCGGGGTAAACTATTCCGGCACCTCCGGCACATTGGGCACTGTTCCCTCTGCCGATTGGTCGAAATGCACCGCCCTGACCAAAATCCTTATCAATACCGCCGATGCCACCGCTTACACTACCGCATGGAGCGCAGCCACCGACAAACTTTTCTATCCCGGCAAAGAGCTGACTTACAAAGTAGAAGCCATGACCGGAGACTATGCCGGTGGAATCCCTTGCGTGGTGATCGGCATAACAGACTTTGATAACTACCGGTTGATAAGCCGCAATCCGTATTGTGGAGATACGACAAATGGTACTGATGATATCTATTTGCTAAAAGGTGGCAAAGCTGGCGGTTTAAAGTATAATGCAATGACTGCTGTCATCACTCCGTGGGGAAGTAAAGTTGCTACATTGGCCGATATGGAAGCTTTAGTGCCACTACGCCCCAACTCATTTACGATTATAACGAAGGAGGAGAATGGCGACCAAGACATTAATATATTATCTATGTTAGGAGGCGGTTTTATTGTCAATTCAGATGGTGCCCAATATTTAACAAATTACACCTATGACAAAGAAACGAAGGTATTTACATTGGGCTATCAATACAATACCCCTGATGGGTTTACTAATACCGTATGCGCCTTCATCACATTTGACGTAACACCCGAATAGCCGTCACCGGTGAAGCTCAACAAGGCTAATCACCGCAACACACAGGGCAGGCAGGGTTGAACGGCCGATAGATACGGCACACGGCGACGTGTTCCCTTCCTGCTCACAACATAGAGATAACAATAAATAATAACGATATGGACAAAAGGATTTTATCAAGACTGACATTGGGGGCAACGCTCTTGTTGCTCGTGGCCTGCACATCTACACTGGATGATGGAGCCGAGACACCCTCCACGCCACAGCAAGTGACCATGGGATTCACCACACGCAGCATCGGCAGCGATGATAACGACAACTTCACCACCGGCGACCAAGTGAAAGTGTTTGCCGCAATGGGCGGTAACACAGAAAACACCGTCTTCACCCTCGGCAGCGACGGCAGTTGGCAAACCTCCGAAAACAAGAATTACCTCTCGCTGATGCTGCCCGCCACGTTGACGGCTGTATATCCTTCCGACGATGCCATAACGGCAACCAAATTCTCTTTGCCGAATATCAACGGCACGACCGCCGACCAAAGCGATGCCGGTAAGTTGAAAGCCGCCGACTATATGACCTCCGACGCGCAACCCCTCACCACCGCACATGGCGCCGCCGTGAACTTCACGTTGCAGCACCGTATGTGCAAAGTCACCATCACCATTACCGGGTATGGCACAGAGTTCGGAAGCACGCTGCCCACTATCAGCGGTGAGAAGATTATCTCAAAAGGTAGCGGCGTAAGCTGTTCAGCCGATGCGTGGACACTGACCGGAAGTGAAACAAATATCACTCCGCTGAAAACGGAAGATACCTCGGACAAGAAGTTGTATAAATACGAAGCGATAGTAACCCCCGGCACCTACGCCGCAGGCGACAAACTGATGACCATTACCGTGAACAGTGAAACGAAGGATGTCCACATCGACAAAGAAACTGCATTTTCAACCGGACATCTCTACAACTTTAACCTGAAAGTGGGCAAGGACAAGGTGGAAATCACCGGCATCACCATCGGTGCATGGGGCGAAAACACAACCGCCACCGGCAACACCACCAACATCGCCCTGCCCGATGCAGGCATCGACGATGTGGCAGGCATCCTCGTGGACTATGCCGATGCAGACATCACCAATGTCTACAACCTGAAAGTGTCCGCGGCAAGCAATTGGATGATAGACCACACATGGTACTCGCAAACAGCAACTCCCCACATCATTATCTACTCGCCATACACCGCCGACACTCCTACCCTCGACGATAAACTGATGCTTAACAACGGCTCGGATGAAGCAGTAAACGACTACCGCTACGCCTCCATCAATGCCGACCACAGCCGGACGGTGAGCGAACTCTTGACTGACGGCAGGCTTATCGTGGCGCAAGACGACTACAAGCACAAGATGTGCAAACTCACCATCGCCTTTAAAGATGCTTCCGACAACGCCGTCACCCCGACCGCCGTGACGCTACGCGACATCTACACCGCGGGCACGCTCACCATCAACACGGGAGCCGTAGCCACCACGGGCGACAAAGCATCATCCACAGCGCTCACAGCCGCCGACGGCAAATGCCCCGACTACTACATCGTGCCGCAGGCAATAGACGCAGGCTCGTGGCTGATAACCGCCACCATCGGCGGCAAGCCCTACAACTACTATGCGGACGACACCACGGGGCTGAAACTTGCCGAAGGCGACCACGTCACCCTCACCCTGAGCCTGCCCGCAGCCACAAGAGCTTTGCAAAGCACAACAGCCACCCAGAGAATGAACGCATCAATCACCATTAACAAATCATGGAAATGAAAAGAATACACACCATAAGCAGCGCGATGCTGGCAGCCGTGATGCTGCTTGCCACCGCCTGCTCCGAAGAACTGACGGACACTGACCGCACCGCCGCCAATGCCGTACAGATAGCCACAGCCACAGTGGGAGGCGACACTCCGGCACAATCACGTGCCAACATAGATGCCACCGAGTTTGCCAACGGAGATGCGATAACCCTCTCCACCGATGCCGCCGGTAGTGTCAAATACACTTATACCAAGAGCGACAACGGCTGGACACCTAACACACAGCTATATTGGGGCAACACATATCCCGTAACCTACTATGCCGCCTTTCCTGTCAATGACAAGGTTACTTACAACACTTTCACGCTACCCACCACGCAAAGCAGCTTGACAGCATTGGAGGCTGCCAACTATATGACCGCCACTACGGGCGCATTCAGCGAAAAGCCAACTGATGGCAGCATCTCCCTCACCTTTGCCCACCGCACGGCGCAGGTAGTGGTGAAGATAAACAAACTACGCACCGTGGGCAACGAAGGCACGCTGACCAATGCAAAAATCTACTCTCCGAAAAGTGGATATACCGATGCAAAGCCAAGCGGAAATGCCACCGAAGTGATACCATTCACAGCTACAGGCACAATAGGAGATGAATTAGAGGCACAATACACCGCCCTCGTGATACCCGGCTTAGCCACCAACCACAAGTTATTCTCCATAGTAGTAGGCAACAATACACTGACCTACACCACCACCGTGAACTTTGAGGCGAACAAGATATACACCTACGCCCTCACCATCGGCACCGACCGCGTCGCCCTCGACGGCCTCACGGTGAAGGCGTGGACCACAACCGAAGTCTCGGGCACCATGCTCGGATATTGGGAAGATTATGCAGCTACATCCTTCAGCGGCGGCAGCGGAACAGCCGCCGACCCTTATCAGATAAACTCGGCAGAAGACCTTGCATATTTGGCAAAGAAGATCCTTGATTTTAGCAATGGCAAATATTTCAAACTGACGAAAAACCTCGACCTCAGCGGAAAACTCTGGACACCGATAAGCTATTGGAAAGCAGGTGAGGCGGGTTCTAGCTTCCGGAGCAACTTCGATGGCAACGGACACACCATCACAGGGCTGACCGTACGCACAAACGGAACTTATGCCAGCTTTGGACCGGGAGTTGGACCGGGATTTGGACCGGGATATGCCGCAGGTCTGTTTGGAGGCCTCATTCGTTCCACCATCAGCAATCTGCATCTGACGAATGTCGATGTACGTGGCGATTCCTACGCCGGCGGGCTGTGTGGCTCTATGAGGGAGTCTTTAATCTATGGCTGTACGGTGGACGGAAAAGTGGCCGGTGCCACCCGTGTAGGCGGCTTGGTGGGAAGCATTGAGTTTGATAATAGTTATCTATTTGCCTGTGGCACCCGTTGCACAGTTGTCGCCGCCACATCCGGCACCAGGACCGGTGGCTTGGTGGGGTATGCAGGGCCTCTTTCCGTAGCCTCCTCCTACGCTTCGGGCACGGTGAGCGGGGTCGATGGAAGTACCGTCCGCCCTCTCTTTGGCGGATACTCCGGTTCGTTAACCGGCAAATGGTGCGCTTCCACGCAGGTGGGAGATATAAACGCAAGCCATACCACCGGCTGCCAGACGGGAGTGGCTGATTATGCAACCCTGAAGAATATTATAGCCCCTGCCACAAACGGTTCGTTCTCTGTCCGCCAATACGATTCTTCCACCGGTGCATTCGCCAGCAAACGATTCTTTACCGATGCTGCCGCCTGGACGGACAATACCTCCAATGCCGGCCGCTGTCCGTGGCTGCCCGGCACCATCGCTGCCCCTGATGACTACGATGTGCTCGAAATAGGCACAAAGGAACAACTTATGCAGCTTGCCACAGACGTGAATAGCGGCACTTCCATAGCTGCCAACGTAGTTCTGACTGCCGATATCGACCTCGCAGGTGAGGAATGGATACCGATAGGCAATGCAACAAACAGTCAGAAAAGTATGAAAAGCTCTTTCGACGGGCAAGGACACACCATCAGCAATCTGACAATGAATTCGACTTCAATAATAAATCCAGGTCTTTTCGGGTATGTGAATTGTGGAGTGACAATAAAGAATGTAATTCTTAAGGATGTCAAGATATCAGCTGGTTCCTCCGGTTCGTATGCAGGAGCTTTGTTAGGCGAAACCTATAGAGGGCCTGATACCAGAATAATCTATATTGACAATTGCCATGTCACAGGCACGTCCTCAGTGACAGTCGCTATACGTGCAGGCGGTCTTGCCGGTAAGCTATCGAATACTAAAATGACACGATGCAGCAGTACGGCCACAGTGCGGGGAATTTATGGTACTGCTTTTTCCGGCGGCCTGGCAGGAGAAGCCGTAAATTCATCCTTCTATGCTTGTTATGTCACGGGTGCTGTTTCTGCACCGAATGCCGCTAATGACTATTGCCCGGGTGGTATTGTTGGTTATTCCGAAACCTCCTGTACCATCTCCGGCTGCTACTTCACCGGTACATTAACTAAAAAAGAGAGTCCGTGGGGCGGCCGCATGATTGGGAATATATATCAAACAGGCAAGCTTTCGTATTGTGGTGCCGCCGATATATCCACCCTGCCGTTCTTTGCTTACAATAGCGGTTCCGGCACTATTACCTGCATCCAATGCAACAATAAAGATGAGAACACCACCGATGGTGTGGAAGTTTCGGTCCTCTACGGCATCGTGGCAAACCCGGCAAACACCACCACCTTCACCGTAGACGGCACGATCTACAACGTGAAGGACTGCTGGACGGATAATGGCAGCTCCGCCCCCACACTGAAGGTAAAGGCGGATGGCACTACGGATTAATGTAATCTCCCAAGCCGCACGGGAGCAAGACTGCGGCACATTTTTTAAATTTTCACAGACATTATATCTCACTCAGCTGCCCCGAAGCCCTAAAAAGTCAAGGGACAGCTTTTTTGATATTTATGTGGCAATCAACAACCAATGCTGGAATTTAGGCATAAAAGGTAGGTTGCTTCTAAGTATAAAACATATAAAAATGAGCTTTAACTGCATACAAAAACAGAAATTCAATCTTTGTGACGAGACACCATCCGACTGTCTTTTTGAGCTGAAGAACTTTCAACTCGGCGAGACAGTTCATAATGATGATGCAAATATCAACTACCTTATCTACTGCCAAAGCGGACACGCACGAATTACCAGCACACTTTTCCACGATGAGATACTTTGTGCCGGTGAGATTATGTTCGTACCCCGTCAAAGCGAGTGCAGCGGCACTGCACTGAGTGATGTGAGACTGCTTGTGCATAAATTCAATAATACCGTATGCCGATCCGAAAAATGTATTCTCTCTTATCTTTATACCCACAAGCACACGGATCCCAAAATCTATTGTTGCAAACTGACTGCTCCGGGTTCATTCCAAGCTTTAATGAGCAGTGTAACTTCCTATATTGAGGATGAGAAACACGACCCGAACATCTGGCACTTGAAACACAAGGAACTGATTTGGGTATTCACACGTTACTTTGACCCGGACGAGCTGCGCTCATTCTTTCATTCGATGACAGACGAGCAGGTACCGTTCAAGACACTTGTACTGACACACTACCGCAAGGCCGAGTTTACGGATAAGTTAGCCGAGATGTGCGGCTACGGGCTTCACAATTTCCGCAAGATATTCAAAAAGGAGTTTGGCACGTCACCCTACAAATGGCTGATGCAGAAACGGGCGGAGCATATAAAATACCGCTTGTCGCTTGATTATATTCCTTTCGTGGACATTATAGACGAGTTCAAGTTCTCATCCTCCGCACACTTCACCGCTTTCTGCAGACAGCACCTCGGCGACATACCAAGCAACATAAGGAAAACATTGTTGGAGGGTAATGAGAATATCGATTTGTCTCACAATCTATAAAAAACATCTCAAAAGATATAAAAGCCAATGGATTGATAGCTTGTAACTTTGCACCGAATTTAAAACGACAGAATTTGAATGCAGAGTAAATATGATGATATAATACAGGAAGTGGATGCGAAGATGTCACCCATAGACCTGAACGGGAAGCTGATAATAGAGGATTGTAAAATGATGATTGGCTTCCTCAAAGAGAGGTTAACCGAAACTAAATCATTCCTTTCAGCCAATCCATTCGAGAGTGAAGCTGAGGAAATCCATTTCTTCAAGTATCAAAAGCCGACACTGCTTGGTCGGCTAATCTATTTCTATGAGATATTGCACATTGAGAGCCAACGTCCCATCGACAACGATACATTGGACGACTATTACGAAAAGCGGCAGGAGGAACTGAAGATATTCTTCGACCGCCACGTGGCTTTCTTCCAATACTACCGCAGTGGTAGCACCCACATGGACGGTTTCTATTTCTTGCGTGACAAGCAACAGATGGTCATTGATCTGGATATGTGCTCATTCAATGACGACATTGAGTTCTCTACCGGATACGACAATCTCGTGGCGAAGGTTATCGCTATGGAAATGCTATATGCCTTCCTATCGTTCAGACGTACCTGTTTACAGTATGGTCGGGAAGGTACGGAAATCAACCTGCTTAAAGTAAAAGGGTCATACGAATGGACGGGCAGCGTGGTGGAATTGTCGGAGCTGGTCTATGCGCTTGGCAGCAGCAAGTGCATCAACAACGGCAACGCACCCATCACCGAACTGGCGACCCTCTTCGGAGCTATCTTCGGAGTGGATTTGCGTGATTGCTACGGAATGTACACCGATATGAAGAAACGGAAGAACAGCAGCCGTACCTATTTCCTTGACAAGATGAGCAAGGAGCTCAATAAGAAAATGGAACGTGATGAGAATAAAGAACGAATGAGGAAATAGCGGTCGCTTTATAGGCTTGATGTGAGTGTATGAAGAAAGCAGGATGATTTATCCTGCTTTTTTCATACCTTTGCAGTAAATTACTTATGGACAATGGATAAAGACAATAATATAACTCTACACAGTGCAAATTTCATTTGTGAAATCAAGCAGATAGTAACCGAAGCTCGTAATAAAGCCTATACAGCTATCAATTCTGCCATGGTGGAAGCTTATTGGCAAATGGGCAAACGCATCGTGGAAGAGGAACAGCAAGGAAAAGAACGAGCCGACTACGGGACACAACTGTTCAAGGAATTATCAGCGGAACTTACCAAGGAGTTCGGTAAGGGTTTTTCAGTCCCCAGTCTTTATAATTACCGATTGTTCTATCAAACCTTTCCCGAAATATTCTCTACACCGTGGAGAATATTGAGTTGGTCGCATTACAAACGCCTATTAACAGTTTCCAACGCCGAAGCCCGTGCATGGTATTTAAAAGAGGCTTCCGAACAGATGTGGAGTTATCGCACACTCGACCGTAACATTGGGTCTCAATATTACGAGAGGTTGTTGCTTTCCCAACACAAAGAGAAGGTGGAAACGGAAATGAAATCGTTTACCCGTACATTTGAACAGGATAAGTTGGAATTTATCAAGAATCCAACGGTAGCCGAGTTTATCGGTCTATCTCCAAACATAGATTTTACAGAGTCTGAATTGGAGTCGGCCATCATCGGGAACCTGCAACGCTTCTTGCTTGAAATGGGGAAAGGGTGGTCTTTTGTTGCCAGACAGAAACTCATCCGTACGGAAAAGAAAGATTATTTTATTGACCTTGTATTTTACAACTATCTGCTCAAAAATTTCGTACTTATAGATTTGAAGACTACCCCTATAACTCATCAGGATGTAGGTCAGATGGACATGTATGTGCGTATGTATGACGAACGAGTACGGGGTGAAGGAGATAACCCCACCATTGGCATCGTGTTATGTTCCGAGACAGATAATGACATCGCCCGCTATTCGGTCCTGCACGATAATAACCAGTTGTTCGCCTCCAAATATATGCTGTATATGCCCACCCAAGAGGAACTGCGCAACGAAATAGAACGGCAAAAAGAGTTCTTCCGTCTGCAACACACACAGAAGGATATACAATAATATATAGCAACGGCAGTAACTTTTTATTTTGGTTACTGCCGTTGCTGTGTTTTAGAGATATTTCTTTACTATCTCCAATTCGGCAACCGTCCGTTGCCAAATTACATATATCTTACCATCTATTACTTCTGCTGAATGAGATGCGCCAATTCCGGATCATCGGAAATGCGTTTAAGCTCATCAGCCACAATCTGCCTTACCTCCGCCTTGATACGGTCATAATTTTCCTTAATCTGCTCTTTCATATGGTCGTTTCCATCGGCATCGGTGAAATCGGTAATGATTGGGATTTTCTTGTAGGCTGACTCCTCCCGCTTCACCTTGTCTGCATCCACCACAATCTCGGCGTGAAAGATTTTCTGCTCGATACGCTCGGTAAAGTTATCCGAAACGGAGCCGACAAACATACCTTGTGTCAAACCGCTGATTTTACTCGGTGGAATCAGGCTGTCCATTTGGGTATTGATAGAGGTGGACTTGTCCTGTCGGTTGATGGTGATGGACTGCCGTTTCTGCAATACCTTACCGAACCGCTCGGAAAGGTTCTTGGCGGTCTCACCGACCACCTGCCCGGAGAAAATATTTCCGACGGTATTCATCACTACTTTGGCTTCCTTATCCCCATAATCACGCACCAACTGCGAGAAATCCTGAAAGCCCAGACAAACCGCAACTTTATTGCTTCGTGCCGTTGCGATAAGGTTATCGAGTCCCTTGAAATAGATGGTCGGCAACTCGTCAATGATAACCGAACTCTTCAGCTGTCCTTTCTTGTTTATCAACTTTACGATGCGTGAGTTGTACAGTCCAAGAGCCGCACCATAGATATTCTGACGGTCTGGATTGTTACCCACACAAAGTATTTTCGGCTCCTCCGGATTGTTGATATCCAGCGTGAACTCGCTGTCAGACATCACCCAATAGAGTTGCGGTGAAATCATTCTCGAGAGCGGTATCTTGGCACTTGCTATCTGCCCCTGTAGCTGCTCAGCCGCTCCTCCGAGCCAAGCATCCATAAATGGACTGAGGTAGTTTTCAAGGTCAGGATAACTTGTCAAAATCGGGAAAATATCCTCGTACCTGCGGTTCAGAAACTCAATAGCGTGAGGGAACGTACAATACTTACCACCTTTATATATTTTCAGATACCAGATGATACTTGCGAACAGGATAATCGGAGACTCCACAAAGAAATCGCCCTGCTTCTGCACCCACGTCTTGTTGAGGTTGAGCATTATTGTATATGCCGACTCGTAGGCATCTGTTATATCCTCCATAAAGTCGGGATGGATAGGATTACAACGATGGCTGCGTCGTGGGTCATCGAAGTTGATTACATAGAATTTCGGTTTTACCTTGTATCCGTCAAGATTGTTGATAAGATGGTTGTAGGCAATCATGGAGAGGTCAGGAAACTTGAAGTCATACACATATTGCGAATACCCCTTCTCTATCTGCTGCTTGATGAAAGAGTTTACGACTGCGTATGATTTTCCCGAACCGGGAGTACCAAGCACGATGGATGCACGAAAAGGATTCACTACGTTTACCCAACCCCTGTTCCATCTCTTCTTATAGTAGAAGAGGGTCGGCAGGTTGATGGAGAACTCGTTTTCAAGCAACCTTGTTTCCTGCATGAACGACTCATTCTCCTGATTGAAGACATCATCCATAAGGTTGTTCTTCAACAGTCGGCTCATGTAGAGTCCGGACATCAGAAGGCAGATATAACCCACCGCCATCGTAAACATATAGAGAGCGGTATTCGCCTCCATCCCCAACGGCAGCGAGAGTATCCACCAGTTGAGGAAAAAGAAGATGAAGCCCACACCCATGAAAGTCCAAATCTTCGTCCATGTTATCTTCTCCTCCTTCACTCCTGATGTACCCAGACACGAGAGAGCCAGCAGAAGCACGGCAAACAGCTTGGTGTAGATGATGGAGCCGAACAACCCGGCTGTATTGTTGAAATTCATCAGAATCCTGTCCACCACACCTATATTCACTCCCCATATTCTGATTGCCTCGTAGCAGTACCAATAGATATTGATGACTACGAACAGGATACTTACGGCCCGTAAGAAATCCATTATCTTGGCTAACGCCCTTAAATCGTCCTCTTGTTGCGACATAATTATTTATATTTTACAGTTTTATAATTAGATACCTCTTCCTTTCTTCTTCTTCTTTTTACGTTGCATCTGATGGCGGAACGCCTCTTCCTCCGGGTCAGTGCCATCGGGAAGCATTGACAAATCGAGCATACCACCGAGAACCGTATCCCCCTCGGACTGCTGCTCGTGCGGCACTTGCTGCCGTGGCACATAGCCTTGTGGCTCAGCCTGCACATTATCAGCCGCCTGTGCTTTCCTCATGCTGATCCATTGCTCCAATGCGTTCGCTGAAAGCTCCTTGCCCATACGTGAGCCGTTCAGTACGCAACCCGTATTGTGGTCGATGAAAGTCGCTCCGTAGATCCTGCCCGTGTCGGTCTCACGCAGCACCACATCAACACCTTTGGTCTTGAGGATGGAGACAAGCTCTTTCCTGCTCCTTGCCCTGTGCATGGCGGCGAACACTTTCCCTTTGGTGTATCTCCCCAAATCCTTATTCTGAATATCGGTCTTGGATGTGGAGCACCGTTTATCAAAAGCCTCACATCCGGCATACTTCCCGAAACGGGACGCTTTAATGGGATTGCCTATCTTCTCTCCGTTATCATCCGTAGCCGAATAGACAAAGCCACGGTACTCCCTGCCGTCTTTCTCTCCCCGTACTTCCTCTACCGTGATGTCATATAGAGAGAGCAGGGCACGGTATTCACCGATAGTCTGGAAGCGGTAGTTGCCCGAGATGTATCTCAGCACGTTGCCCACCTGCCGTCTCACATTCCCCTGAGATGCGTCCACCTTATTCAATACACCCTGTTCCAACCTTTGGCGACGGCTTCCTGACGGATACAGGTTGTACTGTTTTTCAAGTGCATCGGTAGCCCGTTTGCTGCGGCGGTGTATGTATCGGTCGCTCAGTCTCCTCCCTCTCTCATCCACATTCAGCGTTACGATATGCAGGTGCTCACGACTTATATCCGAATGCTTGAATACCACGTATGGCTGGTTACCGTAACCGATTCTCTCCAGATACTCCTGTGCCATATTCATCAGCTCCGCATCATTCAGCCTGTCATCGGGATGTGGGTTGAGCGAGATATGGGCTACCGGTTTCTCACACCGCATCTGCTCCGGGATATAGCGTCTGAAGTCCTCCATACAACGTGCAATATCCAACTTTCCATCGACTTGGTCGAACACTTTGTGAGTGGCAAGAAGCTTCCCTTCCCCCTCATTCACCTTCTCGCCATTGTAGGACAAGGCTCCATAGAGCGAGCTTCCTACGTTAATTTTGGCAACCATCGTTGTTGAAATTCGTTGGTGAGACTCAATATTTCACGGCTCAATGTGGCAAGCTCGATGGTCTGTCTCTCCAGACGGAAGAGTAAAGCCATCGCTTTTTTCTCAGAGAAATGGCTCTTCAACTCCCTTACCGTCTGGTTGTAATTGACCCCGATTGCTCTGTATTGAGCGTGCAATGCGGAGAGTTTGGTGTAATAATCAAGCAGTGTCTTGTCTGTTCTCACTACCCTGAACTCCTGTGAGAATACACGAGCCTTGATGAAAACCGCCTTGGCATACACGCCCGACTGCTCGTAGAGTGTCAGGAAACGTGCGAGCTCCTCGCTGTTGAAGCGTACCATGACGCAATGCGTAGCCTTGTCCGGCTTTGGAGGCTTGCCTCCGATCTTGTTCCTTTCTTTTTTCATTACTGTGGATTTTAGTGGTATCACGACATAAGCCACGGTCTGACGCTTACCGCAGGTATGATACAGGGCTTCCGACTTCGGAGGAGAAGCCCCGCCCTCTGCAAGAGCAAGGCTTTTGGGAGTAACCCAAAAGGTATCGGGTAACCCGATACACACCTTGCTATGTTCCAGTGAACATAAAAATCCGTTCGTGGAACGGATTGGAGTCAGCCTGTCTCATGCGTGCGGCATTCGTTTACCGTGAGCCTTGTCGCTTGGATGCAAAGTTATGGGGTTTATATGGCTGATTCCCATACAGCAAACCGCCAATAACCGCCATCGAACCGCCAACTACAGCCACAAGGGCTGAAGGTGATACAAGTGATTGTTTTTCGTCGTTTATTTGCCGGAGCAAACGGATGAACATCGGGTTTGTTTTTGGAATAAACAGCTATTCAACCATTCCAATAAACAGAACTACAGCGTACGTAACAGACAAACAAGGAAACGTCAGTTCCGATAGAAAAATATTTGTTGAGCGGTTACTTCCGATTGAGAACCCAACACACAAACATTGGTTGGTTGTTATGTTGGTCAGCAGTAATCTTGGAGTAAACGGTTGTATGGACGTTACAGTGTATATCCGATTATAAAGATGAATGTTTGCATAAACGAAAAAATAAACGATTGTATAACTAATAAAACAAGAAAAGAAATGAACGAACCAATTTATGTCGCTTTTTCCACCCAAAAAGGAGGAGCAGGGAAAACGACTTTAACAGTGCTTGCCGCCAGTTACCTCCACTACGTCAAAGGATATAATGTAGCGGTGGTAGACTGCGATTTTCCTCAGTACAGTATCAAGGATATGCGAGAACGGGATATGGCATCAATAAAAAGCGATGACCATTACAAGGCAATGGCGTATGAGCAATTTAAACGATTACAGAAAAAGGCATACCCCGTACTTGAAAGTCGACCGGAAGATGCGCCGGATACTGCCATCAAACTCGTCAAGTCGGGTAAGCCTCTTGACTTTGTCTTTTTCGACCTGCCCGGTACGATTAACAATGCGAGCGTTGTCAATACGATTGCCACGATGGATTATATCTTTTGTCCCATCATTGCAGACCGAGTTGTTATGGAAAGTTCCATCCGATTCGCGACAATAATTCACGAACATCTTATGAGTACGGGAAAAACCAATATAAAAGGATTCCATCTACTATGGAATATGGTCGATGGTCGTGAAAAAAGCGAACTCTACCAAATGTATGATAAGGTCTGCGCTCAAATGGCATTGCCCATCATGAACACCTTCATGCCTGACAGCAAGCGTTTCCGTAAAGAGGCGGCGACAGAACGCAAGCAACTATTCCGCTCAACCATATTTCCCGCTGACAAGATGCTGATACGAGGCAGTAATCTGGAGGAGCTTGTCGAAGAGATTCTAACCATCATAAAAAAATAAACTATGGGAAAAAAGTTGAAGATAGATGATATTGATGAGAACTTCATCATCAATTCATTCAGACAAGAAGAGTTTACAGCTCCTGTAGAGGAACAGAAAACTGATACTGGAGACGAGAATATGCCGGAGAACAAAGTAGTATCATCAACAAAAAGAGTATCAGCCGAAGACTCACACCGAAGAAAGCTGAAAGGTAGGGAAGCTGATTTTAAAGAACTGTTCTTGAAAGAGGCGGCTATTTCTGCGAGGTTCGGGAAAACGACATACGTGCGAAAGGAGTATCACGAGCGAATACAGCGTATAGTGAGAGTAATCGGCAAAGACGAGGTGTCACTGTTCAGCTATATAGACAATGTGCTGGCACATCATTTCGCCTCCTTTCAAGATGAGATAACAGAATTATACAATATGAACAACAATTCAATTTTTTAACTGTAAAACAAAGTAATATGAAATCAAAAATTAAAGAGAACAGAAAAGGTAACTATCAGAAGAATTTCTTAAAAGAGCCAAAAGTAAAAGCAAAAGAAGGCAAATTGGTTTATGTGAGCTTAAAACATCACGAGTATATCAAACGTATCGCTCAGATTGTCGGTAAGAATGAAGTTTCAATCTATGGAGTGATATATAATATAATTGACGAGCATCTGAAGCAGCATCATGTCGAGATTCAAGAGTTGCATGATGAGCAGATAAGCATTGTCTTTAACCATTAACAAAACAATTATGAGAAAGAAAAAATCAATAAGCGGCTATCTTGAACCGAAAGAGATCCAGATTCGCCAATGTGTCTATATCAGTCAGGATATACACAAAAAAATATCCAAGGTGATAGCACTCCATCCCGATGGGAGGACAACTCTTGGCGGATATATAGACAATGTGTTGGCAGAACATATAAAAGAGCATAAGGATGAGATAAACGCCATTTATCGGAAACAGTCAACGAATGACATCGTGTAAGTATATGGAGAAACTACTGATATGCATATTGCTGCTGTATAATGCGTGGCTTGTAGCTTACATCATATTCGGACGGGGTAAGAAAGCAGATTCTTCATCTGATTACAAGCCGCCTGTCAAATCATCAAGGAGAGAGGACGGAATTGTAGGGAAAAGCCACTTCAAGATGGAGGGCAAACCGCCAACGACCGCCAATGAGCCGCCAAGTACAGCCACTGCCGCTGAAGGTGAGGTTATTACGGATATAGCCGCTACATTTGCCGATGAAAAGCAATCAGCACGGTTGCCGGATGACAAATTGGATGAGGCGTTCGAGGACATCCGTATCTCTGAAGTTCCACAGGAATATGAGGAGAGCGAGGATGAGCGGCAGACAACCGGGCATTATGCCAGCGGAGCGAGCTTTGAGGAGATTGGCGGAGCGTTAACTGTTGCCGATAATCCATCTGCTACACAGCAAGAGCGTAAGCGTGCAGGACATGTCTTTTCGGATATGGAAGGGAATGAGCTGTTCAACAAAATGATTGGAAATAATCCTGAACGGGCGAGAAAAATATCGGGGTTAATGGACGAAATCTTAAATAAGCCTATCTCCGGGGAGGGGGAAAGGGTTAAGGTTTCAGTCCAACCCCAAAATATAACCGAAGTGAGAGTACCCGATGACATAAGCGAGTTCGACATCCGGGATTTTGTATAACGATTAAAAACAATGTAATGAGAAAGATTGATTACGGCTGAGAGAGTGAGTAGCCACCACTAAAATCCAAAAAGTAAAACAGTATTAACCGCCGTGGGCATTATAAAATCTCACGGCACTAACAAAAATTTATTTATGACTAAAAAACAGTTCTTATTCTCGGCAGCACTTCTTATGGCCGCATCATCAGCATTCGCTCAAGGCAACGGTATGGCGGGTATCACGGAAGCCACCAATATGGTAACGAGTTATTTCGACCCAGCCACCAAACTAATCTATGCCATCGGAGCCGTCGTCGGTCTCATCGGCGGTGTCAAGGTGTACGGCAAGTTCTCATCGGGCGACCCCGACACGTCAAAGACCGCAGCAAGCTGGTTCGGAGCCTGTATCTTCCTTATTGTAGCCGCTACCATTCTCCGTTCATTCTTCCTATAATCAAATTATGTCAGAGTTTTCAATCAACAGGGGGATTGGAAAGTCGGTTGAGTTCAAAGGGTTGAAAGCGCAGTACCTGTTCATATTCATAGGCGGTCTGCTCGCACTCTTCGTACTCTTCATAATAATGTATCTGGTCGGTATCAACCAATGGGTGTGTATCGGGTTCGGAGGTATTGCCGCAACAGTTCTGGTGTGGCAGACCTTCGCCCTGAACGCCAAGTACGGTGAGCATGGGCTGATGAAAGTCCACGCCCGTAGCTCACACCCAAGATACATTATCAACCGCCGCAGAATCCCCAAACTATTCAAACGAAGAAAGAAATGAGAAATACATTAAAAGCTACCACGTTGGAGAGCAAATTTCCGCTGCTCTCGGTGGAACATGACTGCATAGTGAGCAAGGATGCAGATATAACTGTCTGCTTCCGTGTGGAACTGCCCGAACTCTATACGGTAACATCGGCAGAATACGAGGCGATACACTCGGCATGGGTCAAGGCGATAAAGGTGCTACCTGATTACTCAATCGTGCATAAGCAGGATATTTTCATCCGTGAGAACTATAAGCCCGATACTGACAGGGAGGATATAAGTTTCCTGAGCCGTTCTTTTGAACGCCACTTCAACGAGCGACCCTATTTGAATCATTACTGCTACCTGTTCCTTACCAAGACCACCAAGGAGCGAATGAGGATGCAAAGTAACTTCTCCTCGCTCTGCCGTGGCAACATCATTCCAAAGGACATCAAGGACAAGGAGGCAGTGGCGAAGTTCATCGAATCGGTCGGTCAGTTCGCCTCAATTATGAACGAGAGCGGATTTATTAAATTGCATCGCCTGAGAACCGATGATATTATCGGTACGGACACACAGGCGGGAATAGTCGAGAAATACTTCTCGCTATCACAGACCGACACCACCTGCTTGCAGGATGTGGCACTGAAATCCGACGAGATGCGTATCGGTGATAACATACTCTGCCTGCACACCCTCTCGGATGTGGAGGATTTGCCGGGCAACGTGATGACCGACATGAGGTACGAGAAGCTATCGACCGACAGAAGCGACTGCCGTTTGTCATTCGCCTCACCGTTGGGGCTGCTACTTCCCTGCAACCATATCTATAATCAATATGTGTTCATCGACGACAGTGCCGCCAACTTGCAGAAGTTTGAGAAGATGGCGAAGAACATGCACTCTCTTTCACGTTACAGCCGCTCCAATCAAATCAACAAGGAGTGGGTTGACGAGTACCTGAATGAGGCTCACAGTTTCGGACTGACTTCGGTACGTTGCCACTGCAACGTGATGGCATGGAGCGACGACCGTGAGGAGTTGAAGCAGATAAAGAATGAGGTGGGCAGCCAGCTGGCTCTTATGGAGTGCAAGCCACGCCATAATACGGTCGATACGCCTACCTTGTTTTGGGCAGGTATTCCCGGCAATGCGGCAGACTTCCCGGCGGAGGAGAGTTTCTATACGTTCATCGAGCAGGCGGTCTGCTTCTTCAATGAGGAGACCAACTATAAGGACTCGCCATCCCCATTCGGCATCAAGATGGTGGATAGGCTGACTGGAAAGCCGCTGCACGTGGACATCTCCGACCTGCCGATGAAACGTGGTGTCACCACCAACCGAAACAAGTTCGTACTTGGACCGAGTGGCTCGGGAAAGTCTTTCTTCATGAACCACCTCGTCCGCCAATACTACGAGCAGGGCACGCACGTGGTACTGGTCGATACGGGCAACTCCTATCAGGGACTTTGTGAGATGATAAACAAGAAGACCAAAGGTGAGGATGGAATTTACTTTACATATAGTGAGGAAAAACCTATCTCATTCAATCCATTCTATACGGACGATATGGTCTTTGACGTGGAGAAAAAGGACAGTATCAAGACCCTGCTTCTGACACTCTGGAAGAGTGAGGAGGATAAAATCTCGAAAACGGAGTCTGGAGAATTGGGAAGTGCGGTAACGGCATACATCGACCGTATCAAGGCAGACCGCAGTATCGTTCCGAACTTCAACACCTTCTATGAGTTCATGCGTGATGATTACCGCACGGAAATGGCAAAGCGTGAGATTGAGGTGAGTAAGGCTGACTTCAATATCGACAACTTCCTGACAACCCTAAGGCAGTATTACAAAGGTGGTAGATTCGACTTTCTGCTCAATTCCGATAAGAACATCGACCTGCTGAGTAAACGATTCATAGTCTTCGAGATTGATGCGATAAAGGAAAATCGCGAACTTTTTCCTGTGGTTACCATCATCATCATGGAAGCTTTCATCAACAAGATGCGACGGTTGAAAGGTATCCGAAAACAGCTGATCGTGGAGGAGGCTTGGAAGGCTCTTTCCTCTCCAAGCATGAGCGAGTACCTGAAGTACCTCTATAAAACCGTCCGTAAGTATTTCGGTGAGGCGATTGTGGTAACACAGGAGGTGGATGATATTATCTCCAGCCCTGTGGTGAAGGAAGCCATCATCAACAACTCCGACTGCAAGATACTTCTTGACCAGAGAAAGTATATGAACAAGTTCGACAGTATTCAAAACTTGCTCGGACTGACTGACAAGGAACGTGGACAGATACTCTCCATCAATATGGCGAACAATCCATCCCGACTTTACAAGGAGGTTTGGATCGGACTCGGTGGAACACAATCTGCGGTCTATGCCACAGAGGTTTCAACGGAAGAGTATCTAACTTTCTCGACGGAGGAGACCGAGAAGATGGAGGTGATGGCTCTTGCCGGGCAGACGGGAGACATAGAGCTTGCCATCAAGCAACTTGCCGACAAGAGGCGCAGTAAACAACCATAACTGAATGACAATATGAGGTTAAACAGAAAACAGACAAGGCTGCTTGTGGGCTGTATGCTCTCCATGGCTATCCTGCTTTTGGAGAGTTGTGCCCAGACAGCAAAAAATGACCCTGACAAGATGTGTGGGAATTGGGTCAGCGTGAAAGGTAAACCGGACGTACTTATCTTCAAGGAAGGTGAGCAGTACAAGGTAACTGTATTCAGGCGTGTAGGCATGACTAAAAGGGTAAGGCCAAAGACCTACCTGCTTGTGGAGGAGAACGGCAACCTGTTCATCAATACGGGATTCCGAATTGATGTCGCCTACAATGAGGCTGCCGACGTGCTGACCTTCTCCCCAAATGGCGACTACATACGGGTCAAGGAGAAATAACATCAACCACTAAAATCCAAAAGTAATATGAGAAAGAAAGTAATTATGATTTTCACCCTGTGCCTGTTCCTTGCGGGCAGGGCAAGTGCGCAGTGGGTCGTCACAGACCCTACGAACCTCGCACAAGGCATCATCAATGCCACAAAGAACATCGTGCAGACCTCGACGACCGCAAAAAATATGGTTTCCAATTTTCAGGAGACGGTCAAGATTTACGAGCAGGGGCGCAAGTACTACGATGCCCTGAAGTCCGTGAACAACTTGGTCAAGGATGCCCGAAAGGTGCAACAGACCATCCTGATGATTGGTGAGATCTCCGACATCTATGTCAGCAGCTTCCAGAAGATGATGCGTGACCCTAACTATTCGGTGGAGGAGCTTGGAGCCATCGCCTTCGGCTACACCAAACTGTTGGAGGAGAGCAACGGCGTTCTTACCGAGTTGAAAGGCGTGGTAAACATCACCACCCTTTCCATGAGCGACAAGGAGCGTATGGACGTGGTGGATAGGTGCTACAACTCGGTGAAACGATACCGCAACCTCACCAACTACTACACCAACAAGAATATCGCCGTGAGCTACCTGCGTGCGAGGAAATCGGGCGATACCGACCGTGTGATGTCGCTTTACGGAAACTCCAACGAAAGGTACTGGTAATATGGTGGAGTTCGATAACCTGCATCAGATTCTCCGCAACCTCTATGTGGAGATGATGCCGCTCTGTGCCGACATGGCGGGGGTGGCGAAAGGGATAGCCGGACTTGGCGCACTCGTATATGTGGCAATCCGTGTCTGGCAGTCCTTGGCGAGAGCCGAGCCGATAGATGTCTATCCGATGCTCCGACCTTTCGCCATCGGCATCTGCATCATGTTCTTCCCGACACTCGTACTCGGTACGATGAACACCATACTCAGCCCCATAGTGCGTGGTACCCATAGTATGCTTAAGACGCAGACGATGGACATGAACGAATACCGGGCACAGAAGGACAAGCTGGAGTATGAGGCGATGGTGCGTAATCCCGAGACGGCATACTTGGTCTCCAACGAGGAGTTCGACAAGCAGCTGGAGGAGCTGGGCTGGAGTCCCGGCGACATGATGACCATGACGGGTATGTACATAGAGCGTGGAATGTACGGCATGAAGAAGTCTATAAGGGATTTCTTCCGTGAGATTCTGGAACTGCTCTTTGCTGCAGCCGCCCTGCTCATTGACACGCTCCGCACGTTCTTCCTGATAGTGCTTGCCATCCTCGGCCCGATAGCATTCGGCATATCGGTGTTGGACGGCTTCCAAAGTACGCTCTCGCAATGGATGTGCCGCTACATACAGATATATATGTGGCTCCCGGTATCGGATCTGTTCAGCTCGGTGCTGGCGAAGATTCAGGTTCTGATGCTTCAGAATGACATATCTGAGTTGCAGAACAACCCTAATTTTTCAATTGAGGCGAGCAACGGGGTCTATATCGTGTTCCTTATCATCGGTATTTTGGGGTACTTCACCATACCGACCGTGGCAAGCTGGGTGATTCAGGCAGGAGGTGTAGGCAGTGCGGCACGTCCGGTCAATCAGGTCGCGGGCAGAACAGGTGCTGTGGCAGGAGGTGCGGCAGGTGCCGTCGCCGGTAATCTCGCAGGACGTGCGGGACAGGCTGCCGGAAAACTTTTCAAGAAATAACTACCAATTAAAAATTTGAGACAATGGAATTTAAATCATTAAGGAATATCGAGACGAGCTTCAGGCAGATACGCCTGTTCGGGATTGTCTTCGTCTGCCTGTGTGCGGCGATTGTAGGTTACTCCGTCTGGAGTTCCTACTCCTTTGCCGAGGCACAACGAGAGAAGATATATGTGCTGGACGGAGGCAAGTCGCTGATGCTCGCCCTCTCGCAGGACTTGTCGCAGAATAGACCTGTGGAGGCAAGGGAACATATCAAGCGTTTTCACGAACTCTTCTTCACGCTCTCGCCCGACAAGTCGGCTATTGAGGGCAACATCAAACGGGCGATGCAGTTAGCGGACAAGAGTGCCTTCAACTACTACAACGACTTTGCCGAGAAGGGTTACTACAACCGTATCATCTCGGGTAATATCAATCAGGTGGTGCAGATAGACAGCGTGTCGTGCAATTTCGACAGCTATCCCTATAAGGCGACCACATACGCACGGCAGATGATTATCCGTGAGAGTAACGTAACGGAGCGTAGCCTCGTGACACGCTGCAACTTGTTGAACTCCGTCCGCTCGGACAACAACCCTCACGGTTTTATCATCGAGGCGTTCGAGATTGTGGAGAACCGTGATATAAAAGTGACCAAGCGATGAGAAAGTTTATAGTAAAGGCACAGGATTGGGTGGATGACAGGCTCCGCTCGATGTGCGGTAGGATAACACCCGAAAAGCGACTTTTTGTGATACTCGCTATGTTTGTGGTCTTCGGCTTCATGTCGGTTTACATCTTCGTCTCTGCAATCTATAACATAGGCAGGAACGATGGCAGGCAGATGGAGATAGAGCATATAAAAACTATTGAGTTGCAAAAGAGAGACAGTATTAACCAATTAAATTATTATGACAATGGAGGAGAACAAGATTGATGTGAGGGCTCGCAGTGAGCCTGACAAACCAAAAAAGGAGCTGACGGAGGAGCAGCGACAGAAACAGAGGAAGTTTATCGTCTATCCGTTGATGTTCATAGTGTTTGCAGTCGTGATGTGGCTGATTTTCGCCCCTTCGGAAACGGAAGAGACACAGGAACAGAAAGGATTCAACACTGAGATTCCGCAAGCTGCGGACAATAAGTTGATGGACGACAAGCAGACCGCCTACGAGCAGGAGCTGATGAGCCGCAAACAGAAGGAACGCAGAAACCAGATGCAGGATTTGGCTTCGATGTTCGGCAACGGTGAGGAAGAGAGTACGGAGATGCCAACTTTCGATGAGCCGCAAGCGGAGCCTAAACGCAGTTATGGAGGTGGCGGAAGTGTCCGACCGAAAGAGACGATTCACGCATCCGCCAGTGCCTATCGTGACATCAACCGCACTTTGGGTAATTTCTATGAGATGCCCAAGGAAGACCCCGAAAAGGAGGAGTTGAAACAGAAACTGGAGCAGATGCAGGAGCAGATGGCACAGATGCAATCCACGCCACAAAGCACGATGGACGAGCAGATCGCCTTGATGGAGAAATCATACGAGCTGGCTGCCAAGTACAATCAGGGACAGCAACAGAGTATGCAACCGAATTTGCAGTCAAGCGCCTCCACTCCCGTGCAGAAAGATTCCGAACTGATAAAGAACGGGAAGGCTCAAATCAACAATGTGGGCGAGGTGCGTGAGCGTGTGGTTTCGGGGTTGGAGCAACCCATTGACGACTCCACCTTTATTGCCGAATACTCCAAACCACGCAATATGGGATTTCATACCGCTGTGGGCAATACAGGGCAAACAGAGAGGAACACCATCAAAGCGTGTGTACACGACAATCAGACCATCATCGATGGTCAGGCGGTGCGACTTCGACTGCTCGAAGCGATGAGGGCAGGCACGACCGTCATTCCGCAGAACACGCTAGTTACGGGTATCGGCAAGATTGGAGGGGAAAGGCTCGGCATCACCATTACGTCATTGGAGTATAAGGGTCTGATTATCCCCGTTGAGCTGACGGTGGTTGATACTGACGGGCAAGAAGGGATATTTATTCCAAACTCTATGGAGATGAGTGCCATCAAGGAGGTTGCCGCCAACTTGGGCGGTAATCTCGGAACGACCATCAATCTCAATCAACAGAGTGCAGGCGACCAACTGTTGACAGACCTCGGCAAAGGAGCCATTCAGGGAGCCTCGCAATATATCTCCAAGAAGATGCGAACGGTAAAGGTGCATCTGAAAGCGGGATACAGATTAATGCTTTACCAAAATAAGAACCAATAATAACAAATGAGGCTGTGCCTCACCACTAAAATCCAAAGTAAAAATGAAAAAAATATTTTTGATGTTTGCCCTTGCTATGGGCGTGATTAGTGCTAATGCACAAGAGACAAGCGGTGATTATTTCGAGGGCTTGACCCGTAAAATCACCTACGACAGGATGATTCAGCCATACGGTATGGAGGTAACGTATGACAAGACCGTACACGTGATTTTTCCATCGGCTGTGAAGTATGTCGATTTGGGTTCTCCGAACCTGATTGCCGGAAAGGCTGACGGTGCGGAGAATGTAATCCGTGTGAAAGCTACGGTTAAGAATTTCAGAACAGAGACCAACTTCTCGGTGATTACCGAAAGCGGCTCGTTCTACACCTTCAACGTGAAATATGCCGATGAGCCGTTGCTTCTGAACATTGAGATGAAGGACTTTATCCACGATAGCAGCACCGTGAACAGACCCAACAACGCACTTGATATTTATCTGGCGGATTTGGGCAATGAATCGCCGAAATTGGTACATCTGATTATGAAATCTATCCACAAGAACAACAAACGTGAGGTGAAACATATCGGTGCGAAGTCTTTCGGCATCCAATACCTCTTGCGTGGTTTGTACACCCACAATGGTCTGCTGTATTTCCACACACAGATTAAGAACAGCTCCAACGTACCTTTTGATGTCGATTTTATCAACTTCAAAATCGTGGATAAGAAGGTGGCAAAACGTACCGCCATTCAGGAGCAGGTTATCTTCCCCTTGAGAGCCTATAACTATGCGGTTCGTGTGGCTGGCAACAAGGAGGAACGCACGGTGTTCACGATGGAGAAGTTCACCATTCCCGAAGATAAGTGCGTTGTGGTGGAGCTTCACGAGAAGTCAGGTGGCAGACACCAGTCGTTCGTGATTGAGAACGAGGATATTGTACGTGCCAAGGTCATCAACGAACTGAAAGTGAAGTAATGAGAAAGGCACTGTTATTAATGGTTGCGATGCTTGCCCTCTGTATGGGGCAGGCTTCTGCCCAACGCTATCTCCCGAAAATGAAGGGGATAGAATTAAGAGGCGGTTTTGTCGATGGAGTGCAAAATCCGATTAACTACTATGCAGGTGTCGGCTTATCAACTTACACCAAGAACGGCAACCGCTGGGTATTCGGAGCGGAGTATCTTAGCAAGCAATATGGATACAAGAGCATTCAGATACCAAAAGCCCAAATAACCGCTGAAGGTGGTTATTACTATAAGTTCCTGTCGGATGCTTCCAAAACGCTGTTTCTCTCTATTGGCGGTTCTGCACTTGCAGGATATGAGACGAGCAACCGGGGCGATAAACTACTATTTGACGGAGCCACGCTCCGAAGTAAAGATGCCTTTATCTATGGCGGTGCAATCACCTTTGAGATTGAGACCTATCTCTCTGATAAGATTGTGCTATTGCTCAATGCCCGTGAAAGGGCTTTATGGGGTTCATCAATCGGACACTTCCACACTCAGTTTGGCGTGGGATTAAAATTCATCATTAATTAGTCATCACAATGAAAACAATCATATTATCAATTCTTACACTATTCGTTGCAGGGGTCTTGCTGACCTCCTGCGACGACAAAATCGAGGTACTTCAAGCCTACGACTTCAACCTGACGACAATGCCCGTGCAGAAACAAATCAAACAGGGCGAGACTGCTGAAATCAGATGTCAACTTAACAAATCGGGAAACTATGAAGGGGTGAAGTTCTATATCCGTTATTTCCAAAGTGATGGAGCCGGAACTCTGAAAATGGATAACGGTACTATGTTTCTACCCAACGACAGTTACGAGTTGGATCGTGAAACATTCCGCTTATACTACACCTCTGAATGCACCGACCAACAGACCATTGATGTTGTCGTCTATGACAATTTCGGGCAAAGCTATGAACTTAGTTTCAGTTGGCAGAATGATTCAGATAGCTGAGAGAGTCATGGCAGGATGGTTGATTGGATACGGAGTAATTCTGCTTATCTGTTTTATATGGGGCGGCTATGATATAAGGAATGCCCCGACAGACAAGGAGCTGTGGGGAGAGGAGATTGAATGATGCTCATTCTCTGATGTCTAAACTAAAAAGTCAATTCTACGGTGTTAGGATTGGCTTTTTTGTTGGGAGTAAATCTTCATATTTGGCTAATTTACAAATATTGCACTTCACGGTTATATGGTGGACCTTTTTTATTTGTTATCTTCTCCTTCATTAAGGAGTCTCCTATGCACAGTGGGTATATCGGTATCCTCTGAAACCTCATACTTACCCAGCCTTTCATAAACAGCTCTTAAAGTCTTGCAACCATAGCGACGTGGTTTATATCCGGGGTGTATTTTTTTTAGGATAAATCCCAGCTCAGAAAAAGTAACGCTCTCTTTTTCATAGAACGCAAAAGCCTCGTCAAAGAAATGAACCTCTTTTGAAAGAATGGAATCATGGCTCTCTCCACTTTCCAACCGGACTTTAACTTTCGGCTTTTCATCCAATTGTTTCAATCTTGCGGACATTGAAAGTGTTTTTGAAGGCTTTATTCCGTCCATCATGGTATCCTCATCTTTATCATCACGAAGTTTCCTACGCTCATCTTTGGCTTTCTTTTGCTCCTTTCTCTTCATCTCCTGCTCCGCTATGATTTCCTTCAATGGCTTGACTGTTTCGGGTGTTTCCCGTTTGAATCGTTTGACATAGGTTTCCTCAATGAATTGTGGTAACGGAGCCTTCCATGTCTCTTGCTTATGGTTGTCAATCTTACCCAACTTGTCGGGATTCATACCAAGCTCACGAGCCATCTGTACGTGTCTGTCCGATAGGCGGTGCTTCCTCTGCGCCACCATCCACTTCTCTAATATGGATTTCTTTACGCTCATATACTAATGTGTATTGACTTTGGATGAATGATTGTTCCGCAAAGATAGGGATTTGCCGTTTCAACGACTAAAAATAACGGCACAAAAATAACCCTCTGAATATTCGGAGGGTTTCGTCTCGGTTTCTTTGTTACTTTCTTACCCGCCTATGGCTCACTGAAAGAAAGTAACGGGCGGAAAACCGCCCGTATTAAGTTATATCCTTGTATATAATCCTGTGGTGGATGTGAATATCTCCTCAAGCATATCACAATAGATGCCTTCGAGGAGTGCAATATCCTTTGTTGATGCCTCAAATGTCTTCTTGCTGAATGTATGACGGTAGAATCTCATCGTATATGTATCGGTACACTCATCGAGGATTATCTCAAGTCGGTTTGCCGATGTCTTGTTCCGTGAGATATTCATCCTTAGTCCGTTTCCCATATCAATCAAGTTGTTGCATCCGGTCATGGCGATAAACCGTTTACCGCCAATCTGCTGTAAAATAGTCCTTGCTACCATTATTTGCCCTCCTTGTTCTTTAACCATTCATCCCTCCGTTGTCTGCATATCTCCAATGTTGGGGCAACTGTTGCATACAACTCACCGTCTTCATGGCTATAGTCGTATTGGCAGTATCTGCTTTTTCTGCGTAAGCGGGGCATAAGGTTGAAATATACATAGTTCTCTTGTCCTGCCTTGCAGGTGGATACTCCGTTCTCGTTCAATGATTTCATAAGTTCTATTTATTTGTTCTGTTGTTATGATGATTATATATACCTCTCCAAATACCTCTCTTGTACGTTCAGTGCTTCCGCATAGGCTTCCAATTGCACGGCATAGCGACCGATATAGAAGTTCCGCTCCATACAGTTCTTTGAGGATGCCATGCTCCGCTTTATATCGTTAAGATGTCGCTTTACTATATTCTTGTAATAGTAACATTTCCGTTCCCTTGCTTGGCTTGGTGATAAGCCGTCCTTATTGATACTGTTCATAGTTATAATATTTTCATTAGTTCGTTTTCTATGCCTTGCCCTGTCGGTGATAATGATTTGAATTTGTTGTACTCGCTCTGTATGGCTGCCGAAAGTATGGCTCGTGGCACGTAATCTTTCAAGGTAGGCTCTTTTAGCATCTCCCTTACCATTCTTGTATTGATTAGTGAGTCTATTACGCTGTTCAACTCTGAGGATGTGAGCAACTCACATATCTTCTTCTTGCAATCGTCTTTTGTCATTGTCTTGATAGTTATTTTATGGTGGTAAAATATTTTAGGTTGATGTTTCTCAATAACCAATGCTCAATATGTTTCATATTGTACTCTGAGGTTATAATGGCGGTATGTCCGTCTATCTGCGTAAAGCGTGAACTCTCATAGTTCTCTATCCACTCCTTGATTGTTGATACTCCCCAACTTTGTTGGTCTTGCTCAAACATATTGTTCACCTCTGCAATGGGGTTGATGAACACTACCTTTAATGTGTCGTACTTCATAATTCTATGCTGTTATTCGTTGTTGTATAAGTTGTCTGTTCTTGTTTACAAGTTTGATGATACGGTCGTGGTATTCGGTGTTCTTGTTACAGATACCACGGCTTTGCACCACCTCCATAGTTTTCAAGGATATTTCAACGGTTTCTATCCGTTTGCCGTCAATGGTAGCCGAAAGGATTAAGGAGTTCTCTTTCAGATAGTATGCGTTCGTGAATACACAATGGTGCATCGCTGTTCCCTCTTCTGCAAACTCCATAACGCTGTCCAAAACACGGATGCTTATAACTCCATCGGAAAACTCAATGCCGAAGAACTTTGATTTGAGTTCCTTGAACTTGGCTTCATCCTCACGTGCCTTCTTGCGTTTCTCCTCCAACCTCTGACGTTCAATCTCCGCTCTCTTTCTTTTTACATAGATGTCGTGTTGCCCTACAAGGCTTTCGGGGCAAACATATTTCGGACTGTTGGTGTCCTTGCCGAAATAGTTCAGCAAGTCGATATAGTCGCACCACATTGAGCCGTCTGTAATGGTATAGCCGTTTCGGATGGCTATGCGGATTGAGTTCCAATAGGTGTCTGTCTGCTTTGATGAGTAGCGGATGAAGTATCTCAACAGATTGGTCTGACCAGCCTTCAACAGTGTCTCCGCCTTGCTGTCCGTAAGGATGTTGCGGAAAAGGTCAAACGGTGCTATGCCGTGAAAATCACCGTTGAAACCGTTGCGTTTGATTTGTTCGGTAGTCCGCACTCTCGGATAGGTGCATATCGGGGTTATATCATATACCCTGTGGTTTCTGCGTACCTCCATTGGAGAACATTCTTGCCAAAGGTCATAATAGATAAAACAGATACCTCTCAATCGGGCAACGGTCGTGAACTTGCCGTTTGGTGCTATCCATCGTTGTGCCACCTCCGTTATTGAATACTTGGCGGATTGACCGACCTTGTGATATGCCCTTGCGAAGAAGAAACGTATCACCTGGTATTCCTTGGCGGTTGTGATGATGGAGAAATACTCATTCTCCCTGAACACCCTGTTTCGGGTAGTCCTCACTTTCAGTTCCATTCCACAATGTGGGCAAGTGCAACCGCAAACGGTATCAACCAACTCTCCATCGCCTTTCCAACTGTGTCCGCACTCGGTACAAGTGATTATGCCTTTGGCTGTCCTCCGTCCTATGTGGTCAAAGCAATGGCGGAAAGCGTATCTTTTTTGTGTGTCGTTTATCTTGGGTAGTCGCTTTGAGAGTGCGACTACCTCTTTTTGAAGTTTTGTTCTTGGTCTCATAATACTAAAAGTCAAATAATGATGCTTGGGGTACTGTCTCTACTCTCTTTGCTGTCGGCTTGGCACTCTGTCTCATCTTGTTGTATGCCTCGTTCTGCAACTGCTTTATTGCGTCTTGCCGTGCTTGTTGCTTCTCCTCCTCGGTAAGCTCAACGTGATGGTTCACTACGACCTTGCAATCAATGGGTTTGCCTACCTCAATTTCGGGTTCATCGTAAAAGTGTACGGCTTGACCGAAAATCTCATCATCTGAGAAACCGTTGCAACCGCTTTTCTGAACATAGTTCAAAATATAGGTTATGCAGTCCTCTATGTTCTTCAATGGGTTGCGGTATGAACGTGCGAACAACTCGTCATACTCGGCACGTTGCTCCAGATAGCTCTGTATCTCTGTTTGGAAATGGATGGATGCTTTCATATTTATAGTGTGTTTGTTGGGTTATTGAATGGTTGCTATTATTATCTCTTGGTGGTACACTCTCGGCACCTCATCAAAGATGTACTCCACAAACTGCCGTTTTGCATCCTTGCACAACTCTCTATACAGTTCCTTGAATGGCTCAAAATTGCCGTTGATATATATGCTTACCATATATTCAAATATATTCTCTACCTCGTAAAATTTGCACTGCTGTGCAACGGTCTTGTTTCTTCTTGTTCGTTTCATAACTCTATATGTTTATTTGATTTCTACTATTTGATTAATTCTACCGTAAAGCACGGCTCTTAGGCTGGTCTTGTCGGGTGCGTAATACTCGCTCCAACTGCCGTATTGATTGACGATGTACTTGTTAAGCACGTCCGCAAAATCAAAACGATAACCTTGTAATGGTACTGCCGTCCTGAAATAGCAGTTGCTCCTCACGTTCTCGGCTAACCAATTCTTTTCGGTTCTGTCCATCTTTTCGCCCTTGTTCAGTTTCACCCGAAGTAGATAGACTTTGCTGTTCTCCAATGTTTCAAGAGGGGAAATATCCCAACTCACAAACTTCACTGCAATAGGTAATGTGTTCATATCTATATGTTTTATCCGATTAATATCCAAAGTATCCCACCGATGATTAAGGCATATACAAGGCAATAGATGACTATCGCCAACGCTATGGTGAAGAGTAGGCGGATTACGAACTTTCCTACCGTCATACCGACTAACCACCACCAAATACTACCACCCAAAAGGAATGAGCCTAATACGGCAACGAGTGCCAAAACCGCTATCTTGTATCTTGTTTTCATCGCTGTTGTTTTTTAATGTTTATGCGGATTCTTGAGGTAAGGGAGTTGAAGTTTCAATTATTTTCTGCCTCTTGTGAATCCGACATTTTTTTTATGCGTCTTTCCGTCGGGTCGGTCGTTTTCGTTTCAGGGGCTATAAAAGGTGTAGGGTTCAGGACAAACAAGGTTTATGGAAAAAATACTCTCTGGACGGAGTACAGCAGGAAGATTTTTTTCATAACCGCTTGCGGCTTGACCTTGTTTGTCCGTGAAGAACCTGAAAATACCTTTGCCACTGAGAACGGAACACCGACTTGACGGTTTAGAAACAGCATATTGTGGAGGAGGCACGGTAAAGAGGCGGATATAAGATTTAATGGTGATTATTTCCATAGTGGGTATCCAACTATGGTTTCAAAGAAATAATGAAACAATCATAAAAGCCACCGCTTCGCATAGCCGGAAAAAGAAATATCCCTTGTCTGCAAAGTGATTCACTCACTGCTGACAAGGGATTGTTCTGCGGCTATGCCATAGGATGGATATGGTTGCCTATTTATAGGTAATGGTATTCAGCCGGAAACAAGGGCTTTTATACCGCTGAAAAGGATAGAATCTTCTCTTTCAGATTTTAGATATAATATCTTTTGGTATATCTATTTTTTGAGCTAACTTTGCACAAAGAGTTATTTGAAGTATGCAAAGCACAGAAATCCTAAACATTCTGTATATAACTAATTCGTAACCTATTACGATGTAGAGTCAGAATCCAAATCTGACAATCAATAACTTATCTCTTTTTTATATATTTTATGTACAAAGGTAACTATATTTGGGAAATAAACCTAATCTTATGGAGAGCAGATACTTCAAACGTGACATCAGTTGGTTGTCGTTCAACTACCGGGTATTATTGGAAGCAGAAGACGATACGTTGCCACTATATGAACGCATTAACTTTATTTCTATATACTCATCCAATCTGGAAGAGTTCTACAAGATACGTGTGGCAGATCATAAAGCCATAGCGAGCGGTGCCGCACATAGTGATGAAGAAAGTGTACAATCGGCCATCGAGTTGGTTGCCGAAATCAACGAAGAGGTTAATCGCCAGTTGGAAGAACGTATCCGTATTTACGAGCAAAAGATATTACCCGCCCTGCGAAAACATCATATCGTTTTCTATCAGAGCCGTAATGTAGAACCTTTTCATAAGGAATTCCTGAGACGTTTCTTCCGGGAGGAAATCTTTCCATACCTTTCTCCAGTACCTGTAAGCAAAAATAAAGTTATCTCATTCCTGCGTGATAACCGGCTTTACCTCGCAGTACGTTTGCATTTAAAAGATGTTCCTTTTGATACCGTTGACCGGACACAATATTTCGTAATGAAATTACCTTATAGTAAGGTTCCCCGCTTTATTCAACTTCCCAAAGAAGGAAAAAATTATTATCTGATGTTTATCGAAGATATTATCAAGGCTAATCTTGATATTATTTTTCCCGGATACGAGGTAGACAGCAGTTATTGCATCAAGATCTCACGTGATGCGGACATCCTGATAGACGATGCAGCCAATACATCCGAAATCATAGAACAGGTTAAGACCAAAGTCAAGAAACGTAAGATAGGTGCTGTCTGCCGTTTTGTATATGACCGTGCCATGCCGCAAGACTTTCTGGACTTCCTGGTAAGTGCTTTCCGCATTAATCGCCAGGAATTAGTGCCGGGTGACAAGCATCTGAATATGGAAGACTTGCGCCATTTACCTAACCCTAATCATACCGTACGCCCCATCCGGAAGCCCCAACCTATGAAGCTTACTTGCCTGGACGAACGGGAGTCTATCTTCCGATATGTGGAGAAGAAGGATTTGCTGCTGCATTACCCCTATCATTCTTTCGAACACTTCATCCACTTTCTGTACGAAGCTGTTCACGAACCTACCGTACGCGAAATTATGGTGACTCAATACCGTGTGGCAGAAAACTCTGCGGTTATTAATACACTCATAGCTGCCGCACAGAACGGGAAAAAGGTTACCGTCTTTGTGGAGTTAAAAGCCCGTTTCGATGAAGAGAATAACCTTGCTACTGCCGAGATGATGAAAGCAGCCGGGATTAATATTATTTTCAGCATACCGGGATTGAAGGTACATGCCAAAGTAGCGCTCGTTCTGAGGCGTAACAAGCAAGGCCGGAAATTACCCAGCTATGCTTATATCAGTACGGGTAACTTTAATGAAAAGACTGCAACCCTTTATGCCGACACCGGATTGTTTACCTGTAATCCAACCCTCGTCAATGATTTGCATAATTTATTCCGTACATTAAACGGTAAGGAAAATCCTGTTTTTCATCGTCTGTTGGTCGCACGTTTCAACCTGATACCGGAGCTGAACCGTCTTATCGAACACGAAATGAATCTGGCAAGAAGTGGAAAACAGGGAAGAATTATTCTCAAAATGAATGCCTTGCAGGATCCCTCCATGATAGACCGCCTCTACGAGGCTTCACAGGCAGGGGTGAAGATAGATTTGATTGTACGGGGTATCTGTTGTTTGATTCCCGGACAGGAGTATAGTCGTAATATCCGTGTAACACGTATTGTAGATACCTTCCTTGAACACGCCCGCATCTGGTACTTTGGAAATGATGGAAAATACAAAATCTTTCTCGGCTCACCCGACTGGATGCGTCGCAACTTGTATCGCCGCATCGAAGCTGTTACCCCCATACTTGACTCTGATTTAAAACAAGAATTATCGGACATGCTGCATATCCAGTTGGCTGACAAGCGAAAAGCTTGTTTCGTAGATGAGCGGCTCAACAATAACTGGAAGTCTTCGCGCCCGCAACGAGAAAAAGTACGTGCGCAGTATGCATTCTATGAATACTTAAAAAAGAGTGATTAGTGATTACCATGAGGTATGATTGCGCAGCCAACTAATCATTAATCACTCATGTAACACTTCTGTAATATGTATGACATTTCCATGCAACACGAAAGTCTTTCCTTTGCAGCCAGAAATAAAATACATATTTATGGAAACTATCTATTTAGGCATTGTCATTTTCCTGTTTGTCCTTGCGGTATTCGACCTCATGGTAGGCGTTAGTAATGATGCTGTCAACTTTCTCCAATCTGCAGTAGGCGCTAAAGCCGCTTCTTTCAAAACTCTGCTGTTCATAGCAGGTGTAGGTATATTTATCGGAGCCTCGCTCTCCAACGGTATGATGGATATTGCACGCAACGGTATTTACCAGCCCGAGCACTTCTACTTTGCCGAAATTATGTGCATCCTACTTGCCGTAATGTTGACAGATGTGGTGCTACTCGATGTATTCAACACCATGGGGATGCCCACCTCCACCACTGTTTCAATGGTTTTCGAACTTTTGGGTGGTACGTTTGCACTGGCACTTATTAAAGTATATAGTAATGGCGATTTGGGACTGGGCAATCTAATCAACACAGACAAGGCTCTTTCCGTTATCATGGGTATTTTCCTCTCAGTAGCCATCGCCTTCTTCTTCGGTATGCTGGTACAATGGCTGGCACGTATCGTGTTCACTTTCAATTACACCAAGAAGATAAAGTACAGTATTGCCGTGTTTGGTGGAATCGCAGCTACATCCATTATTTACTTTATGTTGATAAAAGGCTTGAAAGACAGTTCATTCATGACCCCGGAAAACAAGCATTGGATACAAGACAATACCCTGATGCTGGTGGGATACAGTTTTGTATTCCTCACCGCACTGATGCAGATATTACACTGGCTGAAGGTCAACGTATTTAAAGTAGTAGTATTACTGGGTACTTTCGCTCTTGCACTTGCATTTGCCGGTAATGACTTAGTGAACTTCATCGGCGTACCTTTGGCCGGATATTCTTCTTTCATCGATTATACCGCCAATGGAACATCAGCAGGCCCCGATGGATTTTTAATGACTTCCCTACTTGGCCCCGCCAAAACTCCCTGGTATTTCCTTATCGGTGCAGGCGTCATCATGGTTTATGCTCTTTGTACCTCTAAAAAGGCCCACAATGTAATCAATACCTCCGTTAACCTCTCCCGTCAAGATGAAGGTGAAGAAACATTCGGTAGCACTCCGATAGCGCGTACACTGGTACGTATCAGCCTCAACCTCGCCAACGGTATTAATCAGATAATGCCCGAAGGCACTAAACGCTGGATTGGCACTCGCTTCCGCAAAGATGAAGCCATCATAGCCGACGGCGGCGCATTCGACTTGGTTCGCGCCTCTATCAATTTGGTATTGGCCGGCTTGCTCATTGCTTTAGGTACTTCGCTAAAGCTGCCTCTCTCTACTACATACGTTACCTTTATGGTAGCAATGGGTACTTCACTTGCCGACCGTGCCTGGGGACGTGACTCCGCCGTATATCGCATTACCGGTGTATTGAGTGTCATCGGCGGATGGTTTATCACCGCAGGAGCAGCGTTTACCATCGCTTTCATCGTAGCCATGATTATTTACTTCGGTGGTACTATCGCCATCATCGTTCTGATAGGATTGGCTGTACTAATGCTGATACGCAGCCAATTACTCTACAAAAAGCGCAAAGAGAAAGAGAAAGGTGATCCTACTGTGAAGCAAATGCTGCAAAGTACCGATAATACCGAGGTGTTAACATTATTACGTCAACACACTCGTGAAGAGTTGGGCAAGATATTAGAGTTTACCCAAGAAAACTTCGAGCGTACCGTCACTGCTTTTTTACACGAAAACCTACGTGGCTTGCGCCGCGCCATGGGCTCTGTGAAGTTCCAGAAACAATTAATCAAGCAAATGAAGCGTACCGGTACGCTTGCCGTTTGCCGGTTAGATAACAACACAGTACTCGAGAAAGGTCTCTACTTCTATCAAGGTAATGACTTTGCCAGCGAACTGGTATATAGTGTAGGACGACTTTGTGAACCTTGTTTAGAGCATATTGACAATAACTTTAAACCATTGGATGCCATCCAGAAAGGTGAATTCTCCGATGTTACAGAGGATATCGTTTACTTGCTACAAGTATGCCGCCAGAAATTGGAAAGCAATAATTACAACAGTTTCGAAGAAGAAATACGTAAAGCCAACGATTTGAACGGGCAACTTGCTCATCTTAAGCGCGAAGAGCTACAACGTATCCAGACCCAAGCCGGCAGTATCAAAGTCAGCATGGTATATCTGACGATGATTCAAGAGGCTCAGAATATTGTAACCTATTCTATTAATCTGATGAAGGTAAGCAGGAAATTTCAGGTTAGTGATTAGTGATTAGTGATTAGTGATTAGTGATTACCATGCGGCATAATTGCGCAGCCAACTAATCACTAATCACTAATCACTAAGCTTCATCCCCATCTTCTCTGCCCGTTGCAACATAAAAGCACGGGCAGCTTCGTATTCATTCGGTATCACTCCATCCAGAATGGCATCTTTAATAGCACTTTTCAATGTGCCTACTTGTTGGCAAGGCTGCAAGTTAAATGTCTTCATAATCTCCTCACCACTGACCGGCGGCTGGAAGTTACGAACGCGGTCGCGTTCTTCCAAATCCTTCAGTTTCTGGCGGACCAATTGGAAATTATTCAGGAAGCGTTGCTTACGCTCCATATTCTTGGAAGTGATATCGGCTTCACATAATGTCATCAAATCGTCAATATCATCACCCGCCTCAAACAGCAGACGACGAACAGCCGAATCCGTTACGACATCATCAGCTATTACAATGGGACGCATGTGCAAGCTTACGAGTTTCTGGACATACTTCATCTTCTCATTCATCGGAAGCTTCATCCTACGAAAGATTTCGGGAATCATCTTCTCACCAATGAAGTTATGGTTATGGAACGTCCAACCGACACGAGGTTCCCAACGTTTGGTAACCGGTTTGGCAATATCATGAAGCAAAGCAGCCCAACGAAGCCAGAGATTATCGGTTTTCTTACTTATATTATCGAGTACTTCGAGCGTATGATAGAAATTATCCTTATGCGCCCGTCCATTACGCGTTTCTACGCCTTGTAATGCAACTAATTCAGGAAAGACCAATTGTAATAATCCGGAGCGTTCCAAGTCTATCAAACCTTTAGAGGGAACGGACGATAACAATATCTTGTTTAGTTCGTCTGCAATGCGTTCTTTAGATATAATAGAAATACGTTTCTTATTGCGACACAAGGATTCGAAAGTAACATCGTCGATATAAAAATTCAGTTGAGTGGCAAAACGGATGCAACGCATCATACGCAGAGGGTCATCGCTGAATGTGATATCGGGGTCAAGTGGAGTGCGAATAGTTTTTTCTTTCATATCACTCATTCCACCAAAAGGGTCTACCAACTCACCATAACGCGCCCTGTTCAGGCAAACCGCCAAAGCATTGATTGTAAAATCACGACGGTTCTGGTCATCTTCCAAAGTACCGTCCTCCACAATAGGCTTACGGGAATCATGCGTATAGGATTCCTTACGGGCACCGACAAATTCTACTTCAGTACCATGATATTTCAACTGTGCCGTACCGAAGTTTTTGAAAACGGAGAGGTGAGCACCACGTCCCAAACGCTTTCCAAGCGCCTCGGCCATTGCAATGCCACTACCAACTACCACCACATCTATATCTTTAGATGGACGTTGCAGGAAAATGTCGCGTACGTAGCCACCGACCACATAACACTCCAATCCCAGTTCGTCCGCAGTCTCGGATATCCGTTTGAATATATCGTCACTAAAATATTGTTTCAGTTCTTCTGCCGTCAATTCAATCATTATAATAATGTGCTAATAGCTAATGTGCTAATATGTTAAATATGCCAATGTGCTAATGTGCTGCGCAATTATGCTGCATAGCCATTTGCACGTTGGCATATTGGCATATTAGCACATTAATCTCTTGCAAAGATACGGATATTATTTTTATTTTTTATTTTTGTCCCCCACTAACATCAAGAACGAAAATTATGAAGAATGTAATACTCTTTATGTGCCTTTGTTGCACACTCTTTTCTTGCAGCGATGTAGAAAAGAAGGCAAGTGAGAAACTTCAGGAAGCCCGCACAGCCTTTGAACATGGTGATTATAGCGAAGCTAAGATACAGATTGACAGTATCAAGATACTCTATCCCAAAGCTTTCGAAGCACGTCGGGAAGGTATCGGGCTGATGCAGCAAGTAGAATTAAAAGAACAAGAGAAGACTCTTGTCTACCTCGACAGCATGCTTAGGGAAAAACAAAAAGCAGTAGACGCTATCAAGAAGAATTTTATACTTGAAAAAGATGCTGAGTACCAAAAGATAGGAAACTACCTGCACCCTTCACAAGTGATAGAAAAGAATCTTCATCGCTCTTTCCTGCGTTTCCAGGTAGACGAAAATGGCGCTATGAGTATGACCTCCATTTACTGTGGTCCGTATAATATTCATCATGTAGCCGTAAAAGTAATTGCTCCGGACGATAGTTTTGCCGAAACACCCGCTTCTAAAGACAGCTATGAAACCACTGACCTCGGTGAAAAGATTGAAAAAGCCGACTATAAGATAGGAGAAGACGGCAACGTTATCGGTTTCCTCTATCTGAATAAGGACAAGAATATCCGTGTCAATTATCTCGGAGAACGTTCCTATACCACTACCCTCACCCCAAACGACCGTAAAGCTGTTGGCGAGGTTTACGAACTGGCACAACTACTTTCTTCCATTACTGAAATCAAAAAGAATATCGAAGAAGCCAATCTAAAGATTGAATTCGTAAAACGTAAAATGGCGGAAAAGGAAAATAAAGATATAGAATAATACTTTTGTGTTTCTATTCAATCATTAATGCCTTATCTACCAACCGTGGATGTGCAAACGGCTTACCCGGAGTAACTGAAGCCCTCGTAACAGTACGGGCCTGAGGGTTACTCCGCAAGTCGAAAGCAACAAATTGTTCGTAAGTATATTCTATTCCGTCACCTTCTTTCATTATTCGATCATAAATAGCCTTACGCGAAGGAGCATTAAAGCCTACCGTATTACTATTCATCATACTATCATCCGAAGGGCGATAAGCACCATATTGATAAGTACAAGCTCCTTCGAATACTCCCAACTTTTCGGATACATAACGGTTATCATCCAGGAAGAGTTTCCAAAGCACTTCTGTCGGTTCTTTTGTAAAATCTACATTCTGCGCCCAGCCTAACCCCTGTAACTCTTTAACTTGTTTTTTCTTATCGGACGGAATAGTTCCCGAATAATAATACTCATCTTCCAACTTGGCAAACCCATGTCCCACAGCTTCGTGTATCAACACTTGCCTGAAATCTTCGCTTTCCAGGTTCTTTATAACCGGACAATAGGCTATGGCGAACTCAATCCTCTTTGATGTTGACGGATCCGTATATCCAAAATAAGTGGTACCCGCATGTGCAGCGGAGTTAAGTATCACTATTACCAATGTCTTCGTATAATCAATGTCCGATACACACCGCATGTAATTTTGTACAGCCTCATCATCACCCTCAATAAAAGTACTTCCACCCCCCTCCATTTGGCAACTAAAGGCCGTTTTGTAACCGGTGCTGAAAATGTTGTTTTTCGAGACAGCAGTTACTGCATATACATTGAAATAATCACGAAGCGATTTAACCGGTTCTTCCGTGAACAAGTTTTCCATGGTTTTATCCATTACCTTATCATAGGTTCCGTCTGCTATATCTACATCACAAAAACCATCGCCCATTATAACAAGCGGAATTCCATTGCCCCGAGTAGCAGTTTGCAAGGTACGGACCGTTTTATCTTTAGAATAATCGGTAGACACCGTCACAGTCGAACCCAACTGAGTGACAGTAACAGTAGCCAATGTCAGCTTTTCCGTATCCGTCTCTTTAAAAAATGTTATTTGAGCGGTCCGCTTTATTTTACTTGTATTAGGTAATACTGTAAATTTAATGGTATAAGCATCAGAGCCTGTTTGAGCAGATTGAGTTAACCAATCTGAATTAGTATAATAAATCCTCAAATTTGTTTTCGGGACATTGGTGGTAAAAGAAATCGCCAGGTCACCGCCCTCTAATGCTACATTATAATTATTTTGTTCAACCTGCACATAATCTGCGGGGAATTGTTGCAATGTAATTTCTTTGCTCAGTTTACCAGAAGTCAATGTAAGGATTGCCGTTCGAATATCTCCCGTCATATTTTCACTTTGGGCAGTCACGGTAATTTCAGCTTTTCCGGCACTCCCCGAAGATGGTGATATAGAAACCCAGTCGGCATCACTCTTTGCTGTCCATTCACGCGTACTCGTAAAGCTGACCGTACCCTGTGAATCAATATCCGAATCAATAATGACATCTCCAATTGTCTCCAACGAAAAACAGGGTTCTACCTCGTCTTCACAAGATACTGTAAGAAACAAACATAAGCATAGTAAAAGATAAACATTTGTCTTCATGGCAATTGGGGAATATAATTATCGCAAAAGTATGATAAAAATATTCCCCAATCAAAAGAAAACGACAAATAAGTTCGAAAATAAGATAAAAACTTATTTGGTATACACCAAGATCACATAATATTTATCTATAAATTAGGATTTGCATTTGTCTCCTTCTCCGGAATAGCATACAAGTAATATACACTATTCGGTACAAACTTCGATCCGTCCGGGAAAGCAGTAAACCAATGCCCTTCGGGATTATACTCTTTATAAGTGCCATCCTGCTGCCAACAATTATACTTTTTCTCCGCTTCTTCTATTGTCAAAGCCTCACGTACAACGGCACGCTGGGTACGTAATATATCGGTAATACCAAATCCTTCTCCCCACAGTTCACGACGACGTTCCATCAAAATATCATCGATTAATTGTTCCTGTGTCTTACCGGATAAGTTATAATCAGCAAGACCACGGGCATTGCGTAGTGTGTTGAGGGGTTTCACAGCTTCACCCATTTCCCCCTCACGTGCCAATGCTTCAGCAGCAATGAGATACATTTCAGCGGAACGCATTACAACAATATCACCTGTCTGGTCGGTGCGAATACGGAATTTACGGTATCCTAAATATCCTTCACGCATCCATTGGAACAGTTCCAAGCGAATATCGCCCATTTCAAAAGTATCCATAAAGTGCGGATCAGCCATAAAGCTGTTATAGGCATCGGGAGTCACCACATCTATATAATAAAAGTTATAGCTGGCATCGGACTGGCTGACAGATTGCGGATGCCCCCATAACCACTCGGTATTGGATAGGTCGTTAAATCCCATATAAGTCTTGGCATCCGTCATCAAAGCATACCCCTGAGCTGCGGCAGTAGCAGCCTTGACAGCCTCATCCCATTGTCCGGTAAGCAGATAGGCACGTGCCAACAGCCCATTGACAACATTGGTATTCGGCTTAAATTTAGAATTATCGTCCGGACGAACGTAGCCATCCAACAATTCTTTTGCTTTATTCAAATCCTTGAATATTTGGGTATATACTTCCTCCAAAGTAGCCTTACCCTTAGGCTGTGTGGCAGAAGTGGTAGGTTCCGTATAAAGAGGTACGGCAGGTGCATTCGGGTCTTTCAGATAAGTAAACTGATAGTGTTGGGCCAAATGCAAATAACAGAAAGCACGCAAGGCGTATGCTTGTCCCTGTGAGTACCGGAATTCCGGTGTATTATCATCTCCCGTAGCTGTAATCGAAATGGCCGTATTACAATTGTCTATGGTTTTGTACATCAGATACCAGGCAAAAGACGTACGGTTATTAGCGGGCATCGCAACGTCATCAAACTGATACGAAGAGTTAAAACCATACATCGGACGGGATACCACATCATCCGCCATCATATCATCCTGCAACATCAAGGCACGATAACCGATATTGGCATACGTACTGCTGTATTCAAACAGATTATACCATGCACCATTGAAAATACGTCCGGCATTGGACGGAACGGGAACAATCCCGGCATCCACGGCATCCGTAGGCTTATGGTCAAGAAAATCCCCACTACACGAAGACAAAGAAAATATCAGTCCGGTAGTTAAGATTGCTATATTTTTAATTGAAGTATTCATGTGAGTTATAAGTTATGAGTTATAAGTTATCAGAATGAGACATTCAGTCCTCCTGAGATAGAACGCATCGCGGGATAACGGTAATAAGTCAGTCCGGTAATACCTTGTTCCGGGTCGAGCCCCTGATTCTTTGAGAATGTGAGCAGATTATCTGCCTGCACAAAGAGTTGCAAACTGTTCAGACTGATTTTCTTTATTAACGGCTGCGGGAAGTTGTAGGACAATGTGATGTTCTTCATCCGCAAGAATGAATTATTGAACAGATTACGGGTAGAATTGGAATTCCAGTTATTGGAAACCGTCTTCAATGCCGGTACATCCGTATTGCGGTTTTCGGGTGTCCATCGTTTCAACATTTCAGTAGACCATGCACGTCCCGTACTGCTACCGTTACTCCACAGCATCGTAATATCCCTATCTACGATATATCCGCCGATGCTGTAAGCAAAGACCGCCGACAACTCAAATCCTTTATAAGAGAAAGCGGTATTAAATCCGCCATACACTTTTGGAAGTGATGATTTATTCACATAATAATAATCGGCTTGCGCATAATCATTAGTCGTAGTGCGCCCGGTAATATTTCCTTGCGCATCCTTTATATTCTTATACCACAACGGATCACCATTGTCCGGATTTACACCCGCCCATTCACGCAGATAGAAGTCATACACCGAACGCCCTACCTTCAAACGGGTAACACCCGTTATAGGCATATCATCCAATGGGAGATCGGTCACCACATTCTTATAATGAGTCAGATTCACTCCCAAACGCCACATAAAATCACGGGTATGAATCAACGTACCTTTAAGGTCTATTTCAAAACCTGTATTCTTCAATGCACCGATATTTTCATCCACCGAAGTATATCCTAATGAAGTAGCCAGCGGACGGGAGTACAACAAATCCTTTGAACGACGCTGGAAAAAGTCGAACGAGCCGGAGAAACGATTATCGAACAATGAAAAGTCAATACCTATATTCATATTCAGGTTGGTTTCCCATTTCAAGTCGGGAGTAGCGAGACGGTCGGATACCAATGCATTCTCACCTGCCTGTGAAACAATGGAGTACAGTCCGCTACTGGCATAATATGTACCCAAGTTATCATTACCCTGCGCCCCATAGCTTGCTTTTAAAGTCAAAGCAGAAAGCCAGTTGGCGGTAGATTCCATAAACTGTTCACGGTCAATACGCCAGGAAGCGCCGACTGACCAGAAGTTACCCCAACGTGTTCCCGGGGCAAAGCGCGAAGAGCCGTCACGGCGGTAAGACGCCGAGAAGAAATATTTGTTCTGATAGTCATACTGCGCACTGATAAGATAACCCAGCAAGGAATAATCAATTCGGTATCCCGTACCGGCAGTAACCAGTGAGCCAACCGCCAGTTCCGGCATATCCGGTACCGCCATATTGCTGCGAGCTGCCTGTAACACGTCATAACGGTAAGAATAAGCCTCCTGCCCTGCAAGTACACTGAAATGATGTTCATCAATCGTCTTATCATACGTCACAATATTATTCCACGTCCAAGAGAAAGTACGGGTATATTCTCGGCTCGAACCTCCACCTGTGTTTACAGCCGGACCAATCTTCGGGTTGGTATAATCCAGCGTGTTAAAATCAATAAGGTCGAAGTTGAAACTGGTCTTGAACTTCAAGCCCTTTATAAAAGTCACCTCAAGGAAAGTACGTCCGGAGAATTCATCTCTCATTCGCTCGGATTTATCATTAGGTAAAGTAGCAGGTAAGTTCCAGTTCGCCATAGAACCCGAAGGACGATAGGAACCGAAATCATAAATACGCTGGCCTTCCGAGTCAAGTTTATACGAGCCGTCGGCATTCATTTCATAAATAGGATAAAAATCCGCCATCAAACGTCCGGCATTAATCACGTTACTCGTCTTTGTATCCGACGAAACAGGATAATTCTGTATAGAATGGGCATAACTCATGTTTACCCCACCCCGCAGCCAGTGAGTAATCTCACTTGAAATGTTGGAACGTAAATTGAAGCGCTGGTACCCGGACTCCAAAGCAATACCTTTGTCATTTAAGTAACCAGCCGAGAAATAATATTGATTGGTCTTTCCACCACCGGAAACATTCAGTCCGATTTCAGTGCGGAGCGCCTGTTGCTCCATTTCTTTCTGCCAGTCCACATTCCAAAGCGGTGTTGCACCTGCAACTAACTTTCCATCCGTACCCACAGGTTGGGCATAATTAGGACCGTAAGGATTAGGGCCTCCCCCCATCAACTTGCCCACCAAGTCTTTAGAAGCTTGTGCAGCAGCAGTCTGCGGAGTATATTTATCTGTATTTAGAGCGTATTGATTACGCAATGCTTCCCAATAGAGTTCAAAATACTGGTCCGTTCCGATACGGTCATAATCACGGATAGCCCGGTTGGAACCTCCGAAACTGGCATTGATATTGACCGTAGTTTTCGAATTAGCCTGTCCCTGTTTAGTAGTAATGATAATCACACCATTGGCACCGCGCGACCCGTATAATGCAGCCGAAGCGGCATCTTTCAGCACCGTCAGAGAAGAAATATCCTCGGGATTGATAGAGTTGATACTACCGTCGAAAGGCACACCATCTACCACATAAAGCGGAGCACTCGAAGCATTAATAGAGCCGATACCACGGATACGTATCTCGGCATCCGTACCCGGCTGTCCACTGGGAGCACTTGCCTGAAGTCCGGATACCGTACCTTCAAGCGCACGTGATACGTTGGAAACCTGCATCTTGGCAATCTCGCTTCCCTTCACAGTAGACGCCGCACCGGTAAAGCTATATTTTTTTGCCGTAGCATAGGCCACCACCATTACTTCATCCAGTTGTTCGCTGTCCGGTGCTAACTCTACATTTATCGTTGTCCGTCCACCTACTTTCTGTTCCTGAGTCTGAAGACCGATAAAACTAAAAACCAATGTTCCGTCTGCCGGTACAACAATAGTATATTTTCCGTCAACGTCGGTCACCGTACCATTATGAGTTCCTTTCACTAATACCGATGCCCCCGGCAAAGGTTCGCCCTCTGATACCACAACACCCGATACACGGATATCAGCGGCAGTGGCGGCATACAGCATCACCACCGAGAGCGCAAACAGTGAGGTTAAGAAAAAGCGCAGTTTACTATTCATTCTGTTAAAGTTTGGTTAGATTTCATTAACAGAAAAAAAGAGAGTTTGTTCAGTAGGAAAGAATAAAAAAACTCCCCCCCTAAAGGGGGCATATATAAAAGTATAAGGAGTAAAAAACGTTCAGAAAGGAATATTTATGTAAAATCACACACCTATCTGTGTCGGCTTACGCAGATAAGTGCGTGAGGCGACGCAGATAGATGTGTAAAACGTGAAAGCAGTGAATGAAACGGATACATGGACAATACAGCCAATCATTGGCTGTTTACGTTTTACTCCGGATAGGCGCAAGCAAATTGAAAAATATTGAACTCTGCAAAAATATAGCCTGTCATCGGGGGGAATGTTGCCTACCTTCGCCTCGATAGTAGGCAACATTCCCCCCGATAGTCGCCTACCTTCTGAATTGATTTTGTAAACGCTTGATAATTAGAAGATTTATAACAAACCAAATCTTAGAGAAAAGATTCAACAAAGATAGCGCAAATTTTAGCTAATAACCGAAAGGAAAGGAGTGAAATGAGTAAAATGACAGGCCACCAATTTGTCCGAATTTACCACCAACCAGGCAGTCGTGCGTAACTGATTGATTGTGAGCGCATATAAAAAGAGGATATGTCCCAATGAAAGAACATACCCTCTTCGTTATTTATATATTTTCTCTAATCCGACAGAAGAAATCTATCAGCAGTATTTTACCACTGCAATTTCGGTAAATAAAGACTCAGGCAATTACGCAACGCACTCAGTGTTATCGGTTTTACTAAAACCTCTGTAGCGCCCGATTGCATAGCATTTTCACGATCGGCAGAGAAAGCATAAGCAGTCTGCATGATGATAGGAAGCTTAGCGCCTTCACCACGAATTATTTTAGTAGCATCAAGACCATTCATAAGCGGCATCTTGATATCCATGAGGATCGCTTCAGTTCTGTCACCATATTGACGGTACAGAGCAACGATTTCCTCACCATTCTTTGCCCACATGATTTCACACTTCTTCCCAATAATAGCTTTTATCAATTTAAAGTTACTATCATCATCCTCCGCAACCAGAATGAGCGGACGGTATTCTTCTGACTGATTTTCGATTTCCATGATGTATACATTTTGTTTGTACGAGGCAAAGATATAAAAAATATATATAAAACATTATCTTTAGATAAGATTAGCAACATTTCGGCATAACTTTTTTATGAAAGCATGAAAGTTCTACATTCAAATTGCATTATCTTTGCGCCTCATTTTAAAAAGTACAGAATGATTTCTATTGACGGACTCGCCGTGGAATTTGGCGGCACAACTTTATTCAGTGATATATCTTTCGTTATCAATGAGAAAGATCGCATCGCCCTGATGGGAAAAAACGGAGCAGGTAAAAGTACCTTATTGAAGATACTCGCAGGCGCACGCCAACCCACCCGTGGTAAAATTTCCGCCCCTAAGGATTGTGTCATCGCCTATCTCCCTCAACATTTGATGACGGAAGACGGACGCACCGTGTTCCAGGAAACGGCACAAGCTTTTGCCCATCTTCACGAGATGGAGGCGGAAATAGAACGACTGAATAAAGAACTGGAAACCCGTACCGACTACGAAAGCGACAGTTATATGGAGCTTATCGAAACCGTTTCCACATTAAGCGAAAAGTTCTATGCCATCGATTCCACCAACTATGAAGAAGACGTTGAGAAAGCATTGCTCGGCCTCGGGTTTACCCGGGAAGACTTCCACCGGCAGACAAGTGATTTCAGCGGCGGTTGGCGTATGCGTATCGAACTTGCCAAACTCTTGTTGCAGAAACCGGATGTACTCCTGCTGGACGAACCTACCAATCATCTGGATATAGAATCTATTCAATGGTTGGAAGATTTCCTTATTAACAATGGAAAGGCAGTCATCGTTATCAGCCACGACCGCAAATTTGTAGATAACATTACCACCCGTACCTTAGAAGTGACTATGGGACGTATATACGATTATAAGGTCAACTACTCCAAATACCTGGAACTCCGCAAAGAACGTCGCGAACAACAGCAAAAGGCTTATGACGAGCAACAAAAGTTCATTGCCGAAACCAAAGAGTTCATCGAGCGATTCAAAGGAACTTATTCCAAGACCTTACAGGTTCAAAGCCGTGTCAAGATGCTTGAGAAATTGGAAATCTTGGAAGTGGACGAGGAAGATACCTCGGCACTGAGACTGAAATTCCCGCCTTCACCCCGTTCGGGCAATTATCCCGTAATAATGGAAAGCGTTGGCAAAATCTATGGTGAACATGTCGTATTCAAGAATGCCAACCTGACTATAGAAAGAGGAGACAAGGTAGCATTCGTCGGCAAAAACGGTGAAGGTAAATCAACGCTCGTGAAATGCATCATGCAAGAAATAGAGCATGAAGGCACTCTCACAATCGGTCACAATATACAAATAGGCTATTTCGCCCAAAATCAGGCATCATTACTGGACGAGAACCTCACCGTATTCCAAACCATTGACGACGTTGCCAAAGGAGAAATACGCAACAAGATACGCGACCTGCTGGGTGCTTTCATGTTCGGCGGACCGGAAGAGTCCATGAAGAAAGTAAAAGTCCTTTCGGGAGGCGAACGCACACGACTTGCCATGATAAAGTTGTTGCTGGAGCCTGTGAACCTGCTGATTCTGGATGAGCCTACCAATCACCTGGATATGAAGACCAAAGATATTCTGAAACAGGCGCTGGTAGATTTCGACGGCACTCTGATTGTGGTAAGCCACGACCGTGACTTCCTGGACGGATTGGTCAGCAAAGTATATGAGTTTGGGAACAAACGGGTTACCGAGCACTTGTGTGGAATCTATGAGTTCCTCGAAAAGAAGAAAATGGACTCACTTCGTGAGTTGGAACGGTAAACTTTCATTAACAAACTTCCCGCAACAAATAATTCACCCTTATTGTTTCATTTTATAACCCCTTAACTACGTATAAAATGAAACAATATGACGCTATAATTATAGGGTTCGGCAAAGGTGGGAAACTGCTGGCTGTCGAACTTGCCAACCGTAACTGGAAAGTGGCAATCATTGAACGTTCGCCACACATGTATGGTGGAACCTGTGTCAACGTGGGGTGTATTCCCACGAAGACACTGATTTACGAATCGGAACAAGCCGAACGGCTTTATCAAAACGATTATACCAAACAAGCCAAACAATATGCGTTGGCTGTCGGCAGGAAAAACAAGTTGGTATCATTCCTGCGGGACAAAAATATCGAACTGATAAAAGCAAATCCTAATATTACTATTTATGACGGTACCGCCTCCTTTATATCCGATGATACGATAAAAGTTGTTCCCGCCGATAAAAAAGAAATATTACTTAAAGGAAAAGAAATATTTATCAACACCGGTTCCACTCCCATCTTGCCGGATGTGGAAGGCATCAATGACAGTAAACGGGTACATACCAGCGAAACACTGCAACAGCAGAGCGAACTGCCCCCTCGTCTGCTTATACTGGGTGCCGGAGCCATCGGTCTGGAGTTTGCCACCATGTACGCGGGCTTTGGAAGTGAAGTCACGTTATTGGAAGGAGGCAACCGTTTTATGCCGAAAGTGGACCGTGACATAGCCGAATACATGTTGGAGTCTTTAAAACGGAAACATATTGAAGTACACCTGAATGTATGCGCATTATCCGTTTATGATACCCCAAACGGTATCACTTTAACTTACACGGATGGTTCCGACGGTATACCCTACTATCTGGAAGGAGATGCACTATTGCTTGCGACAGGACGCAGGCCGATGACCGACGAACTGAACCTCCATGCAGCCGGTATACAGACCGATGCAAGAGGAGCTATCATCGTCAACGAATACCTGCACACCACCTCTCCACGGGTGTGGGCATTAGGAGACGTCAGGGGAGATGCTTTATACGACTATCTCTCCATAGACGATTACCGGATTATTGCCAATCAATTGTTCGGTAACAAAAAGCGCCGCATGGACGACCGTCTCCCTATCCCTTACGTCATCTTTACCGATCCGCCACTCGCCCATATCGGAATTACGGAAGAAGAAGCCGTAAAGCGCGGATGCTCTTTCCAGGTTTCCCGACTCCCCGCGGCTGTTATTCCCCGTGCCCGAACCATACAGAACATGGACGGTATGATGAAAGCGATAGTCAATGCACATACGGGGCGCATTATAGGATGTACATTCTTCTGCGTCGATTCACCGGAAGTCATCAATCTGGTATCATTGGCCATGAAGACCGGACAACACTATAGTGTGCTGCGTGATTTTATATTTACTCATCCCAGCATGAGTGAAGGTTTAAATGATTTATTCAAGGCTTTTTAGCATCTCGCATTTGGTAGTTAAATGATTAAACTCTATCTTTGCGACCATTCAATAAAGATAGAATGAAAAAGAAAAGGTACATCGCATACTTCCTGTTTTTTATCAGCATGGTTATGTTGGTTGTACCTGTCATTCCCCATCATCATCACGACAACGGTCTGATATGTATGAAGAATGACGTACCGACATCCGACAGCTGTTGCCATCAACAGAAAGATCCTTGCGATAACCACTGCTGTTGTGATACAGGTTGTATGACTGTACATTTCTATCAGCAAACTCCCAATTCGGATAATAGCGATATACACCCGGACTTCTTATGGGTAACTACATTGTTTTCCGAACCTATCCTCAAGTTGCTTACCATTCCTGAAGCAATAAGCGTAAAACAGGATTATGTCTACTTAGAATCTCTTCACAGCACGTTTATCACACGTGCTACGGGGCTTCGTGCGCCTCCGTTTTTTCTTGCTTAACCGGTATCACCGGAACTAAGTTTCCATCAGTATAAGAATGATTGCAACCTTGTTGCATTCTCTCTTTTCTAATTTTGCATTCGAATTAAGCAAGAACTAATTATTTAATCATGAAGAAATATCTTTTTATGGGAGTTATAGGACTATTCCTGTTAGGCTCCTGCAATAGCAAGTCCGAAGAAGGACATAATCACGAGACAGAAGAAAATTCCCATGCCGACCATGACCACGAAGGGCATAACCATGAACAGGAAGGCGATAGCCACGAAGGTCACAATCACGGTGCCGAGCCTACTGAGGCCTCCGGCGATGAAATCATCTTACCACCTGCCAAAGCCCAGGCAGCAGGAGTAAGTTCAAGTGTCGTCGAACCGGGAACTTTCTACCAAGTAATCAAAACCAGCGGACAGGTAATGGCAGCCCAGGGTGACGAAAGTGTTGCCGTAGCTACCGTAGCAGGTGTTGTATCTTTCCGCAGTAAAGTAGTCGAAGGAATGAGTGTAAGTAAAGGTACACCGCTGGTACTGCTTTCTTCCAAGAATATGGCAGACGGTGACCCGGTGCAAAGAGCACGTATCGCATACGAAACCGCCAGAAAGGAATACGAACGTATGAAAGAACTCCTTCCCAGCAAGATAGTATCCGAAAAAGATTTCGCTCAAGCCGAACAGGCTTACGAAAATGCACGTATCAGCTATGAGGCTGTTGCCAAGAACAATTCGGCTCAGGGACAAGCCGTCACTTCACCCATCGGCGGATACATAAAGAACCTTTTAGTAAAGGAAGGTGATTATGTCACCATAGGCCAACCGTTGGTAAGCGTTACCCAAAACCGCCAATTATTCCTGCGTGCCGATGTCTCAGAGAAGTATTATCCGTACCTCCGCACCATTGGCTCCGCTAACTTCTGTACCCCTTATGATAATAAGGTATATACCTTAAAAGAATTGAACGGCCGCATACTTTCTTATGGAAAAGCATCGGATAACAATGGCTATTATGTACCGGTTACCTTTGAGTTCGATAACAAAGGCGATATTATTCCCGGCTCATTCGTAGAAGTATTTCTGCTTTCTTCTCCCATGGAAAATGTAATCTCCCTGCCTCGCACGGCCTTGACGGAAGAACAGGGCAGCTTCTTTGTATACCTGCAAGTGGATGAAGAGGGTTACAAAAAGCAACTCGTCACGCTGGGTGCCGACAACGGTGAAAGGGTACAAATCCTGTCTGGTGTAAAAGCTGGTGACAAAGTGGTTACCCAAGGTGCTTACCAGGTAAAACTGGCATCGGCTTCAAATGCGATACCGGCACATAGTCATGAACACTAATTCAGTGATGAGTGATTGGTGATTAGTGATTTGCTTGCATTCTTCTATTCAGGATAGAAGCAAGTATAGTTATACCCAAATAATCACCAACAAATCACTAATCACTAACAACTAATAACTAAATTACATGCTAAACAAGATTATACATTTTTCCCTTCAGAATCGCATCCTGGTGTTGGTAGCATCGGTGCTGTTGCTGATTGGCGGTACCTATACCGCCATGAATACAGAAGTGGATGTGTTCCCCGATTTGAATGCGCCAACCGTGGTTATCATGACCGAAGCAAACGGCATGGCAGCCGAAGAAGTGGAACAACTCGTTACTTTCCCTGTAGAAACCGCTGTGAACGGTGCAACGGACGTACGTCGTGTGCGTTCATCCTCTACAAACGGCTTCTCTGTGGTGTGGGTAGAATTCGATTGGGATACGGATATTTATCTGGCACGGCAAATTGTCAGCGAAAAGTTGGCGGTTGTCAGCGAATCATTACCCGCCAATGTTGGCAAACCGACACTCGGCCCGCAATCGTCCATCCTGGGCGAGATGCTTATAGTCGGCTTGACGGCAGACTCTACGTCTATGCTCGACCTGCGTACCATTGCCGACTGGACTATACGTCCACGGTTACTTTCTACCGGTGGTGTGGCACAGGTGGCCGTACTGGGCGGAGACCTCAAAGAGTATCAAGTACAACTCGACCCCGAACGGATGCGCCACTACGGTGTAACGTTAGACGAGGTTATGACTGCAACACGCGAAATGAATCTGAACGCCAACGGTGGCGTACTCTACGAATATGGGAATGAATACATTGTACGCGGTGTACTCTCTACCGACAAGATAGAACAAATAGCAAAAGCGGTAGTACGGGCTCCGCAGGTTTCAGGTTCTGCAGCGCCCATCCTGTTGGAAGACATTGCAGACGTACGTATCGGAGCCAAATTACCTAAACTGGGCACAGCCTCCGAACGGGGAAAACCGGCCGTACTGATGACGGTTACCAAGCAACCCTCTACCAGTACGCTGGAATTGACAGATAAACTGGAAGCCTCTTTAAAGGATTTACAGAAAAACCTACCGGCCGATGTTAAGGTAAGTACGGACATTTTCCGTCAAAGCCGCTTCATTGAAAATTCTATCGGCAATGTACAGAAGTCTTTGCTGGAAGGTGGTATCTTCGTAGTCATCGTTCTGTTCCTGTTCCTTGCCAATGTCCGGACTACGATTATTTCATTGGTTACGTTACCCTTATCGCTGATTACTTCATTATTGGCGCTTCACTATATGGGATTCACCATCAATACCATGAGCCTTGGCGGTATGGCAATTGCCATCGGTTCATTGGTGGACGATGCTATTGTCGACGTGGAGAACGTCTATAAACGACTGCGGGAGAACCGGTTGAAGCCGGAAGAAGAGCGGTTGTCCATATTGCAGGTGGTATTCAACGCTTCCAAGGAAGTACGTATGCCTATCCTGAACTCTACACTGATTATCGTAGTAAGCTTTGTGCCGTTGTTCTTCCTGAGTGGTATGGAAGGCAGAATGTTGGTTCCGCTGGGTATCGCATTTATCGTAGCACTGGCAGCATCTACCGTTGTGGCACTGACCGTAACACCGGTGCTCTGCTCCTATCTTTTAGGCAGAGAAAAGATAAAAGAAGGAAAGAACTCTACCAGTGATTCATGGGTGGCCCGCAAGATGAAAGTGGGATACGGCAAGGCACTGACCTTTGTATTAGGACATAAGAAAAGCGTTTTAGGCGGCACCATCGGATTGTTTGTCATCGCTTTGGTTTGTTTCTTCACGTTGGGACGCTCGTTCCTCCCCCCATTCAATGAAGGTTCGTTCACTATCAACATTTCATCCCTTCCGGGAATCTCCCTGGAAGAGAGTGACAAGATGGGACACCGTGCGGAAGAACTGCTATTGACTATTCCTGAAATACAAACCGTAGCCCGCAAAACGGGACGTGCCGAACTGGACGAACATGCTTTGGGGGTGAATGTTTCCGAAATCGAAGCTCCGTTCGAACTGAAAGACCGCTCACGCAGCGAACTCTCGGCCGAGGTACGTGAGAAATTGGGAACAATCGTAGGAGCTAACGTTGAAATCGGACAGCCTATCAGTCATCGTATCGACGCCATGTTGTCGGGTACTAAAGCCAATATCGCTATCAAGCTGTTCGGTGACGACCTCAATCGGATGTACACCCTCGGTAATGAAATAAAGAGTAACATTCAGGATATTCCCGGCATTGCCGACCTGAATGTGGAACAACAGATTGAGCGTCCACAACTTATCATTTCACCCAAGCGGGAAGTGCTTGCCAAGTATGGTATTTCATTACCGGAATTCTCTGAATTTGTAAACGTATGCCTTGCAGGGGAAGCCGTATCACAGGTATACGAAAAGGGAAAAAGCTTTGACCTTACCGTACGTGTAAAGGACGACTTGCGTGACAAGATGGAAAAGATAGGTAACCTGATGATTGATACCGGAGACGGCGGTAAGGTTCCTTTGAACTATGTAGCTGAGATTCGTTCGGCCATGGGACCGAATACAATCAGCCGTGAGAACGTTAAGCGTAAAATCGTAATCTCGGCCAATGTAGCCGACCGCGACCTGCGCAGTGTAGTCAACGACATCCAAGAACGTGTAGACAAGCAAATCAAGTTACCGGAAGGTTATCATATTGAATACGGCGGACAGTTTGAAAGCGAGCAGGCGGCAAGCCGCACGCTGGCACTGACTTCGTTCATGTCTATCGTTGTGATTTTCCTGCTGCTTTATTCTGAATTCCGCAGTGTGAAAGAAAGCACCATTATTCTTATCAATCTGCCTTTAGCATTGATTGGAGGCGTATTTGCACTACTCATTACCACAGGCGAAGTCAGCATCCCGGCCATTATCGGCTTTATTTCGCTCTTCGGTATCGCTACCCGAAACGGAATGTTGCTCATCAGCCATTACAACCATCTGCAACGGGAAGAAGGATACAGCATTTACGAGAGTGTTATCCGTGGTTCAATGGACCGTCTGAATCCTATCTTGATGACGGCGTTGTCCAGTGCTCTTGCCCTGATTCCACTGGCACTTGGAGGTGACTTGGCAGGTAACGAGATACAAAGTCCTATGGCAAAGGTTATATTAGGCGGACTTTTAACATCGACTTTCCTGAACGGTTTCATCATTCCGATTGTTTATCTGATGATGAGAAAGAAGGAGAAATGATAAAGTTGATTTGAACGCAAAGGCACTGAGACACTGAGTAGCGACTACATCGCTCTCCGTGTATCTGTGTTCAAATATAAATACAAAACAGTTTTAAAGTACTATTTATGAAACGAATATTTATACTAAGCGCCATCCTCCTGACCTGCATAAGGATAGGCGCACAAAATAATAACATTGATGTTATACTTCGCCAGATTGAAGCGAATAATAAAGAGCTAAAGGCTAACGCACAACTTATTTCTTCGCAGAAACTGGAGAATAAAGCGACAAATAATTTGCCCGACCCAACCCTTTCGTATGCCCACCTTTGGGATTCAACAAACAGTGGTGAGACAGTGGGCGAACTGGTAGTTTCGCAGAGTTTCGATTTTCCCACCCTATACGCCACACGCGGACAGATGAACCGCTACAAGGGTGGTGCGCTCGATGCACAAGCAACAGCCATGCGGCAACAAATTTTGTTACAAGCCAAGGAAGTCTGCCTGGACATCATCCTGTTGCAACGTCAGCAGATGTTATTGGATGAGCGGCTGAAGAATGCCGAGGAGTTATCCGCCATGTACGCCAAACGATTGGCTACGGGTGACGCCAATGTGCTGGAAACCAACAAAATCAATCTGGAGTTATTAAACGTGCGTACCGAATCACGCATGAACAACGTAGCCTTGAATAACAAGTTGAAGGAGTTAATGGCACTGAATGGTGACCAACCTCTGACAGTTGATGACAATATAGCTGATACCGGCAATTTTACGTTAACAGACTATCCTCTCATTCCAATCCCGGCAGATTTCCGGCAGGTATGTGACGACTTACTGGCTACCGACCCCACTCTGCAATCATTTAACAGCGAAAGTGTGGCTGCCCGTAAACAGATTTCAGCCAGCAAACAAGGTTGGTTGCCAAAGTTGGAACTGGGTTATCGCCGTAACACCGAGTCAAGACACCCGTTGAACGGTGTTGTGGTAGGTTTCTCTTTCCCGCTTTTTGAGAACAAGGGAAAGGTGAAGATTGCGAAAGCGCAAGCAATGAATATTGATTTCCAAAAGGACAACGCAAGGTTGAAAGCCAGTTCCGAGTTATGGCAACTTTACGAAGAGGCTCGTAGTCTGCATACCTCTATGCAAGAATATGAACAGGCTTTCCGCAGTCAGCAAGACCTGTCACTGCTGAAACAAGCGCTTGTAGGCGGACAAATCAACATGATAGAATATTTTGTAGAAGTCTCCGTAGTTTATCAAAGCAAAACAAACTTGCTGCAACTGGAAAACCAGTATCAGAAGGCAATGGCACGGATGTACAAAAGCAGGCTGTGATTTAAGAAACTGTTTTCTTAATCACTTATCAGCATTTTTACCGCTTCCGGCAAGTATCCGCTACGAATCCGCCACTCCTGCGGATAAAGATTGTTGGCACGATTACCGATATTCTTAACAAAACCGAGAGGCACATTCCTATAAGTAAGTAAAACCACTCCGCGAGGGGCTGCATCCGAAAGGGTGACAGCCTCTTTGCGTAAATAGGCGATAGCCTGTTCGTAAGAGACTTCCTCGCGAGGAAAGGCATCGGGCTTTAACTGTAAACTCATAGACAGCGCATGGTGGGGAATCCAGTCTTTACCTTTAAGTTCGGCAACACCTATCCCCGCCTGCACAACACGAAGCGACGAACGAAGAGAGGATAATGCCGGTAAGTAATCTTTCGGAAAAGCATTGACATTTCCTTCCTTTAAGATAAGTTCATATTCATCCGGAGCAAGAAGCCAATCACGTAATGCCGAGAGTTGTTCTTTGGAGACTCCCAGAGTCTTGCCTCCCTTATCCCAGAATTTACGGGACTCAGACCTCAGGTTTACAGAGCTGGAGTTGACCTTTACGGAACCGGAGTACAGGTTTGGCTTACGAAGTACAGCCAGAAAAAATCCTTCTCCTCTCGTTACATGAGGCAGAAAACGGTAGACCGGAAAGTCTTCACCCGGCAACAGGTTTCCCGTTATGTGCCAATCGGCAGGTACATCAAGTGGCAATACCTCAGCTCCGAACTCATCTCGTATCCAACGGATATTTTCTTCGTCTTCTTTCGTATTATAAGTACAGGTGCTATATATAAGGATACCACCGGGTTTCAAACAAGGCCAGATGTCTGCAATGATGCGTCGCTGACGCTGCCAGCAGTTCTCCACATTCTCCTCACTCCACTCACTCACTGCTACCGGGTCTTTACGGAACATTCCTTCACCGGAACAAGGTACATCGGTCAATACCACATCGAAGAAGTTCTCCAGAGCGGCAAAGTCAGCCGGATCGTTATTGGTAACCACCACATCGGGATGTCCCCACTTCGTTAGGTTCTCCGCCAATATCTGCGAGCGGTTACGGATTACTTCATTAGCCACCAGAAGGCTGCCCTCAGGAAGGACACTGCGGGCATGCGTCGACTTACCGCCGGGAGCCGCACAGAGGTCTAGCATCACGACGGGGGTATCACCCACATATTGTTTCAACGCCTGTTCCACAAACATGGACGAGGCCTCTTGCACATAATAATAACCGGTATGAAACAGGGGATCGAATGTAAAGGTAAGACGTTCGTCAAGATAGAAACCTGATGTACACCAAGGAACAGGGGGTAATTGACAATTGACAATTGAAAGTTGACGGTTGGCGGTACTATTTCCTTCTATAGACGACTCTGCTTTCAGCTTATTCAAGCGGAGGCTGACAGGTTGCTCTTTCTCCAAAGAAGTAAAGAGTTTATCAGCTCCTTCATCTCCTAAAAGGGTACGGGTATATGTAGTAAAGGATGAGGGTAATTTCATTTTTTCTCATTAATTACCGCAAATATCAAAAAAATATCGTCTCTTTGCAACTTTCTGAAGAAGAAGATACGTCTAACTCACAAAGAAACAAATAACTTAAAAACAATAAAATTATGAAACGTATCATTTTTGCATTCATGACAGCCATGCTGCTGTGTACATTGGTTCAGGGGAAATCCAGGATCGTTACTGAAAACGATAGCTTGGGAAACAAGAAAAGAGTAATCGAATTAAGAGACACCGTCATCGACGGGAAGGCGGTAGCAGATACCCTCAGCGTTACGACTTACGAAGACAGTTCCAGTACGAATGAAGAAAGTGGTGATAATTACAAACATCACAGTCGCGCCTACGATTTCGGCTGGAATCTGGGACACGATGCCAAAGAAGCCGCTATTGCCATTACAGCCATTGTTTTTGTATTCGGTTTCCCGTTAATTATCATATTCATTATATTCTTCTTCCGTTATAAGAACCGTAAGGCCAAATACCGCCTGGTGGAACAGGCTTTAGCAAGCGGACAACCATTACCGGAGAACCTTATCAAAGAGGCCCAGGCAATAGACATCCGCAGCAAAGGAATTAATAATGTCTTCATGGGTATAGGACTGTTTATCTTCCTTTGGGCTATCACTGGAGAATTTGGAATAGGATGCATCGGTTTACTCATAATGTTCACCGGATTCGGACAATTGGTTATTTTCTATACCCAACAAGGCAAAGAGAAAAAGCCGTACACTCCAACTCCTACAGAATATAATGAAAAGATTGGGAGAAGTGACATAAAGCCCGATTGCATAGATAATAACAACCAAGAGAAGGATGAAGAAAGATGAGTCAACTCAATGATATATCGTTAGTCGCACAGGTCGTGGTGTTTCGTAACACCAGGGCCTTCGACCAGTTGATAGGAAAGTATCAGTCGCCCATACGACGTTTCTTTCTGCATCTGACTTGCGGCGACAGCGAATTGAGCGATGACTTGGCACAAGATACATTTATCAAAGTATATACAAACCTGGCTCTATTCAAAAATTTGTCCAGCTTCTCAACTTGGCTCTACCGTATTGCTTATAATGTATTTTATGATTATCTTCGCACTCGGAAAGAAACTGACGATCTGGAAACATTCCGGGTAGACGCTCAATGCAGTACGCTGCAGAAAGACATAGGTCAGCACATGGATATTTATCGTGCGCTGAGTATGTTAAAAGAAACAGAACGCACTTGTATCACTCTCTTTTACATGGAAGACCAGAGTATAGAGAAAATTGCGGGAATTACCGGATGTCCGGCGGGAACTGTGAAAAGCCACCTCTCGCGGGCGAAAGAAAAAATGGCTACATATTTAAAACAAAATGGTTATGATGGAAAATGATGATAAACTCATAGTTTCTTTCTTCGCCGCCAACCGGCAAGAAATAGCTGACAATGGCTTCACACGTCGAGTAATGCGCCATCTGCCCGACCGTACCCACCGGATTTCACAAATGTGGGTAACTTTCTGCTTCACACTGGCACTGGTACTATTCTTCGTTCTCGACGGCTTACAATTGGTGCTGGATACATTACGTGAAACATTTATGGTCGCAGCCCACAGCGAGGCAGCCCAACTGGAACCGAAATCTTTAGCAGTGGCAGGGATAGTATTGCTTTATCTCCTTTACCGTAAAATATGTTCATTAGCTTAGTTACTGAACATTGAACTCCTAATCGCAGAATAAATCTATTTCCTCAAGGATAATTAAGTCAGCCCTTATCTTATTTCATATAGATAAGGGCTAATTTTTTCTAAATGGACGAACATTTCTCATCTATAAATTGTATATTTGCCAACTCATAAAACTAAAGAATATTATAAAGTTTTGAGACAGGTTCTATTCGTCATATTATTTACTCTTTTTGTTGGAAATATCCGGGCACAGGTTACAAGTGATTCCCTAGTAATGAATTATATGCAGGAATTGGGAATACCGGTAACTTATAATAACAAAGTTGAGCTATTGATGACTGGTCGTGACAAGTTTGTCGACTTATTTGAAACAATCCGCCATGCCCGCCACCACATTCATCTGGAATATTTCAATTTCCGGAACGATTCTATTGCAAATGCACTGTTTGACCTTTTGGCTGAAAAAGCTAAAGAGGGAGTAAAAGTACGTGCCATGTTCGACGCATTCGGTAACTGGTCTAATAACAAACCGCTTAGAAAGGAACATTTGCAGGCAATACAGGCAAGAGGCATCGAAATTGTAAAGTTCGATCCGATAACTTTCCCTTATATCAATCATGCAATGCATCGTGACCACCGCAAAATAGTTGTTATCGATGGCAAAATCGGTTATACGGGTGGTATGAACATCGCCGATTATTATATCAACGGCTTACCGAAGATCGGAAAATGGCATGATATACATATGAATATAGAAGGGGATGCAGTGCGTTACTTACAAGGCATTTTTCTAACAATGTGGAATAGAGAAACCGGACAACACATTGGCGGACCTGCATACTTTCCAAATCTGCCGCAACTTCCTGACAGTATTGCCGAAGAAATTGCCATAGTAGACCGTACTCCACGCGAAACGCCACGTTCTATAAGCCATGCTTATACCGTATCGATTGAAGCGGCACAAAAAAATATTCAGATTGTCAATCCTTATTTTGTACCGACGAAGTCTATTCGTATGGCTATCAAAAAGGCGTTGAAGAAAGGTACGGAAGTAGAAATTATGATACCTGCCGTATCAGATATTCCTTTTACTCCCGAAGCGTCTTTGTACATCGTACACAAGTTAATGAAACGGGGTGCCAAAATTTATCTTTTTAAAGGCGGCTTTCATCATTCCAAAGTAATGATGGTAGATAAGTCCTTCTGTACAGTGGGGACGGCCAACCTCAACAGTCGTAGTCTCCGTTATGACTACGAAACGAATGCCTTCATTTTTGACCCTGCAACCACAAACCAGTTAAATACAATGTTCGAGAGAGATAAACAGAACAGTATTCTGCTCACTCCCGAAATATGGAAAGAACGATCTGGGTGGAAAAAATTCGTTGGATGGGTGGGTAATCTGCTGACTCCTTTCCTTTAATCAGAGCACTCTACTTAATTTTTAATTTTTAATTTTTAATATCTCCCGAAGTTTGGTTACCTTTGGCGAAGCATTATAATTTGTAATTCATGAAACAATATTTAGATTTGCTCAACCGTGTATTGACAGAAGGTATTGAAAAGAGTGACCGCACAGGAACTGGTACAATCAGTATATTCGGACATCAGATGCGATTCAATATGGAAGAAGGATTTCCTTGTCTGACCACTAAAAAACTTCATTTGAAATCTATTATTTACGAACTGTTATGGTTCTTAAATGGAGATACAAACGTAAAATATCTGCAAGATAACGGCGTGCGTATTTGGAACGAATGGGCAGATGAGAATGGGGATTTAGGTCATATATATGGATACCAGTGGCGTTCATGGCCAAACTACAAAGGGGGTGTCATTGACCAAATCAGCGAAGCTGTTGAGACGATCAAGCATAATCCGGATTCCCGGCGTATTATAGTAAGTGCCTGGAATGTGGGTGACCTCGATAACATGAATTTGCCGCCTTGCCATGCGTTCTTTCAGTTTTATGTAGCCGACGGACGCCTCAGCTTACAACTTTACCAACGAAGTGCCGATATCTTCCTCGGAGTACCGTTCAATATCGCATCATATGCATTATTGCTACAAATGATGGCGCAAGTAACCGGACTTAAAGCAGGAGATTTTGTACATACATTAGGGGATGCGCACATCTATTTGAATCATTTGGAACAAGTTAAACTTCAGTTAAGTCGTGAACCAAGACCTCTTCCTCAAATGAAAATCAATCCGAATGTGAAAAGTATTTTCGATTTCAACTATGAAGACTTTGAATTGATAAACTATAATCCTCACCCGCATATTGCAGGGAAAGTTGCAGTGTGAGTTGAATTATGAATTAAGGATCATAAGTTATGAATTGTCATTTAGTTTTATGATGCAATCTAAATCAATACTCATCATTCATACTTATAATTCCTAACTTATATAATAAAATAACATGGTAAACATAATCGCAGCAGTAGATCGCAATATGGGCATTGGCTACGAAAACAAATTGCTATTTTGGCTTCCCAATGATTTAAAACGTTTCAAGGCACTTACTACCGGAAACACCATTATCATGGGACGGAAAACTTTTGAGTCTTTACCCAAAGGCGCTTTACCCAATCGCCGCAATATTGTACTCTCATCTCATACTGATGTAAACTTTCCAGGTGCAGAAGTATACTCTTCTTTAGAAGAAGCCTTAAAGAATTGTGAGGCTAACGAGCAGGTATACATTATAGGAGGAGCCAGTGTCTATCTTCAGGCTCTCCCATTAGCTGACGTACTCTGCCTAACGGAGATTGATGCGGAAGCTCCTCAGGCAGATGTCTATTTCCCGAATGTCAACATGAATATATGGCAAGAAAAAAACAGGGAATCTCATCCGGTAGACGAGAAGCATCCCTGCTCATATGCTTTTGTTGATTATATCCGCCGATAAGAATTATTCTTCCTCTTCTTCAATAGCTATCGGCATCTGACGCTTAATAGCTTCATGGAAGGATATCAGTGTTTCAGTACGTGACAATCCCAGCGGCTGCAACTTATCGTGAATTATACTTAACAGGTGATGATTATTACGAGCATAAAGCTTGACAAACATATCATATTTACCTGTTGTAAAATGGCATTCTACTATTTCCGGAATAGCAGCTAATGCTTTTGTCACAGCATCAAAAGTTGCAGGATCTTTCAGGTAAATTCCAATGTATGCACAAGTTTCATATCCAATTTTTTCCGGGTCTATTACATATTCCGAACCTTTCAGGATACCCAGATTGGTAAGTTTCTGTATTCGTTGGTGAATGGCGGCTCCGGATACATTACAGGCTCTAGCCACTTCAAGAAAAGGTATACGCGCATTATCAGCAATAAGTTTCAATATCTGCTCGTCTAAAGTATCCAATTGATGATGTCCCATTTCAAATATCAATAATTAAATGAATAATCTTACCGCATTTTGCTACGGCAACATGCAAAGTTAGTTATTTTTTCTCCAATAAATATGTGATTTGTTACTTTTCTTAATAAAAAAAGAATAATCACACACTTTAGAAACGGAACTAAATACGATAAATGCAGCGAATCTCTTTCTTCAATTACACCGGAATTGCAGATGAACAGTAAAAAATGTATCTTTGTAAAGTGATTTAAATATAAAATGATATGAAAAAATGCACTTTACTTCTATTATGCTTTGTAGCCACTTCGGTTGCATATGCACAAGCATTCACTGACTATTTCACAGATAAAACTCTTCGCATTGACTACATATTCAGTGGTAATGCATCCAAGCAGAACATCTGTCTGGATGGTTTATCCTCTCTTCCATTCTGGGCGGGCAGAAAACATCATTTATCCGAACTTCCTCTGAAGGGCAGCGGGCAGATTATAATGCGGGACATAGCCAGTGGTAAAACTATTTATACGACTTCATTTTCTTCTCTTTTTCAGGAATGGCTGGCAACAGAAGAAGCCAAAAACATCAATAAAGGGTTTGAAAACACATTCCTGGTACCCTATCCTCTTCAACCGGTTGAAATTGAAATCACACTATTTGGTATGGGAATGAAACATATTGTTCGTCCGGATGATATATTAATAGCACAAAAAGGAGTCTCTCATATCACTCCTCATAAATACTTATTGCAGAACGACATCCTGGATAAAGCTATTGATGTAGCTATCCTTGCAGAAGGATATTTACCGAATGAAATGGAAACGTTTTATCAGGATGCTAACATAGCTTGTGAAAGTTTATTCTCCCATGAACCTTTTAAGTCCATGAAAAAACGGTTTAATATCGTAGCCGTAGCGAGCCCTTCAAAAGATAACGGGGTAAGTGTGCCAAGATTAGGAGAATGGAAACATACAGCTTTCAACTCGCATTTCAGCACTTTCTATTCAGATAGATACCTGACTACACCGCGCTTAAAAGCCATACATGATGCTTTAGCCGGAATCCCCTATGAGCACATCATCATTTTAGCCAATAGTGACGAATATGGTGGTGGGGGTATCTATAACTCTTATACCTTGACTACTGCACATCACTCTATGTTCCGTCCGGTTGTTGTGCATGAATTTGGGCATAGCTTTGGAGGACTCGCAGATGAATATTTCTATGACAATGATATCATGACAGATACTTATCCTTTAAATATAGAACCATGGGAGCAAAATATCAGTACCCGAGTGGACTTTGCATCTAAGTGGGAAGATATGCTTGCCAAGGATACTCCTATTCCTACCCCAACAAATGCAAGTAATACATACCCTGTTGGTGTATACGAAGGTGGTGGCTATTCTGCCAAAGGCATTTACCGCCCGGCTGACAATTGTCGTATGCGTACAAACGAATACCCTGCTTTTTGTCCTGTATGCCAACGAGCTATCCGCAGAATTATTGATTTTTACACTGAATAATAAGAACAAACCCTAAAAGAGTACTTTATGATTAAATTCCAACGTATAACTACTGCTGACAAAGAGTTGTACAGCTACATGGAGCAGTTAATGATCTCGTCTTTTCCAGCCGAAGAGTATCGTGCATTGGAGGAGTTGTGTAAGTATACTGATACTAAGCCGCATTTTTATAATAAAATAATCTTTCATCACGATAGTCCTGTCGGTTTTATTACTTACTGGGATTTTGGACATTTTTATTATGTAGAACATTTCGCAATCGATCCGTCTCAACGCAATGGCGGACATGGCAAGAATGTTTTGAACCATTTATGTCAACAACTTAACTCCCCTATCATTCTGGAAGTAGAGGCACCTGAAGAGGAAATGGCAATACGACGTATCAATTTCTACAAACGCCATGGATTCACATTATGGGAAAAGCCATACATGCAGCCACCCTATAAGCCCGGAGATAATTATCTTCCTATGTTACTCATGGCTTATGGAAATTTAGAATGTGAAAAAGACTTTGAAGCTGTAAAATCGCAAATCTACCGGGAAGTATACAATGTAAAATAAATATAGATACCGCCTAATTGTATAAAGCGGATTATCTTTCTCTCTATTAAAAACAAATAAAGGTCGCTTGTTTTAAGCGACCTTTATCATATAGTTTGGAATTAACTTCTTACTGACGCGGTTGGGCAGAATAGTTAATCTTCAATGCATAAGCTTGACGAAGAGCTTCCTTGATATCTGTTACAATACCCATTTTCGTATCTTGGTCAACTTTCAAAGACACTGTCATTTGCGGCTGATCTTCCTCCTTCATACTGGCGCGTTCACCAATAATATAATCTTGGATTGCAGCAACTTCTGCATAACTGTCATTTAACTGGATACGGCTTTCATTACCTAATTTCTTACGGAATTCAGCAGTAGGTTTTCCTACATAGATAAACGTAACCAAAGACTTCTTCTCAAGTTTTTCCAATTCAGTACCTTGCGGAACCTTAAACTCAACCTTTAATGTTACCTCACGCATAGTTGTTACAATCATAAAGAAGAACAACAGGGTGAAGATAAGGTCAGGCAGAGAAGAAGTGTTCAACGCCGGCATTCCGCGTTTTCCGGTTTTATTAAATTTTCCCATTACTTCTTTTCTCCGTATTTTTTAGGTTCTGCCTCAGATATCTTCTGAGGATAAATCTCACGAATTGATTTCTGTTGTTCTTCGTTCAAATCAGCATATTTTTTCTGCCATTTTTCTTGAGCCAATTCATCACGCAACTCATTATAAGCTGCTACCAACTCATTCTGTACAGCAATATATGCCTTGTAAGAAGAACCACGGTCACAACGCAAAGAAACTACATGCTTCTCTGTAATCATCATGTTACCAAAGAAAGGTACATCTTTCGCATACTTTTCAGGCTTGGCATCATCATTATACGGATTAGCAATAAAATCCTTTGCCTTTGCGCGCAATTGATCTACACTGATATAGTCGTTTCCACACATTAACTGGTCGTTCATATTCAGGAAGACTTGCAACACATTGCGTTCCTTCAATTTGATATCATCTTGTTTCTGCTCCTTTTCAGGCGGTGGTGGCAAGCGTCTTGCCAAACCACGGTCAGTATCCATAGAAGTCGTAATCAAGAAGAAGATCAACAACAGGAAGGCAATATCCGCAGTAGAACTAGAGTTAATTTCTGGAACACTTCTTTTACCTTTTGCCATTTTATTCTCTCTTAATTATTTAAATTTCTTTGCGATACCAAATCCAAACATCAACAAGATCAATGCACCCATCATTATATAGATAGTGTACAAGAACATGTCTGTAAGTTTTAACCAAAATGGAACGTTTTCTGTTCCACTGTAGCCTTGCATCACCAATGGCTGATCACTACCCATAACCCATGATACAATTAATACCACTATAATAAGGATAAGACCAAGCAAAGATTTTAATGCAGCTTTAGGAGAATCCATAAAACTTGTTGCAAATTGATAAACAGCAGCAGCAACAGTAACAACAATAGCTACTGCCATCAAGATATACATCCAATAAATTAGTACATCTGTTTGTGCAGGTTCTGACATAGCTGTATCTGCAACCACACGTTGATCGAGCGGGGTTTCTCCACCAACGAAGAACAAGCCCAGAGCGACCAATGTAATAGCAAGTATTACATACAGTACAGTACCTGAAACCTTTTGTATTTTCATTTTCATATCGCAGAACTATTATTTCTTGTATTTCAAATCGTATTTAATAACCATATCCAACAATGTGATAGAAGAATCTTCCATTTCACTGGTCAAAGCCTCAATCTTAGAAAGAATATAGTTATAGAATACCTGCAGGATCAAAGCAACGATCAAACCAAAGATAGTGGTAATCAAGGCAACTTTCATACCACCTGCTACAACTGTCGGAGAAATATCACCTACTTGTTGAATCTTATCAAATGCCTGCACCATACCGATTACAGTTCCCAAGAATCCTAATGACGGAGCCATTGCAATAAATAGTGTAATCCAAGAACAACCTTTTTCCAGGTAACCTGCTTGTACACCACCGTAAGATACAACTGACTTTTCAACTACGTCAATACCTTGATCAATTCTCATCAAACCTTGGTAGTAGATAGAAGCGATAGGACCTCTAGTGTTACGTGCGATGTCTTTAGCAGCTTCAACGTCACCTTTTTCCAAAGCAGCTTCAATAGAAGCAATAAATTTCTTTGTGTTAATTTCAGCCAAACTCAAATAAATGATACGTTCGATGCAGAATGCAAGACCAATAACCAATGCAATAGCAACGAAACTCATGAAGAATGCAGAACCTTCAATAAACTTAATTTTCAACTCCTTGTGGATACCACCTTCTGCTGCATCAACTGTAGCGGGAGCAGCTTCATCAGCGGGAGCGGCTTGTGCTGCAGGAGCAGCTTGTTCTGTTTGTTCAGCTGCAGGAGCATCTTGAGCCTGAGCAAGTTGAGTTGAGCCAAATGTTAAGACTCCCATCACAGCAACAATTGCAAATAACTTTTTCATTGTGTGTCTAATTTTTAAGATTAATTAATTAAATTATTATTATTGTATTTACTTATCGTCTTTTGTTTAATATTTCCTGCGGAGAGAGCGGGATTCGAACCCGCGATACACTTTTGGCGTATACACGCTTTCCAGGCGTGCCTCTTCAACCACTCGAGCATCTCTCCAATTGGTGCTTTCCTCAAATCGGGTGCAAATTACAAAAAAAATGCGAACCACAAGCGTTTTCAGCTACAAATGTATTCTTTTTTTTGTTCTTCCGCAGCATTCTCTCCTTTTTATCTCGAATAAAATCTCAAAATTAATAAACTTTAAAATCTTCGGGAACTTATTTGAGCAATCCAAACACTTTTAAAGCGTTTTCAGAAGTGATGCAGCCAATATCCTCAGGCGGCTTGCCATATATTTCAGCAACTTTTACCAAGGTATCTTTTACATTCGCACTTTCATTTCTTTTGCCCCGATTAGGCACAGGGGTTAGATAAGGAGAGTCGGTTTCAAGGACAATACGGGTTAACGGAATATATTGCAACACTTCCGGTAAATTTGATTTTTTAAAAGTAACAACTCCATTAATCCCGATAGAAAAATTAGGGAACTCCATGATGCGGAAAGCTTCATCCAACGTACCTGTAAAACTATGAAAAATACCTCTCAAAGTAGTCGCTTTATAAGGTTTCAATACTTCATATATAAGTTCAAATGCATCCCGGCAATGTACAACTACTGGCAAAGCATACGACAATGCCCATTGCAATTGCTGCTCAAATACCCTTTGTTGTTCCTTCAAAAAAGTCTTGTCCCAATAAAGGTCCATTCCTATTTCACCAATCGCCACGTAATCATTAGGTACAGCCAATTGTTCAGCTACAACAGACAGTTCCTTTGCATACTCTCCGTTAACTGAAGTAGGATGTAAACCTATCATAGGGAAACAATAATCTTTGTAATCAGCACAGACACGAAGCATGGGTTCTATAGTAGTACTATCAATATTCGGCATAAAAATATGAGTAACTCCGGCTGCTTTCGCTCTTGTTATTACTTGCGGCAAGTCACTTTTAAATTCATCCAAAAAAAGATGGGAATGTGAATCTACTAATCTCATGCATCAATATCTCCTTTTTCTTTTTCACCGGTACGATAATAATAAATCAATCCATAATCCCGGCACAACTCCAATCTTTTTTCATTAGGAAGAACTCCTTCATACTTATGTTCAACCTGATTCCATATATCCAGAATCAAAGCATCAGCCTCAGCACGCATTGAAGCAAGAGCCTCCAGACTCCGTACTGTCAATGCTTGCAAATTCTTCTGTTTCTCATAGCTTTCCATGAAAATATCATAATGTACTTTCACTTTGGCAATAGTAGGATTATATATAGGAATCCCTCCTTGGGATAAACGTTTATTTTCTCCGTCAACAATCTTTCGTCCCCATTCTGCCAAAGCCGCTTCGGTAGTCAAATCAGGTACATTATTACTCTTCATCTCTAAACCGTAGTATTCTTTATGCGCAGTACGCACTTCCGAACGAATTACCGCCAAATTCAAAACTTGAATAAAATGGGATATATAAAGACGAGCCATTTTCACATTTACCTGATGTTTACGACCTGCTTTCGCCTGACGATCAAAACATTCTGCATAATACAACTGGGCAGCTTCGAATTTCATCAAAAAGTTCCTCGCATCTGTCAATGTTTTCAAAGATACTGCCAAATCATATACATTATATATATCAACTTTAACGACTACGGCCTTTAAAGCACGTATTCTCGCTTGGTCTGTATTTGGTAATCTTCTATAAGGCATGTTTTAATCAGATTTATATCAGCTATACTTCCCGGTGCATCAATTCTTCCACCAACTTTTCCAGTTCCTTTTTCTTTTCACCCGTAACCTTAACAGCAGCCAAACTTTTCATAGCTCTATCACTATATTCCATCATCTTAATCTCACAAAGAGCCTTTACACCGATCTGGTCATATAAATTTGTCACTGCAGTAATTTTTTCCGAAAGATCATAATCCGTAGCACTAATCCATCGATTGAGTTGACATAACTGTTGATTATTGGCATGTTTCAAGGCTTTTATCAACATATATGTCTTTTTATTACAAAGAATATCTCCACCTATATTTTTACCAAAAACAGCTGGGTCACCATATACATCTAACAAATCATCCTTTAACTGAAAAGCAACTCCTATATTCATACCAAAATCATATAAATGTTCGGCATCCTCTTGAGAAGCACCTCCCAAAAGTGCACCAATCTTTAAACTCGCAGCCAGCAAAACAGATGTTTTCAGACGAATCATCTCCAAATATTCTTCTTCCGTCACATCATTCCGCTGTTCAAATTCCATATCCATTTGTTGGCCTTCACATATTTCCAATGCAGTCAAACTAAACAAATCCATGACTTCCTTCAGACATTCAGCCGGACACTGCGCCATAAATTGATAAGCTAAAACTAACATAGCATCACCAGAAAGAATAGCCGTATTATCATTCCAAACTTTATGCACGGTTTCCTTTCCCCGCCGACGATCTGCACAGTCCATCAAATCATCATGCAACAATGTATAGTTATGATATACCTCAATACCTGTTGCTGACGACAAAGCAGGGATAACATCTTCTTTATAAAGATTATAAGCCATCAACATCAATACCGGACGAATTCTCTTTCCCCCCATTGACAAAACATAGGTAATCGGATCATATAAGCCTTTCGGGGTACGGAGAAATTGCAATTCTAAAATATGAGAATTAATCTTTTCAAGAAGTTCAGAAGCTGTAAACATAAAATCTGAATTTTAGTAGTAATAGGAAATGAAAAAAGGCTGCCTGAAAGCAGCCTTTTTATGCTATAGATATTTATTACTGCAATCTAAACATTACAGGCACTGTATATTTAACGCGTACAGGTTTACCACGTTGCATACCCGGTTTCCATTTAGGCATTGCGCTAATCACACGAATAGCTTCTTTGTCCAAATACGGGTCAACGCCTCTCAACACCTTTGCATCTACAATACTACCGTCCTTATTAACAACGAACTGTACTGTTACACGACCTTGAGTTCCATTTTCCTGAGCAATAGTCGGATACTTAATATTTTTACTCAAATATTGCATCAAACCTGCCATACCGCCATTCGGAAATTCCGGCATATTTTCTACAACCTCAAAAATAGTTTGTTCTTCCGGTTCATCTTCTTCCACTTTCACAGGCACATACTTAATTTCTACCTTCTGCCCGGTTTCTTCAGTAGAAGCAATAGCAGTTTCTTCCACATTAGAATCATCTTCTACAATTGTCAATGTTTCAGCTATTGAAGGAGCCTCGGGAGGAGGAGGAGCAACCTGCTCGGGTTGTTCTGTAATAGGAATAATTTCTTCCTCAAATACAAGGTCAGTGATAGCCTGGCTCGTATCAATCTTAATATCACGCTTCGTCCATTCGAACGCAATAAACATGAACGCGAGCACGATCACATAACCGACGAGCAGCCAAGTTGACTTTTTATTCTCCAAGTCTGCTTTAGGTGATTTTTTAATTTCCATAATTTATAATATAATTTTAGTGTTTCTCATTTTGGGCAAATATAGCACTTTTCCCATGATTGTTCTTGCTTAGGTGTTTTTTTTTACACAATAAGCACTGCATTTTTATTTTTTTAATTCTTCAAAAGCCTCTATCAGCTTTTGTGCCACAAATGTAACGAGATATTTTAAAAATACCGTATCTTTGGCAAGAATTTTAGATGAAATATTCATTTTTTCTTTTTGGAGAAGTTTTTTCCATATATTATAGTACAAAATCATTTCTGATGAAAAAGATAACAATTGCAATTGACGGTTTTTCTTCTTGTGGGAAAAGCACTATGGCAAAAGACCTTGCCCGTGAAATAGGTTATATATATATAGATAGTGGAGCTATGTATCGTGCCGTGACTTTATATAGTATACAAAACGGAATATTCACAGGTAATCATATTGATACGGAGAAGCTGAAAAATCAAATTAAGAATATCCATATTTCTTTCCGGTTTAATCCGGAAACAGGACGTCCGGATACCTATTTGAATGGCATAAACGTAGAAAATCAAATCCGGACGATGGAAGTTTCCTCCCGGGTTAGTCCTATTGCAACATTAGATTTTGTACGTGAAGCTATGGTAACCCAACAACAGGAAATGGGCAAAGTAAAAGGGATTGTAATGGACGGCCGCGACATCGGAACGACAGTATTTCCAGACGCCGAACTGAAGATTTTCGTAACTGCTTCTCCCGAAATCCGTGCACAACGCCGGTATGATGAATTAAAAGCAAAAGGAGAAATAGCCAGCTTTGATGAGATTCTGGAGAATGTTAAACAGCGGGACTATATTGACCAAAACCGCGAAGTGAGTCCGCTTCGCAAAGCAGATGATGCATTGTTACTTGACAATAGTGACATGACTATATCCCAACAAAAGGAATGGTTGGCAGAACAGTTTAATAAAGTTTGTAAAGCATAGTTCTAAAAGGTTTCTCCTTTTACTTCTAAGGTTACACCCTTCATCAAGGAAAGTGTAGTCTTAATACTCAAAGGTATAACCTTTTTCTTCTTTCATTTGTTTCTCCATAAATCAATAATTGGCAATATGGCAAAAGTAGAGATAGACGAAGGCTCCGGTTTTTGTTTTGGAGTGGTCACTGCAATTAATAAAGCTGAAGAAGAATTGACTAAAGGCGGTACTTTGTATTGTCTTGGAGATATTGTACACAACGGCCGTGAAGTAGAGCGTTTGAGAGAAATGGGGCTCATCACAATCAATCATGAGCAGTTCAGTCACCTGCAGAATGCAAAAGTATTGTTACGGGCTCATGGTGAACCACCTGAGACCTATGCAATTGCACATCGTAATAATATTGAAATTATAGATGCAACTTGTCCGGTTGTATTACGATTACAAAAAAAAATCAAACAGGAATATACTCAGGAAAGCAACGAAGAAAAGCAAATCGTTATTTATGGAAAAACCGGACATGCTGAAGTATTAGGCTTGGTTGGGCAAACCACAGGTGAAGCAATCGTAATTGAGAAGCTTGAAGAAGCAAAGTTATTAGACTTCAGTAAAAGTATCCGTCTCTATTCACAGACGACCAAATCTTTGGAAGAGTTTCAAAAAATTGTGGAATATATCAAAGAGCATATTTCACCGGAAGTTACCTTTGAATATTACGATACGATTTGTCGGCAAGTAGCCAATCGGATCCCGAATATCCGGAAATTTGCCGCATCACATGACCTTGTTTTTTTTGTCAGCGGAAAAAAAAGCTCCAACGGGAAAATACTGTTCAATGAATGTAAAATGGTGAATCCTAACTCACATTTGATTGAAAGTATAGAAGAAATCGATAACAAGTTACTTACCAGTGCAAATTCTATCGGTATATGTGGTGCGACATCCACTCCCAAATGGTTGATGGAAGAAATCTCGGAAGCTATAAAATCAAGACTTTAAAGCTAATCCGTCATACAAATGGAACAGCAAATTAACGTAATTTATTAGTCATGCCCTCAGCTTTTTGCTATCTTTGCGGGGCAAAAAATAAGGCAATTATTAACGCTAAACAAAAAGATTGTTATGGGAACAGTTAAGTGTATTGGTATTTTGACATCAGGAGGTGATGCTCCGGGAATGAATGCAGCTATTCGCGCGGTGACGCGTGCAGCTATCTACAATGGACTCTCAGTAAAAGGAATATATAGAGGTTACAAGGGATTGGTAACCGGTGAAATCAAGGAATTCAAAAGCCAGAATGTGAGTAATATCATCCAGTTGGGCGGTACAATTCTGAAAACGGCACGCTGCAAGGAGTTTACAACTCCTGAAGGACGTCAGTTAGCTTATGATAACATGCAAAAAGAAGGTATCGATGCCTTAGTTGTCATCGGAGGTGACGGTTCATTAACAGGAGCCCGCGTTTTTGCACAAGAGTTTGATGTCCCTTGTATAGGTTTGCCGGGAACTATTGACAACGATCTTTATGGAACAGATACTACAATTGGTTATGATACAGCCTTGAATACTATTCTGGATGCAGTAGATAAGATACGCGACACTGCTACCTCTCATGAACGTTTATTCTTTGTAGAGGTAATGGGACGTGATGCGGGTTTCCTCGCATTGAACGGTGCAATCGCTTCCGGAGCAGAAGCCGCCATTATCCCGGAATTCAGCACGGAAGTGGACCAACTGGAAGAGTTTATCAAAAATGGATTCCGTAAATCAAAAAACAGCAGTATCGTACTGGTAGCTGAAAGCGAATTGACCGGTGGAGCCATGCACTATGCGGAACGTGTAAAGAACGAATATCCCGGATATGACGTACGTGTAACCATCCTTGGTCATTTACAACGTGGTGGTAGTCCTACGGCACACGACCGCATTTTAGCCAGCCGTCTGGGTGCCGCTGCTATTGACGCCATTATGGAAGGGCAACGTAATGTAATGATCGGTATAGAGCATGATGAAATTGTTTACGTTCCTTTCGCTAAGGCCATTAAGAACGACAAACCCATCAAAAAAGATTTGGTAAATGTATTGAGAGAACTCTCTATCTGATACCAACCCTTCTAAAACCCACCACAGATTACACTGATTAAAATAAAACAATTGATTATGATATATAATCTGTGTAATCCGTGGTGAGCTTTGACACACTTTCTTATTACAACCATTTCTCCACTATTTTTTCTGTCCTATCCCATAACTCTTGCATCTGGACATGGTGCATATATTTCGCAGATAACTTTTTGGGACGACAACTCACATTTAGTGTTCCGGTTCGCTTTCCCGCATCTTCATCCAATAATAAATGAATAGCTGTTGCTGCCCCCTGTTTGGGCGTACGAATAAAAGGGCGGAAAAGAATATCTGTCAATGGATCGAACCACATGTTCATCGTAATGATGTTAGTAGACACAATACCGGGGTCGGCTGCGTTCACCACAATCCCCCTATCCTTGACACAGTCAGATAAAGCAATAGTGAATAGCGTTAAAGCCAGTTTCGTATTACTATAAATTGGAATACGCCAAAAACTTCCTTTCCTACCTCTAAGAAAGAAATCAGGAAAGTCAAGATGTCCAATAGCATAGGTACAAGATACCATACTTACGATACGGCTTCCTTTCCCCATCAGAGGAAGTAGTTTACGAGTAAGCAGATAAGGGGCTACATAGTTGACGCTAACCGTTCGTTCCAATCCATTTTCAGTAATACGACGTTTCGACTCCATTGTTCCCGCATTATTCATCAATAAAGTAATCTGTTCTCCACGTTTCAATATAATATCTGCAAAAGCAGCTACGGAGGAGAGGGAAGACAAGTCAACACCTAAAACCTCAATACATAAATTTCCGGTTTCACGTATCAACATCTGACATACCTTTTCGGCTTTTTCCGGACGAAAACAAGCCATTATGACTTTATATCCTTCCTTAGCCACAGCACGTGTTATTTCTGTCCCCATGCCACCATCGGCACCGGTTATAATTGCAAGCTTCATAGTTTATAAAGGAGATTTATTGCCGTTACACACAATAAGTTATTATTTTCTATTTTCAATCTTACCTATCTCTTTCTTCAAACAAGCCGGTAATTCCTCCTGCAAGTGCTGATGACAAGCCATTTCCACAGAATACATCCTTGCGATACAATAATTGCTATGTTTACAGTTGCAACGTGCATTCTCTTCGGCTCGCATACGGTTAACAAATCCCGGTTCATTGAGCAGGGCACGAGCCATCTGGACGGCTTCAAAACCATCGTCCAGTACTTCATCTATCTTGTCACGCGAAACCAGTCCACCCACATAAACCAAAGGCATTTTCAATTCTGCACGAAATTTCAAAGCATCTTCCAGGAAATAAGCTTCCTTGAAAGGTACGGCCGGTATCATCCACTTACCCACTAACCGTACTCCATACTTCAGCCACCAGCATGTCATATAATGTGTCATACTGCGGATAGGCATCTGTCCCCTCATCACATACATCGGCGCTTTACTGACAAAGCCTCCACTCAACACCAATCCGTGAGCCCCCGATTGTTCCAAACGTTTTGCCACCTGCATCGTCTCGTCAATCTCCATGCCACCCCTGAATCCATCGCGCATATTCATCTTCACCAGAACAGCCATATCATTTCCTGCAGCTTTCATCACTTCCTCCATGACCAAGTCCATAAACCGCATACGGTTTTCCAAAGAACCACCGAATTCATCTTTCCGGTGATTGGTGGATGGAGAAAGAAACTGACTGATAAGATACCCATGCCCCGCATGAATTTCAACCGAATCGAAACCCGCTTCACGCGCCAGATTTACCGAACGTCCGTAAGCACGCGCCATTTCCGGAAGTTCATCAGCACGAAGCCCGCGAACAAACGTCGGAGAATAGAGATTGAAGCCACTACTGGCTCCCACCGGTGTACAACCACAAATACTTTTATGTGACATGTTACCGCAGTGACCCAACTGGATTCCGGCTGCTGCCCCTTCAGCATGTATAGCATCCGTCAATCGATGTAATCCGGAAATAATTTCCGGTCGCATCCATAACTGGCGGTCAAAAGAAAGTCCGCTTTGAGTAACGGCAGCATAAGCGACCGTAGTCATACCAATGCCACCAGCCGCCACCGAACGATGATAATCAAGTAGTTGCTCCGAAGGTACATTGCCCGGGCACATGCTCTCAAAGGCCGCCGAACGAATGGTACGGTTCCGTAATGTCAACGGTCCGAAAGTGACCGGTGTAAATAACTTTGAGTTTTCCATATATTTTTTGTGTTTTTATTCTTTATAAATAACGCAAGCTAATTAGCTGATCACCTTTGGGAACAAAAGTTCCACTCTGTTCTTCAGTAGTGGAACCCCATTTCCAATACGACTGAGCTATAATCCCAATACGACAGAAAGCACTTCCCACTACGACTGAACTACACTCCCAATACGACCGTGTTTCATGGGAGTATTATTCCCTTCTCCCTTAATATATAAAAGGAATAATCCGCTTCCTCTTGCCTACCGCCTCATCACCAAACTCCTCCCGATAATGTTTGTAAATAGCATCGGCACGAGGTACCAGATTAGCAAAAGTCCACCACACGAAAACCCAGGCAGCAGGAGAAGCCGTCAGTACAGCAAAACCGATCCATTCCACCAACTCACCGAAATAGTTCGCAGACGTGACATACCGGTACAGTCCCTTATCCGGAAGATAATGCTTGGTATCCCCCGGCTTGCGTAAATGACGTATCACATGGTCTGAATACAGATTAATCCCCATTCCTATAAAGAAAAGCAGAAGCCCCAAAATAGCCCAAGGGGTCAGAAAATAATACCATCCATCATTATACACTTTGCCCATCGGGAAATAGAAAATTCCCCCAGCCTGCATAATTCCATTCAAGAGATTGAAGACAATACCCATAGTCATGATAGCAAGCGGCATGCGCGATTTTCCCTTTAGCAAAAAAGGAAAGATAAACGACCGCTGGAAATAGTGCAGTAGAAACAAAAGCAGGAATATGAATTCCGGCACTACAGTCCCCACCCCGCTATGCACCCACAGAAGCAGCATAACGAAGAAAACAGGAGCTTCCATTAACACCCAAGCCAATTTATTATTAATGGAAATCCCCCACTTAGCTGTACGGAACATGCCATAACCAGCTTTAATAAAATAAAGTGCGATGAACACGAAAAGCGCCGTCAAACTCATCGCAACTAACAATACTTGAAATTCTTCCCGGCTCATATTCTTTCATTTAAGTGCAACAAAGATATAGAAAACTTACGAAATAGATAGCGTTTTTGGGGCATCAAATAAAGGTTTCTGGAAATATAAACCATTAAAAGCCCGCTTTGACAAAGTAGCAAAGCGGGCTTATTTACTAATAAAACATCCTGGTCAGGATATTCAAGCTAATTTATCAGAAAGACGTATTTTTACCGTTTCTTAATAGGAATATAAGTAACATCATCCAACACATTCTTGTAAGCCGGACGAATAATACGTTTGCCTTCAAAAGTAGATTCTTCGTTACGGTGTGCACACCAACCTACGATACGCGCCATGGCAAACAACGGAGTAAAGATTTCCTGGGGCAAGCCAATCATTTCATATACAAAGCCGGAATAAAAATCGACATTACTTGAAACAGTCTTCCCGTTATTCTTTACGCGGCCGAACACATCAATAGCGCGTTCTTCCAACAATTCAAGGAAAGCGAACTCACGTTCTTTCCCTTTTTCACGAGCCAAATCACGCGCAAGTTCTTTCAAAAGAATAGCACGAGGATCGGAAATGGTATAAACGGCATGTCCGATACCATAAATCAACCCGCTCTTATTATAGACTTCCTTATTTAACATACGGGTAAAGTAAGTATCTATTTCATCTACATTCGTCCAGTCCCGGATATTCTCCTGCAAATGGTGAAACATATCAGCTACCTGTATATTGGCGCCACCATGAAGCGGGCCTTTCAAAGAACCGATTCCAGCCGCAATTGCAGAATAGGTATCCGTCCCGGTAGAGGAAGTGACACGTACGGTAAATGTAGAGTTATTACCACCACCATGTTCCGCCTGAAGCACCAACAAAAGGTCGAGCGTACGAGCATCAAGTTCTGTATAGTCTTTTTTCAACATATAGAGGAAGTTTTCGGCTATAGAAAGGTGTTCCTGCGGATGACGAATATGCAATGAGCGTCCGTGAGTGGCATGGCGAAGCATATTATAAGCATAGGCAATAATAGTGGGGAACTTGGAAATCAGTTCGATACTTTGACGCATCAGGTTGTCACGGGAAGTATCATCGGCATCAGGGTCAAAACGGTACATTTCAAGTACGCTACGTGCCAGAATGTTCATGATATTATTCCCTTCGAGCTCAATAATGTTCATCTTTGTCTTTTGCTCCAACGGCATATTATCGTTCACCAGTTCGAGAAATGACTTTAATTCTTCTTTATCGGGAAGACGACCGGACAGTAACAAATAAGCCGTTTCTTCAAATCCGAAACGTTTCTCCTTGATAGTGGCATGTACCAAGTCTTCTACATCATATCCGCGATAGAAGAGTTTACCGGGAATAGGCTTTAAGCCTCCACCAGGGATACGTTCGTAACCTACGACATTACCAATCTTCGTTAAACCCACCAATACACCCGTACCGTCTTCATTGCGCAAACCACGCTTCACATCAAACTTCTTAAAAAGTTCGGTTTCAATCCGGGTAGCTTCTTTCAAATCCTCGGAAAGCTTGTAAATTAAATACTCTTTCTTCATAATTGCATCGTTTTTAATAATTTTATTTTTCAATTCGCCTTACAATCTCCCGGGTAAACTCTGATGTAGACAGAGATACACCATCGGGCATGAAGCGGGCAAGGTCGGCTGTAGCACGGGCTTCCATGAAACTCTGTTCCAAGGCATTCTCTATCAAGGAGGCAGCTTCTTTCCAACCGAAGTGTTCAAGCATCATCACTGCTGAAAGAATAATAGAACATGGATTTACAATGTCTTTCCCTGCAATATTGGGTGCAGTACCATGAGTAGCTTCAAAGATAGCATGTCCCGTTTTATAGTTAATATTGGCACCGGGGGCAATACCGATACCGCCCACCATAGCAGCGAGCTGGTCCGAAACATAATCGCCATTCAAGTTCAGGGTAGCGATAACAGAATATTCTTCGGGAATAAGCAATGTGTTTTGCAGAAAAGCATCAGCAATACAATCCTTGATAATTAAACGTCTTTCGGCTATCTCCTTACCAAACTCACGTTCGGCCAGTTCATACCCCCACTTCTTGAAGCCACCTTCAGTAAATTTCATTATGTTTCCTTTGTGCACCAACGTTACAGATGGTAGATGATTGTCAAGCGCATACCGGCACGCTGCGCGCACCAACCGCTCTGTTCCCTCTTTGGAGACGGGTTTCACACCGAAAGAAGATGTTTCGGGAAAACGTACTTTCGTTACACCCATTTCATCATGCAGGAAGCGATAGAATTTCTCTGCTTCAGGTGTTCCTGCCTCCCACTCGATACCTGCATAGATGTCTTCCGTATTTTCACGGAACACACACATATTCACTTTTTGCGGTTCTTTCACCGGAGAGACTACGCCTTTATACCAGCGTACGGGACGCAAGCAAACATATAAATCGAGAGTTTGGCGTAATGCCACGTTCAAGGAGCGGATACCACCTCCGATAGGGGTTGTCAACGGGCCTTTAATTCCCACTTTATACTTGCGGAAAGCTTCCATCGTTTCGTCCGGCAACCACGAACCCGTTTCATTGAATGCACGCTCTCCCGCCAACACTTCTTTCCATTCTATACCACGTTTATCGCCATAAGCTTTCTTAATAGCAGCATTCACTACGGTTTGCATGGAAGGAGTCACCTCGGCTCCTACTCCATCTCCTGTTATAAAAGGTACGGTAATTTTTTCCATATTCTATCGTGCGTTTAATGCAGAGCCGGCACGGAACCAGTTTATCTGCTGTTCATTATAAGTATGTTGAACTTCGAAATCTTCTTTGGTACCATCTTCGTGATGAAGAACGATTTTTAAGTTACGCCCCGGAGCGAAGTCTCTCAATCCGATGACAGAAAGCAAATCATGCTCTTGAATCTTATCATAGTCCGCCTTGTCAATGAAAGTCAATGCCAACATACCTTGTTTCTTCAAATTGGTTTCATGGATGCGGGCAAAGCTCTTTGCTAAAATAACGCTTACATTCAGGAAACGTGGCTCCATAGCAGCATGCTCACGGCTGGAGCCTTCGCCATAGTTTTCTTCGGCAACGACAATAGAAGGTATCCCTTCTGATTTATATAATTTAGCCGTGCCTGAAACAGTTCCGTAAGTATTGGTAGAACGGTTCCAAACCTTGTTCGTTTCTCCATTGAAGCCATTAACAGCCCCCATCAGCATATTATCGGAAATATTTTCCAGATGCCCCCGGAAACGGAGCCATGGACCTGCCATAGAAATATGGTCGGTAGTACATTTACCTTGTGTTTTAATCAGCAAAGGCATATTCAGCAGGTCATTTCCGTCCCAAGCCGGAAATGGAGTTAAAAGTTGGAGGCGTTGCGACTGAGAATCAACAACAATATCCCGCTTCACATTAGATGGAGCAGTATAGCCTTCACTACCTTCGGCAAACCCTTTTAAAGGTAACTCTTCGCCTACAGGTTCAGAGAGTTTTACTTTCTCACCATTGACATTTACCAGCATATCTTTCAACGGATTAAAGCACAAATCACCGGCAATGGTAAGCGCCATTGTCAATTCCGGGGAAGCAACAAAAGCATACGTATTCGGATTACCGTCCGCACGCTTAGCAAAGTTACGATTGAAAGAGGTGACAATGGAGTTTTTGCGAGTATTGTCATCCGTCACACGTTTCCACTGACCGATGCAGGGGCCACAGGCATTTGCCATAATAGTTGCACCAATCTTTTCAAAAGCATCAATCATTCCATCACGCTCTGCCGTAGCCCGTATCCGTTCCGAACCGGGATTAACAATCAACGGAGCTGCCACATGCAGTTGTTTATCCACAACTTGGCGAGCTAAAGAAACGGCACGACTCAAATCCTGGTAAGAGGAATTGGTACAAGAGCCTATCAATCCTACTTCCATCTTGCGGGGATAACCATTCTTCAATACTTTTTCGGCGAATTGAGAAATAGGCGTAGCAGCATCGGGAGTAAACGGTCCGTTTATGTAAGGTTCCAAAGTAGAAAGGTCTATTTCAATGATACGGTCATAATACTTTTCAGGATTCTTAATCACTTCCTCATCGGCACAGAGATCATCCGTTACCGAAGTAGCAAGCTCAGCCACCTCCTCGCGGCCGGTGGCCTTCAAATAGGTAGCCATACGTTCATCATAGGGGAAAAGGGAAGTCGTCGCACCTACTTCGGCACCCATATTACAAATAGTAGCCTTTCCGGTAGCGGAAAGTGAAGCTGCCCCCGGACCGAAATATTCTATAATGGCATTCGTACCTCCTTTAACTGTCAGGATACCAGCCAATTTTAAAATTACATCTTTAGGAGCTGCCCAACCGTTTAGTTTACCGGTCAAATGCACACCGATCAAACGAGGCATTTTCAATTCCCATTCCATACCGGTCATTACGTCTACGGCATCGGCACCACCTACACCAATGGCTACCATACCCAATCCGCCTGCATTAGGGGTATGGGAATCAGTACCCACCATCATTCCACCGGGGAAAGCATAATTCTCTAAAACAACTTGGTGAATGATACCTGCCCCCGGTTGCCAGAAACCGATACCATAACGAGAAGACACATCCCTAAGGAAATTATAGACTTCCTCATTAGTCTTGGTGGCCGTAGCAATATCTTCGCTGGCGCCTTTGTATGCCTGAATCAGATGGTCACAATGAACCGTAGAAGGTACAGCGACTACATCACGGCCTGCATTCATAAACTGTAACAACGCCATTTGTGCTGTTGCGTCCTGCATAGCCACACGGTCAGGACGAAAATTTACGTAGTCTTCTCCCCGTTTATAATTCTTCACTTTTTCCTCATTATATAAATGAGCGTATAAAATCTTTTCTGCTAACGTCAGTGGACGCTGCAATACGGCTCTAACCTGACCTATCTTCCCTGCATATGCAGCATAGAACGCTTTCAGCATTGTTAAATCATATACCATAACCACTATTTTTTAGTTTTTCATTATTGTAAAGATTACAAATTAATATTATAAACAAATAAAAAGGGCTAAAAGTTTAACAATATAAAACTTTTTTCTGTTGAGAACTGAGAATTCTTTCTAATGCACAAACTTATTTTATTCTATAGAATTGGGATAAGTCCGATTAGTAAGCATTATCTTTGCAAGAAATTAAATTGATAATTTAATGTGTTAAATTATCATCTAACAGAGTTGACCTTTAGAACCGTAAAGGTCAACTTTAGCATCGTAAAGGTCAACTCTGGAGTCGTAAACGTACACCCTGAAAAATCTCATTTACCAAATTGCACTATATGAATAACGAAATACATTCGCCTATTATACACCTCCAACGGCACCAACTCCTGTTACGTATGGAATACGAATACGAAAAAGAGGAGTTTAAACGGCAAACCGAGAACATGGGTGTAGCCCGGAAAGTGAAACGAGGGCTTTGCTGGTATCCTTCCACTGCCGGACGAAGTTACTATAATTCACTTAATCAATTAGTAATAGAGATTACACATACGGAAAATACTGATATAGAACATAATTTTGAGTTCGGTCGTCCTGTCTGTTTTTTCCGTCAATCGGTCGATGGAAAGATTACTTATTTCAACTTTACCGCCACTGTAAGCTACGCGGACGAAACACGCATGGTGGTCGTCATGCCGGGAGCAAGCGCCATCATGGAAATTCAGGCGGCAGATAATCTCGGCGTGCAACTCTACTTCGACGAAACGTCTTATCGGACGATGTTCGAAGCCCTGGAAGATGTTGTCCGGGCAAAAGGAAACCGTTTGTCCGAATTACGAGATATTATTTTGGGAACAGTAAAGGCAGATTTTCGTGAACTTTATCCCGTACGTTTTCCCTGGTTAAATTCAACCCAGGAAACGGCTGTAAATAAGGTATTATGTGCCCGTGACGTTGCAATCGTACATGGTCCTCCGGGAACTGGCAAGACGACTACACTCGTAGAAGCTATCTACGAAACATTGCATCGCGAACCACAAGTATTGGTTTGTGCCCAAAGCAATATGGCCATAGACTGGATTAGCGAGAAACTGGTGGACAGAGGAGTCAACGTGCTACGCATCGGTAATCCTACACGTGTCAATGACAAGATGCTGTCTTTTACATACGAACGACGCTTTGAAAATCATCCACTTTATCCGGAACTATGGAGCATCCGTAAAAACCTACGGGAATTAAACGGACGGGGAAGACGGGGTAGCTATGAGGAACGCGAGGGAGTACGCAGCCGGATGAGTCGCCTGCGCGATAGGGCTACTACTTTGGAGATACAAATCAATGCAGAGCTATTTGACAGTGCTCATGTGATAGCTTCCACCCTGATAAGCAGTAATCACCGTTTGCTGAACGGACGCCACTTCGGCACGCTTTTCATAGACGAAGCCGCTCAGGCTTTGGAAGCTGCCTGTTGGATTGCTATTCGTAAAGCCGACCGTATCGTATTGGCAGGCGACCATTGCCAGTTGCCACCTACCATAAAATGCTACGAAGCCGCACGCCAGGGGCTGGAACGTACGCTAATGGAGAAAATCGTTGAGAATAAACCAAGTGTAGTTTCTTTATTGAAAATTCAATACCGGATGCACGAAGACATTATGCGCTTCTCTTCCAACTGGTTTTATAATGGAGAGTTGGAAGCCGCACCCGAGATTCGTCATCGGGGAATATTGGATTGGGACACACCTATCACGTGGCTCGATACTTCGGAAATGGATTTTAAAGAGGAGTTTGTGGGAGAAAACTTCGGGCGTGTTAATAAGGAAGAAGCCCACTTATTGCTTCAGGAATTAGAAGCATACATTACCCGCATCGGCGGTAACCGCATCCTTGAAGAACGCATTGACTTCGGACTGATATCTCCCTATAAAGCGCAAGTGCAATACCTTCGGGGAAAAGTCAAGGCAAGCGCTGCCTTGCGCCCTTACCGTCACCTGATAACCATTAATACTGTCGACGGCTTTCAGGGGCAAGAAAGAGATGTAATTTTCATCAGCCTTGTACGTGCCAATGAAGACGGGCAAATAGGGTTTCTCAATGACTTGCGAAGAATGAATGTAGCCATTACCCGAACCCGCATGAAACTGGTTATTTTAGGTGAAGCCTCAACGCTAACAAAACATCCGTTCTATCGCAAACTCATGGAGTATATTCGAAGTATAACGCATTAAATAAAAAGACACGAACTGCATACTTACAATTCGTGTCTTTCCGCAATCTATAACTTATTTCTTATTTAGCGCCTTTATCTTTCAAGTACCAATCTTTTTCTTGAGCACCTTTGGAGTTAGCCCACTTGGCAAATGAGGGATATTCGCTATCCAAAGTAATATTTTTTCTTTCATCAGCAGCTTTAAAGTTCTTAATAGGAATATCTATTGCAAACGGGAAGCTACCGTCTTTATCTATATAATATGCATCATCTGCTGAACCAATTTTACCTAAATCGGCAGCACTTGTAGGCGCATGTTTAGGCAAATGCACTTCTGTTCTCTTGCTTTCTTTATATCCGCCTACAATTATATAAGGATTAAAGTTTTCTCTCACGGCATCTTTATCGACCTGCCCTTTCAAATCTCTCACAATGGTATAAGACTGACCGATATTATTCTTGGCAATTTTATTAATCACAATCGATTTCGTAGGAGATTCTTCTATGACTCCATCCGATTTAGAAGTTATATCACCTACTTCATCTACCTGATAAGCAAATATGTTTTCGAAGGCTGCACTAACTACTTTATGTACATAAGTAAAAGTCTCGGTTACCTCTGTGGCTTTGTTCTTCCCATTGAAAGAGATGGCACGTGAATACTCCACAATCACATCATTCAAATCATAGTCACCACCGTTCGGCCAAATATCCTCGAAAGCAAGTGTTCCTTCGACAATGTCTTTTCCCGGTTTTTCTTCCGGTTTCTCATCCGGTATTTCCGGACGGTCACCTGTAGTTATATCAGCGTCGGATATAACGGAGAACAGTACATCACTGTAATCTTCCGTAGCTTCATTAACTTTAACCTGATCTTCAAATCCATATACGAGGATTTTACTCGTTGCATCTTCCAAAGCTACAAATCGTCTATCTTCACGATTATACAGGTTTGGTTCATTGGAAGTAAACATAGTTCCAACATAATAATTTGACAACGAACTTTCAACAATCGTATTAGGTCCATAGCTGGTACCATCAACCGTAAAACCGTTGGAGATAAAGAACCAACCTACAACATAATCTTCAGGAAAACGGTCTTGAGCTGCGCCATTACCATCAGGACCATAATATTTCAAACGAGCAGTGGCTCCTGATAATAAGACTCCATTTTCCAAAGAGCAATTAGGAAATATAATAAATTTCTTCAAACTCTTAATGTCAGAATTATCATAGGGAGCTTGGGCCTTATTGTAATAATAATATCCGAGGGTATTTCTAAACATTGCCCGTTCGCTCAAAAATACAACATCAAGTTGAGCACCACCGGCAGGTATGACTATATTAGTTACCCCAGGAGTGCTAAGAAACTTTTTGTTATTTCCTATATTCGAATCAAATACTTTCTGAACTCTACTGTTTATTTCAGATAACTTAACTCCACCGATAGTAGTCGTTTTAGAGAGAAACCCATTTTCTAATACACCATTAACTCCCCATTTAGCAATTGAATATACATTATCTTCACGAGCCCAACTTGGATCGGGTCCTTTTCTTAAATCATAAGGTGTTTCACCTTGGAAATAATCAGTATAGCCACTTCTTGTCTGTGCCAAGGTGGCTTTCGAAGCTATATACTCAAAACCATCCGCAGTAGGCTTCAACTGTACGCACTGCGGCAATCCCCAACAATCTGTATACAGGTAAGCTTCGCTAATGGTAGTTGGAATAGATTTCATCTTTCCATTGAATTTGGCATTTTCCGTTGTATATGCAGAGTAGACAGGTATAAGTCCTACTTTCTTAAGAGAAGAACCTTCTTGCAAAGGATATTGATCATAAACCTCAATGATTGCTTTAAAACCAGGGGCCTCATAATCTACATTCAAATTGATGTCTGTCCGTGTTTCAAAGCCAAAATACTCTTCCGGTGCCGGTAGTTTACCTTTTCCTGCATTAGGATCATAAACATCCTTGTCTGCACAACTTGTTGCAACCCCCATCAAGGTGAGTAAAAAAGCCAATACAACAAAACTTGCTTTATTCATTCTTTCCATGTGTAATAAGTTATAAATTGTAACCAGTACAAACGTATACATTTTTCTGATATAACAGAAAAAACGATATACGAATTTAATAAATATTATATATTTAAAAAGTTTTAAACTCGCTAAAGTTATTCAAAATTAAACTGGCAAAGAGACGATTTTATTAAGAAAAAAATCTTTAGAAAGAACACACAACAGCCTACAGCACCATTATAGCGATATACAATGTAATAATAAAACAACAAAAAAGGCGAAGATAAAAGTTTTCCTTCCATCTTCACCTTAGTTGTATATATTATCCGTATAGGCTTAATTATTCTCCGGACGAAGTTTACGAACCGTTACAGCAGTCTGCCACATTTCGCTTTCGCGCAGTGCTTTCAATTCTTCATTCAGTTTCTCACGATAATCGGGTTTAGAGTTACTATCGATAGAAATCTGAGCCTCATTACCGGACTTAACACTTGCGTAAAGTTGCTGAACAACCGGCTTGATAGCATCATGGAACGGAGTCATCCAGTCCAAAGCACCACGTTGAGCAGTAGTAGAACAGTTAGCATACATCCAATCCATACCATTCTTTGCAAATAATGGCATCAACGATTGAGTCAACTCTTCAACAGTTTCATTAAATGCTTCAGAAGGAGTATGACCATTTTCACGCAACACCTCGTATTGAGCCAACAGTAATCCCTGGATAGCACCCATCAATGAGCCACGTTCACCTGTCAGGTCAGAAGTAGCTTCACGGATGAAAGTCGTTTCAAACATATAACCTGAACCGATACCGATACCCAATGCCAAAGTTCTATCCATTGCCTTACCCGTAGCATCCTGATAGATAGCATAAGAAGAGTTCAACCCGCGACCTTCAAGGAACATGGTACGCAATGAAGTACCCGAACCTTTAGGAGCCACCATGATAACATCAATATCTTTCTGAGGAACAACACCTGTACGGTCACTCCAAGTAATAGCGAAACCATGAGAAAAGTACAAAGCTTTGCCCGGAGTCAGGTAAGGTTTGATAGTAGGCCATACAGACATTACGGCTGCATCAGAGAGCAAACACATAACGATGGTAGCCTTCTGGCAAGCCTCTTCAATACCGAACAGAGTTTCACCCGGAACCCATCCGTCAGCGATTGCTTTTTCAAAAGTCTTACCCTGACGCTGGCCAACGATTACATTAAAACCGTTGTCACGCAAATTGCATGCCTGACCGGGACCTTGTACACCATAACCGATGACTGCGATTGTTTCATCTTTCAAAATCTCACGTGCTTTTTCCAAAGGAAATTCTTCGCGGGTGATTACGTTTTCCATAACACCGCCAAAATTCAATTGTGCCATTTTTTGTTTTAATTTTTATTTGTGGCTTGCGCCAACTGATTGATTAATAAATTTATTTCTCTGTAAATATCACTTTTGAACGACAAACCACTTCGTTGCCATTCTTTTTCACCTCTACATCATAGATACCGTCACCTACATAATCTTTATAAAAAGTAAGCTCGTCATCATAATAACTCTCGGCTACATATGCCATTTCAAATCGGCGGATACGACTTTCTTTATACAACTCTATCGGAAACAGGTCAAGAATATGTTCAATATAACGGATACTGTTTACGTGCCCGTTAATGTCAATATCACTATATTTTGCATTCAAAGAAGAAGCGGGTTCTGTAGAAGCTACTTTTATACGCGACGGTTTTTCGATAGGACAAGGTTCGTCACACACATAATCCACAATGCTACCACCATGCAAAGCAAGCAAATCAGCCGGTTTACGAGTATTAAGACTAATCATCGCCCATACCGAACGAGCATAACCTACTTTCTTGCCATCCTTATTAATAAGAGCGAAATTACGGTCTGTAAAAAGGCGATACACATTCTCCACCCAAGTCTGAATAGTAAAGTCCTCATATTGATAAGGCATTTCGTCCAATTCAATAGCAAGGCGGGATAACACCCATGTATAATTATCCTCATTCAAAGTCGCAATACCAAATCCGCGTTCGGTAGCATGAAATCCGGCACAATTCAACAGGTGATTCCCAAGTACCCCCATCGTTAAACGCCCCGTAAAATCCACATGAAACGGTTCGGCTACAAACTTATACGTACCTATTTTACTTTCTTCACTCATGCTTATTGCTGTTTACTCTGACGATATTTAGCTTCGCGATCCGCCAGATACTCGTTAACACGTTCAAAACAACTGGTGGTAATAGCTACACTACCGGAACGCACGAACTGAAGAACACATTCCAAAGCACTTAGTTCTTCGTATAGATTGGTAATATCTTCGCTTAACCCGTTTTTCTCCACGATAGCAAATACCGCATTTACTTCTACGATACGCGCGTTATATCTACGGATAACTTTGGAAACCTCAGGCTTTTCTTCCAATGTTGGAGTAGTTATCTTATAAAGAGCAATCTCATGCTGATAAATTTCATCGTCAGTAAAGTAATGCGCCTGCAATACATCTATTTTCTTGGTAATTTGCTTCGTTACCTTTTCAATCGTATCTTTATCCGTCCAGGCAGTAATAGTATATTTATGTACTCCCTTGATAGAAGAAGCCGAAACATTCAAACTCTCGATATTAATCTGGCGACGGGTAAATACAGCCGTTACCTGGTTCAGCAAACCGGCAAAGTTCTCTGAATGAACAATGATGGTATATAATGTCTTATCCATGATTTCATTTTTTAATTATGAATTAGCATTCCAAAAGCATCTGGTTTACCGAACCACCCGGAGGTGTCATCGGCAATACATTCCCCTCTTCTACCACACATGCTTCCAGCAAGAAAGGTCCATCCGTTGAAATCATTTCATCAATAGCCTGCTTCAATTCCTCACGAGTCTGCGCTCTTCGTGCAGGTATATCATAAGCTGAAGCTATCTTCATATAATCAGGGTTCAACATCGGAGTAAATGAATAACGGCCGTTAAAGAACATAGCCTGCCATTGACGTACATTCCCTAAGAAGTTATTATTCAACACAATCATTTTCACTGGCGCTTTTTGCTCCATTACAGTGCCCAGTTCTTGTATATTCATCTGCAAACCGCCATCGCCCATAAAGACACAAACCGTACGGTCCGGACGTCCGAAAGTAGCGCCGATTGCAGCAGGAAGACCGAATCCCATTGTTCCCAATCCTCCGGAAGTTACAATACTGCGTTCTTTACTATATTTAAAATAACGGGCGGACATCATCTGGTTCTGTCCTACATCAGTTACCAATATAGCTTCATTATTCGTAGCCTCACTAACGGCACGGGCCACTTCACCCATACTCAACGCTTCACCGGCCGGATGCAATTCGGGACGAATAACTTTTTCCTCTTCAACCTCTTCATAAGACAGAAAACTATCCAGCCATTCTATATGTTTGGCTGGTTTCAACAACTTAGTCACAGCAGCCAATGTTTCCTTACAGTCACCCAATACTGCAACATCTGCCTTTACATTTTTATCAACTTCGGCCGGATCGATATCAAAATGCACCACTTTGGCCTGGGTAGCATAAGTTGCCAGCTTACCGGTAACACGATCATCAAATCGCATACCTACGGCAATAAGGACATCACATTTATTGGTATTGACATTCGGACCTAAATTTCCATGCATACCAAGCATTCCTTTATTCAACGGATGCTCCGTAGGCAACGCCGAAAGCCCCAGTAAAGTACAACCGGCGGGCATCTCAGCTTTCTCAATGAAAGCACGAAGTTCTTGTTGGGCATTACCCAATTCTACGCCTTGTCCCACCAAAACTAATGGGCGCTCTGCACTATTAATCATATCGGCAGCTTGTTGAATGGCTTCGGGTTCCATTTCAGGAACAGGAAGATAACTACGGACATAATCTACTTTAGTAGGAATATATTCAGTCTTTTCCACTTGGGCATTCTTGGCAAAGTCCAGTACAACCGGACCGGGACGTCCACTCTGTGCAATATAAAAAGCACGAGCTACAGCCCAAGATACATCTTCCGCACGGCGAATCTGATAACTCCATTTCGTAATAGGCTGTGTAATACCCACCAAGTCTACTTCCTGGAAAGCATCCGTTCCCAAAAAGCCGGTAGCAACCTGACCTGCAATCACAACGATAGGTGTACTATCAATCATAGCATCTGCAATACCTGTAATCGTGTTTGTTGCACCCGGTCCACTTGTCACCAGGCATACTCCGACTTCGCCCGACACACGTGCAAAACCCTGCGCCGCATGGGCAGCTCCTTGTTCATGGCGAACCAGAATGTGATTCAATTTCTCCCGATGGTCATATAAAGCGTCAAATACGGGCATGATACTGCCACCCGGATAACCGAAAATGGTCTTTACTCCCTGATGTTCCAAGGAACGCATCAATGCTTCTGCACCTGTTATTAAGTTTTCCATTACTATAATATTTGATTGTCATTCTTCACTTCGTTCAGAATGACAGATACTTTCTTTAATCTATCATTCTCACCGCTCCCTTATCTGCCGAGCTAACCATGCTGGCATAGGCTTTCAGAGCTTTCGATACTTCACGATTACGGGTAACCGGTGTAATCGGGCGGGCAGCTAATTCTTCATCCGTCAGTTTCACATTAATAGAACGATTCGGAATATCAATTTCGATAATGTCACCGTCCTGTATTTTACCGATATTGCCCCCTGCTGCCGCTTCCGGAGAAACATGTCCGATACTCAGACCGGAAGTACCACCGCTGAAACGCCCGTCGGTAATCAATGCACACTCTTTTCCTAAATGACGTGATTTAATATAGGAAGTAGGATAAAGCATTTCCTGCATACCCGGACCGCCTTTAGGACCCTCGTGGGTAATGACGACGACATCGCCACTGACGACCTTCCCTCTTAATATACCGTCACAGGCAGCCTCTTGGGAATCAAAGACTTTAGCCGGACCGGAGAATTTCCAGATACTTTCATCCACACCGGCTGTCTTGACGACGCAACCATCCTGAGCTATGTTTCCTTTCAGAACGGCCAGACCGCCATCCTCACTATAAGCATGTTCAAGATCACGGATACAACCTGCGGCACGGTCAGTATCTAATTCTTTATAATATACATCCTGCGAACCAAGTACCAGATTAAATTTTCCGGCAGCCGCACTGGAGTATTTCTTAATTGCCTTTTCACATACATTCGGGCTTGTAATGTCGTATTGGTTTATCACTTCAGCCAATGTCATTCCGTCTACGCGGCCAACACTTGTATCTACCAAACCGGCTTTAGCCAGTTCTCCCATAATGGCAACAATGCCACCGGCACGGTTCACATCCTGTATATGATATTTCTGAGTATTCGGAGCTACTTTACACAGGCAAGGAGTCTTGCGAGACAACATATCAATGTCATCCATTTTGAAATCAGCTTCAGCTTCGTGAGCCACTGCCAATAAATGAAGTACGGTATTCGTAGACCCACCCATCGCAATATCCAATGTCATGGCATTCAAGAAAGCCTGACGGGTAGCGATACTACGGGGAAGTACACTCTCATCACCCTCTTCATAATATTTAGTTGCATTTTCTACGATAAGCCTCGCAGCATCCTTGAACAATTCTTTACGGTTCTCATGGGTTGCCACAATCGTGCCGTTACCAGGCAGAGCCAAACCAATCGCTTCATTCAGACAGTTCATTGAGTTAGCGGTAAACATACCGGAGCAACTTCCACAAGTGGGACAGGCACTTTGCTCTATTCGGGCAACCTCAGCATCGCTCACACTATCATCAGCCGATTTTATCATTGCGTCAATCAGGTCAAGATGTTGACCGTTCAACTCACCCGCTTCCATCGGTCCGCCGGAAACAAATACGGTAGGAATATTCAGCCTCATCGCAGCCATCAACATGCCCGGAGTAATCTTATCACAATTACTGATGCAAACCATCGCATCCGCCTTATGCGCATTCACCATATATTCCACACTATCGGCAATAATGTCGCGCGAAGGCAAAGAATACAACATACCATCATGTCCCATAGCAATGCCGTCATCAATGGCAATGGTATTGAATTCAGCAGCAAAACATCCTAACTTTTCAATCTCCTGCTTTACAAACTGCCCGATTTCATGCAGATGCACATGACCGGGGACAAATTGCGTAAAAGAGTTGACTATTGCGATAATGGGTTTGCCCATCTGTTCTTTCTTCATTCCATTGGCTGTCCACAATGCACGGGCTCCCGCCATACGGCGACCTTGTGTGCTGAACGAACTACGTAACTGATGTTTCATCTTATCTATCTCCTTTTAATGAAAAAAGCCTTTCCCACTACAGTGAGAAAGGCTTTATACAAATTATCTTCTATCGTACGAATACATACACAACCTTTCTCACGCTCTTGATGCCACCACCACGACGCGAATAATATGCAGGACTGCCAGGTTAATAGATGTATGTAGATTCATAACTTTATTCTCTTAATTGTTTTCTTTATATCCTATAAATATGCTGCAAAGGTAAGGGCTTTTTTATAAACTCCAAACAAATTGAAGAAAAAAAAGATATAATTATGAATAATCGTAAGAAAAGAACGTCATAAAATCCTTTTTTATCACTTAATGGTTTCAAATATAACCATTCGTATAAACTATAAAAAGTATATCCGTAATGCCTAAAGCACTTAATTATCTGAAAATTACCTGTCCCCCTCCTATCACAAAATAAATAATTCGTATCTTTGGCACTTGCTATTCGCAAAAACAGCAACATTTACTAATTAAATAAAGAACTAAAAATTAATGGAAACAGTAGAAAACAAGTACATCACCGTAGCATACAAGCTGTACTCGATAGAAAACGGAGAAAGAGATTTCGAAGAAGAAGCACCCGCAGAACATCCGTTCCAATTCATTTCAGGCTTGGGATTAACTTTGGATACTTTCGAGAACCAAGTGAAGAACCTGAACAAAGGTGATAAATTCGACTTCACTATTAAAGCAGAAGAGGCTTACGGTGAATATGACGATGATCATGTTATCGATCTTCCCAAAGACATCTTCGTTATTGAGGGCAAGTTTGATACCGAACGGGTTGTAGAAGGGGCTGTAATTCCTTTGATGACCGCAGAAGGACAGCGCATCAACGGAAGCGTAGTGGAAGTGAAAGACGACGTTGTTGTAATGGATATGAATCACCCGTTGGCAGGTTGCGACTTGAATTTTGTAGGCGAAATCATAGAAAGCCGTCCGGCTACCAATGAAGAACTGGCTGAAATTGCCCGCATGATGAGCGGTGGCGGTTGCAGCTGTGGTTGCGACGACTGTGGAGATGGCTGTGGCGACGGATGCGGAGACCATGACCACAAATGTGGAGAAGGATGCTGTAAATAGTAATTAATGATTGGTGATTAGTGATTAGTTTGTATAAGGTGCGGCTATATGCCGCAGATAGCATCAACAAATCACTAATCACCAATCGTCAATCACTTATTTGTCATTATCTCCAACACCAACTTATCCGTTTCATTCATTCCTTGCGAACCTATTCTGGTGAGATTACGGATACTTTGGTCTACATCTTCATCAATAATTCCTTCTACAGAAGTCACACAACGATTTTCCATTGCCATAATAGCAGATAAAACTGCGGTAGAAACGCCCGTCGTCACTTTTAAGGCGCAACTGGGTTTGGCACCGTCACAAATCATTCCGGTAAGATTGGCTATCATATTCTGAACGGCGTATGCCACTTGGTTATACGAGCCACCCATCAGCCAGGTAATTCCACAACTGGAACCCGTAGCAGCTACCACACAACCACACAAAGCCGATAAACGCCCCAAACTCTGCTTGATATAAATCACCGTCAAGTGGCTTAACATAAGCGCACGAATCAATTCTTCTTCTGATTTTCCATTCTCTTCTGCATAAACCAACACAGGTAATGTAGCGGAAATACCTTGATTCCCACTTCCCGAATTACTCATTACTGGTATCATTGCTCCCGCCATTCGGGCATCACAAGCACCTGACGTATAAGAAAGGATATGAGAGAATACACTATCTCCTAATACCTTATGTTCGTATGTGCCACGCAGCATCTTACCCAGTCCATGCCCATAATCTCCTTTAAATGAACGTTCGGCGGCAGCCTTATTCAAACGGGCTGTATCAAGAATAAAGCGAATTTCATCCAACGGAGTAGTCATAGCAAAATCATAAACTTTGCGCAAAGTCAAGTCAACTGTTTGTTCCTTTTCTTCACTACTGCATTCATTTTCTTTATTCAAGAACACCTCATCATTACGTCCTATATATATAAAGGTAGTATGTCCTCCGGCAATAACAGCCACAGACTTATCGTTTCCGGCTTCACAGCATACTTCTATGTATAGCTTCTCTGCTATATTTTCTTTTAGAGCTATACTGATACGCTTTTCATCAATAAAACGTTTTCCTTCTTCCACCGCGGCAGAGGTACTGTCTTTCAATACTTCCAGTTGATACTCCGATTTACCGATCAGTGCTCCCAATGCCACAGCAATAGGTAATCCAATCATGCCCGTACCGGGGATTCCCACTCCCATCGCATTTTTAAGGATATTGGCACTCAACAAAACATTAATTTTCTCCGGCTTCACACCTAAGGTTTCAGTCGCTTTGGCTACACATAAAGCCACAGCAATAGGTTCCGTACAGCCAATTGCAGGGACAACCTCACATTGTATCAATGCAATTATCTGTTTTCTTTCCAATTCAGTCATATATAATGTACTTTTATTCAAGATTAATGCAAATATAGAGGAATAACAAACAAATATAACAGAGTTTACCACTCTTTTTTGTTTCTAAAACTATTATCACAAAATAATAGCGTATTTTTGCAAAATACTAAACTATATTTATCAACACTCTAAAATGAAGTCTATGAATTTAAAGAAGTGGGTTATCAGTCTCATCCTTATATTGACGATAACATCGTGTATACAAGAGGAAGCTCCAAATGCCGAGGCGGATATAGAAACTTGTACACTTCCCGATAACTTATTGATTCGTGAACCTGTGATTGAGAACGAACGGGTAATCTTAATAGTAAGAGACGGAGCCGACATTACCAAACTCGCTCCTGAATTTACAATTACTCCCGGTGCTACCATTAGTCCGGCCAGTGGTACCACGCTCAACTTCAGCGAGCCACAGACATACACCGTAACGTCCGAAGACGGAAACTGGAAGAAAGTGTATGAAGTCAGCGTAAAGTCTTTCGTAATACCTTCCATTTTCCATTTCGACGAGGCAGTGCCCTACATGCAAAAGGGAGAAATTGTTTATTATAACTTCCGCGAGACCTATGCCCCCGGCCGCTTTATGGAGTGGACCAATGCCAATGCAGGCTTCAACTACACTGGCGTAAAGGCTGCCCCGGACGACTATCCCACCAGTCCATACCCCTATGGAAAAGTAGGTGCGTGCGTAAAGCTAACAACCAAAAGCACAGGTTCTTTAGGAGCCATACTCAATATGTACATCGCTGCCGGCAACCTGTTTACGGGAGCATTCAAAATCGTAATTCCGGAGGTAGTGAAAGCCACCAAGTTCGGCCTTCCCTACACTCATATCCCTACGTCTATCAAAGGTTACTACAAGTATAAAGCCGGAGAGGAATTCTCAATAGCCGGACAAGTAGTGCCAGACAAGAAAGACATCTTCGACCTCTATGCCGTGTTCTACGAAACAGATGAGGAAGTGAATAGTCTGGACGGAACCAATATTTTCACCAGTCCGAACATCATTTCCATTGCCCGCATTGGAGAGGCAGCGAAGGAGACGGATGAATGGACAGAATTTAATTTGCCGTTCGTTACCAAAGCGGGCAAGAAAGTCAACGCGCAGAAACTGCAAGAAGGAGGATACAACCTGGCTATTGTCTTTGCTTCGAGCATCAAAGGCGACTTGTTTGAAGGAGCTGTGGGCAGTACCTTATACATAGACGAAGTGAAATTAAGCTATACAGACAACGTAAACGAATAAATATGAAAAAACAAATATTACTTATTTGCTTGATTCTAACAAGTGTAGCCGGAAGAGTGCAAGCTCAGGAAGAACGAAACCATAGCATTATCTGGTCGGCTGTGCATGGACTGGAATACGAAGTGAGAGCCGGTATCAACATCGGTGGAGCTACTCCCCTGCCATTGCCCGAAGAAATCAGATCAATAAACGAATTCAGTCCCAATGTCAACCTCTCGCTTGAAGGACAAATCACAAAATGGTTCGACAAACAGAAGAAGTGGGGAATGATTCTAGGGCTTCGCCTTGAGAACAAAGGCATGGAAACCAAAGCCCGCGTAAAGAACTACGGTATGGAAATCATCGGCGATGGCGGTGAACGCCTGGCAGGTAACTGGACAGGAAACGTAAAAACCAAGTTCAGAAGTTCTTATTTCTCCATCCCCATATTGGCAGCCTATCAACTTAGTAAGCGCGTGAAGCTCAGCGCAGGTCCTTATATGTCGTTCCAAATGGGTGGCGACTTCAATGGTTATGTGTCCGATGGATACTTACGAAAAGGCGACCCCACAGGTACAAAGGTTGAATTTAAAGACGGTAACACCGCACCTTATGACTTCTCCGAGGACTTGAGAAGTTTCCAGTGGGGTGTTCAGGCTGGTGTTACGTGGAAGGCATTCAAGCGGCTCACCGTGCACGGAGACTTGGTTTGGGGACTGAATGATATCTTTAAGAAAGAGTTCAAGACCATCACCTTCAACATGTATCCCATTTATCTGAATGCAGGGTTTGGTTACGCATTCTAAAAAACGTCAGAACACTTAACATCGCCTTTGCGATGTGTTATCTTTGTAGAGTAAATTTATAGAGATTTCAATTATAACTTAAGATAAAAGGAGCGGTAACCCTGCTCCTTTTCTTTTTCCCGCTCTACCATTCTCTATTTGTAAAGTAGTACTTGACGTTCGCAATGTGGCACTTTAGCAACCTAAAGTAGAAGACGGAGTAGCCGAAACGCCATACTTTAACACCCCAAATGACAGCCATTTACTCTGAAAACCTGCGTGATTCTGGCAAAACACCCCGTCGTTTCGGACAATAGCTCACGAAGTGACGGGTGATGATGCTGCAAGTGATGAATGATATAACTGCAAGTAATGCATAATGCATCGTGTAGTAATGCATGATACGTTTTGACAGTAAAAACCATGTATTTAGGGCTTCGGTCTGTTAAACTTGCATAAATCTGCTATTGACAAGGTTTTAAAAAGTATTCAGCAGAAGGGCTTACGAAAAATTACACATTAAATTTTATAGATGTTCTTTGTACAAACGGATGATATTTACACTTGAGCAGATGTCTATTTATAAAAAATCTCCCAATAATACTTTGATATCATTGAGAGATCTTACTATGTATAAAAATAGATTAATCAGTCAAAATCTTAAAGCCATCAATTAATAATACACTTCCCGGCGCACCATTATAAGTAGCACCGTCTTCACTAGAAGTACAAATAAAGGTTATTTTATATTTTTTACTTTTATCAAAAGATTTACCGTTCATTTCCGAGAATGGTATTTCAAAATATGTCCAATCAGCTTTATCTGTTTTATCTTCCAATTGAGCCTTTAAAACCAAATACGGAGAAGTATTAATTATATAATCTTTGTTTTCTTCCTTAGTAGAGCCTCCAATCAAAGTAACATCTTGTCCATTTTCATCTACAGCCTCATATAATACAGCATAAATATCACACTTATCTGTTTTACCTGCAACAATCTGTCCAGCAGCATCTCTATAAATTTGTCCCGCAGTATACTTATACCAACCAGAGAATGTCAAAGGTTTACCGCCAGTGTATTCAATTCCAAATTTTGTACTGGCTAATTTATCATCCATAACAGTCTCAAATGTCCCTAAAAAAAGACTCCCTGCCGTATTCCGCGGTACTCCAAACATATCTTGCAAAGGTGCTGCTGCCTCGGGAAAAACAGTATCCAAAGTTCTAATAACAACTGAAGTTCTACCTGATTTAGCATCATCATTGGGTTCTACAGCATATTGCAAAGCATTAGCCCAATCTGGTGCGGCATAACTCAACATTCCTTTTATTGAAGTTACGCCATCATTTGTAGACCCCCATGGACCGCCAACAGGTAATTTATATTTCTGATCTGTATACATTGTTCCTGAAATCTCTTCCCATTCTTCAAAATCATAAGACAAAAGAGTATTTTTCCCGGAAATATAAACAGAATAAGTTACTACTGTTCCATCTTCTGCAATAACAGTATAAGTTACTTTTTTATTACCTGAAAAGTCTTGAGCAACTCCACTCGCAGGAGTAACTGTAGCCCCATCAGAAACAGTAAATATTGGTACTAAAGCATTCAAATCTGTATCTGTTGCAGTTTCAGCAACTTTAAAAATAATTGTTTTATCTTCATTGATAACAGGCTGCTGAGTTACGATTTCACTATCAAAAGTAAAACTCTTGATTAGTGCTTCTGAACTTTCATTACCAGTCATTTTAGTACCTTCATAAGTTACCTGTACATTTTGAGACGCACCGCTAAGTTTGGCAGCTATATCCAATTGAACAGTAATTTTATTGTTTACTATTGTACCCACAGCTTTTACATCAGCCGTAAGCTGATACTTCTCTATATTTAAAGTTTGAGTTCCGACGAAAGAATAAGACTCTCCTTCTTTGTTCAGTTTACAATCTTTCAATTCAATATCACCCAAGTCCATACCTATTAAACTAAATTTAGCTAACAGCAAATTTACAGCAGAATTACTGGCTTTGGAGATAGTAATATTCTTAGGCAGACCGGAAGCAATGGTAGTTCCTTCCAATTTTATATCCAATGTTCCTTTATAATTGCCCGCAATCTCACTATCTATAACTTTAGAATAGTCTGGTGCGTCATCATCATCGCTACAAGCTGTAAACAAACTCATTGAACAGATCAATGCAAACAAATAAAACAAATTTTTCTTCATACTAAGTTCTTGTTTAGTTAATAAATTATTCCTTCATCAGGAACATTTAATTTTCTCTTTTTTATCAATGGCACAAAGTAACACTTTCTGCAATTTACCTACAAGGTCTTTTCTATAAAATAGATGTTCTTTTTTTCATGTTTTTATTTAAACTATAAAAATCTTTTTTCCCAAGAATGAAGTTTCTATTTCCAGAAAGAAAAGTTTATTTGCTTAGATGCAAAACTATAAATCAAGGCTTCAGTTATATAAATTAAACCTTCATTTTTATAACTTAAAGTTTGATTTATAAAAATGAAGATTTAATTTGTAGTATATATAGGTAGTAAAAGAGCTTTTCTTCCTGAAAAAAGTTCTTTTACTACCAAGAAAAAGGGGAAAAAGATATATTTATCGCCATTTTTGAAACGTTTTACGAAATTATTTGTTACCTTTAAAAATTCAAAAGCCTTTATAGCAAAGCTAATTGGCATATTAATCTCATATATAAACCCTTAAAACATTTGATATGTTCAACTCATTCGGCAATATTCTCCGCCTTACCAGTTTTGGAGAGTCTCATGGTAAAGGCATAGGTGGCGTAATAGATGGATTCCCTGCCGGAATCACCATTGACATGGACTTTGTACAGTCAGAACTCGACCGCCGCCGTCCCGGGCAATCACGTATCACTACCTCACGAAAAGAATCGGATAAAGTAGAATTCCTCTCAGGTATCTTTGAGGGTAAATCTACCGGTTGTCCCATCGGTTTTATCGTATGGAATGAAAACCAGCACTCTAATGATTATAATAATCTGAAAGAAGTATATCGTCCATCGCATGCCGACTATACCTATAAAGTTAAATATGGCATACGCGACCATCGAGGTGGCGGCCGTTCATCGGCACGCGAAACCATTTCACGTGTGGTGGCAGGTTCTTTGGCTAAAATGGCACTAAACCAACTCGGAATTCACATCACAGCATATACTTCGCAGGTAGGCCCCATCAAACTTGAAGAGAACTATACAGCTTACGACCTCGACCTGATTGAAACAAATCCGGTGCGCTGTCCCGACCCTGAAAAGGCCAAGGAAATGGAAGAGCTGATTTTCAAGATAAAGGGAGAAGGTGATACTATTGGCGGTGTCGTAACCTGCGTTGTCAAAGGATGTCCCATTGGATTAGGACAACCAATTTACGGCAAGCTGCACGCTGCTTTGGCAGCCGGTATGCTCAGTATCAATGCAGCAAAAGCATTTGAATACGGAGACGGGTTCAAGGGTTTAAAGATGAAAGGTTCTGAACAGAATGATGTATTTTTTAATAATAACGGACGCATTGAAACGCGTACCAACCATTCGGGAGGTATTCAAGGCGGTATCAGCAACGGGCAAGACATTTATTTCCGTGTAGCTTTCAAACCGGTGGCAACCGTATTAATGGAACAACATACTGTCAATATGGATGGTGTTGACACTACCCTCAAAGCTCGCGGACGTCATGACCCATGTGTGTTGCCACGTGCCGTACCTATTGTAGAGGCAATGACAGCTTTGACCTTATTAGATTATTATCTGGTAGATCGTACTACACAGTTATAGTTCAAATATTAAATATTAGGTATTAAATATAAATCTCCGCATAGCCCTATCACAAAGATTTAGTACCTACTATTTAATAATTAATATTCAACACCATGATAAAAAAATATATTGCAGAGAACGAGCCTAAAATGTTAGAAGACTTGTTCAGTCTTATTCGTATTCCCAGCATCAGTGCAAAACCCGAACATCACAACGACATGCTGGCATGTGCAGAAAGGTGGGCACAGCTATTATTGGAAGCAGGTGCGGATGAAGCTCTGGTGATGCCGTCGGCAGGTAATCCGATTGTGTTCGGACAGAAAATAGTAGACCCTAAGGCAAAGACTGTATTGGTGTATGCTCATTACGATGTAATGCCGGCAGAACCTCTGGAACTTTGGAAAAGCAATCCTTTTGAGCCCGAAGTACGAGACGGACATATCTGGGCACGCGGTGCGGATGATGACAAAGGACAGTCGTTCATACAAGTGAAAGCCTTTGAATATCTGGTTAAGAACAATCTGCTGAAAAACAATGTAAAATTTATCTTCGAAGGAGAAGAAGAAATAGGTTCGCCCAGTCTGGAAGATTTCTGCCGGGAACATAAAGAATTATTGAAAGCGGATGTGATTCTGGTATCGGACACCAGTATGCTGGGAGCCGAACTTCCCTCACTTACTACCGGACTGCGTGGCTTGGCTTATTGGGAAATAGAAGTTACCGGACCTAATCGTGACCTACATTCAGGACATTTCGGCGGAGCAGTTGCCAATCCTATCAATGTGCTTTGCCAAATGATAAGCAAGGTGACGGATGCTGACGGGCGCATTACAGTTCCCGGTTTCTATGATGATGTAGCAGAGGTACCACAGGCCGAACGTGATATGATAGCACATATCCCCTTTGACGAGGAGAAATATAAAAAAGCAATCGGCGTAAATGCCCTTTTCGGAGAGAAAGGTTACAGTACGTTGGAACGCAACAGTTGCCGTCCGTCTTTCGATGTATGCGGTATTTGGGGCGGCTATACCGGTGAAGGTTCAAAGACCGTACTCCCTTCGAAAGCGTATGCCAAAGTATCGTGCAGATTGGTTCCACATCAGGATCATAACAAGATTTCGCAGTTATTTGCCGACTATATTATGAGTATTGCCCCGGATACGGTGCAAGTAAAGGTAACGCCCATGCACGGTGGACAAGGTTATGTTTGCCCTATCACTCTTCCGGCCTACCAAGCTGCCGAAAAAGGATTCACAAAAGCATTCGGAAAGAAACCACTGGCTGTACGTCGTGGCGGAAGTATCCCTATTATTTCTACATTCGAACAGGTCTTGGGGGTAAAAACCGTACTCATGGGATTCGGGTTGGAATCTAATGCCATCCACTCACCTAACGAAAATATCCCGTTGGATATTATGCGGAAAGGTATTGAAGCTGTCGTAGAATTCCACTTAAACTATTAATATGCAAGACTTCCAGATACAAGCTATTGGTCTGATGTCCGGCACATCACTTGACGGGCTGGATATTTGTTGCTGCACTTTCCACCGTAAAACAAACAAATGGTCTTTCCGTATGGATTGTGCCAAAGGTTACAGCTACCCGGACGACCTGAAACAAAAGCTTGGCACGGGAGCGCAGGAAATGAATGCACTGGAGTTCGTTACTTTCCATAGTGCTTATGGTAAGTTTCTTGGTGAACGCGTAAATGAATTCATAAAAGAGTTCGGCATACAGCCGGATATCATTGCTTCACACGGGCACACCATATTCCACGAACCTCAGAAAAAGATTATGTATCAGATAGGTGACGGTGCTGCCATCGCTGCCGAAACGGGAATACCCACTGTATCGGACTTTCGGAGATTGGATATTATGCTGGGCGGACAAGGTGCACCGTTAGTTCCCGTGGGTGACCGTTTGCTGTTTTCCGACTATGATTATTGCCTAAATATAGGTGGTTTCTCCAACATTTCTTTTGAGCAGGGCGGAAAACGTATTGCTTTCGACATCAGTCCGGTAAACTATGTAATCAATCATTATTGCCGCCAAATCGGATTGGAATTTGATCGTGACGGATTGATAGCCCGTAAAGGAAACATCCACCAAACCTTGCTGGACGAATTAAACGGGCTGGAATTCTATCATCAGTCCGGACCTAAATCTTTAGGGCGTGAATGGGTGGAGACGTTGGTTTATCCAATGCTCGAACGACATGGATTGAGCCTGGAAGATATGCTTCGTACTTTCTATGAACATGCTGCGTTCCAAATAGCGCGCGTCATCAAAGCTTATACACGTACATCCGGTAACGGGAAATTACTGATAACAGGCGGTGGAGCATTCAATAAATTTCTCATAGAGCGTATCGACGCCCTTTGCCCCTGCGAAATAGTTATTCCCGACCGGCAGATTATAGAATACAAGGAAGCATTAATCTTTGCCTTTCTCGGTGCACTTTATATGGCAGACCAACCCGGATGCCTTGCCTCAGTAACCGGAGCATCCACTGATAACATTGGCGGGATGCTATTTAAAATAGTGTGAGCTCCACAAGTGTCATGAATTGAAAAAAAGTACCAAGACACAAACTGATATGGAAAAGATTTCTGAACAACAACTGGAAGATACGGAAAGCCTGACCGTACACCTGCTGTCCCTGCAAGAAGTAAAGGACTTATTGCAGCAAGGTACCATCAGACAAGTGCTTATGGCAGCCCCACTTTGGAAATATATGGCTGAAAACGGATTATAACAATCACTCGAACGGCTTACGGAATATACAACCATTTTTCCATTCGGAACAACCGTAAGCTGTCTTTCCTTTAATAATAGTACCTTTTCTACAAAGAGGACAAAGTTGTCCGACTAACGTATCCGCCCCGGATGCAGAAACCGCAGAGGTTAGTACAGATGCAGCTTCAGCAGATGCCGGAACATTTTCAGTCTGTGCAGTTTTCTTTTCGGCGGCAGGTTTTCTCGGAGTTCTTTTCTTCGGTTCTTTTTTAGGTTTGTCAACATCCGAACCCTTGGCAGCAGTTGCTTTATTGTCTTTCTCCGAATCAGGTATCTGGATGGTAATATGACGGTTACTATTATCGGAGAGTACACTCATCACTACTTCTGATACCATTTGTTTCAACTCTTCCAAAAACTGAGAAGCAGCCATAGTCTTCTTTTCAATCTTACGCAATTTGTTTTCCCATTGTCCGGTCAATTCGGCAGACTTCAACAGTTCCTCGTGAATAATCTGTATCAGTTCCACTCCCGTAGGGGTAGCTATCAGGTTCTTTTTCTCCTTACGGATATAATTGCGTTTAAACAGGGTTTCAATAATTGCCGCACGCGTGGAAGGACGACCGATACCGTTTTCTTTCAAGGCATCACGCAATTCATCGTTATCTACCAACTTACCCGCTGTTTCCATAGCACGCAGTAGAGTTGCTTCGGTATAAGGGCGTGGAGGCTGTGTCCACTTTTCATATAAGTCGGGAAGATGCGGGCCGCTCTCTCCCTTCACAAAAGCCGGAAGGACGCTTTCTTCCTCTCCGCCTTTTTCCTCTTTGTCTTCTTGGGATTGTGCGGAAGGAGTACCGAAAACGACACGCCAACCCGGCTCGAGTATTTGCTTACCTGTTGTCTTGAATTCTATCTGTTCCACTTCGCCCAATACGGTAGTGGTAGCAAAGTTACAATCCGGATAGAACGCAGCAATAAAACGGCGTGCTATCAAGTCGAACACCTGTTGTTCCATTGCCGTCAGGTTTTGCGGATATTGCCCGGTAGGAATAATTGCATGATGGTCTGTAACCTTTGAATTATCGAAAACCTTTTTGGACTTCGGTAAAGTGGTACCTGCCAAAGCAGCCGTAAATGTCTCATAATCGCGTAATCCTTTCAAAATACCGGGACATTTGGGGTAAATATCGTCGCTCAGGAAAGTAGTGTCGACACGCGGATAGGTAGTAACTTTCTTCTCATACAGAGACTGAATAGTTTTCAAAGTTTCATCGGCCGAGAACGCAAACTTCCTGTTACACTCTACCTGCAAAGAAGTCAAGTCAAACAGACGCGGAGGAGCTTCTTTACCATTCTTTTTGGTAACGTTGGTTATGGTGAAAAGAGAATTTCTTATCTGTTCCAGCAAGGCCAACCCACGTTCTCTATCCGTGATGGGCTCAATTCCTCTATTTTCTTCTTCCTTTTTCGTCTTGGCAGCGGCCGTACTATCGTTTTGTTTTTCTTGTTCCAGAATCAGTTCTTCCTCACTCTTTTTGAGAATAGCGGAAAAAGTTGTGTCCCGGTAAACGGTCTTCAGTTCCCAATATTGCTTGGGAACAAAGTTCTGAATTTCCAGTTGGCGGTTTACAATCAATGCCAAAGTCGGCGTTTGTACACGACCGATGGATAACACCTGTCTGTTCTGCCCGTACTTCATCGTATAAAGTCGGGTGGCATTCATACCAAGAAGCCAGTCACCGATAGCGCGTGAAAGTCCGGCTTCGTACAACGGCTGGAAATCGGAAGCATCACGCAGTTTGGCAAACCCTTCCCGGATAGCCTCCTCTGTCAACGATGAAATCCAAAGGCGCTTTACCGGACAACGGGCACCGGCTTTCTGCATTACCCAGCGTTGTATCAACTCTCCCTCTTGCCCGGCATCACCACAGTTTATAATCTGTTCGGCATGCTGCATAAGGTTTTCAATAACCTGAAACTGGCGTTCATAAGTAGGATTACTGATCAGCTTGATTCCGAAACGGGGCGGTATCATAGGAAGACTTCCTAAACTCCAAGACTTCCAATTGGGAGTATATTCATGCGGCTCTTTGAGCGTACAAAGGTGACCGAATGTCCAAGTAACCTGGTATCCGTTTCCTTCAATGTATCCGTCTTTCTTGTTTTTAGCTCCGAGTACATCGGCTATGTCACGCGCCACAGAGGGCTTTTCGGCAATACAAACTATCATTCGTTTCTTTTGGTTTTGAAGTGCAAAGATAGTGTAAACCGAAAGCACAAACAAATTTATTTGTATTATGCTGAAGTGTAACCTATCTTCGTAAAGCAAAGGTATAAAAAAGGAGAAAAGCTATAGATTCTTGCACAAAAGTGACATTCAAATAAACATTAGACATAGTCCACATAGGGGAAAAGGAGTAATTTTGCAAATGAGAAATCATTCCTTAAAATAACAATAACTATCAATACTAATAATATGGTAAAACAAATCCCAATGAAACCCTTAGCATGCCTTACCTTGCTAAGTTCATCAGTGGCTTACGCAGCCGAACGTCCTAACATTATCTACATCTTCACTGATCAGCACACGGCAAGTGCCATGAGTTGTGCCGGAAATCCGGATGTACATACCCCTAACCTCGACAGACTGGCTGCAGCCGGTATCATGTTTAATAATGCATATTGTACGGCTCCGCTCAGTGGTCCTTCACGTGGAGCAATGTTTACAGGGCATTTTCCTGACGCTGTGGGCTTATCTGTCAACGGTGCGGCAATGCCGGATTCTCTCCAGACCCAAACCTTGGGAACATTGGTGAAAAATGCCGGATACGACTGTGCTTATGGTGGTAAATGGCATGTACCCGAACTGGATGTTCCCGACAAGAAGTATGGTTTCGACCAACTGTACAAACACAGTGACGACGGACTGGGTGAAGCTTGCGCAGAATATCTTTCACGCAAACATAAAAAGCCTTTCTTCCTGGTAGCTTCCTATGATAACCCACATAATATCTGTGAATTTGCCCGCAGCCAGAACCTTCCTTACGGAAATCTGGATACACCCGAGTTACGTGACTGTCCGGGACTTCCTGCCAACTTTGCCAAGAGTCCGTATGATGCTGACGTTATAGAGAGTGAACGGGCTAATAACTTCAATGTTTATCCTTCCGCACCCTGGACACCCGAAGACTGGCGCATGTATCGCAATGCCTATTACCGTCTGGTGGAAAAGGTAGACCAAGAAATCGGAAAAATTATTGATGCAATCGACAAGAATAATCTTTGGGAAAATACAGTTATTATTTTTTCCAGCGACCACGGAGACGGTATCGGTGCTCATCATTGGAACCAGAAATCAGCATTGTACGAAGAAGTTGTCAACATTCCATTCATCGTAACCTTGCCGGGCAAGAAGAACGCAGGCAAAGTGCTCCCACAGTTAATTAGTAATGGGGTCGACTTCTTCGCTACCGTATGTGACTGGACAGGGGCAAAGATGCCCAAAGGCGCTGCCGGAAAATCATTCCGTAAAATAGCGGAAGAGGCTAACCCGCAAAGCCCGCATCAGGACTATGTCATTACTGAAACTCGTTTCGACGGCAGTAAGACCAGAGGATGGATGGTGCGCACCGCACGCTATAAATATGTACTTTATGACAAAGGAAGACATCGCGAACAATTCTTCGATATGCAGAATGACAGAGGAGAAATGAGAAATCTGATGTTAGAAAACGCCTATAATAAAGAAGTACAAAGACACCGCGATATTCTTGCTAATTGGATGGATACCTACAAAATTCGTCCAAGCCGTCCTAAATTGCATGATGTCCCCGGAAAGACTCTATCCAAAACGGCCAATTACCAGACTGCTTATAAATAAGGATACCATATGAATAAAGTCTTATCCACCCTGAGTATTTGCGTCCTATGTGTCCTCACTACACAGGCGCAGACATTAAATAAAGCAACTATCAAGTTGACTGACACGACCTTGATGCACGAAATGCGTGAAACTCCTTCACCTCTCAACGGAGCAATCGTCAAAGACCGTGCCGTATCTTTCCAATGGCCATTACCCGCTGATCTCAACGGATTGAGAAGCGGATTGGATGGTGCTGAGGAAGAAGCCCCGAAAGTAAAAATAGAAAAGAGTACGTTACGCTACCTTCTGCGTTACTCGCAAGACCCCAGTTTCAAACAAGGAACCATGCAGGTAGAGACACGTTGGCCTTTCTTTAATCCTGAACAAGATCTGACTCCCGGTGTATGGCACTGGCAGTATGGATACGTCACAAACGGACAAATCCAATGGAGCGCTCCCCAGCAATTTACGGTAGAAGCAAATCTCCCAAAATTCTGTCCGCCTTCGCTGGAAGTGGTACTTAAAAATTTACCTAACCACCATCCCCGCGTATGGCTTGACAAAGATAAATGGGATGATTTCATAAAACGTAGTGCAGGAAAACCTGATAGCAAAAGTTATATAAACCGCGCAAAGAAGGTTCTTGCTACTCCTATGAAATCGGTCAACGACATCAATGCCGACCTTGCCAAAGGACTGGATAACGAGATACAGAAGAATGCTATGCTTACCCGTGAAAGTCGCCGTATCATAGACAGTGAAGAAGCAAACACAGATGTCTTAATACGTGCTTATATGCTGACGAAGGATCGTCGCTATGCCGATGAAGCCATCAAACGGGTGAAGGAAATAGCCACTTGGGGAGAAAACAAGAACGTAGTGGGTGACTTCAATGATGCAACTTTATTGTCACTCTGCTCAATGACTTATGATGCTCTGTACAACTTACTGGATACTCCTACCCGTAATTTTTTGCTGGATGAAATAAAGAAGCATGGTAACAACATGTTCCAACACAACAATAATCGCCTGGAGAATCATATTGCAGACAATCATGTATGGCAGATGACTTTCCGTATTTTCACTATGGCTGCTTTTACCGCATACGGAGAACTTCCCGAAGCTGAAACATGGGTGGATTATTGTTATAACCTATGGTTGGCACGCTTCCCCGGCCTCAACAAAGACGGTGCATGGCACAATGGAGACTCTTACTTTCACGTGAACCTCCGTACTTTAGTCGAAGTACCGTATTTCTATACACGCCTCACAGGATTCAATTATTTCTCCGATCCTTGGTATCAAGGTAACGCTCTGTATGTTATCTATCAGCAACCGCCTTTCTCTAAATCGGGTGGTAATGGCAGTTCGCATCAGAATATACTAACACCAAGCGGAACAAGAGTAAGCTATGCCGATGCACTGGCACGAATGACCGGTAATACGTATGCTGCTGACTATGTACGCCATATCAGTTCCAAGGAACCGGATATCCTCATACAAGGTAATACTTCCAAAGCCGGTGGACTGGCTTGGTTTCGCCTCCAATGTGAAAAGCCCTTGCCTGTGGGCCCCGGACTGAAAGACTTGCCCATAGGGCATGTTTTCCCTCAATCCGGACTCGCCTCTTTCTCTACTGATTTGGATGATACCCGACAAAGCGCCATGCTCAGTTTCCGCAGTAGCCCCTATGGAAGTACTTCGCATGCAATAGCCAACCAAAATGCTTTCAATACTTTCTGGGACGGACAATCGCTCTTTTATAGCAGCGGCCATCACATTAGTTTCACCGACAAACACAGTGTCTATTGTCACCGTGCTACCCGCGCTCACAATAGTATTTTGGTAAACGGTATGGGGCAACGTATAGGAACCGAAGGATACGGTTGGATTCCACGTTTTTATGTGAGTGATAAAATCAGCTATGTAGTTGGTGACGCCTCCAATGCTTACGGAAAAGTAGTCTCCCCGCTTTGGTTGCTACGTGGCAAGCAAAGCGATCTTGATTATTCTCCTGAGAACGGGTGGGATGATACAGGACTGAAAACTTTCAGACGCCATATCGTTACATTAGGAAAAACCGGATACTCTTTCATATACGATGAGTTGGAAGCTGAGGAACCTGTAACCTGGAGTTACTTGCTACACACCGTCACCAATCCGATGAAGGTGAATAAAAACAAGGAATATGTACACATACAGGCTACCAGTAAAGATGGTATATCCGACGCTTATCTTTTCGCTGCCGGAGAGTTAAAGACTGATACCACAAGCCAGTTCTTTGTTCCCGCTATCAATTGGTTACGTGCCGATGATAACGGAAAGTTCAAGCCGTATCCCAATCACTGGCATTTCACCGCTACATCGGAGAAGCAAAATACTTATCGTTTTGCAACCATTGTTTATACACATGCCAAAGGTGCGGATACACAAGAAGGTCAGTCCGCTCCTCAAACGTTGAAGGATGGTTGTATTCAGGTAGGAGACTGGATTATCAAAGCCAATGTCTCTACGAGTGGAAAACCGTCTTTTGAAATACATAATGTAAATAAAGGATACGACGCAAGTATAAGTTATAAAGATTACGGTGCAACGGTTGTACGTGAAAACGGTACAGAAACAGTCTTAAAAGATAATGTGCCTGAACTAGAGATCTAAACACATATGGGTTAGTCCTTCTAATTTAATCTTAATTAGTTTGACGGCTGAAGGTAGAATTCTTCTTTAAGAAATACCTTCAGCCGTCTTTTTTATGCTTATAATACATGCCAGCCCCTACTTCATACAATAATGAAAGCGATCCGTACAATACTAAAAGTAAAATCAACACTTCCAAATGATTCACAAACAAAACAGAAAGTACAAGATAAATAAATCTTCTAATTTAGCTGACACAAAATAAGTCTATAATAATACTATTGAACTCTATATGAAAAACATTCGAAAAACCCTTTTGACAATCTTTTGCCTACTCACTGCTTTCAGTATCCATGCGCAAAACTTCACTGTTAGTGGAAAAGTAGTAGACAATGAAGGGTTGGAAGTTATCGGAGGTAACATTTCCGTCAAAGGAAGTGCCGGCGTAGGTACCATTACCAACATTGACGGAAAATACTCTCTAAAAATAAACAATCCTTCTAAAGCTATACTCGTTTTCTCCTATATAGGAATGAGGACACAGGAAGTACCTGTAAAAGGGCAGAAACAAATCAACGTAACACTCCAACCTGATAACCTGATACTGGATGAAGTTGTGGTTACCGGCTACGGAAGCACCAGACGAGGTGATCTCACCGGTTCCGTCGTATCTGTAAAGAGTGAAGACCTGATGCAGACGCCTACTTCCGATGTCGCTCAAGCTTTGGCGGGACGTGTGGCGGGTGTTCAAGTCATGCAGAGTGAGGGTGAACCTGGAGCTGCTATCTCCATACGGGTACGTGGCGGTATCTCCATCACCCAGAGTAATGAACCATTGTACGTGATTGACGGCTTTCCCAGCGAAGATGGTATGAGCACCCTTGACCCCGCCGAAATCGAATCTATCGACATTTTGAAAGATGCCTCTTCCACCGCTATTTACGGTGCTCGTGGTGCCAATGGCGTGGTGGTTATCACTACTAAAAAAGGTAGTAAAGACGGAAGCAAGATGCACCTCAGTTTCGACAGCTATATAGGTATAAAGAAGATTGCCCGAAAACTGCCGGTACTTTCCACCAAAGAGTTTGTATTGCTGGACTATGAGCGTAGTTTAGCTCTGAAAGGCGAAAGTGGTGTAAAATCCTTTCAGTCAAACTACGGTTCTTTCCTCGACATCGAAGATAATTACGGCAATCGTGAGGGAATCGACTGGCAAGAAGAAACCTTGGGACGTGTAATGACCTCGCAGAACTACCGCATCAACCTGACCGGAGGCGGAAAAGAGTTGAAATACGGTTTCTCATACAGTTACTTTAAAGACTTGGGAGCTATGCTTTACAGTGGAGCAGATAAGCACAACATATCATTGAATGTTAGTCACAATCCTTCCAAACGCTTCCAAGCAAATGCACGCTTCAGCTATACACAAACCAAGATTTATGGAATGGGGACCTCCGAAGGGAGTACCCGTTTCAACAAGATGGAGCACATCATCCAGTACCGCCCTACCATAGGTATCTATGGGAACGACAGGAACTTGCTGACCGGGAGAGACCCTATATTGGAAGAAGACACAAGTAACCCGATGCAAAGTCCTGTCCTTTCCGCCACCGAAGAAACAAAAGACAAAATTCTGCGCAACTTGCAGATAAACGGAGGATTCACCTTCCAATTCACCGACCGGCTGAGCTTCCGCAACACTACGGGTATGCACTATCAAAACCAACGGCAAAACACTTTCTACGGGGATGAATCTATCAATGGAAGCCGTTCCAGCATTAACGGAACCATACAGTATAATGAGAGCGGAAGTTTCCAAACCTCCAACGTACTGACCTATGACTATAAGGATAAGAAACAGAAGTTCAATATCATGGTGGGTCAGGAATGGGTATCCAACTGGTCACAATACGTACGCTCCGCTGCAAAGAATTTCCCGAATGATGACATCGGACTGGATGACATGAATTTAGGAACACCTACCCGCATACAGTCCGGTGTAAACGACGATGACAAGCTTATCTCTTTCTTCGGGCGTGCCAACTACAACTTCAGAGAGAGATACCTGCTGACCGCCACCGTTCGTGCCGATGGTTCTTCCAAATTCAGCGACAGCAATAAATGGGGCTTTTTCCCATCCGTATCGGCAGCCTGGCGAATGGGAGAAGAGAAATTTATCAAAAAACTGGAACTGTTCTCTGACCTAAAGCTACGCGTAGGTTACGGTATGGCAGGAAACAACCGCGTAGCGAGCTATAAATCATTGGATATATTGGAATCAATCCAATATCCCAGCGGAGATAATCCTACAACCGGTTATATTCCTTCGGCCATTGCCAGTAGGGACTTGAAGTGGGAATCGAACACTACTCTCAACATCGGTCTGGATATGGGATTTCTGGAACAACGGCTGATTATATCACCGGAATTCTATATCAATAAGAGTTCAAATCTGTTACTGAATTCACGTGTACCCAGTTCATCGGGCTTCACCAACATGCTACGCAATATCGGAAAAACAAAAAATGTAGGGATAGACCTCTCGATTACTTCCATCAACCTGCAGAAGAAGAATTTTACCTGGACTACCAATTTCAACCTCTCCCACAACCGGAACAAGGTCGAAGCTCTTTCCGGTGAACAGTTTTTTCTCGAAGAAGCCAGTTTCGGTTATAACGAAAAGACACATAAGATTGAAGTGGGTAAGTCCATCGGTCAATTCTACGGATACCGCACGCTGGGAGTTTATCAAGTAGAAGACTTTGACTACAATAACGCCACCAAGACTTATACATTAAAAGAAGGTATCCCCTATATGGGTAAGCGTGCCAATGTACAACCAGGCTCATGGAAATTTGCCAATACAGACGAGAACGATGTGATTGACGAAAATGACAAGACCATTATCGGTAATGCAATGCCCGATTTCTATGGCGGACTGAACAACACCTTCAAATACAAGCAATGGGACATGAGCGTGTTCTTCAGTTTCAGCTATGGCAGCGAGGTGATGAATGCTACCAAGTTGACCAACACCCATGCCGGAAAAGCCAATTACAACGTATTGGATTTAGTTAACAGCTCCAAACGTTGGATGACGATTGATGAAAAAGGACAAACCGTAACCGAGCCCGAACAACTCGCGGCACTTAACGCCGGAAGAACCGTAGCAAGTATCTATGATATGGAACAAGCTGATACTTATATTCATTCCTGGGCCATAGAAGATGCTTCCTTTTTGAGGTTAAGTAATATCAGCATCGGATACACTCTCCCAAAGTTGAAGCTATGTAAAACGGGTATACAGAACCTGCGTCTTTATGCTACGGGCAGTAACCTTTTTGTCTGGACTCCTTACTCCGGCTTTGACCCCGAAGTGTCGACCAAAGGAAACAGCCTGACACCGGGTGTGGACTTCGGCGCATATCCCCGTAACCGTTCCTTTGTTTTCGGACTAAACATCACCTTCTAAAGATATATGACTATGAAACTAAAAGCGCTATACTTCCTGATTGCAGGAACACTATTTGTCTCCTGCCAAGACACGTTGATGGAGAATCCGGATTCTTACTACCAGCGGAAAGATTACTTTGTGAATGCCTCTAACGCACAGCTTGCTGTAACGGGCATTTACGACGTACTGACTACCATTTACGGTGACAAAGACGGCATGGCGATTCCCTGCTCGGACGATACCTATTATGTTGCAACATTAGAGACCGACAATACCCGACGCGGAATTACGCGTTACGATTTGAAGCCATCTAATACGTGGATAGAAATTGTATGGGAAGGAAAGTACAAAGGCCTGAACCGCGCCAACTATGCCATCAGCGGCATCGAGGGTATGGACGACTACCAGAGTAGTGATGAATTAAAGAAGATTGCCGCCGAAGCAAAGTTCCTGCGGGCTCAGGTCGCCTTCGACTTGGCACGCTATTGGGGAGATGTACCTTTCAAAACCACCTACTCCGACAGTTACGAAGATGCTTATCGGCCTCGTACCAGCCGTGAAATCATCTACGAGCAGGTAATTGAAGACCTGAACTTCGCCAAAGAATATCTTCCATGGGCAGATGCCACTTCTTCCCCTGAGCGAGCCACCCAAGGAGCAGCACGGGCCTTACTGATGCGTATTTTACTTACGCGGGCAGGTTATAGCTTACAAATGGACGGAACGATAACACGTCCCGACGAAACAGTGCGCAAAAGTTACTTCGAAGCTGTTATCGACGAATGGAAGGCATTTCAGGAAAATGGTTACCACAAATTTTATACAGGCGGTTATGACGGACTGTTCAAAGGTTTTTCGGCCGGTACACTCAGCAGTGAGGAGAGTTTGTTCGAGGTTGCCTTTCTCGCTTCTATCAACAAAGGCTATTGGGGAACCTATATCGGTCCGACTGTGATAGCACCGGATGTATCTCCTACCGAATCCGACAAGTTTATGGGACGTGCCAACGGAACATTCCGTGTTGTCCCCGAATGGAAAGACTTTTTCGAAGAGACTGATGTACGCAGGGACGTAATGGTATGTACCTACAACTATACATGGGATGCCAAACTCTATAACCATAAGAAAGTGGAGCAAAAAAACGTACGCAACTGGTATCCCGGCAAATGGCGCCGCGACTGGATGCCGTTAGGTTATGAAGACCCCAATCAGACGAATGTCAACTTCTGCCTGCTGCGCTATGCAGACGTGGTATTGATGGCGGCCGAAGCCTATAATGAAATCGGTAACACTCCTGAGGCTTGGAAGTTACTCAACAGTGTGCGCCGACGTGCCGGCGCCACGGAAATCACGACTGCCAACTATGCCACTTTATTGAAAGCACCTAAAGTGTATAACCTTGGCTTTATAGATGATACAAACGATGCCGGAAAATTCCGTACCGCCCTTTATTGGGAACGCGGCTTTGAGCTGGCTTTCGAAGGACAGCGTAAATATGACCTCATCCGTTGGGGTATCCTAAAGGAAGCGCTCTTTCTTTTCTGCACAAAGGTAAATATCGTCATAAACAGTACATCAGGAATATATTACGCTGCGGGATATAACTTCCAAAAAGGAAAGCATGAGTTGCTACCCATACCGGAAGATGAGTTACAGATTAACTCGAAACTTGAAAATAAGAATAATCCGGGATACTGATGATTTTAATGAAAAACGATATATGAACAATCCTTTATTAAGGATGAATTAATTAAAAGACAAAATATGAAACATTTGAAATCAACATTACTTTTTGGCGTCGCTCTTCCCACTGCAATATTTGCACAGAATCGTCCGAATATCCTCTACATCATGACCGACCAGCAAAGTGCCACTGCCATGAGTTGCGCCGGAAATACCGACGTGCATACTCCGAATATGGACCGGCTGGCAGCACATGGTGTCCGTTTTGACAATGCTTACTGCGCCATGCCTCTGAGCGGTCCTTCCCGGGCAGCCATGTTCACCGGACACACCCCGGGCGAAGTAGGCCTGCAAAAGAATGGTACTCACATGCCAGACTCCTTGCATACCCGTACCCTTGGCACTCTTATAGAACAAGCTGGATACACCACCGCCTATGCCGGAAAATGGCATGTGCACACCAATTCCCTACCCGGTAAGCACGCCTTCGGATTCGAGAACCTGCACGAGCATAATGACATCGGACTCGCCGAAGCTGCCGTTGATTTCCTGCGCCGTAAGCACGACAAGCCTTTCTTCCTGGTTGCCTCCTTCGATAATCCGCATAACATCTGTGAATATGCCCGCCGACAGGATTTACCATACGCCACTATTAAAGAGCCGGGCTTGGAAGAGTGTCCTAACCTGCCCGACAATTTCTCCGTTGCCCCATACGATGCCGACGTGCTTGCTTATGAAAGAAGTCTGAGCTATCGCATCTACCCCACCCGTAACTATACCCCTGATGACTGGCGCCGCTATCGTAACGCTTATTACCGTCTGGTGGAAACCGTTGACCATGAAATAGGCAAGATTGTAGATGAACTCGACCGCCAAAATCTCTGGAAGAATACTGTCATCATCTTTACGTCCGACCACGGTGATGGCTCCGGCGCCCACCAATGGAACCAGAAGACGGTACTCTACGAAGAAGTAGCCAACATTCCTTTCATCGTCTGCCTGCCTGAAGGTAAGAACGCGGGTAAACTCCTGCCCCAACTCATCAATAACGGCGCCGACCTCCTACCAAGCATCTGCGACTGGGCAGAAACCTCTGTTCCAGCCGATTGTCAAGGTGTCAGTTTCCGTCAAGTGGTAGAGAGTGGTAATGCTCAAAAAGAGCATCAACCTTATGTAGTTACCGAAACCCTATTCGCCCAAACAGGTGGAACACAAGGGTGGCTTGTACGCACACCCCAGTATAAATATGTATTATATGAAGCAGGCAAGAACCGGGAGATGCTCTACGACATGCAGAAAGATCGCGGAGAGATGCGCAACCTCGCCATCGAACATAAATATCAGGAAATCGTGAAGCAGCACCGTAACCTGCTATCGGAATGGATGAAAAAGCATCCTACCCCGGGGAAGTCTTCTCCCACACGATTCATACCCAAGCAATAAACCAAACTACGGTCATGCCTGAAAGCGTTTTTACGCAATAGTATAACTCTATCCAATATCATTAAAGAAAGAAAAATATATAGTATGAAAAGAGTCGTATTTTTTACAATACTAACCGTGTTGGTTGTCGTATCCGCCTGTTCGCAGGAAACGAAGAAACCCAAGATACAAAGCTTCGCCAACACCAAGGAGACTGCATACAAGCCACTGAAAGAGGCAGATAAAATATCTGCCGACCAGGTAAAACCCGGTACCAACAAGAAGAAGGCGGTAACTACCACTCAAAAGAAGAAAACAGGAGACAAAGGTAAGAGAACCGAAGTACAAGGAAAAAAGCCCAAAGGAAAAGCCCAAGCAGCGTCCGCGCAAAAAGGTAAAGCCGCTGCCAAAGATAAAAAAGCCACAGCACAAACCCAAAAGGCCGGAAACAAGAAGAAAGCAACCACAGCAATCAAGAATAGACAAGCAACCACAGTTGCTTCCGACCGCTACATCGCATTAAAGACCAACATTCCCTTTCTTGCCGTAGCCGTACAAAATCTGGCTATTGAAGTTGAACTGCATCAACACATCTCCCTCGACTTCCCTGTGATGTGGAGTATCGGTGACATCGAACGCCGACACGGACTACGTGCCATCGTCTTACAACCCGAAGGTCGCTGGTGGTTAAAGGAAGTAGGCACGGGACACTTCTTCGGACTACATGCCCACGCTGCCTGGTTCAACTTGAAGTGGGAAGATAACCGCTACCAATCCGGCAAGCGCCCTCTGCTTGGCGCAGGTATTAGTTACGGCTACAAGTTACCATTATCTGCCCATTGGGGAGCCGAGTTCAACATTGGTGCAGGCTATGCCAACATGAAGTACAATACATACTATAACATAGAAAATGGTGCACAGCTCAACACCCGTGTCCGCCACTATTGGGGCCTCACCCGTGCAGGCATCTCGTTAGTCTACCGTTTCTAAATAAGCAAGAAGTCATGAAAAAGAAAATAACAACTACCTTACTCTACCTGCTACTGCCCGTCCTGATGACAGGCTGTCTGTACGAGCACCCCACATTGACCGCCGACGGTGAACTTGGTATTGATCCCACGGCAGTAACACTCAATGCCAATCTTACATTGAACCTCAATATGCCTGCCGCCGAAGAAGGAGCCGCTCCATTGGAACGTCCCTCAGCAGGCGAGACACCTGCATATCGACACCGCTTCGTCATCGACGCCTACATCGACCGGGTGTTTACCGCACGGGAAGTAATCTATCAGGATATTTCCAACGGGCGCACCCAACTCGTCCTCCCTCTCAGTATCAAGCTACACGCACGCCGTTACGAAATAGCCGTGTGGAGCGATTACGTGCAAGTACCCAATGAAGCGGAGTCCATCACCGGAACCGAGGAATACTTCTACAATACTTCCACTCCCAACCACCTGCTTACCTTAGTAGGCAGCGAAAGCTACCGGGGCAATAACGAGTACAAAGATGCCTTTTGCGGCTCGACGGAGTTAAACCTCGAAAAGTACCGCAACGACTGGAATGCCTCGGTATCCCTCGCTCTCGAACTGACACGTCCCGTGGCACGCTACCAGCTTATGGCAAACGACGTAGCCAAGTTCTTAGGAAGTAGCAACACGCTGATAACCAAGAATACCGACTTCGTTGCCCGGCTGAAGTACGACGGTTATCTCAATGTAGGCTACAATATCCTTGAGAAACTTCCCCGCCATGGGCTGATGTATATGCAGTTCGACAAATCTTTCAAGAAATCCAGCCTGAAAGAAGGAGAAGAGTTCCCTCTCATATTCGATTACGTATTCGCAACCGCCGATGACGTACTTACCCGCATCCCCGTCACGCTCGAGATATGGGATAAAGATGTAAAGAACCTCCTGGCATCTACCAGCTTCAACGTCACCGGCAAGCCCGGACAGAATACTACCATCACCTACGGTTTCCTCACGGCAGATTCCAACGGTGGTATAAACTTCAACCCTGATTATAATGGTAACACAGAGGTAGAGGTACCCGCACTGCCTGCCAATGATTAACATTATTAATATAAACAGAAATTATAAACCAATTTAATATCACTATTATGAAAAAGAACCTGCTTTTCTCAGCCATGGCGGCATTCATGCTGCTCTTTACAACCTCGTGTACTCAGGACGAAATCGCCTCTGCAAATAGTCAGAAAGGCGGTACCGCATCTTTAGCGGTAAACATCCCCGTGAGCAACCCCGTGACGCGTGCAGTACCTAATATCCCCGCAGGATACAAGTTACGTTGCATCTTGCAACTGGTAGACGGGAGCAATAATCCCATCGAAGGTCAGAAATACGTACAAGAAGTTGCAGCAGGAAGTGAAAGCACCACCTTTACTTTCAAGACACCGAGTGTAGCATACAAGTGCCTGCTTTGGGCGGACTATGTAAAACCCACAGCAGACCAAGACCTTGCCGATGCAGACAACATCTACACCACCGCCGACCTGAAAGCCATCTGTTATACGGCTAATGCCGGCACCGAAATGTTCAACAGTGATGCCGCCGATGCGTTTTACGGAGCCTCATTGGAAGTCTCATCAAACAAGACGCAGGCCATCACACTGGCACGTCCTTTCACCAGGATAGCATTAAAGTCAACGGCTACAGAATATGCCGGTTATGACAAAATAACAGTAAAAGATCTGCCTGCTCCTACCGGCTTCAACGTACTAACCGGACAAACCGCCGGATATGCGGGCAAAGGAGATATTGCAAAGATTTCCTCTACAGAACTCACTATTGCAAACGGAAGTTGGTTTAGTACCTACCTCTTTGTCGGTTCAAACGCAGGCGGCAATCTGGGTACGGGAAACGACATCACATTTACATTGAAAAAAAGTAGCGACAACAGTACAAAGGAACTAAAATTCGCAGGTACGGATATTCCCCTGACTCAAAATAATACCGTAACGGGTGACGTTACTCCGGGTGTTGATGACAACAGTAAGGTAGAAGTTATATTCCCCGGTGAAATAATTGACCCTAACAAAATGCAAGTCGGTGATTATATCTATAAGGATGGTACATACGGAAAAACGTTCGTAGCAGCAACGGAGGCCAATCCGACTATCGGTATCGTATTTGCACTGAAAAACGATGCCATCACCGACGAAAGCGAGTATGGCAAAACTAACATGACAATTGCAGGATATGCAGTGGGATTGACAAGTGTTGGAGAACAACGTGATTATCTTGGTCAAAGTGGGAATGATACATCTGTGTTACCAGAAATTAGTGCAACAGGTGATACTCCATGGAGTGCTGATGATTACAACGGCTATAAATATAGTCAGGTCATAACGACTGCATATAGCAATTTCACCTCAGTAGTCTTTGAAAAGTACAACACATGGTTAACTGCCAATACCATCCCTGAATCAACAAAGAATCTCAGTACTTGGTATATACCTTCAGCACGCCAACTATTAGATGCTGCAGGATTAGCCATCGGATTTTCAGGAGATCCAACCGAAACTAATGTTCCAACTATTGAGCAAAATGCGACTATAGCAGCAGCATTTAACAGTGGAAACGTATCCGTATTCACTAAAAAAGACCCTACTAACATGATGAGTAGCTATATAGGTAAAGCAAATAGCATGACAATCGTACAATTGGGTTATAAACCGGATGTAAACGCTAACTTGAATTGTTGGCCGACTGACGCTACTACTGGTGTCACAAAGGCTGCCCTCATGACTCCAATTGCTGCCGCCAAATCTTACTACAATATTCGTCCCGTGCTTACCATTTTCGAAGCGAACAAATAATTCCAAAGAGGATAACTTGCTTTTTTAGTTCCTCCCCCCTGCCTGTCACGGGCACGTAAGGAGGGGGGGGTACTTCCTAAAAAGGAAATTACTCCAAACCCATAACTGTGAAGTGTAAACCTTTACTTTGGCAACGTAAACCTCTACTTGAGAACTGTAAACGTCAACTTTGACAATAGTAAAGAATTACCTCTGTAAGAAACGTTATAAACGAATTAATAAACCAATTGAATGAAAAGAATCATACTACTCACAGCTTTTACAGCTCTATCGATTACCGGAGCACAACTTCAAGCGCAGACTCCCGCTACCATCAAACTCACAGACGTGACCTTGATGCACGAGATGCGTGTCACCACTTCTCCTTTAGACAAGGCCGTGGTCAGTGACCGCACCGTATCCTTCCAATGGCCTTTGCAAGACGAAGTGAACACCGTAGAAACCGGACTGGACGGTATGGAAAACAAAACCTCCAAAAAGAAAGTTGATAAAAACAAACTGAGATATAGTTTGCGCTACTCTCAAGACCCTGCCTTCAAAAAAGGTACTGTGCAGGTAGAAACTCGCTGGCCTTTTTTCAATCCCGAACGTGACCTTGCACCCGGTGTATGGCATTGGCAATACGGTTATGTCATCAGCGGCAAAACACAATGGGCAAGCACCCAGCAGTTCACCGTCGAAACAAATCCCAACAAGTTCTGTCCCCCGGCACTAAAAGAACTGCTCGGTAAATTACCCAAAAGTCATCCCCGCGTCTATCTGGACAAAAGCGACTGGGACAGCTTCATGCAACGCAACGCCGACAGTCCTGACCGCAAGGTCTACATAACCCGTGCCAACAAAGCTCTGAAAACTCCGATGAAGTCCGTAAACGACATCAATACCAAAATGGTCGACAAACTGGACAACGAAGCAAAACGTAGCGCCATGCTCACCCGTGAAAGCCGCCGTATCATTGATGCCGAAGAAGGGAATATGGATGCACTCATCCGCGCCTATTTACTGACAAAAGACAGCCGCTACGCCGTCGAGGCCATCCACCGCATCAAAGATATAGCGACTTGGGGTGACAACAAGAATGTAGTAGGCGACTTCAACGACGCCACACTCATCTCGCTCTGCTCTACCGTCTACGACGCACTCTACGATCAACTGGACGATGATACCCGCCGCTTGTTATTGGCAAGTATCAAGAAGACGGGCAGCAGCATGTACAATCGTTACAACAACCATCTGGAAAACCACATCGCGGACAACCACGTATTACAAATGACTTTACGCATCTTAACCATGACAGCATTCACCGTCTACGGCGACCTGCCCGAAGCCGATACTTGGGTAGACTACTGCTACAACGTTTGGGTGGCACGCTTCCCGGGAGTAAACAAGGACGGTGCCTGGCATAACGGTGACTCTTATTTCCAGGTCAACTTCCGCACACTGATCGAGGTGCCCTACTTCTACAGCCGGATAAGCGGCTTCAATTTCTTTTCCGACCCCTGGTATCAGGGCAATGCCATGTACACCATCTATCAGCAGCCGCCTTTCTCCAAATCGGCAGGCAATGGCAGCTCACATCAAGAAAAGCTACAACCCCATGGAGTAAGAGTGAGCTATGCCGACGCGTTGGCACGGATGACAGGAAACACCTATGTGGCAGACTATGTACGCCGCATCCAAGCTAAGAAGACCAACATTTTGCAAGAAGGCTGCACCGGTAAAGCTGGTGGACTCGCCTGGTTCCGCCTGCAATGCAACAAGCCACTGCCCGAAGGTCCCGGACTTGCCGACCTGCCATGGGGATATGTCTTCCCGGCAAGCGGACTGGCATCTTTCTCCACCAACCTGAGCAATACGGGACACAGTGCTATGATAAGTTTCCGCAGCAGTCCTTTCGGCAGCACCTCCCATACACTTGCCAATCAAAATGCGTTCAACACCTTTTGGTCCGGACAGTCCATCTTCTACAGCAGCGGTCATCATACCTCATTTGTGGACAAGCACGGCGTATATTGCCACCGGGCTACCCGTGCCCATAACTCCATCCTGGTAAACGGTATGGGACAGCGCATCGGTACCGAAGGCTATGGATGGATTCCACGCTATTATGTAGGCGAAAAGATAGGCTATGTTTTGGGAGATGCTTCCAACGCTTACGGCAAGGTCATATCCGAACTCTGGCTGAAACGTGCTAAAGAGGTAGATGTGGAATTTACCCCCAAGACCGGTTGGGACGAGGTAGGACTGAAAACTTTCCGCCGCCACATCGTGGAGTTGGGCAAAACGGGTCTCACCTTCATCTATGACGAACTGGAAGCTGCCGAACCCGTGACCTGGAATTACTTGCTGCACACCGTAACTAACCCGATGAGCGTAGACAAGACGAACAAAGATTATGTACATATAGAGGGTACAAGCAAGAACGGCGTGTCTGATGCCTATCTATTCTCCAGCGGAACACTGAAGACAGATACTACCAGTCAATTCTTCTCCCCTGCCGTAAACTGGTTAAAGGCCGATGCCAATGGCAAATTCAAGTCCTATCCTAACCACTGGCACTTCACTGCCACCTCGGATAAGCAAAAAGTGTACCGCTTTGGCACCATCATCAACACGCATGCCAAAGTGAAAGAGGGCGGTAAACCTGCCGCAACACCCCAAGTCCAGAAAGACGGCAGCATCAAGATAGGAAGTTGGAACATCAAGATGAACGTGTCTTCGGAAGGCGAGCCCTGGTTCACAGTGCGTTGTACCCGAAAAGACTACGACGCAAGCGTCAGCTACCGGAACGGAGGAGCTACGATTATACGTGAGGACGGCTACGAAACGAACCTCAAGGATAAGATGCCGGAACTGGAAATCTAACTCCTCCTCCTTGTGTCGTGTTATGAGATTATGGTACAACACAATATATGTAGACAGAAGGAGTAGTAAAAAACATTGAATTCCGTAAAAAGACCGCCAATTATTGGGGCGAATGTCGCCTACTATCGGGACAAAGGTAGGCGACATTCACACCGATAGTAGGCGACATTCAGAACTATTTTAATAAACAACTGATAATAAGGTATTTGCAAACGCCTCATTTCTTGCGAAAAGACAAGACATAGGGTGAATATTTTAATTCAAAAACCGTATAGAAAAGAAGGAAAATCTCACCCGGCTTGGGAGTATCTAACAAGTATTCTCAAACAATCCGACAAAAGTAAAAGTCATTCAAACAAAAGTGGAAGACATTCGGATACAAGTGAAAAACAAATCTCCAAAAACAACTGTAGGTTATTCTTTAATTTATCAACTTTGTAAACAGAGAGGAGCGGCTTCAAAGCACTTAAATTAAATATAAACATGAAAACAAAAATCTTAAACATCGTTACCGGAATATTACTTTGCAATCTTATTGCATTTTCCGCAGTAGCACAAGAAAAAGTATTTGCCAACTACTTCGACATTCCTATTAATAGTAAAGAAGGTACTGAAGTAACCGGATGCATCCATCTGGAAAGAAACAAGGATGTACTTACCCATCCCATTCCCGAAGGCTATCGCTTTGAGATTATCAAGCAAGCAGAAGATAATCTTTTCAGCATTGACACCCGGTATGATTTATCAAAACGAATCATGGGTGTTTTAATCGTAAATAAAGGAAAAACAATCGGCAACGAGCCTTCCACTTACCACATGACCGTGGCCCTGAAAGATGGGAACAAGCAGATAGAGAAGTTCAATATCCAGGTAAAAATCGTGAAGAATACACTGTGGAGTATCTTCTATGAGCGCTATGCACCGGGCACAATCAATAATAAACGCTTATACGGAAACCTAAAGTATTCCGACGACGAGGTAGCTGCCACTTTGCTGGAACTGAAACGTAACAACTGGAAATTTAAAGGAGAAAGATGCTACACCGCATCCCCCCAGGATTACAAAGGCAACTTTAACGCTAAAGATGAATATCTGCCTACCAATACTATCGAATATGATTGGGTAGAAGTCACCAATCGAATCGGTGGATTAGGATATGCTTATACCACTTCTAAAGTATATGGACCACAAGGTTCACCGGATAAACGGGCAGAATTACGAAATGCTTTGTACCAAGTCATTCTGGCTTATACGAAGTCTGTCCCTATAGAAGGTACTGATGTTAAAATAAACGGGAATCCCATCGGTAACTGTACCGGAGACGGTTTCAGTTTATTACAGGAACATAAACTGGCTGGTCACCAGATACCTACACACCAATGGACGATGACCGATCCGTTGGTAGTACCGGTGTTACAACTGATGCCCGACTTATTGAAAGGAATGCAGAAAGGGGACAAAATCTGTTTGCAAGTGCATGATGCGTTAATACGCTATTTTCAATTATTCTTCTCCGAAATAAAAAGCCGCCGTGCTATCGATGATCCTGAAGGACGCTGGGGAGAATTGCAAGATACCATCTACTCTTCAGGAGCTTGGGCAGACGCCAATTTAGGACATCGCTCACGTACCATGCTGGCATTGCCCATCATTTGGGCAGACTATAACCGCCCACTGACATATGTACAATATTGGTACAGTGACTTTTATAAGGACAATCCTTTCAAAGGCTTCAGTTACTCAACGGGATGGAGTCCACATGGAGTCGTGTCGGATGTCAGCCACTGGATGACGAAATACAACGTTCCAGCTCATAAATATATTCAATCAGGTTTCCAACCGGACGGAACTGTCTCACACCATGTGGGTAATGCAACGGATGCTGCGATGGTGGCTTACGGTTTTGAATGGCTAACCGATTGCAACGCAGGCTATCAATATTTCAAAAACACTCCTTATGAAATTCCGGGCAAGTATATGCAGTTCCAACTGGATAGATTGTTAAACGTTTATCCGAGACTTTTCTACAAACAACGCATGGACTTCCTTGTATCCGGTCGTTCATTTCTGGAAGACCCACAACGATTCGTAACAAAGACATACTCAGAGGCGGTAAATAGTTTATTAAAAGCAATCAGCAAGAAAACTCAAATAGAAGGAACAGACGAGTTAAAAGCGGTTTTGAAGCAACTAAAGACGAACACGTATGAATACTCCGGCACGAATGCTTATTGGGTGAATGAATACCTGGTACACCGCCGGGGTGAAAACGAAACACCGTTTTACAGCTCACTGAAACTGAAGTCGGACCGTACCGTGGGCGCTGAAGACTTTGATAAAAAAGTACGCCGCTCATGGCATTTGGGATATGGTATCCTGCAACTGAAGATAAAAGGAGACGAGTACTCCGATAAAGTGCTGAAGAACTTTGACTGGCATGCCCTTCCGGGACTTACTGAAGAATGGCGTACTGATCCCATGCCGGCTAAAGGTGGCGCACAAGCCTCTTTACCGGGATTGAATAAAATCTCCGGAGTATTGGCTGATGGCAAAGCAGGTATGGGTATCTACCACCATCTGCCCAAAGAGAAGTACAGTTCGGCCACCGCATACAAAACTTATCACTTCATCGAAGACAAAATCATAGCCCAAGGCAGCGGCATTGCACGCAATCGCCAAGGACAGCAGGTCGGAATAGCAACCTTCATAAATCAATCTGTATTCAATACCCCACTGACTTGGTGCATAGACGGCAAGGTACACGAAGTGCTTTCCGAAGAATCCGTCAACATTGCCGAAAGCATAGAGAGTGTTTGTTGGCTACACCAAGGAGAAAAGGGATACATCATTCTGCCGGAAAAGAAGCTGCAACTCCTGATAAAGACCGGAAAAGAGATAAACATCACCGACCGAAGAATTGCCAACAAAACACCCGGCTTCATCATTGCAGTAAACCACGGAATTACACCTGGAGAGGAATGGGACAATAGTTACCGCTATATCATGCTTCCGAACATCGGTAAGGAAGAGATGCCGGAACGGGTGAAGGAAGTGCTAAAGGATTTGGAATTTGCACAACAAGCAAGCACCGCACATGCCGTTTACTCTGACAAAGATAAAACCTGGCAGTACGCTTTCTTCCAGCCGGGTACAATCTCCGCAGGTAAGATAGAAGTTTTTTCGGAGGACGTAGCCCAGATTATGTTGCGCGACAACGGTAATAACTGGACTTTATCAGTGAATAATCCAATGCCCGACGGACAGAAACAAACACTTTCATTCAACCTCTCCACAAAGTTATCGGAAGGAACTTACAACTACTTGGTCGGAGGTGTTTATCCAAGAGAAGGAGAAACCGTGACTGTTATAACCAATGACAGAGGTAGCAAAGTAACCGTAGAACTGCCTGATGCCAGAGATGCGGCACACTATAACTATCAGTCCGACCTCTATGCGGCAACGCCCATTATTATAAACATACCGAAATAATATACTGACGATGAACAAGCTATCTATTCTATGTTTAACCGTTGCAGGATTATCCTCCTGCAATGGTTCCAAGCCACTCCAAGAAGGAAAAGGGAACAACGAAGGTAATTCCAACCGCCAACCCAATATCATTATTCTATTGACCGATGACCAAGGTTATGGAGATATGAACTGCTATGGCAATCAACGCCTCCAAACCCCGAATCTGAATAAATTGGCGGGTGAAGGTACACTTTTCACTAATTTCTATGCCGGTGCCGCAGCTTCCACCCCTTCTCGTGCCGCTCTATTAACCGGACGTTATGCCGAACGTGTAGGACTTCCGGGAGTAGTGGACGATTTATCAGAAAACGGTTTGGAGTCTACCGAATTTACAATTGCCGATTATCTGAAGCAGAACAACTATGCAACGGGAATTATCGGTAAATGGCACTTAGGATGCCGTCCGGAACACCTACCCCTCAGACACGGATTTACAGAGTTCTTCGGATTGCCGTACTCCAATGATATGTGGCCTTTCCACCCGAAACCGGATCATGCCTACCCCGCACTGCCGTTATACGACAATGAAAAAGTAGTGGAATATAATCCTACTGTAAATAACATGACTACCCGCTTGACTGAACGTGCCCTACAATTTATCCAAAACCATAAAGACAATCCGTTCCTGCTTTATTTACCTTATACTCAACCACACGTACCATTGGGAGTGTCTGATAAGTTCAGAGGAAAATCCGGCGAAGGACTATATGCCGACGTTATCATGGAAATTGACTGGTCTGTAGGTGAGATTATGAAAACATTGAAAGCTAACGGGCTTGATGAAAACACCTTGGTGATGTTTACCTCGGACAACGGCCCGTGGTTAAGCTATGGAAACCATGGTGGTTCCAACGGCGGATTGCGTGAGGGAAAAGGAACAACCTTCGATGGTGGACAACGTGTTCCATTCATCGTACGCATGCCCGGACAGATTCCGGCAGGTAAAGTATCGGATCAATTCTTATCGGCTTTGGATATTACTCCTACCCTTGTAGAATTAACGAGTTCGCAAATGCCCAGAATGAACAGTTTCGACGGGGAGAATGTATGGGGTATCCTGACCGGACAGACTCAGAAACACCAGCCTTTCTACTTCGTATATAATGGGCAGGTAGAAGCCGTTAGAGATGGCAAATGGAAATGTGTCGCTCCCCATAAGTACCGTACTGTGGTTATACCCGGTAAAGACGGTCTTCCGGGTGTACAGTTAAGTAATGGCGGAGAAACGGAATTGGCTCTCTTTGACATGGAAAAAGATCCGCAAGAAACCCGAAACTTAGCGGGACAGAATCCGCAAATTACGACAAAAATGGCAGCTATGATTGAGAAGTTCCAAAAAGAAATTACAGAAACTCTAAAGCCTAAAGCCTCAACCCTAAAAGACTGACAAACATGATGTATAAAGCGAATTTCCTTCGTACCATCCCCTTATGGCTTGTTTTAGCACTAATAGGTTACGGGGGAAAAGTTAGTGCACAAAAACTGTCATTGAGAAGTTCACAAAATCCCGAATGGGTTCAAAAAGCTTTTTCTGTAGCCTCCAATCAATCGGAAAGGATGTTTAAAGAAGTGATGAAGTATTCACGGTTACCTCGTTCAATTCAAAAAGGGTTGGTAAAACCAACAGATTGGACTGCCGGTTTCTTTCCAGGAACTCTCTGGTACTTGTATGCCTATACCAACGATACAATTTGGAAAGCCCGCGCAGAACAAGCCACGGAATTAATGAACGGGGAACAATTCAATGCCTTCGACCATGACATCGGGTTCAAGATGTATTGCAGTTATGGGAATGGTCTGCTGCTCACTCATAACAAAGAGTATCAACATATTATTTTCCGATCCGCCAAAACATTGAGTTCGCGTTATTCTTACAAAACAGGTCTTATCATGTCTTGGGAACCGGACAAAAGCCGCGACTGGCAATTCCCGGTAATCATTGACAATATGATGAACCTCGAATTGATGATGGAAGCGTACAAACTCTCCAGTGACACCACTCTCAGGCAGATTGCCATCTCACACGCAGATAAGACCATGAAGTATCAGTATCGTAAAAATCTTTCTTGTCCCCATGTAGTAGATTACGATGCAGAAACAGGAGAATTGCGTAAATATGACTGGAACAACGGTTCGGACGACACCCAACATTCTACTTGGTCACGTGGTCAGTCCTGGGGATTATACGGATTTACGATGATGTATCGTGAAACGGGCGATAAGAAATACCTGCATCATGCGGAGAAGATCGCAGATTTCTTATTGAGCCACCCCAATATGCCTGAAGATAAGATACCTTACTGGGATTACTCCGCTCCCCAACGTTCAGAGATGCGTGACGCTTCAGCAGCAGCTATTATGGCATCGGCACTTATGGAACTCAGTACATATTCCATACAAGGAAAAAAATACTTCAACGCAGGAGAAAAGCAATTAAAAACTCTTTCGAGTCTGGAGTATTTGGCAGAACCAGGAATTCACAATAATTTCATCTTGAAACATGCCACAGGTAATTATCTGCGAAATAGCGAATTGGATGGCGGACTCTCGTATGCCGATTACTACTACTTGGAAGGGTTGTTACGCTACATTAAATTGATAAACAAACAAATCTTATATGAAATCCATAAATAAAATAATATTATGAAATATAGCATATATAAAATAACAGGTGTCGTTGTAATATTGGCATATATATCGGGACAGTCATTGTCAGGACAATCTCCTAAAAACCGACAAATATTTGATGGTTTCTATAAATTTGCCGAATCTTTCAAGGTTGATAAAAAAGAAATCAAAGAAGGGAATGGAATAAACTACTTAAACATGAACTGCATCCGACAAAAAGGAAATCGGGAATTCCCATATCCGATGAAAGGACATGATTTAATCACCAATCCTCCTGTTTTCACATGGCCAATGGCAGATTATGAGTATCCCACTACTTTTCCGGCAGAAGAGCTAAATAAGAAACTGGAAGATTTCCTGCATTATGATATTCAAATAGGACGTACCAAAGACTTTTCTGATAAAGAATCATTTGTAAGTACTGATTTGAAGTTACCTTTCTATAATAATCATAAAGCATTCAAACCGGGAATATGGTATTGGCGCTATCGCATATCAGGAAAAGAATGGTCTAAGATATTTGAGATAAATATTACCGGAGATATTCCTTTGTTTGAATCACCAAAGACCGAACAAGCATATAATATGTTGCCAAATGAGCATCCCCGTATTTTTAAAAGTATAGATTCCCGAAAACCTTTCACATCAGACCAAAGGATATTAATTGAAATACTTAGAAACAAAGCAAATACTGTTCTTAACAAAACAACGGAACAATATAGAGTTAAAGCTGAACCTATACCCGCCACAGCAACTGAAGCAGAAAAAATCCAAATCATGCGTTTCCGATTAAGATACGAAATAGAAGCTATTTGTACTGATATCAGTCATCTGTTAAACGCTTATCAAATTACCGAAGAAGAGAAATATAAGGATAAGGCAATCAGCCTTTCTAACTATATTGTTTCCCAAGATCCCATAGAGACATACAAGGTCTCTGATTTTACCGGTGCAAAATCAATGTCAACATTGGCAATGACTTATGATATGCTATACAGTCATCTAAACGAGGTACAAAAAAAGAAATATGAATATTTTATTAGTAAAGTAGCATTGCTTGTCATTGAACACAGTATACAAGAGAATATCGGTTCAGCCGACGGTATCCTGTGCGCCCACTTTTTCCAACATACTTTCTACGATGTATTTTATTCTACCATCGTCATGAAAGGACACATACCGGAAGCCAAGGTTTGGTTTGACATGCTATATGACAGTTGGTTGTCACGTTCTCCGGGAGGTGGTTTCCTTTCCGACGGAGTATGGCCTAACGGCAACATGGGGTATATTCACGTAAATATGGAATCAATGGTACACAATTTCCTGCTGTATCGAGACTTGTTCAAAGTCGATTTATTCTCCCATCCCTGGTACTCAAATTGTGCAAATGCATTAGCCTACACAGTGCCCATCAAGTCAGTTGGAGATGGATTTGGAGATGGAAGCGAAGGAGTATCAACCCGAAACGCACTTCGACCAGACTTCGCATATATTTTAGGACAAGAATTAAACAATCCGTTTGCCTTGAATTATGCCTACCGAACTTCAGTCCAATCGACAGACCAACCCTATATTTTCAACAAAACAAACTTTATTTCGTATCGCCTCCAACACCAACCTCATTACGTTGAACCGATTAACATGGAAAGTATTCCACAGTCTGTCGTATTCCCACAAACAGGAATTGTTGTAATGAACACGAATGTACTGAATGCTCAGAAAAACCTATTTATATCGTTCCGCAGTTCACCTTTCGGGGTAGGTTCACATGGCTTGGCTGAACAAAACAGCTTCAATGTGTCATATAAAGGAAAACCGGTATTCTATCCAACCGGTTATCGGATTACTACACAAGACAAACATTATCTGTTGGCACAGAAACATAGCCGTGCAAGAAATACGATTACAGTAAATGGAAAAACACAAGCATATTCGCATAGCGGTTATGGATGGATTGCACGCTATCTTGACGGAGAAAATATAACCTATACAATGGGAGATGCTTCTAAAGCATATGTCAAATTTGACATAAGTGCCATCAATTGGATTACAGTACTAAATAACGCTCAGGTATATAAACCAGAATACGGTTTCATTCTGGATGAAGATGACGACCCGAAAGTAAAAAAATTCCGCCGTCACCTGGCTTTTCTTCGTCCTAACATTATCGTAGTATATGATGAACTAGAGTCTGACAAAGAAGTTACCTGGACTTTTCAACTCAATGGATTAGAGCGCTCTAATATGAAAATAAATGTAACGGACAATTCTCTGATAGCCGATACTGATAATTGCGATGCATTAGCTAAGATATTCGCCAGTACCGAGTTGGTCACTTCTTTAGCCGATACCTCTTATGTGAAACCGAATGACTGGCTTAACCCACAACGAGGAAGACCTGCAAAGAAATTCGAAAGACAACAATTCCATAGCAAGTTCGAAAATATGCAAAAATGCAAACAAATGAGATTTATGGCAATTATTCAAATTGATGAATCGAACTCAATGACGTTTATTGATGTGAAACCTGATTCCAATAATATAATTACAATTGGTAATTATCGCATCAAAGGGCAGTTGGATATAAATAAAGAAGCACGATTGGAAATTGAGAATACCCAAAGTGGAGAATATCTCCTGTATGGACCTACCGAAAAATCGATGAGAGCAGGAAGTAGAAAGTTCTCACACAGTACACTGTTAACCAATAAAGATAAGGGACTAATGGAATCCATTGATTGTTTTCCCTTCATGACTCCCTCTCAAAACAACCAGAGAACAAATATTGCTAAATAATCAAAACTAATTAAACAATGAAGAAACTATTAACTCTATTAACCGGAATTAGCCTGTCGCTTGCAGTAAGTGCACAAGTGAAGTTCAACTCTGACAAACAAACTTTTGTCCATAAGAGTTCGGAGAAGTACGAATACCCTACCGACCCCGCTGTATTGGAAAAACTGGAACAATGGCAGGATTTAAAATTTGGTATCATGTTTCATTGGGGTGTTTACTCGGTGCCCGGCATTGCGGAGTCATGGGCACTGTGCTCGGAAGACCGCTGGTTTACCCAACGCCGCCAAGAAGCACGCCCGGACTTGAACTCATACGATGAATTTAAAAAATGGTATTGGGGATTATCGGAATCCTTTAAGCCGACTCGCTTTGAACCGACTGAATGGGCTTCATTCATGAAGAAAGTGGGTTTCAAATATTTGATTTTTACTACCAAACATCATGATGGTTTTTGTATGTTTGACTCCAAGTATTCAGACTATACCGTAACCAAGGGTCCATACAAAAATGGTAAATACAGCAACATTGCCTACCATGTATTTGATGCTTTCCGCAAACAAGGTTTTATGATTGGTGCTTACTTCTCAAAACCCGACTGGCACAATGAGAATTACTGGGACCCTTTCTTTGCGACACCTACACGCAATCCTAATTATGACACAAAGAAGTATCCTAAAAAATGGGCTAAATTCCAGGAATATACCGCCAACCAGATTAATGAATTAATGTCTGACTATGGTAAAATTGATATTCTCTGGCTGGATGGCGGCTGGGTAAGAAAGCCTGAGCAAAACATCAAGTTGGACGATATTGTGGATAACGCCCGTAAAAAGCAACCGGGGCTGATTGCCGTAGACAGAACCATACCCGGCAGAAATGAGAATTATCAGACACCTGAACAAACTATTCCTAAAGAACAGCAGGATTTCCCTTGGGAGAGTAATATCACCTTCAGTAATACATGGGGCTGGAATCCTAATCCGAAATACAAATCCGTAGAATGGGTCATCAATACATTGGCAGAGGTAGTAGCCAAAGGAGGATGTTTTGCATTGAACGTAGGTCCTAACGGAGAAGGTATGATTGACGACATCGTTTATGAACGATTGGAGAAAGTGGGCAAATGGCTTGACAAAAATGGTTCTGCCATTTATGCCACCCGCATCACTCCGAATTATCACTATGGTAACATATGGTTCACAGCCAATAAGAATGGAAAGACGTTATATGCCATTTATGCATTACCCGAAAACAAGCAATTGCCTGCAACAATCGAATGGGAAGGAAATATCCCCAGCGGTAGAATAACATTGTTACAAAATGGAAAACAAGTGAAATATACTTGTCAAGATGGAAAAGTTAAAATAATAGTTCCACAAGGATTAAAGAATGAAGCACTGGCTTTCAGCTTCAAAATTAAATAAATCTACGTATGAAAACTATATACTATTTACTAACTACAAGCATCATATTATTCTGTAGTTGTACCCAACAAGCCAAAGAAGAAAAAGAAGTGACAGAAATTACCGTACAAAAAATGTATGATATCATATCAACCGCACGGCTGACTGTAAGCGAAAGTAAGCGTTTAATAGCTAAAGGTATCGCAGCAAACAAAGAAGTACAGGACAGACTAAAAAACGGCATCGTCATTATTACACTTGGTACTACCAATACCTACATCGCTGAAGAACTTGCTAATCTGGAAGCTCCAAGGGGTAGTTTTGTTACCGGACGTATCTACCCTGGTTGGAAAGAAGACTTTGCCAAAGGTTTAAAACGTCAACCTGAGATTGTGTTGATAAAAGGAGAAGTAACAGATATTTCCTACACTGATGCTTTAGCACGTATGAATGCCAACGATATTGTACTCAAAGGGGCTAACATGGTAAATTACACCAAACGTCAGGCCGCCGTATGTGTAGGTGCACCGGATGGTGGCACAGTAGGAAAGCTACGTAAATACACCGACCAAGGCAAAGGACGCTGGATTGTACCGATAGGGTTGGAAAAAGAGACGACACAAGACTTATTTGAAATGCAGCAATTAGTCAATGGCAGTACACGGCGTGATAAAGGGACAGTTCTCCTCAATGCAACCCAAGGTAACATCTACACTGAGATTGAGGCAATTAAGGAATTCGCCGACGTGGATGTATTTGTTACAGCCAAAGGTGGCATAGATGGAGCTGAAGGAGGTGTCTCATTAATTATCTGTGGTAACAAGCAAGAAGTTGATAAAGCAAAAGATATTGTAAAACAAGTAAGTGGAGAGCCCGCTTTCATCAAATAAGCTACATCTTACGCACTTCAAAAAGCGAAAGTGCAGACTAATAACGATGTTCATTCTTCATTATTTGTATTGGAACTACAAATAATGAAGAATTATTATTTATCTTTGCTCCACAACCCTATACATTTATCAAGTATGATAAGAATACTCCTTTTCTTCATAGTAAGTCTACTATCATTGCCCACCTATACCCAAAAACCGGAGCATATCAGTTTCATTCATATAGGTTTAGATGAAGGATTATCTCAAAGTACCGTATTCGATATCGCACAGGACAGACATAATAATATGTGGTTTGCCACTTATAACGGACTGAATAAATACGATGGTTATAACTTTACCGTCTATCAACACAATGGAAAAAGACGATACAGCATAGGAAGTGATATTATACGCTCATTAAAGATTGATAGCAAAGACAGGATATGGGTTGGAACAAACGAAGGACTTTCATTATATGACAATGAGAAAGACCGCTTTTATAACTTTCAATATAAAAAGGAGGGAAAAAGTATGTCGGTCCATAAGATTATAATAATCAGTGACAAACTTCTACTCATTCTTGCAGACGATGAACTTATTCTGTTTGATACAGAAACGCAGTCATTCTCCAAATCTCAATTAAATCCCCGGCTATTTACAATAGAACCGACTTCCATCACCCGGCAGGGAGACAATGTTTATATAGGAAGCTATGAAGGACTGTTTTCCTATTCCATATCAAAAAATACTATAAAAAATATTGCTCCTGATATACTGAAAATGAAGTTTATACGTTCCATTCTACAACAATCTCCTACCCAACTATGGGTGGGTACTGAGGGTGATGGATTATTCCTGGTAAATCCTGTTAGTGGTAAAGTAAAACAATATACCGAGACGATGAAAGGTACACGTCACATCAGTTCTAACTATGTACGTGTACTTTCATTAGATGCCCAAAACAGGCTGTGGGTAGGTACAATTAACTCTCTCAACATCTATCGAAAAGAGAACGATTCTTTTGAGGTTTATAAAAGTAATATACTTAACAAGGAAAGTCTATCCCAAACATCCATACGTAGTATTTTTACAGATTCACAAGGGGGTACATGGATTGGTACCTTTTTCGGAGGATTGAATTATTACCATCCCTTAAGAAACCGGTTTAAAAATATCCAGTTCATAGCTAACCATAACTCTCTTAATAACAATATCGTGAACTGTATTGTAGAAGATGCTCAAAAAAATCTATGGATTGGTACTAACAGCGGTGGAGTGAATTTTTATAACTTGAAAAACAATACGTTCACCTATTATACTAAAGATGAAGAGTTAAGTTCAAACGATGTTAAAACAATCTACATAGAAGAACAACAAAACAAAGTATTAATCGGTACACATGCAGGCGGAATCAATATACTACACCGTAAAACCAACCGTATCGAAAGCTTTAATTATCCACCGAATTTAGCATTAAGAAGCGTTTATGCCATTGTGCCTATAGGCAACGGTGAATACTGGTTGGGAACATTAGGTGGAATAATACGATTCAATCCTTTATTAAAAACATTCACTCTTGTCACTTCCGAGAAAGATGGCAAGCCAGTTAAAAGCACACAAATAACCACTGTCTTTAAAGACAGTAAGAAACGTTTATGGTTTGGAAGTGAAATAGGACTGATTATTTATGAACAAGAAAAAGACGAATTACAAAGTATTTCTCTACCGCCTCCGAACTCTTCACTCAATCATCAATTTATCAACTGCATATACGAAGGTCGTAATGAGCTTTTCTGGATTGGTACACGCAACGGTATGTACTGTTTCAATGAAAAGACTAAAGATATTAAACAATACACCACAGAAGAAGGGTTACCCAACAATGTAGTATGCGGGGTTTTGGAAGACCCGGAAGGAAAGCTATGGATAAGTACAGATAAAGGGCTAAGTAGTTTTTCGCCAGAGACAGAGAAGTTCCGAAATTACACAAGCAGTGACGGACTTCAAAGCAACCAGTTTTCAGTTTCTTCTTATTGCCGTAGTACAGAGGGCAAGATGTACTTTGGAGGCATTAATGGTATTACCACATTCCACCCCGAGCAGTTGGTAGATAATCCATATGCACCATCGGTCGTCATTACCCAGTTACGGGTTTTTAATAAGTTGGTTCGTCCGGGTGATGATACTGAAATATTGGAAAAAAATATCAGTGAGACATCAAGTATTACCCTGACTTCCAAACAATCTATGTTCTCATTGAGGTATGTCGTTTCCAACTATATATCCGGTACCCATAATACTTTTGCATATATGCTTAAAGGCTATGACAAAGAATGGTATTATTCCAGTTCGTTACGCACCACTTCATATTCCAATTTACCCGCAGGTACTTATCATTTTCTTGTAAAGGCTGCCAATAGCGACGGTAAATGGAATGAAAATCCAACGGAACTTGAAATCATCATATTACCGGTGTGGTACAAAACGTGGTGGGCAATTTTGTTATTTATTGCGGCTTTCATTGCTATCGTAGTCTTTATTTTCCGGTATTTCTGGTTGCGCAAAAGTATGGAAGCACAGTTGCAAATGGAACGTATAGACAAAGAACGGCAAAAAGAAATGAATGAGATGAAGTTGCGCTTCTTCATCAATATCTCCCATGAACTACGTACACCGCTTACCTTGATTCTTGCTCCGGTACAAGAAGTGCTGAATAAAATTAATGACCGTTGGATACACAAACAGTTAAAACATGTACAACAAAACACCAATCGCTTGTTGCACTTGGTGAATCAGTTAATGGATTATCGGCGTGCCGAATTAGGAGTATTCAATCTTAAAGTAAGACATAATCCCATTCACAAAGTTATTGAAAAAGACTTCATGCTTTACGACCGATTGGCCCAGAAAAAGAGAATTACCTATAACTTCCATTCAAATGTGGAAGGACGCAATATTCTTTGTGATCCTAATTATCTGGAGTTAATTGTAAATAACCTGCTTTCGAATGCTTTTAAATATACCGATGAAGGCAAGAGTATTACAGTAACTCTCACAGAAAATAGCCATGAATTACTACTTATAGTAAAGGATACCGGTAACGGAATTCCAATTGATAAACAAGGAAAAATATTTGAACGTTTCTATCAGATAGACAATGAACACATGGGTAGTGGTATCGGCTTATCGTTGGTAAAACGCCTTGTAGAATTACATCATGGACGTATTGAACTGGATAGTCAACAAGGAGTGGGTAGTACATTTTCCATTTATCTGCCAACTAATGAATCGTCTTATTTACCGGAGGAAATGTTAAACGAACAAGACGATACTGATGAAATACAGGCTTATACTACCAATAGCCAAGAAATGTACATCATTGATACGGAAGACACAGAAGAAGAAACTGAAAGATTAATTGTGCAAGATGAACAACTCCATAAAGAAAATATCCTGTTAGTGGAAGACAACGTAGATATCCTGCAATATTTAAGTGACGAATTAGGTAAAACCTATCATATATTGACAGCAGGAAACGGAGAAGAGGCTTTAGCTATTACTAAAGAGGAAGAAGTTGATCTTATTCTTACTGACGTGATGATGCCTGTAATGAATGGTCTGCAATTGTGTAAACAAATCAAGCAAAACCTGCATACCAGTCACATACCTATCATTATACTTTCTGCCAAGACAGACATAAAAGAGCAATTGGAAGGATTACAGGTAGGTGCCGATGATTACATACCGAAACCTTTCTCACTGGCAATAGTTACAACAAAAATAAAGAATATGTTCCGCACACGTTATCGTGTCATTGAATATTATTCCAAATCATTAGAAATAGAACCGGAAAAAATAGCTCTCAACCAGTTGGATGAAGATTTACTAAAGAATGCTATTGCTATTGTAGAACAACATATGGATGACGTGGATTTTTCTACCGACAAATTTGCACGGGAAATGTGTATGAGTCGTTCTACTTTGCACGTAAAGATAAAGGCATTAACCGGAGAATCAACCAACGACTTTATTCATAAAATACGTTTTAACCGGGCATGCAAATTATTAAAAGAAGGACGTTATACGGTAGCAGAGATTAGTATAATGGTAGGGTTTAATACCCCATCCTATTTTAGTACCAGTTTCAAGAAATATTTTGGTTGTTTACCTTCAGAATATACTAAAACATAGAATATTGATAGTTAAATCTGCATTTTTATTATAGCCGCAAAACTAAAATGAAGATTTATATATATCTTTGCCACATAACCTTTTCTACCCTATCAAATATGACAAAACTGTTAGTGTCTTTTATACTGTTCTGTATATCCATATCTCCAATTCATTCGCAAACTGCGCCATCTATTCATTTCGTCCATATAGGACTTAATGAGGGGCTATCACAAACTACCGTGTTTGACATTACGCAAGACAAACGTGGTAATATGTGGTTTGCAACCTTAAACGGGTTGAATAAGTACGATGGTTATGGATTTACCGTGTATCAACATGATGAAGGAAATTCATACAGTATCGCGAGTGACATTATCAGAACGTGCACAACCGACAAACAAGGCAGATTATGGATAGGTACCGAAGAAGGTCTCTCTCTCTATGATGCAGATAAAGATCGGTTTGAAAACTTCTCATATCCAAACAATGACAAGAAACAATTTATAAATGGTATTGTAGAATTAGATGAAAAACGACTCCTGCTTTTTATTAACCAGCAAAAGCTATTGATATTTGATATTGATACAAAGCAGTTCTCGGATATAATGCCGGTTAATGATTTATCATCTATTGCCCCCACTACTATCAATAGACAGGGAGATCATATCTACATTGGCAGTTTCGAAGGAGTGTATGACTATTCTATTTCTCAAAATACCGTAAAGAGAATCACGCCAGACGAAGTGAATGGCAAAAATATACTTGCTATTCTACAGCAATCTTCCTCTTTACTTTGGATCGCTACGGAAGGGAGCGGATTATTTCAATTCAACCTTCTGACGGAAGAATTGGTCAATTATACTCATTTACCGGAAAAACGAGGTTCTATCAGTTCCAATTATGTACGTTCGCTCGCACTTGATTCTCAAAACAGATTATGGATAGGGACAATCAACTCATTAAATATTTATAATGAAAAAAAAGATAGATTCAACACCTACATCAGTGATCCGAAAGAAAGCGGTAGTCTCTCACAATTCTCCGTGCGAAATATTTTCATGGATTCACAAGGTGGCATGTGGTTAGGAACCTATTATGGGGGAATAAATTATTATCATCCATTAAAGAGCCGCTTCCAAAATCTACAATCCACAGTCAAGCCTAACTCTTTAAGCAGTAATATCATTAATTGTATCCGGGAAAGTTCCGACAAGACTCTCTGGATAGGAACAAATGGTGGTGGCATGAACTGTTATAATCCCAACACCAAGGCCACCACATACTATACACGAAATAATGGACTCGAGTCAAACGATGTAAAAGCAATTTATGTAGATGAAGTAAATAACCTGATTTATATCGGTACGCACACCGGCGGATTAAGTATACTGCATCGTAATACCGGAAGGATAGAAACAATCAACGTAGAAAGTCTTAAGAATATTTATGCTATAGAGCCAACTGAGAACGGCGAATTCTGGATGAGCGGTATGAGTTGCCTTATTCGCTTCAATCCCCGGCAAAAAACACATTTTTCTATTAGCAGGCAAATAGACGGACGCATCTTTGAGCATGATCGCATTATTAATCTGTTCCGCGATAATAAGCGCCGACTATGGATAGTCAGTGAATTAGGCTTATTCACCTATACCGAGAAAAACGGTGAACTGCAAAATTGCCAGGTATTACCACCTCAGTCACCTGTCAACCGAAAATCCACCAATTGCATATATGAGGCAAGTGACGGAATTTTCTGGATTGGTACACGCAGCGGTATTTATCGCTTTGACGAAGAAAAGGGGGAAATCAAACAATATACCACCGCTCACGGATTACCTAACAATGTTGTAAACGGTATTCAAGAAGACACTTATGGTAAACTTTGGATGAGTACGGATAAAGGGTTAACCTGTTTTTATCCAGATACGGAGAAGTTCCGTAACTTTACCAGTGATGACGGATTACAAAGTAACCAGTTTACCACCAACGCATTTTGTAGTACAGAAAACGGAAGAATGTACTTTGGCGGTGTCAATGGCATAACCTCTTTCAACCCGAAGCAATTAGTGGATAATCCATATATACCGCCGGTTGTCATTACCCAACTACGATTATTTAATAAGATAGTTACTCCCGACGATGAATCCGGCATATTGAAAAAGAATATCAGCGAAACAAGTAGTATCACCCTGGCTGCAGGACAATCGATGTTCTCACTGGAGTTCGTGGTATCCAACTATATTGCCGGTAATCACAATACCTTTGCTTACAAACTCGATGGATATGATAAAGAATGGTATTATTCGCAAACGCAGCGCATTGTATCTTACTCCAACCTCCCACAGGGGACTTATCGTTTTCTGGTAAAAGCAGCAAACAATGACGGTAAATGGAACGAGACACCTACCGAACTGGAAATAATAATACTTCCGGTCTGGTACAAAACATGGTGGGCTATTCTACTATTTATTGTCGCCTTCATAACCTCAGTCGCTTTTGTTTTCCGCTATTTCTGGATACGGAAAAGCATGAAGGCGCAAATACAAATGGAGCGCATAGACAAGGAAAGGCAGAAAGAGGTGAATGAAATGAAACTACGTTTTTTCATAAATATCTCGCACGAGCTACGTACACCGCTGACTCTGATTCTTGCCCCACTACAAGATATGCTTGACAAAGTAAGTGACCGCTGGATACACAAACAATTGGAGCATATGCAGCAAAACACCAACCGGTTATTGCATCTGGTTAACCAACTGATGGACTACAGAAGAGCAGAGCTGGGAGTATTCAGTTTAGTAGTAAAGCCATGCAATATTCATCAGGTTATCAAAAAGAATTTCCTGTTTTATGAACGATTGGCACAGCGCAAGAAAATTCAATACAACTTCTGTTCAGAAATAGAGAAAACAGAAGTACTTTGCGACCCTAACTATCTGGAGTTGATTGTTAACAATTTACTTTCCAATGCTTTCAAATATACAGGTGAAGGTCAAAATATTACTGTAACACTTAAAATTGAGGACACGACCTTATTGTTACAGGTAAAAGATACCGGGAATGGAATTCCTATTGACAAACAAGGAAAAATATTCGAAAGATTCTATCAGGTAGAAAGTGACCACATTGGCAGTGGCATCGGGCTCTCATTGGTACAACGTCTGGTAGAATTGCACCATGGTCGTATCGAGCTTGACAGCGCAGAAGGTATAGGAAGTACTTTCTCAATCTATTTGCCTATAGATGAACATTCTTATGCAGAAGAACTCAGGAACAAAAGTATAACCGGAGAACAGGAGCGTACTTATTCTACCAATTCTCAAAATATGTATGTGGTAGATACGGAAAAGGAAACTGTGGAAGATGAAGCAGTATCCGATACCGACAAACAGGCTAAGGAAAAAATATTAATAGTTGAAGATAATCCCGACATTCTTCAATACCTCAGTAACGAACTAAGCAAATCATTCAATATACTGGAAGCCGGTAACGGAGAAGAAGCACTTGAAGTTCTTAAAGAAGAGGAGGAAGTAGATTTAATATTGACAGATGTCATGATGCCGGTGATGGATGGGCTGCAATTATGCAAACAAATCAAGCAGAACCTACGTACCTGCCATATACCTATCATTATATTGTCGGCCAAAGCTGATTTAAAGGAACAGTTGGAAGGTTTACAGGTAGGTGCGGATGATTATATCCCCAAGCCTTTCTCACTCGCTTTAGTAGTTACGAAGATAAAGAATATGTTCCGTACGCGCTATCGTGCCATTCAACACTATGCAAATTCATTGGAAATAGAGCCGGAAAAGATAGCACTTAACTCTCTGGATGAAGATTTATTAAAAAGAGCAGTGGAAATAGTTGAGAAGTACCTTGATAATGTGGAATTCTCCACTGAGGATTTTGCACGTGAAATGTTTATGAGCCGCTCCAACCTACACTTAAAGATGAAAGCGCTGACCGGTGAATCGACCAATGACTTCATACGTAAAATACGTTTTAACCATGCTTGCAAATTATTGAAAGAGGAACGCTATACAGTATCAGAAATCAGCACAATGGTCGGTTTCAACACTCCTTCTTATTTTACAACCAGTTTCAAGAAGTATTTTGGTTGCCTCCCTTCGGAGTACACAAAAAATAAAGGAATACAACAGGATTAAAGTTCTCTTTTCAGAAAACTGGAAAGGAGGGGTATAAAAACCTGCTTATAACTTTCTTCAGGCATGGATTACGCGGATTACGGATTACACGGAAAATAAAAGATTCGTGTAATCCGTAATCCGCGTAATCCATGCCTGAAGAATAACATTATAACAGCGAATCTCAATTTCGGTGTAATTACCTTAAACATAGCATCTGTAAACCTCAACTTCAGGAGTGTAAACCTAAGCTTTAGTATTCTAAACCTCAACGCTGAATTAGCGCATGTTCGCAAAGCAAGAACATCAAATTCCGGATTAATTCAACAAAATAGAAATACAATTCTACAGGATTGCAATCATTCTGGATTGTTTCTAATTTCTGTTCAACACTGTAGAAACACGACAAGCTGCCATTCACGTAGCTTTGTACAAAACAAATGCTATATTTTATAACAAGAAAAGTATTATGAAAACATTACTGACAATATCCATTGTAATATGCTGTTTATGTACACATTTATATGCAGGTAACTTGAATCGCATACACGAAAATGTACGTGAAACCCCTTACCCTCAAAAAGAACATATCCTCTATCTGAATCCGTCGCCACTGTTGGTACCATTAAGCATGAAGCAATCAGACTTTTTACAGTTTAATCTATCCAAAGATAAAAACTTTAGAGACGAAAGCAGTATCTTATCCAAGCCGGTTCCCTGGTGTATGTTTAACCCCCATCAGGTATTAAGCGCAGGTATTTGGTACTGGCGTGTACGTTCCGTCAGTAAATCGGGGCAAAAAACGCCTTGGAGCATGGTCTATAATTTTAAAGTAACTGATGATATACCACAGTTTGTAACTCCTGAATTCGATACTTTCCTTCAAAATATCCCTAAAAAGCATTCACGTATTCATTGCTTCCTCGATAACACGTTGGAAGACGCCCGCAAGACAATGCGTGAACACCCTGATTACGAACCTATGATAAACGAGTCACGTGATGCATTGGCAATGGATTACAGTACCGATAAACAACCTTATCGGAAAGTGGGATTGATGTACAAGCACACTGATTGCCTGAATACCGCTTATAAAATGTTCCAGGGAGATATTTATGCCGAAAAAATGGTAAAGAATGTCCGTTGTCTTTTAGCTACGGATGTAGACGAGAGTGTTATCAAGAATGATTTCGCAGCCGGTGAGCTTGCCTATCTGCTGGCTTGTACTTACGAAACTTGTTACGAACGATTCAGTGCGGAAGAGCGCACCCGAATAGAACAAATCATTTTACGGATTTTCGATCATTACTTGCCACATATCGTCAACCATGAAGAAACCCATATCTTCGACAATCACTTCTGGCAATTTACATTCCGTCATTTCCTGCAAGCGGCATTAGCAATATACGACAAGTATCCGGCAATGCAAGAGTATTTGGAATACAGTTATGAACTTTGGACAGCACGTGCTCCGGCATCAGGTTTCAACAGAGACGGCAACTGGCACAACGGGACCTCCTATTTCAGTGCCAACGCTATAACCTTGTTCTATGTACCGACTCTGTTCTCCTACCTGACCGGAACAGATTTCCTGCAACATCCTTGGTATAAGAACTCCGGTATAGGAGTAGCATATAGCTGGCTACCCGGCTCACTGAGTGCCGGATTTGGTGATGGTCACGAAAAAACGAATCCCAAACCATTACAAATACGCAGTGCATTCGCCGACCTGATGGCACGCACCACCGGTAATCCTTATGCAGCTTGGTATTCCGCTATGAATAACAGATATATAAACGAGTACGAAACCCGTCTTTATCGGTTGGCAAGTGGCAAACAGCGTCCCGGAAGTAACGAATTACCGCCAAATGCCCCGAAAGCCGTATGGTTCAAAGATAGTGGTGAAATGATTGCCAATTCTAATTTGAAAGACGGTACAAAGAATCTCAGTTTAAGCTTTCATTCAAGTCCTTACGGTTCGGGAAGTCATACGTTATCCAACCAAAACGCATTTAATCTGCTATATGGTGGAAAAGCAATCTATCGCTCCGTAGGGCACTACATGAATTTCAGTGATGCCCACAGTTTGCTTTCTTACCGCAATACACGTGCCCATAACACACTGTTGATAGACGGTATCGGACAACCTTTTACCACTCGCGCTTACGGCTACATCACACGTATGTTCAACGGTGAGCATATCTCTTACGCTTTAGGAGATGCCTCCAATGCTTATTGCGGTGTCAGTGAATACCCTATGTGGGAACGCAGTTTTGCTAATCTGAATCTGGAGCAATCACCGGAAAACGGATTCGGTGAAACACCTCTCAAGAAATACCGCCGTCATATCTTCCTGTTGCATCCTGACAAAGTAGTTATCTACGATGAACTGGAAGCAGAAAAAGCAGTACGCTGGGATTGGTTACTACATAGCCCTGTCCAATTCAAAATTGATGAAACAAAAGCTACACTGACCACTGTGGACAAAAAGAATCAGTTCTGTTCCACAGCCCGGCTGTTCAGTGAACATGCTTGCCACATCACCCAGACGGATGAATATGCCGCAGACCCGAACACCCAAATAGCCGTACGCGGAGAAGACTTCAGCAAACCATGGTCTTTGACCGCCAGTTTCACCCCAACAAAGATAAATCGTATCTTAACCATCATTCAGGTAACTGCCGATGGGAGTTCTGTTATAGAAATAGTTCGTGACGGAAACAAGTTCCAATGCGGTGACTGGACTATCGAGGCTGAATTAAGCACAAGGCGTCCGGCAAGTCTTTATATTCATAATGCCAAATCGAAAGCTACCTTCAGCTATGGAAAGAAAGAGCCGGAACTAAACGGCAAAAATTACAAATGCAATAAAGTGGAAAACTCTGTATTATACGACTTGACGGACGGTGAATGGAAGATACAGGAAATGGGTGATCGTGAAATACAGTTTACCGGCAAGCTATAAAATTGATAAAATGAAATCACTACTAAGGAAAATAATCGACACCGGTCTGCTATGCACGCTATGTATGACAATGACAGCACAACCTGTCAATCAGAAAAGCATAGAATGGTTTAAAGATGCAAAGTTCGGATTATTCCTTCATTGGGGACTTTATTCGCAAACTGCAGGTGACTGGAAAGGACGTCCGGCACGTGGCGGAGCCCATTTTATGCTTCAAGAAAGAATACCATTGAAAGAGTATGCCCTGATAGCCAATGATTTTAATCCTGTAGGGTACAATGCTAAAGAGTGGGTCAAGGTAGCAAAAAAAGCCGGAATGAAATATATAGTGATTACTTCCAAGCACCATGACGGCTTTGCCATGTACGATTCTCAATGCAGCGATTATAATATCGTCAAACGTACTCCTTACGCGAAAGACCCAATGAAAGAATTGGTTGCAGCATGCCATAAACAAGGACTGAAATTCGGTTTTTACTATTCCTTGGGTCGTGACTGGGAAGATCCTGACGTTCCTACCAATTGGCCGGTAAAGGGCGGACGAAGTAATACATGGGATTATCCCAATGAGGACAACAAGAATTTATCGGCATATATTGAACGAAAAGTAAAGCCTCAGTTGCGCGAGCTTTTGACTAATTACGGAAAGATAGATATCATTTGGTTTGATACTCCGGAATTAGTAACAATAAGCCAGAGTAAAGAGATACGCGAACTTATCCACTCCATACAACCAGACTGTCTGATAAACGCCCGTATCGGTAATGGTTTGGGAGATTTTACTATTTCAGAGCAAGTTTTTCCTGAACAAATCAACAATACCCCTTGGGAGTCCTGTATAACGATGGGGAAAAGCTGGGATTATAATCGTTATGATACGGTATATAAGAAACCCGATGTAATCATACGTCATTTAGTAGATATCGTAAGTAAAGGCGGAAATCTATTACTGAATATTACCCCTGATGGTTCAGGACGTTTCCCAAAGCTCACCCAACCCGGTTTAGAAGCACTGTATAATTGGATGAATAAGAACGGAGAAGCAATCTATAAAAGTAAACCCTGGAGAACTTTTGGTGAGAATCTTGATGTAACCACACAAGCAGAAAAACTTAATAAAGACTTCAATGACGCAATATATGACGGTACCCCCCAAGCAATTATTCCGGATTTTCGCTATACCGCCAAAAAAAACTGCGTATATGTTATTGTACGTCATGTAAAAGATACAACATTCATCCTCCATTCTTTCAAAAAGAGTGATGAAGTAAAAGCTGTAGAATGCTTGGGAGAAAATGATAAAATAATATGGCAGATGACTGACAATGGATTATCCATAACTTTGAATAATCCGATAAGTGCTTTCCCTATTTATACACTAAAAGTTACTTTACATAATAATCAGCAATAGATAGAATAATGAGAAAGATATTACTCACTTTGTTTTTAATCAACTATCTAACTTCACAGGCATACCCCAATATAAATTGGGAAACCTTAATGTCCAGACAAGACCTGATTTGGGACAGACTCCCTCAAACTTGGTACGAAACGAAGCACCTTTCATGGGTAATGAGAGCTTAGGCACTTACATTTGTAAAGAACCGAAGCTAAATGCCATTCGGATAGAAGTTGGAAACAGCATGGTACACGACCATCGTAAAAATGACATAAACATTTATGGACGCAGCCGTCTACTTATCGGTTATTTCCTGTTATATCCCGCAGGGGAAATAATATCCGGCTCGATGAGACTGGACTTATGGAATGCTGAAACAATGGTCTTAACAGAAGATATGGTTTAGAACCAGTTTATTAATCAATAATATTAATCTTTAATTAAAAACAAGTATGAACAAACACCTAAGATTACTTTTAGTAACGGTAATGTTATTCATGTGTTTCGGTGCTTTTGCACAGCAGCGAATAACAATAACCGGCACTGTGAAAGACGTAAATGGAGAATCTATTATTGGCGCCAATGTTTCGGTTGAAGGAACAACAATTGGAACAATCACCAATATAGACGGCGCTTTCAAGTTAGAAGTTCCTGAAAACGGAAAACTAACAGTCTCATTTATTGGCTATGAGAAACAAACAGTCAACATTAACAAGAAACAAACCCTTACCATCACTCTGAAAGAAGATTCCGAGATGCTTTCCGAAGTAGTGGTAACCGCTTTAGGTATTAAACGTGAAAAGAAAGCATTGGGTTACGCCATGCAAGAGGTTAAAACCGATGTCTTTTCAGAAAACCGTTCTACGAACGTTTCAAACTTATTACAAGGAAAAGTTGCCGGTGTACAGATTTCACAGTCTGGTAGCGGTGTGGGTGGCCCTACCCGTATCGTTCTCCGCGGTCTGAATTCTTTGAGTGGTAACAACACTCCCCTTTGGGTAGTGGACGGTCTTCCCGTATTGGACAATTCCAACAGCAATACACAATTCTCATATTCTTCGGGGGCTGCCGACATCAATCCCGATGATATTGAAAGCGTTTCTGTCTTGAAAGGTGCCAATGCTGCCGCCCTTTATGGTTCAAGAGCACAAAACGGTGCAATTGTTATCACTACTAAGAAGGGTAAAGAAGGAAAACTACAATTGGAATACAATGGTTACGTTTCCATGAGCAAGGCTTACGACTCTTATGAATTTCAAGATGTATACGGTCAGGGAACCAATGGACAATACACGGTTGAAGCTACCGGTTCATGGGGCCCCAAGATGACAGGGCAAATCATACCTCACTGGCGCAATGAGTTCTATGGAGACGATTCTTATAAAGAATACGCCATGTTACCCCAAAAAGATATTATCGACGATTTCTTCCGTACTGCTCTGAACTATACGAACTCTGTCAGTGCCACCGGTGGTAACGATAAAATAAATGCCCGTTTCTCTTTCACGGATACCCGTAATCAAGGTATTCTGCCCAACGAGTCTATGAACAAGCAGAACTACAACCTGAATGTAGAAATGAAGAGCAAGTATCTGACCATTGGAGGTAAGGTATCCTATTTCCGCGAGAAAGTAAAGAACCGTCCGGAAACATTCTATACCAGCACTTGGTCACACCTGATTCGTATGCCGAGAAACATCCGTCTTCAGGATTTACAAAACCCCATAGGACTTGACGGCTACGTTGTGAACTGGCACGGAGACGATAGCGAGTACAGAAATCCTTATGGTTTCATTGAAAACGGTAACGGTAATGAATTGAACAGAGACCGTTTCCAAGGGCAAATAAGCGTAGTGGGAAACATCACCGAATGGCTGAAAATAACAGGACGAATCGGTCTGGATAGAATTTCGGACAATACAGAAACCTACACTGTTCATCATGGCAAATCTGAAATTCCCAAAGACTTGATAACCATCACCAATACTGCCAGTGAAGAATTGAATGCCGACTTGATGTTGAACTTTGACAAACGTTTCAAAGATTTCTCTTTGACAGCCAATGTCGGAATTGCTACCAACTATAACAAATTCAAGTCACTGGCCGGTGAAAGTGGTAAAGCAATTATCCCTAACTTCCCGGCACTGAGCAATGGTGAAAGCAAATTAGCCATACAGGATTTCTCTTCAAAACGAATCAATTCTATTCTGGGTAATGCCACTCTGGGATATAAGGGATATGCCTTCCTGGATGTTACCGCCCGCAATGACTGGTCGTCTACCCTGCCCTCTTCCAACTGGTCTTATTTCTATCCATCTGTCAGCCTGAGCGGAGTCTTGTCCGATATCTTTGAATTGCCAAAAGACTACTTCCTGAAGGTTCGCGGTTCTATTGCCCAAGTAGGTAACGACACGGCCCCTTACGCACTCTACAATGTATATACTCTGAGCGCATTAGGAAATAACACCATAGGAAGCAGTTCAAATACCTATCCTTTGGCAGACCTTAAGCCGGAGAAAACCGTATCTTGGGAATTAGGTGTGGATTATCGCATGTTCGGCAACCGATTGGGTGTTGACTTCACTTATTACAAATCTACCACTACGGACCAGATTCTTTCAATGACCGTTCCTACTTCTTCAGGATATACCAGCAAGAAAATCAATGCCGGAAAGATGGAAAGCAAAGGAGTAGAATTAATGGTAACCGGTACTCCGATTCAAACCAAAGACTGGCGTTGGGATGTTACCTTGAACTGGGGTAAGAACACTACGCGCAATGTGGAACTGGACCAAAAGAACAAACGTTATGTCTTCCCGCTCACTACGAATGTGCGTGTAGGTAAAGTTGTGATTGACGAAGGAGGCAAATTCGGTGACATTGTATCTACCGCCTACAAGAAAAACGCTGACGGACGGATCTTGGTCGGTGATAACGGTCTGCCACTCATCGATACCAAATCCGAAAAGGTTATCGGTAACATGATGCCCGACTGGACCGGTTCTTTCGGTACTACTTTAGCTTGGAAAAATATTGTATTCAGCGCTCTTATCGACGTGAGATACGGTGGTCAGTTCCTGTCCATGACCGATGCTTATGCCACAGGCGCAGGTAACTCCAAGAGAACATTGAACGGACGTGACGGTATGGTAGTAAACGGTATTGTTGAGTCCACCGGATTGGAAAACACCAAACAAGTAACCGCTCAGGAATATTATGCCACCATAGCCGGTACTTATCCGGTAGGAGAAGAATTTTTGCACGATGCCACTTATGTGAAGTTGCGCGAACTCTCCATCGGTTATACACTGCCGAAAATGTGGTTTAAGAACACCCCGATAAACAATGTCAAAGTCTCCGTTGTAGGACGCGACCTGTTCAACATTTACAAGGCAGCTCCTGTAAATGCCGAATTTGCCCAAAACAGTCAGGACGTGTTTCAGGCTTTTGAGCTTGCCGCACTCCCTTCAACAAGAACTATCGGTTTCTCACTTAACGTAAAATTCTAAAAAGGATATTATTATGAAAATACATAAGATTCTACTTACATTAGTCTCTGCCATTACTATCAGTAGTTGCACTAACGGATTCGAAGATATGAACAAAGATCCATTGGCAGTCAATGAAATATCTCCCAATCTGTCATTGCCTCAGATGCAATATGCAGGCTTTCACATTGTTTATGGTGATTATCAAAGAGCAGCGATACTCTATTCTTCTTTTTATTGCCAATATTTCTCCAATACTTCCAGTGCCTTCACTTCCGGCAATTATGTGTTCAACACTTCATGGGCGGAACGTGGGCTCTGGACTCCCTATTACGTGGAGATGATAAAAAGAATCAGAGAAACAGAACCTACTTTAGAAAAACACCCGGAATACAACGACATGTATCAGATTATGCGTATTAACCTGGCTATCGGTACTATGCGTACAACGGATACATTCGGTGACATACCTTACTTTGAAGCCGGTAAAGGAGAAACCCTGATTCCTTATGACAGTCAGAAAGACATCTATTACGATGTATTTAAGGAGTTGACAGAAGCCGTTACGGAGCTAAAACAAAAGAAAAACGGACAACTTAAATATGCAACTGAAGATATCATTTATCAAGGTGATGTAGACAAATGGATTAAGCTTGCCAATTCATTACGCCTGCGTGCCGCCCTACGCCTTGCTTTTATTGATCCTGAAAAGGCTAAAACTGAAGGTGAAGCCGCATTGAAGGAATCGCTCATGGCGTCTAATAGCGACAATGCAGGAGCTACGCCTCCCCAACCAAACAGATGGCCTAATCCACTATTATTCAGCTTAAGCAACAATGAAACCAGAGCCAGCGCAACAATGGTAGACATGCTGAAAAGCCACGGTACGGTTGCCGATCCGCGTCTTACCCTGATTTTGTCACAGACCGAAGCATGGGTAAAAGGCGAGGAAGGAGCTGTACAATACAGAGGAGTTCCTAACGGTGTGCCTGTAACAGAACTTTCACTCCCTCAATATGACAACACCCACAACTCCGGTATATGGGGATACATGTGGGGGTACAAGTGGAATTCAGCTGCCCAAGGTTCTAATGCAACAAGACCTTTGACCAATAACGACTATACTCCGTTGGGACTGATGAATTACTCAGAAGTATGTTTCTTAAAAGCCGAGGCTGCACTGCGTGGTTGGCAAGGAGCCGGAGACGCAAAAACTAATTATGAAGAAGGTATTCGCGCTTCATTCAAGGAGATGAGAGCATTAGCTCCTACAGGCTCTTACTCCACAAGCAATGACGAGACTTACATCACCACCGGCAAAGTGGCTTGGAGCGATGCAGACGGTTTTGAAACAAACCTGGAGAAGATTATCACGCAAAAGTGGCTGGGTATCTACCCTAACTCAGAAGAAGCGTGGGCTGAATTCCGTCGTACCGGTTACCCTAAACTGAGTCCTGTAAAACAAAGTCTGGAGTCTACCATCAATCCCGCAAACGGTGAATTCATCAAGAAATTACGTTACGTAGACAATGAACTGAGCAATAATAAAGAATATGCAACAGACCCTTCCCTGAATGGTGGTAAGGGTGATGGATTATCTGTTCGTGTTTGGTGGGATACCGCACGCTATAAATAATAAAGGTAAAAATCAAAACGATTTCTTAATCTGCAATAGTACCCTTCCGGTTATAAAACAACCAACTCTAAATGAATGGTATTATTGCAGATTTCTTTCATAAATGCCGTGATATGATTGTATCTGTACAAAATTAAAAGCCTTTTCAACAAAACTAAATGTAAATTATACAATCATAAGACATCCGTCAACATCCTTGCAGCAGACTTTAGCTACATAAGACTATTTTTGTAACAGCGAATAATCACATTAAAATATATCACATGAAGAAGAACCTTATTCCTTTTGTCATCGGTGCGGCTCTCAGTATTACCGCTTGCAAAGATGTTCCTAAAGAGAACTGGACTACACATGCCCTTGATGTAGCATCCTATCAGTTGAAACTAACCGCCGAAGAGATTGCCGATTCCGCATTAATGCCACGTTCCATCTGGACAGGTTATGATGTAGAGTTCTTAGCAAGTCAGATGGAGCAAGACCTTAAGGTTTTTCAAGATTCCCTATGGCCCAACATACCAACTGAGAAACTGGGCAAAAGAAGACTTTGTAATATATATGACTGGACAAGCGGATTCTTTCCCGGCAGCCTTTGGTATGCATATGAGTTGACAGGTGACGAACAATTGAAAACACAAGCAATCAAATATACTAATTTATTAAATCCGATCCGAAACTATAAAGACAACCATGACATAGGATTCATGATGAATTGCAGTTATGGTAACGCACTTCGTTTAGCCCCCAACGACACGATTCAAGCCGTATTAGTAGAAACCGCAGACAATCTTTGCGAACGCTTCGACCCACAAATAGGTTGTATCCGTTCCTGGGATTTCGGTCACTGGAATTATCCCGTCATTATTGACAATATGATGAATCTGGATTTATTGTTTAATGCCAGCAAGCTTACCGGAAACAGCAAATATTACGATATTGCCGTGAAGCATGCCAAGACAACCATGAAGAATCATTTCCGCCCGGACTACACCTGCTATCATGTGATCAGTTATAATAACGACGGCACAGTAGAAAGCAAAGGAACGCATCAGGGACAGAACGACGAGTCAGCATGGTCACGCGGACAAGCATGGGCTGTTTACGGTTATACCGCTTGTTATCGTGAAACACGCGATACAGACTTCCTAAAACAAGCTATGCATGTGGCAGACATGATTATGAAACGGGTGCAGACGAATGATAGCATTCCTTATTGGGATTATGATGCTCCTGCCTTAGAAGAAACGCCACGCGATGCTTCGGCAGCATCAATAACCGCCTCTGCGCTCTTAGAACTCAGTACCCTCGCTCCCGACGGACAGAGATATTATGGATATGCAGAAACCATACTCAAGAACTTGTCCGGCAATGATTATCTGTCCAGCAAGGGAAAGAATCAGGGATATATAATGATGCATTCCGTAGGTTCACTCCCTCATGGTTCGGAAATTGATACTCCAATCAATTATGCCGATTATTATTATCTGGAAGCGATGAAGAGATATCTGGACATGCATAAGTAAAGATTGTAAGAAGCAATTCGGATACACGGAATTATAGCCCTCGAGTAAAGGCCGACACATAAATTTAAGGTAAACACAAAAGGATTTCATTTAGGTTAACAAGATTAGATTTTAGCGGGGCTTCGCCCCGCTAAAATTGCTAATTGACAATTAAGTTGCACAATATTTGCATTCAAGCATCATACCGCATGTCAATTATCAATTGTCAATTATCAATTTCTTAAACGTTTATTCATTACTTTTGCAGTCAACGAAATTGCAAGAACACATACTTTGATAACTCTAAAAAACAATCTTATGAGCAACCAATATATCTATAGAATTCTTGCAGGAAGCCTATTCCTGTTCTTCCCTTTTATAATGTATGCCCAAGTCATCCTAAAAAACTGGACTGTAGAAGACCATTCCGGAGAAATGCAGATAATAGTATCCGGTGACACATTGGATATAACAGCTCCCAAAGGTTTTACGCTATGGTATAATAAGAGATTGACAGGCGACTATGAAATCACTTATCAGGTAAAAGTGCTGATGCAAAATGGGAAATACGACCGTCTAAGCGACTTGAATTGTTTCTGGGGCGCCAATGATCCGGAACATCCCGGAGACTTGTATGCACAAGCTGCATGGAGAAATGGTATCTTCCAGCATTACAAATCATTAAAACTATTCTATGTAGGATATGGCGGAAATCATAACTCTACCACTCGCTTCCGCCAATATTACGGTGGAGGGCCTTCTTTGAACGATTCAATAGCAAGACCGGTAATCAAAGAATATACAGATACCGGTAATCTGCTATTTCCCAATCAATGGTACCGTATTCAAATCCGGGTGAAAAATGGAATCACCACTTACCATGTCAATGGAAAGGAGTTATTCCGCCTAACCATCAAAGAAGGTGAAGGAGACGGGCACTTCGGACTGCGATTACTACAGAACCATGTATTATTCACAGATTTCCGGATTAAAAGTATCAAATAAAACACACGCTACAAATGTCATATTATCAGTCATCCGCAGCTACCTTACCTATATAGTTACCGCTTTCTTGTCAAGAGCAGATTTACGTAAGTTTAACGAACGGATGGCATAAGCCACCCGTCTTTTCTTTCCAAGTATATCATAAGTTGTTTGCAAGTATATCATAAGTTGCTTGCAAGTATATCATAAGTTGCTTGCAAGTGCATCATACATCACACTTAAGTGCATCATGCATCACACTTAAGTGCATCAGCTATCAGTGCTAAGTGTATCATCCGTTCCTACTCGCTTTATCGTCCGAAGCGGCTGGCTTTTAAGCTAAAACTATGCCTGTTTCCGCCTCAAAGTCCTAAGCTTTAGGAAGCTAAACCTCTACTTTACGGTTGCTAATGTACATCTTGCATGTAAAAAAAGAGCGGGGAGGAAAAAGAAAAGGAGCGGGTTTGCCGCTCCTTTTATCCTAAGTTAAAATTGAAGTATCTATAAATTCACTCTACAAAGATAATACATCGGGAAGGCGATGTCAAGTGTTTGGGGATTTTTTTTCATATGTTAGAATGTCAGGATAGGACGTGCATGACGGCCATCGTTTATCCTCCATGCAGCGGTCTGTCCATAGTTCTTTCCGGCAATTGATAATCCCACACGATACATTTTACCCGAATCTTTACCTTTGTCAATACTACTTGACCAATAAAACTGCTCTCCGTCAAGAGAAAACTTCTCGGCAAGTCCGGCATCAATCAATACTTTCAAAGAGTTGCCTACCGACAGCATTTCTACATCGGTAACAGCACCACCAGCAACCGTTACTTTGGCATATTCTCCGGCAAGCGTCAAGTATTGTCCTACTGCTCCCCAATACCAGCCACTGGTGTTTCCGGGAGCTTGGGTTTCAGAAGCAGCTTCATAGCCTATCACAGCCTCCGCTATCGGATAATTACTCAAAGTAAGTCCTCCGGTTTTGAACACTTCAGTGTTTTTAAATCCTGATATGTCAGTTTTCCCATCTCCCAAGCCGGAAGCCGGAAGCCGGGTTATATCAAAAGCCTCTGATGTTCCCGTAGCCGGAGCAATCTTCACTCTTCCACCAGTAACATCTTTAAGCGCTATTACCCAGCCACGCACTTCTTCCAATTTCGATTTTACCTCACCATTAGGTACATAGTTCTCCACTTTATCACCTGAAGCCTTTCCACCGTCATTGGCTACGGCAAACACGATGCCGATACACGGATTGTTTTCATCCTTTATATAAGAAGAAGAATAGGTACCGTCTTTATAGAAGAAATCACCGACTTTGGCTTTAACCGGTCTTGCTATTATATCCGAAACAGCCGACTCCCACTCTTCTACATCAATGTCGAAAACAATGTCATACTCCGTATCCTCTATTGGAGATTCCGCCATCATATTGCCGCTCACTTTGATGTGCTGGTTACGCAACAACGGAACAAGATTTGCCGGTACAGTTACATTCTGTACCCCCTGTTTGGTAGTAAAAGTCAAATGGATTTCACCCATATCCAGGTTTTCCTCATTGGCGAAGATATAAGCTGAGAATAAAGTACCGTCAGGAGTTGCTTCCGCATCGAACTCAGGGACAGTAAAATCGGCTGTCGCGGTTTCACCGTCCACCACCTTACCGGTGCTGACATCAAATTTTGTCGCAGCATCGTAAGAGACAGATAATCTCCATAACAGATTAAACTCTCTCAGATTTTTCTCCAAGACACTTACTTTAGTGAAAGGGCGCACCATTTCCGGTTCCAGCACCAATGCTTCGCCCGACTTCTTTGAAACCTCGCCGCTATAATAGAGGGCATCCGCAGCATCGTTATTAATCAAGCCGTTCATATCTTTTATTGTGATATTCCTTAAATCGGAAGTATCATAATACTTATCTGCATAGCCGACGGTTCCGGCTTCGGCCCGACTGGTTGCAGCGGCGCTTGCATCAATGTAGTCCACCCACATCAAGCAGTCGTATGTACCGGCATCCACTGCCAAATCGAACGGAAGATTAGTTGCTTCGGCGGAAGGTTCTACGGCTACTTCGTTGCGATAAGCTAATTTCGCTCCTTCTCCTTTCGTCCAAAGTTCGAGGATGCAACGCAGTTTATGTCCTGCGATGTCTTCTGCGCCACCGGTAGTAATACTTGTAGGAAGAACAGCTGATACGCGCATCTGCCCGGCATCAACGCCGGAGGTGTTATCATCGTCACTGCACGAAACCAAGAGCGGTACGAAGCAAAGAAATAGTAAACCTAATATATTCTTTTTCATATTCATATAAGTTTTAATTAGGGGTTATTGAATGATGGTCAAGACAGGGCGAACATAACCAGCAACATTCTTTCTATTATTTTTAACGGCTATCAGTTCACCTGTTCCTTTGACTTGTATAGCTACTGGTTCTGAAAGCGCTTCTGTATTCAATGATGTATTAAAGACATAATATCCACTGCCTCCACCAATATTATCAGCTGCATTCATATTTATAGCTGTTTTAAGAGCTGAAGAAAGAGCCTCTATTTTTTCTATTCCCTCAATACCATCCACTGTATCAAAGCCATAGCATCCACCAACAATTGATATAACTTGCCGGGCAGAAGGCAGATACCAATCGCTGGTATTTACCGCTGGTTTCAATGAAGCACCATTCTTCCAAGTATTAAAACATTGAAGTGCCGGATAATACTCATCCGCAGAATGTGACTTAAATAATTCAGTAGACAATAATTCTTCTGTTTTTTTATAACCGTTATGATTAACTTTATCAATTTCTTCAGGGACCGTAAAAGTATTCTGATGTTGTTTATGATAAAGGAATAATCGAGAAGGTATAGCAATGAAGCCATGATTACTTGTAACTTCAAAATCAGGATTTAAGGTTTTCAATGATACTACATATCCTTTAATACTCTTACCCTGATAAGCACTGCCATAGTCACTGATATCATCTCCCGGTTGCACTCCTACCGCATATACAATGCCTACACAATCCGCTTTATTCTCTTCCGTCAGTTCACCGCCCCATGTACCATCAATAAAGAAATAATCTCCCACTTTCAATTCATCACTTGGCTCAGGATCCGGATCTGTACCAGGGTCTAATACGCCGTCACCCATCAGCTTACCACCGGCAGTCATTTGTTGATTACGTTTCAACACAATGCTTTCTTCCGGTATTTCGCAAGCCACTTTACCGGCAGCTGTCGTAAACGTAAGGATAGAACTACCCAAGGAAAGTCCTGTGGAAGGTGTAAAGACATATCCGGTATATAATATATAGGAAACATCTCCCGCAGAAGCGAAGTTCTTGCTATACACTGCTGTAAGATTTTCCGTTCCCGGCTCTCCTGTAGCTACACTGAATGTTTTAGGCATTTCGAAGCTGACAGTCAATCCTGTAAGTGTAGCAAACTTCTCCGCATCGGTTTCTTTCACAATCAATTTAGCAAACGGGCGCGTCAGCTTCACGGCTTTATCCACCGCAGTAGCGCTCTTTTTCACTTCCAGATTAGCATAGAATCCTTCACAAAGTTCCGTATCAAAAAGATTGGCGGCAGTGGCATCTTTGATTATAATCCGGCTCAAATCGGAAGTATCATAGAAGGTATCTTCAAAATGGTTATAAGTTACTCCATCTACTGTCGTTACTTCTGTAGAGGCTGCATCGGCAGCAATAATATCCGCCCACATCAGGCAGGTATAATCACCCGGCCTTAAAGCAAAATCAAATGCAGGAAGAGTTCCTCCCGCTACCGTAGTCTCCTCACGGTATTTCAGGCTGGGACTCGAGCTTTTTGTCCATACTTCAATAATGCAACGTAACTTATGAGTGGAAGGTATCGCAATCTGTGCACGGGTTGCCGCAATGTCTCCGGGAAGTTCGGCAGATATGCTCACCCGGCTATTTTCGGTCTCCTTATTCACCATTTCCTCCTGGCTACACGAAGCCAGCAGAGTGACGAATATCAAAGTTATTATAAAATATAGTTTCTTCATATCTAAATATTTTAAATCAGTAAACTCTTTCACTTATTCATTCTTATCTCACAGCTCTTGTAGTCTGTATAGGTTTGTCTGCAATTTCTTGAACCTGCATCGTACCGTGTACATTGTCATACAAAACAGAAGAGTTTTCCTGTTGACGCTTGTAAGGAGTGCCATCTATCGTTATATCCGTATTTCCATAACCGAATATAGCACCGGTAGCTTTGTTGGAAATAGTAATAGCGGCCGGTTTATCCGCATTCAGCTCAGCTTCAATCTTCCAATCTCCCAGAGTAAAACGGTTATTAACTTGCCAGATTTTTTCTGCCTGACCGTTATCGGTTACCTGGATTATGGTCAGTATCCTGTTATTCAGACTCGGTCCAAAATTAGCAGTCAAGTGCCATTGTCTGGCAACATCGGCAGGTTTATCAGGAGCTGCCCCCGGGAACCACTCATCAGTAGTAGTAATTTCAGGAGTTTGTTCACTATAAATTTGGGCAACAGAGGTGAATCCACCTTTATCTGCATAGGTAGTAGTCACTTTATTTCCAGCAACATGGAATTCAACAGGACTATGCAACAACCATTGCCAGGTTGACGATTCATAAGCTCCCAAGTCATCATAAATCACGATCTTATTGGGACGAAGCATGAAGATATGACGCTTATAGTTGTTCAGAGATGTTTTGCCAAAGCCATATTCGGCTGTCTGGCTAACTCCGGCATTTGCAAAGTTCTGCTGCCACATGGGATATTCTGAAACACCACAATATGCATTTGAAGCATCTCCGAGGAAATAAGCAATATTCCCGCCATTCATAGCACGGCACAAGTTTCCATAAGCTCGGGTAGTAAAAGGCTGACCGATATTGTTAATCATCATCGTATTGTGTCCGCGGGTATGTCTGTATTGCAACAGATTATGTTTGTCTGAAAAGTTCTGATAATAACCAGCATTCATATACACATACACTCCTTTATAGAGCAGTTTGAAGCTGTTCTGATCTGCCAATGTATGACTACCTGACCCGTAAGGGCTGGAACGGAACGCTAATGAAAGATTTGAACTCAAATCCAGCATATTGGAATGGGCTACACCTTCACCTACATCTTTATGCCAAATAAAGTTCTCAAAGTCATCTTCAGTAAGTTCCGGTGCCGTATAAGCGTCATTTCCTTGTGCCATACGATACAGACGCAAATCATAATTAGTTCTCAATGTAGCATCACAAGCCTTTACAAACCAAGCCGCATACGAATTATCCGTTTCACGAGCTAAGAAGTCCATAAAGCCTACCTGTACTCTTCCCGGTTCTGTCCACTTCTCAACACCGTCACCGAAACTACAATTTCCAGATCCCGGCAACCAACTATATGTTACCGCCTTACCCGCATTCTTGTACCAAGGATGCTCCAAGAAGTTTGTTTTCGTCAAATGAGTAAACAACATCGGCATATAATAAAGTGTATAACAATTGGTTCCGAAATAACTCAAACCATTTTGCCAGGTACCGCTACGATTGAAACCGGAAGCCGGAGCACGTGCAGTCCAGAGTTCATAGAAATACTCCAATGCCTTCTCCATCTCAGGATATTCCTGACAAATAACTAACGCACCTTGTGTCATGGCACGCAATACAATCTGCCAAGTATGATTATCAAAGATATGATTCTCCTGACTGCCTCTATAAGAGTTATAATACTTGCCTACCAAGAAGACAAGCGCCTCTTCTATTGCCGTCTTTTCTGCTTCCGTCAGTTTGTCCTGACAAGCATCATAGATTGCGCTCAAGGTATTTACTACCCCCGCAGCATGAAAATTAGAAGTATTTATCTTACTGTTATCAATAGGGCTGGCAAGTATGTTCCGGGCATATTCCAACATCTTATCCTGATACTGGGTATCTCCCGTAAGCAGATAAGTGGAATACAGATAATCAAATGTATTTGTCTGTAATGCATCTGTCTCAGACTCTTTATACAAATTAGATGTGGCCGCTTTATAGTTCATAGCTCCTTTAACACGCCCCATCAACTCTTTATACTCCCGATGTTCCGTAACCGTAAGACGGGATTTCTCTAAATCTTCTTCCAGGAAACAATGAATACGGGGATAAACAGTTGGAACATTCTGCCGGAGTAACGAAAACTGCGGAGTAACGAACACATCCTCTTTACCTGTTACCGTAAATTTATAAACCTCACTCCAAACTCCGGCTTTATCTTTAGCATCTACCTTACGGAAACGCCAATACCATTCTCCTGCCGCCAACTGCTCGTGAGTATTATACATATTCCAAGCTAACTTACCGGAACGGTAAGTTCCAGTTTCCGGAAAGTTATTGTCTTGAGATAGCTCAAACTCCAGAAATTCATCCGCACTTCTTACTGATGCAGGCACTATCAAAGGCGCCGGATTCAGGAATAGTTCGTTATCTTCATTGGGATAAGGTTGGTCCCGCTCATTAGGATGTACCCGCTCCAAAGTTTCATTACCAGTCAGATTCTCAAAGAAAATCTCTTTATCGTCGTTACACCCAGCCATGAACAGACTACACAAGGTGAACAATAATATATTTATATATCTTTTATTCATACTATACGTTTTTTACCATTCCGGATTCTGTTCCAAATTCGGATTCATATATAATTCGTTTTGCGGATAGGGGAAAAGATACATCTTATTCGCCCAATACATCTTTTGTATCAGCACTTTCTCAAAAGAGAACGTGTCGTCTCCACCCTTTGTAATCTTTACTCCATAAAGATTGCGTACCTCATCATTTCCTGCTATTTTCCAGCGACGTATATCATAGAAGCGATGTCCTTCTAAAGCTAATTCAACGCGACGCTCATTACGTACTTTGGTACGGAAATCCGTTTGTCCCGCAGCAACCACATCGTCCATCGTAGCCGAAGTTCTTACCTGATTCAAGGCTACACGTGCAGTGATGGGGCATCCTTCTTCCGTAGCATCCGGGCCCTTCCATTCATTCATCGCTTCAGCATAGTTCAAAAGGATTTCGGCATAACGGAACAAGATATAATGATGCTCTATCTTATTAGGTTTCACCGGGTCCAGGGACACGGAAGGATTCATCCATTTACGCAAGTAATATCCGGTCTTGGTAGAGCCGTCCAAAATTTTGTTCTTACCTCCTTCAAAGGTTTCTACCTTTTCTTTCAGCCAGGTAGTTCCGTTAGTAAGCACATTCAAATACAAACGAGGGTCGCGCGTCTGCTTTCCTGACGCATCATAATAGATATTCGATACCTGTGCGGAATTTGCCCAATCAAAAGGAGTACCGTCTTTCATTTCATAAGCATCTACCAGATTCTGAGTCGGAGTATTTCCACCCTGTGCGGAAGTCTCAGCATATCCCATAGGCTGGTTACGCGCCTCAAAATTGTTTGTCTTGTCAAGATTACGACGTTCAAGAATAAGTTGTTTGGACTTGAATATCTCATTCCCACCCTTATCGGAATATAAAGGATCATCTGTAATCTTAGGAAGTGAATATGCACCTAAATCAATCACTTCATAAGCAGCTTTCGCAGCTTTCGCCCACTTTTCCAAATCATTGTCAGGATTGTGAAGTTCACTGGCCGCATAAAGAAGCGCTCTTGATTTCAAAGCTAAAGCAGCGCCACGGGTAATACGCCCTGTCTCACTCCAAAAGTCCATCTGACTCACCGGAAGTTCGGGTGCTATCTCCGAGCATTCCTTTACAATGAAATCTATCACTTCGTTAAACGGAGTTTGTTCCACAGAGTTAATCTCGTCTTGAGCATATGTCCGTGTCAGCAACGGAATGTCTCCATACCGTTTTGCCAGTTCAAAGCAATAGAAAGCCCGCAGAAAACGAACTTCATAGGGAAATTTTGCCGACTTGGCTATGATTTCGTCATAGTTCTCATTATACTCAAATCGCTTCAAAGTTTCCGGATCAAAATTCTCCAGAAAAGAGTTGGCACTACGAATACCATTCCAAAAGTTCCATCCGTCGTCAACCCGCTTTAACGGACTCCAAACTCCTGTTGTAATATAATTAACAGCTGCATTTTCTTGTGTATAAATACAATTATCAGTAGCAGCCTCCATAATATACCCACTACCTAAATCAGAAGGTAACAATGAATATATATATGCAACCAATTGGTTCATATTATCATAGTAGGCATAAGCTTCTTCTTTCGTCTTGCCGGAAGTCTCGTCATAGTTCAAGTAGTCACATCCGTTTAACGAAAGTACTGCACAAGCCATTACCATATATTTCTTTATGTTCAGCATAATTTCGTACTGTTTAAAAATTAATATTCAAACCTACATATACAGAGAACAGGTCGGGGTATCCCAAAGTAATGTCCTCGCAATTGAAATATTTAATCTTATCTATCGAAAAGATATTCAGAGCTCTCGCATAGATTTGGCATTTGTCCATCTTCATCTTTTTAGACCACGTCTGAGGAAGGGTATAATGCACATTCAGATTACGTAACTTAAAGAAAGAGCCGTCTTCAATCCATTGCGTACTGGTCTGATAGTTGTTCTCGTTGGAGAGGGTAGACAGACGGGGTACGTTGGCGATGTCTTTAGTGCTTTCCGTCCAGCGTACTTTGTCTTTCAAGTACCAAGTGGCAATGTTGGTATTACCATTACGTAAGGGTTGATGCACATTTGCCACATTCAATTGCTTTGTCAGACCACTGACTCCGTTGAAAGTCATGTCTATACCGAATCCTTTGTATTCAAAACCCAGATTCAGTCCGAAAACCATATCCGGAATGGAGGTTGACTTGCCAATGGCAACGCGGTCTTCACTGTCTATCCGCTTGTCACCGTTCTGGTCTTTATACTTGACGTCACCCGGACGTACCACCGAGAAGGTCTGTTCGGGGCTGTTGGCTATATCTTCTTCATCATTGAAATATCCGATGGCTTCCAAACCGAACAGCTGTCCGACCTTGTTCCCCTTAGTATACAGATAATCATAGGGCTGGTAAGCCTGTCCGTTTTCAATCACCTTGCTGTCGTTCAGTCCCCAGTTGGCATTTACATAGTAGTTGAAATCCTTAAACTGTTGATTCCAGCCCATGCTCAGTTCCAGACCTCGGGTTTCATTTTCACCGATATTACTTTTGGCAGGATCTACTCCCAACATTCCCGAAGTACGGTTGTCGTCAACCAGAATATTTGTACGGCGATCATAGAACACTTCCGCAGATGCCGTGAAGTTCTTCCACATCCGCAAGTCTACACCTACATTGTATTTATCGGCAGTCTCCAATTCCAACTGATATATCGGTAATTTCTGCTCACGCAGACCGTTCAATGCAGTACCCAAAGATTCACCGAAAGCATATTTGCCGTTACCTGTCCAAAAGTAGTTTCCCAAGCCATAGTCCAGCCCGTCTGTTGCCGAACGTCCCCAGGAAGCACGCAACTTCAACATATCAAGTTGAGGTGCATTCTCCAGAAAAGCTTCGTTTGCCATATTCCAACCGGCTGACACAGCAGGATAGAAACGGAATTTATCGCCTTTCAACAATACACTGGTACCGTAATAGTTACCTACCACATCAAGCATATAACGATTATCATAGTTGTATCCCACAAATCCCATTACATTCTGCCGGTAATAGGAGCTATTCCGTTCAAGTGGTTCTTCCATATCCTGACGGTAAACCACCGATGCAGAAACCTGATGATTCTTAAATGCACGGTCATAATTCAGTTTAGCCTCTACACTGGCACGAATGAACTGTGCTGTCAGTTTAGAAGACGAAATCTGCATGGTAGAGTTTGATCCCCCGGTCTGGCTGGTTGGAAGTCCGGCAGCACTCTGGTTGAATATCTCATACAAATAAGTCTTACTACCTATATCCTGGAAAGTGGCAGAGTTATCATAGGCAACAGCTACTTCTGCATTCAATCCTTTGACAAACATGGACAAATCTTGAGTCAAACGCATATCGCCTTCCAACATACGACGGTTTTCCTGTACATAGCCCACATCGGCAATAGCCGCAATCGGATTCATATTAAAAATAGAATTACTTCCCCAATTTCCACCGGCTGTCTTTAAAGGAAAGGCTGCGGACGGTACTTTATAAAAGTTCTGGAAGATAGCATCTACTGCCGTATTCGGACGTTTGTCTTCACCGATAATACCATATAAACTGAATTTCACTTTAGTACTGGGAGTAACATCCACATCCAGGTTGATGCGTAAATCCAGTTCATAGTTCCGGATTTGGGAATTGTAACGGTCGGAATAATGAGTATAATCCTCATTCAACAGACCAAATTCATTTTTATAATCCAATAAGGCCATATAGCGTACGCGTTGTCCACCACCACGTACCATAACATTGAACTGATTATTCTGACTAAAGTCGCGCATACCTTCCTTCACCCAATCAGTGTTGGGATAATAGTTGGGATTTGTTCCCTGCTTAAAATTATCCAACTGTTTTGAGGTATATTGGAGAGGTAACCCATCATAATACAAAGCCTCATTCTGTGCCATTGCATAAGTATAAGCATCCGTCATTTCCGGCTGGTTGATTGGGAAATTAAAACCATGGCGATAATTCACATCAATATCGAACGAGTTGTAAATACCACGTTTAGTATTAATCAAAATAACGCCGTCGGCTGCTCTGGCTCCATAAAGTGCAGTAGCCGCTCCATCTTTCAGTACTTGTACCGATTCGATTTCTTCCAGAGTCATGTTTGTTAATCCGCGTTGAAAACCATCCACCAGTACCAATGGAGAGCCAGAGACACCACGTATCTTCATTCCGGCATTCGTACGCCATCCTGCACTCTGAGAAAGTTGCAGTCCCGGTATCAATCCGAAGAATGCGTTATTAACCCTACTGGTTGAAGTAGCACTTTTCATCAACTGGTCTGCATAGATTGTCGATACGGATTGTGTCTGATTCTCTTCAGTCCGTTTCATAAAGCCCAAATCTACCATACCGTCTTTCTGTGAATCAAGAACTATATTCATAGCCTCTCCCGTAACTTTCACACGTTTCAGTACTACATCCGCATAGTTCAGGTCAATGTAATCTCCTTCTTCCAAGTTTAACGAGAAAACGCCATTCTCATCTGTAGTACTATTGATACGGAGTTCCCCCACTTTCGAGATTTTGACACCCGGAAAAGGCTTTCCTGAAGCGTCCTTCACGACTCCATTCAATGTCTGCTGCGCCATCGCACCCAACGAGAATGCAAAGGCCAAACCTACTGTATATAGAATTTTTTTCATATTCATTTTCTTATTCATTAGTTTTATTCCCAACCGGGATTCTGAATCAAGCCATACTTCTTATTGATTTCCGTTACTGGGAATGGCAACAAGTACCAATGGTCATACCAGAGATATTTCTCTTCACGTACATTAACCTGATAGTCAAACTCATTACCGTTCTTTGTCGTCACCAGTTCTTCCAATGGACGTGTTGCCCATTCGGAAGCCTTAAGGTAGCGTCTCATATCATGGTTGCGTATATCTTCCTGCCCGAATTCACGAGCACGCTCATCCAGCAGATAATTCAACAAAGGTTCTCCACTTGCCACTTCAGCAGCAGTTACCGCCGGAAGACCTGCACGTATATGCACCACATTCAAATAATCATACGCATCCATACCGAACTCATCTTTGGTAGAAGTCTGCCCCAATTGATTCATGACCTCAGCCATACCCAAAAGGATTTCCGGCATACGAATTAGCGGACAGGAATATGGCTTCTTATCCATTTCATTGGCTTTATCACGGATAAATTTCCGGAATCCATATCCAAATTGGAATTTTTGACCCTCAGATGCCCCCGGTCCGAATCCTTCAGTACCGCCTTTATAAACCTGAGCTTTTCTTCCCTTATATTTATCACCATTCACCACCAGAGTTTCATATAAGCGAATGTCACGAGTTGGTTTGTTCGATGCATCGAAAAAAGGATGTGCCTTATGCTCCGGATTGTTCCAGTCAAACTTAGAACCATCTTTCCATAGAAACATATCGGCATGATTACTACGAGGCATACCATATCCCTGATCGAACATACGGAAACCTTTATTACCTTTTGCATAAACGCCCCAGCGGAAAGAAGCCATTACTACTTCCCGGTTACCTTTGGTAAAATAACCATTTATATAATCCTCACGTGGGTCACCGGTATTTTCCACCCGGTAATAGTCACCATTCTGTTTGTTCAGCCTTAAGAATTCCCTTCCAGCTTCCAGAGCTGCCGTCCAACGACTCTCCTGATAGTCACCGAACCAGGACAAATGATTGGTAGCCGCCTGTCCTTCATAGTAGGGTATCGAGTTATTAAACAAGGGACTTGCCACGAACATCAGCAAACGGAACTTGAGTGCTTTTGCAATGGCAGCCGTCATATGTCCATACTCTTCATCCGTAGTATACCACGGTAAATCTTTTGCTGCTTCATCCAATAAATCAACTGTTTTTGTCACGGTTTCTTCCAATGTCAGGCGGGGAAGTTGAAATACTTCATTGGCATCGTAAGCATGGTCTATCCAGGGTACAGCGCCATAGTAACGTATCATGTCCATATAATGATAACCAATCACGACTTTAGCTTCTGCTTTACGCAATTTCTTTTCATCAGCAGACATATCGGGTACCTTATCCACATTTTCAATATAGATATAGGCCTTTCTTATTCCATAAGTTGGATCTCCTGTCACCGCTTTATTGGACAACTGATAAGGGAAATTACTGGTTCCACTGGCAGAGGTAATGGAACCATGAGTCCATGCCGAACGTGTGGTATAACCCAAATCCGAATATATATCCAATATAAGAGCGCCATCATGATAACCACCCAAACTTGGCGTATAATCGGGTAAACTCTTATAAAATTGATTTAGAGCCTGGTCTGCATATCTTTTCTGTGAAAACACCGTATCAATAGAAACCTCGTCACTCATTGGCTTTTCCAGAAAATCCGTTCCGAACTTCAAGTCTTCACAACCAATGGTTAAGCCGGCTAACAATCCCAATGAAATTATTTTTCTTATTGTTTTCATAATGTCAATTTAAATGGTTAAAAGGTTACATTTACTCCCAGACTGAAAATCTTCATCACTGGGTAGGTATTGTCATCACGTGTCAACTCGCCTTCCGGATCAAAGACTTTCAATTTATCGAAAGTCAGCAGGTTATATCCTGTAAACTGTATAGCAAGTTTTGAAGCACCGATTGCTTTCAATACTCTTTCATTAGTAATATTGTATCCTACTGTCAAGTTCTTCATTTTCAGATAAGAAGCATCCTTAAGCCATACACGCGAGGTTTGCTGGTTATTAGAATTTTGATTATAAGTAAAGCGTGGATATATGGCCGTTGCCGCTGTTTCTTCTGTCCATCGGCCATCTACCAGGTATTGATAGAAAGTTCCCCCCAATTGTTTATTAAAGAATGGGTCTCTATAAGTATTACTCATCATGATGTCACATTCCGCCACTCCCGTCCAATTCATCGAAGCAAAAAATCCTTTATATTCCGCACCGAAGTTCAAGCCGAAAGTATAAGCCGGACGCTTAGGATTTCCAATTTTCATCTGGTCATCATTATCTATCACTTCATCTCCGTTCAGGTCGGCATACTTCACATCACCGGGATAAACCTTGGCTGTGGGTTGCGGTAAATCATCTCTTACGGTTCCATCGGCATTAAAATCATCTTTATTATAAAATCCTAATGCTACATAGCCAAAACGGGCACCGACTGCATTACCTGTTCGCCATTGATAAGGTTCATTGGGTTCTACCTCATCCTGATAGACAATCTTGTTCTTGGAATAAGAGACATTGGCATTGATGAAATAAGAAACATCTTTTACATTATCGCTCCACTTCAAATCAATTTCGTATCCTTTATTGTCTACTTTACCCATGTTGACAACAGGCAATAATCCACTGCCCATTGCGATCAGGGAAGGAATCGTAGCACGCTGAATCAAGATGTCCTTACGCTTTTCAATAAAATAATCGGCTGACAAACGCAAACGGTCTTTAAAGAAATAAGCGTCAATACCATAGTTCTGCTTGAGTGCCGTTTCCCAGGTTACATTAGGATTACCAAGACGTATTTCTCTGGCTGCTAATTCATAAGCAGTATTAGTCAAACCGAATATATACCCATTCTTATCAGCATAACTTTGTTCGAGCCAACCGGAATCATTTACAGAATACGCATCCGGCAAATACAAGAAACGATTGCTGGACATGTTGTCGTTACCAACCAAACCAATAGAACCACGAAGCTTCAAATATGTCAAATACTCATTCTTCGGGAAAAAGCTTTCTTCTGTCAGGATATAGCCAATAGAACCCGCAGGGAATGTACCGAAACGTTTATCCGGCGCAAAGTTTTCGGAACCATTGTGACCGACGTTGAATTCGGCCATATATTTAGATTTATAATCGTAAGTTAAACGACCCACAAATCCAACATAAGCGGCAGGTACATCCGTATATGTTTTCGGATAATACTTCTTACTTTGATTGTATAAGAATAAAGCACCTACACTATGGTCACCGAATTTCCGGTTATAACGGATACTTCCTTCCAAATACCAGTCACGTCCACGGGTACGATCCCCATCTCCGTAAGTATTCATTGAATTCTGACCGCTAACGCGATAAACTACCGTTTTATCAAAACCCGGATCATTGACAGTAAGCCCGGAACCGTCTACCTGTGATTTGTAAAAAGGAGTATAAGTCTCTACATGACCACCTACTTCTCTTATATAAGAATAATCAGTATTATAAGAACCTTTGATGTCAACCGATAAACCCTTGGTTATAAAATCAAGAGTTTGCACCAGATTCAAGTCGAACGTCATGTTATTAGACAATTTACGTTGATAACCGGAACCATAGTATTTATCAAACACCTGGTTAGACATTGCCAGATTGGGATACCGGGTTTCTTGATGCACAACTTTCTTCCCATCTACCAATCCCGGAGAAGAGAAAGGCCACGTAGATGCAAAGTTCTGCCATATTTTCACTGTCGGCTCACGTTGATTTCCCACAATACCACCCATATTGAACTTCAATGTAGTGGTTGAAGTAAGATTGACATCCAAATTGGCACGGTAATTATAACGGGAATAATTGTAGTTATTATTATAATCAAGCCCTTTCAACTGCTTAAACAAACCATTCTGATAGAGGAAACCCAAAGAGATAAAGTAACGTACTTTCTTTGTACCACCGGATATATTAAGGTTGTGTTGTGTCTGCACAGCCATTTTATGAGTCAGTTCCTTATACCAATTAATATTAGGATACATAATAGGGTCATCACCCAAACGGAAGCGTTCGAGGTCATATGCATTGAACGCCATCTGGTCCTCTGCCATACCGTCATTGCGTTGCGCTTCATTATAGCATAAAGCAGTGTTATAACTGTCTGCCACATCCAGTACACGGGTCGGCACTTGCACACCCACATTGGAACTCACTGAAACTCTGGCTTTACCCTCTTGTCCACGGCGCGTTGTTACCAAGACAACACCATTGGCTCCACGTACACCAAATACTGCCGTAGCGGAAGCATCTTTCAAGACGTTGACAGATTCTATTTCATTCGGGTCCATCTGGAAAAAGCTACGTTCCACTCCGTCTACCAGAATAAGAGGAGCAGCACCACCTTCAGTCAAAGAACCCACACCACGTACAAATATCTTCGCATCATCAGCACCCGGCTGTCCGCTGGGTTGCATGGAAGATACACCCGGCAACTGGCCTGCCAAAGAGTTAGCGACACTGGCACTTGGTGATTTCAACAAAGCATCCGTACCTACACTGGAAATAGCTCCTGTCAATGTAGCTTTTTTCTGTACACCATAAGCTACAACTGTCACTTCTTCCAAACTTTGTACATTTTCCTTCAAATGAACATTGACTGTTCTACGACCAACTACCTTGACTTCCTGAGACAAATAACCAATAAATGAAACAACCAGAATTGCGTCTTCATTCGGTACCTGAATGGTATACTTTCCATCGACATCCGTTATCACACCACTTGTGGAGCCTTTCACTTGTACAGTAGCTCCGATAACCGGTCCAAAATCATCAGTAATTGTTCCGGTTATCTGAATACTCTTATTTTGCAAAGTCCCATAATTACCCCATTCTCTATTGGGCATGGTTCCATGCTCTTGCCAATTACTATTCACCTCTGAGGAATAACAATAATCTCCCCCTAAGGATGATCGAATGCACACGGCAACAAATAGAATTTTTCGCATGCGGCAATCAACAAAAATGTTTTTCATACTTCATAAATTTTAATTAATCAAAATAAGTAAATCGAAACTGTTTTAAACAGTATATTCCTTAATTGCAAAGAAATCACAAAAAGGGTAAATACAGCTTTAAACACGTTATAGGATATTTCATTATAGTAGAGATTGATTTTAATATCGTTGAAACCACTTTCAATTTCGTCTTATTTTTAGCCAATCACCCAAAATCAGGGCTTGCTATCTCAAAAAACGCAAAAAATCAAGCAAGCATTCAGGTGCGACTATTCAGGTCGTATGCATAAGTCCGAGTATCTGTCATTAACCTATCAGAGTTGTCACGCAGCCTCCTTAACAATCTTCTTTACTTAGGTAGAAAATCCTGCTCCTACTGAAAGAGAGAGTTAATTAACACCATTGCACGATACTACTTCTTCGAACAAAACGATATCAAAAACAATCTGAACAAACTTGCAATATAATATTACTATACTGACAAACCTTTCAACTACATGGATAGTATTTTCCTTATCAATCTCTTAATTTTGTATACAAAGAAATCAGTTCTTTATTCATTAGTCAAAGTGGTTTATTTATAAGCCTTCAAACTCTCAACTGATTCGCATAATTAATAGATAGCTAACGCGAGACATATTACCTTATTATAATAAATTAAATAATTATGAAAAACAGACTACTAATCAGCTTGACACTGATATTAAGCCTCAATGTATCCGCCCAACAAAGTGCATCAGACAATAAGATGGAATGGTGGCGCGAAGCTCGTTTCGGCATGTTTATCCATTGGGGGCCTTATGCGGTCTTGGGCGGTGACTATCATGGACATTTGACCCGGGTTGGCGGACCTGCCTGGATCATGAATCGTTGTAAGATTCCTGTAAGCGAATATCAGGAACTGACCAGAAACTTCAATCCGGTAAAATACAACCCGGAAGAATGGGTACGGATAGCCAAAGATGCCGGGATGAAATATATGGTGATAACTGCCAAACATCACGACGGTTTTGCCATGTTCAAAAGTAAAGCAAGCAATTATAACATAGTTGACTTTACTCCTTATGGCAAAGATGTATTGGATGCATTAGCCAAAGCATGCCGCAAATATGGAATGAAATTAGGCTTTTATTACTCTCAGGCACAAGACTGGAATAATCAGGGTGGAGCCACCTCAAGAAGACCCATGATTCAGGGATGGTTAAATCCGGACTCTGCACGTATCGATGCCTATACATTAGCCCACCAAGGTAGTTGGGACCCAATACAGCAAACCCGTACCATGGAACAGTATATAGATAGCATCGCAGTTCCGCAAATAAAGGAATTACTGTCAAACTATGGTGATGTAGCCGTCATCTGGTGGGATACCCCTGACCGGATGACTGAAGCATTTGCAGAGAAAATCAATCATATACTAAAGAAATATCCGCAAGTAATCACAAACGACCGTCTAATAAGGGGAAGCAAACAAATCACCGGTGATTACAAGACACCGGAACAGGCCATACCGACAGTTAACCAACTGGACGGTACGGATTGGGAAACCTGTATGACTCTAAATAATACATGGGGATATCAAAGCCGGGGTATCGTATGGAAATCAACTCGCACCTTACTTACCAGCTTGATTGATATTGCCTCCAAAGGAGGTAATTTCCTACTGAATGTAGGTCCCAGTCCCGAAGGGGTTATTCCTGAAGGCAACGTAATACGGCTTAAAGCAATAGGACGATGGATGCGGAAAAATGGCAGTTCCATTTACGGTACAGAACGTTGCAGCCTGAAAAAACCGGATTGGGGTTATTGTACACAAAAAGTTAAGGGAAACAAAACATACGTTTATCTTCAAGTATTGGACTGGCCGGAAGATGAGGTACTCTTGTTCCGTATAGACCATAAGGCATCGGCAGCCCGACTGCTGCACAATGGTCAAACACTACCATTCAAGAATACACAGGACGGAATTTATATCACCGTCCCCCAAGTGGCTCCCGATGAAATAGCATCTGTTATCGAGCTGGAATTTGATTACGTTTTACCACGTATATCCATCAAACCGATGAATAACAAAGGATATGAAATAATAGATTTCAGTAAAGGGTAATCAAGAATATAGCATCATAACAAATAAGCCAAGTTCCCCTGCCGGGTAACTTGGCTTATTTATTATAACTGGTTTATCTATTATTATTGGGGCCTCATGCTCATTATTTGCTGTAATTGCCACAAGTTTTTCTTAGCCACTTCATTACCCATTTGGGCAGATTGACTGAAGTCGGCAGCCGCTTGTTTCATATTTCCGTTCAAGAAGTTATAAACACCGACATTGTTAATATATTCGGCCGTCTGGCGGTTAGCTTTCTCCATAAACTTCATGGCGCTGCGTAAATCTTTACGGCTCAAGGAAACGGCAGCCGCGTTCAGATTGGCTACTGCATCCTCAGGATACATGCGTACGGCGATATCGAATACATTGATAAAATCATCACTACCCTTCGGATAGCTATTGGCAACCTGATACATTTCATTCAGACTTAAATACTTAGGATCGGTCTTAATGATAATACGTCCCTGCTCCACATCGAAGTTCACTACACTATAATCGATTTTACAATTAACTTTACGCAGACCGGGATAAATTTCTTTCAACATCGTACGATAAGGAGCTCCGCCACCCACACGCATAATATCCTGTTTACGACGAACATCATCCGATGTATTCTTGATAATGTTCAGGAAAGTCTCTTTATCTTTCATAGACGACGCTTCGAGCGCTTTTACCAGTCCGTCCCAGTTTTCGCCGCCAAAAGTAACCTTATAAAGATTAGCGGGAACCTTTTCATTCTTTGCAAGATAAGTCTTCAAAGCATCGGCACGCTTCTGAGACAACTGTTCATTGAACTTCAACGGTCCTTCGGGTGAGGCAAAACCCTCGATAGCTACTTGGGTTACCGTCAAATTACGGTCATCCTGTACCTTATTGAACATGGAATGGAGACTTGCCAGTTCCTTCTGATTATTCATAAATTCGGGCAGAATCACATATTTGTTTACCGGGAAGTCCAGATGAGCCTCATACTGTTCACTACGCATCTTCACCACTTCCACCGCAGGTTGTATATAAGCAACCACCGGCATCATAGCTGCCAGACGTTTGGCTTCGGTAGAAACATCATTGGTTATTAATTCCTGTGCAATCATTTCATTCTCGTTGCCACAACCACAAAGGTTTTCCACAAGATTAAAGGCGGCGTTTGCCATCCATGGTTGGTAAGGAATAATCTCCGAGTACTCCAGTACCCCTCTTTTCTCATAGGGAATGACGATACCATCGGGGATTTCCCTCTCGATAGCCAACCCGCGTATATAAGCCTTCTGACGGCGACGTCCGTTAATTATAATATTCTCAAGTGCCACATTATGTTCACCATCGGTCAACATAGGCGTAAGGGTAAGAGAACGTTGCGAACTGATATTAAGATTCTGCATGTCTATTTTCATACGGACATAAAGCGAATCACCTTGTTGCCATAATAACACGTCGGACAAGTTCAAAGCATCGTTATAGAGTTTCTGCGCACTGGCGGGAAGCACTACAAACAAGGCCAACAGTATTTGGAAGAATATCTTTTTCATTGTTATAGTTATTTTAGATGGATACTTATTTAATAAAATAAATGATACTCAATGCCGCCTTGGTGGGTCCAAAGTAATTCTTAGTATTGTGTCCCAGTTTTTCACCGCATTTACCACACTCGTATTTGTCATAATCCAGGCGGGCGTATCCCACACCGATCTCAGCTTCCATGCTCCAACGTCTTCCGAGTATCCATTGGTAACCATAAGAAAGACCGGCGCCATAAACCGAACCCTCATAGCGATAATGTCCCATGTCGAAAACATCAAGATTGCTCACGTTCACCTCTCCGTAATGCCCATGCAGGCCGAAGAAACTACCATTAAAACGTTCGCAAAGCCAATAACGTAACTCCGGCTGTACCAGCCAATGCTTCAACTGCCGGTTGTCCGAGAACTTCCAAGGATTATAATTTCCTGATATATCAAGAGTGAGTTTACGGGCAAGTCCTACTTCAATTCCCAAGTTAGGGGTGGTAGTTGCCCAATACAAGGCATTTGTTTTCAAAGCGAATTTAGGCAGATATGTTTTATTACCCAACTGCACCTGGGCACTGGCATAAATGGCAAAGCCCAAAAGGATACTTGCCACAAAGAAGAATTTTGTTTTCATCACTATCTTGGCTTAGGTTATAAATAAAGCCTAAACGCATAGCTTTTCAAATTGTTTTATAACAGGAGATGGTTTTTATACAAGTTATATAAGGAGAGGTATGGACATAAAAAAAGGAGTACCGCTGTACTCCAACCTTTGTTAACCTTAAATCTAATACTATGAAAAACACATTGCAAAGATACGGACAATTGAGATATTTGCAAATTATCCAAGAAAAAAAGTATGTTTTATAACACAGATTAAGAAAAAGGGACGAATATGCAAACGCATTCCGCCCCTTTTTAACATTTGACCTTGCTATTTATTCCTCATCCAACAGAATTTCAAGAATCTGACCTGCAGCTTTCGCAACCGGAGTACCGGGTCCGAAGATGGCAGCTACACCTGCTTTATACAAGAAGTCATAGTCTTGTGCAGGGATTACACCACCTGCAATCACTACGATATCCTCACGTCCCAGTTTCTTGAGTTCTTCAATAATCTGCGGAACCAATGTCTTGTGTCCGGCAGCCAAAGAAGAAACACCCACTACGTGAACATCGTTTTCCACCGCCTCACGAGCTGCTTCGGCAGGAGTCTGGAACAACGGTCCCATATCCACGTCGAAACCACAGTCGGCATAACCGGTTGCTACAACCTTGGCACCACGGTCGTGACCGTCCTGTCCCATCTTGGCAACCATAATACGGGGTTGACGTCCCTCTTTCTTCGCGAACTTCTCAGCCAGTTCACAAGCATGGCGGAAGTCGCTATCGTTTTTACTTTCTGATGAATACACGCCTGAAATAGTTCTGATTACTGCTTTATAACGTCCTACAATCTTTTCACAAGCATAAGAGATTTCTCCCAGAGTGGCACGAACACGGGCAGCTTCCACCGCCAGTTCCAGCAAGTTGCCTTCTTTCGTTTCCACACACTTGGTAATGGCTTCCAAAGCCTTCTGAACAGCAGCCTCGTCACGACCTTCTTTCAAAGTCTTCAAGTTGGCAATCTGTTCCTGGCGAACAGCCGTATTATCAATTTCGAGGATGTCGATAGGAGCCTCTTTTTCCAGACGGTACTTGTTTACACCGACGATAGTCTGTGAGCCACTGTCGATACGGGCCTGCGTACGTGCGGCAGCCTCTTCGATGCGCATCTTAGGAATACCGGTTTCAATAGCTTTCGCCATGCCACCCAGTTTTTCCACTTCCTCTATCAGTTCCCAAGCCTTGTGAGCCAGTTCGTTCGTCAGAGATTCCACATAGTAAGAACCGCCCCACGGGTCAACGTTCTTGCAGATGTAAGTTTCTTCCTGGATATAAATCTGAGTGTTACGTGCAATACGTGCGGAGAAGTCGGTGGGCAATGCGATAGCCTCGTCCAATGCATTGGTATGCAAAGACTGGGTATGTCCCAATGCGGCAGCCATTGCTTCAATACAAGTACGGCCTACGTTGTTGAAGGGGTCTTGTTCGGTCAGTGACCAACCAGAAGTCTGGGAGTGCGTACGCAATGCCAGTGACTTCGGGTTCTTCGGGTTGAACTGCTTCACGATTTTAGCCCACAACATACGTGCGGCACGCATCTTGGCAATTTCCATGAAGTGATTGGTACCGATAGCCCAGAAGAATGACAAACGGGGAGCGAATGCGTCGATGTCGATACCAGCAGCCGTACCGGCACGGAGGTATTCCAAACCGTCAGCCAGCGTATAAGCCAACTCGATATCCGCCGTAGCACCGGCTTCCTGCATATGGTAACCGGAGATAGAGATAGAGTTAAACTTAGGCATCTTCTGAGAAGTATATTCAAAGATATCAGAGATAATCTTCATAGAGAATGCAGGCGGGTAAATATAAGTGTTACGCACCATAAACTCTTTCAAGATATCATTCTGAATAGTACCTGCCATTTCTTCCAACGTAGCGCCTTGTTCCAGGCCGGCATTGATATAGAATGCCAGGATAGGAAGTACGGCACCGTTCATTGTCATGGATACGGACATCTTGTTCAAAGGAATACCGTCGAAAAGCACCTTCATGTTTTCCAACGAGCAGATAGACACACCTGCCTTACCTACGTCACCCACTACACGTTCGTGGTCGGGGTCATAGCCGCGGTGCGTAGCAAGGTCGAAGGCTACTGACAAACCTTTCTGACCGGAAGCCAGATTACGGCGATAGAATGCGTTTGATTCCTCAGCGGTTGAGAAACCTGCATATTGGCGGATAGTCCAGGGACGCAACGTATACATCACCGAGTACGGGCCACGCAAATAAGGCGGAATACCGGCAGCATAGTTGAGGTGTTCCATTCCCTCAAGGTCTTCTTTTGTATAAACAGGCTTCACTTCAATGTGTTCCGGTGTCTTCCAATCAGCATGGATACCGTTAGCCTTTTGCCACTCTGCACCATCAGCGGGCTGAAAAGCGGCATATATATCTAAGTTTTTAAAATCTTTTCTCATCTTCTTTTTAGTTGACGAGGATTCAGGTGACGAGTTGACAAAGAAAATGCCTTGTCTACTTGTTTCCTTGTCCTCTTGTTAACTCAATAATTTAGCGTTGTATTCCTTTAATGTTTCCAGCACGTTGACACGAACATGGATAAAGTTCTCGATACCGGCAGCCTTCAGTTCTTCCATATTGGCAGGAGCACCGGCTACGATAAACATGGCACGGCCGTTCAACGCCTTGAAAGCAGGAACAGCATATTCCACATATTCATCATCACTCGAGCATAATACCACGATGTCAGCCTTAGCAGCCATAGCAGCCTCTACACCTTCTTCCACAGTGGGGAAGCCGAGGTTATCAATCACCTCATATCCGGCACAAGCCAGGAAGTTACAAGAGAACTGTGCACGTGCCTGACGCATCGCCAGGTTGCCGATAGTCAACATAAACGCTTTCGGACGTTTAGGGGCAGCTTCAGTTTGCAGACGCAATGCCTCAAATTCACTGGCAGCACGATTGAAGTTCAAAGTCGGAACATCTTTCTCACAAGTATCATGTCCACCGCAGCAGCAAGTAGCTTCCAACGGTTTCTTATCACCCGCTTTTTCATTGAAGTTAGGGAACTGGTTGGTACCCAGCAACACTTCACGACGTTGGGCCACCGCTTTATGACGGGCCGCATTGCTTTCGTTTACCGCGCTCTGTACCTTGCCTGCTTTCACGGCAGCATAGAAACCACCTTCTTCTTCCACAGCCAGGAACAAATCCCAAGCTTGTTTGGCGATGGATACCGTCAAATTTTCAATATAATAAGAACCGGCAGCCGGGTCAACCACTTTATCGAAGTGAGACTCTTCCTTCAACAACAATTGTTGGTTGCGAGCCAGACGCTCGGAGAAGTCATCGGGAGTAGCGTAAGTCTTGTCAAACGGAACAACCGTCATAGAATCCACACCGGCAAGCGAAGCACTCATCGCCTCGGTCTGAGTACGCAGCAAGTTAACGTGCGCATCAAACAAGGTAAGGTTGAAAGTCGATGTTTCGGCATGTACCTTCATCTTGGCAGCGCAACGGCATTCACCTTTCGGGCCTTTGTTTTCGCAGTCACGGAAACATTCGGGGCTGTAAGAGGCTACGATATTCGCCCACAACATACGTGCGGCACGGAACTTCGCGATTTCAAGGAAATAATTGGAACTGATACCGAAGTTAAATTTGATTTTCTTGGCTACGATTGCAGCAGGCAATCCGGCATCGGTCAACTGGTTCATGTACTCATTACCCCAAGCCAACGCATAACCCAACTCCTGAGAGATATAAGCACCCGCATTGTTCAATGTCAGCGCGTTTACATTCAGCACACGATATTTGGGAAGAACAGCCGTCGCTTCAATCAAAGCTTTGGCAGTAGCTACCATGTCGCCTTTCTCTTTGCCCTTAGCCAGCATCTTGTTGAAGTAGTCGTAGTTGATAGAACCCTGCAACTTCGTTAAATCGTAATCCTTCTTCTGGAAATAAGCCGCCAGCAGTTCCGCAAGTTCCACTACATGCCCCTGGCAAGTGGAGAAGTTCAGTTCTACACATTCGGCGCAGATACCTTCCAGCAAAGTCTCGATATACTCCGCATTCAGCTCTTTGGCTTTCACATGGAAAGAAAGAGAATCGATACCTTTGTTCAAGATGTCCAATGCCTTAGCATTCGCTTCTTTCGGACATTCCACTCTGATTTCCTGGCGAACCAACCATTCATTGCCGTTTTTCTTGGTTCCTCTGAGGTAAGGGAATTCACCGGGAAGAGCGTCCGTAGTTTTCAAACCTTCAAGATCTTCCATCCGGTAGAAAGGTTTCACCTTAAATCCTTCGTTTGTTTTCCAAACGAGTTTCTTCTCATAATCCGCGCCTTTTAAGTCGGCGATTACTTTCTCCATCCACTTTTCCGTGGAAGTGGAAGAAAAGTCCGAGAAGAGTTTTTCTTTACTGTCTGCCATAGTTTATTTAAAATTATAAATAGATGAATAGTATTCATATTGTCGTCAAGAGACTTGCAAATATACTGAAATACTTAGAAGAAAAAGTTTTTTTAGTAAAATTTGCACCTGCCGATAACATTGTGACAACGCATTGCAAAGGCATTACTTCCATACCCATTTGTTTTTGCAAAGCCCATGTAGCAAAAAGTCACACAAAACCTTTGCCACCTCCTCTTTATTAGGTAATTTTGCGCAAAATTTAAAAACGACATTTAATAAGGTACTATGGATTGGTTAGAAAGTTTATTATGGGACCCTGCATCTGTCGCCCACATCGTATGTTTGTACGCATTTGTAATCTCCGTGGGTGTATTGCTGGGTAAGATTAAGATTTTCGGTGTATCATTGGGAGTGACATTCGTACTTTTTGCGGGTATTCTGATGGGACATTTCGGTTTCACGGGCGAAACACACATTCTGCACTTCATCCGCGAATTTGGTTTGATTCTGTTTGTATTCTGCATCGGATTACAGGTGGGACCGTCATTCTTCTCCTCTTTCAAAAAAGGAGGTATGAGGCTGAATATGCTCGCGGTGGGCATTGTTGCGCTAAACATTGCCGTGGCATTAAGCATCTATTTCATTGACGGAGGCATAGACCTTCCCATGATAGTCGGTATCCTTTACGGTGCCGTAACCAACACCCCCGGTCTGGGTGCCGCGCAAGAAGCACTGAACCAGCTAAGTTATACGGGAGAGCCCATCGCGTTGGGATATGCGTGCGCCTATCCGCTTGGTGTGGTGGGTATTATCGGTTCCATTATCGCCGTTCGTTATATCTGTCGTGTCAACCTGAAGAAGGAAGAAGAAGAACTCAATACCCAGGGAAACAACATGAAACATACGCCCCACATGCTGCATCTTGAAGTACGCAACGAGTCCATCGACGGAAAAAAGCTGATTCAGGTTAAAGACTTCCTGGGACGTTCTTTCGTATGCTCGCGTATCCGCCACGAAGGACACGTCAGCATCCCCAATCAAGATACGGTATTCCACATAGGCGACCAACTGTTCATTGTCTGTTCCGAAGAAGACGCCGAAGCTGTCATTGCCTTCATCGGTAAGGAAATCGAGGTAGACTGGGAGAAGCAGGATATGCCTATGGTTTCACGCCGCATCCTGGTAACTAAATCAGAAATCAACGGTAAGAAGTTGGGTAGCATGCACTTCCGCAGTATGTACGGCGTCAACGTAACGCGCATCAACCGTTCGGGTACGGACTTGTTTGCCGATCCTAACCTGGTTCTGCAAGTGGGTGACCGTGTGATGGTAGTAGGCCAGCAGGATGCGGTAGAGCGTGTAGCCGGTATATTGGGTAACCAGTTGAAACGTCTGGACACCCCTAACATCGTTACTATCTTCGTGGGTATATTCCTTGGAATCTTATTGGGTAGTCTTCCCATTGCATTCCCCGGCATGCCTACTCCGGTGAAGTTGGGCTTGGCGGGTGGTCCGTTAGTGGTTGCCATCCTTATCGGTCGCTTCGGTCATAAGCTGCACTTGGTGACTTACACCACGATGAGCGCCAACCTGATGTTACGTGAAATGGGTATCGTACTGTTCCTTGCCAGCGTGGGCATCGAGGCAGGCGGTAGTTTCGTAAACACAGTGGTACATGGCGACGGATTGTTATACGTGGGCTACGGCTTCCTGATAACAGTTATCCCGTTGCTGATTATCGGTATCATCGCCCGGCTTTACTGCAAGGTGAACTACTTTACCCTGATGGGACTGATTGCCGGTAGTAATACCGACCCTCCCGCATTGGCTTACTCCAACCAGGCATCGGGCAATGATGCACCGTCCGTAGGTTACTCCACGGTTTATCCGTTGACAATGTTCCTGCGCATCCTGGCGGGGCAGATGATATTGCTGACGATGATGTAAAAGCATTGAAAAATAAATAACTGAACCCACTTTAAAATGTCTTTGGACATTTTAAAGTGGGTTCAGTTATTTAAGCGAGTTTACTTTTCTTATAAATTACACCTTACCGGGTATAAAACAAGAAAGAGACATGCTGTTTATACCCGATTAGGTATAAACAGTATCTTTATAAAAAGTTGGTGATATTTTTGTTATCTGATTAGAAACAGCATCTAAAGACTCTTATATTCAAGAAAAGTATGTGTCAAAACAAAAAATTGCTTACTCTTTACTTCTTTTTAGACACGGATTTTCACTGTTCTTTTTAATCCCATCCGTGCTTTTCCGTGTCATCCGTGTCTAAAAGAAATCGGCAAGTGTGCTTTGACATATACTACAACGGAGCATCTCCGCAAAAATAATCTTCTTTTCATTTGCGAAAATGTAATTTATAAGTTACCTTTGTGGTATGGGAAAAATAAGAGAGGTCATTACTTATAAATCTTATTTTGATGATTTCTTTAGAGAACAATCTCCAAAGGTTAGAACTAAAATCATTAAAGTATTAGACATTATTGAACAAATAGATCGCATTCCTATTACTTATTTAAAGTATATTGAAGGAACCGATGGTTTATTTGAAATACGTGTACAGTTAGGCAACAATATATTCCGAATCTTTTGCTTTTTTGATGGTAACAAATTAGTTGTTCTGTTAAGCGGCTTTCAGAAGAAAACGCAGAAGACACCTACGGATGAAATAAATAAAGCGACTCGTTTAAAGACTGAATATTATAACGAAAAAGAAAAGGAGAAAAAGAAATGAATACAACATCATTAGATCAGATAAAAGATCGTTATTACGGTGAGGCTGGAACTCCGGAACGAGATCAACTTGATAGAGAATTAGAAAGTCTTCGCATAGGTATAAAAATTCGTGCAGCGCGCGAAAAGCGGGCAATGACCCAAGCAGAACTTGCTAATCGCATTGATAAAAAACGCTCTTTCATTTCCAAAGTAGAGAATGACGGTGGAAATATCACTCTTAAAACTCTTTACGATATAGTAGAGCGAGGATTAGGCGGGAAACTAAAAATTGAGGTCCGATTATAAAGTAGCAATAGCCTTACAAAACTCACCAGAAGATGCATCTAAAGATTCTTATGTTCCAAAACAGCGGATGAAAAACATTCGCTCGGACGAATGAACATATATACAAACCTAAGGAGCATTTCGTCTGATATACTTTTCTCCTGTTGGAATCATCGTTTCATTGGGATAATAAGTGATAAAAGGGGTTACTGCTACCGTACCATCTGCATTCGCAGTTTTCTTTTCTCTTAATGCTTTATAACGTACAAGAATATCTTGGTCTGACAAGTCATATTTTTTACTAAAAAAGTCACCCCATTTATTCCACAATTTAAAAAAAGGAACTGTATAATAACCGTTATTATCAGGTGCTGTCCCGTGAAAAATAAAATATGAATCATTTTCAATCTGCTCAATATTTTCCCGAACACATTGAAACCGAGCGCCCTCTGCTATCAATTTTGTATGATTATCCATTGAACCAGTTGTTGTTAATTCAAATATTTTACCAGTTTCAGTTTCATCATGTACCGCACTAAAATGTCCAGAATCTATATCTGTACCAGCAGGAACAATAATTGCATGCCCTTTACCACCTTCCCGCGTACTGTCATATACTTCATCAATATATCCCTGCATTGAATGAGAATGTGCGACATTCACCCAAATCTGTTCTCCATCCTCATTCAATGAATTGATACGACATTTAAAAGTAGCAAGTTTATTTTCTACATTTTTCTGAGGATTATCCTCCCATAAATCCTCCTTTTGTTTTTTCAAATCGGGTTGAAGGGCATTTTTTATTTTCTGCACATTATTACACAATATTGCATTTTTTTCAGCAGCAATATGAAAGAAAGCAGCTTTGGAATAAATGTCTACCCCCGTATCAATATTATATTGTTTACCATCTGTTTCAGTTTCAATTCCTTCATTTTGCAAACCATATTCATCGACTTTCTTCTTCTTAAAATCCATATAACTCATTAATTGGGCTATACGTTGGGAGTTTGATGATTGATCTACAAAACCTTTAGTAATATTCAACGAAGTATTTTTCTCCTGAATATTATTAAAGAAACGAGCCTTAAGCATTTGTTTTTCTGCATTCATACAGTTATCTTTTAAAGGTGAATCTAAAAATCCTTATATTCAAAAAAACAGTGGATGAAGAACATCTGCTGTGACGGATTATTCCGGCTATTTATTCGCCGCATACGCATTACTCAAAATGCTTATATGTTCTTCATTATTGGATATTAGTTCGATAAAGATTGCCGCTCTTTTGTCTATGCTTTCCCTCCGGGCTTTTGTGATATAGCCTGCTACTAATTCCGTATCTTTGGCGGCTGTAAGCATGAGTAATGTGGAAAGTAACACATTGGCTTGAATTACATTATCCTGAATGGTAGGATTAAAACGCCTGATTTCCACGGTGGGCTTACTGTCCGCCTGAAAATTCTGAGTTACATTCAGCGCCTGATACCTGTTTTCGTAAGGTATCGGGTTGATATTGTATTTATTTACATACGACTTGAAAATAACATGCAGGTCGGCAATCCGGCATAAGATTCTCAACGAGTCGATGAAGTCGCTTTTCGACGTATTTCTAATGTCGGCCTGTTGCAATGCGGGGAATCGTATATTTTCACTCCTTATAGCCTCGATATACGCTCCATACTGCCCGATACTACTGTTATATTGAAACAGGTATTCATTCAGGAGTTGTTTACCTGCTATATACAGTTCATCTCTGACATCCCATAAACTTTCTTTCTCCACCGGAGAAATCAAAGCCAGCAATTCATCTGTCTTTTGTAACTTTTCTTTTGTTATTATGGACGACCTATACAATACAGAATTCTTCAATTCGGTATCAGGAGCTTCCTCCTCCATAGGTTTCGCGTAGTTTGTATCCGCCATAGGTCTTAACGAATGAGTGCCGGAGCCGCTGCGGGCAATGATATCAATTACATCCTGAAACTCCGTGTACATTTCAAAGAGAGCGTTAAATTTGTCCGGTTCATGCGCTAACCGTTGATGCCCCACATGGATATGCTCCGAACAACTATCATTAACAGTCCCATCATTATTTTTTATAACTGTGCACATATCATGTATGCTGTCCCACGCAGCAGTATCCATTCCAAAAACCGGCGATACCCACTCCACTGCTGACGGTTCTTCGGGAGTATTCACCAAGTCGGAATCGTCCGGCGCTAAAGAACCGTCCCATGTAGGCCTCCATTTTTCACGGGAACCGTTGTCAAGCGCAGTTGCGGTGGTAAGGCCTACCTCTCTTGCCGCGGTAATAGAGTCCTCTACTCCGTTTTGTGTGGAGTGGACTACCTCCAATTCCATACCGAAAGTTATGCCGTCAGCATCATCTCCCAGATTCAGGTTATTGTTAAAATTCTCATAGCCACCATGACCAGCAATGGCATCTTCGATAGCTTGGTTGAAATCAACCTCCTCCCAGGACTTTTTTTCAAAGTATCCTTGTAAGACCTCATTAGCACAGGAATCTACAGATTCTATTTTCCGAACCTCCTTTTTTTCATGTCCCACAGCCCGTAAAACCTGCTTCCCAGCAACGCGATTCTTATAAGCTTGCAAGATCTTGGAAACGGGCACTGTTGGGAAGGTTCTGGAAGTACTATCCAGAGTACGAGATACATTAGTGCTTTTTTTAGAATATTCTTTCATGGTAACTTTATCTAAAACCACATTAAAGATTATACACAAATACATCGACAAAACTTATAATGAACTCATTCTCCACTATTAGGTTTTAAAAATAGAAAGAAAAAAGAATAAGCCAAAATCTTTTTTCTAAACGACACTAAATACTTCACAAACTACTAATAACTGGATTAACTGATTTATCATAAACAGCAAAAAGCTATAAACTCCTACTTCCCTCCCTAAAATTAAAGCAGCCGGAACCGCTTAAACTAAGCAATCCCGGCTGCCGCCTAAAACAAAGTAACCGCCGTTACCTGTCGTTTACTCCTCTATTTCATTCCGTGCAGAAGCATTTCGCCTGATACGTACCATTACCGGCGCACCCAGTTCCTCCCTCTCCACCACTTCAAGCCATCCAGCTTGCTCCAACTCGAAAAGAGCGGGATATACCCGTAGCTTGTCAGCACCGGAATCCCGTATAATATCCTCTACCGAAACAGCAAAATCAGTAGAAACGGCAGAGCCGGAAGAAGCGTTGAGGTAGTCAACGATTTTCCGCGTATCAATAATTTTATAATTTGTCTTCATATTCATTTTAACTAATCCTATCCACTACTCTGTGTATCAGCTCCTTGAGTTTATCTCGCTCACCTTCTCCCAATATTGAACGAAGCGCTATATACAAGCGGATGAAGTGACTGATACGAACATCGCCCCTTTTAAACATTTTTGAAGAGTACTCTTGCTCATACCGGCAGCCGTGGCAAGTTCCAGTTGAGACACACCCAACTCCTTCAACATACAACGAAGTTCTTCACCCAAGACTGGGTAGACGTACTGTTTTTTCTCTGTTTCCATAATTTTATGATTAAAAAAATATTCTTTTTCAGAACACAGAGACACGGAGACACAGAGATTTTGTTCCCTGCTTTTTGTTTTAATTTCTGTGTCTCCGTACCCCTGTGTTCAATCCCTTGTTTATATTTTGTTAAATAGTCCTCATTTAATTCACAATCTTTAAGGTTGGTACACCTATGTGTGTACCGTCATTTGTCTTGCTATTACGACCTTTGAACTGTAAAATTAAAATCACTTATTCAAAAAAATAATATTTAAAAACTTATGACCGAATTTAAAATGTCCCTGTTCCTTGCCCCCATATCTCCGGTTAAGGATGCCGAAACAGGACAAATCACCCAACCCGCCACGCTGAAGCCTTATAAAACACTCAACATACGGGAAGTATACGAAATAATTACCACCAACAAGCGGCTGCAAGCACTCACTCTGCAAGTGCGCCAAGCCTCCGAAGCCGGTGACATCCGGACTTATCGTGCCCTGAAACAAAAGTTACTACCCTACGTCACCCCCTGCGGCACCTTCTCCCGTCGCCGGGGCGACTGCCTTCTGGAGGCTTCGGGCCTCGTAGTGGTGGACGTAGACCACCTCGACTCCACAGAAGAGGCGGAAGAACTACGCCGGAGAATGTTCGAAGATTCTTTTCTGAAACCTGAACTGGTATTCATCAGCCCATGCGGCAGAGGCGTAAAAGCCTTCATTCCCTACGACCTGCTGCGCATCCCCGACATCCGGCAGAATGCCGCCGAAAACATCTATTGGGCAATGGATTACGTGCAGTGTGCATACGGTGACGGCAACATGAAGTCTGACAAAGGCGTAGATACATCCGGCAAAGACCTCGTGAGAGCCTGTTTCCTAAGTTACGACGAAAAAGCGCTTTTTCGTGCTTCACACGATGAAGTTATAAGTGATTAGTGATTTGCTCGTACTTTTCCCTTTCGGCATAATAAGTGCACCGCTATTACAAACAAGTCACTCATAACTTATAACTCATAACTAAAAAATCATGTCAGATACCTTATCCGATTTACACCGCCTGACGAAAGCTGTCCGGGCGGCGGGAGTGGACATTGCGCCCACTTACAGCGAGTATATTCAATTGGCGTTTGCCATAGCTACCGACTGCGGAGAGGCAGGCCGCAGCGATTTTCACGCGCTTTGCAGCCTGTCCGGCAAGTACGACGCCCGTGCAGCCGACAAAGTGTACAGCAGCGCACTAAAAAGCAGCAAAAACAGCGTACATCTTGGAACTGCTTTCCACCTTGCCGAACTGTGCAACGTGAAGCCTGAACAGAACAGGGGGGAAACACCGCTGGCGGGTACACTTGGTACACAAAGTTCAGTGAACCCTGCAACCTCACCCACACGTGCGTGCGCGTATAATAGTAAGACGCTCTTAGCCGAAGCCGCCACCGATACCGACGGGGAATTTCAGGAGGAAAACACTTCCGGCAGTGAACCGCTGGCGCCCCTACCCTCCTTCGACAACGAAATGCACTGGCCTGCGCCCTTAGATGCCATCATCAAGCGGGGAGCTACCCGCGCCCAGCAAGACGTACTGTTGTTAGGCTCGCTCACCGTACTGGGAGCCAGCATGGGCAGCAACGTGCGCTGCCCCTACGCCGGCAAGATGATGTCGCCCTGCCTGCAAACGTTCGTCGTAGCCCTGCCGGCTTCAGGCAAAGGAGTGCTCTCGCTCGTCCGCCTCCTGGTGGAACCCATTCATGACGAAATCCGCCAACAAGTAGCGGAAGAAATGAAAAAATACCAAAAGGAAAAGACAGCTTACGAAGCATTGGGTAAAGACCGCTCGAAGGCCGCCCAACCCACTCCGCCCCTCAACCGCATGTTCCTCATCTCAGGAAACAATACCGGCACGGGCATCCTGCAAAACATCATGGACTCCAATGGTACAGGACTGATATGCGAGAGTGAAGCCGATACCATTTCCACCGCTATCGGTTCGGAGTACGGGCATTGGAGCGACACCATGCGCAAGGCTTTCGACCACGACCGCCTGTCCTACAACCGCCGGACCGACCACGAATACCGCGAAGTGAAGAAGTCCTACCTCTCTTTACTCCTTTCCGGCACTCCCGCCCAAGTAAAACCGCTCATCCCCACTGCCGAAAACGGGCTCTTCTCCCGCCAACTCTTCTACTACATGCCTGCCATACGTAAATGGCAGAATCAGTTCGATGTCCAGGATACCGACCTTGAAGAAGTATTCACCGCCATGGGCATGGAATGGAAAAAGAAACTGAAGCTATTAAAAATGGGCGGACTCTTCACGCTGCGCCTCTCTGCCGCGCAGAAGGAAGAGTTCAACAACCGGTTTGCCAATCTGTTTATCCGCTCCGGACTTGTCAACGGAGACGAAATGTCGAGCAGCGTAGCCCGTCTTGCGGTCAATATCTGCCGCATCATGGAAGTGGTGGCGATGCTCCGTGTGCTCGAATCAGAAAAACTCACCGCATCGCCCTACCTGAATCCTGACGGTGAGATACCCGACGACAACCTGAAAGACGGCATCATCACCCGTTGGGACATGAGCATCGGTTCCGATGACTTCCATACCGTACTGGGATTGGTAGAAAGCCTCTACCGCCACACTACACACATCCTTTCCTTCCTGCCGGGCACCGAGATAGTGCGCCGCAGCAATTCCGACCGTGACGCACTGCTGCAAAGCATGGACCTGAAATTCAGCCGCACATCCTTCTTGCAAAAAGCCGGGGAAATGGGCGTAAAGCCCGCTACAGCTTCCACATGGCTGAAACGCCTCGTGAAGCATGGAATAATAGAGAGTGTAGACGGGAACGGAACCTATCGCAAACCTACCCTAACAGAGGCATAATGCCCTATATATATAACGCGTATGTGTGTGCGTGAAGTGAGCAGGGGACAGTGAATGTAGTGTACCAAGTGTAACCAAGCAATTGACAATTGATAGTTGACAATTGACAATTCGGCTGCGCAATACTGAATTTCTAAAGGGCTATACTACGATGCTAAAGGGCTATACTACGACGCTAAAGGGCTATACTACGACGCTAAAGGGCTACTTTAGCGTCGTAAAGAGCTACTTGAGAATGTCCCTCCCCCCCATGCCGCAAGGCAATTGTCAATTATCAATTATCAATTGTCAATTGCATCACGGTTCCCCCAGCGCCTCCACAATCAGCTTCACTTGTGCCGGTGTATAAGTCCTCGCCCGTGGTGAAAGCCCGTGAGCCGAAAGCTCGCTGCGCAGGTTGGGATAAAGGTCTATCCACTGGTTGAATTTACGAAAGGCGGCTTGCGGGCACATGTTGGGACAATAGAGTTGAGCCAGTTCGGTGCGACCGTATGTATGTATCTTGAATGATTCCATATCTTTTTGAATTTCAGTTCTTTTATACTTCAAAGATACATAAAAACATCCATACGGATAAATATTTATCCAACTATAACGAACCATAATGAACCCCAATGGACAGAAACCTGCAAACCTGCTTTTCCTGTGTCATATCTTCGCAACGTGATCACAAAACAATTGACAATTGAGAATTGACAGTTGACAATTAAAGAATTTACAAACTTAAAAACTCAAACTTATGATTCGTTACAAAAAGTATCAAGTAACCGGCGAAAAGAGTCCGCTAAAAGGACTCTGGTATGCCCGCCCTCTCATTGAAGACACCTTCAACACCGAAACCCTTGCCAAACACATGGCAAACCACAACACGCCCTACTCCGCAGGGCTAATCAAAGGCGTGCTCACCGACATGATTTCCTGCATCAAGGAACTCATCTTAGACGGTAAGAACGTGAAGCTGGACGACCTCGCCATTTTCTCCGTAGGCATTGTCAGCAAGAAAGGCGCTGCCTCGGCTGCCGACTTCACGCTGGCGGACAACGTGAAAGGTCTGAAACTCCGTGCCCGTGCCACCGGAGAGTTGAGCAATGCCCAAATAAATCTGGAAGGTCAGTTGAAGGAGGCTTCCAAGTACACCACCGGAGACGACGCTTCCGGCAACAAGCCGGATGGCGGAGGTGGAAGCGGCTCCGGAGAGGGACAGGAAGAAAATCCGCTGGGATGAGAATAAATATTAAATATTAGGTATTAAATATTAATTGGCTGCGCGATGATGCCGCACGGAATTAATATTTAATAATTATTAATTAATAATTAAACAACATGTCTACAAAATCAAAATCAGTATGGGGCATTGTCCTCAAAACTATCGTGGCAGTGGCTACCGCCATTGCCGGAGTATTCGGTCTGACTTCCTGCATAGGTCGATGAGAACCGTTACCCTATTCATCATTCATTGCTCGGCCACGCCTCAGGGCGTGAGCCTGAGCTTTGAAGATTGCCGCCGGGACCACATCAATCACCGTGGGTGGAGTGACATAGGCTATCATTTCTATGTGACGCGTGACGGAGAAATTCACCGTGGACGTGCCTTGGAAAAGGTTGGTGCGCATTGCCGGGGACACAACCGACATTCCATAGGCATCTGCTACGAAGGCGGGCTTACTGCCTCGGGACAACCTGCGGACACACGCACGTTACCGCAAAAAGCGTCACTGGTAGCACTACTACGGGAGTTGAAACGGATTTTTCCCGGAGCGTTGGTAGTGGGACATCATGACTTGAATCCGATGAAAACATGCCCCTGCTTTGAGGCGGTGGGAGAATACAGGGGGCTTTGAGAAAGGCTCCCTGTTTGTTTTTTTTCAAAATTGTTGAAGATTCTGACGGATATTTCGTAATGTAGGAACCTTAGCTATTTTATGCTCTATAAAACGCATCTGGAATTTCATCATCCATACCTCTTTAAGCACTCCCGATTCTTTTGGATTCTTTCTTTATCAAATATCCATCCCCACTTATTGAAATACTTTATCATATTAAGTATATGAACACACAACATCTTTTTACTGACATATGAAGCGGCAGCATGCGCATGAATAATCGTCGTATCCGGGTAAAACATAGTCTTGTATCTCTCATGCATACGCCGAGTCATATCAATATCCTCAGGATACATAAAGAATCGTTCATCAAACAACCCTACATCCTTCAATGCCGAAACCCTGAAGAACATAAAACAACCGGATAAATAAGGAACATTCATTGCACAGTTATATCCGGTAAATTCCAACCTAAATTTATAGAGCCGTTTCCGGCATAGCTTTGCAGGAAGAAAACGCTTAAACAGCAAGTCTACAGGAGTAGGAATCAACTTACACAAATACTGAATCTCACCGGTAGGATACACCACTTTAGGCATTACCTGTCCCACATCGGGATTTTGATTCATAAATTCATGTAACTTATCTATGGAATCGGAAGTAAACCGGATGTCTGGATTCAATACAACATGATAACGGGCATTTCTTTTCATTGCTTCCCGGATAGCTATGTTATGGCCTGCACCATACCCCAGGTTCCTGCCACTAAAGATATAAACAACCCTATTTTTGTCGTATCCTGCAATGTGGTTCTCCAATTCTCTACTTGGAGAATTATCTATCAAATAAAGAGTAGAGATACAACTATGCAACACACAGCCGACAATCGTATCCAACTCTTCTTTTTTCGTCCTATAAAGAACTACAGAAGAAGTAATCATTAAAAAAGTTTTTTTAGATGCAATTAAAGTATCACCTGAAATTAAGATGAAGCAACCCTCTAACCAACTCGTTTATATATACTTGCAATATAATTAATCGACGCTTGATTTTTACACTGATAGGATTTGAGCTTTTCTCTCCACAATAAGAAGCATTATTGCCATGCCGTCTATAATACACCAAACAGTTAGTTATAAATTTAGGGTTCTGCGAAGACAATAGAGCCCTTATACCAATCCAAGCATCATGTTCTATCAAATCATGAGGAAATGGCAACAATGAGTCTTTTAGCTGTTTGGTAAATCCCATACAGCATCCCATAAAAGGAGATTTAACTAATAACTGCCATAAATTCGCCTGTGGAATTTCTCCGTGAAAATAGTCATCACCAATTATTACACCATTGGCATCAATAATGGAACAGTTGTGTATCACCAAATTCGCATTTTTCAAATACGCCAACATAACTTTTATCTTATCGTGATACCAAATATCATCCTGATCGGATAAAAAGACATAATCACCCATAGCATACTTCAATGCATTTTCACAATTTCGACTAATCCTATAAACTCTGGCAAAAGTTCCGGAATAAGAATTATGAGATATGTGATTATGAAAGACTTTTATTCTGCTATCATTCAACTGTTTTATAATCTCAAGAGTATTATCAAAAGAATTATCATCCGATACAATAACTTCATCATCTTTTGAAAGTTGTTCTAAAATACTCAACAATTGTGTTTTTACATATTTTTCCCCATTGTAGGTAAGGAGACACACTGAAATCATATAGTTAATCCGTAAGTTAAATCACCGGCTCTATTATAATTTATATAAAATAACAGCCCCAACAGCAGAAAAATAATAGGGACAACAACCACTCTTGTTCTGTTTGTCAAAATAGAGATTAAAGCCGGAATAATAATTATTTCGTAAGTAGCAAATATGGTAGATAGACGTGCAGCTATCACAGGTGATGCACTAAAAAGCATCAACAATATAGTCGAATATAGATATGCATTCCTGATACCATAATAATAAGGTTGCCGTTCTTTTAGAAAATTTTCTGAAAGAGTATATAATATCAAGATTATAATTTGATAGAAAATCATAGGATTCAAAAGACCACCACCCTCAGCAAACATGCCATCAGGATCTGTATATGCAGATAGTGCACCAGTTTGCGCACTAAAAAAGAATAATATAGTACCCACATATTCTTGCACCAATGCAGTAAAAGCATAAGTACAGAAGAGTACAATATATATATTCTTTTGTGAAAACCGTATTTTATTAAAGAAGAAGAACGGGATTATGCAAATGATACTGGTATGAAAAAACAAGGCAGCTAACACACAGAAAATAAAAGGTCTAAAACGGTTCCCTACGATATATCTTGTTGATAATATTATAATTGCTATGGCTAATGCCCCTCGAATCTGATTAAAGTCCCTTAAAAGGAAAAAACGGGACATATAGACAATCAATCCTATAAATGGATAAATAGAATATTTGATTAATGTTTTAGATAACAGCCATAATGTTATTATAGAAGTAATAAAAAAGTAGAAAGTAACGTTATCCCATATCGATTTAAGTATGACTGTGTAAAAATAATATCCAGGTTCAGAATAGGCAATATTAGGATTCATAGAAATATCAGTATCCCATATAGTAGCCGTCATTTTCCAACCATTAATATAATTCTCCGCATCCGCTCCGGCAGCACCTCTAAATGCCGTAAAGAACATCAACAATACGATTACTAATATCAACGATTTTTTTTTCTGACTTACCCTACATACTTCCGTAACTGAGAAAAATATAATCAGTAAATATACAGACCAATAAATACCCATTATTCCCTCAAGCCCTATTTATGATAAAAGGAAACACCATGAAAAATCCCCCTCCATATATTTTTCAAATAACCCATTCGCGGAGAAACGCACAACGGGAAATACAACATTTTTATTGCATACTTCACACCGCCAGCAACTTTCCAATACAGAGGGACATAACTATATCTTAACAGAATAAAATAATTTCGAAATAAATAATAAGTTCTGAAAGGGGTTGGAATAGATATCTTTTTCCCAAAGAAAGAACGGTCACCCTCTCCCAGCCTATGATTCAGTTTCACAGACTCTATTACAAAAAAACGATACAGCTCTTTTGCTTTAGCTCTCCAACACCACTCATAGTCCACCCCATCAATAAAAAGCTGTTCGTCCATCAGTCCTACTTTTTTGAAAGTAGCAACTTCCATCAAAGAAGCGGAGCTAATCAATTCTGATACTTCTGTTATATCGCTCTCTATTTTCTTCCCTTTTTTTATCGTTCCTCTGTAATCTTTGTTCTCGTAACTATTAAATGCTCTTGGTCCTATAGCTCCCACTTTTATATTGGAAGAACATAAATATTCATATCGGGATATTAAGCTAAGGATCATGTTGCAAGGAGATATACTATCTTGATCCAAAAAAAATACATATTGAAACTGGTGTTCAATAGCATATCTGATACCATAATTTTGCGCGGCGGCTATGCCTATATTCCCCGGCATCTTTTCATACAAAATTTTTGATGAAGCATTTAAGACACAAGTCAAATCAATAGTTTCAATCGAATTATCCGAAATCCATAATAAATCTATCTGTGAAATGATAGGCGATATAACTTTTCTAAGTAAATCGATATCAGGATTATACAAAACTAATATACAAATAACATTTTTCATTCTTTCCTGAGTTTCAATCTTCTTCTTCATTAATAATCATATTAATAAGTTTATGAAAATCGCTTTGTTGTTTCTTAAATACTTTTTGATATCGTTCTTCACTTTTCAATTCATAGTACTGATATTTTTTTTCTAAAAGTCTGATACAATTAAATAAATCGTTTGCATAAAAAGGAGAGCAATACAAAACTGAATTACCTAAAACTTCTGGCATGGAACAAACATTAGAAGCAATAACGGGAGTTCCATATTTCATTGCTTCAACGGGAGGATAACCAAAGCCTTCTGTCAATGAAGGATAAATCAGCCCCCATGCATGCATATATAAGTTTTCAATATCAGAAATTGAAACATAATCTAAACTAATAATATTTTGATTTAAAAGTTTTGTATTTACTCCGGTTGCTATCAACAACATATCAGGAAAACACTCTTTTATTTTATCAAAGCATTTCAGCAAAATATTAAAATTTTTATTTTCCCTATTAGCATTCACAAATAGCATGTATTTTCTCTTTTCTGCGAATATTGTTTTCAATTTCTCATTATCAATAGTATCCTTACGAACATATTGTTTTGGAGGTGGATATAAAACATGGATAGTTTTTCTATTACCGATTTTTGGGAAATAGTATATAATTGAATTTGAAGTATATTCAGATACTGTGACCAAAGTAACATTATCTTGCAGTAGAAGTGACTCTAACTTTCGATAACGTTTTAAAGCTCTACATATTGTAGAATATCTAACATTAGGAAGCCAATAATCAAGACTCAAACGTATATAATTTTTCAGTGAACATGGAGATAAAAAATGGATTCTATTATCAAAAAATTCCACATCACCAATATCATGAATAACGCATATCGTTTTACATTCAATATCAGAAATATTATAATTTACATATTTTTGAACAATACCTATGAAGAAAACATCAATATTATAAGTGTTAATCCACTCTGAAATCGTAGCTTTACTAATATCCAATAATACAATTTGAGATTTAAGCTTTTCTAAATCATCTAATAAAAACAGAAGACGGGAATCATATAATCCCCAAATACGGCATCCTTCATAAGACAATAATTCTTTCAAAACTTTTTCTACATATTCCCCTCCACCGCTATGGTATTCCTGAGTAGATATTAAATCAAACAATATATTTGTCATTTTGAAATATCTTTTGCTTTATTATCTAAGTTCACGGATAATGTGTGAATCCTTCGATATTCTTCTTCAGGAAGTTTCATATAGTCACCATACAGCTTCTTTAACACCTTGTCACAGTCATGTGGAGCAACAAATGAATGTCCCTCAAAAATAATTTCTAAAGACGGGAAAATATCAGCAATGCGATAATTACAATACCCAAATCCACTGCCATAAGTAAAAGTTAAATTACCAGACTTCACAAAAAAGGAATCTATACCTCTAAAAACAGAGTAGAATAATGTCATCACACAATACATGCAATGCAAATACCAATATCTAAACTTTCCCGCTTTGACATGAGATATTTTATATAAAAAGCGTACATGCATTGCATCTGAAATACGTGTAAATAAATAACTGCATTTCTGCATCGGGAAAATATCGATATATATTCCTCTGTATCTATAATTTATATCCCAATTATCGCGTTCTACAATAGCAGAATTCAAATCCCGTATCTTAGCATAAGGAGCTACATATCCTCTATCCTTTTTATGAGTTTGCAGAATCAAATTCTGCGGCAGTTCAGTCTCTACAATCTCTATAAATCGTTTATAATCTTTCCACATCATTGATATATCCAAATCATCATCCCAAGGAATAAATCCTCCATGCCTTACCGCACCCAATAAAGTACCATCCGATATCCAGTATTTTATATTATGCTTTTTACAGATTCCATCAATGATAATCAGCATATCTAACATTCTCAACTGATGTTCCCGTAGGATAGAACCATCCGGGTTATACTTTTCTCGTAAATTCTCTTTCATTTTATTTCTTAATTATAGATATAAGTTCCTTGAATTCATCCATTTTAAAAAGTACAGATAATATTACATAAAAGACAGCACCAATAAAAAAACCTCCAACAATTTTTAGTAAATCAGAAGAGAATATAGCAATAGAGTAATAAACTATACCTCCCATTGCTACTGCCAATAATAGAGATGGAAAATAATCTTTCAATTGGGTCACAAAACTCAATTTTATCAGACGGCTTGTATAATGGCTATTCATATAAGTAGCAATGACAGCATACAAAACACGTCCCCAGCACATTGCCTCAATCCCGAATGGAATTGAAATAACTAAAATTGAAGTTGCTATTATCTTTTTTATAATTTCCAAACGTAAAGCCCAGTCAGAATGTCCCTTTACTAATAACAGATTAAGATTGATTTGACTTAAGTGGTCCAACATCCAATCAAGGCATAATATTTGAAGAAGGATAACAGCCCCCAACCATTTGTCAGTCAGCAAAAAAGAAATCAAAGGCTCAGCTATGGCAGCCAGACCAATCATTAACGGAAAAATCAAGAAAGAAGCCAATTTGATATACTTCCTATAGGCTAAAGCCAAACGTTCATCATCGTCTTGAATACTACTTAATATAGGAAATGTAACGCGAGATATAATGGCGTTTATATTGCCTGAAGGTAATATGGCAAACTGCTCCGCACGAGTATAATATCCCAGTTCTGCAGATGAATAACGACGTCCTATTATTATTGCATATAAATTATAATATAGAGCATGAATTAATCTTGAATATAACAACTTGGAGCCAAAAGAAAAAAGATTTAAGAAGGAATCTTTCGAAAAAACTCTCAAAGGACGCCAAGTTATATAATAATAAGATAATAGAGTGACAAAAAGAGCATTTAATAAAGACTGACAAACCAAAGCCCATACTCCATATTCTTTATATGCCATTGCTATGCCAATGCAGCCTGAAGCAATTGCAGATATTAAAGATATCTTAGACTGCGTTTTAAAGTCTATCCTTATCATTAATATTGTTTTGGGAATGGCAGCAAAGGATGTGATTATTAAATTCAAAGTAAGAATCCGGGTTACCCATGTAAGTTCGGACATATGATAAAATCGGGAAATAAAAGGTGCACTTATAAACAGCAGAGAATAGAGTAAAATAGAAATTGCGATATTAAAATAAAATACAGTTGACAAATCCTTTTCTGTCCTGTCCTTCTTTTGAACCAAAGCATCAGAAAAGCCACTATCCATAAAAGTTTGGGATATCTGAAGAAAAATGGCCAGCATACCAATCATACCATAATCTGATGGCAAAAGAAGTCGGGCCATTATGATATTGATAGCAAACTGTACCCCTTGTAATGAAAAACGCTCAACAGCGCTCCATTGTATACCAGAAATTGTTTTAGATTTTAGTTCTTCTGGCTTTGACATAAATAATAAAAACAGAAATTATATTCATAATCATTTTGTAAGATTCTTTTTCTTAAACAAAGACGCTTACTCTTCTTTTTTTATAATGCTTCGTATCTTCAACAGATTATCTATCGAATCTATTTCGGACCATTGATGTTCAGAAACATCTATCGCTTTAAACAAGTGCCGTTCTGACAAAGACAGTTGTACTAATCCATTTTCATACCATTGATCGTACAGTTCTTCCAATACTAAACTATCAATTTCATCATATAGTATCCGGGCACCTACACCATCATATTTGGTAATTCCAACATATTCACCATCATATTCATCCAGCTCTTTTCCCATCACAACCATGTGCCCGTCCAATAGTTGGACATTATAATCTCCATGGGACTTTATAGACGAATCATAATAAATAATCGTTTCATTGGGCAATGAACAAATTTCCTTTGCCAATGAACGGGAAAATACGATGTCGGCATTCAGAATCACCGTTGGATTCTCCTTAAGTAGTATATCACGGGCAAACCATAAAGAAGCCACACTATTTGTCACCTTATAAAAAGGATTTATTATGTAATGACAAGAATTGCCTAACAATTCCATGATTTGTTGGGAACAAAAGCCCAAAACAATAGTGACGGACGCTTCTTTATCGAATTCTTTTATCAAACGGACTGTTCTTTCTATAACAGTTTCTTGCTGGGTAACTTTCACCAAGCATTTTGGAGAATTCTTTGTATAAGGGTATAGTCTTGAGCCAATACCGGCAGCTAAAATGATGTATTCCATAAATTTACTATTTTATTTTACCAAAGAAATAATCCATAACGATGCAATGTATTCGTTATAGGAAATGTGATATTAATATTTATATTGGATAATGTTTTTATGATGTTACAGCCGGTTGCCTCCCAGGGCATCCTCGATAGATAAGGATTAACGCAATGTTCTTTATTACAACCGTTTTTACACAGTTTGCAGCTGCCGCCAATAAAAGACAAAGCCATTGAATTGTTATGTTTGTACAATTCTCCTTCTAAATATAATAGGGCTTTATGGATAGTATTGGTAGACTCCGCTCTTTTCTTCTCAAAATTATCTTCATCCAAATACACTTCACAGATAATAACTGCCGCATGCTCGTACTCTCTAAACATCTTGGGATAGTCTACATTAGGAATATGGGGCGGACAAGTCCATTTCACATTATAATTCTTACAATGAAAACATTTTTGCTTCACGCGCTCCTCAAAAACAAACGAGGAAGGAGCAATCGGCACTATTTTAAGTTCAGCATACTTGCTATGAAGAGCATTCTTTATTTCATCAAAATTCATATATCAGGCTAATCAGTGGTGATTCAACTGCTACTTATCTAAATCATCAATAGCAGCAAGAAATTTCTGCATTATTCCCTTTTCACCGGTGGATACTCTTAAGCATTTACCCAGAACACCGATTCCGCTATACGACTTTATCAAAATCCTTTTTTCCTCTTTCATCTTGGCAACTAATTCATCAGCATCTATCTTGGATTTGATAAAGATAAAGTTTCCCTCTTTGGCACTAAATTCATATTTTCGTTTTTGCAGCTCACTCATGAGGAATTCTTTACCTTCACGCTGCTTGGCAATTAGAGTATCTACCATACCGGGGGTCTCAATTATGCTCTCTGCAAGTTTCATGCTGAAGACATTTATATTATGGGGAGTACACAGCTTCTGTATATAAGCTACCCCTTCAGCCTGACCGACTACATAACCTAATCGGCAACCAGCCAAAGAAAAAAGTTTTGAGAAGGTACGAGTTACGAATACATGGTCATTATTCAATGCGTATTTAATAAAAGAATGGGGATAGAAATAATGATAGGCTTCATCAATTAAAACTGTCACTTCATTAACTTTAGCAGCAGCCATTATTCTGTCCATTTCTTCAGTAGTATATACATCGCCCACAGGGTTGTTCGGATTGAGTACAACCAATAAATCAACATCCGCCTTTAGCTGGTCAATAATATTATTGACATCGAATGTAAGATCTTCATTATAATGTACTGGAATATGTTGTCTGCCATACATATTTGCATATACCTCGTACATAGCATACGAAGGAGCGACCGATACTATTTTACCTCCCGGACGGGAATATGCTTCAATCACATATCGTACAGCCTCTGCCGATCCGTTCGTCAGGCAGATTTGCTCTACCTCTGCTCCAATGAACTTTCCTAATTTTTGAGTAAAGTTTAGTTGCCCGGGATATTTTGATATGGATTCAGGAGTTATAGTCGCTAACACCTCATGTATAAAATCCTCGGGGAGCCCACCCGGATTCTCGTTAAGATCCATCCGAATATAATTATCACGTGAGTTTTGATCGAAAATACGGTTCAATCCAACTAAATGTTCATTTAAATAATACATATTAAAAAGATTTTGGTGTAAACACGCACTGTTTTGCTACGATGCCGTATAGCGGTAACGTAGTACAACATTGAGCTGTTTTTTTTAATTAATAATTAAGTTGTTCGCAATATTCACGAATACAAGGCTTATTGTTCTTATCAGACTCATTTTACTTTCTTCGATAAACAGATTGCTGATTTACCGTATTAAAATTTCTTTCCGAAAGCAATATTCATAAACGTCATGGCAAGTATCTTGAAGTCGAAACCCCAGGAGCGGTGCTCCAGATAGAACAGATCGTAGCGCAGACGGCGGAGCATTTTTTCCAGAGTATCGGTATAGCCGTTGTACAGGGTGGCGTAAGAGGTTACCCCGGGACGGATTTGATAGAGATAACGGTAGCGGGGGTCTTCTTTTATAATCTGGTCGATATAGAATTGGCGTTCGGGACGGGGGCCGATAAAGGCCATGTCACCACAGAAGACGTTCCAGAGCTGGGGGAGTTCGTCCAGGTGGTGGTCGCGCAGGAACCTTCCGACCTTAGTCATGCGGGGGTCTTCCTCACCGGCGTAGAGGGCGGGGCCTTTTTTCTCGGCATCCAGCTTCATGCTGCGGAATTTATAGATATTGAAGGGACGGCCGAAGCGACCGATACGCTCTTGCTTGAAAATAGCAGGACCACCGTCTTCACGCTTCACGGCAATATAGCATAACAGAAACAAGGGAGAAAATACGATGAGGGCACCGAGCGCAAGAAGACAGTCACCGATACGCTTCACATTGCGCTCGAAGGCGTTCATGCCGTCGGGAATGAAATGGTCGTCTTTTTCTATGGAATCCATTCTTATTTAATTAAGGTTTACTAATTACGAATTACAGGAGAAGATGTGACTATTCAGTCGTCCACTTCCTGAAACGGGTACGGGTTTTCTTCTATGTTTTTTAGTTCCCCGATGACATCAACCTGTTCGAGGGTGAGGGAAGATTTGTTCCAGGTGTCGATAATGGCATGGGCTTCGCGGGCAAGACGGGGCTCGTAGACCTCGGCATAGCAGTAGGTCAGGAGGCGGACTTTGAGCAGGGATGCGGGGAGCTTGGGAAGTACCTCGAAGCTGCGGTCGAGCAGGTGCTGGATGTACTGCTGCTTACGCCCGTTGTCGTAATAGGTGGCGTTGAAGGCCACCAGAAGACTCATGCAAAGTTCGGCTTCCGCTTCGGGAGTGGAGGAGACGGAAGTGGTAGCGCTACCGTACAATTCGAGTGCAAGTGTACATACTTCACGGTTTAAACGGGCGAAGTGGTCGCTGTAAACGGGACTGCCGTCCATGCCCAGGTTCAGCAGTTCCTGAGCTAAGGAATACAAAGTTGTGGTTTTGGAATTCATACAATTGTGACAAGTTTCACCCCGGAGGACTTCGGAGTCTCCCAGAGGTTTTATTTTAAGATTCTATAACTGGTTCTATGAGTGAGGGATGAATATAGGTAGTGGCTATTGCCATGACGCCTTCGATGTTGACCACCACGCGACGGTCGTGACGGATGCGGACGAACTCTCCAATTACTCCCTCGAATACGCCTCCGGTAATACGGACTTTCTGGCCTTTCGCCAACAGGAGTTCTGCGGGATCGATGTAGAGTACGGCTTCTTCGTAAGTGCCTGCCACAAGGATGAAGCTACGCATCTGGGAATCGGGAATGACCACCGGACGGCAATATTCGCGGTTCATAATGAAACGAATGGGTATGCTTACCTCCAGTTCTTTTTTCAAGGCTTCAATGCGTTGGCGGGTGGAATGAATAAATACCAGATTGTGAATGGCGGGTACCAGTTTATGAGTACGTTTGCCGTTTTTAGTGCCGTATTCGTGACGCATCGGAATGAAGCTCTCGATATGTTTTTCATCTAAAATAGCTTTCAATGCCAGTTCACGGCTGTAAGAGACGCGTACGGCATACCAAGTACATTGAGACATTCTATTTGGGGATATATGACTCATTATCAAACTATAACAGTTAATCTTAGGTTAGGCATTGTCTGTTTGAAAAGAGCGTTCTTTAGGGACACCGGAGTAGCGAAATACCTCCCGGTCAAATCATGTAATGCACTTATTTTAAATAGTTTAGCTTGCATCCATATTACTTCAAGACTACTCACCATCACGGATAAAAGAAGTCAGGAAATAGTTATGTGTTAATAGTCTACTTAATTTTACTTATAAATAGCTATAAACGAAGCATTTAAACACATAAAGGTGTTTTTCAAACGTTCGTTTAAAAATCACCTTTATGCTCCCTCTCCATAGTGTATGAAAAGAAAAGATAGATAAATTTTCTTATAGGCTTGTTATCCTCTAAATATCAATAAGTTATTATATAAATTTCACCAAAAAAGCAAATATAGACGTCAACTATTTTGTCAATACAAAAAACATTCATATCTTTGCGAATATTAAACGAACGTTTGAAAAACATATTAAATCACTATAATACAGACAATTAATATACTAAACCTATTATTACCTGTATATAATGTATATAACGTAAGCAATAAAAAAAAAGCAACTAATTCTAAAATGAATCAGTTGCCTTTTTTTATACATTTATATTACTGCCAATATGCCGTAACAACTACATTTTCAGCCTCTTCCTTACAAACTCTTCTATATAGCTCACTGTCTCATCAATCCCCAATACCGAGGAATCAATACACAGATGATAGGTGGCTGCTGCTCCCCACGTATTGTAACTGTAATAGTTATAATATTCCGAACGTCTCTTATCAGCCTTATTCATCATTTCTTCGGCTGCGCTTTCGGAAACGGAATGTAAGCGGCATAAGCGGGCAATGCGGTCTTCACGCGATGCAGAAATAAAGATGTTGACGCAACGCGGGTTATCACGCAGGATGTAATCGGCACACCGCCCTACGAACAGGCAGGACTTCTCGGATGCCAGCCGGCGTATCACATCACTCTGCACCTTAAAGAGCGCATCGTTACTCAAACAGTTGGTTGCGGGCAAAGCTCCGTCACTGATAAAAGGGAAACGCATTCCAAACAGACCGCCGATAATTCCCTGGGAAGCCTTTTCGTCTGCTTTCTCAAAGAACTCACGGCAAAGTCCACTCTCCTCGGAAGCAAGGTTTATCAACTCCTTATCATAAAAGTCAATACCCAGACGGATAGCCAGCTTTTCACCGATTTCCCGTCCGCCACTGCCTAACTGGCGACCTATATTTACTACGAAATTATTATCCATACGCTATTCATACTATCGGTTTGTTGATAGCAAATATAAATAATCTTATGGAATATATTCAGAAAAGAAGCCTTTTTTGTTAGTTCCTCATCTGTTTTTCATCGTTCGTCTGTCACCCTTGAAGAGTTCCTTCACCTTTTCGTCCGGATCATTATCTCCGTATTGCTTCTGGGATTCCCTTAATAAGGACATCAGTTCAGCCTGTTTGTCGGCATATTCGGGCCGGCCATATACATTATTCAACTCGTGGGGGTCGTTCTTCATATCGTACATTTCCCACTCATCCACATCGTTATAGAAGTGAATCAATTTGAAGTCGTCCGTACGAATACCGTAATGGCGTTTGACCGAATGTTCGGCAGGATATTCATAATAATGATAATAGGCAGCTTTCCGCCAGTCTTCGGGTATGTTTCCCTCATTGTCCCAGACGGGTTTCAAGGATTTACCCTGAATATCCCCGGGGATGTCAATCCCTGCATAATCGAGCAAGGTAGGGGCAAAATCCACATTCATCGCGATAGCGTTGGAGGTAATACCCTGCTTGATTGCTTTAGGGTAGCGCACAATCAACGGCATACGCTGACATTCTTCGTACATAAACCGCTTATCGAACCAACCATGTTCTCCCAAGAAGAATCCCTGGTCGGAGGTATAGACAATAATGGTATTGTCCAGTTCGCCGGTCTTTTCCAGATAGTTGAGTAAACGGCCGATATTCTCGTCTACGGCTATGACCGTAGCCAGATAATCGCGCATGTACTGCTGGTATTTCCAGCTAATCAGTTCTTTGCCCTTTAACTCCCCACTGCGATATTCGGAGATACGACGGGCATATACAGAGTCCCACTTATCCTGCACCTTTGCCGGCATACGTTTATAAACCTGGTATAGCCGGTTGGTGGTATCTTTCAACATTTCCTCCCGGGTGAGAAGTTTCAAGTCCCAGTCCTCGGTCAACGTATGCTCTATCGACATATCCTGCTCTTTCGCGGCTCTACTCCTACCCTCATAGGTATCGAAAAGGGTGTTCGGTTCGGGGAATGTGGTAGAGTTGAACATCCCCAGATGACGGGGGGCGGGCATCCAGTTACGATGCGGAGCCTTCTGATGGTACATCATGCAAAAAGGCTTGCTCTTATCCCTGTGTTCGAGATAATCAATCGCTTTATCCGTAACAATATCGGTTACATAGCCTTGTTCCACGACATGCTTTCCGTTCTCGATAAAGTCAGGATTATAATAATCTCCCTGCTCGTGTTGTCCGCTCAGGATGCACCAGTAATCAAAGCCTTGCGGTTGGGTTATCAAATGCCATTTGCCGATAATCGAGGTCTGATAGCCTGCCGCCTGCAAGAGCTTGGGAAACGTCTGCTGACTTCCGTCGAAGGTGCTGGCATTATCAGTAAAGCCATTGATGTGGCTGAACTTGCCCGTCAAGATACAAGCTCTTGACGGGCCGGACAGGGCATTGACTGCATAACAATTATCCATGCGGATACCTTCACCGGCTATCCTGTCCATATTGGGCGTCTGGATGAGACGCCCGCCATAGCATGACATAGCCTGCGTAGTATGGTCATCCGTCATCATAAAGATGATATTAGGACGTTTCACCTCTTCCTTAGAGGAAGTGCAGGCTGAAATCCCAATCGCTGCAAGCGGCAAAAGCATATATGATAACCGTTCCATAAGTGCAATTTATTAGAATTGAGTAGCTAACCGACGTTTCTTTCCATTAACGGATACTTCAATCTTGACTCCTTTCTCATCAAATCCCTTATTTATGAATTTTGCATGGAGCGAAGGGTAGGCAGAGGTATCTTTCACCGGGTAAATGATTGTTATATAACGTACAGGGTCTGCACTGTTTTTAACTGCATCGAACGACACCGAAGTACGGGGTACGCGTTGGCGATAAGCGATGGAACGCCATCCTTCGTGTTCCTGTACCGATGCCTTCTGCTCGGGGAAGCATTGCAATTTTACATTGCTCTCTCCTTCGAAAGCAGAAGTCAGCGTATTGCTCTTCGAATCGACATTCACTTTTCCCTCGCATAAATGATAGTTCAGATTGACTGTTCCACGGGCATCACCCACGGCTTCGTCCACAATGACGTAATAGGTTTGGTCTACAAAGAAAACCGTACGGCGGTGTTTCAAGTCTTTATAATGGGGATTCTCTGTTACCAGGATTTGCTCCTTGCCGTCCGGTTGCCACAGTTTGGTAACCGACTGGGTGGTTTCGAGGTTCTTGCCGTCCAGCGTCAACGTGTTGTGCACTCTTGTCTGGCGGAACCAGTTGCGGAGTTTCATTACTTCTTCATCACCGGCATATACGTACGAACCGCTATCAGGGAACAAGTTTCTGCCATTAAACCAGAGTTCAAAAGTTCCGTTATCGGGCTGGCAATGCCATTCTCCTTTAGGACCGGCTTTTACGACCATCACAGTGGCATCTTGTTTCCATCCGTTTCTGAAAGTAAAGAACCCGGAACTCAAAGCGCCGTGTGACAGGTAGGGCAGAAGGGAACCTTCACGACCTTCAGTAGCATAGTAACGTATCCACTCACAATCGGGGAAGATTTCAAGCCATTCCCGGTAGTTACTGATTTCGGCGGGACGGTCGCCCATCTTCGCGTCGCTGAAGCATGGATTGCTGTAATCGGGGAAGCAAACGTTGGTATAGAACTCAATCATGTTCTTTACCGTATTAACGTATTCAGCGGGGAATTCCCGGCGGAAACCATTCATGTCCGCCATACGCAAGGCTTTACAGAATATATTAATGGCAGCCAGGTGGTAATGGGGGTCTAACTCGTATTGACCGCCATCGGCATAAACCTGCTTCTTTATTTCGCGGTTCAGAATACTGATACCGCTTTCTCTCCATGCGGGTGCATCTTTATATTCGGGGAAGAAGACGCCTGCATAGACCATACGTTGCGCCTCGAACAACAGGTGATTGCCCTCGTCGGAGTAATTACCCAGAATATGTACCGCATGACGGTGGTAGTTCACCAAGAATTCAGTCAAGAATTCCGGAGTGAAAGCAGTTGCGGGATTGAACAAAAGGAACTGGCAGGTTTGATCTTGCAAGCGGTTACTTACTTCCAGCGGACGCCATGCAAACCGTACATTGTCGGCATCACCTTTTACCTCACCGGCACTGACTAACTCGTATTCTTCTTTTTCGACCTCAGTTAACGGATTCTTTACAATCCAGTCGATATATTGATTTACCCATTCCTTGGCATACTTCTCGTCACCGGAGAGACGATAGGCTTTACCCATGGGCGTGAACCATTTGTGACGATGAAGCTGCCAACGCAGTTCGTTATCCTGAACAGGCCAATATTGCCAGTTAATATCCTTTCCGTAATTATAAGAGGGTTGGTAGCCCTTGTGTACGAAGAAGGTGTGCTCCAAGCCGTCGTCGGCCCACTTCTGTTCTTCTTTGGAGATAGTGAGATGCTGCAAGTCAATGTCCGGATGTGCGATGCCGGTACGATGCCGGTAGTAATTGAGCAAAGCACGGGCAGCCTCATCCCATTGCCGCACAGTATATGCCGCTTTTACTTTTTCCAAACCCGGATAATCCAGATTCAGCAAGTCAAAAGCTTCTTTTCTAAGTTGCTGCGCTTCGAGGGTTACAGTAAACAGTAATAATAATGTCGCTAAAACCAATTTCATCATTTTCATGGTATACTAAGTTAAGTTTAAATATCCTTATAATCGATTCCTTTTATTTTCATATAGCGAAGCAAAGCTTCAAGATAGTAATAGTCGGCATAGTTGAGCGGTGTGTCGATTTCTGATCCGTTGGGTAATGAACCTGTGGAGTGCATCAAGATAAAGCCTTGATTCGTACCGACCTTAGCCAGATAAGCATCGGAAGAAAGGCTTTTGAGCAGCTTTTCCGCATAGTCCAAATAGGGTTGTCCGTTTTCGGCCAATGTGCTCAGCTCTATCAATGCGGAAGCGGTGATAGAAGCGGCCGAAGCATCACGGGGAGTCTGGGAAGTATCGGGGGCGTCATAGTCCCAGAGAGGAACCAAATCGTCGGTCTTCACCCGTTGCATAATTAAGGATGCAATGTCCTCGGCTTGTTGAAGGAATCGTTTATCTTTGGATTCACGGTAGCAGGAAGTATATCCGTATACTCCCCAGGCTTGTCCGCGTGCCCATGCCGAAGCATCGTTCTGTCCCTGATGGGTACATTTCTTTTCTATTGTTCCGTCATTGTTATAACTTACCACATGATAGGATGAATGGTCTTCCCTGAAATGGTTCTTCATCGTGGTTTCGGCATGTGTCAGAGCAAGCTTCTTATATTTATCATCCCCGGTAAGCCGGCTTACGTAGAACAGTAAGTCCAGATTCATCATATTATCTATAATAACGGGGAAGTTCCATTTTCCAAAGTTCCAGGAGCGGATACAACCTATCTGCGGGTTGAAGCGTCCACATAGATTATCGGCAGTCTGTATCAATGCCTGGCGTACACTGTCGGCAGGGCATAAACGATAGGCATTGCCATAACTGCAATTCATCATAAAGCCTATGTCATGGGTTCCGTTATATTCGCGTATAGGATAGAGGTAGTTCGTAAATTTAACGGCATGTTTCCGCAAGTCTTTATCTCCTGTCAACTGATAGGCATACCACAAATTGCCAGGGAAGAAGCCACTCGTCCAGTCGTAGATGGAAAAGCAATAGCGCCGCGTACCTAATTCATGGGTGACGGGTTTTACGCGTATAGAGTCTGTGGAATCTTTCTGTAACTGATGATAGAGAAAGTCCATGTCATATCCTGTCCAGATGGAACGTGGCAGACAAACCGAATCTCCGACATCGGCTACCGTTTCTTTCAGTTGCTCTACCGATACATCTATCGCTTGCTTCAACCAGGCATACTCTACTTTGGGCTGACTCGACGAGCAACTCGAAAGAAGCTGTAACGCAGCAACCGTACAACCCAACAATATTTTTTTCTTCATAATACCTTTTATAATTTATGTTTTTTTCCTTGCATACAAATTTACAGATAGGCAAGGACTATGACATGTAATAATGTTGAAAGATGCTTCATGAGAGAATAAAAACAATACCAATTCTGTTGAATGTAGTATAAATTTGTCTTATCTCCGATGAAACATCTTTCAAAGATGTGATAGAGAGAAGGGAAGTATCGCTACTTTCCCCTCTCTATCATTGAGAGTTATTTATTTTAGTTTATTCGTAACCCGGGTTGTTCTCTCCGCCCAAAGTTGCATTAGATTGTATTTCAGCCAAAGGAATGGGGAACAGTTCGTTCTTGCCATCAACAAAGTTACGACCGGCAATGTAGTTTGCAGTTGCCCAGGTTTTCGGATCCCATGTCTTAGGTTTTTCTCCTTCTTTCAGTTCTCTTGGTTTACCATTAGCATCTACATCCTTGAATTCATTTGCACCTTCTACCCAACCTTCGATATGTGCTTGGGCTGCTCTCAATGCATCACCCAAAATACCCCAACGGATCAAATCGAATTTGCGTTGTCCTTCATAAGCTGTTTCAAAAGCACGCTCCCAATACAGAGCTGTACGGAATTTACCGGCTTCATCACCATCACTGATAAAAGGAAGGTCATACACCTTAGGAGCTTTCATCAAAGTTGCATAGTTGGCCGAAGTAATCGGAGTAGCCTCGGCACGAGTACGAACACTGTTTAACAGATTCCATGCTTCCGGAGTATTGTTGGTTTCGTTATAAGCTTCAGCAGCCATCAATACTACATCAGCATAACGTAACGGACAATAGTTTACTCCCGTATGATTAGGATCAACAAAACCAGGTGCCATCCATTCTCTGCGCCATTTGCCCGGATAACGATTCATATCTGTTGATATTTCCTTGCAAACAGTCAGTTTGACGTGGTCTTTCTTCTTTTTATCCCATCTCATTACATAATCTACAAAATTCACATCACGACGTACGTCTTTGTCTTCATAAAATCCTTTCCAATAAGGCAACACAACCATAAATGCGTTGGCACGTCCATAGTGAGTCTGGTTAGCCGCTCCGCTACCTGCATCAGGAGCGTCGGTAAGCGGGCCGTTATAGGTTGCCCAGTAGCCTGCATTATCTTTCTCACCATTATTAGGCTCGAAAGCTATTTCCCACAAGCTTTCCTGATTATTCAACACAAGTTGAGAATAATTCTGGAACAATTTTTCATATCCACCACTATAAAAATCATGATAACCTTCCGTTTTAAGAGCTTTCCACTCAGCAATAACAGCATCGAAATACTGTTTGCGTTTAGCGTCATCGGGACGAACAAGCTTACGAGTAGCACGATCCAGGCTATAACCGGCACGTTGCAGATAAACACGCATCAATAAAGCATGAGCAGCACCCTGACAAGGAACTTCTGAAGAAGCAACTTTACTACCCGGATTCAAATACTGCTTGGCAAAATCCAAATCCTTAATAATCTCATCATAAATAAGTTCTCTATCCGTACGAGGCTGAGATGTTTGTGCAAATCCACTGGTATACGTTGTCTTAAACGGAACATCTCCCCAGAATCGAACAAGGTCAAACGCCAAGAAAGCACGAAGGAAGCGAGCCTGAGCTACCAGTTCTTTTAGTTCGGCACTATCTTCATAACCAGCCATTCCCTCGATACCGGTAATTGCCAGATTAGCGCGGTCAATACCTTGATAAGTATAGTTCCACACAGAAGCAATCCACACATTAGAGGAAGTAACCGCATACTGGGAAATATCACGACGTGTTCCGTCACCCGTACCCGCGCCTCTAATCATATACATATCATCAGCAGTAGCAAACGGCATAACGTATTGTCCATAGGAGCCTTCGGCGGCAAGACAGTCGTATACACCAATTACTGCCATTTTAGCCTTATCTACCGTAGTAAAATAAGTATCCATTTCATATAGTGAAGTAGGCTTTTCTGTTAAATCGCAGGAAACCGCCCCAACACTCATCAGTGCGCTAAGCACATATATTAATTTATTTTTCTTCATTGTATTTCGCTTTTAGGGTTCATTAAAATGCTACATTAATACCAAACACGAAGGAACGACTTCTGGGGTAAGCTCCAAAATCGACACCGGGTGTCATCGCGTCACTCATCGTAGATACTTCCGGATCAAAACCGGTATATTTAGTCCAAGTCAACAAATTGTTGCCGGTAGCATACAAACGTAACTTTGTCAAGCCTATTTTATTAATAATAGTTTTCGGGAAGGTATATCCCAATGTTATATTACTCAACTTCAAATAAGAACCATCTTCTACCGCCCAAGAATGAACAAGTGCATTATCCGATGAACCATTATCAGCAAAGCAAGCAACTGTCTTTCCTTGATTTACAGCAGCAAGTTCTGCCGGATCAGTAATCAATGAACCGTCTTTATTAATTGTAACCCAACGGTGACTCCAATCGGCTGATGCCAACACATTCTTATTGGTCAGAGATGTTCTCGTATTAGTCAGTTTGGTAGCGTTCAATACATCGTTACCGAAACTATAAGTCAGGAAGATACTCAAATCAAAATCCTTATAAGTAAATGTATTATTAATACCTCCATAGAATTTCGGGAATGCATTTCCAATAACAGTTTTGTCATCTTCTGTTATCTTATTATCTTCGCTACCATCCACATTCTTGAATTTTAGCATACCGGGTTGTACCTTTTCTTTTTCACCACGATAAACAATACCATCTTTCAAGGTATATTTGCCTGATGCCGCATCATAATTAAAATCTTCAACCTGATACAAACCATCCGATATATAGCCATAGAACTGTCCCAAAGGTTCGCCGACACCCACTTTATGTGAAGAACCTGCACCTTTAAGACCAATATCAGCCAGATAAAGCTGTACCTTCTCACCTGTTAATTGCTTCACTGAGTTTTTATTGCGTGATATAGTAACGGCAGTATTCCATGTAAAATTCTTATTCGTGATGTTCACTGAATTAATAGTCACATCAAGACCCTTGTTTTCTGTTTCACCGGCATTAATTGTCATAGAGGCATAACCTGAAGAATTCGGCAGACGGGCATCAAACAACAAATTGCTACTGCGGTTAACATAGAATTCCGGAGAAATAGTCAAGCGTTGATTGAAGAAACCTAAATCCAATCCTACATTGAATGTCTTATTGGCTTCCCATTTCAAATCAGGGTTAGGAACTTGCTTGGAAGCATAACCGGGCTGTGCAGAATTGCCGTTGGGATAAGTGACGGAATTCATAATCGCCAAACTGGAATAGCTACCAATTCGGTTGTTACCTGCCAAACCATAACCGATACGGAATTTCAAGTCAGAGAAGATATTCAGTTCTTTGATAAATTCTTCTTCACCCAAACGCCATGCTGCAGAAACAGCCGGGAAATAACCCCACTTATTGTTCTTACCAAACTTAGAAGAACCATCGGCACGTATAGAAGCCGTAAACAGATACTTATCCAAAAGGCTGTAATTTACACGACCGAAGAAAGAGAGTAACTTATCATCATAGTTTTCGCTGGAAGAAGGAGTAATCGGGGTTCCTAATGACAAGTCACCCAAGCCGATATCATCATTCGGAAAGTTATTGGCACCTGCCATAAAGCTACGTGTCCATTTCGTTACGTACTCATGACCCACCATAGCAGTTACATTGTGTTTTGTATTGCTCCAGTTGTAAGTTAACACATTAGAAGTCTGGAAACTGCTGCTTTCAATGTTCGTAATGTTACCATTGATGCTTGAACGTTTTGCCGTCATGGATTGATCACCGTAGAAGATGTCATTACGACGAGTCTGATAACGCATACCGGTTGCATTGCGGAACGAAAGTCCTTTGAGTAATTTGATGGTAACACCTGCATTAGCCTGAAAAGTGCGCCATTCTTTATCCTTGATTTCTTCCGAAGCCGACAATAAAGGATTCTGCATTACGTTACCGTTATCATCGGCAAACAACGGGTCTTCTTCACCCAGCAAATCTGTATCTAAACCATTGACACCAATCGTAGGACGGTATTGAAGAATGTGCTGCATCTTATTAAAGCGGTCACCGCCTTCGGAAGTGCCCATACCTTCCACACGCATTTGGTCATAACTGATACGGGCATTCATGGTTAACCACTTATTTACCTCGTGATTCATATTGAATGAAATATTATGCTTCTTGGAACCACTATATACCATAGCACCTTCTTCATCATAATAAGCATAGGCCAAACTATATTGCAGCTTCTCCGTATTTCCGGATACACCTACACGATAATTCTGTGTCAGTGCCGTACGCCCCAATGCTTCATCTTGCCAGTTAAGACCTTTCCGTCCGGCATAATTAGCTTCAATATCACTGAATTTTCCATAATTATTTTCCCACTTATTCAAGTCACCACCATCACCCGTTGAAATTTTATAAAGCGTACGCTCATAATCCAACAATGCAAATTCATAAGGAGAAAGTACATCCAACTTTTTAGCAATCTTCTTGAAACCAACATAGCTATCGAAAGTAACAGTAGCTTTACCACCGGACTTACTACCATTCTTAGTAGTAATTACCACAACACCATTCGCACCACGTGCACCATAAATAGCAGTAGCAGATGCATCTTTCAAAACGTCAATAGTTTCAATCTCGGCAGGGTCAAGAGTTGACATACCATCTTCACTGGGGAAACCGTCAATAATATAAAGAGGCTCATTACTTTGAGTGATAGAGATACCACCACGTATACGAATAGAAACAGAAGAACCGGGAGCACCTTCAGATTGTTGAATTTGCACACCCGCCATACGTCCTGCCAATGCTTGCGTTACGTCGCTAACAGGTACTTTAGAGAGTTCCTGATTACCAACTGACGCTACAGAACCTGTTAAATCTTTACGCTTTACTGTTGCATAACCGATGGCTACAACTTCGTCCAGCATTACGGCATCAGCTTTAAGCGTTACATTAATCACTTTTTGTCCGTTGACTTTCACATCCTGTGTAGTCATCCCGACATAAGAAAAAACCAATACATCTTTCGATGCATCATTTACTTTCAATGAATAGTTACCATTTACATCGGTCACCGTTCCAACGCCGGCAGCACCTTTAATAGTAACACTACCACCGATAACTTCATATCCTTCACTATCTACGACCTTACCGGTAACAGTCGAACTTTGTGCGTATGCAGACATACTAACAAAGGTGAGGACAACCATTAAAAACAATTCTTTTAATTTGTGCATAATAATTATAAATCTAAGGTTAAACTTTAGAAATAATTTTTCGGACACAAACATACGACAAGTGCTAAAACATGTGTAAAAGTATTGTTTTTTATTATCCCATTTTTACGCAGAACGGATGCAAATATTGTGTATCAATGAGGATTTTTGTGCAATAACAGCCTTTTAAAGCATTCACACAAGGGGTACTTGTCTAAAATTACCCTATAATATATAGAGTCTTTTTAGACAGATTTACTGATAATCTACAGATTATTTAAATAATATATATTCTATATAACCGGCTATTCACCACTATTGTTTCTCTTCAACCATATTTAAAAGTTTCAAATTATTCAGTACTACCTTCTGAGCTACCTGCTGTATGTACTCAGCCTGCTCCGCTTGCAATTCCTTCACATATGAAGTCTGATAAGGTTTCTGAAACATCGCCGAAAAAATCACATTGGCTGCCAAATAAGTTCCCAAAGGAGAAGGATGAGTCCGGTCCTGCCAATACAAAACGTAATCCGGACGTTCAGTACGCACCTGTTGCCACGCCATTCCTACCGGAGCGCACCAAGCATTATTCCGGTAAGTCATCTCCAGATAACTAATTTTCAGTCGCTCCTGCATTCCTACATATGTATCTATAACAGGATAGTTTGTAATGGGTGTCAGACATCCGTCTTTATGCCCCCAAGTCATATAAAAGATGACATGTGCTTTCGGACTATAAGCATGTATCAAACTATCAAGCGTCCGTGCATTGGAATATGTTTCCAAGGCAACTACTTCAGTCGGTTTAGCCGGAGCCTCACTATGTTCTTGCAGTATGACAAAGTCCCATCCGCCTCTCTTTATTATTTCTATTTCATCTCTTTGCTGCAAATGCTTCTTAAATGAATAACCACCTCTGACACAAGCCTGATAGGACAACTTCATCTTTTGGGTAGAAGCAATTTTCTGTACATCGCCCGGCAGGTCGTTAAAATGAGTATAGCTATTACCTATAAACAGAACCCGGATTGAGTCGTTCCCATTCCGGGCATTTACAGCAAATGCACAAATGAGTGCATACAGGAATATAAGAATCTTCTTTTTCATATAAACAGCTTGTTATTTGCCTCTTTGTGAATCGAAAAACGCAAGCATTTTTCTTTTCAGCTCATTTTTTACAGCCAAATAATCAACTTCTCCTACAACATTTATAGTTTCCAGCGGGTCTTTTCGGTAATCATATAACTCCTCAGCATATATTTTTCTTTCTTCAAAAGCGTCTTTGCTGGTAAAATCACTCATCCACATTGTATAACGATAATCTTTTGTACGTAAAGAGTACCCCATCACTCGCATATCCTCATCCCCCAATTCGGAAACTGCACCTTTCGCCAATTTACGGGGATATTGACTGACAGCGTAATCATGAATTTCCACTCGTTCATCTTTCAAAGCGGGCGCCAAACTTATACCGTCAACAGTAGACGGAATACTTATACCGACCAAATCACACAACGTAGGGTAAACGTCCACAAACTCGGCAAGAGTGCCTGCTTTACCAGGCTCCATTCCGGGGGCAGCAATAATTAAAGGGACTTTCGTGGCTTGCTCAAAATTGGTATGCTTGTTCCATAAATCATGGTCGCCCAAATGCCAACCGTGGTCTCCCCACAGAACAATGATAGTATTCTTCAATGTTCCGAGGGAATCCAACGTATTGAGCAATTCTCCAATTTGCGCATCTATATAAGATACACAGGCATAATAACCATGTATCAGTTCTTTCTGTTTCTCAACCGCCAACCCTGTATTTAAGGTCTGGTCTGTAAAAGTGCACAAATCGGGAATATCCGTATACTTCTTCAACTCTCCACACCGATGATAAGCAACAGAAGGACTATTCTTTGCATGCTTCTGAAACTTGGCGATTGGCATAGAACGGCGGTCGTACAAGTCCCAATATTTTTGGGGCGCTACAAAAGGCAAATGAGGTTTATGATAACCTACCGCCAGGAAGAAAGGTTGACCAGCCTTTGTCAGTGTAGTCAATCTATCCTTAGCTTTCAACGTTACAGCTCCGTCTTCATAAGCATTATCCGGAACATCCATACATTCTACAGACGGTTTGATATATGAAAAGGCATATTCCATCCTGTCCCGTTTCTTTATGCCTTTCCGCTCTGCTTCCAGCAGATACTTTTCAGCCATAACCTTTGTCTCCGGCTTTTGGTATCTTCCTAAAGCGGGTGCTCCATATTCCACCGCATAGCAATCTTCTCCCTCCGTATGGGGAATAGTCCAAGACCGTTCCCCATCTTCTTCAATAACATTTGTCGGATGGAAGATTTTACCTACTGCACTTGTCACATACCCCTCATTCTTAAAATGACCGGGTAGAGTGACTACATCAGGATTGATGCTACGGATTTTCGTGACCAAGTCGTACACCTGCGTACGATCAGGGCGTAGTCCTGTTAACAAACTGGCACGGGTGGCACCCGATATAGCTTGTTGGCAATAGGTATTTAAAAAGACAGTACCCATTGCAGCCAACCGGTCTATATGAGGAGTTTTAATTAACGGACTACCGTAACATCCTAAAACCGGTTTCAAATCATCTACTGCAATAAAAAGCACGTTAGGCTTTTCCTGTTCCTGATTGCTGATTCGGCTATCATCCGTATGAGGAGCAAACAAGGCAGATGCCAAGCAAACTATATCCAGTGTCGAGGTTATCATCTTATAGCTAATTTAGTAATTCGGATTTTGTACTAAACTTCCTTTTGTTTCACGTATATCATAAGCCGGAATGGGATACAATTCATGCTTGCCCGTTTGGAAATATATACCGGCCGCCCATACATATGCTTTCAAGGTTTTATCTTGAACGGCTGCATTAAATTTAGTATTAAAATCATCCAACGTATCAGCAAGTTTATTCCAACGGATAAGATCGAAACGACGGAAGCCTTCAAAGCCGAGTTCTCTAGCACGTTCTACAAATAAATAATCACGCACGCTTTGTCTGTCGGGAAAATCCGCAAGTGTAAGGTCTATTGCTGCGTTTGCCGTAGCAGGAGCGTATCCATATCCTCTTCTTTTAACTTGATTCAAACATTCTATAGCCAAATCGTCCAATCGGCCATCTACTTCATTAACAGCCTCAGCATACATCAGTAATACATCCGAATATCGCAAAAGGATAAAGTTAATGTCCATGTTTTCCAAATCTTTCGGAGGGCCGGGAATCCAATTTCTACGCCACTTACCGGGCGCCCAGTTATAACTTTCATTGCGTGGAATCTCAATTACCTTATCATTAGCATCAATCTTGAAAGTTGCAATTGCTGTTTTCCTACGAATATCGTCCGCCTCAAAAAAATCATAAGCAAAATGGGTAGTCTTTATAAATGAGTTACCCAAACCATACGATGAATTACGGTGAATTTCCGGTGAATTATATGAACCAATCTTACTACTATGATCATCTTCGCCCGAAGGATTAAAGAACTGTACTTCATACATTACTTCTTTGGGTTCCATGATATTCTCACAGACATTCTTAAACACTTTTTCATAACTTGCATTCAAGGAATGGCGTTGTGAATTGATAAGTTCGGCACAAATCGTTTTTACTTTGCCATAATATTCCAAATACTTGTCCGGACGTTCCATCTTTCCATCTTGATTCAATGAATATCCGGCACGAAACAAATAGGCACGTGCCAACAATCCCATAGCAGCCCCCTTTGTAGGACGTCCTGTATAAGAACCTACTTCATTATACCAAGGCAAAGCAGGCACTGCAGCTTCCATATCTTCCACAATCTGCTGATATATCGCTTCTTTATCCGTACGAGTCACAGCAAAGTCTGTATTTTTATCGGAAGGAGTAAGTTTCAAGGGAACATCTCCCCATATACGTACCAAGTCGAAATAACAAATAGCCCGTAACAATCTTGCCTCCGCAATCAAACGATTGAATGTCTCTTTCGCCTGCTCATCCGGCAATTCAACTCGCTCCATATTCTCTATAATACGATTTACCCGGTCTATCCCCGTATAATAATATCCCCATGCTTCTTCAATCCAATTATGCGAGGTATATATATTATAGTGTCCCAAATCACGGGCCGTATGGCCTGTACCCGAACCTTTAATATGACTAAGGTCCGTATCACAATCTACTACCAACATAAAATGCCCGTACGTCATCTTCTGGCTTAGTACTTCATATGCACCATTAACCGCCAGTTCCAACTCTGAAACATTATTATAGAAATCCTTTTCATCATAGAAGTCGTAAGCCTCTTCGGCCAAGAAGTCTTTACACGAAGTGAACATAAGTCCGATGGCTAAAGCCAGAACAGACATAATTGTCATTCTTTTATATATCGTTTTCATAATATTCATAAGTCTATAGTTTTAAATTAGAAAGTAACATTTGCTCCAAAAACAAATGACATAGCCGACGGATAGGCTCCCCAGTCGATACCCGGTGTTAATCCGCCATTAGCGAAAGTGTTTACCTCCGGATCATAACCGGAATACTTCGTCAGTGTATAAAGATTATATCCTGTTGCATAGAAGCGAACAGTTGAAAGATGCATCTTCTTAGTCAAATTCTGAGGAAGAGTATATCCCAAAGACACATTATTAATCTTTAAGAATGAACCGTCTTTTACATATCCGGAATGAAAGAACAGACTGGAACTGCCTTCCACGGAAACATAATCACGACCTTTATTGAGTGCAGCAAGCTGAACGGGGTCATTAAAGACAGATTCGCCCTTATCATTGATGATAGTAAAACGACGCATAGCTTCATCCTTTAATGTGTTTCTCCAACGGTTATTAAACTTGGTATAATACATTTCATTCGCACTATAAATCTTATTTCCGATAGAGAAGTTCAGGAAGATGCTCAAGTCAAAACCTTTATAAGTAAAGTTATTAGTTAAACCACCGTACAATTTCGGATTAGCATTGCCAATAACCGTTCTGTCAGCTTCTGTTATTTCGTCATCTCCATCCAGATTCTCAAACTTCCAATATCCAGGTTTCGGATAGAAATTCTTGTCGTAAGGAATTCCCTCTTTTACAATATATTTCTGCTGTTTGGCATCATAATCAAAATCATCTACTGTATAGATTCCTTTCAAACGGTATCCATACATTTGTCCCAATGGCTGACCGACCTTAATCATATAATCTCCCTTGTTAAACTCGGATGTTTGTGCCCAGCCTGACATTAATTCCATATAATCTGTATTGTACAGCTCCTTCACCTCATTCTTATTATGAGACAGATTCAGACTGGTACTCCAAGTAAAATCTTTCGTCTGTATATTATGAGAGGTTATAGCTATTTCAATACCTTTATTATTTGTTTTTCCTGCGTTAATCATCATCGATTTAAATCCTGACAGCAAAGGAATCGGCGCATCAAGTAGCAGGTTCTTGGTATCAATATTATAAATATCAACACTCAGTTGAAGACGCTGATTAAGGAAACCCATATCGATACCAAAGTTTGAAGTCACATTGGTTTCCCACTGTAAATCGGGATTGTATAATTGTTTGCTGACAAATCCGGATGCCGTACCTGTTCCATTATAAGGAATCCATACAGAACCTATTTTTGACAAACTCTGATAATTATCAACCTTGTTATTTCCCGCAGTACCATAACTCAATCTCAGTTTAAGATTGGAAAAAACATTCCAGTCTTTGACAAATTCTTCTTCAGAAGCTCTCCAAGCAAAAGATGCCGCCGGGAATACGCCCCACTTGTGGTTCTCTCCAAACTTACTGGATGCGTCTGCACGAACTGATGCTGAAAACAAATATTTATCTCGCAGATTATAATTGGCGCGCATAAAATAAGACAGCATTTTATCACTCTCAAGCCGGGTAATAACTTTGTCCGGACTTGCTCCCAAAGACATGTCGGCCAAACCGAAATTTGTATTGTCAAACTGTCTGGCACCGGCTCTCAAATAATCGGTCTTATATTGGATATATTCCTGTCCGCCTACCAATGTCAAGTGATGTTCCTTATTAATCACCTTATCAAAGGTAACTACATTGTTATACATAAAGCTTTGTTGTTCTTCCTGTTCTTTCCAACCATAAGGAGCACCCGAACTCTTAGCCTGCTTTGACCTTTCGGAGTAGAACACATCCGAATTAATGGTACGTTTACGGATACCCAATGTTCCACGGTACGAAAGATTTTTGGTAAACTTAATTTGTACATCCCCATTGATGGACATAATGCGATTACGTTTGTCCAGTTGTTCACTTGCAATAGAAGCAAGCGGGCTTTGCATCGGGCTGGCCCCTTCCAACATCAATACCGGGTCGTCATCATCAATCAGCAATTGTTCATCACTTCCATTCTTACCATATGTAGGTCTATATTGAATAATATGTTGCATACGGCTGAATGAACCTCCTTCCTGAAGGCTTCCCAATCCTGTAGTTTTCTCATCAATGTAGCTCATATTAGTCGAGAAGTTAAACCAGGAAGTTGGCTCTTGATAAAGTTTCAAGCGGAAGTTATCTCTTTTCAGACCACTGCCATACCAAACTCCCTTGTCATCATTACGAGTATAGGTAACCATATACTGGGATGTCTTACTACCACCGCTAATCGTAAATTTGTGTTGTTGGGTAATTGCCGGCCGGCGTTCAAACACTTCTTTCTGCCAGTCTATACCACTACGGTTACCATATAATGCGCTATATTCATCGAAAGTACCGTAAGTAGGAATAGTAAAATCACGCATCTTGTCGGGTTCATTAATGGAACGCTCGTATTCCAAGTTTACAAAGTCGGCAACTCCCAGCAAGTCATAATGCTTATTAACTTTCTTGAAGCCAACATACATGTCATAGCTGATATTAAATTTATCGGATTTTCCTCCCTTTGTAGTAATCAGGACTACACCATTAGCTCCTCTGGCTCCGTAGATAGCGGTTGAAGAAGCATCTTTCAAAATATCAATTGATTCAATATCACTTGATTCAATACCTTTTAAACCATCTTCGCTGGGAAATCCATCAATAATATAAAGCGGTTCGTTGCTTTGGGTAATAGAAGTACCGCCACGCACTTTTATAGAAATATCAGCATCCGGCGAGCCTTGTGAGCGAATAACCTGCACTCCTGCCACTTTACCACTTAAGGCCTGCGCCACATCGGAAATAGGAACGGCTGCGAGTTCTTTAGAGTTTACAGAAGATACAGCTCCGGTTAAATCTTTCTTCTTAACAGTTGCATAACCGATGGTAACAACTTCATCCAATAAAACCGCATCAGCTTCCAGCGTTACATTAATTACATTCTGCCCATTAACTTTCACTTCTTTAGATTTCATACCTACGTATGAGAATACCAACACATCTTTAGATGCATTACTGACTTTCAAGGAGTAGTTACCATCCACGTTAGTAACAGTTCCAACTCCGGCAGCGCCTTTAAGAATGACACTACCACCAATTACTTCATAACCATCACTATCAATTACCTTACCAGTAACAACTAAACTTTGTGCTTGTGTCACCATACTGGCAAAAGTGAAGATAGCCATAATTGCCCATTTAATTTTGTGCATAATCTAATAAATCTAAGGTTTAACAATTAGGATTTTTTTCTCCGGAAGCAAACATATGATAATAGCTCAAAAAAGGACAGAAACATTGTTTTATATTTCCACACTTTTTCATAAATAAGATGCAAATATTGTGTATTTAAGAATATTTTTGTGCAAAAAGGCCTCTGGAGCACATGTCAAGGACAACATTAAAATCAATCGTAACAAGCCGATTAATCTTTAATCTCTACTTTACGTTCCTAAACCTCTACTTTAGCGAGCTGGAGTAGAGGTTTAGGAACGTAAAGTAGAGGTTAAGCTCTTTTTATTTATTACTCTTCCCATACTCAGTAGGAAGACATCCCATATATTTTTTAAATCGTGCAGCAAAATAAGATGGTGTATTATACCCTACCATGAAACTTATTTCAGAAACAGTATATTTACCTTCCGTCAATAACTGGCAAGCCCGGTTAAATCTTATCTTGTGAATAAATTCAATGGCAGATTTACCTGTTATAGCTTTCAGTTTCAAATGAAGATTGGAGCGACTCATGTTCATTTCACTGGCAAACTGTTCGGTAGAAAATTCCACATTATCCATATTCTTTTCAATGACAGCTATAGCCTTTCGCAACAAATCCTCGTCCATCGTATTGTTGGTGAGTTTTTCCGGTTCAATCTCCGTCATATTAGAATAACGTTCAAAAACCCGATAGCGCGTACGCAGCATATTCATAATCTTCGCTTTCAGTACCGCCATTGAAAATGGTTTAGGTATATAGTCATCAGCACCTACCTGAAGTCCTTCCAACTGATATTTAACATCAACTTTCGCCGATAACATGTATACAGGAATATGGCAGGTACGTAAATTCTGCTTAATATGCTTACATAATTTCACTCCATCCATTACGGGCATCATGACATCCGTTACAACCAAGTCCACGTCTTGCTCTTTCAGAATATCCAATGCTTTCTGTCCATTCTCCGCTTCCAGGATATTGAACTGAACAGACAAACCGCTTATCAAGTATTGCCTCAACTCCTCATTATCTTCAACAACCAGAATCGTTCCGCGCTTACTGCTATCTTCTTCCTGCAACTCTTCTCCTTCCGGAATATCTTCATCACCAATGTAAATATCACGGGCATTAGTAGAATATACACGTTGTTCTCCTCCGTCTCCTTTTCCCGCGTGCAGTTCTTCTTGTGAATAAACATCTCTGTCCTGCGGTAGATAAATTGAGAAAGTGGAACCTTTCCCTACAGCACTTTGCAACGTAATCTTTCCATGATGCAACTCCACCAGGCGTTGAACCAGAGAAAGTCCGATACCACTTCCTTCACGTCCATTCTCCACCTGATAAAAACGTTCAAAAATCTTTTTCTGCTTCCCCTCCGGAATACCCACACCGGTATCTGCTACCTGCAATACCAGATAATTATCTTCCTTAAAGAGTTTTACCGTTATACTTTCTCCTTCCTCTGTATATTTAAAGGCATTGGACAATAGGTTATTCACTATCAAATCCAGATAGTTGCCGTCAAACAACAGTTCTTCATCCTGAAGTTCGGTATACAGATTATAATCTATATCTTTCTTCTTGGATAGATTTTCGTAATTCAAGAAACAGTTTAGTATTCTCTTATAGGCATTGCTATAGGCGGGTCTTAACTCAAAAATGCCCAGTTCCGCCCTTCGGTAATCCATCAATTGATTAACCAGATGTAACAAACGATTCGTATTTCGCTGGATGTACAACAGCTTTTCATTCTCCCAATGTCCGGTTATACGATTCAACAACTCTTGTAAAGGAGCCACAATTAAAGTGAGCGGAGTTCGTAACTCATGCGATATATCCACATAAAAACGGATCTTCATCTGGCTGATTTCTTCCTGCTTTTCTCTCTCCAACCTTTCCATACGGATTCTTGCTTGCATACTCTTACGAAGCCAGAAGAAACGGAAAGCACCAATAATCAATAATATAAAGATTAACACGAACATGAATACCGCCCACCAAGTTCGATACCACACAGGAAGTACCCGGATATGAAGCACCGCAGTCTCTTCACTCCATTTTCCATCATTATTTGCTGCCCTTAACAGGAACGTATAGTCACCTGCCGGTAAATTAGAATATGAAACCGGAGTTATATCTCCCTGCCTATACCATTCATCATTATACCCTTCCAGTTTATATGCAAACGTATTATGTTTACCGGCAATAAAATTGGACACAACAAAAGATATTGAGAAAGAACTTTGAGAAGAGTTCAAAGTAATATGCTCCACATTTTGGATATTCTCCTTCAAAATTCCGGTTTCGTCATCGGGCAATACCGCCTTATTCGAAACTAAGAGTTTATTTATTACAGGTTTAGGAGTATAAGGATTATCAATCAGAGTTTCCGGACGGAATGAAGTTATACCATTAATACCGCCAAACAACATGTTACCGTTGTTTAGACGACAATAGGACCCGGCATTAAATTGATTACTCTGCAAGCCATCCATTATCGTAAAATTACGCAGCTTACGGCTTTCAGGGGTTAAACAGCTTAATCCTTGATTCGTACTTATCCACAAACGGCCATAACTATCTTCAAGAATTCCATATATAACATTACTCGGCAGACCATCAGCCGTGGTAAATTGAACCAGCTTTTCATCACCCTCTTTTAAAGCAAAAAGTCCATTACGTGTTCCAATCCAGATATAACCGGATGTAGATTCATAAAAACAATTGATAAAAGACTGTTGCAGTACCGGATCAATCTGAAAGTCAGTATTAACCGACAAGGATGTGTCGACCTGATTATAAACGGAAAGTCCTCTTTCGCCGCCAGCCCAGATACGTTTTTTAGAATCACGGTAGAGTAGACGATTAAGTTCCTGCATTTTACGCCCTACCATTTCAGCGTCTACCACAGAAAACTTCTTTTTAGCTATGTCAAAATAAAACAGACACTCCAAGGATGCTACCCAAAGTCCTCCACGTTCATCCGATATAATAGAATAGATATTATTGCTTGGTATATCACTATTCTGACGGTTATAAAATTCTTTAGTTCCGGTTTTACGATGCAAAACCATCATTCCGCCGGCATGTGCTCCTACATATACCTTATCATTTGACTCATCGACATAAACAGTCTTTATATCTTTAAAAGGAACCCCTTCCGAAGTATCGGAGCCGAATATATAATTCGTATACATTTTACGGGCATTATCATAGAAGTTCAATCCCCCGTCACTTGTTCCAATCCATATATTATTCTTTTTATCTTCCACCATGCAACTGACCACATTGTCACTCAATGAATTTATAAAAGGAATATGCTTTATGTGCTGAAAACGATTACACAAAGGATGATAATAGTTAAGACCGCCCCAATAAGTTCCAAGCCACATTCCACCTTGTGAATCCCGAAAGACACAACGAACTGAATTTTGAGACAAACTTCTGTCCTGTGCCATAGAGCTTTTTATGGAAGAGAAACGGTCTTTTCCCTCCTTATATATATTCAAACCACTATATGTACCTACCCACAAGCGGTTTTCCGAATCTAAAGCTAAAGAACGTACATAATTTGAATTCAAACCGGATTTTCCATCTCCTGATTTATAATGCTTCAATTCTTTCGTTTTAATATCGTACAGATATAAACCATCCCCCTCAGTAGCAATCCAGATACGATTAAACATCTGACACAAAACAGACTGTATCCGCACTTTTGCAGGCAAATCTACCAACTTCTCCAAAACTCCGTCTTTCACGGAATAGGTATACAACCCCTTTTCCGCACCGATATAGATATAGTCCTTTTGGGCAACCAAAACGGTAGGTTTCAATAAATGCAAGGAAGCTGACAATGTATCATTCAAAAAGCGTTCACCTTTTACATCGAACAACAAAATGCTTTCTGCAGTCCCCAGCATCAACCAGTCAGGTTTCATCGGTACAATACTGGTAATCGCTATATTCTGTCCTTTCTTTTTATAGTCATAATTAAAAAAGGCATCTTTATGCCGGTTATAAAGCGATAACCCTTCCCGCGTTCCTACCCATATCCGATCTTCACTATCAACCGCTACACAACGCGAAATATCACTCGCAATGCTCTTCGGATTCGTATGCTGATGACGGTAAACCGTAAAATTGTAACCGTCGTATTTGTTCAGGCCGTCATAAGTGGCAAACCACATATTCCCCTCTTTATCCTGATCTATGGCAAATATCGTGCTGTGAGACAAGCCGTCTTCCAATCCAATATGCGTAAAACGGATGTTCTCCGTATCGTTAGCATAGAGAGTGTCACCAAGTAATATTCCACATAGTATTAATACAAATCGAAGTGTTCTCATAAATATTATAATATTCTATGTGGCAAATAAACAAAATATATTAATGATATGAAATATAAATCCGAATTTTCTTATGTCCGGCATCCGGCAATATCCGTAAAGGAATAAAAGAAAAGCCCGGCACAGGATTAAATATCCTACCGTCTTCATCCGTAGGGGCAACTTCTATCTTTCCGGCCTCACAGGCTATATTCACCCTACCTTTTCCTTTCTCTATACTTACATTTCGCGTACCTATTTCAGCCCTTTCTGAAGGCGATGCTATAACCGGAAGAACCAGATAAGAAGAATCCGGGCAATTTTCCACATTTATAGTCACTCCTTGTTTCGTATAAGAATAATTAACAGCCACAGGTATTGACACTTGCATAGGAGCTTGTTGATTAATATCTACCAGATGCGTTTTCAGAAGGAAACAATGGCCATTCTTCTCCTTCGTATAAATAATATCCGTATCCAAATCATCCAGATTACTATAAACAACTCCATCTTGAATCAATTCTACTCTGGGAGTGCCGCTCATCAGATATTCCCGGCTGTTACTTTGCATATTGGGCGCTTCTATCAACTGGTATTGATTCATAGTCGCTGCAAAAACAGGTCCTCCCTCTGCATGCCACAATAGCGAAAGAGCCCCGCCCATCGGGTGAGTACCCTTAACCTTATATTCTGCGTCAAAGCCTGTAAACGTTGCACGCCATGACCCTTCCGCCAAAAGCCATGTACGAATATCCTGAAAGTATTTCATTCCATAAGCTATATCACGAGGTAATGCTTTACCGGATGTTTCTTTTGCGGATGGTAACTCCAGAAAAGCAGTCAATGCTTTGGCATGCCCGAAAGTATGATGTATACAGGGGGGAATACCAGATACCTGATAATCTCGTCCTGCATGTAAAAGTCCTTCATCAGTTGACTTTTTTAACAACCGAACATTCCTGCGAATAGCTTCCAAATATTCCGGATGACGGTCGGACATGGCATAATAACCTCCCATAAAACCATCACTTGTCCTTCCTCCCCAATAAGTCCACTTAAAGCTACGTGTCCCCCAGCTATTATCCCAAGCACCGTCAGGCAACATAAATTCCAGATGGGTATTCATAGAGCGCTCAACGATGGCAAGCAATTCAGCGTCTTTCACCATCAACGCATAATAAGCCAGATTAGGCAAGGACTCTTCCACATTATAACCTAAGTCCACCGGAAGACAGCCATTCTTCGTCGGATTCCATATTTTCGGTCCTTCACCATACAGGAAATAATCGTTTTTAGTAAAGAAACTCTTTAAATCCGTAGCAACAATCCTTGCTTCTTCTATAAAGTCAGGACGATTGAACATATCTCCAATCGCCTGTAGCGCGTAAGTAACCGAAGCTGAATAGTTAACATTATTCAATCGCGTCATCCCTTTATGCATACGACGGCTGTACATCTGAGGATTATTCATCATAAATTCACCCGCCTGAAGCAATTGCTGCTTCCAATGATTCCGCGTAGAATCATCTAACAAATGTCCATGATAGTGTACGGCTTCGTAGAGTGCAATGGCAGCAAATACCGTCGTACCACTCCAATCTGAAACATGAATATCATTCATCCAAGAACCATCGGGACGATGTACATTTTCCATCCAAGCCATCAACCGCTTTGCGGCAACCAGATATTTATCATTACCGGTCTTATCGGCCAGATACATTAACGGAAGAACTGTATCACCGATACGTCCATGTATACGTCCACAAGCAGGACACAAGAATCCTCCGTCAAGAGCCGGATGCATATCGCTACATTGATAAGTCAGCAGGGTATCGACCCATTCTGTCAGCAAATTTTCGGCCTCACTGCGCAAAGCGCTGTCAGAAGAACTGTCATTTACATTTATGACTTGCCCGGAGAGAACAAGAGTATACGACAGCAGAATTACAAAAACTATGTTTCTCATACTTATTTATTAATTAGATTTTCCTCCCCAAAATTAAGACTTTCGTACGATGATTCCTTTTCCTTTTATCTAATAGTCCACAATATCTGTTTACAAACGACCGCAATATTGTTGAATTCCCAATAATTTTGTCGAATAACCACTTCCGAAGACAAAATTGATGTATTTTAAAACATAAGAAGCCATTGAATAACCCCAAAAGCCCTATTTTAGCATCAGTTATTAAAACTATCTATATAATATATGAAAAACTTACCTTTATTAATGTGTACTGCATTCTGTGGGCTACATACTGCCCAAGCGGAAGCCGCAGACAAGAAAAACGAAAGACCTAACATTCTCTGGGTTACTTTCGAAGATACCAGTTCTTATGAATTCGGTTGCTATGGCAACAAGGATGTACATACCCCCAATGCTGACAGCCTCGCTGCCAAAGGCATACAGTTTATGAATGCATGGTCGGTAGCTCCACAAAGTTCGGCCGCACGTTCTTCTCTCATCACCGGTTGTTACTCCAGCACTTACGGAATGGATATCCATCCTGTCCCCTACGATACGCCTGCCGATATATTCTTCCCGCAAAGGTTACGCGAAGCCGGATATTACTGTACCAATAACAGTAAAACGCATTATAACTCCACAACCGACAATAAAAGTTGTTGGGACGAATGTACTCCTAAAGCATCATATAACAGTCCTAAACGTGGTAAAGACCAACCGTTCTTTGCCGTATACAACACCGTAACTTCCCACATGGGGCGTGTCCGCACTTTCCACACGGATGGTCGAAGAGATTTCACCACAGAAGGCATTTATCCGGAATTATTGACATTACCTGATTATGTACCCGATCTGCCGGAAGTACGCTCTGATTATGCAGGACATCTGGAAGCTGTACAAGATGTAGACACTTGGCTTGGATTCTTCTTGAAAGACTTAAAAGAAAAAGGGTTAGACGATAATACGATTATCTTCTTTTATAGCGATCATGGCGGTTGCGTGGCACGTGGAAAAGGATATTTATACGAAAGCGGCCTGAAAGTTCCTTTAATAGCTTATTTCCCACCCAAATGGCAACATTTGGCAGGAAGAGGCCCTGGAAAAGAGTATGGTTTGATTAACTTCACCGACCTCGGTCCTACCGTACTAAGCATTGCAGGCATAAAGCCTCCCAAGCACATGCAAGGGAAAGCTTATTGCGGAAAATACGCGTCAGCGGAAAAACGGGAAATGCAGTTTGGATTGACAGCCAACCAACTTCACCACTTCATGCCGGTACGCGCCGCTTCAGACGGACGCTATAAATATATCCGCAGCTACATACCCTACCGTCAATTTGCTCTGCGCAATTATTATCAATGGGGAATGCCCTCCAACAAAGCATGGGACAAATTAGTATTGGGCGGACATAATACCAATCCCGACTGGGAACAAACATTCAAAGCTCATCCTGCTGAAATGCTGTTTGACCTCGAAAAAGATCCGGGCGAATTGAATGATTTGGCCACTTCACCCGAATATGCTGATGTGTTGGCAAAGATGCGCCAGGCAATGTCAGATCATATCCGTTCAACCAAAGACTTAGGTTTCTTTATACCGACTTCACGCGAACACGTAATTTTATACGATAAGGTACGCAAAGAGAAATACCCGTTGAACGAACTGTATAATCTCGTTGAATTAGCCGGTACGGCCACTTCGGCAGATGTTCCCGTATTTGAGAAGGCGCTGACCAGCCAATATCCCGAAATGCGCTATTGGGCGGCTGTCGGGCTGGCACAACTCGGCAACAGAGGAGAATATAAGAATTGTCCGGAAGCATTGCTTGCCCTATTGAATGATGCAGACCCGTATATTGCTTGTGAAGCAGCCTATGCCGCAGCTTATTTGGGCGAAGCAGCCAAAGGCATCCAACGCTTGAATTACCCGGTACAAGAAGCTGACCGGAAAATCGGTTATTCTTTACTGGAATGTCTGGCTCTGGATAAAAACATGCAACCTGCTATCCGCGTTCATTTAGCTGACTTAAAAGAGAAGGCGGAAAAACTTCCACGCAAGGAAAATGAAGATGCCGGTTTAATGGCACGCGGTATACTGGTAGACCTCGGAGAAATGGACATCAAAGACTTACATGGTCCTGAAGCCTACAAACAAGGATTAAAGTTGAATCACGGACGCAGACCGATGGTTCCACTACCCAATTGACAATTGTCAATTGCAAGGCTGCGCCTGTGCCTTAAACTTACGGAACTGCCAAGTCAGCATCACCACAGCTATCAAGCTGGCAATCAAATCGGAAACCGGCATGCTATACCACACGCCGGCAGCACCATAGAAACGAGGCAGAATCAACAGGCAAGGCAGCAGCACTACCATCTGGCGGGTAAGGGAAAGAAATATTGCCTTACTCGCCATTCCTATACTCTGAAAGAAGTTAGCTGCCACCATTTGAAAACCGATAATCGGGAAAAATATCACCACAATACGTAAACCTTCAGCCGAAATCTCAATCAGCTTAGCATCCGATGTAAAGATGCTTACTACCAAATCAGGCACCAACATACCCACTAAAAAGCCAAAGGTTGTTATCCCCGTGGCATATACAATCGTAAGCTTCAGCACCCGCGTTACACGCTCATATTGCTTTGCTCCGAAATTATATCCGGCAATAGGCTGCATTCCCTGATTCAGCCCCATTACAATCATCACCACTATAAACACCAGGCGGTTCACTATGCCGAAAGCACCGATAGCCAAATCACCACCATATTTTTTCAACCCCTGGTTAATAAGAATGACAATAAAACAAGCTGCCAGATTCATCAGGAAAGGAGACATACCGATAGCAAGCGAATCGAATACAATCTTACGCCTCAAGCGGAAAATCCCCCGGTGGAAGTGCAATAACTCATCTTTGTTACTGAAAATCCTAAACTGCCATATCAAGGAGATAACTTGCGCCACAATAGTAGCAATAGCCGCCCCACGAATCCCCCAGCCAAAGCCATAAATAAACAAGGGATCCAATATCGTATTTATTACCACCGTAGCGATAGTGGCGTACATCGCCTTTTGCGGATGCCCGGAGGAACGCAGTACCGCATTCAATCCCAGATACAGATGCGTAATGGTATTTCCCAGAAGAATAACCTGCATATAGTCGCGCGCATACCCCACCGTCTCATCACTGCCTCCGAAGAAGTAGAGGATGGGGTCAAGAAAGAGCAACACCACAACCGTAAAGGCCAACCCCAGCAAGATATTCAAGACAAATACATTTCCCAGAACCCGCTGGGCGGTATCATAATCTTTCTGTCCCAACTTCACTGAAATCAATGTAGAAGCACCTACTCCTACCAATGAGCCGAAAGCGGCAGCGAGATTCATCAGCGGGAAAGTCAGCGCCAACCCGGAGATAGCCATTGTACCCACACCATGTCCGATGAAGATACTATCCACCATATTATATAAGGAAGATGCCGTCATTGCTATAATTGCCGGTACGGCATATTGCATCAGTAGTTTTCCAATCTTCTCCGTCCCCAACGCCGTGGGGGTATTTTGTCCTGCCATACTATACCTATTTCTTTTCTATTTGGGGTGCAAAGGTACGCATTTCTTGCAAAAGGACAAACTGATTCACCTTTACTATTTTCAACATGTACTAATCATATTCACACTAGGGCACCCCAGCATAATATATTAATTATCAACAGCATAAAAGTCCCACAGAATTCCTCCATAGTGAGACATTATTCCCAAGACGGTGGAACTAAATTTCCAACGCACTGGGAAAGAATTCCCAATATGGTGGGAATATGTTCTCAACAAAGCGGGAATACACCCGTCAAGCACCTGAACAGTTACAACTTAATAATTTAAGTTTCGCATGCTGCTCAGCTTCTTAGTTGAACTTGCGAAACCTGAGTAAACAAGATCACCACTGAATAGAAGGGCCTGTTCGCTTTATTTAGAGGAAAAGGTTCGTATTTCTGAAAAATGTTTCGTATTTTTGTCCCCAAATTGAGTGAATTATAACGAAATGAACGTATTAGAACTTAGTGAACAAGAAATCATTCGTCGTAACAGCATGAATGAACTTCGCGCGATGGGCATCGAGCCCTATCCCGCAGCAGAGTATGTAACCAATGCTTTCTCTACCGATATTAAAGAAGAATTTAAAGATGACGCCGAACCGCGCCAAGTGTCCGTAGCCGGACGTATGATGAGCCGCCGCGTCATGGGAAAAGCATCTTTCATTGAATTGCAAGACTCCAAAGGACGTATCCAGGTATATATTACCCGTGACGACATCTGTCCGGATGAAGACAAGGAAATGTACAACACCGTGTTCAAACGTTTGCTCGATTTAGGAGACTTCGTAGGCATCGAAGGTTTTGTATTTCGCACACAGATGGGCGAAATCAGTATTCATGCCAAGAAGTTGACCATACTTTCCAAGAGCCTGAAACCACTACCCATCGTAAAACAAAAGGACGGCGTAGTTTACGACTCTTTTGACGACCCCGAATTGCGTTACCGCCAGCGCTACGTCGACCTCATTGTGAACGACGGCGTAAAAGAAACATTCCAGAAGCGCGCCACTATCATCAAGACAATGCGTGCCGTATTGGATGAAGCCGGTTATACCGAGGTAGAAACCCCTATCTTGCAATCTATTCCCGGTGGAGCAAGCGCACGTCCGTTCATAACCCACCACAACTCGCTGGATATGGACCTTTACTTGCGTATCGCTACCGAATTATATTTGAAGAGACTCATTGTCGGCGGTTTTGAAGGTGTATACGAAATCGGAAAGAACTTCCGTAACGAAGGTATGGACAAGAACCATAATCCCGAGTTTACCTGCGTAGAGCTATACGTACAATATAAGGACTATAACTGGATGATGAGTTTCACCGAGAAATTGTTGGAACGCATCTGTATCGCGGTAAATGGTGGCACAGATACCATTATCGACGGTAAGACTATCAGTTTCAAAGCTCCCTACCGCCGTCTGCCTATCCTGGATGCTATCAAGGAAAAAACCGGTTACGACCTCAACGGCAAGAGCGAAGAAGAAATCCGCCAGATATGCAAGGAACTGAAAATGGAGATTGATGATACCATGGGCAAGGGCAAGCTGATAGATGAAATCTTCGGCGAGTTCTGTGAAGGTACATTCATACAACCGACATTCATTACCGACTATCCTGTTGAAATGAGTCCGCTGACCAAAATGCACCGTAGCAAACCGGGCTTGACCGAACGTTTCGAGTTGATGGTGAACGGTAAGGAACTGGCTAACGCATACAGTGAGTTGAACGATCCTATCGACCAGGAAGAACGTTTCAAAGACCAGTTGCAATTGAGCGAGAAAGGAGATGACGAGGCAATGTTTATTGACCGGGACTTCTTGAAAGCCCTGCAATACGGCATGCCTCCCACATCCGGTATCGGTATCGGTATAGACCGCCTGACAATGTTAATGACGGGCAAAGCATTCATTCAGGAAGTATTATTCTTCCCGCAAATGCGTCCCGAAAAGGTAACACCCAAAGATACGCCTGCCAAATTCATAGAGCTGGGTATCCCTGAAGAATGGGTAGCAGTTATTCAGAAAGCAGGCTACAACCTGGTTAATGACATGAAAGATGTAAATCCGCAGAAATTGCACATGGATATCTGTGGTATTAACAAGAAATATAAACTGGAATTGGCAGCCCCAACCGTCAAAGACGTAGAAGGTTGGATTGAAAAGATTAAATAAATTAGGAATGAAGAATTAAAGGTGAAGAATAGCGGAACGTTATTCCATCTTTAATTCTTCATTCTTAGTTCTTAATTCTTAATTTATAAACATGAAACTACCCGGTAAGATAGCCATTATGGGCGGAGGAAGTTGGGCAACTGCCATTGCTAAGATGGTATTGGCTCAAGAAGATACGATAAACTGGTATATGCGGCGTGATGACCGCATTACTGATTTTAAACGGCTTGGGCATAATCCTGCCTACCTGACGGGCGTCAAATTTGATATGAAACGTATCAATTTCAGTTCAAATATCAATGACGTGGTAAAGGAGTCGGATACACTTATCTTCGTAACCCCCTCTCCTTATCTGAAGTCGCATCTGAAAAAACTAAAAACAAAAATAAAGGATAAATTCATTATCACCGCTATTAAGGGGATTGTACCCGACGATAATGTGATCGTATCCGAATATTTTATTAAAGAATATGGTGTTCCGGCCGAAAATATCGCTGTACTCGCAGGTCCCTGCCATGCCGAAGAAGTAGCGCTAGAACGTCTTTCTTATCTGACAATAGCTTGCCCTGACACGGATAAGGCATGTAATGTTGCCCGTCGTCTGGCCAGTTCATTCATCAAAACCTCAGTCAGTAACGACGTTGCAGGTATTGAATATGGTTCTGTATTAAAAAACGTGTATGCTATTGCCGCCGGTATTTGCAGTGGTCTGAAATACGGCGATAACTTCCAGGCCGTACTGATGTCCAATGCCATACAGGAAATGAACCGTTTCTTGCAAACTGTTCATCCACTGAACAGAAACATCAATGATTCTGTTTATCTGGGTGATATGCTGGTGACGGGATATTCCAACTTCAGCCGTAACCGTACGTTCGGTACGATGATAGGTAAAGGATATTCCGTAAAAAGCGCGCAGATAGAAATGGAAATGATAGCAGAAGGTTACTATGGTACCAAATGTATTAAGGAAATCAACAAGCATCATCACGTTAACATGCCGATACTGGATGCGGTATACAATATATTGTATGAACGTATCTCGCCGATGATTGAAATTAAGCTGTTGACGGATTCGTTCAGATGAGAAACGAGGAAACGAGTTGACAAGGAGACAAGTTGGCGAGAGAACAAGGAGATAGTATCCTCCCTCGTCAACTCGTCGACTTAAAAACTAAAAAACTAAAATATCATGATTAATTTGAACATTGAAAAGACTTTAGGATTCATTTCCAAAGAGAACGTTTTCGCTTATGAGGCACAAGTAAAGGCCGCTCAGGAAGCATTAGAAAATGGCACTGGTAAAGGTAACGACTTTTTAGGTTGGTTACACCTCCCCTCTTCCATCACTAAGGAACACTTGGCTGACCTGAAAGCTACCGCACAAGTATTGCGTGAAAACTGCGAAGTTGTGATTGTTGCCGGTATCGGTGGAAGCTACCTCGGTGCCCGTGCCGTTATCGAGGCCTTGTCAAACAGCTTCACTTGGTTACAGGACAAGAAAACAGCTCCTGTCATCCTCTATGCAGGACACAATATCGGTGAAGATTATCTGTACGAACTCACTGAATTCTTGAGAGACAAGAAATTCGGTGTCATCAATATCTCCAAATCAGGAACCACTACTGAAACCGCTTTAGCTTTCCGCCTTTTGAAGAAGCAATGCGAAGACCAGCGCGGCAAAGACATGGCAAAGAAGGTAATCGTTGCCATTACAGATGCAAAAAAAGGCGCTGCCCGCATTACAGCTGACAACGAAGGCTACAAATCATTCATTATCCCCGATAACGTAGGCGGTCGTTTCTCTGTACTGACTCCAGTAGGTTTACTTCCAATTGCAGTAGCCGGTTTTGATATTGAAAAACTGGTTGCAGGTGCTGTAACTATGGAAAAAGCTTGTGGCAAAGAGGTTCCGTTTGCCGAAAACCCTGCCGCTATTTATGCCGCTACCCGCAATGAACTTTACAAGAATGGCAAGAAGATTGAAATCCTTGTAAACTTCAACCCCAAACTACATTATGTAAGTGAATGGTGGAAACAACTATACGGAGAATCGGAAGGTAAAGAAAATAAAGGTATCTTCCCTGCTGCCGTAGACTTCTCTACCGACCTGCACTCTATGGGACAATGGATTCAGGAAGGCGAACGTACTATCTACGAAACAGTTATCTCTGTAGAAAAAACTAATCATAAACTGGAAGTGCCAAGTGACGCTCAGAATCTGGACGGATTGAATTTCCTCGCCGGCAAGCGTGTGGATGAAGTGAACAAGATGGCTGAATTAGGCACGCAGTTAGCTCACGTAGACGGTGGTGTTCCTAACATGCGTATCGTTATTCCTGCACTGAACGAAGAGACTATCGGTAGCCTGCTGTACTTCTTCGAAATAGGTTGCGGTATCAGTGGCTATCTCCTTGGTGTTAATCCGTTCGACCAACCGGGTGTAGAGGCTTACAAAAAGAATATGTTTGCATTGCTGAACAAACCAGGATACGAGGAAGAAACAAAGGCTATCCGGGCAAGACTGTAACAAATAGAAAACAACTATAAGTAATCAGGTGCAGATTATACTCTGCACCTGTTTTTTTGTATCTTTGCGGCGTCAAAAACAATAGGTATTTATGTTTGAAGAATCTATAGCCCGATATTTAGAGAAAAACGGGCATTCTCAAATACAATTAAAGGCTGTTCTGTTCGATATGGATGGGGTATTATTCAATTCAATGCCTTACCATGCCGACGCATGGCATAAAGTTATGGAGCGTCATGATTTACATCTTAGCCGTGAAGAAGCCTATTTGCACGAAGGACGCACCGGGGCCGCTACCATAAACATCGTCTATCAGCGCCAGTTTGGCAAAGATGCCACTCCCGAAATGATAGAAAGTATCTATGCCGAGAAAAGTGTAGAATTTAATAGTAACCCGGAGCCTGAACGCATGCCGGGCGCATGGGAAATACTACTAAAAGTAAAATCCGAAGGGTTAACCCCTGTATTGGTAACCGGTTCAGGACAACACTCATTGTTAAATCGCCTTACGCATAATTTTCCCGGTATATTCCAGCGTGAACGGATGGTAACCGCTTTCGACGTAAAATACGGAAAGCCTCATCCGGAACCTTACCTGATGGGATTGGAAAAAGCAGGCGTAAAAGCTAATGAAGCTATCGTCGTTGAAAATGCCCCCATCGGTGTTCAGGCCGGAGTGGCAGCAGGCATATTTACCATTGCGGTTAACACCGGCCCCTTAGACGAACAAGTCCTTCTTAATGCAGGAGCTGATTTATTATTTCCTTCCATGCAAGCACTCTGCGAAAATTGGGAGAAATTGCGCCAATCACTTGTATATCAGCAATAAATTAATTATTAATTACCAGTTTCAGACAATAAGCAACACCCTTTATTTAACAGAAAAAACAGATAGCATTACTAGAAGAAACCAAATCAACATAAAATAAAACAGAATTAAAATATTTTATATATTATTTCGACATTCAGCAATATAGTTGTAATTTTGCACCGTCAACATTTATCAATCAAATTAATATTTTAAATTATGAACTATCTAAACGGACTTAAAACTCTCATTGCCGTTGTAATTGCAACATTGGCATTCACTTCTTGTTCGGAAGAACAAACTTCCCTGTCAATCGATGACATTCCGGGAAAAGCAAAAATTATTGGTAGCTTTACTTTTAATGATGGACAAAGAACTTCAAGCAGTTCAACTTCAAACGTAGACAAACCGGTTGCCAATCAAACTGTATACGTAAAGATCCAAAATGCTTCTATATCCCCCAACCATACAGGTAACGGATATACTACTTTTGAAACAACCACTAATGCAAACGGTGAATATGAAATTGAAATTCCGGCAGTGGAAACAGGTGTAACAGTTATAATCCAAGGCGCACCATTCATTGGAAAGAAATACAGCACATCTAGTAGCGCTATTACAGGTGGTACTACAATTACGACCAAAGATGGAGTATATGAGGCAACTCCTATCACTTTAAACAGCATAACCCCCAATGAAATTATTGCAGCAGGCAAAACGATTTACGGCTTTACTGCTTTTGACTCATCAGCTTACTAATGCAATATAATATAAGACACAGATGAAAAAAGTATTATCAATTATAGCAATCTGTTTGTTACCTATAATAGGGGCAAATGCGCAAGAAAAGACCACCAAACAATATCTCCCTGAAAAAGGCGATTGGGCGATTGGTGTAGATGTAGTTCCATTACTTAAATGTATCGGTGACGGAAGAGGCAACGAAAGTTTTGGTGGCGGTGCACCCTTTACTAAAGACAATAATGATTTCCTTTTAGTTCCTGATGTTTCCATTTTAGCCAAATATATGCTGACAGACAAAATTGTGCTCCGTGCCAATTTAGGATTTATGTTTGGCAGTGACCAAAACAGGGTTTACGTTCAAGACGATAAAGCGATTATAGATAATCCACTATCAGAAGACAAAGTCATAGATGTATGCCATATTAACACTAACGGCATGAGTTTGACTTTTGGTGCAGAATTCCGTAAAGGTTCAAGAAGAGTACAAGGTGTATTTGGTGCAGGTATTCTTTTTGCATTCCAATCTCAAAAGTATACATATGACTGGGGAAATGAAATGACTATGGTCAATCAGAATCCAAGCAGCACTCCTACTTATCCTTCCCTCAACAACGGGTATCGTTTACTTGAAAACAAATCTCAAGGAAATTTCTATACAGGCGTAACAGGAAGTGTTGGAGTAGAATGGTTCGTTGCTCCTAAAATCTCTTTAGGTGCCGAAGTTAATGTTACAGCTTACTATATGTTTGGTTCTCAATCATACACAAAAAGCGAAGGGTATAATGCAGCACTTGGCAAGATTGAAGAAAGAACAGACCTGAACAGTCCCGGAAACCGAGGTTTCCATATCGGTACGGAAAGCCTTGGCGGAGCATTGAACATGACATTCTATTTCTAAAATAATAGAGAGAAACATAACAAAAAACTCCCTTTGCAAATCTTTGCAAAGGGAGTTTTTTGTTAGTGACCCCGGTGCGATTCAAACGCACGACCTTCAGAACCGGAATCTGACGCTCTATTCACTAAGCTACGGAGCCTTAATGCGGATGCAAAAGTAGAAAAAATCTCTGCATATTCCTAATGTTCATAGTTTTTTCTATTGATTATTCTTCATTTTCTCTGCTGTTATTTTGAGACTACCTAACGAGTATATACATACATTTTGTTCTTTTTTTATCAAAAATACAAGCAAGTATCAATATTATTTCTATCTTTGCCGGACAATTTAATAGAAGATAGATAGATAAAACATATGAGTTACCTGATAAAGCCCGAAGGATATAAACCCTTATTGGATTTAAAACAAACAGAATTAGGCATCAAACAGATTAAAGAGTTCTTTCAATTGAACCTTTCTTCTGAGTTGCGCTTGCGTCGTGTTACAGCTCCACTTTTTGTATTAAAAGGTATGGGTATTAATGACGACCTGAACGGAGTAGAACGTGCCGTTTCTTTTCCAATTAAAGATTTAAGTGATGCACAGGCAGAGGTAGTACATTCTCTTGCGAAATGGAAACGTCTGACACTTGCCGAATATCATATTGAACCGGGATATGGTATTTATACGGATATGAATGCTATCCGTGCAGATGAAGAATTAGGCAACCTACATTCTCTTTATGTAGACCAATGGGACTGGGAACGTGTTATCACCGCAGAAAATCGTAATGTGGATTTTCTTAAAGAAATCGTAACCCGCATTTATGCCGCCATGGTACGTACCGAATATATGGTATACGAAATGTATCCGCAAATCAAGCCATGTCTACCCCAGAAACTACACTTTATTCATGCAGAAGAACTCCGCCAACTGTATCCTAACCTGGAGCCTAAATGTCGTGAACATGCCATAGCCAAGAAATACGGTGCAGTATTCATCATTGGTATCGGCTGCAAGTTAAGTGACGGCAAAAAACATGACGGACGTGCACCGGACTATGATGATTATACAACTCCCGGATTAAACAACCTGCCCGGATTGAATGGCGACCTGCTACTATGGGACTATGTGTTGCAACGTAGTGTAGAGCTTTCCTCCATGGGTATCCGTGTAGACAAGGAAGCCTTGCAACGCCAGCTCAAACAAGAAGGAGAAGAAAAGCGGTTGGAGCTTTATTTCCACAAGCGTTTGATGAACGACACGCTACCACTTTCCATAGGTGGAGGTATCGGACAATCCCGTTTATGTATGTTCTATTTACGCAAAGCGCATATCGGTGAAATCCAAGCCAGTATCTGGCCCGAAGATATGCGGCAGGAATGTAAAGCGCATGATATACATCTGATTTAAAGATAAGAACAAAATAAAAGAACCGGCAAGTCCCGCAGAATTTTAAATGAAAAGTTAAAGTCTCTGCGGGACTTACTGTATTCTATTGTGAAATATTTGTATCTTAGCATCCGAAACAACCAATAATTCCAATTATGAATGTTCAAATAGAAGAAAGCTGGAAAGCACACCTGCAGCCCGAATTCGAGAAAGATTACTTTTGTACATTAACAAACTTCGTACGTGAAGAGTACGGAAAATACGCCATATATCCACCGGGAAAATTAATTTTCAATGCATTCAACTTATGTCCTTTTGATAAAGTCAAAGTAGTAATCATCGGTCAGGACCCGTACCATGGTCCCGGACAAGCACATGGACTTTGTTTCTCCGTCAATGACGGTGTGCCCTTCCCCCCTTCCCTACTCAACATCTTCAAAGAGATTAAGAGTGACATCGGTATAGATGCTCCTTCCACCGGAAACCTAACCCGTTGGGCTGAGCAAGGTGTATTATTACTTAACGCTACTCTTACCGTACGTGCCCATCAGGCAGGTTCTCATCAGAACCGAGGTTGGGAAGCTTTTACAGATGCTGCCATCCGTGCCCTTGCAGAAGAACGGGAACACATTGTGTTTATATTATGGGGAGCTTATGCCCAACGTAAAGGTGCTTTTATTGACCGTAACAAGCATTTAGTCTTGAGTTCCGCACACCCTTCTCCTCTTTCTGCCTATAATGGTTTCTTTGGCAATAAACATTTCAGTAAAACAAATGAATATTTAAGGGTACACGGAAAGACAGAAATTGCCTGGTGAGAAACACCCCCTAAACATTAACCTCAACTTTAGCAACACAGAGTTGAGGGATGAAAGACGAAGAACGAAATATGAGGTATAAAGTATGAAGTATAAGAGATGAGGGACAAAAAATCTTATTTCTCATTATACTTTATACCTTATCCCTCATTTAGTACCACTGAATATTACTCTGCGTCTGGCTTCTCTGTTCCCACTTCAAATCTTGCAGGATACTGGCATTGGCACGGATTGTGAAATTGTAATATTTCCATTGTCCAAAAGGAGAAAGACTGGCTGACATACTGAAGCAGTGCAAATCCCGGGTTATGTTAAAGGAAGTCTGTACTATTTTCTTAGCCTCAAAGTCATAACCGGAATTAAAGCTGACTGCCCATTTATTAGAAAGTTTAATATTACCGGAAGCACTGAGGTTATGGGTATAGCGATAAGGGTAACGCATAGTCTTTCGGTTGATAGGCTTGCTACGGTCTTCGGAAATATTAAAACTATAGTTGAAATTCAAGGACCAAGGCATCTTGAACACCTGATACCCTTCAGAATCCACAGCCGCTTTCTCTATTTTCTTTTTAGGAATACCGGTACCGGAATCACCTTCTGCATCTTCACCATCTTCGGTTTCAGTATCATTCTTTTTATCCTTTTCCTTGTCTTCCTCTTTCGTTCCGTTAAGTTTCTCCATCCATTTCTTCCAAGTATCATTATTGAAAGTATAGCTAAATGAAGAACCATATCCTTGAAAACGGCCAAAGCGACCATAAGACCACTCCGTCCGGTCACTGGGTACTACATTACCATTCTTATCGAAAGTATAGGCGTAGGTTGCAAACTGGGAACTCATACTAAATGTATAATTCTTAGTCAGCTTCAAGCGGAGATTCAAGTTAAGGTCACTCCACGGACGAACAGCCGCAGCCATATTGTAACTGATACTGGCACCGAGTTCATCAATCAGACTAACCTTTCTAACTGTATCCTTCTTACTGTCATAATACTTCATTTCCAGGTTATTGGATATACTGAAAGATATATTTCCCTGTTTGCCCCGTCCCGGTACATCAAAGGCTTGTCCCGAATATGGAGAATAATTGACCGTATCACGTCTTCCGTCCGCATAGGTCTTGATGTATGAATCATAATAGCCATAACGGGAAGAGCCAAAGTCCGGAGCAGCACTGATAGATACCGAAGGGGTAATAATATGACGGATCTGGATTTTCTTCTTAGGAAAAAGTAACGGTTTATACATACCGTATATCTTTGTATTAATACCCAGGCTGGCGTTATAATTATATACCCGGTGGAAACCATAAATAGTATCGGTATTTACCTCCTGACCACTGGTTCCAAGGTTGGGATCCCAATCTTTCATTACCTTACGCGTATACCAACGTTCCGTATAGCTGACTGAAGGTGTCAGATTGAAATATTTGAATAAAGTGAAAGTTGCACTGACAGGTATTTCATGTTTCATACCGTTCTTCCAGTCCTTTATCAGATTGGATTTGAACAGCAAGTTATCTTTGGTCTGAATACTATTGGTAAGACGGCCGGTATAACGAACAGATATCTTTTCATACCATCTCTCCTCACCTACCGCCTTCTTGCGCTTGAAAGGATACAAGGTTGTCAATGAGATATTCAAGTCGGGCAATGTAACATTAACCGAAGAATCTCTCATTGTTTGCGCGATATTGGTAGTTGCCGCAATTGTCAGTTTCTTGTCAAAGAGATAACGCGAGTAACTGATACTTGAGGTTTTTGTATTCTGCGACATCGCGTTTGAGTTATACATATTACCGATGTTAGTGCGCTCATAGCTACTGGTAGCAAAGTTCACACTGGCAGAGAAAGTCTGGTTAGGATTAGCTTTCGCGTCCTGACGGTGCGACCAGACAATCTTGAAGTCCTTTGCCACCGAATAATCGGGCAAACCTTTGTCTCCTGTCTTCGTCACCTGATAGCTTGCCTGCAACAAACCGGAATACTTATATCGCTTTATATAATTGGATTCAGCATTCAGTGCCCAAGAACCTTTCGTGAAAATATCAGCCCGCAACTTCAAGTCCATCTTGTCACTGATAGCGAAATAATATCCACCGTCTGTTAATCCGAAACCGCGGCTGGAGTCATCCATATAAGTCGGCATCAGGAACCCGGATGAGTAGCTACTTGAAAATGGGAAAAAGAAAAACGGTACGGCAAGAGGCAAAGGCACATCTTCCACCACCAGATAAGCAGGCCCCGTCACTACATTCTTCTTAGGACGCACCTTGGCATACGTCATCTGCATATAAAAGTGAGGATGTTCATGGTGATCGCAAGTCGTGTAGCGGCCACTCTTCATATAAAGTTCATCGTCAGCTCCCTTCTTGGCATTGTTACCGGTTACATATCCTTCACCCTGCTGGCTGACAACATTACTGATAATACCCTTCTTGCTTTTAAAGTTATAACGAATCGTATTCGTTTCGTAAGGAGTTTCACCGTCTTTGAATACCGGTGTACCTTTTTTCACCCCTAACGTATCTTCCACTCCATGCGCATAAACCGTACTACTATCCATATTCATAGTAATAACATCGGCCGCCAGCTCAATCTGCTGATAGTTAACTTTTCCCTGGCCGTAAAGATGTGCATAACCTCCCTGGGCAAATACGATAGAGTCATTTGCCTCATAAGTGACCGGAGCGTCCAAAGGTTGTTTTTTCTTAGCCGAAGTTGCCAGTGTATCCATTCGCAGAGAATCATTACGCAGAGAGTCACGTCTTCCTAAGCGGGGAAAACGTAAATTTCCGCCTAACGAATCACCTCGTAAAGTATCTGTCTGCTGCTTTTCAGGAGGTACCACTCCTCTCCGCCGACGTTGCGATACAGCCTCACCGGAAAGTAGAAGTAAGACGAATAGTAGTATGAATGATATGGATGTATTTGCTTTCAATGGCGCCATTAACTAATAGTTTACGCTTGAAGGGGCAAAAGTACGTAATTTATACGGTATAATCTCCCTTTTTAATGAAATTTAGATAGCTACAAGAACTGTTCGCACCAACGGTCAAAACGCAGCAAACCGGCTTCTCCATAGCGCTGTAAACTCTTTCGGGCTTTCTCTACACTCTTTTCGTGCTCCAAACGCGTTTTAGAATAGAACTTATCGGCAAAACAAATTACCTGTTCTTCCATACTCACCGGTATCATCTCCCGATGAGGAACAGGCAAGTCTTGCGCTATAATCTCATCCAACGAGAGACCGGCTCCCGTATGTCTTTCACATACCAGAGCATGCCGGGGATAACCTTCAGCACGCACCAAGTCAGCTCCCAGATAACCGTGACAGATATATGGTTTATCACCGAAACAGCAAATACCGTCAGCGTCTGTCAGAAAGATGCCTATATCATGCAGCATAGCCGCTTCATACAGAAAATCCCTGTCTAAAGAAAGCTCCGGATGCTTATCGGCCACCCACAGAGCTTTGTCCGCCACGGAACGGCTGTGCGTCAGCAATATATGCTTCAATTCGTTCTCTTCCGGATAATATTTATCAATTAACTCAATCGGAGACATTTTATTTCTTCTTGAATTTATAAACAATCACTTTATCACGCATATCACAACTACGCAAAGGAGTACGGTAGACTTCTTCCAACTGATACACTTCTTTATTATTCTGCAAAAATTCCTCTTGCAGCTTATCAATAACCATTACATAACCTTCGGACGGCTGCGATAATCCGAAAATACGTACACGGTCGCCCAAGTAGTAGTTTACACCATAAAACTTCACTCCCTCGTTATATGAATAAACATTCTCCTGAGGTTCAAGTTCATTCAAACGGGTAGCCAGATGCTTATCCGACTTCACAGCCAAAACAGTTGGCTGATAAACTCCATCCAAGGCAACAAAAATACAAAGTATACATCCGGCTATGCCATACAATAATGACCTCGCGTCCGCACGCTTCGCCAAAGAATAAAAAAGACACAGCGCTGCCACCACCGGTAAAAGGAGAATCAATCCTTTCGAAAAAGAAAGCTGCACACTTTGCAACGCTTGCATGAAAGCAATATTCTCTGCCGCATGCTTGCCTGTTCCCCAGATACTTTCAGGTATCAAACCTAAACGTACCACGGCAAAGGTCATAGTGAGTAATAAAGCCAATGAAGCAAAGATATATGCCGAAATCTTGAAAACTTTTGCACCTCGTTGCACCAACGCCAATAGATACTCGGCTATCAGCACCGCCATAAACGGGTAGATAGGCAGCAAATATACGCTACGTTTACTCTTTGGAATACAGTAGAATATAAATATAAATAAGATAACTACCCAAATAAAGAGTTGCATTGGAGATTGGGAACGGAATTTAATCCATGCCTTTTTACACCGTTCGCCCAAAGAAGCTCCTTCCGGTAAAAAACGAAATCCTTTCCACTTTAGTCCGAAGAGCGAAATAAGCAAAACCAGAGTCCAGGGTATCCAGCCCCAAATAATAGTCAGGAAGTTATACCAAATTGGATTCTCATGGGATTCATAAGACATTTTACGGAAGAAACGTCCTGTATTCTCTTCCATCATTAAATTGATGAATGATTGTCCGCCTTGCTGATAAGCCGCTCCAAACCATACAGCTAATGGAATCAAAGACAATAAGCCGATACCCATTAGCGATAAGAAGGTTCTGCCGAATGAACGCCCACGTAATAACTGATAGATACCAATACCTACACACGGAAATATCGACCCTACGGGACCTTTTGTCAACGTTGCACACGCCATTAATAATATGGCCAACCATGGTAATCCTTTACAATTCTTTTCATCCCAACGGAAAAGCAGACATAGTGATATGACTATGAACGAAACTTGTAGCATATCCAAACGGCATGCCACCGCAGCACGATGCACTTCAAAAGAAGATAAAAGAAGAATAGAAGTCAGAAATGCCGTCTTTACATCTTTTCGTTTAGCGACAAAGCTAAAGAAGACCAATTGCATGGCCAGAAAAGCAAGCGCCGACGGCATACGTGCCGAGAATTCCGAAACCCCGCCCAAAACAGATGATACAACGGCAATCGCCCAATAAAGGAAAGGAGGTTTATAAGCTATTTCCACTCCATAGTTCGTTGGTAGTATCCAGTTACCACTTTCCAACATAGTATAAGCGACTATCGCCTCACGTGGTTCGCCCTTGGAATAAAAAATCGTTTCTCCTAAAAATGAAACTAACACAAGCACACTTAGGAGTGCAATGAACCAGAACGCTTTCTTTCTGTCTGACATACTTTCTTCATTTTATATTTTTCGGATGCAAAAGTACAAATTATTCTATAACAATAGCTAACTTTGTTACTCCAATTCCATAAAAATGAAGCAACTAAAACAACTACCTGAGTTCATACGTTTTGTAATAGTGGGCATCCTTGCAACTGCCCTGCATTACGGACTGTATTTCATTCTACAAAGTTTTATTAATGTCAATGTAGCCTACACCCTTGGCTACGCCATCAGTTTTATCGCCAATTTTTACCTTACGGCTTACTTCACTTTCGGCAGAAAACCCTCGTGGAGAAAAGCTTTCGGTTTTGGAGGAGCACATCTGGTGAACTATTTATTGCACATGGGATTACTAAACCTATTCCTATGGTTGGGGGTTCCCAAGCCTTATGCTCCCATACCTGTATTCGCCATTGCCATACCGATTAATTTTCTGTTGGTACGTTTCGTTTTTAAGCGGAAGGATTAAGAAACTGTTTTGAATTTTATCTTTATTTTTTAGAGAGATAATTCGGGTTTCTTCCTTCTTCTTTTTCGCTTGTCCGTACCTTTGCTTTCAGTCGTATAGCCCGCTATACTCCTTCAAACAAAAGCACGGCTAAAAAAACAAGAAGAAATAAGCTCGGAATAAAAATCAAAACGGTTTCTAATGTTTTTAGATTTAGAGTACCCAATACTTCTGTAAAAATGATATATTTGCGAAGTATTAAACCGTCCACCTGTGTGAAATGAAAAAAGTAACCCTGCTAATCCCTGTATACAACGAAGAAGCGATGCTTCCTACTCTTTATCAACGTTTGATAGATCTCATTAACCGTAACAACACTTACGAGTGGGAAATCTTATTCATAAATGATGGCAGCAGCGACGGTACTCTCGATGCCATCCGCCAACTCAGACAAACTGACAATAGAGTGAACTACGTGGATCTTTCACGCAATTTTGGTAAAGAAATCGCCATGCTGGCAGGCTTCGATTATACCACCGGTGACTGCTGCGTGGTAATGGATGCCGACCTGCAAGACCCTCCCGAACTCGTAGACCAGATGTTGCGATATTGGGAAGAGGGCTACGACGATATTTACGCTAAACGACGTAATCGTGGAGAAGAAAGCTGGCTACGCCGCCGACTATCACTCACTTTCTATAAGATATTGCAAAAGATGAGCCGGATTGACATTCTACCGAATGTAGGAGATTTCCGACTGCTCGACAGGCGTTGCGTACTTACATTAAGACGCCTACGCGAACAAGAGCGATATACCAAAGGACTGTTTTGCTGGATAGGTTATAAGAAAAAAGGCATTGAATTTGACCGTGGAGATCGCCTTGCCGGTCATTCATCCTGGAGTTTCTTTAAACTGCTCAATCTTGCAATCGAGGGAATCACCTCTTCCTCTACCGCACCGTTGCGCATCGCTACCGTATGCGGTGTCCTGTTCTCTATATCCAGTTTTATCTATGCCATTTATTTTCTGATAAAGACGATTTTATACGGTGACCAAGCCGCCGGTTTCCCCACCTTAATCGTTGTTATCTTGTTCTTTGGAGGAATTCAGCTATTTTCTCTTGGCGTCATCGGCGAATACGTGGGACGTATCTTTAAAGAAACCAAAAGACGCCCCACTTATATTGCATCGGAATATAACGAAAAGAAGTTAGGTTATAACGAATAATCACCGGTATGAAAACAATTCAGGTACAATACTATCAGTCTCCATGCGGAGAATTAATCCTCGGCTCTTTTGAGAATGAGCTTTGTATGTGTGACTGGACAAGCGAAAAGCGTAGGGCCGTAATCGACAAACGAATAAAAACGATTTTACATGCCAATTACGAAATAAGCACTTCTGAAGTTATCCAAAAAACGATTCAACAGTTGGATGAATATTTTGCCCGGAAAAGGAAAACATTCGACATTCCTTTACTTTTTGTAGGAACAGAATTTCAGAAAACAGTGTGGCGCGGGTTATTACATGTTCCTTATGGAACCACCGCATCTTACGGGGAGCTATCGAAAAAAATAGGTAATCCGAAAGCTGTTCGTGCAGTAGCGGCTTCCAATGGGGCAAATGCAATCTCGATACTCGTTCCCTGCCATCGCATAATCGGCAGTAATTACAAACTAACCGGATATGCCGGTGGACTTGAAGCTAAAAAATTCCTGCTTGAGCTGGAAACTCCCAGCCTCAAACTGCCGTTATAAACAAATTGAGTGGACTTGAAATGTCGGCTTTCATTGACAGATGCGCGGTGTTAGGAATCAACCCTTACCACTCTGAAACCGACATCAGCGTAGCCTTGCGTGCCCGTTCTCACGACATCCGATTTCTCGCTGCGGCAATCATCACGTTCAGAGTTCCAACTACCTCCTTTAACAATATACAAACCGTTCGCGTCGATTGATGAGCTCCACTCCCAACAATTGCCCCAGAAATCAATACCTCCACAAGCACCGGTCGTCTGAATGTAAGCATCCACAGCCGTCAATCCAGATTCCACGTGGCCGGAGTTCATGGTGACATCCTTGGGCATATGACCGGCACCGAGAATCCACTCTTCATCGGTTGGGAGACGGTATGCGTGAGCGTTGTCTTGAGCCGTAAGCCAGTTGCAATAAGCCGTAGCTTCAGCAATCGTAATGTTTACTACCGGATAGCTTTCCTTTCCCACATCATAAACGAATCCTTCTTTGAAGGCAGCGTATTCAGCATTTGTTACAGGCGCATAACCTATGTAGGCATTCGGAGCCGACGCACCGCGCAACACCAGCCAAGCGTCATTCGGGTTGTCATCAGTCCGAGGGTCAATAAGTCTCAGGAATTGTTGCTCCAACCGAACCTCACGATTGTCAACCATCTCATCCACTATACCCTGCATTTCTTCTACAAGGTCAGGAGTCTTTGCTTCCCTCTCCAACTCACGAAGTTTTGCTTTTTTTCGTGCGACAACTTTATCATACCGTAACCCCATTTGCTCCAACAGCGCTTGTTTGTTTTCTTCCGTCGGATCCTTCTGATATTGGTGGAGAAGGCTATTTGTCGTGGCATCCAGCTCCGGACGCATTTCTTCCACAAGCGGCGCATCCGGGTTGTCAAATTCCAACTCGCTTTCCACCAAATCGTTTGGAGTTATATAATCGGCTCGTACCACCGTCTGATGCACACCGAAATAATGAGCCACCAAACCGTCCTTGTAAATGGAAAGCCTATATCCTCCATAAACATCACAAGGCAAGGTGGAAATATAATAGTTCTTTCCGGAAGTGAAGCCCGATTCCTCGGAAGCACTGAAGACAATGATGGAATTGGCGTTTTCTATTTCATCAATGATAGGCACTCCCTGATTGTCCCATTTTAGCCTAACCGTACCGCACAGGGCATAGCCATCGACACTTTCCAACTCTACCTCTGTTATACCCGGCATTTGGAAGTTAAGTTGAATGCCCCCGCAAATAGTATAGAAATACAGTGGATCAGAGACTGTGCGGACAGCCGTTATCACCGATTTTTCATCACATCCACTGCCTCCGTCCGTTTGAGCAGCAGGGACGGTCACTGTTACACTTTCATAATCTGAAGCCACTACATCATCCGCAGGATACGTGCCAAACAAAGGTTTATCGTTATCAGCACACGATGCAAAGACAAACAGCGCCACCAAACAAGACAAGACACTACCTTTCATTTTCCTGCGTATTTTATCTTCTATTCCGATTGGCATTACTTTTATGTTTAGCCAAACGTTTCATAATTTGCCTCTCCAATTCATAGACACGTTCTATTTGTTTCTGAGTCAAGAACTTGCTATATTCATCATAATATTTCCGCCTGATACTTAGTATCTTCTGACTATGTACAAAACGATCTTCTATCGCCTTTCTTGCTTCTGCATCCGTTGTTTCGGAAGAACCGGAACGGTCTTGCTTGCGAACCCTCGGGCCGATAGCCCATATTTCTTTCTGATATTGGCAATATGTTTCAACAAACTTGTTACGGGTAGCATCATCCATTGCCATTTCTTCAGCCATATGTTTTGCTTGTACTTCGGCTAATTGTTCACGCGTTAAACGCTGTTTTTTATCACTTTGCGCATACATTGTTCCACAACAAGCTACCATTATAATAGCAAATAGAAATATTCTTAAAAAACTTTTCATGACTTCCTCTTTATTAATTGTTTACTCATTTATAAAAATATCATCTTGATAAACTTCAAGCAGATAAGTTTGGTCTTCATTGTTAAGTTCGCTGAAAGCCAGTTCCACACTTGAAATACCACCTTCATGATTTCTAATGGAATATGTATTGAAAGCAATAAGCAAAGCAATGGCAGCCGCAATAACCGTGACCGTTCTTATCGCCACACGCATATAGGGAAACTTACGTCTTACACTGACCGCAGGCTTGTTTGCGACTTCTTTCCAGATATTGTCTTCCATCTCATCAAAGAAGCCATCGGGTATAGTATAGGGCATTCGCCTACCTGTCTTTCTTAAATCAAAATTTTCCTTCATACCTTCAATCATTTGAATTCATATATTGTACTATCTTTTCCTTAGCAGTATGATAATTGGCCTTTGCACCGGTCATAGTCGAATCTGTAATCTCGGCTATTTCATCATATCCCAACTCATCATAATACCGGAGATTGAACGTCACTTGCTGCTTTGCCGGTAACGACAATATAGCTCTTTGTAATTTCACCGCTTCCAAATCTGTATAATCCACATAATCATCTGCCGCAAGAGTACCGATATCCGCCCCATCCAATGAGCATCGTTCTTCCTTATGGCTGTTCAAAAGACGCAAAGCCTCATTCGTCGCAATTCGATAAATCCATGCAGTAAAAGAACTTTCAGCTCTGAACTGGCTAAAAGAGCGGAATATCCGTACAAATGTTTCTTGTGCCACATCTTGAGCATCCGAATGGGATACCACAAGCCTTCGTATATGCCAATAAACGGGCTCTTTATACTTTGCCATCAATAATCGGAATCCGCTTTCGGTATTCTCCTTTATCGCAGAAATTATATCATTGTCACCTATCGCCATTCCACAATACTTACTTTATCCTTCTAACGTATATAATTTCTTTTTACCCGTTATCACCATAATAACCGGTTTTCTCCGGTCATTGGAGAAAGCGTCAAGTTCGGCTTCTGCCGTTTTCTTAGGCAATCCCGTTATCTTAGCATACTCTTTTGCACTAAGGTATTTGTTACCATTCAAATAAGCGACAGCCATTTCCAGCCGTTCTTTCTGAGTTATCCGCTGACTGACACGAACTGTGGCAGCAGGTTTCACGACAACCGTGGTTACCGGATGTCTGCTGAAACTGTGAGAATAGTACCTACGTTGTGCGGTTGCAGTTCCACAAATCAAGACCAAAACAACCACCCCTATACATCTCTTCATTCTTACAACTGAATTCATAATTCTTTCCATTTAATTGTTACTCTACTTTTATATCATTCGTGAGCTCATCTGAATGACCGTTCTGTATTTAAGACCAAATGAAATGGCAAAAGTAAAATCAGGCAGTAACTTTTTTATCCACATAGATAACCCGAGCGTGATATAAAAATTGACGTATAACAGTATTAGAAAGGAATATTTATGTAAAATCACACACCTATCTGTGCCGGCTTACGCAGATAAGTGCGTGAGGCGACGCGGATAGATGTGTAAAACGTGAAAGCAGTGAATGAAACGGATACATGGACAACACAGCCAATCATTGGCTGTTTACGTTTTACTCCGGATAGGCGCAAGCAAATTGAAAAATATTGAACTCTGCAAAAATATAGCCTGTCATCGGGGGGAATGTTGCCTACCTTCTGAACTGATTTTGTAAACGCTTGATAATTAGAAGATTTATAACAAACCAAATCTTAGAGAAAAGATTCAACAAAGATAGCGCAAACTTTAGCTCATAACCGATAAAAAACGAAAGGAATAACAAATATTTATATTTATCAGCCACCTGCACTCAATCTTTCATCTCTTTCTTCCTCTTTTTCCACAACTGCCAGGAGTTAATGATATTCTGCCACATATTATATATACAATATCACATAAGTCTGATTATCAAAAGAAAAGCCCACCTATTACTAACAGTGGGTAACAAAATAGTAACAAAAAAAACGAAGAAATTCGCTTAACGGTGGGCTTCTTATGCAAAGGTAACAAAAGCCCTCTAACCATAAAAGCAAAACTGGCAAAAAGAAGAATACTATTTTTTCTTTTCGCCAGCATATATACATTTTGCTGTCTATAGAAATTGGTTTAGTTCGTTTTGGATATATAGACAAAAGAATGAACTAAACTTATTTTCTATAACAACTTTTTCAATTCATCAATATCCGGTAATGCCTTGCGAAGTCGCTCCGGCATTTCTTCGGAAGCTCGGTAAGTGGCAACACCCATTGGCTTATTGTAATCACGTACCGCAAATTCTACAAAGGTTTGGTTCATTTCCCGGCAAAGGATAATTCCGATAGAGGGATTCTCGTGCGGCTTTCTCACGTATGAATCCAATGCGGAAAGGTAAGTGTTCAGTTGCCCTAAATAGGAGCTTCGAAATTTCCCGGACTTCAATTCAACAGCGACCAAAGAATTAAGTTCCCGATTGAAAAACAATAAATCAATGAACATTTCCTCTCCTGCTACCTCAATACGGTATTGATTGCCTATAAAACTGAAATCCTGCCCAAAGGTCATGATGAACTTCTTTACGTTGGCGACAATAGCCTTTTCTACTATCTTTTCGTCTAAATCCTCTTCTTGTTCATCCAGTTCCTCCACATTAATGAAATCAAGCAGGTATTCATCTTTAAATGAACAAACAGCTTTTAGAGCTTGCTTAGTATCGGGCAATGTTTGGACGAAATTATTAGGTAAAGTTCCCCGATGGCTGTACAGGTCTGCTTTTAAATAATCCCTTAAAGTGTATTTACTCCAATAGCGAGTAGCGCACTCATGTATATAAAATAGCCTTGCTTCCAAAGTCTTAGCTTTGGCAATGATTTCTATGTGATGACTAAAGCCGATTGAAAGGAAATCAGACCAGTTAAATTCGGCAGCCATTGGCTGCCGAATTTCTATGAGAAGCAATTTTTCATCCAACTCCAAATCGGCAGCCACTGGCTGCTGATTTAAAACAAGTTCCCATTCTTCATAAAATTGCCGCATATTTTTAATACTTCGAGTTGAAAATCCCCTTAGCCCCGGCAATTCTTTCTGTAATAGGGAAGATATCTGTTCAATTGCACCTTTCCCCCAAAAGCTTGTACGAGAATTTTCCGACACATAACGTCCGATGCCGTAATAAAGAGAGAGCTGTTCCTTGTTCACCGATGCGGCTGCACGGTACTGGCTACGTAGGATAGCTTCTTTTATGGTCTTTACTGCTTCTCTATAATTCTGATTTATATCCATTTACGCTTTGTTATATGCGACAAAAGTACAAAAATAATGCTGGCAAAAAGAAAACAAAGGTATTTTTTCTTCTTCTCTTTTCGCCAGCATATATATTTTGCTATCAATAAAAATAAGTTTAGTCCGTTTTGGCTATATAGGCAAAGGCACAAACTAAACTTGGGTTTATGACTTTAACCTATTATTTTCTCTATCAACTAAAATTGCATCCATGTTATCTTTTGCCCAAGTTATCAAACTGTTGATATGTGGCAACAAAGATATAGCTCTATCAGTTAGTGAATATTCAACTCTTGGCGGCACTTCTGCATATACCTGTCTTCTGACAAATCCGTCCTCTTCAAGAGTTCTCAAAGTAACAGTCAGCATTTTCTGTGAAATATCGGGGATATTTTTTTGCAAGGCATTGAAACGCATTAATGCAGACTGATTTAATGTAAAAAGAACTAATATAGACCATTTATCACTTATACGAGCAAGTATATTCCGAATAGGACAATCGGGATATAATTCATTTTGAATTTCTGTTCTTACCATAATATATTATATTTCAATTCGCACTACAAAAGTAACTAACATTCTTCAAATAAGCAAGGGTGAAATAGTAATCAGCTAAATAGTGTTAAACATGTATTTTTCAAATTCTTCATAATCAACAATAGTTTCATACAGGTAACTATCTGAGTACAAAGTGCCTTCTTGTATAACTGAAAAAAGTGTTTCATCTTTGCATCCGAAAAGAGATAAACAATCTTTTAGATAGTAATATTGATTATTAAATATTTATAGTTATGAAAAATGTAGTATTGATTGGAGCAAGCGGTTTTGTTGGAACTGCAATCCTTAGTGAGTTATTAAACAGAGGTAACAAAGTTACAGCAGTAGTTCGTAATCCCGAAAAGATTACAATTAGCAACAGTAATTTATCAGTAGTTAAGGCAGATGTATCTGATGTGGAAACAATAACTGCCACTTGTAAGGATAAAGATATTGTTATCAGCGCTTATAATCCCGGCTGGACAAACCCCAATATTTACGAAGAGACGTTGAAAAACTATCCATTAATCCTCAAAGCAGTAAAGCAAGCAGGCATTAAGCGGTTGTTGTGTGTCGGTGGTGCAGGTACTTTGTTTTGCGCTCCGGGGCTTAGAGTAGTGGATTCGGGTGCAATACCTGCTGAAATTATGGGCGGTGTGAAGTCTTTAGGTGAATTCTACCTAAATACATTGTACAATGAAAAAGAAATTGACTGGGTGTTTTTCTCACCTGCCGGAACTCTTGAACCGGGACAACGTACAGGAAAATTCCGTTTGGGAAAGGACGACCTTATTGTTGATGAAAACGGAAACAGCCACATTTCAGTAGAAGATTATGCAGTTGCAATGGTAGATGAAATGGAACAGGCAAATCATCACTGGGAGCGTTTTACCATCGGTTACTAATGATAACAATATAGAAATTATGAAGAACGTATTTTTATTCTTGCTGACCTTTGTAGCAATGGTGGCAGAAGCACAGACTAAAGGAAATTTTGAAGTATTGGATTTAGGTAATTTTAAACTGCATGTATATAATACAAATGATGCACTTGGAGATGCAAGCTACATTATAGAGGGCAATGACGGAGTTGTAACATTGGAACAACCACTGTTTAGGGATAATGTATCGGAATTCAACACCTATGTGACTTCATTGAATAAGCCTGTACAGAAAATTATCACTAATTATCATGTAGGTGGCACGGGAAATCATGATATTGTGATGATTGAGGGAATGCCGGAATTTGTCAAGGGAGCTATTTATGGTGGAATGATGCAGAATTTTGCAAAGATGTTTGGTGATGCCATTGTCCCCATGCCAACCGGAAAAGCAGAGGAAGTATCTTTAGGAAGTACCCAAAATTGGGGTGGTGTGAAGTTCTCTTTTCAACAAGGAGCTTCAACAGATTTTCCGGCAGCAAGTATTATAATAGGCGGCAAGGTTTATTATACACACTGGGCACCTGCTAAATCTCACATCAGCCATTTACAAATATCTTCCTTAGCTGCGATTGATGCGGAAATTGCAGAAGCAGAAAAGGCTTTAAAATCTGGATGCGAATATTTTATTGGTGGGCACGGTGGGGCTGCAAAAAGCAATATGGTAAAATTTAAGATTAACTATCTGAAAACAATGAAACGTACAATTGCAGCAAATAATACAGCCGATTCATTTATTGATGCCATGAAAAAGGCTTATCCTAATTTACCCGGAGAGGCTGGATTATCAGACTTGGCTAATATTTTGTACAAGTAAAAATAGAATTTCACATTTAATATAAGGTTGCCATTGGTAGCCTTATATTGTTTAAAATAAATGCAATATGGAAAATGCTTTAAGTTTTTTATCAGAACACAAAGACGTAGCTTTCGCAACAGTAGAGGGAGATAAACCTAAAATTCGCGTCTTCCAAATAATGAAAAGAAATAAAGACATACTTTATTTTGCAACAGCTACCCATAAAGAAGTTTATCAGCAACTGCAAAAAAATCCTTTTGTGGAATTACTCGCAATGGCTGGAAATATTTCAGTAAGAGTAAAGGGAAAAGCTCTTTTTGATGTTTCCAATAATATAGGAAAAGAAATCTATGAAACAAATCCAGTTCTAATACGCTTATATCATTCATATTCAGAATTAGTTTATTTTCGTCTTGCTATTAGTGAATTGGATTATTACGATTTAACGCCTACACCACCTATTTTTAATCATTATAGTTTGTAAAATGAAAGAATTATTGCAACAGAGATTTTTCCGATTATTGTCGGAATATTCGCAACGTAAAGTTTCTGTAAATGAATTTACAGAAGCTATTAAGGAAGAAGGTGTCTGAAAAGGATACCTTCTTTTTTTTGTTATGCCACCCTTTTATTA